>NZ_CAXURM020000002.1:0-1603218 GCF_964253755.1 Variovorax sp. LjRoot130 | reverse complement strand
GATGCAGTTGGGCTACACCCCTGGACGCATGCGCGTCGTGATGTGACGCTCTCGAAGCGATCGTGCCGATCGCTCGAACGGGGTGCTCGAAGGCGCGGCGCCGAATGCGTTTGCTTAATTGTTAAGCAGCCCAACCCCCATACGCCATACGCACCTACCAGGTGCCCGGCAACCCGCACGGTTGCTCGATTGTTCGGTGTTACTTGCTCGGCAAGAGGTCACACCGATCGGGCGCAAGGCCGCATGCAGCCTTGACCCTGAGGTGTTACCGGCTTCCTGGGGGCGTTCGTCGGTACTCACGGCTACAGCTGCCAGCGCGGGGACTGCGGTGCATCGTGTGCGCGCTATGGCTGCTGCGCCAGTTGCTCCATGGCCTGGCGCACGGTCAGGATGGCGATGCCCTGAAACTGCCCGAGCGTGAGCAAATGCCGATCGCCCGAGACGATGAGCCTGGAGCGTGCGGCCAAGGCGGCGGCCGGCACGACATCGTCGTCGGGGTCATCCTTGATGGTGGGCGCGATCGTGGCCGGGCGAACCAGGCTCGCCAGCGTGGCGTAGCCATGCACGAGTTGTTCCAGCGTGAGGCCGGAGGCGGCGATCTTGTTGGCGAACTTGTGGCGCGCGAGGATGCCACTGAGCTCCTGCAGCCGTCCGGTCGGCAATCGCCTGCTTCAGCAGCGCCAGCGCGGCCTCCGCGTCCAGAGACGCCTTCAGCGGATCCCAGTATCGGGGTTCGTAGGCCTGGAAAGGCAGGTCGTTGGCCGGTTCCGAGGCAGCGTCTCGATCCTGGTCGATAGCGAAATCGCCGATACGCACGGCCTTGGTTAGCATCATGCGCATGACATCCGGCAGTTCCATGCCGCGCTCAGCCGCCATCCGATGCGCTTTCTCCTCGATGTCGCGATTGATGCGGAAACGGATGAGGCGGCTGTCCATAGCGATGCAGGTTATAGCAGCCAGCGCCGATCCGCTCCCCGGGGCTTCGGCAGGAGAGCGCAGTGGCGGCTATTCACGGACGCCTTGCAACGCAGCAGCGGTCACGCGTCATTGGCTTCAGATGCGGGGCTTTGACAGGTCGCCAACGCCGGACCTTCGCGGTCGAGGGAGAAAACGCGGCCCAAGTGCTTCTCGACGAGCGGTCCTGCGACGAAGTACTTGTTCAATAAAAAGCGACAAAAAGTGCGTGCGTGTTCTCGGCGCGCGCTAGACGTCGCTCGGCGCCGTCATACTCGCCTTCCTACGACAACGAGGAAATTTATGTCAGCAGGCGGTTTTCACGTGCATGGCCCGCACGACCACGAACTCGAGCACGCTAGTGCGCATGGCCCCTCTGAATCAACTTCTACAGAAAAGCCTGGCCGCAGGAACATGACCAGCCAAATCGCCGTATGCACTGCTGTCATCGCCACAGTGGGAGCGATCTTTGCGTACATGGGAGGTCTAACTCAAGCCAACGCGGGCCTCTACAAGAACAACGCTGGCATGAAGAAGACCGAGGCTTCAAACCAATGGAACTACTTTCAGTCGAAGAGCACGAAGCAGTCGCTCGCTGAGTTCGCCAGGGACATGTCGCCCGATGACCGCAAGCAAGGCTGGCAGACGAAGGTTTCGCGGTATGAACAAGAAAAAGCTGAGATATTGCTCGTCGCGCAGAAGCTTGAGGCAGACGCAACCGATTGGGACCAAAAATCGGAGGCGCAAATGCACCAGCACCATCGTTGGGCGCAAGCGACCACTGCGCTACAGGTCTCCATCGCTTTGGCTGCCATGGCGTTGCTCACAAGGAGAAAGTGGTTGGAGTGGGGGATGCTCGCAGTTGCAGGCGTTGGCCTGGTCGTTGGCGCTCTAGGAGCAATGCACATTTGAACGTTGCGCGAGCCTCGCGATAGCCCTCTACGTGGGGCTTTGGGCCGGAAGCTCAAAGAGAACGAACTGCTGCAGTCGGGCCGACTGTGGCCGCATAGGACCCAAAGAGCTGGCTGTTCACGATTCTCGAATGATGCTGTTCGGCGGCGCACGAACCGAACAGCAACGCGGGATCGCAGCTCTGGCCGGGCGACGACGGCTGGATGCTGCCGCGCACGTCCCATTTCGCGATGATGCAGATGAAGCGCGGGTCAGTTCGCGCCCAATAAAGGATTGGTCGACCGCAGATCCGATTTCGCCTGGGCGTCAACAGGCAGGCCGGCTGCGACTTCGTCGGCCCAGACCTTGAAGCCCTCGAGCGTGTTCGGGCCGAACGTTGTGGATAGCGCGACATCGCAGGCGTCGCGCCCGCGTGCAATCAGCACGCGGCCGATACGCGGTGTGTTGTTGCGCGCGTCGAAGGTGTACCAGCGGTCGCCGAGATAAGCCTCGAACCAGCCCGCGAAGTCCATTGTCCCGTATGGTGGCTCAGTGCCAACATCGCCAAGATAGCCGGTGCAATAGCGCGCCGGTATGTTCATGCAGCGGCAGAATGCGATCGCCAGGTGAGCGTAGTCACGGCACACGCCGTGGCCTTCCTTATAGGCGTCCAAGGCGGTGCGCGTTCGGCGCGCGTGCTGGTAGCCGAACTCGATGTGTCGGTGCACGAAATCGCAGATCGCCTGCACGCGCGCCCAGCCGGTCGGGCTCGAGCCGAACCGCTGCCACGCAATCTCGGAGAGCTGGTCGGTCTCGCAATAGCGGCTGCCGATGAGGTAGACCAGCGTCGATTCCGGGAGCTGTTCGACCGGCGTCTGCGTGGCCCAAGGAGCAACAACATCAGGCGCGCCGGTGTCGTTGACCAGCGCATCAGTGCTGAGGACGAAGCGGCCTTGCGGCGCGACGATGCGACTGCACCAGTTGCCGAACAGATCGCGGTATGCGGTGATAGGCACCGAGGGACTCGTCACGAGGTAATCAGGCCGCACCAGATCGGACGCACGCGAATGGTGGACGCTCAATGCCAGGATCATCGGCGTCGGCTGTGGGAACTGATACGCCATCTCGAAACCAACGCGGATCTGCATGCTCGCTCCTGTTGCTTCTCTGTTCGCACGCAACCGACGTGCCACCATCGCTGACTATCGCCGGTTCGCCTGCCGATGCCGATGACCTGATTCTCCTCCCATGGCGGATCCGATGGCCTAGCCAATACGACAGTCTTTCCAGCGGGTGCTACGTCGGTTCACGGAAGTGATAGCGCCGATGTGTTGAGCCGGGTGCTGCACCAGTTGCGCCGGATGGAGGAGTGCGAGGCGTGGTGTAGCGCGACACGACGCGCTGCTACCTCGCGGCCGACGCGTACCTGGACGAACGTCTCGCTATGCTGGCCAGCGACGCGTGAAGGAGGTCCATATGACGCTTTGCCCGATTGCCATAGCCGTCGGCTGCAAGAAATGTCCGGCATTCTCGATCTGCCCCTTGAAAGGCGTGATCGCTCCGCCGAAAGTGCCGGTGAGCTCTTCCGAGATTGTCACACCTAAAAAGCTAGGAAGATCAACAGCTTGCGCGCAGAGGTTTCACAGTTGCGCGACCCCGTTCTTCGAAGTTAAGGCTGCGGTGCCCCCCGTCTTGAACGGCTGCTAACTGAAGATCCGAACAGGCGTTGTGGGCCCTAAATGGGCCTACATCGGACGCCGAAACCGCCGGAAACCGGCCGTTGGATCCGCAGCAGCTTTGTACCGCGCAACTTCGAAAAGGCGACAGGTGCAACTTTGAAGGCGAAGCTCGTAAGCCGTTGATTTTGTTGGGCAAGCGAGTGTGACAATCCCGGAGGGACTCTGCCGTCCGCGTCAGGATGGTCGAGAGATTCGAATTGACCGCTCAAAGGATTGTCAATCACCCGCAAGAATGGCTGTGTCAATGAGTCTCGAGTCCCTGAGTTGGCGCACTCTGCGCGCGCAGTTGCGACAGGTATTGGCCGGGGGTCATTCCGCACACGTTCTTGAAATGACGCGACAGATGACTCTGGTCGTAGAACCCTGTCTCGCCAGCCACAACGGCCGGCGCCACGCCGGCGCGCAGCAAGGCCTTGACCCGCTCGATCCTGACGTGACAGATATAGCGGTGCGGCGGCAGGCCGAACTGGCGATGAAAGACTCGGATGAATCGGCAGACGCTGAGGCAGGCGATCGAAGCCAGTTGTTCAAGGCGCAGCGGCTGGCAGGCGTTGTGCTCGATGTAGGCAAGGACCTGGGCGAGCGGCGCCGATACGGCTGTGGGCAGACCGGCGGCTGCATAGGGCAGCGATTCGCCGCTGACTTGGACGGATTGGACGCGATCCGGCAGGTCGCTGCCGTGCGATTCGAGTAGATGCATGGGAGAGCCGAACGAACTAGACGGAGATCTGGGCTTCCTTCACCATGACTTTCCACCGTTCGACTTCCTGCTTCATGAACATGTTCACCTGCGGGAGCGACATGTCCGGCATCAAGGGTGTTCCCTGTTCCTCGAACTGCTTCACCAGGGCGGCATTCTTCCGGCCCGCCGCGATTCCCTCATGCAGACGGGTCACGATGTCCGCAGGTGCGCCGGCGGGTGCCCAGAGACCGCTCCAGGTGGTTGTGTCCAGTTCCTGGTGCAGCATCTCGCTCAAGGTCGGGATCTCCGATGCGACCGAGAGGCGCTTGCTGCCGGTCGCGGCAAGGGCGCGCAGCCTGCCGGAGCGCACGAGAGGACCGACGACGGACCAGGGATCGACGGCGAAGGTGAGCCGGCCCGCCACGACCTCCGCCATGACGCCTTGCGATCCCTGTTTGAACGGTACGTGCAGGAGGTTGGGGACGCCCAGGCGGTTCGCGATCAGCTTGCATGTGATGTGGCTGTTCGCCCCCACCCCGTTGGAGCCGTAGCTGTGCCGATCCGGAGCCGCCTTGACGCGGTCGGCGAGGTCCTGGAAGGAGCGGATGTCGCTGTCGCCGCTGACCACAAGGAGAGTCGGGACGGTGGTCGTCACCGCGACGGGCAGGAAATCGCGAGTGGGCTGATAGGCGAGGTCCTGGTAGATCAAGGGCGCGATCGCCCAGGTGGTGGCCGTGCTGTAGAGAAGCGTGTACCCATCGGGCGTCGACCGTGCGACCGCCGTGGCTCCGATGTTGCCTCCCGCCCCCGCGCGGTTGTCGACGATGACCGAAGCGCCGCCTAGCTGCCTGCCGATCACTTCGCCCCAGCTCCGCGCGGCGATGTCCGTACTGCTGCCTGGGGCGAACGGGACGATCATCCTGATCGCGCGGCTGGGATAGCGATCTTGCGCCATCGCGTGTCCGGACCAAAGCGCGCTGCTTGCCGCCAGCGGCAGGCTGGCCAGGGAGCCCAGAAAAACTCTGCGCGTGGAATGCGCGGGTGTGGCGGCGACGCTCATGGAAGGCTCCGGTGAATTGTGGGGACGCGGATCAGCCGCAGAACTTGCGCATGGCGCGCAGCCAGCTGCCGCCGAGAAGCGCCTTGACGTCGCTTTCCGAATAGCCGCGGTCGAACAAACCCTGGGTGAGGTTCGGCAGCTTGCGGACCGACTCGACGCCGATCGGGTAGGACTGGCGTCCGAACGCCGACAGGGGACCGAAGATGTCCGGACGGCGGGTGCGCCAGGTCACGACGCTGGGCGGGGCGACGACGGTCGCGGACTCCTGGAACGACTCGACATAGTCCATGCCGATGCCGACGTGGTCGACCCCGACGAGCTTCACGTAGTGGTCGATGTGGTTGAGCAGGTCGTCCAGCGTCGGCGTGTCGTCGGACAGCGATTGCGGCAGCCCGCAAACGCCGACCGTGCCGCCCTTGGCGGCCATCGCCTTGACCGTGGCGTCGGTGGTGTTGCGGCCATTGGGGCGCAGCTGGTCGCTGTTCGAGTGCGTGCAGACCGGAGCCCGCGACAGCGCGGTCGCCTCGGCACGGGTGCGGTGGCCGCAGTGCGACAGGTCCAGCATCAGCGGCAGCGTGTTCGCCAGCGCGATCAGCTCTTCGCCGAGGTAGGTCAGGCCGGCGTCGCGCTTCTCGCCGCAGCCGTCTCCAAGCGCGTTCGAGGTGGTGTAGGCCAGGCCGAGGAAACGCAGCCCCAGACGAGTCATGGTTTCGAGGCGCCAGAACTGGTCCGGATCCTCGATCATGCTGGCGCCCTGGGTGCCGATCACGATGCCGAGCTTGCCCTTTTCCTTGGCGGCGACCACGTCGTCGGCGGTGGTGCACAGCGTGAGAAGGGGGTTCTTGTCGATCTTGGTCAGGTAGCGTTCGAAGTTGTGCAGGGTCTTGTCCCAGTTCTCCTCCAGCGCGAAGGTGACGTTGGCGGCGTTGACGCCGCCTTCGAGGCAGCGACGCGTGAACTTCTCATCGAGCACATAGGAGATTGCGAGGCCGTCGAAGACCAGGCTGCTCTGGTGGACGCGGCGGGCGCGCTCATCGACGACGAGGTCTTCTGCGGGGTGGGCGGTCACGGACATGGGAGGTCTCCAGGAACTGTCGGTAAGGATCAGGCGGTTGCGGACGCAGCAGCCCGGCGGGTGGATGGGGCGGTAGCGGGGGAGGCCGCGAACCGCTGGATGTGGAATGGTTCGATCGGCGTCATGGTGGCGCCGGTATCGATGAGCTCGGCCATCACGTCGCCGACCCCGGGGCCGAGCTGGAAGCCATGGCCGCAGAAACCGAAGGCGTAGAACAGGCCGCTGACCCGGCCGCTGGGGCCCATGACCGGCAGCTCGTCGCGCATGTACCCCTCGATGCCGCTCCAGGTGCGCAGAACCTGCAGCTTGCCCAGCACCGGCGCCAGGCGCCGGAGCTCGCGCAGCTGGCGCAGGATGTTCTCCGGCAGCACATAGGCGCGTCGGAGCTCCGGGTATGCCGGTCCCCGCAACCCGCCGCCGAATACGATGTTTCCGCGCTTGACCTGGCGGAAGTAGACGACCTCGTGCGCCACCTTGGTGGAGACGCCGACGACCGGGACGATGCCGTAGGGCAAGGGCTCGGTGACACCCATGCTGGGTCCGTGCGGCGTCAGCGGGACCGGCTCGCCGAACGCGGCGGACAACTTGTCACCCCACGCGCCGGCGCAGATCAGTGCGGCCGGCGCGCGGAAGCACCGGCCGTCGGCCGCCTGCACCCGGAAGTCCTCGCCGTCCTTGTCGATCGCCAGCACCTCGCAGTTCTCGATCACCTGGGCGCCTGCGCGTGCCGCGGCACGGCCGAACGCGGGTGCCGCCAGCCGGGGGTTGGCATGGCCGTCGTTCGGCGAATAGGAGCCGCAGATGACCTCGGTGCCGAAGAACGGGAAGCGGCGGCGGAACGCACTGCCCCCGATCAGCTCGAGGTCCAGGCCCCAGCCGCGCGCGTCCTTGGCGTATTTCTCCACCACCGCCGCCTGCGCCTCGTCATAGACGCCCCGCACATGGCCGGTGACGAGGAATTCGGCGTCGTCGCCCAGCAGTTCCTTCATCTGGCCCCAGATGGCCCGTGAGCGATGGGCCAGCGGCAGTTGCGGCAGGTAGCGGCCCTGCCGGCGCACGTTCCCGAAGTTGACGCCGCTGGCCTGCTGGCCGACCAGACCGCGCTCCAGCAGGATCACCGAGCGGCCGCGCTTGCGCAGGAAGAATGCGCTGGCGGCGCCCATGAGGCCGCCGCCGACGACGATGACATCGGCCTTCAGAACTTCAGACATCGACGGCCCCGGGATTCTCGAGCGCCGCCATCGGCAGCGGTTTCACGGGTCCCTGCCCGCGCAGTCGGCCGACCATTTCGATCGGCACGCCGGCGGCGTGCGCCACGACCTCGGCCGCCGCGTGGCCGCAAAAGCGGCCCTGGCAGCGGCCCATGCCGACCCGGCTGAAGGCCTTGGCCCGATTCATTTCACTGCCGCCCATCTCGTTGACCACGCGGCGCAGTTCACCGGCCGTGATCGTTTCACAGCGGCAGACGACCGCCGAATCCGGCAGGGCCGCGGCGTGCGCGTGGGGCCACGGAAACGCCTTGACCAGCCCGCGCCGAAAGCGATCCATCTTCACCAGCGTCCGTCGCAGCGCAGGCATCGGGTCCGGGGAGACGTGTTGGCCCAAATCGGACAGCACTGCCAGCGCCGCCAGGCGGCCGCTGGCTTCGGCACCATCGGCGCCCAGAATGCGGGCACCATCGCCGGCAAGGTAGACCCCGGCGGTGGTGCTGCGCCCGTCTCCGTCGATCTGCGGCAGCCATTGGCGCGACTCGGTGTCGAACCTGAATTCGCAGCGCGCCAGATCGGCAAGCTGGCTTTCCGCGCGCAGGTGGTAGCCCAACGCCACGGCGTCGCAATCGAAATGCCGTTCGCTGCCGTTTGCATCCAGCACCGTGACACCCTGGACACCGGCTGCCGCCGCACCGGTGATGCACAAGGGCGTGATGCCGCTGTGCACCGCGACACCGGCCTTGCGCAGGACGCGCTCCAGCGCCACGCCCCTGCGCAGCAAGCCTGGCCGGGCAGCAAGTGCAGGCAAGGCACGAACCCGCTGTGAAAACCGCGAGGTGTCGAGCACGGCAAGCACCGCGGCACCGGCCTGGACATACTGCGACGCGACTAGGTACAGCAGCGGTCCGGTCCCCATGAAGACGACCCGTCTTCCGATGGCGCAGGCCTGCGACTTCAGCGCGATCTGCGATGCGCCCAGGCTGTAGCAGCCGGCGAGGTTCCAGCCCTCCACCGGCATCAGCCGGTCGGTGGCGCCGCTGCAGACGACAAGCGCATCGAATGGCAGCGCGGCCGTTCGGGTGCCACCGTGCACCACGTGCAGCGTGTTGGCCGTCACGTTCCAGGCCAGCGTTTCGGGCCGGTAATCCACCTTGGAGCGAATCGCCTCGAAGCTGCGGTGCAGGTCTTCCGCCTTGGTGGCCTCGCTGCCGTAGAGCTTGGCATAGGGTCGGGTAAAGCCTTCGGGCTGGCGCCGGTAGATCTGGCCTCCGTCACGCCGGCCTTCGTCGACGACGGTCGGCGACAGGCCTGCCGCAACCAGCGTCTGTGCGCAGCGCACGCCAGCCGGGCCGGTGCCCACGACGATCACGCGTGGTTGGGCCATGTCGCCTCCGGCGGTTCGGTGGTGATGCGCAGACCTTCGCGCACCACGGTGGTACAGGCGCGCAGCCGTCCACCGTCTTCGGTCAAGACCCAGCAGTCCTGGCAGGCCCCCATCAGGCAGAAGCCGGAGCGCACGCCGTCGCCGAATTCGGAGTGCCGCAGGTGACCAACGCTGCCCAGCAGTGCGACCAGCAGGGTGTCACCTTCGAGCGCGACGAGTGGTCTTCCGTCGGCCTCGAGCCGCACCGGCGCACGCGCCGTTTCGGCCAGGCGGATGAAGCGGCCGATCGTCATTCGCTGATTCCGCCGCAGCGGTGCATGAGTGGATTCATGCCGGCAATTCTGGAGAGGAGGCTCGGCCCGCGCCAATATCAAGTGTTTGGAAATACCAAACCTTTGGTTATGCTTGCGCATGAACGCCCGTCAGCTCGAAGTGTTTCGCGCCGTCATGCGCAACCGGTCCCTGACCGCCGCCGCCGAAGCGCTGCATGTGTCCCAGCCGGCGGTGAGCAAGCTGCTGCGGCACTTCGAAACCCAGATCGGATACACCCTGTTCGAGCGCCTGGGTGGCCGGCTGGTGCCGACCGCGGAGGCCCAGCTGCTCTACCGCGACGCCGACAGGATCTTTCGCGAGATCGAGATCCTCAGGGGCTTGTCGGACCGCATCCGCGACAAGCAGCTGGGATTGCTGCGGGTCGGCGCGAGCGCGCCGCCGACCTTCGCCTTGCTCCCTTACGCCACGGAGCGCTTCCGCCAGCGCAATCCCGGGCTGCGCGTCGTGCTGCAGACGCTGTCTGCGGAGGCGATCGACGAACACATCATGCTTGGCGACATCGACCTTGGCGTGACCATGCGCTGGTCGGCCGAGGCGCAGCTACGGTGCGAGTCCCTGGGCAAGGCGGGCATCGTGGCGCTGATGCGACCCGACTCGCCGCTGGCGGGACTCAGCATCGTGACCCCCGCGGACTTGGTCGGGCAGCCCTTGATCAGCTACAGCGCGCAAACGCCTGCGGGCAAGTTGCTGGACCAGGCATTCCGGGAGGCGGGCGTGCAGCCACAGGTGCAGATCGAAGTGTCCCTGTCGATCGCCGCCCTCCCGCTGGTCCAGCATGGCCTCGGGATTGCATTGGTGGACGGGCTGGTTCCGTGGCGCGACTTCGGCGATCTGGTGGTTCGACCTTTCCAGCCGGACGTGCTCTTGGAAATCGTGCTGTCACGCAGTGCGCTGCGGCCGCAGACACGATTCGGGCGCGAGTACGCGCGAGACCTGCGCGCCGCCGTCGCGGCGTTGTCAAGACGGACTTGACCTGACCTGCCGCGGCGCAACCTCGGCAATTTCGTCCAATACCCGGACCGATCACAGCCCTTATGGTTGTCCGGACGGATGACCGTCATCCGCGCGGAGAGGCCTGTGTGCAGACCCGCAGTGCCCCACCGAGTCGTACTTCAGGAGTCATTGTCCATGTCCCGTTTCACGAAATCAGTTGCCGCCGGCGGCGCCTGCCTGCTGCTGCTGCACGGCGCCGCGGCGTTGTCGCAGACCGTCGTTTACGCCACCGACGGTGGAAAGCTGCTCGACGCGCAGAAGAAGACGATCATCTCCGCGGCGGAGGACAAGGCTAAGGTGCGCATCACGGTCGAAGCGAACGCCGACCGCTATCCGGTCGTCAAGGCCAGCGTCGGCATGAACAATCCGCAATGGGACGTCGTCGACATCGGCGCCGGTTACTGCCTGCGAGGCGTCGATGACGGAATGTGGGAGAAGATCGACTACAGCCAGATTCCGAACGCGAAGGACGTCGACGCGCGCTTCAACAGCCCGTATTTCGTCGGCTTCTATGGCTATTCCACCCTGATAGCCTACAACAACAAGAAGTTTCCGAATGGCGGCCCCAAGAGCTGGGCGGATTTCTGGGACGTCAAGAAATTCCCCGGCAAGCGTGCCTTGCGCAACTACGCCAGGCCGACGCTGGAAATCGCGCTGCTGGCGGACGGCGTGCCCTCCGACAAGCTGTATCCGCTGGATGTCGAGCGCGCCTACAAGAAGCTTGAGGAGATCAAGCCCAACATCGCCGTGTGGTGGACCTCCGGCGCGCAATCACATCAGCTCCTGCTGGACGGCGAGGTCGACATGATCGCGCTATGGGACGGCCGCGCCGACGCCGCCAAGTCCGATGGCGCGGACGTGAGCTTCAGCTACGACGGCGGCATCCTGGAGAACACCTGTCTCGCGGTGCTGAAGGGCGCGAAGAACAGGGACAACGCGATGCGGGCGATCAACGCCCTGCTCGATCCCAAGGCGCAGTCCGAGCTGGCAAGCATTTACAAGACCGGTCCCCTCAACAGCAAGCTGGTGAACTACATGGATCCGAAGCGCTCGGCCCAGCTCGCGACCTCGCCGGACAACATCCGCAAGCAGACCCTACTGAACACGCAGTGGTGGAGTTCCGCCCAGGGCCAAGCTGCTGAAGGCCGGTGGTTGGCTTTCGTGCAGAAGTGAGCCGGCCATGACTCGTCCAGGCGCAGGCTTCGAAACCGTATCGATCCGATCCCTGACCAAGGAGTACGGTCCGACGAAGGCGCTGGACGGCGTGTCGCTGGACGTGCGGGAGGGCGAGTTCGTCTCGCTGCTCGGTCCCTCCGGTTCCGGCAAGACGACGCTGCTCAATATCCTGGGCGGCTTCGACAGGCCGACGTCCGGCCAGGTGTTCTTCGGGTCGACCGACGTCACGCTGCTGCAGCCGCACCTGCGCAACATCGGCATGGTGTTCCAGAACTACGCCTTGTTCCCCCACATGACCGTGGAAAGCAACATCGCATATCCCTTGCGCGCCCGCAACACAGGGTCTGCCGAGATCGCCCGGCGGGTGGCCGATGCGCTCTCCCTGGTCGAACTTGCAGGTTACCAAGGCCGCAAGATCGGTCAGTTGTCAGGAGGGCAGAAGCAGCGCGTGGCGCTGGCGCGGGCCCTCGTTTTCGATCCCACGCTGATCCTGCTGGACGAGCCGCTCTCGGCCCTCGACAAGCAGCTGCGCGAAACCATGCAGATCGAACTGCGGCAGCTGCATGCCAAGCTTGGGGCCACCATGATCTACGTGACGCATGACCAGCGCGAGGCGCTGACGATGAGCGATCGCATCGCGGTGATGCGAAGCGGAAGGATCGAGCAGTTGGGCACGCCCACGGAGCTGTACAACTTTCCCCGGAACGATTTCGTGGCGAGCTTCGTCGGCGAATCGACGCTGGTGCCGTTGCGGCGCTCGGAAGACGGGTCGGTGTCGCTCGGCATGTCGCGGCTGCGCACGGGGCGGCCTGTTCCGCAGGACGGTCCCGTGGCCTTGGCGGTGCATGCGGAGAAGCTGATCCTCGATGCCTCCGTCGGGGGAGAGGATTGGAACCGCTTCGACGGATCCGTCGATGACGTCATCTACCAGGGCGAGAGCGTGAAGATCTCGGTGCGCCTCGACGACGGAACGTCGGTCGGGCTGCGCCAGCATTGCCACCACCGCAACATGAGCTCGCTGCCGCGGGTCGGGGCGCGGGTGACGGTGGCGCTTCACGTCCAGGACACCATCCTCGTGCGCCGCGCCGCGCTTCCCGGCCCGCAGGCGCTTGCCGCATGAGCCCGGCCATCGACACCTTTCCACCGGTCCTCTGCCGATCCGACAACGCGGCGGACCTGGCGCGCGCCGGCCGGCGCGAGCAGTGGGGATTGTTCGCCCTGGTGCTGCCGGCCGCGGCGTTCGTGGTCGCGTTGATGGTCATCCCGCTGGCCTGGCTGTTCTGGCAGTCGGTCACCGACCAGGCCGGTGCGCTGACCCTGATGAATTACGTACGGATCTTCACGGAAGAAGGGACGCTTGCAACGTTCCAGCGGACCTTCGTCGCAAGCCTCGCCGTCACCGCGATTTGCGTGGTGCTGGGATATCCGGTTGCATTCCTGGCGGCGGTCAGCAGGCCGCGCACGGCCACCATCATCATGGTGCTGGTTCTGATCCCGTTCTGGACCAGTGTGCTGGTGCGAACCTACGCCTGGCTGGTGCTGCTGCAGCGCACGGGGCTGGTCAACCAGTTCCTCACGTGGGCTGGCGTGGTGGAGTCCCCTCTTGCGCTGGTGCACAACCTCACCGGATCCATCATCGGCATGGTCCACATCATGCTTCCCTTCGTCGTCCTGACGCTGTACAGCAGCCTGACGCAGATCCCGCCCGACTTCGGACGCGCCGCCGCCAGCCTGGGCGCGCGTCCGGGCCGCGTGTTCCGGACGGTGATCCTTCCGCTGTCGCTTCCCGGGCTGGTGGCGGGCAGCGTGTTCGTGTTCGTGCTGTCGCTTGGCTTCTACATCACGCCGGAGCTGCTCGGCGGCGGGCGAACCGTCATGGTCTCGATGCTGGTCCAGCGCAATATCGATCTGTACTTCCAGTTCGGTTCGGCCAGCGCGGTGGCTTTCGTCCTTCTCGGCGCCACGCTGCTGATCCTGTGGCTGGGCGACCGGGTCGTTCCTCTGGGCAAGATCCTGGCGGATCGGTGAGACACAATGATCCTGCTCGAACGTTCGCACCGCATCGTGATCGCATCGGCGGTCGCCCTGATCCTGTTGTTCCTCACGATCCCGGTGCTGATCATCCTTCCGGTCTCCTTCGGAGACAGCGCTTCGTTGCGCTTTCCGCCGCCGGGCTGGTCGGTGCGCTGGTACCAGGCGTTCTTGGGATCGCGCCAGTGGCTGGCCGCCGCTTCCACCTCCTTCGAGATCGCGACGCTGACGATGCTGATCGCGGTGCCGATCGGAACCGCGGCCAGCTATGGCCTCATGACCTGCGGGATGGCCAGAGCGCGTTACGCCTACGTCCTGCTGATGACGCCGATGATCGTCCCGATCATCATCATCGGCGTCGGCGTGTTCGCTGTCTTCAGCAAGATGGGGCTGGTCGGAAGCATGGGGGCTTTGGTCCTCGCCCACGTGCTGTTGGCGATCCCCTATGTGCTACTCACCGCCGGTGCCGGACTGCGCTCTTTCGACATGAACCAGGAAATGGCGGCGCGCAGCTTGGGCGTCAACCGGGCGAAAGCCTTCATCACGGTCACCCTGCCGCAGATCCGTACCAGCATGTTCGTGGCTGCAGTCTTCAGTTTCCTGTCATCGCTGGATGAAGTCGTCGTTGCGCTGTTCATCGCGCGCGGAGAAACCACGACCCTGACACGTGAGATGTTCCTGTCGATCCGCGAGCAGGTCGATCCCACTATTGCGGCGGTGAGTTCGATCTTGGTGTCGATGACCGTGCTGCTGGCAGCGCTTGCCTACGCCTCGCAGCAGCGCTCCGCACGGCGGACGCACGCCGCGTGATGAAGCTGGCGTCCTACTGGACCGACACGGCAGCGCAATTCGAAGGGCTCGACCCGCGCGGCCTCGATGCCCGGGCCGATGTTGCGATCATCGGCGGTGGCTTCACCGGACTGTCGGCAGCGCTGGCATTGACACGCAAGGGGGCGACGGTGGTCGTCCTCGAGGCCGGGCGCGTGGCGGGTGAGGCGTCAGGGCGCAACGGCGGCCACTGCAACAACGGACTGCCCCATGACTTCAGCGTCGTGGCGCGGCAACTTGGGCTGGAGCAGGCGCGCGCGCTCTACCATGCCTACGACAGCGCAGTGGACTGCGTCGAGCGGTTGGTGCGGGACGAAGGGATCGAATGCGACTTCCGGCGCAACGGCAAGATCAAGCTCGCAGCCAAGCCGCACCATTTTGCCAAGCTGGAGAAGGCATACGCCCTGCTGCAGCGCCATGTCGACCCGGATACGTCGCTGGTGGGCCCGGAAGTGATCGCGAGCGAGGTCGGGTCAGAGCTCTTCTACGGCGGGCTGGTGATGCACAAGAGTGCCCAGATGCACATGGGCCGTTTCGGCGCGGGACTCGCCGCAGCGGCGCAGCGCAGCGGCGCGCGCATCTTCCAGAACACCGCGGTCATCGGACTGGCACGCCTGTCGGGCAATGCATTCCGGGTGCAGACCGCTCACGACACCGTTGAGGCTGACCAAGTGCTCGTGGCGACGGGTCCGTCGCGACACGGGCCATTCGGTTATTTCCGCCGCCGCATCGTTCCGATCGGCAGCTTCGTCGTGACAACCGAGCCGCTGTCCGAAACGCTGGTGGCGTCAATCATGCCGGGCGGCCGGAATGCGACGACAACGAAGAATGTCGGCCACTATTTCCGGCTGACGCCCGACAACCGGCTGGTCTTCGGCGGTCGGGCCCGCTTCGCGCTGTCAAGCCCGGCATCCGACGCCAAGAGCGGTGCCGTGCTCGAACGCAACATGAAAGTCCTGTTTCCCCAGTTGCGCGACACGCGCATCGACTATTGCTGGGGCGGCGTCGTCGACATGACCGCCGACCGCCTGCCGCGGGCAGGTGAGGTGAAGGGGCTGCACTACGCAATGGGCTTCAGCGGCAGCGGAACCCAGATGTCGGTGTACATGGGGCAGAACATGGCTCGGGCCATCAACGGCGAGCCGGAGGCCAATCCACTGCGCAGACTGCAGTGGCCTCCCATTCCCGGCCATCTCGGGCCACCCTGGTTCCTGCCATTCGTGGGCGCGTACTACCGATGGTTGGACCTGGTCAGCTGACGCCACAAGACTGCCGCTCCATCGCCATGCCTTGCGGCAGGAATCAAGCCGACATTGGATTGGGCTGCAGCCCCAGAGAGGGCCGGCCGCGCAAATCTGAACACGCTGCAAGTGGATGGGCTGCTCAGCCCGGCATGACAAGTGCAGTGCGAATGAGCAGAAGAGCGCGCCGGACCCACGTCGTTGCGCCGTCAAAACCCGAAGATCTCCCTAGGCACACCCTTCGCCCATTCACACTCTTGCCGAAAATCGTAGGGTACCTCGTCCGCGCAATCGGGCCACTGACCGCTGGCGAGCCAAAACTCCACCAGTCCCAGACGCGCGCACAGCCGCGGGAAGCGTGGGTCGTTGCGCAGCTCGGGCATGCTGGCCTGGAACAGCAGCGCGGTGCGGTAGCCGTCGGGGCCCATGATGTCGATGCTGGCCCCCACAGGGCCCAGGCGGGCGCCCTCGGCAGCACGGAAGGCCTCGTCGACCAGGCCCAGGTGCGCGGCATAGACCAGGCGCGCCACATCCACACCGCCGGTGATCATCACGTGCGCCTCGAACTCGCTGCGCCAGGCGCCGATGTGCTCAGGCGTCGGGTCGCGCTTGGCGCGGACGAAAGGGATGGTGTCCTGGAACTCGCGCAGCGGGCGCGTGGCCGCGAGCGCGAGCAGGCGATCGACCGCCGCCCAATCCTGCAGGAAGGCATGGGCCCGCAGCAAGCTCGAGATCGGAAAGCTCATGTCGGGGATGCGCGCCACGAGGTCTTCGTACACGGGCACCGCCTCGGCGACCTGCCCCGTGGCCATGCGGGCCAGCGCCACCAGGTTGGCCGACATCGGATCGAGCATGTCCAGGCGGTAGATGCGTTCGGCCTCGTCGAGGCTCGCACGCAGGCGGCCGGTCAGGCGCAGCAGCCAGCTGATGTAGCGCCGGCCGGCGCCCGAGCCGGGCGCCTGGCGCAGACGCTCGAGGAACTCCTCGGCTTCGACGAACCGGCCGAAGGGCGGCATCACGAAGCATCGCGCGACGAGGGCGTCGTTGTTCTGCGCGTCGAGCGCCAGCGCGTGCGAGGCCTCGCGAACCACGTGCCCGGCGCTGGCTGCACGCTCGGCAAATGGCAGGTACATGTGCAGGAAGCTGCGCACGTAGGCGAGCCTCCCCCAGGCCTCGGCGAAATGCGGTGCGCGCTGCGTCACCACCTCGAGCACGCCGACGCTGGTGCGCAGCTCGTCCGGGGCATAGGACTTAGGGCTGGATCGCAGGTAGAGGTCATAGACCGCAGGATCGACTGCGCGCGTCGCAACACCGAAGAAACCGTGGTCGAGCGCGCGCGCGATGCTTTCGGCGATGTCGTCCTGGACCTCGAAGATGCCTTCCAGCGCACGGTCATAGTGGTCGGACCACAGCGTCGTGCCGGACGCGGCCTCTATCAGGTGGGCGCTGATGCGTACCTGGCCGGCCGCGCGGCGGATCGAGCCGTCGAGCACGTAGGCGCAGTTCAGGCGTTGCGCCGCCTCGGCCTTTCGTTCGCCACGGAACTGGAAGCTCGTGGTGCGGCTGATCACCCGCAGCTGGGTGCCACGCGCGAGGCGTTGGATGATCTCCTCGCTGACGCCGTCGGAGAAGAACTGCATCTCGGGCTCGTTCGACAGGTTGTCGAAGGCGAGCACGGCGATCACGGGGCGCTCGCGCGGCGATGACGGCTCGGCCGGTGAGGCGGGAGCGTCGTCGTCCAGCAAGGGCAGCGTGAACCGGTAGCCGCGCCCCGCCACGGTGGCGATGGCGTCCGGCCCGAGAACCTTGCGCAGCGACGAGATCTGCACGGTGAGGTTGTTCTCCTCGACCACCGTGCCAGGCCAGACCCGCGCCAGCAGCTCGTCCTTGGCGACCACGCGGTCGCGCAGCTCGATCAGCGCCAGCAGCAAGTCGAACGCGCGTCCACCGAGCGAGACCGGCTGGCCATGGGACAGCAGGCGGCGCTCGGCCGGCCGCACTTCGAACCCCTTCGCCTTGAAGACCAAGACCTGAGCGCCTCTCTTGCTTGTCGGCCCCGATTGTCGGGCCACGCGGCGGGCTTTAGCAACGTTTCACATCGCTTAAAGACGCGGCCGCCCCCCGGCGCGCACAGTGCCTACACCCCGCGACAGGGCCGTACCCATCCACCATCCGCTAGGAGATCCCATCGTGAGCCAAGCATCCATCAAGATCGGCCTCGTCACCGACCAGACCGGCCCACTGTCCTTCCTCGGCATTGCCAACGCCAACCTCGCCCGCCTGGTGGTCGACGAGATCAACGCCGGCGGCGGTCTGCTCGGGCGGCGCATCGAGCTGATCATCGAAGACAGCGCCACCGACGACAAGGTGGCCGCCGCCAAGGCCGCCAAGCTGGTTCAGGGCGATCGCGTGGACGTGATCTTCGGCGGCATCTACAGCTCCACCCGGCAGGCGATCAAGGGCCCGGCCGTCGTGCAGGGCAAGAAGCTCTACATCTACCCGGAGCAGTACGAAGGCGAGGAGAGCGACCCGCTCATCTTCTGCACCGGCCCCGTGCCGGCACAACAGGTCGATTCGCTGATCCCCTGGTTGATGAAGCACACCGATGCGCGCCGGTTCTACCTCCCGTCGGCTGACTACATCTGGCCGCACGTGATGAACAAGCGGGTGCGTGCCGCGGTCACCGCGCACGGCGGCTCGATCGTCGGCGAGGAGTATTTCCCCGTCGATCACGCGGACTACCGCGGCACGGTCGACAAGATCATGTCCAGCGGCGCGCAGGTGGTCTTCAACACCACGGTGCCGCCCGGCGTGACGCCGTTCCTGCGGCAGCTGTACGAGGCCGGCTTCACGAAGCGCGGCGGCCGGATCGTCTGCCCCTACTTCGAGGAGAATCTTGCGAGCCTGCTGCCGGCCGAGCATGTCGAGGGGCTCTACAGCTGCCTCGACTACTACCAGGCCGTCAGCGACCCATTCAGCACGGCGCTGCTGCGCCGCTACGACGCGCGATTTCCGGGCAGCGCCAAGTTCACCGCCGGCAGCGCCAGCACGGGGCTGTATCGCGGGCTGAAGCTCTGGGAGGCGGCCGTGCGGGAGGCCGGCACGCTTGATCAGGCGGCGGTGATCCGCGCACTCGACCACGCGCGCATCGCCGAAGGACCGGGCGGGGCCGCCGAAATGGTGCCCGGCCAGCATCACCTGCGGCTTACCATGTACGTCGGCCAGGTGCAGGCCGGGCAGATGAAGGTCATTGAGAACCTCGGCGTGATCGATCCCAACGAGCGCGTGCAGAGCGCGCAATGAGCTAGGGAGATGCTGATCAATGAACGACGCCGTCGGATCTGTGGGCATCACGAAGCGATGCGGTCGATTTCACGCCGTGAGGGTCGACCCGCGGTGCGTTTCGCGCCTCTTGCGAGGCCACTTTCGGCGTTCAAGACGCACCTCGGGCATGAGCGGCCAACAGCGACCTCTTGGCGATGACCAGATTGGCCAGCCCGAACAGGCTGAACAGCTGCGCCTCGTTCTTCGCGAGGCCCTTGTAGCGGGTCTTCTTGTGACGAAACAGGTTCTTGATCACATGGAACGGATGCTCGACCTTGGCCCGCACGCTCGCCTTCAGCTGCTCGGCCTTGTCCAGCAGGCGCGCCCACTTGCGCGTCAGGTCCAGCTGCCGGCGCTTGCCCGGCTGCATCGCCACGTGCCACTGCGGGCCTTGCGCTTCTTCGCGCTTGTGCACGCCTCGGTAGCCGGCATCGCCGAAGGCCACCGACTCCTGGCCGTGCAGCAGCGCACCGGCTTGTGTCACGTCGTTGACGTTGGCCGCCGTGGCGACCACCGTGTGCACGAGGCCCGATTGGGCATCCACACCGATGTGCGCTTTCATGCCGAAGTGCCAGGCCTTTCCCTTCTTCGTCTGGTGCATCTCGGGATCGCGCGTATTGCCCTCGTTCTTAGTCGAGCTGGGCGCGGCGATGATGGTCGCGTCCACGATGGTGCCCGCGCGCATCAGAAGGCCCTGTTCGGCAAGATGAGCGTTGATCTCCTCGAACAGGGCCTTGGTGAGGTCGTTGTCCAGCAGCAGTCGCCTGAACTTCAGCAGCGTGGTGGCGTCGGGCACCGACTCGCGCGACAAGTCAATGCCCACGAAGTCGCGCAGCGCCTGGCTGTCGTACAGCGCATCTTCCAGCGCTTCGTCGGCCAGCCCGTACCACTGCTGGAGGCAGTACATGCGCAGCATCCGGGGAACACCGATCGGCTGGCGACCGACGCGCCCGCTCGTGGGGTACAGCGGCTCGATCACGGCGATCAAACGAGACCACGGCACGACGCGCTCCATGTCGGCCAGAAACTTCTCGCGGCGCGTGCGCTTCTTCTTCATCGCGTACTCGGCGCTGGCAAAACTGCGTTGGTTCATCTCGGTGGTGCTGTGAGTTGCTCTGTCTTCACGCATGCACGGGCCGTGCCCGCCGCGACCTATTGATCAGCGTTTCCCTAGGAGACCTGAGATGAAGCTCTACTACCACCCCGCTTCCACCGCGAGCAGGCCCGTACTGCTCTTCGCTGCGGAGAGCGGTATCGATCTCGACCTGAAGGTGGTCGACATCTTCAAGGGCGAGCACCTGCAGCCGGCCTATCGTGCGCTCAACCCGAATGCGCTGGTGCCGATGCTGGAGGACGGTGATTTCCGCCTCACCGAGAGCTCGGCGATCCTGAAATACCTGGCCGACAAGATCGACTCGCCGCTGTACCCCAAGGGCCTGCAGCAGCGGGCCCGCGTCAACGAGCGCATGGACTGGTTCAACACCCAACTGAGCCGCGACTACTGCTTCGGCCTGGTGTTCGCCCAGCTGCTGCCGCACCACAAGCGGCGCAGCGACGAGGCGCAGGCCGGCACGGTGCAGTGGGGCCAGGAGCGCTCGAAGGTGTGGCTGCAAGTCCTCAACGACCACATCCTCGGCCCCGGGCACAACTACGTGTGCGGGGATGCGATCAGCATCGCGGACCATTTCGGCGCCGGACTGCTCACCTTGGGCGAAGTGATCGGTTGCGATTTCACGGCCTATCCCTACGTGCAGGGCTGGCTGGCGCGCATCAAGGCGCTGAAGAGCTGGAAGTCGGTGAACGCCACGCTCGACGGGGTCACCGCCGCGCACAAGGGCGAGTCGTTCGTGACCGTGTGAAGCGCCGGGGCGCGGGCGCTCAGAAGCCGAAGTCTTCTTTCGGCACGGCCCGTGCCTGCTCGCATGCGCGCTGGAAGTCGTAGGGCACTTCGCTCGCGCAGTCGGGCCACTTGCCGCTGGCCAGCCAGAACTCGACGAGTCCGAGCCGCGCGCACAACGGCGCGAAACGCCGATCGTTGCGCAGCTCGGGCATGCTGGCCTGGAACAGCAGCGCGGTGCGGTAGCCGTCGGGCCCCATGATGTCGTCGGCATGGCCGGCCGGCCCCAGGCGTGCGGCGTCGGCGGCGGCGTAAGCCTCGTCCACCAGGCCCAGGTGGGCCGCGTACACGAGGCGTGACACGTCGATCCGGCCCGTCTTGCGAACATGCGCCGCGAGCTCCTCGCGCCACGCACCGATGTGCGCGGGCGAGGGGTCGCGCTTGGCGCGGATGAAGGGCAGCCCGTCCTGGAACTCGCGCAACTGGCGTTGCTCGGCCAGGGCGAGCAGCCGGTCCACCGCGGCCCAGTCCTGCTGGAATGCGTGGGCGCGCAGCAGGCTGGACACCGGAAAGCTCATCGTGGGCATGCGCTCCACCAGTTCCTCAAACACGGGAATGGCGTCGGCGATATGGCCTGCCGCCATGCGCGCGAGGGCGAGGAGGTTGGCCGACATCGGATCCAGCACATCGAGCTGGTAGGCCTGCTCGGTGGCAGTCAGCGCCTCGCGCATCCAGCCGAAGTGGCGCAGGGCCCAGCCGGTGTAGCGCTGCCCGTCGCCCGTGCCGGGTGCGCGGCGCAGACGAACGAGCGCGACATCGGCCTCGA
The DNA here is from genome assembly GCF_964253755.1 of Variovorax sp. LjRoot130. Taxonomy (NCBI): domain Bacteria; kingdom Pseudomonadati; phylum Pseudomonadota; class Betaproteobacteria; order Burkholderiales; family Comamonadaceae; genus Variovorax; species Variovorax sp. LjRoot130. Next base: position 1,581,633 of record NZ_CAXURM020000002.1, on the reverse strand, counting down.
CGAAACGCCCGAACGGCGCGATCACGAAGTACTGCCCTGCCATCGCGTCGAGGTTCTGTGCATCGAGCGACAGCGCGCGCTCGGCTTCGCGGTTCACCTGCGCCGCGCTGGCCGCGCGCTCGGCGAACGGCTGGTAGAAGCGCAAGAAGGCACGCAGATAGGCCAGCCGCCCCCATGCCGCGGCGAACTGCGGTGCGCGCGTGGTCACCAGCTCCAGCACGCCAACGTGGGTGCGCAGTTCGTCGGGCGCGTAGCCCTTCGGCCTCGATCGGAGGTAGAGGTCATATACCGCCGGCTCCACCGTCGGGGCCGGTGCGCTGGCGAAGGCCTGATCGAGTGCGCGGGCGATGTTCTCGGAGATCTCGTCCTGCACGGCGAAGATGTCTTCCAGCCCGCGCTCGAAGCGTTCCGACCACAGCGTGGTCTGCGAGGCGGCCTCCATCAGGTGCGCGCTGACCCGCACGCGGGCTGCTGCGCGGCGGATCGAGCCGTCGAGCACGTGGGTGCAATGCAAGGCGTTCGCCGCCTCGGCCTTGCGATCGCCGCGGAACTGGAAGCTCGACGTGCGTCCGATCACCCTGAGCTGGCTGCCACGCGATACGCGCTGAATGATTTCCTCGCTGACGCCGTCGGAGAAGAACTGCATCTCGGGGTCGTTGGACAGGTTGTCGAACGCGAGCACGGCGAGCAGCGGTCCGGCGGCCGGCGCTGCGGACGTCGGCGATGTGGTGGCCTGGGCCACGCGCTGCGCCTTTTCCGCGCTTGGAGGCGGCGTCAGCGCGTCAGCGCCGGCGGTGGCCACTTCGCAGACCTCCACCGGATCGTCAACGCCGGCCATCCGGTACGGCCCGTGCACGGCCCAGCGCAGCGCGGCCTCGTCGGCATGGCCCACCGCACCCCGGCGCGCGAAGTCGTAGGCCGTGCGTGTCATCAGAATGCGCCCCTGGCCGGCGAGCGACATGACGCGCGCGGCGATGGCCTTGGCCAGGCCCTCGACCTCCAACGGCTTGGCGCCTCGCGCGACGTCGGCGGCCGCGTTCTCGCGCAGCACCACCTCGCCGAGATGAATGCCCACGCGCGAGGCGAGGGAAGTCTTCGACTGGGCGCCGAGTTCGAGCAGCTGCGCCTGGTAGGCAAGCGCGAAGCGCACCGCCTCGACCGGCCGCTCGAACAGCAGCAGGAACCCGTCGCTCTTGTCGATCTCGCGGCCGCCGTGGGCAGCAAGCAGGTCACGCGCGATGCGGTCGTGGCGTGCCATCAACTCGGCCGCAGCGGCGTCGCCCAGGCGCTCGACGAGGTGGGTGCTGGCGACCAGGTCGCACAACAGCAGCGCGCGGATCGCGGGGGAGGATGGGCCGGGTGCGGGAGTGGGCATGCAGGGGTCCCTCGATCGAGACCACCGCGCGGTAGCCGCGTCAGGGCACATCTTCGCACAGGAGCCTGCCAGGTCGGCGGCGCATGGCCGTTGCGAGCGATTCGACGTCTGAATCAGGGGAACACCAAGCGTCGAGCGCGCATCCTCGAAGCGGAAACCGCGCTCGACGAAGTCGCGAATGTTCTGTTTCGGAAGCGCCGTGTTTCGGCTCTGGGGTCGAGAGTGCGAGTTCGCAACTTTCGAGTGTGGCCGTTCGGTTGCCGTGTTTTCCCAGTCGTCGATTGACCCCTACCAATGACCGCTTCCGCTGGGCTCTGAGTCGCCCCGGAAGTTCCGCGGATGCCCAGGGCGACGGCTGTGCATCGCTTCGTCCGCGCCGGCAGCGGCGCCCCGTCAGCCCGCCGGTAAGGGGGCGGCGTTGATCGCCAGTTGCGCGGCGAACGCCCGCTGGTAAGCCGGCCGCGCTTCGCCCCGAGCGACATAGGCGGCCAGGCTGGGAAACTCGTTCAGCAGGCCGGACGGTCTCAGCCGGAGCAGCACCGACACCATCAGCAGGTCGCCCGCGCTGAAGCCGCCGTCCAGCCAGTCGCCGTCGCCCAGGCGGGCGGCCAGCTGGTTCAGTCGGGCGCGCACCCGGTCCTCGACGAGGGGCAGGCGCTCGGCCTTCCAGGGCCTGTCGCCTTCCACCAGCTTGACGGTGACGAGTTCGAGGATGGGAGGCTCGACCGTATTGAGCGCCGCGAAGATCCACGTGATGGCGCGCGCCCTTGCGTTGGCATCGGCGGGGAACAGGCCCGAGTGGCGCTCGGCGATGTGCAGCACGATGGAGCCGGTCTCGAACAGCGCGAGGTCGCCTTCCTCGTAGGTGGGGATCTGGCCGAAGGGATGCAGCGCCAGATGCGCGGCCTCCTTCATCGCGCGGAAGGACACCAGGCGCACCTCGTAGGGCAGGCCGGCTTCCTCCAGCGCCCAGCGGACGCGCGTGTCGCGCGCCAGACCCTTGCCGCCGTCGGGCGACCGTTCAAAGGCGGTGATGGTGATGGTCATCGTGAGTGTCCTTTCGTTCGCCGCGGATCATCGCTCTGCAGGAAAGGGCTGTGCGCTCATGCGATCAGGATTGGACTCGTTAGTCGAAAGACCGGTTCTGGCCGACTGTAGCCTGTCGCCGGCCCGCGGCTCCGAGCCCCTTGCGGTCCATGTCGCGGCTAACGGGCTGGCACGCGCACGGCGCAGGGCCGCGGGATTAGTCGCGATGCAGCGTAGAGATTCACGATTTTCAATCGGCTTTGCCACGGCATCATGGGGTGCGGCAATTGACGACATGCCAGCATGCCTTCTTGACACGACAACGTGACATGATTATTCTGCTGTCATGAGCACGACCACGTACGAAAGCCCGCTCCGCGCAGAACAGATGGAGCAGACACGCCTTCGGATACTGGAGGCGACGGCAGATGTGCTGGCGGACGAGGAGGTCAACGAGGTCACCGTTCCGCTTGTCGCCGTGCGCGCCCGCGTGTCGGTCCGTACCGTCTACCGGCACTTTCCGACCAAGGAGGCGCTCTTCGACGAGTTCGGTGAATGGGCGGAGGAGCACCTCCGGGTCGTCCTCCTTTCCTACCCAGACACGCTTGAGGGCGTCCGCGAGATGGCGCCTGCGCTCTATCGCATGTACGACGAGCGAGCGCCGCTGATCCGCGCCCTCCTATCCAAGCGCGGACAGGAGATCCGGGCCCGCACGCGGCGCCGGCGACTGGCGACGTTCGAGAAGGCGATGCGGGAGGTCACCGACGGGCTCGGGCCGGCCGAGCGCCAACGCGCCCTTGCGGTGATCTACCTGCTCGTGAGCGCGCCCGCCTGGCAGGCGATGCGCGACCAGTGGGGCCTCGAGGGCCAGGAGGCCGGCAAGGCCGCCGCCTGGGCCGTACGCGTGCTGACGGACGAACTTCGCCGCAATCCGGCAAGCATGAAGGAGGTTGGTAATGATGACACTCGTCGCTGAGCAAACCTTCGCCCCACCCGGTCCGGGATCGTGGTTCCTCGACCCGACTCACTGGACGCGGCCGGTGACCCGCTTCCACGCGGAGATCTTTCCCGACGCGTTCCAGCGCGGCTTCGGCGAGAGCCTCCGCCGCTACGGATCGTTGCTCGAGTACCTGGAGGCGGGCTTCGTCAACGGGTTCCCGTACTACTGCGCACGTCCCGTCGGCGCGCCGAGGGAGGCGGTCGGTCACCCTCCGAAAGAGGTGTGGGACGAGCTCGCGGGCAGTCACCCAATGATTCGGCGCCGGCTCGAGACGAGCGCGACCGTGTTCGAGCGCAAGCTCTGGCGTGAGGACCTCGAGCACTGGGACCGGGAGGTGAAGCCCGCGGCGATCCGAGCTCACCTCGCGCTGCTCGCGGTTGACCCGGCGGCGCTCGACACGCCTGCGCTCCTCGCATACATCGATCGCTGCCGCGAGAACCAGATCCATGGCGCGTACATCCATCACCTCTTCAACGTGCCGGCGCTCCTGCCTGTGGGCGACTTCCTCGTGCACGCGCAAGAGTGGACAGGCCGCTCGCCGGCCCAGTTACTCGGTCTTCTCCAGGGCGCGAACCCCGACCCGCTCGGTGCAGACGAGGACCTCGAGCGACTGGTCGGCGCGCTCCGACTGGATACGACGGCGACGACCTTGCTCACGTCGGCCGGAGAGCCGGGCGAGGTGGTCGCCGCGCTTCGCTCGCTGTCCGGCGACACGGGCCGGCTCGCTTCGGCATACGTCGATCGTGTCGCCTACCGGCCGGTAAACGGCGAGGACGTGGGCGACCCGTCGGTGCACGAGCTTCCCGAGCTGATCGTCGGAGCGATCCACACAGCATTCGATCGCCTCGAGACTCCACCGGCGAACGACCTGGACCGGAAGACCTCTGAGTTGCGGGAAGCAGTGCCCGCTCGGCATCGCGACGCCTTCGACGCGCTGCTCGAGGAGGCTCGGGCGACCTACCGGCTACGCGACGAGCGGGGCATCTACGCCGACCTCTGGGCTATCGGGATCATGCGGCGCGCGATCCTCGCGGCCGGCCGCCGGCTTACGGCGGCGGGGCGGCTCGCCGATCCGGGCCATCTCGTCGAGGCCGGCTACGCGGAGCTGCGAAGCCTCGTCGAGTCCGGCGATGGCCCATCGGGCGAGGAACTGGCCGAGCGTGCGCGCTACCGGCTCAAGGCGCGCTACGCGGATGCGCCGGCGTTTCTCGGCGGCGAGCCGGGCGATCCGCTGCCGCCCGAGTGGCTGCCGCCCTCGGCGGCAAGGCTGGAGCGCGCGATCGGTGCAGCCGTGCAGGCGATCTTCGCCGCGCCGAAGCCACGCACCGAGGAGCGAAAGGTTCACGGTCTCGGCGTCAGCCCGGGCGTGTACGAGGGCACCGCACGGGTGATTCGCGGCACCGAGGAGTTTGGTCGCATCGAGCGGGGCGACATCCTCGTCACGAACTCCACGACGACGGCATTCAACATCGTGCTGCCGCTCCTCGGCGCGATCGTGACCGACCGGGGCGGGCTGCTCTCGCATGCCGCGATCGTCGCGCGCGAGTACGGGCTGCCAGCAGTCGTCGGGTGCACCGATGCGACCTCCGTGCTCCTGGACGGTGCGAGGATCATCGTCGATGGCACCGCGGGCGAGGTCGAGCTCGTCGCATGACGGAAGCAGGCGACGATGAAACCGGCAGCACTTACCGAGGAGCTCGAGGAAAGCCTGTTTGGCGGCAAGGCCGCGCAGCTAGCCGCGGCCACGCGTGCGGGCCTGCCCGTTCCCGCGGGTGTCGCGCTTCCGTACGGGTTCGTGGATGCACTCGCTGCTGACGAACGCGACGCGAGGCAGCGGCTGGCTGCAGTCTTTCGCACGCTCGGCGCCCCGCTCGTGGCGCGCTCGTCCGCAGTGGGCGAGGACTCCGAGCAGGCGAGCTTCGCAGGACAGCACCTGACGCAGCTGAACCTGCGCTCCGAGCCCGAACTCGTTGACGCCGTGTCCGCCATCTGGCGCTCGGCGCGCTCGCCTTCAGCGTTCGCGTACCGCGAGCGCCTTCGGCTGCCCCGCGAGCCGAGAATGGCCGTCGTCGTACAGGAACTCGTCGATGCGGACTCCGCCGGCGTGCTCTTCAGCCGTAACCCCGTCAACGGGTCGGACGAGATCGTGATCGAGGCGGCCTGGGGGCTCGGGGAGTCGGTCGTTGCCGGTCTCGTCATCCCAGATCGGTTCCGCTTGAGGCGTGACGGTGCCGTCGCCGAGCGAATCGCGGGACTGAAGGACGTCGCCATACGCACCGACCCGGAAGGCGGCACAAGCAGCACACACGTTTCCGAGGGGCTCACCCGCGTGCTCTGCCTCGACGATGCACAGCTCGCCGCGCTTCATGCGCTCGCGCTCCGCTGCGACGAGGTGTTTGGCGGGAGCCACGACATCGAGTGGGCGTTCGCCGGCGGCCGGCTCTACCTCCTGCAGCGGCGAGCGCTCACGGCGATCCTAAGTCCAGCTGCAGGCGACCACACGGACGAGCACGTGCGCTTGCCTAACTAGCAGACCCGAAACGACCGGCCGCTGTTGGCCGGCAACGGAAGTCTAGGCTGCGCTTCCGAGAGCCACGACGTTGTCACGCCGGAACGGCCACAGTCCAAAAGGCGATGACGTCACGTCGACTGCTCAGCAGGCAAGATGGCCAAATATCACCTTGTCGCTCGGAAGCAGCGGATACGACATATCTTGTCTGATACATATCTCCTCTCCATCGCGGGTGACATGAATGTCCACAAGCACAAAAGTGGGGTCATCGCGCGACAGGTGGTACCGGAAGTATTTCGATGGGTCGTGCGGCACAACGTAGGCGCCTGTTCTCGCTTCAACCTGCTCAAGCATTTCAGCGATAGTGGTGCAGGGCAACATCAATCCCGGCTGTGCGACGAATGTATTCAAAGATTGGTCGAAGGCCAACATTTGGCCGCGAGGATGTACTTCAGGCATTTGAGTGGCTTGGACTTGGCAGTGGCAACCTCGAATTCTGCCTATCCAGCGAAGGGCTGCTCTTGGCCGACACCGGTATTCGGCGCTCGCATGTCACGTACAGCACCGGGCTCCCTTGCGGTCCATCGCCCTCGATCGCTCGACGGCATATGCAGCAAGCAACGGTTGCTGCATATGGCCAGAGGCTGCTTCCTGGCAGCAAAACGGCGGCGGGTGATCCGCCGTAGGTCAACATCCAAGGCTGCCAGCGGCGGCAATGATCTCCGCCGCATTCGGGAAGATGGAGAGGCTGTTCGGCCCGTCGGGCGCCTCGATCTGCACCCAGCCGACGACGCCGGCCGCATCGACCAGGAAGTGTCCGACGAGCTGAGTGCCGTGGTTCGCGACGATCGCCTTGTCGGCTTCTTCAAGCTCGAAGCCGTCCTTGGTGTTGAGTGCGGCGAGGGCTTCCAACGGCTGTAACGGCTCCGGCAGCTCACCGGTAGGGTTGATGCGCGACGCGACGAATTCCGCCATGCTTGCCTGATAGGGCCATTCGGGCTGCTCAAGGCTGCCATCCGGCAGGAACTCGCCACGCGGCACGCCGAAGGCCCGGTGCGTGACGCATTCCGGGTCGCACAGAAGCGTGACCGGCGTCGGCCGGTGGCGGAAATACAGGCGGGCGTTGTCCAGGGGCGTGTTGATCACTGCCACGGTCTCTACGCCGGCCGCATGCAAGGCCGGCTGTACGCCTGCAAGCTGAAGCACCTGGCGCCGGCAGAACGGGCAATGCAGCCCGCGATAGAAGCCAATCAGGAACGGGCGACCACGCAAGCTGTCGAGGGAGACCATTCCTTCGAGGTTGGCCGCCGGAAGCGCGAACGCCGGCGCAAGTTCTCCCGGTCGCAGCGGGCGTCTCTGGTCTCCCATGGAATACCTCCTTTGGGTGTTGTTGTCGTCGAGTTGAACGACGGATTTCGACCGTATCACCTGTCGAAGGAAGGCACAACGCTCAACGTCGAGTGTCGCGTCCGCCTCTTGGATAGCGTGCCGATGCCCGATCCTGGCGACCATCGTCCGTTTCGATTGCGGGACGCGCCCTGCCCAACCTTGGTGGTGGTCTCCCAACAGGGCGCGATCACGATGCCCGTTTTTCTCATCGAATCAACCACTTGCGCGCGCCGCCGTCAAAGTTGAGCCTTAATCTTGATGGGATCTCGGTCTAACTATGAACGAACTCAGCCGGATGCAGGGAAGCGCGTCGCGCAGGCGTACAGTTGCGTATAAGCATGTCGATTCGGTGCGTGTCTTGGCTACTGATGGCGGCGTTACCCCGCCCATCGCGGTATGCACCAATGCTTTCACCGGAGTGTGCCCATGAGCGAAAGATCCGCAATCGACGAAGCACGCTTTTCGCAAGCCGTGCAGCTCGTTGCCGCAGCCGTGTCCGCCAATTCGCTGAGCAGCGATCGGAGCTTTGATGCGCCCACTCACCAAGACGTCATTCGAGTGGCGCTGATTCGCGCCTACCAGACGCTTTGGGACGCCCGTGACGAGATTGAGGGTCATGTGCGCAGTCCGGATTGACCTGGTCCTACGCCTGTGGCGGCCGCAAAGGGGTACGGGGGAATTGAGCGACCTTGGGCTATTCAGACGCCCCTCGGATCCTTGTAGCTCATCGCGGACCGGTTCACTCGCCTCGCTGTCAGCTGTCAATATCGCTGCACAGCGTCTCATCAAGGATGGGCACCTGCCCATTGAGTAGCCGCGTTCGGGCCGCTTGCACTGCGGCCTTGTGAACAACCTCCACCACGCTGCGTCCGCTTAGATAGTCGGCGACCAAGGCCTCAGCGGAGAGCGCCTTCGCTGGTCCCTGAGCCAGATCCCCCGACGGGGCCGGTGTCTGTGATCAATCGGCGTCTTCCGGTGCAAACGCCAGCTCAAGCTCGTCGAGGGCCTTGCGGGCGAGGCGCAGCGCTTCCACGACCTGTTCGGGCGTCGCCGGCGACATGTGCGGGGCCGCGTGCAGTGCGTTCTTAAGGCGCTCGCAAGCGGCCTCCCACATCACGATCCCGCGCCGCCGCGCCATGTTCAGTTCCGTCATCCGACGTTCCATTCCCGGCAAGGCCGAGAGCGACCAGTGTGCGCGCTCTAGGGACGTTCGTCGCTCGGCGCGCGATGCGCCCCCACTCGCATATCCGCCAGGGACTTCAAACTGCTCAAGGGCTTCAGCCACTCAGAGACCGCCTTCACGGGTGGCATCGCCCGCAAGCGCTCGTCGAGACACAGTTCCGCCGCTGCGTCGTCGAGCTGATCAGGGTCCACGGTGCGCCACTGGCGATGCAAGGCGTGTTGGCGCCGACCTCTAGCAGCCTTGGCAATCCAAGCTCCACCGTTTGGCGCGTCGCGTGGTCTTGACTGATGGCTGTTAGCGGGGTGAGGATCCGCCCCGGGCGGTGATTCCGTGGGGATCATGAATGGTTAGCCGGCCAGGTAGCTGCCGGTGGTGACCGACCGCTGATGGCCGCATTCTGCCCGTCGGCTCGGACACGAACCACATGTACCCGATGAAGCTTCCGACTGCGACGACAAGCGGCCTGCACTATTTTGTGAAATAGAACGGCCCCGTACGCGACGAGTCCGGCTAGAACGGCCATGAAAACCTTGAAAGGGCGGCTTGCGGGCTTGTGAGCGCCAGCGTCCTCAAGAAACTGTTGCCAAAGACTGTCGGGAATTCTCATGAATGTGCCGCGTCTCATTGACCGGCCGGTATTGGCCCGCATTCTGTCGCAACGCCGCTGGCATCAAGCGGCCGCAAGGTCCGCAACTTCGTTCGCGACCCAAACGGGCTCACCGGTATCCTGAAGGCGGCAACGACGGCGTGCCCCAGGCCGCTCATCGTCGCCCCCAGGACAAAGGCATCACCAGCACCCGTTTGGCGCCGAGATCCTCCGTGAAAATTCTTGCCTGACGTACCACTTCATGCGCCGGCTCGGGTCCTAAATAAAACTTGAACTGTGAATGGGATTGCTCGTTCGATGAGCACCGCAATGAAAGCCAAGCAGAATGCGGCTCCGGCGAGATGCTCAGTCGGTTATCCACAGGGTCATGCACCGGCCAAGGGGAAAACAAGTTCTTGACTTTCGTGTTTTGGTGCAGTGCACAATGCCCTTTCCACATTGGAAGCAGCACGTTTTATGTGCGTCGGGCCCATGCAGTGCAGCACGCCATGTTGGTGCGTCGCCTGCCATCTTTTCCACAGCGAGATGCGAGCGGCAACTCACCTGCTTCGGGCCGTCTGGACGAAAAAAACGCGAAGCTGGTGATGGCTACTCTGGAAGAAGGAGCAAGCCACATCGAGAGGTCGCCCTAGAGCGTCGCCTTTGCGGCCGCATTCTGCCTTGGCAGTCGGCTACCCAATCGCAGGCTTGGGGCTGACCAGGATGGGCTGATAGAACGCGTCGTCAAGCCGCTTCACGCTCTCGAAGCCAGCCTTGCGCATCAACTCGCAAAGCCGTGCGACCGAAACTGCGTAGTACCTTGAACGCATCGCGTGGGTCTTCACCTGGCCGGTGGCCAGTCCATCTTCAACAACGAAGAAGGACAGGTCGTAGTGGTCGCCATCGAAATCCCAGACTTGGAACAGCACGTAGCGCTTGTCGTCTTCGACCCGCGCTCCGTAGTGCTTGACTAGGTTCGTGCCGCGCGCTTCCTCGTCATAGTCCCTGACACTGATGATGCATCCGCCGCCAGGGCGCAAACACGCGACGAACTGCCGAAACGCAAGTAGCAGGTCGTCGTCGGTCAACAGGTGCGGAACCGAGTTGTCACACGAAATGTGCCAAATTCGGACGGTCGCCAGCGGGCCCTAAGCGGTCAGACGCGAGGACTACGCTCCATGACGGCATGCGCCCAAAGCGAAGTGGCTGGAACCAAAATCCGGTGATGAAGACAGGCAGGACCTTCCGGGGTCAATCGCTTCGCGATTCAACGCCGGCTTGGCCAGGGCATGTCCGCTCGATGGATAGACCCCACCGGTGGTGGTAATTTACTTCTCCGGCATGGCCGAAGAATGGTGGCTGGTGATTAGCCATTGACTACCGTCCCACTTGTAGGTGTACGTGTACCGCGCCTTGACGACAGCTCCCGTCTTGGCGAACGTGAAGGTATATAGGCCAGCATCCACTGCCGTGGTGCAACCTATCTCTATTGTTCTGAAGTCAATGCGGCCGAACGGCTTGTTTTCAAGAAAGTGTTCAAAGTAGTCTTCCTTTTGCGCCGCATTGAGACGCGGTGTGTTGGAAACGGTGGGAAGCAGGACAGATTTCTCCGCATAATTTGCAACCACCTTGTGCGCGTCGCCAGTTTGCAAAGACTGGTTCCAGCGGTCAAACAGCGCGGCAACTTCCCGCTCGCTGGTTGCCTTGCAGACTTCGGTTCGCGTAGATGTGGAACCCGGTGGATTTGAGGCGCATCCTGCAAGCACGGCGCCCGCGGCCAAAAGCGAAAATACGACAGCTTTCTTCACGGGTGCTCCTTTTCGGTCTGGGAACTCGGCTGTAGGCGAAGTAGAGGGTTTAACGAATATATACATATACCGCAAACGGGTGAGTCGGTAAGGCGGCACACGCGGGCCAGCGACCGAGCCCGGTTGATGCATCCCGAGCACGAGCCAGAGGCTCTGTGAGCTTACCGGTCAACCCCGTACAGAGAAACTCAGGCAATTGCCAATGACAGGCCGGGCCTCTCATCGTCCCAGGCCATTGCGCTCATCTTCCACCCTGTGGGCGTCAGAATGAACTGGGTCGAAATCATCCCACGCGCCGTGAAAGAGCGTCCATTCATGGTTCCAGACTTCGAGTACGCGCTGAAGCGGTGCGCGATATTGCCAAAGATTTGCGTTACCTCGGAAAGCTCTTCTTCTAGGAACCTCGTCAGTTCGCCCTTGCGGATCATGGTCTCCCTTGGCTCGATGAATTCCTGAACAGTAGAGATTTCAGGCGTGGCTCCCACGTTCTTGATGAGCAAACCGGACTTGATGAAGAGCGACCGGATGCGCTCATAGGCTGGTGGGCTGCTGGCGGGTTCAAACGACACAGCGCCGAAGAACTCGGAAGTCAGACGGTCGAGTTCGGTCTTCACAGACACGGTGGTTTGCTGATTGCCCATGGCGCCCTCCTAGCAGGCTGCTGAAGTACCAGGCACGCCGAAGGCGCCCAGCGCACTGAAGACGGCATTCTTGTGATTTCGGCGTCCCAAGTCCGCTGCCATCCCTGTTTCCCCCGTTTTGAGGCGCGTTTGGGGCTCTCACTGGCCCGCTACGCGGCCAACGGACGGACTTCTGCCAAGGTCCGCATGCGCACCAAGTTGTAGGCGGCCATCGTCAGCACGAACAACTGGTCGACTTTCTTGATGCCGCGCACCATCACCTGCCGGATGGGGCCGACGAACTTGGCCCAGCCGAAGCCCTGCTCGATGAGCTTTCGCTTGCGCTGCGAGATCGCATAGCCCTCGCTCCGGGCGATCTCGTCGGCCACCGCCGAACGACGCCCCGCTTTGTTCTGCGCCACATGCGGCGTGACGTTCATGCGATGCAGCGCCTCGATGAACTCGGCCGCGTCATAGCCCTTGTCGGCACCAAGCGTGACCTCGGTATCCGCTCTCGCGGTGGCTTGACGTGCGTCCCTGATCATGACCTTGGCCGCTTCACGTTCGGCAAAGCCGTCGGCCTGCGTGACCATGGCGTTGACGACCAGGCCGTGACGGTTGTCGGTGAGCGTGTGCCCCATGTAGCGCAACTCGCTGGCAGTCTTGCCCTTGCGGTACAGCCTCGAATCGGGATCGGTCTTCGACTCGTGCGTTTCGTTGCTGCGTCGCTGCCCCTTGAAGTCCCCGCCGCTGCCGGCATCGTCGTCACCGCCCTTGCTAAGGAAACGCTGATCAATAGGTCGCGGCGGGCACGGCCCGTGCATGCGTGAAGACAGAGCAACTCACAGCACCACCGAGATGAACCAACGCAGTTTTGCCAGCGCCGAGTACGCGATGAAGAAGAAGCGCACGCGCCGCGAGAAGTTTCTGGCCGACATGGAGCGCGTCGTGCCGTGGTCTCGTTTGATCGCCGTGATCGAGCCGCTGTACCCCACGAGCGGGCGCGTCGGTCGCCAGCCGATCGGTGTTCCCCGGATGCTGCGCATGTACTGCCTCCAGCAGTGGTACGGGCTGGCCGACGAAGCGCTGGAAGATGCGCTGTACGACAGCCAGGCGCTGCGCGACTTCGTGGGCATTGACTTGTCGCGCGAGTCGGTGCCCGACGCCACCACGCTGCTGAAGTTCAGGCGACTGCTGCTGGACAACGACCTCACCAAGGCCCTGTTCGAGGAGATCAACGCTCATCTTGCCGAACAGGGCCTTCTGATGCGCGCGGGCACCATCGTGGACGCGACCATCATCGCCGCGCCCAGCTCGACTAAGAACGAGGGCAATACGCGCGATCCCGAGATGCACCAGACGAAGAAGGGAAAGGCCTGGCACTTCGGCATGAAAGCGCACATCGGTGTGGATGCCCAATCGGGCCTCGTGCACACGGTGGTCGCCACGGCGGCCAACGTCAACGACGTGACACAAGCCGGTGCGCTGCTGCACGGCCAGGAGTCGGTGGCCTTCGGCGATGCCGGCTACCGAGGCGTGCACAAGCGCGAAGAAGCGCAAGGCCCGCAGTGGCACGTGGCGATGCAGCCGGGCAAGCGCCGGCAGCTGGACCTGACGCGCAAGTGGGCGCGCCTGCTGGACAAGGCCGAGCAGCTGAAGGCGAGCGTGCGGGCCAAGGTCGAGCATCCGTTCCATGTGATCAAGAACCTGTTTCGTCACAAGAAGACCCGCTACAAGGGCCTCGCGAAGAACGAGGCGCAGCTGTTCAGCCTGTTCGGGCTGGCCAATCTGGTCATCGCCAAGAGGTCGCTGTTGGCCGCTCATGCCCGAGGTGCGTCTCGAACGCCGAAAGTGGCCTCGCAAGAGGCGCGAAACGCACCGCGGGTCGACCCTCACGGCGTGAAATCGACCGCATCGCTTCGTGATGCCCACAGATCCGACGGCGTCGTTCATTGATCAGCATCTCCCTAGCAGGCTGCTGAAGTACCAGGCACGCCGAAGGCGCCCAGCGCACTGAAGACGGCATTCTTGTGATTTCGGCGTCCCAAGTCCGCTGCCATCCCTGTTTCCCCCGTTTTGAGGCGCGTTTGGGGCTCTCACTGGCCCGCTACGCGGCCAACGGACGGACTTCTGCCAAGGTCCGCATGCGCACCAAGTTGTAGGCGGCCATCGTCAGCACGAACAACTGGTCGACTTTCTTGATGCCGCGCACCATCACCTGCCGGATGGGGCCGACGAACTTGGCCCAGCCGAAGCCCTGCTCGATGAGCTTTCGCTTGCGCTGCGAGATCGCATAGCCCTCGCTCCGGGCGATCTCGTCGGCCACCGCCGAACGACGCCCCGCTTTGTTCTGCGCCACATGCGGCGTGACGTTCATGCGATGCAGCGCCTCGATGAACTCGGCCGCGTCATAGCCCTTGTCGGCACCAAGCGTGACCTCGGTATCCGCTCTCGCGGTGGCTTGACGTGCGTCCCTGATCATGACCTTGGCCGCTTCACGTTCGGCAAAGCCGTCGGCCTGCGTGACCATGGCGTTGACGACCAGGCCGTGACGGTTGTCGGTGAGCGTGTGCCCCATGTAGCGCAACTCGCTGGCAGTCTTGCCCTTGCGGTACAGCCTCGAATCGGGATCGGTCTTCGACTCGTGCGTTTCGTTGCTGCGTCGCTGCCCCTTGAAGTCCCCGCCGCTGCCGGCATCGTCGTCACCGCCCTTGCTAACGAAGCTCTTGTGTCCTGCCCAGGCCTGGATCAGCGTGCCATCGACGCTGAAGTGCTCTCCCGACAACCAATCCTTGTTCTCCGCCGTCTCCAGCACTTCGTTGAAGAAGGCGACCACCGCGTCGTGCTCAATCAGGCGCTGGCGGTTCTTGCTGAACACCGTCGGCACCCACACCGCGTCGTCCATCGCCAGGCCGATGAACCAGCGAAACAGCATGTTGTATTGCGTCTGCTCCATGAGCTGGCGCTCCGAGCGGATGCTGAACAGAATCTGCAACAGCATCGCGCGAAGCAGCTTCTCCGGCGCGATGCTCGGGCGGCCGCCCTTGATGTCGGCCTCGTACATCCGAGAGAACAACTCGTCCATCTTGGCCAGCGCCTCATTGACCATCACCCGGATGCGGCGCAGCGGATGGTCGGCGGGAACGAAGTCGTCCAGCCGTCTCATCGTGAACAAACCTTCGGTGAATGTGTCAGGGCCGCGCATCGCAGGGGGTTTCGTGGGTCTGCAAGGACAACGCCCCAGGCCCACTTTCGGGGGACTTTCGAATGAGGTATTTCAGCAGCCTGCTAGAGGAGCTAGATTCTGCGCTGCTCGTCGACAACAGGCCAGCGGGTCAGGTTTGCGAACGCCCGCGACCGTGAGTCTGCTTGATCACCATCCGCCAGCGGCGAGCCACTCTTCGACAACCGGCAATTTTTCCAAACCGAAGAACGGCTCTCCATCCACGATGAAGTAGGGCGAACCAAACACGCCGCGTTGGATCGAGTCATCGACATTGCGCCGAAGGAGCTCAGCCGGAGTTCCCTCGGCGCGAGCCGCCTCGAAGGCGGGCCACGACAGCCCGGCCTTTCTTACACACACGCTCAGCACGCTGTCCTCCGAGATGTCGAGACAGCGCACGAAGTAGCTGCTAAAGATGAATCCGGCGAGCCGTTTGGCAGCTGCCGGATCGATTCCCTTTGCCCAGGCGAAGGCGCGTCCAGCCTCCACAGGGCGGGACGTTGGAGACGTGCTGGGGCGTTCGAATGCAACTTGATGCTGCCTGGCATAGCGTTTGGCATCGTTGATGACATATGGACCCTTCAGCGGAAGCTCGACGATGGGCGGCAGACCCATCACCTTGAGCACACTCACGCCCACCAGCATCGATGTCCACTCCACCTCGCGGCCATAACGTCGGGCCAGATCGTCGATTCGAAGGCTTGCGAAGTAGCCGAAGGGGGAAATGAAGTCGAAGTAGAACTGGATCGGCGTTGCGGTTCGCGCCGTCATTTAGCTTCCAGCTTGATCGATCTGGCGAGTCGCCGGAGCTTCTCGGTGTCGTCGCCATAGAACTTCGCTGCTTGCTGCAGCGTCAGGCCGGGCTCGGGAACGCTGGTGCCGTTCTCAGCCGAGAACTTGAGGTACTCCGGGGTGCGAATCGCATCATTGACGGCGGCGTTCACCTTCTTTGCCGCCTCGGCGGGCAACGTGGCAGGGCCGAACAGGCCCAACCAGACGGTGTGGTGCAAGCCCTTCATCTGCCGGGACTCGTCCACCGACGCGACTTGTGGGAGCTGGGGATTTCGCTTGGGGCCCGTCAGCGCGATGGGCTTCACCCGGCCTGAATTGATGAGGCCCACGGTCTGTCCGGCCACGGGCAAAAAGGCGAGGTCGACCTGATTGCCGATCAGATCGGTGACGACGGGTCCCATACCCCGGTAGGGGACGTGCAGCAGTTTCCCGCCGCTGCGATCCTTCAGGTCCTCTCCGATCAGGTGGTAGATCGACCCGTCCCCGAAGGAGGCGTAGCTCAATTCCATGCTGGATGCGGCGCGCATGTGCGCCACGAGGTCATCCAGGCTGTTCAAGGCCAACCCCGGGCGCCCCACGATGACGAATTCGGCTTGGCCCATGTAGCCCAGCAGGCGCAGGTCTTCAGGCTTGTATCGCGCCGACTGGATGGCAAGCGGTGCCAGCACCGTGTCGCTCGCGGTACCGAGGAACAGGACGTGCCCTTCAGGCGCCGCATTCGGCATCTTCTGCACGCCGATGGAACCACCGGCACCCGGCACGTTCTCGACGATGACGGTCTGTCGCCACGACTTCTGAAGGTGCGGTATCGCGACCCGGGCGGTGACGTCCGTCGCGCCGCCGGCGGGAAAGCCGACCACGACGGAAATGGTGCGCGAGGGAAACGCCGGGCTCTGGGCCCGAACGCTTCCGAAAGGCAAAAGCGTAGCTGCGACGGCCGCTGCGGCGGTCCGCCTGTTGACGGGTTTCAAGGTGATCTCCTGGTTGCGATCAGGACGGGCTTGCCTGGGAGCTTGCCCACTCGAGGGTGAGCAGATAGCCCTTCAAGTCGGCAGCGATGCGCTGACGGGTTTCGTGGGAGGAGTCCTCCTCGGCGGCTGCCAACTCGATGCACACGACCAGGCCGCGGCCGGGTTCCTCGCGCACCGTCAGGGCTGCGATCGATTCACCCTGGAGCACCTCCAGCAAGTGCTGCCGTGTGCAGTCCTGCCGCAGTGCGGGCTTGTAGATCTTTCCCACGGCGGTCATGGGCAGTTGCTCCAGGACGAAGAGCCGCCGCGGGAGCGCGGGCGGTTCATTGATGGTGGCCTTGGCGAAAGCCAGCAGTTCGTCCTCGGTGACGACAGTCCCTTGCCGCAGGGTGACATAGGCCACCGGCACTTCGCCCGCGTAGGCGTCCAGCATGCCCACCGCGCCCGCATCGGCCACTGCGGGGTGCCGCATCAGGCACTCTTCGATGACAGCCGGGTCGATGTTGTGGCCGCCGCGGATGATCAGATCCTTAGCCCGTCCCGTGATGAACACACGACCGGTGGCGTCGACGTACCCCACGTCTCCGGTGATGAGCCAGCCGTCCTCGGTAAAGAGGCTGGCGGATTGCCCGGCGTCCTTGTAGCCGGGCGTCACGTTGGGCCCGCGAACCACGAGCATGCCCGCCTCACCCGGCATGCAGGAGCGGCTCGAGGCGCTTGTTCCAGCCAGCGCGCGCGCCTCGACTTCGCAGAACGGTATGGGGCACCCCGCGGACCCCATGACCCGCGCGCGGGACACCGGGTCGACGCAGATCACGCCACCGGCTTCGGTCATGCCATAGACCTCACGCATGGGCTTGCCCGTGAGCAGCTCCATCTGCTCGGCGACACTGCGAGGAAGCAAGGAGGCACCGCAGATGTTGATGCGCACGCGGCTCAAGTCCGCGCCTTTCGGATCGACCTTCACCACGGCCGAGAGCGCTGTGGGTACACCGCCGACGATGGTCGTTCCGGTGCGCTCCACGATGCGCCAGAAGTTGGCGACGATCTGGGGGTTGCGAAATCCGGCTGGCGAGAGGATCACCATCTCCGCGCCGGCAACGAACATGGCCAGGCTGCAAAAGATCGCGGATGCCACATGGAACATCGGCAAGCCATTGACGATCACGTCGTCGGTGCAAGCGCCTACCGCCCAGGCGCCTCCGTAGGCAGCGGCAAGCTGGTTGCGATGGGTATGAATGACCAGCTTCGGTGCGCCGGTCGTTCCGCCCGTATGGAAATAGGCGGCGACATCGTCTGGCTCGGGCAGGTCAGAAAATGCCAGTTGCCGCGAGTTCGACCGCAGCAGATCCGCCAGCAGATGAACGTCGGCGCCGCCGGCGGCTTTCTCACCTCCCACCTGGATCAGGGCGCCGATCGCCGGCACCAGCGCTCTTACCCGCTCGGCCTTGTCCCAGATCTCGGTGCCCGGCAGAGGTCCCAGTGCCACCAGCGCCTTGACACCGGCTGCCCGGCAAAGGCTGGCGATCTCCTCGGCCTTCAGCAGCGGGTTGAGCGGCAAGGCCGACGCAGCCGTCGCCGCGCCCCACAGCACGAACTGCGTTTCGACCAGCGACGGCAGCATATAGGCCACCACGTCGCCCCGCCGCAAGCCGAGAGACCGGAAGGCATTCGCCGTCCGCGCGATCCCCTCCACCAGTTCCGTATAACTGACCTTTCGCGGCAGGGCTTCAGGTTCCGTGCCGAGGAAGGTGATGGCTGTCTTGTCGACGCAGCAGCGCTTTTGCGTGCGCTCGATCGCATCGAACGCGTTCGTAGCCTGAATCCAGTCTTCGAAGCGCGTTCCAGAGCCGGGTGTATCGATGGTCGGCAAGGCGACGCCGGAGGTGCTGTTCATGCTGGTCTCCTTTCTTGTGCAGATTTCAGGCGGCGGCGCGGCCGGCCTGCGCGACTGAATCCTTCAGCATCCGTCCGAACTCCAGGGAGCCGACAGCGGAGAAGCCGCCATCGATCGGAATCACCACGCCATTGATGTAGCGCCCGGATTCGCTGGCCAGGTACAGCGCCATGTCGGCGATCTCCTGCTTGGATGCGCCACGTCCGGACGGAATGGACTGCAGCAGCCTGGCCCAGCTTTCCTGGCCCTGCGGCGCGAGCCGGACCATGCCTTCGGTATCGGCCACCGGGCCCGGCGCTATGCCCACGCATCGGATTCCATCCTCGGCCCACTCCACCGCCAGTGAGCGAATCAACATGTCGATGCCGGCCTTGGCGGCGCACACATGGGCCTGGGCGTAGGTGGGCATGCTGGACTGGACGGCGGAAATGGCCAGCACCAGGGCGGATGGCTTGCGAAGGAAATCGTAGGCGGCGCGTAGCGTATTGAAAGTCCCGACCAGATCGGTGTCAATGACGGCACGAAAGCCGTTGGAACTCATCCCCGTCGCCGGCGCGACGAAATTTCCGGCGGCGCCGGCGACCACGATGTCGATCGGGCCAAACGCCGCGTGCGCCTGCTCGACGGCGTTTCGTAACGCCTCATAGCTGCGCACATCCGCGGACAGCCCGATCGCATGCCCGCCGACAGCCCCGATCTCGGCAGCGGCATCGCGCGCCTTTTCCTCGCTGCGGCCAACGATCGTCACTGACGCACCGGCAAGCGCGTAGGTGATCGCGATCTGGCGGTTGATGCCGCTGCCGCCGCCCGTGATGAACACGGCCTTGTTGCGCAGGAGGCCGGGTTGGAAGGTGTGGTGGGTGCTCATGGCGTTCCTCTCACTGCGCGCGCAGCGCGGCAGCGATGGCGGCGAACGCCCGCCGGTCGAGGTTGTGCGTGAAGCCGGTATCCCCATTGGGGTGGGAAGAGAGCTTGACGATGACCAGCTCGGCCGCCGGGTTGATGTGCATGTGCTGCCCGTTCAATCCCTTCATCTCGAAGGTGCCGTCGCGGTCGTGGGGAATCCACCACTGGTTGTGGTACGAGTAGCCGAAGCGCGTCGCCTGGCCGCTGGCCTTGAACTTCTCGATGTCGGCGCCCTTGCGGATTTCCGCGATGACGCTTTCCGCGATGACCTGCTGCCCGTCGGAACGGCCCGCCGTGCGCAGCGTCTCGCCCACCCGCCCAAGGTCTCGCAGCGTTGCGCTGAAGCCCACGCTGGTGATCTGCGTGCCGATCGGGTCGACCCAGACGTACGCGTCATCCTGGGCGCCGATGCGCGACCAGAGGCGCTCGGACAGGAGCGCGGAATAGCTCTTGCCCGTGACGCGCTGCAGGAGCCAGCCCATGACCTCGGTGTCGACGGTCTTGTATTTGAATCCCGCGCCATGCTCACCATCCTTCTTGAGGGTCACCAGCAGGTCGGGGATGGTGCGGGGCCCGCTGTAAGCGAGAGGCACAGGCAACAGTCCGGCGGCATGCAGGTACTGGAAGATGCCGGAGCTCGGGTCGCGGAAGTTTTCCTGGTACGCAACGCCAGTGGTCATGTCGAGCGTCTGCTGTACGGTGGCATCCGCCCACGCGCTGTCTTTCAGCTCGGGCAGGTACTTCGTGACCAGGGCGTTGGGATCGATCACCCCCTCCTTGATCAGCATCGTTGAGAGCAAGCCGGTAAACGACTTGCTCATGGACCAGAGCGAATGCGGCTGGTGGGCGGCCATGCCGGAGTAGTGCTTCTGGTAGACGATCGCGCCCTTGTGCAGCACGAGAAGGCCATCGGTGTAGGTGCTGCGCTGCCAGTCGGCCAGGGTGGTCTTGCCGCCCTTGTCGTCCTCGAACTTCAGCGCGCCGATATCCTGTTGGGCCTCACGCACGATGGACGGCTTCTCGTCGCCACGCCAGACCTGCACCGTCGGACCGAGTTCTCGCATGTGGTGGAACGCCCAGCGGCCATTGGGGAATTTCAGGACCGTGGACAGCCTGACGGTTTTGTCGGGCGCCGGCGGGAATCCTTTCATGAGTTCCAGCTTCACGGGATCGGTGGCCTCTGGCGGTGGAGGCTGCGGAGCCTGCGCCAGGGAGGCCGAGGCACTGAGGATGAGAGCAACCGCGACGGCAACGGCGCGATGCGGTTTCGATGGGTTCTGCATGATGGTCCTTGCGAGGTGGGATTGGGGTTGGGGTTGGGGTTCAGGGGATTTTTCTTGCCGCTTTGCGAGCGGGGGCGGGGCTGATGCGTTCCAGGGCGCTTGTGCCGCGGCTGCCGGCCATCCCCTGTTGGAGGGCACCGCGCACCAGGGCCGACATGGTCCTTTCGTGGAGTTGCCGCAGTTCGGTGTCGTCGGCCACGATGCCCGAGAGCCTCAGCATCACGAGGCCGTGTGCGGACGCCCACAGCATCTGCCCCAGGGCTTGCGTTTCGCCGCGCAGGATGCCCTTGTCGATCAGTGGGGCCACGTATGCCACCATGCTGCGGCGCGCCCGCGCCAAAGCCTCTGTCAGCTCCGCATTGCCGGTCACGGCGGCTTGGCTGACGTCGAACATCATTCGGTAGGCGTCCGGGTTCTCCAGGGCAAAACCCAGGTAGGCCTGGCCGACGTTGCGTGCGCTCTTGCGCGGGTCCGGGCTCGAGCGCGTCGCTTCTTCGATGACTTCGCAGAACCGGTTGAATGCAGCGGCTCGCACAGCCGCAAGGATTTCTTCCTTGTTCTTGAAGTAGCGGTAGGCGGTGGTAGGACTCCAGGCAAGCTCCGCGGCAATCTGCCGCATCGTGACGCCCTCGACGCCATGACGCGCGAACAGCACCTCGGCAACGCGGCAGACATCGGCACGGAACTGAGCTACCTCTTCGTCGGTCAGTACAGGTCGCATTTCATTTACACCGTTAAATAAACAGTGTTAAATGTACTTTGCTTGCGTTCGTTGTCAATGCTTTTTTGGGCGGATCGCTGAAAAGGCCAGTAGGGACAGGGCACAACGCCCCCACGCGGCAACGGCCGGTACCGACTTCTGAAGACCGATCGCTCGATCTGGACGTCGTGTGCCGCCCGTATTGAGAAAGAGATCGAACAGCTCTCTGGTCTCGCGCAGCGTGAGGGGGTGCACACCGCCGCACTCGCAATCGATGCCCGCAATTGGCAATGGATGAAGCTTGTAGCGTGGGAGCACGCAGTTCCGATTGACCAGGTTGTCACCGAGAAGTACGAGATCCTGCATGTGTCCACGCCCGGCGGGCCGGGTTTGGTAGGGAGCACCGCCTACGCACAGGTGTGCCGAATTTTCAGAGCACCTCTGCGGCCTTGGCAACGCGTGGCGTTTGCCGGCATGCCATCGCGTTCGTGCCCATGGCATTGGCGGCTACCGCGATCTTGTTCTTCTCACGCGGGCGCTTGTGGCAGCCGTGAGCCAAATGGATCTGGCGGCAGAATGGCGTGCTCATAGACTCGCCCTGCTTGCGGCCACAAGCATCGATGATCGGGCGGGTCCAGTAGCTCGCGGAGTTGTCTCTCTAGACTCGTAGCCCTTCACGAAGGAGAGATCGAACGAGGTCGGCGAGCGCAATTCAGGGCGAGCGATCTGCTGAACAGGTCCGACGCATCGATCGCCGATGGCGTGCCCATGCAGGTGGCGTTGTCGTTGATCGACTTCGATCCATCGCAGCCGCGGCGTTCGGTCGATGAAAGGACCATCGCGGAACTGGCGGAGTCGATTCAGACGCACGGGGTGCTGGAGCCCGTGTCGCTGCGCCGGCATCCGGAGGCAGCGGGACGCGACATCGTGAACCGGGGGGAACGTCGCGTTCGCCGCGGCCAGGCGCGCGGGACTCGAAACGGTGCCGGCCTTCCTGGACGACCGGGTGGATCCGTTCGCCCAGGCCGCAGAAAACCTCCACCGCGAAAACATGTCGCCGTCGACCTGGCGCTGTTCATCGCGGAGCGCGAGAGGGAGGGGTATTCGCGCGCGGAGATTGCCCGCAGGCTCAACAAGCCTCGATCATTCATCACCGAGGCCGCGGGCCTGATCGACGCGCCGGCGCAGGTGCGGTCTGCATTCGAGACAGGACGTGTGGGTTGCGATACCCGGGTGCTCTACCAACTCGCAGCGGCGATGAAGAAACGACCGGCCCAGACCGTGGCGTTGCTGGAGGGCAGCGCAGCCATCACGCGCGGCAACGTCGATGCGATTCTTGGTCGACCACCGCCAGCTGAGTCGGGCGCAGCAGCGACTGCGGCGCCCGCCGCGGTTCGTTGCGACTCAAGGCGCACGACAACGACCTGGCAGAGATTCGCTTCGGCGATGGCTCTCGCGACCTCATCAATTTGAAAGAGCTCCGGCTCGTCTGCTGGGCGACGGAGGAATGAACCATGGACCACTTCAATATCGGCCGATCTCGATCTGTGACCGTGCCCCGCGCACCGCATTCCCATCGCGCTTCGGTTGCTGGAGATCTCGCTTTTCGTCGGTTGGCAGGTGGTGCGCCTCGCATGCTGCGCCTTGCTCGTGCTGATGGAGCCGCTTCTGCGCGCGACGTTCATGCCGATCGCATTCCTGGGGTTCCTGGTAACCCTGGTCTTCGGCTTCCTGATCGGCGACCCCCGATTTCCGCGCTGGGGCATGCTTGCGTTCTCGGTGGGGGCGCTGATGCTCTACTGGCTATTCCTGGGCCTGATGAGCCTCTTCATGACCTTGCCGCCCAGCCATGACCGTCATTGACAGCCACCTGCTCGAACGCGTCGCGCGCGAGCGGCGCTTCGATCCGCGGACATTGGAGATTGCCTGGCGGCATTTCATCGAGAAGGAACCGGTCAAGAAGTTGTCGGCCGAGTACGGCGTGAGCAGATGACCGAGCTGGCAGCGGAAGCGAACAAGTAGTCGATGGATCGGCGACCGCGAGGGCATCGGTAGTCGCGAGATCGACTGTTGACGCCCCTGCGCTGCCCATGGAGTGCCAGCGTCCTGGTCGCGTGGTTAACCCCGGAGGTCTTCCAGAGTCTTTCCGGCGGCCAGTGCGGCCTTCAGCCATCCGGGCTTGGGCCCCATCCCGCTCCAGGAATTGCCGGCATCATCCTTGTAGATCTTCGACGCGGCACGCTTCGCCTTCTTGCGGGCAGGGCGGGCAGCTGGCGCAACAGTCTCGCCGGACACGGTCTCCACGGAGACAGGCTTCGACTTCTTGCGCGATCCCACTCGGAATTCGTCGATCGACCGACCCGCCGTCAGCGCGTCACGAAGCCATTGAGGACGCGGTCCACGGCCTGCCCAGACGTTGCCGTTGCCGTCACTGAACTTCGCACCGGACTTGCCCGAAGCGTTCGTGGCCTTCTTCGGCTGAGCAACTGTCTTGTTCGTGCCAAGTCCCAGTTGTGCAGCCGTCAGGCCGTAGTGCGCAATCGCCACCTTGATGCGGTCGATGACACCTTTGACCTCACTGTTGCGCAGAGCTTCTGCCTGTCGTTGAAGCTGTTCGATCTGCTTCTGGATCTGCTTGTACGTTTGCGCCATGGATACTTCCATTGAATGAATAGAGGGCCGACTTTACTCGGTTGCCAATTGGAAGCTGATTAACTCCATTCGCCAGTCCACCAATGCGTCTGATTGATGGGTGCCCGTTCGACAGTGTGAATCAGATGCTAGACCACATCTTCGGGACTGCTCACGACTCTGCGGTATTTGCCCATGGCCTCTGGCTCGACCCCAAGCCACCGTGCGACCTGATCGGAATCTGTCCCGCGGCGCAGCTGCCGCAATGCAAAGGTATGCCGCAACCGGAACGAGCCGCCATCGCTGGCATCCAGACCTGCTTCCTCCAAGACCTGCCTGGCGGCCTTGTACTGCGCGTCCTTACTCCAGGGCTTGCCGCTGCGGGTCGACGGAAAAAGGAAATTGCCCAGAATGCGAGCTTCCGTGCGGACTTGGAGCCAGTGCTGCAGCAACTCGCCCGCCCAGGGGGCGATCGGCGTTTCGCGTGCAGGCGAATTGCCGTTGCCCGGCACCGCGACTTTCCATGGGCGTTCGCGCACGCGGCCACCGCGCGATGTCGGCGCATCGAGGGTCAGCGCGCGAACATCGCCCGGTGCCAGGCCCCCGCCCAATTGCAGCGCAACGGCCACTCGATTGCGCAGCTGCTGCCAGGTGAAAGCCAGATGACTGTCGCGGCGTGAGCCCGACAGACCCGGGCGAGGTCGCGCATCCGACAAGAACGTGATCAGGTGCCGCGCCTCGGCCACCGACAAGAACTCAGGCAAGGGGTCGGCCTGCGCGGCTTCGGCGTACCGGATCTCCGGATGGGCGTCGATCCAGTCGCTCGCCGCCGTGTTCACGGGCTCGCCGGTCTCGGCGGCATGGTGGCGCAGCACCCGGTCGATCAGGCGCAGCAGGCGAAGCGCGTGACGCGGGGTGAGCGACAGGTCGGCGCTTTTCATGCCGAAGCGCGCCGCCTGGAACGCCTGCAGATCGCGGACATCGAGAGACGCCAGCGACACGGCCGGGGATTGTCCGAGGCACCAGGCCGTGAAGCTGCCCCACATGTCTCGGTAGACCTCGATGGACGACGCCTGACGCAGGGATCCAACGGCGCGCTGGTCCTGCAACCATCGCTCAAACGCCAGGCGATGAACGGCGAGGGGCGACTCTTCGAAGAGGGAGAGAGAAGACATTGAAATTACGCTAACGGCGAGGGGAGTGATTTTGCCTAGCTGGGTGGGTTTTGTCACTGTGCAATGGAATGTGCGCGTGCTTGCTGGTCGCTAAGTTGGTGCGCCGTTAGTGTATTAATTGCGGGGCAAGGGATGGGACCCGGCCTGGGGTTCCGGGCTCGAACTCTGGGACAAGAAGCAGGACCGCTGCGTGACCACCGTGCAGCCCGAGTTCGGCCGCACCATCGTGCTGCCGCACGGCCCCGCGAGCTACCACGGCCACACCAAGCCGCTGCAGGCGCCGGACGGCCGGCCGCGCCGTTCGGTCGCCGCCTACTACTACACCAGCCCGCTCGCCGGCAAGCAGCACGGGGACGAATCGGCCTCGGTCTTCATGAAGACGCACCGCGTCGACCGCGTCAAGGCGCTGGCCCGCATGCTGACGCCCCCTGTGGTCTGGCTGCTGGCGCGAAAGGTCAGCGGGCGCGCCTGAGGAGCGGACCCGGCGCTGCCCCGCAGGACGGGGGAGATGTCAGTCTTTCGACTTCGGGACTTCCCCGAGTGTGCGACAGTCCTACGCCAGCACTGGCAACTCCCGACACCCTCGGCCGGTCGCGCTGCAGCAAGATGAATCATGAGACATCTGTGGTTAATGGCCAGGGTGATCGTGATCATCGTGCTGACACCCTTGGTCGCGATTGCGGGCTTGGCCATGGGCCAGATCTACGCCGTGCTGGTGCTGCTGTCGCTGCCGTTCCTGTTGGCGTACGAACTGATCCAGCGGAAGGCCGAAGAAGCCGCCCTGGCCGAGCGCGAACTGGATCTGCTGCAGATGACCTACCCAGACGTTCCGCGGCACATGCTGCGGCAAGCCAGGCGGGAAACTCTCATGCAGGAGGGCGGACATGAAGTAGACGCGCGGCAGTTGGAGCGCGATGCGACAGCGGAGATGTGGGCCGACACTGCAGGGCAACGCGCTCCAGACCTGTCGCGCTGATGCGCTCGCTCGCCGAAGCGTTCGACGGCCCCGTGCTCAACGCGCGCACACGCCTCAATCATCCTTGCGAGTCGCTTGGCGACCTGGCATTCAGTTTCCATCGTCGTGCTCGCATTGACGCAATGAAAGTGGCCGTAGTTTCTGCTGCGGCCAACATCCTGGGTTCCTGGATCGAGGCCGCGGCGCTGCTGCCACTCGAAAGTCGTGCAGGTCTTTTCTGCCAATGGCATGCGCCTGCTGTCCCGCAGACAGTCCGGTTTGGTCATTCACGGCTACCTCCACGCGCGGTCGCACATTGTCGAATTGCTGAGCTGGTATAAGCGTCGGAAACGCTGCCGCGCGCAGCTCGCTCGACGAATTCGAAGACCCCCCCGACACCCGCTTACCGTCAGCACCGGGGCCGTAGACGCGAACGCTTCCTAGGTCCGGCCCGGCGGCACATGAAAGATGGAACTTGAAGTCGCCCCCATCGTCCGAAATGGGGACCAAGTGCGATGGCAGCCCGTCGAGCGGCAGGTTCCTGAGCAGCGCTCGAACGTCAGTCCAATAGGGCGGCTTATTCCCACGTCCTCACAGGTGTCCTTTTGGTGATAGGCCGCCATCATCGCGGATCGCGCGATTGACACACCCTACAAGGCCATCACCTGGCGCACGGCCAGGTCTGGGGCCGCGCGGGACAAAGCACACTAACATTGCGGGCGACCAGCGGCTGGTGTTGGTCGTTCCTGCCGCTCTCGCAAGACGGCACCCCCGGGCCGAGTGCAAGTCTGAGCAATGAGCAACAAGAGCAACAAGAGCAAAAGGATTCGCGGCACCGTCGAGATGGTTGCCGCCATGCTGATTTCGGGGACGATCGGGTGGTTCGTCGTTTTCTCCGGGCAGCCCGTGATCCAGTTGCTGTTTTGGCGCTGTGTCTTCGGTGCCGTGACGCTGCTGATCGCATGTTTCCTCACGAGAACGTTGGTCGGCCCGCTGACGCTCAAGCAAGTCGGTTGGGCCGCCCTCGGCGGTGTGGCCATCGTCCTCAACTGGCTGCTGATCTTTGCCTCGTTCTCGCGCGCGTCGATTTCCGTCGCGATCGCGGTCTACAACACACAGCCTTTCATCCTGGTCGGCCTCGGCGCGATCTTCTTCTCGGAGCGCATCACCGGCACCAAGCTCGCGTGGCTTGGCATCGCATTCGCGGGCGTACTGCTCATCGTCTATGCCAGACCTTCAGCGGCAGCCTACGCCGGGCCCCCAAGCGCGTATATCGCCGGAGTCCTGATGGCGCTCGGCGCTGCATTCTTCTACGCCATCGCGGTGATCGTGACCAAGAAACTGGGCGATACGCCGCCGCATCTCATCGCGTTGATCCATGTCTGCGTCGGCACCGTCATGATCGCGCCCTTCGCGGACCTGACGTCTCTTCCGACCGACTATCGGGCCTGGCGCGATTTCGTGGTGATGGGCGCCGTATACACAGGTCTGGTCTTCGCGCTTCTGTACGGCGCGATCCAGAAGCTGCCGACGCACTCCGTAGGTGCACTGTCCTTCCTCTATCCCATCTTCGCCATGGTCGTGGACTTCGTCGCCTTCGACCATAGGCTCAAGCTGTTGCAGTTCGTCGGCTCGGTTGCCATCCTGATCGCCGCTGCCGGAATGACCCTCGGGTGGTCCCTGCATCGAAGGAAGACTACTTCGCACACCTGAGCTTGGAAGGGGGCCGCCATGGGAGCGGCGGCTGGGCGCGACATCATGACTCTCTTCGTCGCCGCTCGAGTAGTTCACGTTGATGGCCGCGATCGGAATTCTGGCGTGTCCCGGCTCGCCGGAGCCGGCGTTCCACTCGGGAAGTACAACCAGCTCCGAGTGACCCGGGAGTCTTCCGAGTCGAAGCGTCCCTTGGACACCCCTTCTAGGAACCGGTCACGCATCGCAGCGGGAAGCGGCAGTTCAGCAGTGCACGGCCGCCGCTATGACGTACATAGATCTCAATTGGGTGGTCCATCACCGCAGTCTATTCAGCCGAACAATGGGTAGGAAAACTTCCCGCGCCATAGGCTCTGAAAAGGTGTTCCCCTCTGCTAACCGTTGGGACCAGCCTGCTCCCCCTCCTTCCGGTGGATTCATGCAGCGCTTTCGATCTTGCAATGAATGCTTTAGTAAACGCTGAAGGATTGGCTGGCCGAGAAGTGCAGCCGGGGGTTGAACGGCACTGGCCGACAAAACGCCGCCCCTCGAAGCAATTGCGTCGTGACAACGCAACTTCATTCACGCTCGTGCGATCTCTGGTCGCTCACGCACGCGTGCCGGGCGGGCTTTTATGAGTATGCTGGCCGAGGCGTTGACCCGATGACCAGAGCGAAGCGACGCTTCCGGGTCTGCGGCATCGAGCTGCGGCTGTTCTGACCTGAACTCACATGATGCGCCTCCCTGTCCTTCGCCTCTCTCGCCTCGGCCTCCGCGCCCGGTTGACCGTGGGCGTGGTTGCCGTTGTCCTGCTGACGACGCTGGGCGTCGCCACCGCCGCGCTCTACTTTGTCAAGCGCCACATGCAGGAGGACATCGCCAACGAACAGTTCGAGCGGATTTCGGCCATCGCTGATGCAGTGGATCAGAAGTTCTTAAGCCGGCGCACCTTGCTCAAGACCTTCGGCAACAGCGTCGAGGCACAACACATTGCCGACAGCAAGCTGCTGCAGGACTTTGTTATGCAGCACAAGTCGCTGAAGGAGGCCTTTGACAACGTCGCCTTTGTCGACAGGAACGGCGACCTTGTGGCCAACCTCAACGGCGCGGACAAAATCGGCAAGGTCAATATCAAAGACCGTGAATACTTCCTGCGGACGGTCGCTGCCAAGGCGGGCGTCATCTCGCAGCCCTACCGGAATCGACTCAACGGTCTGGCGCAGATCGCGATGACGGAGCCGGTATTGAACAGCCAGGGTGAAGTGGTCTATGTCATCTCCGGCGCCATCAGTCTCAAGGAGCAGAACTTCCTGGGTGAACTTGCCAACATCAAATTTGGCAAGAGCGGATACATGTTCATCGCCAATACGGATGGCATTGTTATCGACCACCCTCGCAAGGACCTGATTCTGCAAAGTGTGAATGCTGAGGGAGGCCGCAATCCTGCGCTGGACCGCGCCATCGCCGGATTTGAGGGTACGGCCGAAGCCATGAATCGCGTTGGCGTGTACGGGCTCTATGCATTCAAGCGCAGCAGCCAGACCAACTGGGTGCTCGGGGGCATTTATCCGCGAAGCGAGGCCTTTGCCCGGATCGAAGAGATCGAACGGTACACCTGGGCGGGCGCGCTGCTCCTGACCGTGCTGGTGGGAGGCCTCGCCTTCGTGGTCATGCGCTCCCAGCTCATGCCCTTGTCACAGCTGCATGAACACATGCAGGTTTCGCGCGCCGTCTCGAACTACGCCCCCTTGGAGCAGGTCGGCCCCAAGGACGAGATCGGCGATCTTTCGCGCACCTTCGATTCGCTCATGCTGGAGCGCCAGATCGCCCACGAGCGGCTGCGGTCGAGCGAACGGTTCTTGCGCGATGTGACCGACAACCTGCCGGCCGTCGTCGCCTACTTCGATCGCCACCAGGTCTGCCTCTTCGGCAACAAGGCGGGACTCGCCATGCGCGGCAAGACGAAGGCCGACATCGGCACCCTGACGATGAAGGAGTCGCTGCCGGAGGCGGTCTACAAGCAACTGGAGCCGGAGATTGCCAAAGTGCTGGCGGGGACGGCGACGCGCTACGTGGGCACCTACGATCGCAATGGCAAGGAGGGTTTCTTCGAGTGCCATCTGGTGCCCGACATACGCCACGCCGGCGAGGTGTTCGGCTACTACGTGATGACCTTCGACGTCACGCGCCAGAAGGTGGCCGAACGCGAGCGGGCTGCGGGCGAGGCTCGCATTCGCACCATCACCGATAACCTCCCGGCACTGGTCTCGCACGTGGATGCATCGTTGCGCTACACCTTTGTCAACGCACATGTGCGGGCGCTGCACGACAACGCGGAGCTGGTGGGCCAGAGCATGGCCGATGTGCGTGGAATCGAAGACTTCAGGACGGTCGAACCCTATGTCCGCCGCGTGCTCGCCGGGGAAGCAGTGACGTTCGAGAAGAAAGGAGACCCTGCGCGCGGGGTCGGCCAGAAGTGGTTTCAGTCCCACTACATTCCCGATCGCAATGCGGAAGGCGTTGTGCAAGGCTTCTATGCAATGACTTTCGATGTGACCGAGCGCAAGCTGGCCGAGATCCGCAGTGCCGAGAGCGAGAAACGCCTGCGCGGGCTCACCGACAACGTGCCGGCGCTCCTGACCGAGCTGGACCTCGACGAGCGGGTGGTATTCTGCAACGGCAGGTACCTGACCTGGCTCGGCATCCCGCCATCTTCGATGATGAACCGGCCCATTCGGGAGGCCGTTGGTGACGCGCACTACGAGATGCGCAAGCCGCTGCTGGCGCGCGCGTTTGCCGGCGAGGAGGTCTCCTTCGAGCAGACGGCCAAGCTGCTGGTCGGCGAGCGAACCCTGCAGACGACCTACCTGCCGCAGAGGAATGCAGAGGGCGAGGTCGTCGGCCTGTACATCCTGGCGAACGACGTCAGCGACCTGAAGCAGAAGCAGATGCAGCTGGACACCCTCGCGCGTGAAGACGCGCTCACGGGCCTGCCGAACCGCCGGTCCTTCGAAGAGCACGTGCGCGAGGCATTCGCCAGATCCCGGCGGTCCCGCCTTCCGGTCTGTCTCATGTTCCTGGACATCGACTACTTCAAGTCAATCAACGATTCGCTGGGCCATGCAGCGGGCGACGCGGTGCTCAAGGAATTCGGCCGTCGGCTCAAGGAGAGCGTGCGTGAGACGGACA
This sequence comes from Variovorax sp. LjRoot130, assembly GCF_964253755.1. Classification (NCBI taxonomy): domain Bacteria; kingdom Pseudomonadati; phylum Pseudomonadota; class Betaproteobacteria; order Burkholderiales; family Comamonadaceae; genus Variovorax; species Variovorax sp. LjRoot130. The sequence continues at coordinate 1,550,720 of NZ_CAXURM020000002.1, read as the reverse complement.
TGGCGGCGCGCTACGCCGGCGACGAATTCGTGGTCCTGCTCGAAGGTGTCACCGATGCCGACGAAGCGCGGCTGGTTGCCGGCAAGGTGATCAGTGCGATGCAGCCGGTATTCCACCTTCCGAGCCGCACCTTGCAGGTGACGACCAGCATCGGTGTCGCGATCTCGGAGGGGGATGAGGACTTTCCTGCGCTGCTGGCATGCGCCGACTCGGCGCTGTACGCGGCCAAGAAGGAGGGAAGAAACCGATTCATGATGGCCGCGTCGAGGTCCGAAACGCAGCAAGCCCGGTACGGATCCTCATTTGCGAGGCGGGAGCAGTTGGTCCAATGAAAACCGAGAACATCACCGAGGCCGCCGGTTCTCGCATCGGGCCGGACTTCACCATCGCGTTCCAGCCCATCGTGGACCTCGAGCAGCGAGACATCTTCGCGCATGAGGCGCTTGTTCGAGGCATTCACGGGGAAGGGGCCTTCGAGGTGCTCGGCAAGGTGCAGGCGCGTCATCGTTTTGCTTTCCACGAGACGTGCCGCGTGAGGTCGATCGAGATGGCATCGGTGCTCGGCATGCAATCGAGGCTCAGTCTCAATGTCATGCCCAACGACATTGCAAGGCCAGCGGAATGTTTCCATACTGCCATCCGCACGGCCGAGCGAGTGGGCTTTCCCGTCGATCGCCTGATGTTCGAGATCACGGAGGGCGAGCCGTTCAAGGACCTGCGCGAACTGGCCGCGACGTTCGAAACCTTCGAGCGCTTCGGGTTCACCTCGGCCATCGACGATTTCGGTGCGGCCTATGCAGGCTTCGAACTGCTGGCCGCTTTTCAGCCGGATATCGTCAAGATTGACATGAGCTTCATTCGGGACATCCACCTCAGCGCCGTGCGCTTCACGATCGTGAAGGGGTTCGTCGCGACGTGCGACGAACTCCAGATCAAGGTGATCGCGGAAGGGGTGGAGACCCGGCAAGAGGTCGATTCGCTCCGAAGCCTCGGCGTGAAGTTGTTCCAGGGCTACCTATTTGCACGTCCTGGCATAGCCATGCTGCCGAATGTTGCCTGGGATGCGGCCTGAGCTTAGCGCTGCGCGATGCCCATCGGCGCCAGCAGACGGGCGCGCGCGATGGCCTGCTGTCGATTGCCCATGTCACCCGTGACTGGTGTCGACGTCGCCGTGCCGTTGGCGAGGGTCGTCACCGGAGGACCGAGATGGGCGAGGCCGTCAGGGCGCAGTCCTGGCCCACCCTCGCTGCGGGCTCAGAGGCTTCGTAGGTCTCGGACATCGGCTTCGGGCAGCGTGGTTGCACTGTCAGAGCCCAACACCACGGCCAGCAAGGCATTGCACGCCCGCTGATCGGTCCGCGGGACAGAAAGCCGGACCTATGCGCCGCCGCGGAAGCAGGACGAGCCCCACGGCGTCAGCTTCACGGGCAGGTGGTAGTGCTGCGACATATCGGCCAGGCCGAAGCGAAATACCTGCACGCCCATGAACGCGGGCTCGGGCAGCTTGACGCCTCTTGCGCGGTAGTACTCGGCCACGTGCAGGCGCAGTTCGTAGAAGCCGATCTCGAACAAGGACTCGCGGCCTTCGATGCCGCCGACCACGCCATTGCTGCGGACCTTGCCCGAGGCCACGTCCGTCCAGCCGTGGACGGACGGTGAGCGGGTTGTGGTCCGCGACTGCAGGGTCGTCGAGGAACAGTGGGACGAGCGACAGCAGTTCGACATCAAGGGGCTCAATGCAAATCGCGAGGCCACGTGCGTCCTCTACATCGCCTTCAGCCGCAGAGTTCCGTCAGCGGTCTGATACGTGTCCTCGCCAGTCCGCTGAACGATGCGTCCTGTCGTGAGACGGTACTCGGAACCAACCTCGTCTCCGGGCGCTGCTTGGCTGTCGTCAGCTTCAGGGTCCAAGTGGACGGTGTACCGCAACACAACGTGCCGCTTCCCGACCTGGTCAACAACCTTGATCTGTTCTGCCGCCTTCTTTTTGGGCATGCAACTTCCTTCGAATGCGAAATCAAAACCTTGTGCTCTAGGGCGATCTGGATCCACCGCTTCCAGCCACCGAGCAACCCGAATTCGGCTGCCTCTTCAGTGTGTGGCCGGTGGTAGGCGCGTAGTGGGACGTCCGCGGCCTGGAAGACTTCGAATGCGAACCGCGAGTAAGACGGATTCGTTCGACGACGGTTCACAACTTCCGAGCACTCCTCATATCAGCGGTGAATCGTGCGACCTCGCGAGATTCTGGCAAGAGTTCTGCTGCGGCTTCGCATCGGGCTTCCGAGAACCGCCGACGCGCGATGCATGCGCAACCCAAGACCGACTCGATTGTCAGGCCTGGTCTGCATGGCCATCGAAGCAAGTGACACACAGCTTGCGTACCATGTGCATTCGGGTTGCCACCTTGGCGAGCGCATCAAACCGAACTGATTATCTCCTCCAACCTCTTGGTGGAATTAATCCGGGGGTGCAAGCCCCGGGGGTCTTTCTCGCATCGATCCGCTGCGTGACCGTTGCGAACCAGACTTGCAGCGCATGGGGGAGGGCTTGCGCGGCCCTTGCGTTTTGCAGACCGCCGCAAGCACATCGGCAGACGCGGCTGATCTTCTGGCCGCACACGCTAGTCGCGGATCCAAAGTTGCATGATTGACAAGCGTCCGCTCGACGTTTGCCAGGGCCCTACGAGGCTCGGCACACTCGCCTCCTTACGACGTAATGCACCGCTTTGCAGCTCTGTTTTTGAAACCATTCCGAAGCAAAGACGACTGGAACCACGACGACGCCTTCAAGGTCTCCCAGGACTACCTCACGCGCTTCAAGGAGATCGACGCCATCTGGGCCGCCGACGACCACATGGCATGGGCGCGACCACCGCCACCAGCCACGCGGGGGCCACCGGCGACTTCGGCTCCAGCTACCGGAGAGAAAGCACCTCGACCTACAAGCCGCCGATGATGGGCCGAACCACCGTGGCATTCGTCATGGAGGCGAATTGGGTCGGCCCGTCAAGGCCTGCCAGAAGCCCGGCGACCTGATCATGCCGGGTGGCCGGAAGATAAACGTGCTCGAGATGATAAAAAGTCAGACGAAGAAATAGCCCTCAGGCTTTCGCCACGCAGCCGGCACGCGCCCGGCCCTAGCCCACCAGGCTCACGTGCGCGGACACCACGCGCCAGCCCTCCGGCAGGCGCGTCCAGGTCTGGCTCTGGCGGCCCGTGCGGTCGCTGCCTGTGCGCTTGAACTCGACGTTTGCGACCGCGAAGTCCTGCCCGAAGGTGGTAATCGACGTCGCCGTGATCTCGCGCTCGAGGTTGACCGCCGGGCGGCCCTGGCGGAACGCGCGTATCGCGTCGTAGCCATAGAGGTTCTCACCCGCGCCGTAGCGCAGCGTGTGCGGCGAATCCCAGAAGAGCCTGTCAAGCACCGGTACGTCGTTGGTGACGAGCGCACGCTCGTACTCGGCGAACACGGCTTCGACTTCGGCGAGCACGGCGGGCAGGTTGATGTCGGTCATGGGAACGGTCATGGGCTGGTCTACTTTCCGCCCCAGTGAACGAAGCGCCGCTCCACCACCAGGAACACGAGGTTCATCACATAGCCGAGCAGGCCCGCCGCGAAGATCGAGGCGTACATGTCAGGCATGTCGAAAATGGTTTGCGCATTCATGATGCGCTGGCCGAGGCCGTCGGTGGAGCCGATGAACATCTCGGCCACGATCACAATTACCAGCGCGATCGACACGCCCGAGCGCATGCCGACGAACACCTGCGGCATCGATTCGAGCAGGATCACGTCGGTCAGCACGCGCCAGCGCGGTGCACCCATCACCTTGGCCGCGAGCTGGCGCTGCTTGCGCGCGCTCATCACGCCGTAGGCGACGTTGAACAGGATGGCCAGCGCCGCGCCGAAGGCCGCGACCGCGATCTTGGTGGCCTCGCCGACGCCGAACAGCACCAGGAACAGCGGGAACATGGCCGAGGCCGGCGTCGAGCGGAAGAAGTCGATCGCGAATTCGATCGATTCGTAGATCTTCTCGCTCGACCCCAGCACGATGCCGAGCGGCACCGCGATCACGAGCGCGAGGCCGAAGGACGTGACGGTGCGCACGATCGTCTTGAAAAAGTCGCCCCACAGCGTGCCATGGGCGAGGCCGTTCCAGAAGGCGGCGAGCGCTTCGAGTGGCGAGGGCAGCAGCACCGGGTCGACCGCACGCGTTGCATGCACGAAGGCCCAGAGGCCGATCAGCGCGGCGATGCCGAACAGCGGGCGCAAACGCGCGCCGAAGGTGTTGGCGCGATGGGCGAGGCTCATGGCTTACGCACCTCCCGCTGGAACACGTCCAGCGCGCGGGTCTTGGTGGCGATGAAGGCCGGCGTGATCGTGGTGTCGGCCGTGCGCGGGCGCGGCACGTCGAAAGGCAGTTTCTCGGCCACGCGCGTGGGCCGCTTGGTCAGGAGCAGCACCTCGTCGGCCAGCAGCACGGCCTCGTCGAGGTCGTGCGAGACCAGCAGCGTGGTGGTCCGGCGTTCGGTCAGCACCTTCTGCAGACGCTCGCGCAGGAACATCACCATCTCGTAGTCGAGCGCGGAGAAAGGCTCGTCGAGAAACAGCACCTCGGGGTCGACCACCAGCGCCCGCATGATCGACACCAGCTGCTGCTGGCCGCCCGACATCTGGTAGGGATAGCGCTGCAGGTCGAGCTTGACGTCGAAGCTCTCCATCAGCCTGTCCATACGCGCCTGCTGCTCCACCTTCGACAGGTTCAGGTACTGCAGCGGATAGCGGATGTTGTCGATCGCGCGCAGCCACGGGAACACCGCCTCGCGGTAGTTCTGGAACACGTAGCCGATGCGCGTCTCGCGCGCCTCCTTGCCCTCGAACAGGATCTGTCCACTGTCGCAGGGCAGGATCCCCGCGATCATGTTGATCAGCGTGCTCTTGCCGCAGCCGTTGGGGCCGAACACCGACACGATCTTTCCCTTTGGAATGTCGAGGTCGAAGTGGTCGTAGATGGTCGCGTCCTGGAAGCGCTTGGTCAGCCCTCGGATCGTGATGTGCGTGCCCCTCGGGTACCAGCGGTGCGAGGCGTCGGCGTCCGCAGCCTGGGGCGCGGCGGTGCCGATCGGCAGGTGGGGACTCATGGCGCGCATCAGAAGGCCCGCACCAACGCCTTGCCGTCGATCTTGTCCTTGACCACGCCCAGCTCGGTGCCGATGTCGAGGAACTTCTGGAAGTCCCCGACGTCCGCGGGCGTCATGTCCTTCGCCATCACGATGCGCGGGAGCGGCACCGTGGCGGCCAGCTCGGGCGGCACCTTCATGCCCTGCACCAGGTAGCCGCGCGCGCTGCTGTCGGCCTGCGCGTCCTTCACGCCGCGAGCCCATGCGGCGGCGAAGCGCCTGGCCACATCAGGCTTGTCGATCATGAACTTGCCCGACATCACGGCACCGGCCGCGAAAGCCGAAGCGCTCTTGTTGCCCAGCAGATGGGTGGAGATCACGCCGGCCTCGATGCGCTTGCCGATCTTCTGCGCCACCATGATGGTGGCCGACGGCTCGAGGGTGTAGCCGCCGTCGAAGTTGCCCGACTGCAGTGCGCCCAGGTGCACGCCGATCTGCTGCTCCTGGATCGTGAAGTCCTTGCCTTCGACTAGGCCCACCTTCTTGAGCACCGCGCGTGCCGCGCCGATGTTGGCCGGGCCAGGCGCCGAGAAGAGCTTGAAGCCGTTCTTGAAATCCTTCAGCGTCCGGGCCGGGCTGTCGGCCTTGACGACGAACTGCTCGATCATGTGCTGCGCGTTCTGGCCGTTGAGCGAGATGTACTTCAGCGTGTTGGGCCGGCGCGATTCCATATTGGCGCCTTCGAGCGTCACCAGGTTCGCCGCCGCGTCGATGCCGTTCGATACCAGCGCCTGCACGGTCAACGGATGGCTGGTCATGGGCACCTCCTCGATCTCGAGGTCGGCCTCCTTGAAGTAACCGCGGTTCACGGCCACGTAGAACGGCAGCGCCGCGCTCGAGGGGAACACGCCGACCTTGATCCTGTCGGCCGCCTGGGCCGGCAGGGCCAACGCGGCGAGGACGAACGCCATGGCGCCGGCGAGAAGGGCGCTGGCACGAAGGGGCGCAGCGAAAGGAAACTCAGGGCGTGACATCGTGGGGTTCTCCGGAACGAGGTGGCTGGGTCAGGGCGGGATAGGAAAGCGGATCGAAGAAGGAACTGCCGGCGCGGTATACGCGCGCGGCCGACATGTCGGGCGGCGCGCCGTCTTCCACCGCGCCTTCGAAGGTGAGTTCGAGCTGCACGCCGCTCGGGTCGTAGACGAACAGTTGCCACAGCGTGGTGCCGGGCACGAGGAATTCGCGCCAGTCCAGCCACGCGGCGCGAAAGCGCGCGACGTAGGCGTGGTAGCCCGAGCAGGCCAGCGACACGTGGTCGATGGCGCCGCTGCCGTGCGGCACGTGGCCGCTCCCGCCCAGCGCCGGGCCGCCGGCATAGAGGTGGATGATGGCCTGGCCGCCCGGTTGCCCGCAGGCAAGCCACGCGCCGGGGTAGCCGAAGTCGGGCCGCGCGATCTCGCGCAGGCCAATCACGCCGGTCCAGAAGGCGCGGGTGCGATCGAGATCGGCGGTCTTGATCGCGAGATGAAACAGCCCGTGGGTGATGGCGGCGCTCGTCATGGCGCAGGCACCGTTTCGCGTTCGCCCAGCGATACATCGCGGAACAGCGTGGAAAGATCGCCGAGAAACCCGGGCCCGGTTTTCCAGCGCGTACCGGCCACCGGGTCGGCGCCGGCCAGCATGGTGTCGGTGGCCGTGATCGACAGTGCCATCGCGAAGCGGATGCGCTCGCGCCGCGCGGCGTCGACCAGCGCCAGCCAGTCGCGCGGCGCCAGGCGGCCCGCGCGGATCTCGCGCTCGAGGATCAGCGCCGCGGCGCAGGCATCCTCCATCGCCTGGGTCGCGCCCTGGCCCAGCGTGGGCGCCATGCCATGGGCGCTGTCGCCCAGGTACATCACGTTGAAATCGGCTTCGCCGAACAGCACGTCGGACTCCTGCATGCGCGCCCAGTGGCTGTGCGGCAGGTTCGCGCACATGGCGTCCATCAGCCATTGCACCTGCGCGCTCGGCACACCCTGCGCCGGCTGGTACGTGGCGCGCATCGTGGCTTCGGTCTTCCATTCGTCGCGCAGCGGCGCACCGGGTTCGACCGGGTAGGTCGCCGCGATGTAGACATGCCCTGGCGGCACGCAGAAGGCCAACAGCCGGTGCGGGCCATTGAACCACTGGCCGTAGTCGTCGATCAGGCCGCCGCTGGTGTCGGGCACCAGCGTGCGCAGGATCGCCACGCCCACGTGGCGCGGCTCGGGCAGGCCCGAGAACACGGCGCGGGTAGCGGAATAGCGGCCGTCCGCGCCGACCAGCAGATCGATGTCATCGATGCGGTGCTCGCAACCGCCCTGCGTGTAGCGCACGGCGGTGCGTCCGCCGCCGCCCGCGGCTGCGGCGATCGATGCGATCTCGCAGCCGTACCGGATCGCCGCGCCCGCGCCTTCGCGCAGCACGCGGTAGAGCTCCGACCAGCGGATGCGGATGCCGGGGTTGTCCGCCACCTCGGACAGCAGCAGGTCGAACAGCACCGTGCCGTCGGTCAGCGCGATCTGCCAGTGCTTCCACGGCAGGCTCGCGGCCTCGACCTCGGCGGCCAGCGCCGCGTCGCAAAGGTGCAGCGCCTTGACCGCGTTGGGGCCCACGTTGAGGCCCGTGCCGGCCTCGGAATGGTCGTCGGGGCCGACGCGCTCCAGACAATGCAGCTCGACGCCGGGCAGTCCGGCGAGCCGGCGCGCCAGGATGGCACCGGCCACGCCGGCACCGATGATCACGATCTTCATGCGGATAGGATCTCGCTGAGAGGCGCCACCGCGGCAAGCGCGGGACGCCGGTGTTGCCAGGGATGGCGTTGTTCGAAGGCATGGCCGATGGTGCAGAGCAGCGCATCGCTGCCCTGCGGCCCGACGAGCTGGAAGCCGATGGGCAAGCCGTCCACGCCAGGCTCGGCCGGCAGGTTCAGTGCCGGCAGGTTCAGTGCCGGCAGGCCGGCAGCGTTGACGAAGGCAGTGAAGACCGCATGTCCGCGCGCACCGACCGCGCAGCCGGCAATCTGCGAGGGATGGCTGCGCGGCGCCGCCCAGGGCATCGCGGCGCAGCTCGGCGTGAGGATCAGGTCCCACGATTCGAACACCCGCGCCATCGCGGTGCGCACCTCGCGCTGCAGCGCCTGCGCGGCGAACAGGTCGACGGCCGAAAGGCGGCGGCCGGCCGCGAGCAGCTCGGCCATGGCGGGCGACAGCAGGCCTTCGTCGCCCGCGCGATCCCGCAGCACGGCGGCCAGCCCGGTCGCGCTCAGCACCGGCCAGGCTTCGCGGTTGAAGCGGGCGACGGCATCGGGCGCTTCGGCTTCGAGCATCACATGGCCCATCGCGCGCAGCCGGACGGCCACCGCATCGACCTGGTCGGCGATGGCCGCGTCCACCGGACTGCCGGCGATGGCGCGCCAGTACGCGATGCGTTGCGGGCGCGGCGACGGAGCGGCAAGGTCGATGGTGTGCATGGCGGGTGCGAGCACCTGCAGGATGCGTACCAAGTCCGCCGTGGTGCGCGCGATCGGGCCGATCACTTCCAGGCCCGGCAGCATTTCGGGCAAGCCGTCGGCACGCGGCACCGCATCCCACGTCGGCTTCAGGCCGATGAGCCCGGTGTAGGCGCAGGGCCGACGAATCGAGCCGCCGCCATCGGTGGCGAGTGCCAGCGGCCCGATGCCCGCAGCCACGGCCGCCACCGCCCCGCCGCTCGAACCGCCGGGGGTGAGATCCAGGTTCCACGGGTTGCGGGTGGTGCCGGAGAGCGCGTTGGGCCTCTCGATCACCCGCCTGGGCGCGCGCCATCAAGATGGACCAGTCGAACTCGCGCACCACGACGGGCATTTCGCTCGGCGACGTTGTGTGAGGGACGAGCCTCAACGCAGGGTTTCGATCACGGTTGCTGCTCACGCAACGCACGATAGCCCTCAACGCGGTCCGCCGGGGCGACTATTTTTCTTTCGCGGTGCGTAACCTTTCGCCGCCCTCGGACGAACCTTTGAGTGTCGGTCTCGACCCGAGGCCTTAACGCGAGAGGTGAAACCATGACTCATCAAGTGTTCGCAGGTTCAGCGCTGTCTACCGCGCTCGGACTGGTGTTGGCCGCATCGGGGATGGCGGCCCAGGCGCAAGGCATGGACATGAGCAAGGCGCCACAGGCCGTCAAGGACAACATGGCGCGCATGGAGAAGAACAAACTGGAGAAGTGCTACGGCATCAATGCCGCCGCCAAGAACGACTGCGCCGAGGGCAAGCACTCCTGTGCCGGCCAGTCCACGCAGGCGCGCGACCCCAAGTCCTTCGTGCTGCTGCCGGCGGGTGACTGCGCCAAGATCCAGGGCGGAAGCATGAAGTCGAGTTGAGCGCGGTGGCGGCCATGCGCGACGAACGCGGCGCGGTGCCGGCCGCCGCGGGGATCGGGCTGCGCTTCCAGCACCACGAGGCCGTGCTCGAGACACGGCCCGCCGTCGCCTGGCTGGAGGCGCATACCGAGAACTACATGGGCGGCGGCGCGCCGATCCGCACGCTCGAGGCCATCCGGTGCGACTATCCGGTGTCCCTGCACGGCGTCGGCCTGTCGCTGGGCAGCGCGGACGGGTTGGACGCCGCGCACCTCGAACGCATTCGGGATGTCGTGCGCCGGATCGAGCCGGGGCTCGTGTCCGAACACCTGTCATGGAGCGTCGTCGGCGGTACCTATCTGGCCGACCTGTTGCCGCTGCCGATGACCGACGAAGCGCTCGACCTCGTCTGCCGCCATGTCGACCAGGCCCAGACCTGTCTGCAGCGCCAGATCCTGATCGAGAACCCATCGACTTACCTGCGCTCGCCAGTATGATCAGCCAAGACGAGCAGATGGTGCGTGCGGCATCTCTCGCGATGGATCTAACCGCCTGGTTCGTGATCCTGCCGCTGAGTCTCGCCTCGCTGACAACTGGGCTGATTCAAGCACTGGGTACTGCGTGGGGCTTGTTTCGGCACTATTGGATTCTTTTCAAACTCCTACTAACCGCCGTTGCCACCGGCGTGTTGCTGTTGAAGCTGCAGCCAATTAGCTACCTGGCCGACGTGGCGGCAGAGGCGACATTTTCCAGCGCCGACCTCATTGGGCTGCGAACCTCCCTCGTGGTCCACACCGGAGGTGGGCTATTGGTGTTGCTCGCGGCCGTCACGCTGGCGGTATACAAGCCGCGGGGCATGACTCGGTACGTGTGCGAAAGCAGCGCGAACAGGGCAACGCCAGGGCAGGGTCCGACCTCGGGTCGACCACGAGCACGCCACTCTGGGTGAAAGTCTTTGGCGGAATTGTCATCGTCCTGATCCTGATGGTTGGTGTCATGTTGCTTGGCGGCGGCCATGGCCCAGGCGCCCATGGCTAACAAGGCGCTGCACCGGACGGCAATTCCGCTGCGCACCAGCGCGCCGGTGAGCTTTGGCGTTGTGCCCCACCTTCGCTGCCATGAACTCGCTTGAGCTGAAGGTCCCTCCTGCCGCGGCGCTGCTTTTCGGCGTCCTCATGTGGCTCGTGTCCTCGCTGGTCGCGCCGGCTGAAGTGCCGTCCGGCCTTCGCATATCGGTTGCCCTTTTTCTTGCTTCGGTTGGCCTGGTTTTCGGCGTCTCGGGCATGGTCTCCTTCTGGCGAGCAAGAACCACGATGAACCCAATCAAGCCTATGGCTACATCGTCTCTGGTCACCAGCGGTGCCTTTCGCCTCACACGCAATCCCATGTACCTCAGCCTTCTGCTCTACCTGCTTGCGTGGGTCGCGTACTTGTCAAACTGCTGGCTTTGCTTCTGCCGGTGTTCGTGCTCTACGTCAACAAGTTCCAAATCAAGCCCGAGGAGCGCGCGTTGTCCTCGCTCTTTGGTCCACAGTACGCCGCATACAAGAAGAGGGTTCGCCGGTGGCTGTGAGGCATAGCCGTTCCCATATGGACTCCGTCTCAACCGCAAGAAAGCTGCCCGATATTGACGGCTTGAGGGAAGCGCCCGCACGGGCATCTCTAGCGAGCTCCCAACGGAATCCAGCGCCCGCCCAAGTTCACGATCGCCTTCATAGGGGCCGTTCGTCGGCGACCTCCCATCGTCGTTCGGCCACCGCCTGCTTGTAGTTCCGTAGCACCTCCAGCTCGAAAGTTTTGCAAACGTCGAATCTGTGCGCCGTCGCAACACCTCAACGATGGCTTGTAGCCGCGCGCGACGGCACGAAGCTGGTTTGCGTGGCGAGGAACTGTTCTACCTGCCGATACACAAATCATCATGACGAGGACCGGAGGCCTCAGATGATTCGTGCGAGCCTCGCCCAACGACAGACTCTCCACGCCTGGATGCTCGCATGCGCACTTGGCGTCCTCGCGGCGCCGCCGGTTCGCGCCGGCCAACCGGTGACCCTGACTCACGTCCACGGGCTGTCCTATAGCGCTGACGGAAAGCAGCTCCTGATCCCCAGCCACCATGGCCTTGCCGTGTACGCGGACGGGCATTGGTCCAAGGCGGAGGGGCCGGCGCACGACTACATGGGCTTCTCCGCCACGCGCGATGCGCTGTACAGCAGCGGGCACCCGGCGCCGGGTTCCGAGCTGACCGATCCCTTTGGCCTGATCAAGAGCAGCGACGGCGGCAAAACCTGGCAGCAGCTCGGGCTCACGGGCGAGTCGGACTTCCACATACTGGCAACCAGCTTCGCGACCAACGCCGTGTACGTGGCCAACAAAGAGGCAAACACCCGCATGAGCCAAGTCGGCATCTACCACACGCGGACCGACGGCCTCAGGTGGCGACGCGCCGCGGCCAAGGGACTGGGGCGCTGGCTCCATAGCCTGGCCGTGCATCCCACCAACGCTGCCGTCGCCGCCGCGGGCACGGACGAGGGACTCTATCTGTCCCGGAATTCGGCGGAGAGCTTCGAGCGGCTGGTCGGCGGCATGGTGACTGCCGAAAGCTTCGATCTGGATGGGCAGCACTTGTGGTTCAGTACCTATGCCGACAAGGCGGTGCTGGCGAGGATCGTATTGAAGGCCAGGGCCAAGGCCGAAGAGGTGCCGATCCCAGCGCCGACAGACGATGCTGTGGCGTACATCGCGCAGAACCCTGTTCGGCGCGAAGAGATCGCGATCGCCACCTTCAAGCGAAGCGTGTTTCTCAGCAAGGACCAGGGTCGGACCTGGACGCAGATCGCGAAGGGCGGAACGACCCATGAGTGACTCGACGCCACGCCGGCGGCCTCCCGCATCGACGGTTAAGGGTGGCGCGTGCCGCCCAAGCGGTTCGGCAACCGGCACACTGTCTAGTCGTTGTGAAGCGGAGCGGCGTCCAAAGCGGGCTGAGCAACGGTAGCGTACATCTTGGGCCCGCGTTGCCCCCTAGGACAGGTCAAAGCAGCAACCCGCGTAGTACGCTTTGTCGCCGCCGTCGACGAAGGGCACCTCGATCGGCTTGCCCTCGTTGCGCCAGGCGTCGCGCCGCTTGTAGCCGGATTCGGCGAGCTCGGCGAGGAGCTCGTCGTGGTGCTGGATCCGGTAGGGACAGACGGCAAAGCCGATGCTGTTGAGCGTGTAGAGCGTGCGCTCGGGATGCACCGCCGTCGTGTTGAGCACGATGCGCCGTGGCTTCACGGGCAGCGCGGCAATGATCTCGGACATGCGCGTCGGCAGGTACTGCAGGCTGCCCGAGGCGTAGAGCACGTCGCAGCCGCTCGCGTCGCGCCAATCGGTGGTGAAGCTGAGCTGCGCGCTGGCCTCGCGCTGCACCGCGAGCTCCCGGCCGCTCGCCACCACGTTAGGCACGTCGCAGACGGTCCAACGCAGGTCGGCAGGGTAGTTGAGCATGCGGCGGAAGGCGTAGTACTTGATGCCGACATGGCCGCCCAGGTCGAAGATGCTGCGCATGCCGTCGTCGAGCGCGCGGCCGAGCCAGAACAGGCCCGGGTAGTCGTAGAAAGCGACCTGGTGACTGTAGAAGGCGTCCGCCGGGGCGTTGTCGTATCCGATGGCCTTGGAGGGCGGCGCGCCGGCTTCGGCAGCGGCGAAGCTCTCGAAGGAACCCATGAACAGGTTTTCTTCGCGGTTGTCCAGGAACTTGCGCCGGTAGGCAGCTTCGCGGACCGACGACGGCAGCAGACTCAAGTGCATTCTTCCTCCTGTGTATGCGCAACGGAGCCGGGTGTAAAAACTGATGCAAACCCACTCAATAGGAGCCCGGCGGCGGTGTCGTCACCGGCTTGAAGCGCCGCGCCGATGCGGTCATGTCGACGAGGCAGGATCGCGTCACACCGACCAGTTGGTCAAGCGCCTTCTTCTCTGCCACATCGAAAGCTGTGGTCATCGCTGGCACCGCGAGATTGCGAAGGTTCGGATTCGCGCCTGCGCAAGCGCCCGTATCGCGTCGCCCCTCTCTTGCGATCGATCACCTGCCACTCCGGATAGGCGAACCGTTCCGAGTCGATGGCGCGTTCATGCAACGAGGTCAAGCTTGCGGGCTTGGGAACGGCAGGAGCGAACTAATGTCACGACGGCATGGGCAAACCCTCAAGAAACAATTGGTGACATTCGGGGATGCTTCATCTCGCCTGCTTTTGGGCAAGGAGATCGATATGAAGAAACTGATGGTCGCCCTCGTCGCGCTGATGATGAGCGTTGGGGTTTGGGCGCACTCCGGCGGCACGGACAAGAATGGCTGCCACCACGATCGGAAGAGCGGCGGATACCACTGCCATTGAGATAGATCGGCGCGTATGCCCGCCAAAATTGCGGGCATGCATCTGGGCGGCGACGACCCTCGGCTAGACTTGCGCGATGCGCCGCAGGCTAGCCCTCGTCCTCCTCCTACTTTCTGCGTTCTGGCAGGCCATCGCCATCGGCGGGCAGGCCACCGCGTTCGCAGAAGTAGAGGAAATGGCCCACGCCGTCCTGCACTGGCAGGACGAGGCGCATCACCATCACGATGACGGGTCCGTGGCGCAGGACGACTCGGACGAGTCTGTCCAACACGTCGTTGCCGATGGCTGCCTGGGCGCGTCCGCGGTCTGGCTCACGGCTTCCTTTTCCTTTGCACCTGCCGAAGCGCCCCGACCGATGATGGTCAACGAGGCGGCCGGACCCTGGCCGCATCTCGACGGTCCTCGACGACCTCCAAGACTGACGACCTGAAAACGCCACTGCTCACCCCGCGTTCGCGCGCGTGGGCCGTTTTCATGTTGGCGACCCTCGCAGGCTGATCCGCATCGCGCGTGCGCGGCCGGCTCGCCGATGTCGCCGTCCCGTCAGTCAGGAGTCTTGTGAAATCCGTTCCATGGCTTGTGTCCTGCACGATCGCAGGAAGCGTGCTCCTTGGGGTCACAGCGCCCGCAGCCGCGCAACCATCCACTTCATCCGTCAGCGCAGTGTCGGCCAGCGTGAGCATCGCCCAGGCCTTCGAAGCGGCCTGGCAGCGCGCCGTCCAATCGCGAGAGACTGAATCCCAGACTCGGCGCGCACGCGCAGAGCAGACGGCGGCGTCCAGCCTCTGGGCGGCGCCGCCTGCCGCCGAGCTCAACCACATCAACGACCGTTGGCATTCGAACGCCGGGCGTCGCGAGACGGAGGTGGGCCTCGTGTGGCCACTCTGGTTGCCGGGCCAGCGCGACGCGCGCGCTGCAGCCGCCGATGCCGAACTGAAGCTCTCGGACCTTGGCCTCGAGGCGGCGCGATTGCGCGTGGCCGGACAGGTCCGCGAAGCCGCCTGGAAGCTGTCGGCAGCCCAGGCCGAAGCAATGTCGGTCGCAGCTCAGACGCGCTATCTGCAAGGCATCGTCGACGACGTGCAGCGTCGTGTCCAGGCAGGCGACCTGGCACGGGCTGATGCCTTGGCGGCCCGTGCCGAGTTCCTGGAGGCCAAGGCTGTCCAGAGCGAAGCCGATCAGCGATTGCAGGCGGCTCGCGCGCAGTGGCGAACACTCACCGGCATCGACGCGATGTCGCAAATGCCGAGCCCGCCGGCGCCGGCTGCTGGAGAGCAGCCGTCGACGACCGGCGAGCATCCCGAACTGCGGCTCGCCACGCAGGCCGTCGAGCGGGCGCGCAAACGCCTGGACGCCGTCAACGTATCGCGGCGCGACCCGCCGGAACTATCGCTTCGGTACCGCGAGGAGGCACCCGGCATGGGTGAGGCGACACTACGTGGCATCGGCATCGGCCTGCGGATACCGTTCGGCACCGACGGCCGCAATGCGCCTCTGCAGGCCGCTGCCTTCGGCGACCTCGATGTGGCGGAGACGACCGAGCAACGCCTGCGCGAGCGGCAAGACACCGAACTCGCGGTGGCGCGTGCGGCCGTGCAAAGCGCCGCGCTGCAAGTCGACAGCACACGCACCCGCGCCGGTCTGCTGCGCGAACGTGCGCAACTCGTCGACGCCTCGTTCAAGGCAGGTGAAACCTCTCTGCCAGACCTGCTGCGCGCAGCAAATGCCGCCGCACAGGCCGACGCCGCGCTCGCGCGCCAGCAAGCGGCGCTGGGCCTGGCCCATGCCCAACTCCAACAAGCACTTGGACTGTTTCCATGATTCATCTCACACACACCTCCAGCCTCAGGCACCGCTGCTGCCTGCTGCTGGCCGTCGCCCTTTCGCTGATGCTGCTGCTGGGCGCCCGCGCCTGGGCCAGCCCGGGGGCCCATGGCCCGAACGGTGAGCACCTCGATGCCCCCGGCCAGACCGTCAGCGGCGGCAACAGCGCTCCGCGCATGGAGGCCAAGTCGGAAACGTTCGAACTGGTCGGCCACCTGCGCGAGGACGAGCTTTCGATGCTCATCAACCGGTTCGAAACCAATGAGCCGGTCCTCGATGCGAAGGTGGAAGTCGAGTCCGGCGCGCTCAAGGCAATCGCCAAATTCCATTCCGATCTGGGCGACTACGCCGTCGACGATGCCGCCTTCCTCAAGGCCCTGAAAGCGCCCGGCGAGCATGCGGTCGTGATCACCGTGCTGGCCGGTGCAGACACGGACCTGCTGGACGCAACCATCAAAAGCGAAGGAGCCGCCGCGGGCTCCCACGGGCACTCCCATGACGACGAACACGGCCACGGCGTCCCCTTGACCGTCTGGCTCGCACTGGCGCTGCTGGCTGCCGGTGCCGTCATCTATTTCCTCAATCGCCATGCCGGCAGCCGCCCCGGCCTTCCGACCGGAGGTGCCCAATGACGCAGCGACTTCAACTTGCATCCTGCAAACCGGCGCCGTATCGCATGGCGGTGATCGCCGCGCTCGCGGTGCTGCTAAGCCTCGTCGCACCCAGTGCAACGCTTGCAGCGGCCGGCGCGCACGGACCTAACGGAGAGCACCTTGACGCACCGAGCAGCAACAATACATCGGGCCTTGCTCGCCTGCCGGACGGCAGCGTTCAGGTGCCAATGCTGGCCCAGCGCCGCATGGCCATCAGGACCCTTGTGGCCACCGAGGGCGAGGCGGCCGCCACCTTGGAGCTGCCGGGGCGGATCGTGATGGATCCCAACGCCGGCGGCCGCGTGCAAGCTGTGCACGGCGGGCGTATCGAGCCGGGCCCGCGCGGCTTGCCGGTGGCCGGCCAATCGGTACGCCAAGGCGAGCTGTTGGCCTATGTGAAGCACCATGCCGAGCCCTATGCGCTGGCGAACCAGCAATCGCAGCTGGCCGAGCTGCGAAGCAGCCGGGAACTGGCGGCGCAGCGGGTGCAGCGCCTGCAGTCGCTGGAAGGCACGGTGCCTCGCAAAGACATCGAAGCCGCGCGCGCGGAACTGCAAAGTCTTTCGGCGCGTGAGAAGAGCATCGGTGCGAGCCTCGGCGCGCGCGAAGCGCTCGTGGCGCCCGTGGCCGGTGTGATCGCGAGGGCCGATGCAGTCTCCGGCCAGATCGTGGAAGCGCGCGACGTGCTGTTCGAGGTAGTCGACCCGAGCCGGGTGCTGGTCGAGGCCACGACCGCCGATCCTGGCTTGCCTGCTCGTCTCGGAGACGCTTACCTGCAAGCCACTCCTGGCGTGAAGCTGAAGCTGCTGGGTGCCGCACGCAGCCTGCGCGACGGCGTGCTTCCACTCACGTTCCGGGCGCAGCCGGACAAGCCTGGCGCAGCCATGCCCTTGGCCATCGGCCAGCCGGTCACCGTCGTGGCGACGCTCACGGAACGCATCAAGGGCTTCGTGCTGCCGGCGCAGGCGGTGGTGCGCAACAGCGCCAACGAGCCCATCGTCTGGATCAAATCCGGCGCCGAGCGCTACATCCCGCAGCCGGTGCAGTACCGTCCGCTGGACGCATCGACCGTGATCATCACCCAGGGACTGGGTGCCGACAATCGCGTGGTGGTGCAAGGTGCTCCGCTGATCGCGCAGATCCGCTGAACGGAGCCTCTGCATGTTCAACTGGATCGTTCACCACAGCCTGCGCGGGCGTCTCTTCGTGCTGGCCGTCGCGGCGCTGCTGCTGGTCTATGGCGCCATCACCGCGTGGCGCACGCCGGTCGACGTCTTTCCGGACCTCAACAAGCCGCTGGTCACCGTGCTCACGGAAGCCGGCGGCATGGCGCCCGAAGAGGTCGAGCAGCTTGTCACCTTTCCCTTGGAGACGGCGCTCAATGGCATGCCGGGCGTGACGCGCGTGCGTTCGACCTCCGGGGTCGGCCTGTCCATCCTCTATGCCGAGTTCGACTGGGACACCGACATCTATCGCAACCGCCAGCTCGTGGCCGAGCGCTTGGCGCTGGTGCGCGAGCAACTGCCAGGTGGCATCACGCCCGCCATGGGGCCGGTGTCCTCGATCATGGGCGAGGTGATGCTGATCGCGCTGCCCCTGGCGGAAGGAAACGGCAAGACGGCCGCGGACCCGATGCGCGCGCGTGAGTACGCCGACTTCGTCCTGCGCCCGCGCTTGCTGTCCATCGCCGGCGTTTCCCAGGTCATTCCGATTGGCGGTGACGTGCGGCAACTGCGCGTCGAACCCGACACGGCCCGCATGGCCCAGTACGGTGTCTCGCTGACCCAGGTCGAGCAGGCGCTGCGCGGCTTCGCGAGCAACGCGGGCGGCGGCTTCATCGACCTCAACAGCCGCGAGTTCCTCATCCGCCATCTCGGCCGCACCAACCGGGTAGAGGATCTGCGCGGAATTGCGGTTGCCTGGAAGGAGGGCCGTCCCGTCCTGCTGGACCAGGTGGCCAATGTGCGTTTCGCAGCCAGCATGAAACGGGGCGACGCCGGCTACAACGGCCTGCCGGCGGTGATCGTCAGCGTGCAAAAGCAGCCCGCCGCGGACACCGTGAAGCTGACGGGCGCCATCGAGACCGCCCTGGGCGAGCTCCAGCAAGGCTTGCCGCCGGGCCTGGCGGCACCCAAGGTGCTGTTCCGCCAGGCCGACTTCATCCAGGCATCGATCAGCAACGTCAGCGAGGCATTGCGAGATGGGGCCATCATGGTTGCGATCGTGCTGTTTGCCTTCCTGCTCTCGGCGCGCACAACTCTGATTTCCCTGGTGGCGATCCCGTTGTCGCTGGCGGTCACCGCGCTGGTGTTCAAGCTGCTGGGCCAGTCCATCAACGTGATGACGCTGGGTGGCCTGGCGATCGCAATCGGCGAGCTGGTCGACGACGCCGTGGTGGATGTGGAAAACATCCTGCGCCGACTCAAGCAGAACCGTGCGGCCGGCAATCCCCTGTCCACGATGGAGGTCGTGCGAAGGGCCAGCGTGGAGGTTCGTTCCGGCATCGTCTATGCGACCGCCATCGTCGTGCTGGTGTTCGTGCCCTTGTTCGCGCTGCCGGGCATCGAGGGACGGCTGTTCTCGCCGCTGGGCATCGCCTACATTGTCTCCATCCTGGCTTCCATGCTGGTGTCGATGACGGTGACTCCAGTGCTGTGCCTCTACCTGCTGCCAACAATGAAGCGCCTGGATCACGGCGACAGCCCGCTGGTCATCCGCCTCAAGCGCTGGGACGAGAAGGTATTGGGCTGGTCTTTCGAGCGCGCCAAGCTGCTGATCGCCATCGCCGCCGTGGCGGTAGCCGCTGCGGCGACCAGCGTGCCGTTCTTCCCGCGCGCCTTCTTGCCGGCCTTCAACGAAGGGTCGTTGGTGCTTGGGATGGTCTTCAATCCCGGCACTGCGCTGGCCGAGGCCAACCGCATGGGATCGCTCGCGGAAACGCTGATCGCCGAGGTGCCCGAAGTCACCCAGGTCGGGCGTCGAACCGGGCGCGCCGAGCTCGACGAGCATGCCGAAGGCGTGCACGCCGCCGAGATCGACGTGGACCTGAAGCGATCCGCGCGCGACCGCGAGACCGTGATGGCGGATATCCGGGCGCGGTTGTCGGTGCTGCCGGCACAGGTGGCAATCGGCCAGCCCATCTCGCACCGCCTGGACCACCTGCTGTCGGGTGTACGCGCGCAAATTGCGCTGAAGATCTTCGGCGACGACACCGATACGTTGCGCGGCCTCGGCGAGCAGATGCGCCAAGGGCTGTCAGGCGTACCCGGCCTGGTCGACCTGACGGTGGAGAAGCAGGTGCTGATTCCCCAGATCACGGTGCGCCTCGATCAGCGCAAGCTGGCGCAGACGGGCTTGTCGCCGGGCGAAGCTGTGCGGGTGCTGCAGGCCTTGACGGACGGGGCACACGGCGCCCAGATCGTGGACGGCCAGCGTCGCTATGACCTGGTGCTGCGCCTGCCGGACGGTCGGCGCAGCCCGCAGGACCTTGCCGCCACGTTGATCGACACCCCGGCCGGCCGCTTGCCGGTCTCGGCGATCGCCACGGTGGAGGAAACCGATGGCCCGAACCAGATCGGACGCGAGAACGGGCGCCGGCGCATCGTGGTCTACGCCAACACCGACGGCTCGGACATGGGACGGGTGATCCAAGATATCCGCAATGTGATCGCCAAGACGCCATTGCCGCCGGGCACCTTCGTGAGCCTGGAGGGGCAGTTCCAGGCCCAGGAGCAGGCGATGAAGCTGATCGTGGGTCTGTCGCTGGTCTCGCTGGCGATGATCTTCCTGGTGCTCTATGCGCGCTACAAGTCCGCGGTGCTGGCCGGAATCATCATGGCCAACATTCCACTCGCCCTCATTGGCAGCGTGGTGGCCATGTGGCTCGCCGGTGTGAGCCTGTCGGTGGCCTCGATGGTGGGTTTCATCACGCTGGCGGGCATCGCGACGCGCAACGGCATCTTGAAGGTCAGCCACTACATCAACCTGTGCCGCTTCGAAGGCGAGAGCTTCGGCATTCCGATGATCGTGCGCGGCTCGCTTGAGCGTCTGACGCCGGTGCTGATGACCGCGCTGGTGGCCGCCTTCGCGCTGACGCCGCTGCTGCTGGCCGCCGATGCGCCGGGCAAGGAAATCCTGCACCCGGTCGCCGTGGTGATCTTCGGCGGCCTGGTCAGCTCGACCGTTCTCGACACGCTGCTCACGCCGGTCCTGTTCTGGCTGCTTGGCCGCCGCGCCGCCGAGCGTTTGCTCGAAGTGGAGGTGCCCGGACCTGGCCTCCGGCCGGTCCCGCAGGAGTCGTACTGAGGTGAGCTGCACGATTCTTGTTTCCATTCCCCAAGGCTTTGCGGCGCCGCCTTGTCAAAGCGCGCCATCCCCTGACCAAAGGACGATCCGATGATCCTGAAAAACTCTCCCTTGCGCCTTCTCGCCGCCGCTGTGGTGCTGACGGCATCGACGCTGAGCGTGAACAACGCGTTTGCGCACGGTGCTGCGAAGCCGCAGTACGGCGGCATCGTGCAAAGCGCGAGCGACCTGTCTTTCGAACTGGTCGCAGCCGGCGACGGCGCCACGATCTACGTCCTCGACCACGAAGACGAGTTCGATACGGCCGGTACGAGCGGCAAACTCACGGTGCTCAACGGCGCAGAAAAATCGGAAGCCGCTCTGAAGCCGGCGGGCGGCAACAAGCTCGAAGCGAAGGGTGTCAAGCTGGGCAAGGGGTCCAAGGTGGTGGCCGCGCTGAAGACGGCGGACAAGAAGACCATCACCCTGCGATTCACGCTGAAGTGATCAGCAGCACGCGGCGGCGCCCTCCAGAAGGCGGCGTGGCGTTGGCACTCGTCGTGCTCAACGGCCTGTTGCAAGGCTGCGCCGGTCTGCTGGACGAGCGTGCCCGCTTCCTGGAAGGCTGGCGGCCGGGCAGGGTCGTGCAGATCGATCAAGGGGCCGCCATCCACGTGCGGATCGCCAAGGATTGCCGCAAGATGGTGGCGCCCGACGCCGCGGCGCGAGATCGCTACGTGCTGGTTCGCTACTCCGAGACGCCCAGCCGCTGTGCGTATCGAGTCGCACCGTTGTCCGGCGCTGAAACGATCGAAGTTGGTGATCGGGTTCAAGTCAACATTCAGCACTGTCATGCTCCGCTGGCAATGATCGGTGGCTGAGGGAAATAATCTTTCGAAGGTGGTCGGCGCATGAAGCAACCCCATGCTCATCTACCCGCATTGCGCGGAGGCCTCCTGGCTCTGGTGGCGGCGGCGCTGTTCGGCATCAGCACCCCGCTGGTTCAGCGATTCGGGGCAGGTCTCGGGGCATTCACGACAGCGGCTTTGCTCTATGCGGGTGCTGCTGTCGTGGGAGCGTTTTCGCGACAGCATGTTGAAAAGGAAGCTCGGCTCAAGCGTGGCGACCTTCCACGCCTGCTGTCGATGGCGGCCTTCGGCGCCGTGCTGGGGCCCGTCGCGTTGGCATGGGGCCTGCAACACACCAGCGGTACCGGTGCTTCGCTGATGCTCACCCTCGAAGCCTTGTTCACCGCCTTGCTGGCGCGCGGCTTGTACGGCGAGACCATGGATCGACGCGTCTGGGCCGCCATGCTGCTCCTGCTCGCCGGCGGCATCGCGCTGGTGCTGGACCAGGGCCGCCAGGGCGGAAATCAGCTCTGGGGAGTGCTGGCGGTGCTGCTGGCCACCGTGGCCTGGGGCGCAGACAACACGCTCTCGCGTGCGCTGGCCGAGCGCGACCCGGCACAGGTGGTGCTTGGCAAGGCGGTCCTCGGGGCTGCCGCCACGACAGCGCTGGCGATGCTGTTCGGTGATCCGCTGCCCACGCTCGGCGCGGCGATCGGGCTGCTGGTAGTAGGCGCGACCGGCTACGGACTGAGCCTGCGTTTTTATCTGCTGGCCCAGCGGGCCTTCGGCGCGGCGCGCACGGGTTCTGTGTTTGCGTTCGCGCCATTCATAGGCGCCGCGCTCGCGATGGCGTTGGGGGACCGCAGCGGTAGTTGGATCATGGCGGTGGGCGGTCTGCTAATGGTGCTGGGGGTGGCGCTGCACTTGGCGGAATCGCATGGGCATGCGCACGCGCACGAGGCGTTGGAACACGAGCATGCGCACCGGCATGACGACGGGCACCATAACCACGCGCACGAGGTGATGCCGGCGGGCCCGCACAGCCATCGACACGTGCACGAACCGATGAGCCATGCGCATCCGCATGTGCCGGATGCGCACCATCGGCACGAGCATTGACGGCGAATAGGAACAAGCTGGTCACACGTTTGTCTGATCTGGTTGACCAGCAAGCGGGTGCATCGAGGCCTGCGGCTCAGTCGAGCGTCACCACTGCGACGTACAGTTCCACCACCAGCCAGCCGATCAACGCCGCAGCGCCGATGGCCAGGAGCACTGAAGCAGCTCTGCCCTCAATGCGTCGAAATGCACTGCTTGCCATTGGGCGACCGGTCCAAGAATTACCTGATAGGCGCTTCATGGAACGATTGTTGATCGCTTGGCGCGCAATGTAAAAGGCACGCTGGGCGCGAGGTTTCGCCGCGCAATGAGAGGAGCTTCGCATAGAGCGTGTCAACCGTCAGCACGCTCGGATGCACCCATTGCGCCGGAAAGAAGGCGCTGCTATGGCCACATCTGGGCGACTCTTGCGGGTCTTGTTCATTCAGCTGTACCCGCCGATCAGCAGTAGTGCGGTAGTGCGCGTGCTCCAGGTAGGGCCTCGCACAGGGGGTTTTTGTGGTGTGAGCCGGCTACCAGACACTTCGCGGGCCGGCTCGGCGCATTGACTCAAGCGCCCAAAGGACGCTGGCATGGACGCCACAACAGTCCGCAGAGTGCAATCAGGCAGAAGGCCGCCCCGGCATAGAAGGTGGCAGACGCCCCGAGCCGATCCCACAACAGCCCGGCAACCACGCTGGCGACCAGCATCGCCGCTCCGCTCACCAAGTTGAAGAACCCGTAGGCGGTGCCGCGCAGATCTGCGGGCGTGGTATCCGCCACCATGGTGGCTAGCAAGCCTTGCGTGATGCCCATGTGCACACCCCACAGGGCGACGCCTGCCAACACGACCCACCAATGATCGCTGGTGGCGAGCACGACGTCGGCCGCGATCAACACGGCCAGGCCGAGCGCCAGCAGTTTGGTGTGGCTCATGCGGTCGGAGAGCTTGCCAAAAGGATAGGCCGACAGCGCGTAGATCAGGTTCATCGCTACCATCACGAGGGGCACCAGAGCGACCGCAATGCCGCCTTGCTGTGCTCGCAGCACCAGGAATGCCTCGCTGAACCGCGCCAGCGTGAACACGGCACCGATTCCCACCACCCACCAATACGGCGGGCCAAGCCGCTTCAGGTTTTCTCGGCGGATTGGATTGGTCCGCTTCTCAACCTGATGATGTTTCGGCTCCCGAAGGCCGAACAAGAGCAGTGCGACAGCCATCAAGCCCGGGACCACTGCCACCCCGAAGACGGCCCGGAAATCATTGGCCCAGAGCAGCATCAAGCCCACCGCCAGCAGCGGACCGAGGAAGGCCCCCACGGTGTCGATCGACTGGCGCAGCCCGAAGGCGGCGCCGCGCAAGTGCGGCGGCGCAATGTCGGCGACCAAGGCATCACGGGGTGCACCGCGTACCCCCTTGCCGACCCGATCCAGCAGCCGGGCCGTCAGCACAATGCCGATCGTAGGGGCCAGCGCGAACAGCGGTTTGGACAGTGCCCCCAAGGCGTAGCCAAACACGGCCAGCCCTTTTCGCTTGCCGAGATAGTCGCTAAGCGCCCCCGAGAAGACCTTGACGATCAGCGCCGTGGACTCGGCCAGCCCTTCGATCAGACCGACCGCCGAAGCGCTGGCGCCCAAGGTCGAGACCATGAACATCGGCAGCAGGCTGTGGATCATTTCCGACGAGATGTCCATCAGCATGCTGACAAAGCCGAGCACCCAAATGCCGGCCGGAATTTGATGCAGGGTGCTGCTGCTTCTTGTGGTCATGGGTTCCGGCGCAGCATTGCTGTCAAAGAGCATGTCAGGCGTGATGGGGGTTGGACCCACTCAGGGCTTGGCATCTCGTTTGGCAGGCCGCTTTGCGGTCGCTTTCTTTGCCGTTGCGGGCCGTCTCGTCGGTGCGGTTTTCGTGTTCTGCTCCCGCTCGAAAACCTCATTGGCATAGCTCTCCAGCAAGGCCTCGCACTCGACCAGCTGCTGTTCGGCCGTCGCGCGCGCCGGCGCGCCATAGAAATCGACGACCTTGATTCGCTCGAGCCAGTTCTTGAGCTTCTTCAGGTCTTCGTCGTTCTCCTTGATCTCGGCGAAGCTGTAGTGGCCAGCCTTGACCTCCTTCTCGATCTCCTTCTTGTAGTCGTCACACTTTTCGAGAAACTCCTCGTAGTCCTGCTCGCGGTCGCGCTTGAAATAGGCCACGACACGCTCCTCCTGCTTGGCGTCGAGCGCGTGCGTTTCGAAGATCACCGCTTCGCCGCCCGCTTGCTCGATATCGCTTTGCACCGTGCGCAGCTGACGCTGGTGCTCGCTGCTGGTGGGCAGTACACAGATGCTGTTCTGCAGGTAGACGGCGCCCATGCCGCGGATGCGCCTCCAGATGCCGACCCGCAATTTGCTCGGCTCGGCGGGCACCTTGTAGGTCAGGAGAAGCCAGGACGAGTACTTGTTCGGATTCATTGCTAATGTAGCGGTGGTTACATCACAACTGTAGCAGATTAGAATCGAATCTGTGATTTCGACGAAGGTGATGCATGAACCGTGAGGACGGACGCGTTCAGGCGCGCGAGAAAGACAACCCGAGCCTGTTTCAGGTTCTAGCTAGGTGCCTGGGCCACACGCCTCAAGCGTGACGCCGTGATGCTCTGGTTCGCTTGCAGACATCAACGCACGCCCTGGGCCGCAAAGGCCCTTGGTGCGTTCGTCGTCGCCTACGCCTTGATTCCCATCGACCTGATCCCGGACTTCATCCCCATCCTCGGCTATGTGGACGATGCGCTGTTGCTGCCCGCGTTGATCTGGGTGGCGATCCGCATGCTGCCCCCGGACGTTGTCGAGGATTGCCGCGCACAAGCGGCGGCGTGGATGAGCCGGGACAACGGCAAACCGCGCAGCGTATGGGGCGCCGTGCTCATCGTCGCGATCTGGATCGGCTTCGCAGTGGCCCTTTGGCAGTGGCTGCGGTAACGCGCAAAATGCGGCGGCGATGAACATCGAGCGCATCAGAACATGGGCCTTCCGCTCGGCACGCAATCTCATTGCGCTGTGGCCGGCAGGATTTCATCGAGGGACACCGCGATCGGCCAAGACCATCGCGATCTTCGTCGTCCTCTATGCCACGCTACCGGTCGACCTGATCCCAGAGTTCCTGCCGCTACCGAGCTATCTGGACGATTTGGCGATGCTGGCCGGCTTGTCCTGGGTGGCAATCCACCTGGTCCCTGCAAACGTCTGGGATGCCAGTTGCGCCCAAGGGGATCATTGGCTCAGGCGCACGATCGGCTGGATCCAAGTCAGAAGCGACAACGTGATTCTGTGCATCGTTCTCGCAGCACTCGCCCTGTGGTTCAGGTTCTGGTTCGGAGGGTGAATTGGCCGGCGACGCCCCTGGATTTCCCGATCAACGACAAGCTCGCGGTTGGCAAGAAGGTCAACATCGAGTGCGTTCACAAACATACAAGGAAAACGAGTCTTCGCGGCCCGTTTTTTCTTTCGACCCCCACCCGGTCCGGGCGAGCGCCGAAGCAACCTCTACCAGCGCCTGCCGACTGTCAGGATGAATTGTGAAGTGCGACGGTGAAGCAACGATTGCAAGACCCAACGCCTCTTGCAACCGCAGTTGGATTTCGCGCTTCCTTGTCGGCGGGCCCCGCTGAGCCGCTCGGCGGCTCCGCAAAGCCGGGAACCGGCGCGCTCAGGCTGGAAGATTTTCTTGTGATCGGCGCTCGAAACGCGAAGCGGGCGTGCCATGCGTAGCGAGCCAAGCCTGCCGTTCCAACTCGCAAGCCTCACAGGTCGCGACTTCAGAGTCGATTTGCGTGACCAGGTCATCGTCCGAACCGTAGCGAGCCCGGAGATCGCCGACGAGCGTGACCAAGTCGTGAAGGTGCCGGGACGTAGAAGGCATAGACATTGCGTTCTCCTCGGGGGACGAAGCTTAGGTCATGTCCTCGGCGCTTGGCAAATCAAGAGACGATTCGTTTCACCTCGCTCCTTTGCGCGTCAACCGTGGCGGCGCGCTACGACTGCCCTGCAGGCGATGGCGCAGCCGTTCCGCGCCCCGCGGCTCAGGGCGCCGGCACGGCCTCGCGGTTGCCGGGCACGATCATCGGCTGGTACGAGAAGACATCGCGGCTCTTCGGGTCCACGACGACCTTCAGCCACTGGACGTCGTTGTTGCCGTTGGCCGCGTTGTCGCCGAAAGTCTCGACGCGGGTGAAGTTCTCGAGCCGGCGGCCGCGGACGTCGAGGAACGGCTTGTCGATGCGGAAGTAGTGCGAATCGCCGTGCACGTACGCCACCGGGCGCCGGAACGCGATCACCTGTTCGCGCAGGGCCAGAAGGTATTCCTTGTAGCCGTCGGGCGCACCGTCGGTCTGCTCCAGCGTCAGCGGGTCCCGCACCGGCGCGCGCGTGGGGTCGCTCTTGTCCCAGCCGGGGTTGGCCTGGGCAATGATCATGAGCGCCACCGAGCCCGTTTGCGCCGCCGCCGCGAAGGACTCGCGCAGCCACCGGATGTTCGCTGCATTGCGCGCCTGGAACTCCGCAGGGTCCGGGGCCGTGTCGCACAGGTTGTTGCAGGAGCCTGGAATGTTCAGCGTGACGTAGGTGACCCTGCCCACTTTCCAGCGTCGATTCTCGACGCAGGGCACGGCCCCGGCCTGGCCGAGGCACAGGGCTTCGGTCTGGACTTCCTGCACGATCGGATCGCGGCCCATTGAGAGCGGCGTGGAGAAGAACACCTGGCGTTCGCGGTCGAGCCGTTCGCGGGAGTTGAAGCCGCCGTTGGCCGTCCGGTCGCAATCGGTCCAGTCGTTGTCGCCTGGCGTGAACATGGCCGCGCCCTGCAGCGTATTGAACCAGCCCACCGCCCGGTGGAAGAGGGCGTCGTCGCACAGGCTTCCCGAGCCCTGCTTGAGGTCGCCGTTGTGCACGGTGAACGTCAGCTTCTGCGCGTTCATGTCGGCCAGCAGGTTGGGCAACCCGACGGCTTCCTGGACGGGGGAGTAGGGAAGGTCGCCCCAGAGTCCGATCGCATATGCTGCGTTCGCCTCCCCCTGGTCGGCGTGGGCCGGCAGCGGGACGCAGGCGACCAGGCCGAGGGTGATCAGTCCTGCGCCCAGCCGCGTGGCGGAGCTGTGCAGGCGTCGAAGCAGCGAGCGGGTCATCGGGTGTTCTCCTTCAACGGGCCGGCGGGATCGCCGGGGCGCATCTTGGGGTTCACTCGGTGACGCGCCGATGACATTCGCGGCGCCGCCGCCGTGCGGATCGATCACCTTTACCTTGCTCCAGGACCGCTTTTTTTCACGGCCATTGAAGTCGCAAACAGGCCAATAGAGTCGCAACGCAGCGGCCAAGCAGGGCGAGAGGGTGGGGCGTTGCCGGTGCGCAGCGCGCGGCTCAGAAAGCGACCGATGCGCGCGACCGTTCACGCGATTGAGACCGCGTGCCACGGCAAAATCACCCAATGACTGAGCCCGGTGAACTCTCCGACGCTGATCTGCGGGAGCGCGCTCTCGCTTGGCGCCGGCAGGCCCTCGGGGTGCGTTGCACGCACGGGCATCAGACCGACTACGGACTGGCGCTCGGCCGCGAGTTGCCGAACCACCGTGCCGCGTTCTCAAACTCCTCGTGTGCAACCTCAGTGGGGTCACGGTCGGCTTTTGAAGGGTAGATCTCGATGGCCCAGTACGCGAGTAGCTCCAGTGGGGCTACTCCATTGGAGAGCCTGGAAAACTCCTGCGTGAAGCCGCGCAGCCCTGCTTCTGCCGGCGAGAGGGTGTAGCCGGCGATGACGATAGGCCCGGCAAGTTTCCACATGGCTCCTGGCCCTCATGCCATCAGACCATTATGCCGTGAGACTGTTGATTGGTCAGATTTCGTTTTCGTTGATCTCCGATGATTTGTCTGAGCAGTGAGCGCAGGCGCTCAAAGAGGCTCCGTATACGCAAAGGCGATTCGATCGTTGGCCGCCTCGAGCTTTGGCCGCTTCAAGATTTCGATCAGGCCCAGGTTCAGGAGCGCCCGCGACGCGGCGACCGGATCTTTCAGCGGAGAGAGTTGATGAAGGTGCTGCAAAGCAGTATGGCCGTTGACTCGCAACAGCAGCGAGCGTTCGTCCAAGCCCAGCGCAGACGCGCGGAACAACACCTCACGCTGGCCACGAGTGGTGCGCGCCAGGACAATTTGCAGATCTTCTGTATGGTTCATAAAGTTCCAGGGTACGTGTCAGAGAGGCGCAATGCTGGCTGATGTTGCATGCGCGTTTCCCGAAGCGCAGCATCAGGGCGCACGGCAGTCAACTCGCCTTCTTGACCCATGCACTGCACCAACCGTTGGCTGCCACCAGCTTGCCCGGAAACAAGGGGCAGCCACCTGTCGCTTCTTTCGGCTTGCCCTGGAATAACTGGCAGTTCGCGCAGGTTTGCGAGACCACGTGCTTGGGGTATTTCTTGGGGTCCACCTTGGTAGTGTCTTGCTTGTAGCCGAGCGCCGTTGCCTGGGGATCGCTTTCTTCCAGCTTGGGCCCCGTAGATTGGGCGTAGACGCCAGTTGCCGCGAGTGCTGAACCTGTGGCGACGACTTGAAGCATGAAGCTCCGACGATTGCTGCTGTTCATGGAATGACTCCGGGTGATTGAAAAATGTTCGGGCAAAAGTTTGCGTGTAAGCGGCGGCAAGTGCCGGTGTCAGGATCGGGGTAACGGCGCACCTCGCGTCGCGACTCTTGCATTCGACGCATGACGGCCGCGAACCGTGCGCACCCGAGCGCGATGCTCAGCATCGCAATGCCCCAGTCCGGCCTCCGTCCGCCTTTCCAGGTGGGAGATGCGAAATATCGTCCGTTGCGGGCCTCCCGTGTCCTTAAGGCATCCCCTGGCTATGCCATCTGCCGAACCGCTTGATCATGGAAAAGCTGGGCGCCAGTTGCGCCCATGCTTCAGGCGCCAGCGTCGATGCGCAGCGTTGCAGGTTTGCAAGCAGCGGCGGCGTGGGCGTTTCCTTGAATGCGAAGGCAATGGTGTTGCCATAATCAAAGTCATTCACGGTGACGACACGTCCAGCAAAGCTTTCTTTAATCCGCTCAAGGTAGACCGGGAAGTGCTCATGATGGGAGTGGAGGTTTGCCACCAAAACCCCGTTGGGCTCCAGCATGTCAAAGCAGTTGTCGTAGAAAGAGCGCGAGCAAAGACTCGCAGGCACCCCGTTGGCATCGAAGCCGTCGGCCACGATCACATCGTAGCGATACTGGGCAGTACGAACATAGTCAGCAGCGTCCTCCTTGCGGACATGAAACCGGTGATCGTCTCTGGGCACCTCAAACTCATCGCGAAGCGCGATGACATAGGGATTGATTTCGATCACCTGAATGCGCGAATCTGGCAGATACCAGTAGCAGAACTTCGCCAGTGACCCGCCACCCAGACCCACCATGGCGATGTGGCGGGGGTTGGGCGCAAACAGCAGGAAGCCCATCATGAGGCGCGTGTAAGCCAGCATGAGGTTGTTGGGCCGGTCGATCTGCATCCGGCTTTGAACGTCGC
Source organism: Variovorax sp. LjRoot130 (assembly GCF_964253755.1). NCBI lineage: Bacteria > Pseudomonadati > Pseudomonadota > Betaproteobacteria > Burkholderiales > Comamonadaceae > Variovorax > Variovorax sp. LjRoot130. The sequence continues at coordinate 1,520,617 of NZ_CAXURM020000002.1, read as the reverse complement.
AGATCGAGAAATGCATGGTCTTTGAGTTCAGCGATTTGTCAACAAGAGGTCGCGGGTGCCGGTTGTACTCGAGGCGGTCTGACATCAATGATTCAATGAGATGAAAAAGAAGGGTGGGCGGAGCGGGCGCGCGCTTGGAAGGACTACTTGTCGCTTGGGATCTCGGCGACAGTCAGGGCAGTCATGTTGAAGATGCCGCGCACCGTTGCCGACGGTGTCAAGACATGGATAGGCCGTGCTGCGCCGAGCAAGATGGGACCGATGGTGATTCCACCCCCCATGGCAGTCTTCATCAGGCCGTAGGAAATGTTGGCGGCGTCGATGTTCGGGAATACCAGCAGGTTGGCGTCGCCGGCCAGCGCACTGTGCGGCATGACGGCGGCGCGCTGCTTGCCGTCGAGCGCCACATCGCCCTGCATCTCGCCGTCGACTTGCAGCCAAGGCGCCTGGATCAGAAGGGCGTCGAGCGTCTGACGCATCTTGATAGCGCTCGGCTGGTTGCTGCTGCCGAAGTTGGAATGCGACAGCAGCGCCGCCTTCGGCTTGAGGCCGAAGCGCATCATCTCCTCGGCCGCCATGGTGGTGATCTCGGCGAGCTCCTCGGGCGTCGGGTCGTAGTTGACGTGCGTGTCGACCAGGAACACCTGGCGGTCAGGTAGCAGCAGGCCGTTCATGCAGGCGTAGGTGGAGACGCCGGCGCGCCTGCCGATCACCTGGTCGATGTAGTGCAGGTGCAAGGCGGTGGTGCCCCAGGTGCCGCAGATCATGCCGTCCACGTCGCCCTTGTGCAGCAGCATGGCGCCGATCAGCGTCAGGCGGCGGCGCATCTCGATCTTGGCGGTCTGCACCGTCGTGCCCTTGCGCTCGGTCATGCGGTGGTAGGTCTGCCAGAAGTCGCGGTAGCGATGGTCGTGCTCGACGTTGACGATGTCGTAGTCCAGCTCTTCCTTGAGGCGCAGGCCGAACTTCTCGATGCGCTGGGCGATGATCGCCGGCCGGCCGATCAGCGTGGGACGGGCGATGCCTTCGTCCACCACGATCTGTGCCGCCCGCAGCACGCGCTCTTCCTCGCCCTCGCAGTAGGCGACGCGCTTCTTCGGCGCGCGCTTGGCGGCGTCGAAGATCGGCTTCATCGCGGGGCCCGAGGCGTAGACGAAGCTCTGCAGCTTGTCGCGGTAGGCATCCAGGTCCGCGATCGGCCGCAGCGCGACGCCGCTCTCCGCAGCGGCCTTGGCGACCGCGGGCGCGACCTTTATCATGAGCCGCGGGTCGAAGGGCTTCGGAATCAGGTACTCGGGACCGAAGCTGAGCTTTTCGCCGACATAGGCGGCAGCCACGCGCTCGCTCTGCTCGGCCTGCGCGAGTTCGGCGATGGCATGCACCGCTGCGACTTCCATCTCGTCGGTGATGGTGGTCGCGCCGCAGTCGAGCGCGCCGCGGAAGATGTAGGGGAAGCACAGGACGTTGTTGACCTGGTTCGGGTAGTCGGTGCGCCCGGTGGCCATGACCACGTCGCTGCGCACGGCATGCGCGTCCTCGGGCGAGATCTCGGGGTTGGGATTGGCCAGCGCGAAGATCACCGGCTTGGCCGCCATCTTCGCCACCATCGCGGGCTTGAGCACGCCGCCGGCCGAGAGGCCGAGGAACACGTCGGCGCCTTCGATCACCTCGGCCAGCGAGCGCGCCGAGGTCTTTTGCATGTACTGGCGCTTGTCGTCGTCCATCAGCTCGGTGCGGCCTTCGTAGACCACGCCGGCGAGATCGGTCACGAACACGTTCTCGCGCTTCAGGCCGACCTTCAGCAGCAGGTTCAGGCAGGCCAGCGCCGCGGCGCCGGCGCCCGAGGTGACGAGCTTGACCTGCGAGATGTCCTTGCCCACCACCTTCAGGCCGTTGAGCATGGCGGCCGCCACCGTGATCGCCGTGCCGTGCTGGTCGTCGTGGAAGACCGGGATCTTCATGCGCTTGCGCAGCTCGCGCTCGACGTAGAAGCAGTCCGGTGCCTTGATGTCTTCGAGGTTGATGGCGCCGAAGGTCGGCTCCAGCGCGGCGATGACCTCCACCAGCCTGGCCGGGTCCTTCTCGTCGATCTCGATGTCGAACACGTCGACGCCGGCGAACTTCTTGAACAGGACGCCCTTGCCTTCCATCACCGGCTTGGCGGCCAGCGGCCCGATGTCGCCGAGGCCCAGCACGGCGGTGCCGTTGGTGATGACCGCGACGAGGTTGCCGCGCGCGGTGTACTTGAAGGCGTTGACCGGGTCCTTGACGATTTCCTCGCAAGGTGCCGCCACGCCGGGCGAGTAGGCCAGCGCCAGGTCGCGCTGGTTGAGCATTTGCTTGGTCGCCGCGATCGCGATCTTGCCCGGGACCGGATGCCCGTGATATTCAAGCGCGGCAAGGCGAAACGGATCAGTGGGGTTGGTCATAAGGTTCCTGTTCTGGCGCTTCATACGGAGCCGAGATACGCTCCCCGCCAGCTGAACGCGCTGGTCGTCGAGGTCGGTGGGGCAACTTCATGACGACAGTGGCGTAGCCCACACCAGCCGAACCAACCCGTTGGCGATGTGTGGCAGCCGCATCCCCGTCGCGAGCACGCTGGTTGTCAGCCGGAGAGGTAGCGCGCCCTTCAACTGAGCGAATACAAAGAACGAGACTTCCGAGTCCGAGCGCAGGCGAAAAAGCCGATCACTCTCCACAAGCAACTGGGGGACCACGCGACTCGGACGCGTATCGCGATCAAAGTAGATGCGTACGAGCCGGTCGTCAGGGAGGAGAAGTCGCGCGCACTCGCTCGAACCCTCCTCAGATATCAGCTCTAATGGAAGGCCCTTGAGAACGGCATGCTCCTTGACGAGGTGCTCCAAGGTCAGGTTCACAACGGTCCGAAGCATCTCGACATCCAGCAACTGCGCTTGGTTCTCTCCTTCCAGCAGGCTGGCGAGATCCCCGCCACGATCCGGTCCTTCGTACCGAACGCAGCTCAACCCCAGGCCCGGTTCTGTCTGGCAGGCCTGTGCAACGTCCAGTAGCTCGCGCGCAGCGCTGCAAACTGACTGCAGCCAGGTGATAGCGGCAGCGAAGTGATCAAATTCGTATGTGGCTTCTGGAAACCGGTCAACGAAGAGCTTCGGGTCCAACACGTCATTGAGTCTTCGTGTGATCGGTGACGTCCACCGGACTTCGTTGCCCAGTTGCCAAACCGCACCGAAGGTGCGGCTTGCACCTCCCGATGGAGGCTGGTAACGCAGCAGCTTGATGTGTCGGCTGACGGTGCGGTTCGTTCCCGCAGCGGCTTTCACGAAACATCCCCCGTAGATCTGTCACCCATCGACCTCAAGTCTTGCAGCATCGGCGGTGCAGCCAACGTCACCAGCACGGCGGCAAAGAGCACCGCCGCCGCAAAGCCCACAACCGTGAAGGCGATGACGCCGACAACGCCTCCGCCCACAAACAACCCGAGGATCGTCGTATAGAGAGCCACCTTCTCGGAGTCGGCCTTCACCATGCGTTGGCCATCGACTCCTCGAGGATCGTCACCGTGGATCCATCGACCCAGCTCAACGCCCAGGTCCGTGATAACGCCAGTCATGTGTGTCGTCCTGATCTCGGTCTTCGAGATCTTGCTGACGATCGCGTTCTGCAGCCCCATGATGAAACAAAGGAGCAAAACGGTGGACGGAACGAACCATTCGCCAAGCAGCTCGAGATTGGCGCCCAACAAACCAAACAGCAACAGCAAGACCGCCTCGAGCACAAGGGGGTGCGCGAACTCGCCCTGTAACCGCCGGCGGCGCGCACGAGTGGCCAGCGCTCCGGTGGTTGCCGCTCCGCAAATAAATGAAATGAGCAACGCGACTCCGGCAAACGCCCAGGCGACGACGCGAGCACGCCTCCCAGCTGTCGGTTTGTTCGTTGGGTCCGAACCAACTGGATGAGTTCTTGAAGAATGTTCGCTCGCATGGACGGTGGGGGCGTCGCGAGCTCATCGGGCTTCACGGCGGAAGCGCGAATATAGTTTTCATTGTGTATCATTGCAATTACCATTTGATTAACATATTTTGCGATCACCTCAGCGCGACAGGTACGCCCGTCGAAACACCGCATCTGCGACGCTTTCGCCTGAGGCTCAATAGATGCGAGTGCTCGAATGGCCTGTTCAGCGCCGCGGCGTCACACTCCTCGCAGCCGAGCGCCAGCTATTCAGCAGTCCTTAAGGGAGCTGACGGAGTTTTTTCTGCGGATTTCGGTCTGCGTGGCGGGATGAACGGCCGAGATTTGGCCGAGAGGAGCTGGGCGATACGACCCAGCCTCAAGGTGCTGTTCGTTACCGGCTATGCCGAGAGCGCCGCGTTTGGCAAGGGGTTTGTGTGAAGTTGGACATCTACGAAATTCTGAAGAGGCTTCCCCACCGCTATCCGTTCCTTTTGGTGGACCGCGTCGTGAATCTCGAGAAGGGCATGCGGATCGAGGCGCTGAAGAATGTCACGATCAACGAAGCGTTGTTCCAAGGTCACTTTCCTCACCGTCCCGTGGTGCCCGGCGTACTGCTGCTGGAAGCGCTGGCGCAGGCGGCTGCATTGCTCGCATTCGAGACTTTCGGTGAAACACCTGATGACACGAAGATGTACTACTTCGGTGGAATCGATGCAGCGCGGTTCAAGAGGCCGGTCGAACCTGGGGATCAGTTGATGATGGACGTTCGACTGCTGCGCAGGAAAGCGGGGGTCTTCAAGTTCAAGGGGAGTGGCTTTGTAGACGGTCAACTCGCCGTTGAGGCCGAGTTGCTGTGCACGCGTGTGGTCATCGCGTGATGTTTCGATGCCGCGCGTGCCGCCTGACCCGGCGCGTGGCCCCCCATTGAAAAAGAGCTCGTTCTACAGGTGGGAGGGGGACATCTTGGTCCTCAACATTCTCGGGACACCCGGCGCAGCAAAGGACGCCATCGGCAAGGTCAAGGGCAATCAGTTGAAAGTCAGCGTCACCGAGGCGCCGCGCGTGGGCCGTGCAACGGACCACATGGTGCGTTTCCTGGCCGGCGAGTTTGGCGTATCGCGCTGCGCCATCGAGGTTGTGTTCGGGCGCAAGAACGTCAACAAGCAACTGCGAATCAAGGCTCCCTCGAGGTTGCCTGCATGCATCGAGCCGCCTGCCATGGTCTCGCCAAGTTCGGTTCGACCCAAATAGGACGGTCCCGTCGATAGAGCGCGGCTTGCCAATCGGCATGGAGTATCAATGAGCGGGAATGGCCGGCCGACTCCTGTCTGGCACCGCGGCTGCGACGCGTGGTGGGGCCGCCCGTCCAGATGACATAGGCTCCTGTCGACGGACGCACAAACCCGGAGCCTGCAAGGCACGCGTTGCATTGCCGACGAGGTACAGCCCGGCGCCGGGGATTGCCCAGTTGCTTGCGCACTCGACGATGGTCACCGACAACCGCTGCTCGCGCAGGGCGATCGCAAGCGCCAGGCCGGCGAGGCCGCCCCCGACGATCAGCAGCTTCAATTCGTCTCCACCGTGGTCGAGTCGAATGACTTGGTGCCGACGCCGATATGGATCGGCGCTGTCAACACGGCCGGGCCCGCGCCGACCGCGCGCTCTCGGACCATGTCGTCCAGCGTCTGCTGGACCCCAACGAGCTGATCCTGCGTCAGGTGCAGGTGTCCTAGAACCTCCCCGACGATAGGATTGCTGTGCACCAACCAGTCCCACATGTGCTCGCCGGACTCGAACGCCGTTTTCTCGGTGACCGTCTCCACGCTGACCTGTTGAAGTCCGGCTTTCGTGAGCTCCTGGCGCAGCCTTTCGGGATCCTTCAGCTGAAAAGGCAGCGGAAGAGGATCCATCGTCGGACCTTCGAAGGACGGGACCACGGACCGTATGGCGGCCACGAAGAAGCCAAAGAATTCGATCTCGTGCGGATCGCCGTACACGGTCATCAGCACCCGCCCCGTCGGCTTGACGACGCGCGCCATTTCACGGATTCCGCGCGGCATGTCCGGAAACAGCATGACGCCGAACTGCGATCCGGCGACGTCGAAGCTGCTGTCCTCCAGCGCAAGGGCATGGCCGTCCATGACGCGCGTCTCGATGGCGAGCCCTTCCTTGCGTGCGCGCGCATCGAGGTGCTCGAGCATGGCCGGCGATTGGTCCGTCGCCAGGACCTGCGCGCCGAAGCGCGCTGCGGGAATGCTGAGCGCGCCGCTGCCTGCCGCCACGTCCAGGAAACTCATGCCGGCGAGCACGCCGGCGCGGCGCAGGCCTTCGTTGCCTACCCACATCTGCGTGGGCGTGTTCGTGCGGTCGTATCCCTTCGCGATCCTGTCCCAGGCATCCCGCGTTGATTCCGGGGTGTTCAGAGAGTCGGCGAGCGCGGCGCGCACCGCACGCACAAACGCTTCCGGCTGTTCGATCGCAGGATCGTCGTCGGCGTCCTCGATCACATGCAACGGCCATCCGTAGCGCGCGCTCGACGCCTCGGCAACGGGTAGCCCCGTCACACGGTCGTACCGCCCCCAGATCAGGGTCGTGGGGACGGCGATTCGCGCGAGATCCGCCGACGGGATCGCCGGCAGTCCGAACAAATCCATCAATGCGCCCAGAGCAGCCTGTACTCCCGGTGTCCGGGCACGATCGAGGTTATAGGCCTTGAACGGCTCCAAGAGCTCACCCATGCGTTGTCGCACGTCGTCCAGGTCGAGTGCGCAGTACTGCCACAAGCGATCGTGCGTATGCTCGGTCGGTTGCGCAATGAAATCGTTCAACGCGAGCCCGAAGACCTGCGCAGGCTGGAACGGGCTCAGGCCCAGGGTGTCGACGAGCACGAGCCGGTCGAGCCGATCGCCGTGCTGGCTGGCAAAGCGGGCTGCGATGGCGCCGCCAAGTGCGTAGCCCACCAGCACGGGTGGCGACGGGCAGGTGCGCGCGATCAACTCGCCGAGCCAGGCGAACACGCGATCGGCGTCCAAGGGGCCCTCGTCCACCTCCGAGGCGCCCTGGCCGGGCAGGTCGGGGGCCACGACGCGATGGGTTCTCGCGAGGTCCGGGATGACCTGCAACCAGTGAGCCGCGTTGCCGCCCGGACCATGCAGCAGCACCATCGACGGGCCGTCCCCACCCTCGAGCATCGCCGTCGAGACGCCGGCCAGCCGAAGTTGCCGCTGTGTGACCGGTAACCCCGCCAGCAACTGCTCGCGGGCGTCCGCGTCGGCCGGGGGACGGATGCGTTGCTGAGTTTCTTCGCGGGTAGTCACGGCTTGCTCCTTGTCGATGGCTTCACCATACAAACAGGTGCAAGACGGCGCGTCGGGCGGATCACCCAATTTCGGCCACGCGGCGGCATGGGTAGTCTCACCCAGTAGACCCGGCGGGTCAGGCGAGCTGGTGCTGGTAGGCGTAAGCGGTGGCGGCGCTGCGCGAAGCGACGGCGATCTTGTCGAAGATGTTGCTCACATGCCGGTCGATCGTCTTTTCGCTCACGAACAGCTCGTTCGCAATGGTCTTGTTGGTCCTGCCGGTGGCGATCAGGCGCAGCACCTGCAGCTCACGCGGGGTCAGGCCATGCGCCTGCGCCTTCGCCGCGCGGCACATCTGTGCGTCGATGCCGGCAAGGTCGGGCGCGGCGCCCAGTTGATCGAACACGGCACGGGCCGCTTCGAGCTCGAGCCTGCATCCTTCGTCGTCGCCGAGTGCGCGACAGGCCAGCCCCACCATCACACGGACGCGGGCGGTCATGTACGGAGCCTCGACTTCCTGCCACACCGCCGCTGCGCGACGCAGCGAGCCGAGCGCGGCCTGCGCGTCGCCGTCGGCCAGCTCGAGGGCCCCTCGGGCGTGCGCGGCCATCGCATCGAGCACGCCCGTGTCGAAGCTCCGGGCGACCTCCTGCAGCTCGCGGCAGGCGCTGCGCGCCTGTTCGATGTCGCCCACGGCCAGCATGATGTCAACGCAAGCGGGCAGCAGGCGCATGCGCTGGCGCCCCGTGGTCGCGCCCACGACACGGCGGATCGCTGCGGCTGCCGTGTTCGCGCGTCCCTGGGCGAGCCGCAACAGCGCAAGTCCAGGCTGCGGTTCCTGCCCTGACTCGCTCGCGCTGCGATACGCCTCCTCCGCCGCCGCAAACTCCCCGCGAAGCCGATGCACTTCGGCCTGCTGATAAAACGCGGCGCCTACCGCCTGCGCGTTTCCAGCCTGAGAGCAACGGCTGCGGGCGCGGCGCGCCTCCTCGATCGCCTCCGGCCAGGCGCCGCGCAACTGCATGATCTCCGAGCGATGCACCCGGCAAACGCCCGAGAAAGCGAGCATCTCGGGTTGCGCCTCGCACCACTGCGCCAGTGCAGTGGTCCACTCGCGGGCACGGTCCAAGGCGTAGACCTGCTGACAGCCTTCGATCACGCTGCAGTAGATCAAGCCGGTGACCAGAGGCGACAGCTCGCCTGCGGTCACGGCGACCATGGCCTCGTCCAGCAGCGCGAGGCCCGCCTCGACCTTCCCTTCGTGGATCAGGACCAGGCCCTGCAGGTGCCGTGCACACGCGACCAGATCGACTTCGCCGAAGCGCTCTCCGATTCCGGCGGCATCGGCCGCGCTCGCGTAGGCAGCGCGGCTATCGCCCGCATTGAGCTGTTGCCGCGCGACCGGCAGCATCAGGTAGCCCTGCTCGACGCACTCCCGTCCCTCGCGTTCGAGCAGCCGCTGGGCGCGCGCGAGCCATCCGGTCGCGCTGCCCGTCTCGCCTCGAAACAGAAGACGCAGGCCCAGCCAAAACGCGCAGCGAACAGCGCGCGCGCCTTCGCCTGCGTTCAAATGAGCCTGGTGTGCGCGAGCCAGCGCCTTCAAGTAGTCTTCATCCCGTCCGACCAGGTATGCCGAGATCGCCAACGACTCGAGATCCTCGGGTCCCAGCGGCGCAGTCTGGTCAGCGGCAGCGAGCGATTCGCAAGCACCCGCCCAGGCTCGTCGGCGGAAGCATTCACGGCCGCGTTCGAGTTCATCACAAAACAGCGCGGCGCGGGCGTCTGGGCAGTGTTGGTCAGGGTCGCTCATTCGCTTCAATCCCGTCTGCAGCGAATCTAGCAGACAGGTGATGCCATATTCTGCGCGTGTGTTCTGCTGCTACCGCTGCGTCTGTCGAGCGCGTGATAGTGCCGTGCCCAGCGCGATCCGTTGGGGCGCGAGGATGTGCAGCCGCTTGACATCCGCCATGGCCTTCGCGGCTGCGATCTCGAGTTCGCAGGCCGACAGCCGATCCTGCAAGGCCTTGGCACGGGGGCCTGCGCGCTCCAGCACCCAGACGTTCATCTCGCTGTGGACAGCGCGGATGCACCGACCACGGCGTCGTAGAGGCGCCGGGCCTTGAGGATCTGTTCGGATGCGGCGGCTTCGCAGTGCTGGTCCAGGCGAGCACCGAACTCGTAGACCACGATGTCCGCGGGCGCCGAAATCCAGGGTTCGATGAGGAGCGGGCGGGCGGTGGACGCAGGCGTGGCGCCAACCTCGGCGCCTTTCGCCTCAAGCAGGAACGCTTCTGCAATCTTCATGGCTAACGCTTGCCGGGCTGCGCCTGACGTTGTCGGACGGCGCTGAGGATCCCGCGCAGGATGTCGATCGGCGGTGGAGGACAGCCCGGTACCGCCACATCGACAGGAATCACGTTCGCCACCTTGCCACAACTGGCATAGCTCTCGCCGAAGATGCCGCCGGTGCAGCCGCAATCACCGACGGCGACCACCAGCTTCGGTTCCGGCGTGGCGTCGTAGGTGCGCCGCAATGCCTCTTCCATGTTGCGCGACACCGGCCCGGTGACCAGCAGCATGTCGGCATGGCGCGGACTGGCGACGAACTTGATGCCGAGTCCCTCGATGTTGTAGTAGGGGTTGTTGAGTGCGTGGATCTCGAGTTCACAGCCGTTGCATGAGCCGGCATCGACCTCGCGGATCGTGAGCGCCTGGCCAAGGATGGCGAGGATGTCGCGCTGGATGCGATCGACCGCGGCGTGTTCGGCATCGTCAACCTGCGGCGCCGGCTCGGTGACGATGCCGGTGCGGACGATCTGCTTGAGGATGTGCCACATCAGAGGTCGTGCCCCGAATAGCTGAGGTTGAAGGACTTGTTGATCAGCGGGAAGTCCGGAACGATGTTGCCGATGATGGCGTGCTCGAGCACTGGCCAGTTCTGCCAGGACGGATCATGGCAATGGCAGCGCAGGATGCGACCATCGCCCCCGATCTCCAGTGCGACGAAAACCTCGCCCCGCCAGCCTTCCACCCAGCCCGCACCCAGCGATGCCGAGGCCGGAGGCTGAAGCTCGGCGCGAGCAGCGCCGTCCGGCAAGCCAGCGCAGATGGCGCGGATGAGCCGCAATGACTCGAAGGCCTCTTCGAACCGCATCGTCACGCGCGCAGCGACATCGCCGTCGCTGGAGGTGGCCATCGCAACCTTGAGCCGATCGTAAGGCGGCCATGGGAAGCTGCAGCGCAGATCGGCCGTCTGCCCGCTGGCGCGTCCCGCAAGGCCCGAGAGGCCGAGTCGCGCGGCCAGTTGGGGCGTCACCCGCCCGGTGCCGACAAAGCGGTCCTGCAGGCCCGCATGTTCGTCGTACACACGTCGCAGCGCGCGCACCTCTCGCTCGATCACATCGCACTGCATGCAAAGGCGATCCCGCTTCATTGGCGTCAGATCGATCGCCACGCCGCCGGGCACGATGGCGTCCATCATCAGGCGGTGGCCGAAGATCTCCTTGGACAGGCGCAACCAGTCTTCGCGCAGGCGCGAGAACTGCGCCAGGCCGAAAGCCAGGGCCGCATCGTTCCCAAGAGCGCCGAGGTCGCCCAGGTGATTGGCCACACGCTCGCGCTCCAGCATCAGCGCACGCAGCCAGGTGGTGCGGTCCGGGACCTCGCCGCCCCAGGCCGACTCGAGCGCCATGCTGTAGGCCCAGGCGTAGGCCACCGTCGTGTCGCCCGAGATGCGTCCCGCGAGGCGGTGCCCCTCGAGCGGCATCAGTTCCGTGAACCGGCGCTCGATGCCCTTGTGCGTGTACCCGAGGTGCTGTTCGAGCCTGAGCACCTTCTCGCCCACGACGGAGAACCGAAAGTGGCCGGGCTCGATGATGCCGGCATGCACGGGCCCGACGGCGATCTCGTGCACGCCGTCGCCGTCGACGCGCACGAAGGGGTAGTCGGCAGGTAGCGCACCGGCGGTAGCAGCTGCTTCGGGCTGGGGTTTGTGTTGCAGTGGCGATGATCCGGGCGGCCACACCCCGTGGTCGAGCCAGGGGCGATCGTCACGGCTACCCTCGGCCCGGATGCCTGACAGGTCGGCCACGGCGCGTTGCATGCGCGCCGCGCACGGGAATGCGATTGCCAGATCGGGGAACTCTTGCGCTGCATCGTCCAGCTTCAGTTCGAGCCAGACCAGCCCCTCGGAAACGGCATAGGCTGCACACGCCGCCATGGCCTCGCCGGATGCGCTGCGATCGACGCCCCAGACTGAGATCAGGCGTCCACCCGTGTCCGCGATGCTGCGCGCCATTGCGCTCCATGCGTCCCGACCCACCCGCCCATGCCAAATGGGCGTCGGCGCCGACAGGCGCCGCAGATCGAGTCCGAGTTCCGGCCGTGCCATTTGCTCAGTTCCCCAGCATCGCCGCCGCCTGGACGTACCAGGCGTTGAGATAGGGTGGGATGTAGACGCCGAGCATCAGGCCAAGCGCCAGATGCACGAACACCGGAACCAGGGCCGGCGGATGCGCCAGGGGCTTGACGTTGGTCTCGCCGAAGACCATCGGCTGGACCCGGCTGAAGACGGATGCAAACGCCAGGCCCAGGGCGATCAGCAGGAACGGAGTCGCCCAGGGCTGCTCGCGCATTGCGGTCGTGACGATCAGGAACTCGCTGGCGAAGACCCCGAACGGCGGCATGCCGAGGATGGCGAGCGATCCGAGCATCAGTCCCCAGGCGACCGTCGGGCTGACCTTGATGAGCCCGCGGATGTCTTCCATGATCTGGGTGCCCGCCTTCTGCGTGGCATGGCCGACGGCAAAGAAGATCGCGGACTTGATCAGCGAATGCACCGTCATGTGCAGCAGCCCGGCGTAGTTGGCGATCGGGCCGCCCATGCCGAAAGCGAAGGTCATCATCCCCATGTGCTCGATCGACGAGTAGGCGAACATGCGCTTCACATCCTTCTGCCGGATCAGGAAGAACACTGCCGCCACCACCGACAGCAGGCCGAAGCCCATCATCAACCGGCCGGCCAGAGGATAGTGCAGCGCACCATCGGTCAGCACCTTGCAGCGCAGGATTGCGTAGAGTGCGACGTTCAGCAGCAGGCCCGACAGCACGGCCGACACCGGCGTCGGACCCTCGGCATGCGCGTCCGGCAGCCAGTTGTGGACCGGCACCAGCCCGACCTTGGTACCGTAGCCGATGAACAGGAACGCGAACGCCAGCGTGATGATGTTCGGGTCGAGCTGGTCCTTCACTGCATCGAGGTTGGTCCAGAGCAAGGCGCCGCCCTCGGGGCCGATCACCTTTTCGGCCGCCATGTAGAGCAACACCGTTCCGAACAACGCCTGGGCGATGCCCACGCCGCACAGGATGAAGTATTTCCATGCGGCCTCGAGACTGGCCGCGGTGCGATAGACGCTGACCAGCAGCACGGTGGTCAGCGTGGCGGCTTCCATCGCGACCCAGATGATGCCCATGTTGTTGGTCGTCAATGCCAGCAGCATCGTGAAGCTGAACAGCTGGTACATGCTGTGGTACAGGCGCAGGCGCGGCGGCGTCATCTTGCCGTGATCGCGCTCCACGCGCATGTAGGGGCGCGAGAAGATGGAAGTGGTCAGGCCGACGAATGCGGTCAGCGTGACGAGAAAGACGTTCAGCGGGTCGATGTAGAACTCGCGGTCCCACACCAGCATCGGCCCGCTCTTGACGATCTGCGCCGTGAGCACGCAGGCGGCGACGAAGGTGCCCAGGCTGAAGGCGACGTTGACGTCGCGCGCGTTGTCGCGATGGCCGACCAGCGCCAGCACCAGTCCGCCGGCCAGCGGAGTTGCGAGGAGGAAGGCCAATGCGAGCACCTCAGTCGTCCTTCAGATTTTCGAGGTGGCGGATGTCCAGGCTGTCGAATTGCTCGCGAATCTGGAACATGAACACGCCCAGGATCAGCACGCCGATCAGCACGTCCAGCGCGATGCCGAACTCGACCACCATCGGCATGCCGTAGGTTGCCGACGTGGCGGCAAAGAACAGGCCGTTCTCCATCGCGAGGAAGCCGATCACCTGCGGAACCGCCTTCGCACGCGTGATCATCATCAGGAACGACAGCAGCACGCAGGCCAGCGCGATGCCCAGTGTGCCGCTGGCCAGCGCTGACGACAGCTGGGAGATCGGTATCGCCAGATTGAACGCGAAGATCACGACCCCAATGCCGATCAGCATCGTCGTCGGGATATTGATCAGTGTCTCGACGTCCCAGCGGATGTTGAGACGGTCGATGACCCGGTGCAGCAGGTACGGGATCAACAGCACCTTGAGCACCAAGGTCAGCCCGGCCGACAGGTACAGGTGGTGCTGGTCGGTCGCAAAGCCGACCACGGCGGTCGCGAGCGCCAGCGCAGCACCCTGCATCGTGAACAGGTGAATCAGGGTGAGGATGCGCCGCTGCGAGATCATCGCGAATGCGAGCATCAGCAGCACCGCACCGAGCAGGTTGACAAGTTGGGTCAGGATGCTGCTGCTCATGTCACTGGTTGAGCAGCAGGTGCACCAGCATGCCGATCACCGCAAGCAGAAAGGCGGTGGCCAGGAACTCGGGCACGCGGAAGATGCGCATCTTGGCGCTTGCCGTCTCCAGCGCAGCAAGCAGAAAGCCGCCCACGGCGAGCTTGATCACCAGCACGGGCAGCGCCAGCAACATCTCCAGCGGCGCCTGGGCCTCGGCAACGCCCCAAGGGAAGAACAGGGCCAGGCCGATGCACGAATAGGCGAACAGCTTCAGGCTGGCCGCCCATTCGATCAGCGCCAGGTGGCGGCCCGAGTACTCGAGGATGAGCGCCTCGTGGATCATCGTCAGCTCGAGGTGCGTGGCCGGGTTATCGACCGGGACGCGCGCGTTCTCGGCCAGCGACACCATCGTGAATGCAACCCCGGCAAAGGCCATACCGGGATAGATCGCCAGTTCGCGGTGCGCCAGCGTCTCGACTATCGTGGTGAGCGAGGTCGACTGGGAAATCAGCGAAGCCGAGAACAGCACCATCAACAGGGCGGGTTCGGCAAGAAAACCAACCAGCATCTCGCGCCGCGCACCCATGGTGCCGAACGCGGTGCCGATGTCCATGGCGGCCAACGAGATGAACACTCGCGCCAGGGCGAACAGGCCGACCAACGCGATCGCATCGGCCGCTGGCGCCAACGGCAGATCGGTCGACAGCGTGGGGATAATGGCGCAAGCCAGCACCATGCAGCCGAACATCACATAGGGCGCGACGCGAAACAGTCGCGATGCATGGTCGGCGACCATCGACTCCTTGTTGAACAGCTTGTGCAGCATCCGGTAGGGCTGCCAGAGGCTGGGCGCGGACTTGTTCTGGAGCCACGCGCGCCACAGGTTGACCCAGCCGGTCAGCAGGGGCGCCAGCCCGATCGCGATGACGATCTCCAGCAACTGCGACATGAAGCCGGCGAAGCTCATGGCGACCTCATCGCATCACCACGAGCAACGTGGCCACCAGCGTCAGGAAGCTGTACAGCAGGTACACCGAGATCCGCCCTTGCTGCATGAGGCCGATCAGTCGCGCGAGGTACGCCGCCAGATCGGCGATGGGCACATAGAGCCAGCGCCAGAAGTGATCCTCCACCGTCACGCGGTAGCGCGGTTTCGCGTCGAAGGGCGTGGGCAGATCACGCCGCATCAGGAAGAAAGGTTCGAAGATCTGGCGGATCGGCTGGCCGAATCCTTCGGCGGTGTCCTGCATGCGTGCTGTGCTCCACGGGAAGCCGCAGGCCCAGGGCAGGCCGCGACGCACGCGGCCGTGGTAGAGCTTCCGCACGAGCAGGAAGGCGAGCGCAAAGCTCCCCAGGATGCCGAGCAGGAAGATCACGGGGCCGTAGCTGGCCTGCGCTAGACTGTTCGGCGCCAACAGCCAGCCATTGGCTGCTACCTTGGCGCCGAGGCCCGACTCGACAAGCTGCTGCGTCACGGGGTCTATCAGCTGAATGAATTGTGTCGGCAGCAGTCCGAGCGCGATGCAGCCGAGCGCCAGCCACACCATACCCATGCGCTCCCAGCGGCCGCCATCGTGGGCGTGGGTGAGCTTGTCCTCGCGCGGCTGCCCGAGGAAGATCACGCCGAAGAACTTGACCATCGTGTAGCCGGCCAGCGCGGCCACCAGAGCGATGAGCGCGGCGACCACCGGGATGAGCATGGTCAGCAACGGCACCGGCAGCCCCGGCGTGAAGAGGAAGCTCTGCAGCAGCAGCCATTCCGACACGAAGCCTCCCAGCGGCGGCAGACCCGCGCTGGTCAGCACGCCCAACAGCGTGAGCCAGGCTACCCAGGGCATGCTTCGGATCAGGCCTCCCAGCTTGCCGAGGCTTCTCTCGGAAGTGGCATGAAGCACGCTGCCGGTGCCGAGGAAGAGCAAGCTTTTGAAAAAGGCGTGGCTCGCGACGTGATAGAGGCTCGCGGTCAGCGCGAGCGCGGCCATCGGCTTCATGCCGTAGGCCGAGAAAATCAAGGTCAGGCCCATGCCGACGAACAGCAGGCCCATGTTCTCGATCGACGAATAGGCCAGCAGCCGCTTCATGTCGGTCTGCACCGCCGCGAAGATCACACCGAACAGGGCGGTCGCCAACCCGACTGCCAGCAGCAGCCCACCCCACCACCACAAGTGCGTGTGCAGCAGGTCGAAAGACACGCGCAACAGACCGTAGATGGCCGTATTGAGCATCACCCCACTCATCATGGCCGAGACCGGAGATGGCGCGGCGGGGTGGGCTTCGGGCAGCCACACATGCAAGGGCAGGATGCCGGCCTTGGCGCCGAATCCCAACACGGCGAGCAGGAAGCCGGCCGAGGCCCAGAACGGCGACAGTGCCTGGGCGCGCATGTTGGCGAAGGTGTAGTCGCCCGTGTTGGCCTGCAGCACACCGAAGCACAGCAGGACAGCGATCGCACCGATTCTCGCCATCGTGATGTAGAGATAACCGGCGCTGCGCACCTCGGCCATGCGGTGGTTCGCGGTCACCAGGAAGAACGACGACAGCGCCATCGTCTCCCACATCACCATGAATGAATACGCGTCGTCGGCGAGGATCACCCCCACCATGCTGACCAGAAATACGTGGTACTCCAGGCACAGCAGGCCGGGTGGCGTGCCTTCGCCCTTGCGGAAGTATCCGGCCGCAAATGTGGAGATGCCGGCTGACGCGCCACCGACCACCATCAGGAAATAGGCCGACAGGCTGTCCAGGCGGAGATGGAACGGCAATGCCGGCAGCCCGATGGGCAGCACGGCGACCTCGGGGGGGCCAAGCAGTGCGTCCAGGGCCAGGCCGAAGAGCGCCAATCCGAGCAGTGCCCCGATAGGGAAGAGCACTTGGGACACCAGGCTGAATCGATGCAGGGCGAAGATCCCAGTGGCCCCCACGATCAACCAGGCCACCGTCACAACGAGTATCCAGTCGAGATGGAGCCATTGCGCGACGGGAGGCAGGCTGCTCATGACTCAGGCCTTGGGGCGCACGGCTCGACGCCTCACGGCCGAAGGAGCGGCGTCCGGCGAGCCCGATTTCGGCCACAGCGCCGGTAAGTCAAAGCGGGCGGCGAACTCACGCGCGCTCACGCCGCGCGCCATGTATTGGACACCGTGCTGCGCGAGATAGTCACGGGTCAGCTGTCGCACCATCTGCGACGCCGTCCGATCCTGCGGCGCACAAAGCCGCTCGAAGGCTTCCTTCTTATGAGGATCAATGAGCAGAGTCAGGCGCGCAGTTTTGAGCTCCATGGATCCTCAGCATGGCAATGCAACAGGTACCCGCGACACATAGTATATGAACGCCATGCAATTGGAGAGGTCTAGCTTCGCTGGTCTCTCAGCACCGATGCGATCAGTGCAAACCCTGCGAGCAACTGGCTGGCGGCGCCTGGGTCGAGGTTTGGCGGCCTGCGAATCGCTCCCAAGCGGTACGTCTCGAGGGCATCACCTTTGCAGGCAAACACGATGCTATGGCTCTCCTCGCCGTCATCGACCACCAGGACCGAGCCATTGAAACTGCGACGGATGTGAGCCAGGTGCTCGTCGGTTTCAGGGTCACCGTACTGCAAATTGACCACCATGATTCCGTCGGGCTGGAGCGACTCGCGGCAGTCGTCGTAGAAGCTTCGAGAAGACAGCTGCGCGGGCAGTCCCTCAAGGTCATAGCCGTCGACGATCAATACGTCGAAACGATTTGGACCACGGCGTACAAAGTCCGCCCCATCGGCTTGAAAAACGATGAACCGCGCGTCATCGCGCGGTATGTGGAACTCCTCGCGCAACGCGATCACCATCGGATTGATCTCGGCGATCTGGATTCGAGCGCGGCTCAAATGGCGGTAGCAGAATTTGGCCAGCGACCCGCCGCCCAAGCCGACCATCCCAATGCTGCGCGGCTCCGGCTTGAAAAGCAGGAACCCCATCATCGTGCGTGTGTACTCGAGAGCGAGCGCGTACGGGTCGTTGAGTCGCATGCGGCTTTGAGTGTGACTGATACAGAAGTGGAGAGCCTTGGAGCTGACGGTCTCGTAAATGAAGGGTTTGATGTGCTGCGCAGATGCGGAACTGTCGGACATGGGCAAGGTTGGTCTACTGTTTCTTGATTGGGGAGCTCTGGTTTCAGCGCGTGGCCATATGTACCAGCGAGGCACGAACGTGATCAGTGTCCATGTTGGTGATCACCACGCGCGGGGTGAGGAACGTCGGCTGGTTGATTTGGAGATTGGGCACTACGAGCAGACATTGGGTCCGTGCATTGTTCGGGGCAGTCATCCTGTGGTGGGCCAGCACCCCTTGACGTACGACGTCCGTCGAGGCGATGTCCGCGAGCAAGGTGACAATCACCACTCGATCCAGCCCGAGGTCCAGCGTTGCGACGTCGTCCCCCTTTTGAGAGGTCGATTCGATCTGACCTGCCACCAGCTCAGGGTCGTTCTTCAGGATTTGCCTGATCATTTCCAGCAGGCAATCGCGCATGATCGCCTCCGGGAATGCGCCGGCTGTCTCCGCAGCCCGAATCAGGCCTGCCAGCCCCAACAGGTTGGCATCGCCTCCGTCGTACCGCACGCATCGCAATCGCCACTCGGGGTGCTGTTGACATGCGGTATCAACCTCGCGCGGGTCGGCAGCGCCATAGCACGCTGCATCCAGCCAGGTCATGGCTTCTTCGAAGGCATCGATCGACGCCAAGGCATTGGGAAACTGTCGTGCATAGGACTTCGGGTCCCGAACACCGTTGCGTGCGCGCATGAGCGGCGCTGCGAGGTGTACACGGTCACCCTCGCGCCAGAGTGCTGCACAAACTCGTGGTTCCCCGCCGGGCGGCAGAAACTGCACCAGCATCAGGTTGTGGTTGAGATGTGATCCGCCGGCCGCGGCGGGCTTGTTGAAATGCTGTTGGGGCATGGTGTCGCCTCAGGCCCCTCGAACGACGTTGATCAACCGTCGTCTCGGTGAGCACCGCCGGCCAACTCGAACTGCAATTGCCGTCGCTGCCAGAACAACAACAAGAGTCAGACGAACGAACCCCACGTCATCGAGCCTCCGCACGGCAAGTGTGGCCAGCGACGCGGTTTCTCGGCGCTGGGCTAGCCAACGCGCTCAAGGAGGCATAAGCTTCAAGGCAAATGTAATGCGTTGAATGTGTAATTGCAATGGTAATTATATTACCATGTTTGGTGGGCACGGAGGCCGGATCGCTGCAGGCGTGGCCAACCGTGATGCGGCGATGCAGCAGAGGCGTTACCCGTCGCCGCCCGTACGGCCGACAACAACAACGAGAAGGCGCCGGAATGTTCAAGGCCTTGATGGATCGGCTCGATCACCACAACATCGACGTTTCGGGCATCGTCAACTAGAACCTGGGAGACCGAAGCAACAGCTGTTCCGTCAACGCACCCCTCCAACGGCTTGCGAGAGCGGCCTTGTCTCTCCCACAAAGTCCGCACCCCTGCGATGAAGTCGACGAGACAGGAGATGAAACGACCTTCTTCAAACAGGTGTGACCTGCACGGCGTAGCCGATTTGTTGGAGCCGTCGGATGAGGCGGTTGGCGGTTTTATGGGCGTCTGCGTGGTCGAAGTGTGCGGCGCCGAGGTCGTGCCATTCGGTACCGTCGCGCAACATGTGCCAGGCGGCTGTGAGCATCGAGGCGGCCACGCCGATGATGGCCTTCTTGGCGCCGCGGCGGGCACGCAGACGGTGGAACTGCGCTTGCAGGTAGCCACCTTTGACCCTCACGGCGGACCATGCGGCCTGCACCAGCGTGGTCTTGAGCCATTTGCCGCCGCGGCGCAGCCGGGTGCTGCGGCGCTTGCCGGCGCTCTCGTCGTTGCGCGGGCACAGGCAGGCCCAGGACAGCAAATGGCCGGGTGTGGCGAAGCGCGACATGTCGATGCCGATCTCGGCCACGATGACATGGGCGCTGACAGCGCTCAGGCCCGGCATGGTGCTCAGGAGCCTGGCGGCTTGTCGAAACGGTTGGAGCCCCAGCCCCACCTCCTTTTCGATGTCGGCGATGGCCTTGTCCAGCGCGTCGATGTGCCCCAGGTGCAGCTTGAGCATGAAGCGGTGGTGCGTACTGACGCGCCCGCGCAGCGCCTCCAGCAACTCGGCGCGGCTGGCCTTGACGCGGCCAATGCAGGAGATCAGGCGCTCGGGGTCGTCGTGGCCGTCGATGATGGCCTGCAGCACCGCGCGCCCGCTCTTGCCCAGGATGTCGCTGAGCACGACGCTGAGCTTGAGGTTGGCGTCTTCGAGCACCTTCTCGATGCGCTGAGCATGAGCGCTCCTCTCGCGCACGAACTGCTTGCGCGTGCGCGTGAGGGTGCGCAGCTCCTGCACGGCCACCGGCGGCACGAAGCTGGCGCGGATCAAGCCGTGGGCCAGCAGATCGGCCAGCCACATTGCGTCGTTGACATCGGTCTTGCGCCCAGGCACGTTCTTCACGTGCGCAGCGTTGGCCAGCACCAGTTCGAAGTGGCCTTCGAGCACGTGCCACACCGGCTTCCAATAGACGCCCGTGGCCTCCATACCCACCTGCTCGACGCCGAACGAGTCGACCCAGTCAGCCAGGGCCAACAGACCCGAGGTGCTGGTGGCAAAGGTGCGCACCTCCTGCAACGGGGGGCCGTCGCCGGCGATGCGAACGCACGCCACCACGGTTTGCTTGTGAACGTCCAGGCCCGCGCAGCGCGGATAGATGACTTCCATGATCGCCTCCAATGTGCGGCGACATCGGCGTGCGGCCCACGTCATCGAAGTCTGAGATGCGTGCTCAGGGGCGAAACGCCCCAGGCGACAGTAGGGGGTGCTCGTGGAGCCGCGGGTCCAACTGATATAAGGGTTCGAGGCACCAAGGACAAACCGACCTCTTTGCCGGACGCCGCCCCTCAATTACAACAAGGTTTCATGCGTCGTGGGTCGCGCCAGGCGCGGTGGAGCAACTCATATGGATCGGGGTCAGATTGGTGCTCCCGCAAGATAAAGGCAGTAGGCATGCGCATATCGGGAGCACCGAGCAACTCGGCAGAGTCATACGGACCGTGATCACCGCCGACTTGGTGATGAGTATCGACAACGTGTTGGCGATTGCCGCGGCAGCTGAAAGCACCGCCATCCGGCACAAGATGCCGATCGTAGTGTTCGGGCTGCTGGTAAGCATCCCCATCATCGTTGTCGGCAGCCGCTTGGCATTGCGGCTGATGGATCGCTACCCGATCGTCGGGACCGCAGGTGGATTACTTCTTGGCTGGATCAGCGGTGTCATGCTGGCCACCGATGTCGGGATCGCGTGGATGGTCCCGCAGAATGCCATTGCAAGGTACGTCTGCGGCGCGGTAGGCGCTGTTTTAGTGGTCATGCTCGGCAGACTGTCGGCTGCGAGAGCTTCCAGGACAGCTCACGAGACCGAGCCGGGCGGATGCGGGTGAATCGTGGTTCAAATATCTCAGCTCGCAATACCAAGCAGGTCGAGCACCCCGCATACGAAAGTGAGCGGATGAGGCGGACGAGAAGCCATGCGGCCGGAGCTGCGGTCTCCCAGCCACGCAGGAAGATCAGTGCATGATCCGCGGTGTAGACGAGCACGAACGACAAGGCCATCAGGTTCAGCAGTGCGTAGTGCACCCCCAGATGCCGCTTCGATGTGAAGTGCGGCCCCAGGTAGCCGACCGCATAGACGCTGCCCAGCAAGGTCATCGGGAGTGACCAGGCCAGGAAGAAGGCGCCGAGTGCGTCCAACCGTACCCGCAGCGCGCCCGCCGGCTAGGCCCAGGCCAGTTCGCCGACCACGGGTGCTCCACCGGCCAGAATAGGTGTCACCGTTGCACAGATCAAGGCCGTTGCGACCACTTGCGACAATATCCCGATGCCAGCATGCGTGGCGCTGCGCACGGGCAGCAACAGGCTGCGGCGCCCAGCACCAAGACGAATACGGCGGCGCTGAGGGCCGTCATTGGTGTTCCAGAGCCTTGGGCGCCGCGAAGCCGTCTCGAACTCGTCCGGTTGCGCGCTTCAGCGAACCGGACGGCCAAGCCGCGTGCGGTGCGCAGGAATCAACGAGACAATGCAATGAACAGCTCCGGCATCTCGGCCAAAGCGGGCATCAGAAACGCCTTGGCCTGGCTTGCAATTCGATTGCGCTGGATGATACTGTTATTATCATGAAACTGACATAGGGATAGCTCATGGAACTCAAGACAGCGCGCCTGACGGTGCTGATCGATCCCTCGAAGAAAAAGGCCTTCGAGGCACTTTGCGCCCGCCAGGATGTCACGCCTTCGCAGGTCGTTCGACGTCTGATTCGCGACTACTTGGCGCACCACGGCGTCACCTTCGTCCCAAGCGGAATGGAGCAAGACGAGGAAATGGCTGCGAAGCCCTGATCGACGCTGACGCGAGCGAGAGCATTTGAGAAAACTGTCGGACGGTACAGTGGTTGGTGTCGGCGGCCCGAAAATCTTTGCCCAGTTCGGATGCTGGGCGCATGCATTTTTCTCGGGGACGGTCTGCGAAGCGCGATCTGGTCCCAATGGCTCTGGTCGATACGTGCTGTCGGTGACGGGGACTGCGAAACTTCGAGGGCCGCTCGCGGCGGCCCCCGGTCAGCACGAGAGTCGCCGAGCCACATGGCGATCCTCGGCCTTGTGCGCAACTCGACGATTGAAAGTGTCAAGCCCAGCGGCGGCCATGACAACGCGGCGGGCGGTATTTTGCGTAGCCGCCTCATCAGGCACTGAATGTCTTCTCCCAACGAAATAGAGAAACGAGCAGACGTGAATGACCGCGTGCCGCCGCATGAACTCGACGACGATCAATTGGCCGAGTTGGCCCGGGAATGGCGCAGTCGGGCCGCACGCGGGGATGAGCTCGCCTTTGGCCTCGCGCATGCTTTCGAGGCCGAACTTCGTCGCCGCGTGCGGGACAGCCAGGTCTCGCCTCTCGCGACGCCCGAGCAACCGAGCAGCCCCGAACCGCGGCCATGGTGGAAGTTCTGGTGAAGCATCAGTTTGATGCGTAATCCGACAGTACCGAATCGCTATCCACCCGCTCTGTCCCGCCTCATTTCTGTAAACACCCCGAGCCTGCCTTTTTCCGGCACGCGTTTCGCGTCGCAGGCTCGACTTACAGCTTGACCTCAACCGGCTCAATGCCGAACCAGCGGGAGCAAACGCGCGGCAGCTGTACAGCCGTGCCCGCACGCAACCACCGCATTTCGTGCGCCAGATCCCCTCGTCGCGATCTCAGACCTTCGACAGGATTTCCATCGCCTTGTTGGCGTCGCCCAGGGAGTCGACCGCGATATAGGCCACGAACTGTTTGCCGATCACGGAGGCCGAGAAGCCGCGAAGATTGATTTCCCCGGCGGCAAGCTTTTGCGTCAACTCCGCAGCGATGCCCGGGCGATCCGGGCCCATGACTCGAACCGAGTGAAGGCTTTGCGTCACGTTGAAGCCTACCTGTGCCGCCGCACGGATTTCACGGTCGTTCTGCAGCGGCGTGACATAGACGACCCCCGTCGCGGGCTTGTCCGGCCTACGCCTCGCAACGATGAATTGCAGGTCTGCCCCCGCTTCGCGCAGCGTATCCAGCACCTCGGCAAGGCCGCCGGGCCGGTCCTGGATGTCCGCTGCCCATACATCCGTACGTTCCACGAGAAGATCCATGATTGATCCTCCTTTTCTGCTGGTGACGCGTCCAACCAGAGGCTAGGCCAAAACCTCCGGGTTGACAAGCATGGGTAGAGTGGTGTAGTTGTTTCTGTTTGGAATTCGATCTGCCCGAAAAAAGGAGTGATCGTCATGACTGAACACAGGTCGCCTCGCCATGCCGCGGAGCAGCAGACTGTCGATGTCTCCGAGGCACAGATCGCGGTGCATTGGCCGGAAGAGGACTACGTCGCGCCGCCCGGCGGATTCATCGCGCAGGCCAACTTGACCGACACCGGCATCTTCCAGCGCTTTGCCCTTGACAAATTCCCCGAGTGCTTTAAGGAGTTCGCGGACCTTCTCGACTGGTACCAGCACTGGCAGACGACGTTCGACGCCAGCAACCCGCCGTTCTGGCGCTGGTTCGTCGGCGGCAGGATCAACGCCTGCCACAACTGCGTCGATCGCCACCTCGTCAAACACAAGAACAAGACCGCGATCCATTTCGTGCCCGAACCGGAGAACGAGCCGGTACAGCACCTGACCTATCAAGAGCTGTTCGTCCGCGTCAACGAGTTCGCGGCGCTGTTGCGCGACTTCTGCGGACTCAAGGCAGGCGACCGCGTGACCTTGCATATGCCGATGGTGGCGGAACTACCGATTACCATGCTCGCCTGCGCGCGGCTCGGCGTGATCCACTCGCAGGTGTTCAGCGGCTTCAGCGGCAAGGCTTGTGCCGACCGCATCTGGGATTCCGAGAGCCGCGTGCTGATCACGATGGACGCGTACTACCGTGCCGGCCATCTGCTCGATCACAAGGAAAAGGCTGACATCGCGGTGAAGGAGGCCGCCAGCCTCGGCCAGCAGGTCGACAAGGTCCTGGTCTGGCAGCGCTACCCGGGCAAAACCTCGAGCGCCAAGCAGCTGGTCGAGGGGCGCGACGTCATCGTCAACGACCTGCTCGGTAAGTTCCGCGGCCATCGTGTCGAGCCCGTGCCGATGCCGGCCGAGGCGCCGCTGTTCCTGATGTACACGAGCGGCACCACCGGGCGGCCGAAAGGTTGCCAACATTCGATCGGCGGCTACCTCGCCTACGTCACCTGGACATCCAAATACATCCAGGACATCCACCCCGAGGACGTGTATTGGTGCATGGCCGACATCGGCTGGATCACGGGCCATTCCTACATCGTCTACGGCCCGTTGGCGCTCGCTGCTTCAACGGTCGTGTATGAAGGCGTTCCGACCCATCCGGATGCCGGCCGGCCATGGCGCATCGCTGAACAACTCGATGTCAATATCTTCCATACCTCGCCCACGGCAATCCGCGCGCTGCGGCGCGACGGACCCGACGAGCCAGCGAAATACAGCCACCAATTCAAGCACATGACGACCGTTGGCGAGCCGATCGAGCCAGAGGTGTGGAAGTGGTACCACCGCATGGTCGGCAAGGGCGAAGCCGTCATCGTGGACACCTGGTGGCAGACCGAAACCGGCGGCTTCCTCTGCAGCACGGTGCCGGGCATCCACCAGATGAAACCCGGCAGCGCCGGGCCCGCGATTCCCGGCATTCATCCGGTGATCTACGACGATCAGGGCAAGGAGCTCGCCAGCGGTTCGGGCAAGGCCGGCAACATCTGCATCCGCAATCCCTGGCCGGGCGGCTTCCAGACGATCTGGAAGGATCCCGAGCGTTATGTGCGCCAGTACTACTCGCGCTACTGCAAGGACCCAAAGAGCAAGGACTGGCGCGACTGGCCCTACCTGGCGGGCGACGGCGCGGTGCAAGCGGCCGACGGGTACTACCGCATCCTCGGCCGCATCGACGACGTGATCAACGTTGCCGGCCACCGCCTGGGCACCAAGGAAATCGAATCGGCTGCGCTGCTCGTGCCAGAGGTCGTCGAGGCGGCCGTGGTTCCGGTGGCCGACCCGGTCAAGGGCAAGGTGCCCGACCTGTATGTCGCGTTGAAGCTGGGGCTGGCACCTTCCGCGGAGATTGCCGACCGTGTCTCGGCATCGGTGGTGTCCGAAATCGGCGCCATTGCGCGTCCGCGCCGGGTGATCGTCGTTCCCGACATGCCCAAGACGCGCTCGGGAAAGATCATGCGGCGCGTGCTCGCAGCGATTTCGAACCGTCAGGATCCAGGCGACGTGTCCACCCTCGCCAATCCAGAGGTCGTCGACCGGATCAGGGAGCTGGCCAAATAGAACCTAGAACCGCTCTGTCGCCCGCGACCAGGCATTGAGCTGTTGCGTCTCATCCGAAAGGGCCACTTCAATCTCGGGCGACTGCGCTTCGGGGCCAAACTGCGCCTGCAATCTGAACGCGGTTCTGTCGGCCTGAAATTCGGTCGTTCGCCAAACTTGCCGCCATCATCGCCTACCTGAGGGTGCAGCCCGCGTCAGGAATGAAGTACCCAAGTCGAAATACAACATCCGTCTGCCGACCAGTTACGGCCCGGTCGTCAAGAGCGTGAAGGCACCGGCCACCAGCAAGAAGGTGAAATACGGGGAGTACCTCGCCAACGTCGGCCACCGCATGGAATGCCACACCCCGCGCGACGTCAAGGGCTTGCTGCAGCGCGTCAGCCTGGGCGTAGGCGGCGTTGCCGATCATCGGCTCTTGGTCGAATGGCGGGCGCGCATCGTTTGTTCGATGACGCGGTCCCGGCAGTCAGCTTGTGTTGGCCTTCAGCCGTTCGAAGACTTCGGTCACCCGCGTCCGGCGCTGCGGTTCGACGAAGTCGAAGTTGAGGCCGCGGTCATTCAGTTCCCAGAACACTCGGTCCTGCACGGAAAGGATGCCGTGCTTCGCTTTCTCGATGACAGCCGGCGTCACGCCCCGCAACGAGGCCTCCACGAGCTCCAACTCCTGCGTCAACCCGCACTCGAGGAAATAGGCCGCGAGAATTGCACGCGACTTGACCAAGCCTACGCTCTGCGCGGCGCCGTCGAAGGCGAGCACGGCATCGAGCAGCTCCCGCGCTGGCGCAGCCTTGCGCTCGTAGGCGCGCTCGGTCAGTTCGCTCAACTCGTAACTGACCAGTTCATAGATGAAAGGCAGCCCCTGCATGCGCGCGTACTCGGCGTAAAAGCGCAGGTAGCGTACCAGTCGAGGAACCTGCTCGGGACGGTCGCTGAGGAGGCGACGGATCAGGGCCTTGTACGAGTAGACGACATTGAAGACGGAGGCGTTCTCTTTCTTCTTGATCGCCTCGCGCGTGAAACAATTCAGCATGCGCACGAGCAGGTCGAAGACAGCATCGTTGCGCCGGCACGCCTCTTCGTGCGCGGCGTTCTTGACCGCCTGGGCCATGGCGCTCACGCCGTCCGGCATCTTCCCCAGCACGCTCTTGAAGGCCAGGACCAACTGAATGGCAATGCGGTGCTCCATCCAGATGCGGGCCTCGCTGAGCATGTCGGTGGCGTCGCCGGACAGGCCGACGAGCAGGTCGTTGCTGACCTGGAAGAACTTCTCGGGCAGCCGCGTCTTCACATCGCGCAGGCGAGCCAGTTCCAGCATGTGTGTCTGGATTGCGTCGAACGTCACGTCGCGATCAGCTCGATCCGCCGCGCGCAGCAGCACGCTGCCGAGGTTGGCGATCTTCTGGTTGACGCGATGCTGGGACACAGCCACCGAATACTTGCCGGCGGCAGCGTCGTCGAGTTCGTGCATCAGGCTGTTGCGCACCCGCTTGATGATCGTCAGCGGGTCAATGAAGCTGACGACATAGAAGTAGTACGGCAGTAGCAAGAGCCAGCCGAAGATCGCACCGGCAACCGCAATCGCGAACGGCAGTTGTCCGGTCCATTGGTCGAACGAAAGGCTGAAGGCGAACAGGTTGTGGGCGGCGAGAATCGCGCAGGTGCAGAGCACGAACAGGTTGATACGGTCGCGGATGAAGATTTCGATCAGCTTTGGCGTGTAGAGATTGGCTGTGATCGGGATGGCCAGGGAGATGAAGGTCAACAGCAGGGCGATCAGTGTGTTGTAGGCGCCGGCGAAGGACGAAGAGAGTGCGCGCACCATCGCCGGCGTCGCTCGAAGTTGCGACAGCCGCACGGCCTCCCCGGTGGCTGGGTCAATCGCGTGCGACAAATCCCATGCGGCTTCCAGCCAGAAGAAGATCAGCGTGATGAAAAACAGGGCGACCAGCAGCCTCAGGGCGAATTTGACATGGTCCATGGTGGAAGGGTCACAAGCGATAAGGGCTTTCGGCCAGCATCCCAGCATTCTGGAGCGACACGACGTACTTGTCCGCTTCGCGTCCGCGTCGAACTCAATCTTCACACTCCACTGCGGAGGGGATTTGCCCGGCGCCCGCCGGCACGCAAGATCTGGGTCAATCGGGAGTAATCTTCGCTATTCTTGGAGAATCGCCATGTTCAAACGCATTCTTGTCGCTACCGATGGTTCCGCGCTGTCCGAACAGGCCGTCGCCAAGGCGATCGACCTGAGCTTGCTGACCGGGGCCGAGCTGTTTGCAGTCACTGTGGCTCACCTCGAACCGCACAGCTACTTTGACGGCTCGACCGTGTTGTTGAACGACCGGGAGATCGAAGAGTCGCGTCATCGTTCGGTCGCTGCCGCCCAGAAGTTGGTCGACGCCGTCAAAAGCGCCGCGCACGCCAAGGGGGTTCGCAGTGCGGAGGCCGTGGTCATGAAGTCGAACCTGGTGGCCGAGTCCATCGTCGACGTCGCCAAAACCCACGAGTGCGACTTGATCGTGATGGCTTCGCACGGGCGCCGGGGCCTCACGCGGCTGCTGATGGGTAGCGAGACGCTGCACGTCCTGACCCACTCGCACACGCCCGTTCTGGTACTGCGCTAGTCAGGGCTGCCTGCCACGCGGGCTTTGCGTGCCGGCCACGGACTGCTGCACACCTTATTCTTGCACCATCGTCGCTATCGGCCTGTTTCTTGGGAAACGTGCCGGCGTGCAAGCGCGACCCCCATGGCAGCCGCGATTCGCTCACTCACACCAGCGGCATGCCCCGTATGGCGGCCGCTCGAGCAATTGCGCCTTCCTGTCCGTGATCTGGTTGGGAGGCACGTCGTGCTGCTGGGCCAACGCGACCAGCGTCGTGTCACCACGGACGGCCCCCAACGCCGCCAAGGCCCAAGAACGCTGGTGAGTGATCGCGGCATGGTCTTTGGCTCTTGGTCTCTACGCCTCGTACACCCGCTTCGCAGCTGCGTTTATGGGGCAGAGTTGCCATTCATCGCGGTGTGGGGCCAGCGATCCAGACGGCGCGCTCAACCCTTCGATCGAGACCGTGATCCGCAGCCACAACGAGGGCGAGGCCGATTGCTCATCTAGGAAGCGTCATCGTCCAAAACGCAATGCGGCGCGCCCTGGCAGACGGTGCACTGAAGCCGATCGAGACTCAGACCATCCTCCTCGACAGCGATGGCGTCCGGTTCGTCGTGCGCACGGTGTCGAGCCTCGCGCGCAGGGACAAGGCGCGCCATGGAAGCAAACTCAACATGTGCGCGCGAACCGTGGAACAGCGGCCAAGCGGCTGGCGTCAATCCGGCCGCCATGCCATGTCGATGCGGCCATCGACGATGCCGATGCGCCGGTCTGCCACAGAGGCAAAGTTGGCGTCGTGCGTGACGGCAACCACGGTCTTATCGAACTCGTGGGTCAGGTTGCGCAGGATGTCGCGCACGTTGGTGCTGGCGACCGAATCGAGGTTGCCGGTCGGCTCGTCGGCGAGGATCACGAGCGGGTCGTTCGCCAGCGCACGGGCGATCGCGACGCGCTGGCGCTGGCCACCCGACAACTGGCTCGGCCGCTTGTGGTGCTGGCCCGCTAGGCCGAATCGATCCAATAGCTCGGCGGCGCGCGCCCGGGCCGCTTCGTCGGACACGCGGCCCAGCTTTCGCATGGGCAGCGACACGTTGTCGAGCGTGCTGAACTCGGCTAGCAAGAAATGGAACTGGAACACATAGCCCAGCCGCAACAGCCGAAAATCCGTGAGCCGGTCGTCGTCGAAGCTGCTCGTATCTTCGCCGTCGATCCAGACGCGTCCACGCGTGGGCACGTCGAGCAGCCCCAGCAGGTATAGCAGGGAGGACTTGCCCGAGCCCGAAGGCCCCATCACGCAGACAAACTCGCCGCGCTCGATCTGCAGGCTCACGTCGCTCACCAGCGTAACCGGCACCTCGCCTTGGAGCGTGCGGGTCACGTGTTCGACGCGAATCGCCGGGCCAGACGCCGATTCACCGCCACTCATGCCGCACCCCGCAGGATGTCCACCGGATTTACGCGTCCGGCACGCCGCGCCGGAAGATACGAGGCCGCCAGGCACGAAAGCATCGCAAACGCCGCCGCCAGCGCGTACTGTTCGGCGCCCCAGAACATCGGCAGGTGCACGACCTCGGTCACGCCGGGCGGACGGATCTCGATCTGCTCCAGCAGCCGCATCAGAGACAGGCCGAGCAGTTCGCCTAAGGCGCTGCCGATGAGTCCGACGATCAGCCCTTCGAGTAGGAAAATGCGGCGCAGGTCGCGCGCGTGGAAGCCCATCGACTTCATGATCGCGATGTCGCGCGTCTTTTCCATCACGATGGTCGAGATCGTGTTGTAGATGCCGAACGCGGCCACCACCAGGATCGCCGAGACCACGCTGTACATGATGATGTTGCGCACCAGAAGCAGGCTCAGCAGGTCTTCCGAGGCCTCGATCCACGACACCGACTTGTAGCCCGTGGCGGCCTCGATGGTCTGCGCCACGCTCTGCGCCGCATACGGGTCGGCGACTTGGATGACAAAGCGGTTGACGCGGTTCTCGCGCCCCAGCAACGACTGCGCGCGCTTGAGCAGCACAAAGGCCTGGGCCTCGTCGTACGTGGCGTTGCCGGTGCGAAAGATGCCGACCACGCGCAAGGATCGGCTGGTGCCGTCGGCGGCCAGCACGATCAGCGTACTTCCCAGGCGCAGGCTGAACTTGTCGACCAGGCCGCGGCCGACGACAACCCCGTTGGGGTCGGCAGCAAGCGCTTCGAGCGAGCCCTCGAGCATCTTCTCTTCGATGGTCGTCACATGCTTCATCTTCTCTGGCACCACGCCGGACAAGGTGACGCCCTGCTGGCGCCCAGCGAAGGTGAGCACGGCTGCGTCGGCGAGCACCGGCGCGGCGCGCACACCCGGCAAAGCCTCGATGACGGCCAGCCGCTGCGACCAGCCGCGTATGCCGCGCGTCTCACGCGGCGGCCGCACGTTGTGCACGCTGACTGCGCCATCGGGCCAGCGCATCGCGGCCGGCTGCGCGCGGCCGTGGCGCATCTCGTCGTAGACGGTGATGTGCGGGCTGTTGTCGACCAGACGCTTGAGAAAGTCTGCCTCCGAGCCGCGCATCAGCCCCGACACAGCGAGGAAGAAGGCCACGCCGAGCACGACGCCGGTGAGCGAGACCAGGGTCTGCCGCTTGCGACTAGTCAGGTGAGCCAGCGCGACGTCGAGTGCGATCGCCATGGCGTCACCGTTGGGTCGATGGTGCCGAGGCAGCCGAGGCGGGCGCGCTGCGCGCGCGCTGCCCGTCGCGCAACGCGTCGGGCGGCGACAGCACCACTTCTTCGCCATCCGCGAGTCCGGTGACGATCTCGGTGCGCTCGCCGCCGACCACGCCCTTGTTCACCGTGCGCCGCTTCACTCGACCCTGCGCCATCACCCACACGGCGTCGCCCTTCAGCGCGCGGTTCGGTATCAGTAGCGCCCCTTCGCGGCGCGACACGATCAGGTTGGCGTCCATCGTCATGCCGCTGCGCAGCGGGCCGGCATCGACGGCGGGCGCGTCGGCGAGGCGGACGCGCACCCGGTAGCTGCGCGACACCGGATCGCCCTTGGGCGTGATCTCGGCCACCTCGCCGTCGAACAGGCGCTTGGGCAAGGCATCGCTGCGCATCGTGACCTTCTGGCCGACCGCGACACGGGCGATGTCCTCTTCGTCGACCTCAGCCGTCACACGCAGCGGCGCGCAGCAGGCCAGCGTGAACACCGCCTGGCCGGCAGGCACGAACTGACCGGCTTCGCCATCGCGGCGCAGCACCATGCCGTCGGCCGGGGCCACGAGTTGGTTGTAGTCGCGTTGGGCTTGGGCCCGCTTCGCAGCAGCCTGCGCGACCTGTAGCTCGCTGCGCGTGCGGTCGAGCTCGGCCGGCGCGACGAAGCGCTTCTCCACCAGGTTGCGGGTGCGCTCGAACTGGGCGCGCGCCAACTGTTCGCGCGCGCGCATCTCCAGCACGGTCTGATCGAGGTCGATCGACTCGATGCGCGCGAGCACCTGGCCGCGCTTTACCGGCGCGCCTTCCTCGGCCTCGATCGCCACCAGCCGTCCGCCGGCGCGCGGCGCCACCGGCACCATCACCGTGGGTTCGACCGTGCCCGTGGCGTACACCGCCTCGATCGCCGGACCGCGCGTGGGCAGCGCGGTTTCCACGCGCGCGGGCCACTGCCACCAGACGATGGTGACCGCCCCAGTCGTCAGCGCGGCGAGGGCGATGGCGATTGCCGTCTTCCGTTGCAAGCGCATTCCGGTTCGCATGAGTGCAAGGGGGTTCACTATCGCACGCCGGTGAATTCATGGGCTAGGGGTCTTTGGCATTTGCGATGTCCGGTCTGGCCCGACTGCCGAAGTTAGCAGCAGTCGCATCGACCGGTTGAAGCCGCACTGCAAACCCGGCCGGACGCGTCATGCGGCCGCAGCCTCATGTCGAAGAGAAATGTCTCGGCAGAGTACAGATTGATCGCCACTTCCGCGACCCTGTCCCAAGCCGTCTTGTACGAGCGAGTGGCGATCCGGTTCTCATCGGCCCTGTGCGCGTTTCACCAGCTTGCGAAGCTCGCTGAACCACAGCACCACGCTGGCCATCGCAGCGCACACCAGCCATTGATCGACAGCCAGCGGCACCGTGCCAAAGGCGAGGTTGAGGAAGTCGAGATTGACAACCGCCACCTGCAGCAGAACCGAAAGCGCAATCGCCCCCCAGAGCCAAGGATTGACGAACAGATGCGAGAAGGCACTCGTGGTTTCGGAGCGCGCATTGAAGCAGTTGAACAGCTGGGCGAAGACGAGCACCGTGAAGCCCGCGGTGCGCGCAGTGGCGAGGTCGTGCGTGCCCTCGATCAGCCCGCCGGGCAGGTGGATGTCGATTGTCAGCAGCGTCATCGCGGCCATCACGGCGCCGATCTGGATCACCCCTGCCCACATTCGCGCGTCGATCACCCGTTCGGTGAGCCGCCTCGGCCTTCGGGCCATGACATCGTCGGTGGGCGGGTCGACACCCATCGCCAGTGCGGGCCCCGAGTCGGTGATCAGATTGATCCAGAGAATTTGCGTCGCCAGCAGCGGCAGCACCACCGCCTCGCCGGAACCCGTGAGCCCGATCACGCCGGCTCCCACGACACCCAGGAAGACGGTCAGTACTTCGCCCATGTTCGAGGACAGCAGGTAGCGCAGGAACTTGCGAATACCGTCGAAGATGGCGCGCCCTTCGCGCACGGCCTCGACGATCGTGGCGAAGTTGTCGTCGACCAGGATCATCTTGGCGGCTTCCTTCGTGACCTCGGTCCCGGTCACGCCCATTGCAATACCGATGTCCGCCGACTTCAGCGCCGGGGCGTCGTTGACGCCGTCACCCGTCATCGCGACGACGTTGCCGTCGGCTTGCAGCGCATCGACGATGCGCAGCTTGTGCGCGGGCGCCACCCGGGCGTAGACCGAGGTCTTGCGCACTGCCTCGGCGAAGGCCGCATCGTCCAGCCCATCGATCTCGATGCCGGTCAGCGCGCTCGCGCCGGATTCCACAATCCCGAGATCCGTGGCGATGCGCACAGCCGTGCGGGGATGGTCACCGGTGATCATGATCACCCGGATGCCGGCGCGCCGGGCCTCGTGGATGGCCACGGCCGCTTCCTCGCGCGGCGGGTCGATGATGCCCACGGTGCCGACGAACACGAGATCGCGTTCGAGCGCGTCCGTGATCAGCGGGTCTTCTTCGGGCCCGAGCGGGCGGTAGGCCACGGCCAGCGTGCGCAGCGCCGCGTCGGACAGCGTTTCGACGTCGGCCAGGATCCGCGCCCGAAGGGTGTCATCGAGAACCACCGCGTCCATTCCCACCCGCGCCCGGGTGCACCGATCGAGCAGGACGTCCGGGGCTCCCTTGGTGATCAGCACGACTTCGTCGCCGTGCTCGTGGTCGCGCTCGATCGTCGACATCATCTTGCGCTCGGACGTGAACGGGATTTCCCCGATGCGCTCGAAACGCCGCTCGCGCCGCCCGCTGACGCCCAGCTTGCGCTCGGCTACCAGAAAGGCCGCCTCCGTGGGATCGCCCTGGATCTCCCATTGGCCATCCGGTCCTTGGCGCAGGTCGGCATTGCCGGCCAGGCTGCCGCCGCTGAGCACCACGATGTGCTCCTCGCGCAGCGCCCCGGGCTCAAGTTCGACGCCTTCGTGCTCGACCCGTCCCTGCGGCGCGTACCCCACCCCGGTGACGCGGGAACTGCCCGAGGCAGTGATCACCCGCTCAACGGTCATCTCCGCCCGGGTCAACGTTCCTGTCTTGTCCGAGCAGATGACCGACGCCGACCCGAGCGTCTCCACGGACGACAGGTTCTTGACAATCGCGTTGTGCTTTGCCATCCGCTGCACTCCCAGGGCGAGCACCACCGACAGGATCGCCGGCAGCCCTTCGGGCACGGCCGCCACCGCCAGCGAGACGCCGAGCAGCAGGACGGTGATGACATCTGCGGCGCTGCGGATGTCGGAGATCAGCAGGATGGTCCCCACCACCAAGACGGCGATGATGACGACTGCGATGCCCAGCATGCGCCCGATGCGCCCGACTTCCTTCTCGAGCGGCGTCGGCTCCTGGGCGGTGGCCTCGAGCATTTCGGCGATCGCGCCCATCTCGGTGTCCATCCCGGTCGCCGTGACGACGGCGCGGCCGGTTCCCTGCGCGACGGCCGTTCCCTTGAAAACCATGTCGAGGCGGTCGCCGAGTGCAGCGCAATCCTGAAGCGTGGCGGCGTCCTTGAGCACCGCTTCGCTCTCGCCGGTGAGAGAGGCTTCCTGCACGCGCAGCGATGTGGCCTGAATCAGGCGCGCGTCCGCCCCAACGGCGTCACCCTCGCCGAGGACGAGCAGGTCCCCGCACACCAGTTCGGCGCTGGGAACGCGCAGCGACTGCCCGTCGCGCACGACGGCCGAAGTCGCGGCGGTCATCCGGGCCAGCGCGGCCACGGCGTTCGCCGCCTTGGCCTGCTGCAGGTAGCCCAACACGGCGTTGAGCAGGACGATCGTCGCGATGACGATCGCATCCACGGGCCAGCCATCCCGACCTTCGATCGCCCAGGCAATGAGCGCGATGGCGATGGCGGCCAGCAGCAGGTAGATCAGCGGATCCTGGAACTGCGACAGGATGCGGCGCCAGGTCGGCGTCTGCGGGCTGGCGCGAAGTTCGTTCGGACCGCTTTCCGAAAGTCGGCGTGACGCCTCCTGCGAAGTGAGCCCTTTGTCGACGTCCGCCCCGAGCGCACGCGCGACTTCGTCGATGTCCTTCGTGGCCGGCTCGTCGAGGCGGGCTGCCTTTGCCATGGCGTCAGGCCGCCTGGGTCATATATCCCATCCATGACCAGTACGTCAGCGCGAAGATCCCCAGCAGAACGGTCGCCGCCAGCATGTTCTGCGGCGCATTCACCGGCAGGATGAAGCCGAAGCTCACCACGAACTGCAGCAGCATGGTCATGCCGGAGGTCTGGACCCTGTCTCCAGGCTTGAACGCGGAAACACCCGGACCCACGGCGTCGCCGATGCCCACGCCTTCATGGCGCGGTACGGTTGCGGGTTGGCAGCTCGGCGCGTCACCCTTGAGGATGTGCAGGTCGGTGCCGCAGATGGTCATCTTCGTGATTCCTGATGATCGCGTCGGTGGGCCTGCTGATGATCGGCTTGGAGCGGACTTCCAGCGTCTGGCGACCTGGGCCGTTGTACACGAGGGCTTGAATGAGGATCTCCTTTGCAATCGGCCTGATGGCTGGTACGGGTGAGAGCGGACAAGAACCCACGTAGCCTAGGTTTCGCGCTTGCGCTGTGGCTTGCGCTGAATCAACGCAGCGTTTTCGGCCGGCGTGGCAAAGCTTGATCGAGCGCAAGTGCCATGTCCCGGCTGCTCGCTAGTCTCAGCCATTGTCCACGGAGAAGTCATGACACGACCATCATTGAAATTCAGATTGGCTGCGGCTTCTCTGCTGCAAGCGCTTCGAGACGGTGAGCGCGAGGTCTCGTCGTTTGGCGCCGGCGGACGATCGCGCGATGACGACGCCATCACGGCTCAAACGAAAGAAAGATCAACTCGGCGCAAGCGGCCCGGCTCAAGCGCCGGCAAGACCCCCGGGCGACTGCGAGCCCCTTGAGGGGGAACTCTCATTCAATGGCGCCGTGGGCGCTCGTTGTCTCACGCGCGGCGCCATGGGGCCGCGTTCTGGGGAATTTCATGGTCCTTCCATCGACGAGCTCAAGTGCTGGGCATCCCAACACTTTGGATTCATCGAGAACCTGCTGGATGGTGCGCCAGGTCAATGAGCTTGAATACGCGGATCAGATGTCAGCCTCGGATCGATCCGACGCCCCTTCCATGGGCTTGCCTCTCGCGGATCCGGCTGCGAGAGATAGATCGGGCTTCTGACGGTGCTTGAAGAGGCCAACAACACCCATTCGTCGGCAGCTAGATGGCTCGTGTGGATCGCCCCTCAACGGGCATTGACCGGCAGACAGATGATGCAAGCGCTCGTCGCGGCCGCCGGCTGCGGCTCTTCGGCAAGACCTGCGGCCACCAGCAGGGCTGTCGCTCCAAGGGTTGCAAGAACGAAGGCCAGCGCCTTCAGCGTTCGGGTGTGCCTCGAGATCATGGGGTCAACTCCTCATTCAACGAAGCACCAATACCGGCAACGCCGAATGGGTCAGCACGTGCTGTGTCTCGCTCCCGAGCAACAGCCGCTTGATGCCCTTGCGGCCGTGCGATGCCATGACGATCAAGTCGCTCTTGTGCTTCTTTGCGGCGGCGATCACTGCGTCCCCCACGAGGTCCGAGTTGATGGTTGCCGTCTTGCTCCTGACACCCGCTGCCTCTGCCAGCGTAGTGGCTTCGTCCAACGTGCCCTGCGCGGTCTCGGCCCACTGCCGCTCAATGCGCGCGACCTCGTCGTGCGAGAAGACCATCGCGCCGTCGAAATAGGTCTTCGGATAGCGAGGCACTACCGTGACTGCCACGAGGTCGGCATTGTTCTGAGCCGCAAGGGCGACGGCGCTTTTCACGGCCTTCTTCGAGAGCGCGGAGCCATCCGTGGCGACCAGGATGCGTTTGAACATGATCTTTCCCCTATGCGGTGAATGTCGCAAGCGTACGGAACGGGGTGTGATGGGGGTTTGATGCAGATCAAGGCCGCCCTGCATGCGTGCCAATAGCCTTGCACAATGCAAGCCGCAGCTGCGTTCAGCCCGCCCGCCCGCCACGACCCCACGTCCGCCGATCTCGCGGCACAGGCGGACTGCTCGCTGCTGGACGATGCGACCGAGTGGCCGGCATTTGGGCGTTCGCTCGACGACCAGCCTGCGGCGGGGCGCTGGGAATCGCAGGTTGTGGTCGAGGGCATGCATTGCGCAGCCTGCGCCTTCACGGTCGAGGCGACGCTGGCACAGGTGCCGGGCGTCGAGAAGGCCGAAGTCAATGCCGCAACCCGGCGCGCACGTATCGTGTGGTCGGCCGCGGCCGTGACGCCCTCGCGCTGGTTCGCGGCCTGCGCGGCCGCCGGCTACCGGCTCGTGCCGGCCGGCGACATGTTCGTGCGTGCTCGGCGTGCGCGTGAGGCGCGGCTCGCGCTGTGGCGCTGGCTGGTCGCGGGCTTCTGCATGATGCAGGTGATGATGTATGCCTACCCAGCGTACATCGCCAAGCCCGGCGACATGACGCCCGATGCCGCGCAGCTGCTGCGCTGGGCCTCCTGGGTGCTCACCCTGCCGGTGATCCTGTTCTCGTGCGGCCCGTTCTTTCGCAGCGCGCTTCTTGACCTACGCCACCGCCGCATCGGCATGGATCTGCCGGTCGCACTCGGCATTGCGATCACCTTCGTCGTCAGCACGGCGGCCACCTTCGATGCCTCTGGCCCGCTGGGCGGCGAGGTGTACTTCGACTCGCTCACGATGTTCGTGTTCTTCCTGCTCACCGGCCGCTGGCTCGAGACGCGCTTGCGCGACCGCACGGCGGGCGCGCTCGAAGCTTTGATGAACCGGCTGCCCGACAGCGTCGAGCGGCTCGGCGCCGACGGCATGTTCACTCGCGTGGCCGTGAGGCGCCTCGCGCCTGGCGATATTGTCCGCGTGCTGCCGGGCGAGGCTTTTCCAGCAGACGGCATCCTGACTGCCGGCGACACCACGGCGGATGAGGCCTTGTTGACTGGCGAATCGCGCCCGGTGCCGCGTCCCTGCGGCACGCGCGTCTTGGCCGGCAGTCACAACCTGTCGTCGGCGGTGCAGATCCAGGTCGAATCGCTGGGCCAGAACTCGCGCTTCGCGCAGATCATGGCGCTGATGGAGAGCGCGTCGCTGCAGAAGCCGCGGCTCGCTCGGCTCGCGGATCGCGCGGCGCGGCCCTTCCTGGTGGCTGTTCTGGCCGCAGCCTTCCTTGCCGGGGCGTTCTGGTGGCCGGTCGATTCGGGCAGGGCGTTGATGGTCGCGGTGGCGGTGCTGATCGTCACTTGCCCCTGCGCGTTGTCGCTCGCCACGCCGGCGGCGATGCTCGCGAGTGCCGGCTTCCTGGCCCGCCGCGGCGTCGTGGTGCGCAATCTGCAGGCGCTCGAGGCGCTCGCCTCGGTCGACACCGTGGTCTTCGACAAGACCGGCACGCTCACGCGCGATGTGCCCCGACTCGACCGCGTCTACTGCCGGCACGGCATGCGGCCTGGCGACGCGGTGGAACTCGCCGCGGCGATCGCTGCGCAGTCGCTGCATCCCGCAGGCCGTGCCCTCGTCGCGGCCTGGAGTGCCCAGTTCCGCACCGCGCCAGCGTGGGAGATCCTTCAACTGACGGAATACGGTGGGCTCGGACTCGAAGCACGTGTTCGCCGAAATGCGGCGATGGACGACACCGCGCGTTGCGTGCGCCTCGGCTCGGCAGCCTTTTGCGGGGTGCCCCCGCTGGAGGTCGAGGCGGTGCAGGTGCATCTGAGCGATGCGCAGGGCTGGCTGGCGAGCTTCGTACTGGCCGAGGATCTTCGCCCCGATGCGGGCGTCGCGGTGGCTGCGCTGCAAGGGCAGGGCCTGTCAGTGCAGCTTCTCTCGGGCGACCGCGACGCAGCCGCGCGCCAAGTCGCCGCCCGCTGCGGCATCAAGCAGGCCAGGGGCGACTGTGCGCCCGAGGAGAAGCTGCGCGTCCTGCAGGCGCTTCAAGCGGGCGGTCGGCGCGTCGCGATGGTCGGCGATGGCCTCAATGACGGCCCCATCCTGGCGCACGCGCATGTCTCTTTCGCCTTTGGCAACGCCGTTCCGCTGGCCCAGGCGCGCGCCGACTTCGTCGTGCTGGGCGGCTCGCTCGCCGTCGTCGCGCAAGCGGTCGCGCAGGCACGCCGCACGCTGCGGGTGGTGCGGCAGAACCTCTGGTGGGCCGCCGGCTACAACGCGCTGTGCGTGCCGCTGGCCGTCGCCGGCTGGCTGCCGGCCTGGCTCGCCGGGCTGGGGATGGCGGCGAGCTCGCTGCTCGTGGTGCTCAACGCGGCGCGCCTGGCCAGGCCCGCTGAGGCAGGACGCTGATGGACATCCTGTTTCTCCTGATCCCCTTCTCGGTCGTGCTCGTGCTGGTGATCCTGGGCGGGCTCTGGTGGGCCGTCGAGCGTGGCCAATTCGACGACGTCGAAGGCGAGGGCGAGCGCATTCTGCGCAACGATTGATCTGCATCAAACCGCCTCGCATGCCGCGCCGGGACACTGACCGCAATCCACGAGAAGGCCAGAAGATGCAAGTATCCAATCCTCCCGCAGCGGTCTACAGCGACACCGTCGTGCGGCAACTCGCCCTGATGTCGGTCGTGTGGGGGGTGGTCGGCATGCTCGTCGGCGTGATCATCGCCTCGCAGCTGGCCTGGCCCGAGCTCAATCTCGGCATTCCCTGGCTCAGCTACGGCCGGCTGCGGCCGCTGCACACCAACGCAGTGATCTTCGCCTTCGGCGGCTGCGCGCTGATGGCCACCAGCTTTCACGTGGTGCAGCGCACCTGCCAGGTACGCCTGTTCGCGCCGGCGCTCGCGTCCTTCGTCTTCTGGGGCTGGCAGGCCGTGATCGTGGCTGCCGCCATCAGCCTGCCGATGGGCTACACGAGCGGCAAGGAATATGCGGAGCTCGAATGGCCGATCGACATCCTGATCGCCCTGGTCTGGGTGGCCTATGCGGTCGTGTTCTTTGGAACCATCGGCACGCGCAAGGTCCGGCACATCTACGTGGCCAACTGGTTCTACGGCGCCTTCATCATCGCGGTCGCCCTGCTGCACATCGTCAACAGCGTGGCGATCCCCGCCGGCTTGATGAAGAGCTACTCGGCCTACGCCGGCGTGCAGGACGCGATGGTGCAGTGGTGGTACGGCCACAATGCGGTCGGCTTCTTCCTCACGGCCGGCTTCCTCGGGATGATGTACTACTACATCCCCAAGCAGGCCGGCCGGCCGGTGTATTCGTACCGGCTCTCGATCGTGCACTTCTGGGCGCTGATCTTCACCTACATGTGGGCGGGGCCGCACCACCTGCACTACACGGCGCTGCCCGACTGGACCCAGTCGATCGGCATGGTGTTCTCGCTGATCCTGCTGGCGCCGAGTTGGGGCGGAATGATCAACGGCGTCATGACCCTCTCGGGCGCCTGGCACAAGCTGCGCACCGACCCGATCCTGCGTTTCCTGATCGTGGCGCTCTCGTTCTACGGCATGGCGACCTTCGAGGGGCCGATGATGTCGATCAAGACGGTGAACGCGCTCTCCCACTACACCGACTGGACCGTCGGCCACGTGCATGCCGGCGCGCTCGGCTGGGTGGGACTGATCTCGATGGGCTCGCTTTACTACCTGATCCCGAGGATGTACAGCCGTAGCGAGATGCACAGCGTCAAGGCGATCGAGCTGCATTTCTGGATGTCCACCATCGGCATCGTGCTCTACATCGCCGCCATGTGGATCGCCGGCGTCATGCAGGGCCTGATGTGGCGCTCCATCAACCCGGACGGCACGCTCACCTACACCTTCGTGGAGAGCGTGAAGGCCACCTATCCCTACTACGTGGTGCGCCTGATCGGCGGTCTGCTCTACCTGGGCGGGATGCTGGTCATGGCATGGAACGTCGTCATGACCGTCATTTCGGGGAGCTCGGTGCGCGCAGCCATCCCGCTGCCCGCAGCCGCAGCCGCCTGAGGAAAGAAGAACATGAGCTCGAACACGCCCAAGTCCGGCTTCTCGCACGAGAAGATCGAGACCAACAACTTCCTGATGATCGTGCTGATCCTGCTGGTCGTCGCCATCGGCGGCCTGGTCGAGATCGTGCCGCTGTTCTTCCAGAAATCGACCACGCAGGCCGTGGCGGGCATGCAGCCGCCGAGTTCGCTGCAGGTGCTGGGCCGCGACGTCTACGTGCGCGAGGGCTGCTACAACTGCCACTCGCAGATGATCCGGCCCTTCCGTGCCGAGACGCTGCGCTACGGCCACTACTCGGTCGCCGGCGAGTTCGTCTATGACCACCCGTTCCAGTGGGGCAGCAAGCGCACCGGCCCTGATCTGCAGCGCGTCGGCGGCAAGTACAGCGACGAGTGGCATCGCATCCACCTGATCAACCCGCGCGATGTGGTGCCCGAGTCGAACATGCCGGGCTACGCCTGGCTCGAGAAGGCGCCGCTCGACGGAGCCGAGGCTGCGACCCACATGCGTGCCCTGCGCCGCGTGGGCGTGCCTTTCACCGATGAGCAGCTCGCCGCGGCGCCGGCCGAGGTGAAGGGAAAGACCGAGATGGATGCGCTGGTGGCCTATCTCCAGTCGCTCGGGCTCGCGGTCAAGTAAGGAGCGCCTCATGGACATCACCACCTTGCGGATCGTGGCCACGCTGGCTTCCTTCGCCACATTCATCGGCATCTTCGTATGGGCTTACTCGCGCCGCAACGCGAAACGGTTCGAGGGCGCCGCCCAACTGCCGTTCGAACAGGACTGAGAGAGCAACATGAGCGATTTCTTCAGTGTCTTCTGGTCGAACTATGTCGCCATTGCCTCGCTGGGCAGCATCCTGCTGTGTGCATTGCTGCTGTGGCTCGTTGCCCGCGCGAAGGTTCCGGGCGGGACCGATGAAACGACCGGACATGTCTGGGACGAAGACCTGCGCGAAGCCAACAATCCGATGCCGCGCTGGTGGGTCGGCCTCTTCGTGCTCACCATCATCTTCGGCCTGGCCTACCTGGTCGCGTATCCGGGGCTCGGCAGCTACCAGGGCCAGCTCGCATGGAGTACCGAGAACGAGTATGCGAAGGACCTTGCCAAGGCCAAGCGTGACCTCGAACCCGTCTACGCCGCCTATGCGGCCATGCCGATCGAGCGCGTGGCGGGCGAACCCGCGGCGGCGGCGATCGGCGAGCGCCTGTTCCTCAACAACTGCGCGCAGTGCCACGGCTCGGACGCGCGCGGCAGCAAGGGCTTTCCGAACCTGGCCGACCGCGACTGGTTG
Source organism: Variovorax sp. LjRoot130 (assembly GCF_964253755.1). Lineage (NCBI taxonomy): Bacteria > Pseudomonadati > Pseudomonadota > Betaproteobacteria > Burkholderiales > Comamonadaceae > Variovorax > Variovorax sp. LjRoot130. Next base: position 1,478,456 of record NZ_CAXURM020000002.1, on the reverse strand, counting down.
CACGGCGGCGCACCGGAGAAGATCAAGGAATCGATCACCCGGGGGCGCACCGGCGTGATGCCGCCGATGGCCGAGGCGGTCGGCACCCCCGAGGATGTCAAGAACGTCGCCAACTATGTGCTGAGCCTGTCGGGCAGCCCGCACGATTCGGTCCGCGCCGGCCTGGGCAAGAGCAAGTTCAGCGCCTGCGCGGCCTGCCATGGCATCGGCGGCGTCGGCAACCCCGCCATGGGCGCGCCGAACCTGGCCGACAAGGTCTGGCTGCACGGCTACGGGCAGGAGGCGATCATCTCGATCATCAACACCGGCAGGACCAATCAGATGCCGGCCCAGCAGGGCCGCCTGACCGAGGCCCAGATCCATGTGCTGGCCTCCTATGTCTGGGGCTTGTCGAACAAGCCTGCCGCTGCGCCCTAGGGCTGTCATGAAGGATGCCGCTTCCGCGTCGACCCCGGTGAGGCGCCGGGTGATCCCGATCGCCGCCGTTAAGGAAGGTGGCGGCCTGTTCGCCGCGCACCAGAAGGTCTATCCCCGCACGGTGCGCGGCGTCTTCGCGCGCTGGCGCTGGGCCATGGTGTTCCTGACGCAGCTCGTGTTCTATGGCCTGCCCTGGCTCGAGTGGGGGCAGCGCCAGGCGGTGCTGTTCGACCTGGGCGCGCGGCGCTTCTACATCCTCGGGCTGGTGCTGTATCCGCAGGACCTGATCTACCTGACCGGGCTGCTGGTGATCTCGGCGCTGTCGCTCTTCCTCTTCACCGCGGTGGCCGGGCGGTTGTGGTGCGGCTATGCCTGTCCGCAAACCGTCTACACCGAGATCTTCATGTGGGTCGAGCAAAAGATCGAAGGCAACCGCATCGCGCGCATGCGCCTGGACGAAGGCGACTTCTCGCTCGAGAAGCTGGTCAAGAAGTGGTTCAAGCACATCGTGTGGCTCGGCATCGCGCTGTGGACCGGCTTCACCTTCGTCGGCTACTTCACGCCGATCCGCGAGTTGGGCCTGGAGTTCCTGCAGACGCGCATGGGTTCGTGGGAGGTGTTCTGGGTCTTCTTCTACGGCTTTGCGACCTACGGCAATGCGGGTTTCATGCGCGAGCAGGTCTGCATGTACATGTGTCCCTATGCGCGCTTCCAGAGCGCCATGTTCGATCGCGACACGCTGATCGTGAGCTACGACAGCGAGCGTGGCGAGCCCCGCGGGGTGCGTTCCAAGAGCAGCAATGCCCGCGCTCAGGGACTTGGCGACTGCATCGACTGTTCGTTGTGCGTGCAGGTCTGCCCGACCGGCATCGACATCCGCAAGGGGCTGCAGTACGAGTGCATCGGCTGCGGGCTCTGTGTGGACGCCTGCAACACCGTGATGGACAAGATGGCCACACCGCGAGGTCTGATCCGCTACGCGACCCAGAACGGCATGGCCGGCCATTGGACGCCGAGGCAGGTGCTGCGCCGCGTGCTGCGCCCACGGGTGCTGATCTACACGGGCTTGCTCGCTGCGCTGACGATGGGGGTGCTGGCGAGCCTGGTCGTGCGCATGCCGCTGAAGGTCGACGTGGTGCGCGACCGGGCTTCGCTCGCGCGCATCGTCGAGGGCGGCCAACTCGAGAACGTCTATCGCCTGCAGATCATGAACGCGACCGAGCAGGTACAGCGCTACCGCATCGAAGCCAGGGGGCTGGAAGGCTTGAGCGTGTCGCCGCCTGATCCGGTCGAGGTCGGTTCTGCGCAGTCGCGCTGGGTCGCGGTGCGCCTGCAGCTCCCCTACGGCAGCGCCACCGCGGGTTCCCACGTCGTGCACTTCGACGTGCGCTCGGCCGACGGCAGCGCGCAGGTGTCGGAGAAGGCGACCTTCCTGGTGCCTCGTTGAGTTGGCAAAGAGGAGACAAGATGGACGATCATGCGATGACTTCCCCGAAGAGCGAACCCTGGTGGCAGTTCCCGCTGCTGTGGATGGTGATGGCCGGGCCCGCGGTGGTCGTCGTCGCCAGCTTCGTGACGCTCTGGCTCGCCCTGCGCACGCCCGATCCGGTGGTGGCGCCAGACTACTACCGCCAGGGCATCGAGATCAACAAGCATCTGATCGAAAAGAAACTGATGCCCGCGCTGGCGGGCCGCAATCATGCGGCAACGCCTGATGCCGACCTGCCCGCACCCAGGCGCTGATGGTCATGAAGACGCGCAACTGGATGTCGATTCTCTGGCCCGCCTTTCTGCTGGCGAGCGCGGCCGAACTGCTGGTGTTTGCACTGGTCGACCCCGGCGACCTCCACTGGCGCGGCGAGGCCGTCGGCCTGTCCCGCCAGACAGTCTATGCGGCCGGCTTCTTCGTCTTCTGGCTGCTGGCGATAGGGTCGAGCGCGCTGACGCTGCTTTTGACCAGGCCGGCCTCCGAGATCAACAGCCGGGAGGATTGACGATGCGCCGGAGCGCCTCGGCGTCGACGATGCGAAGATTGCGCTTCTCCACCTCGACGATCCCATCCTCCATGAACTTGGAGAGCGTTCGGCTCACGGTTTCGAGGGTGAGTCCGAGGTAGCTGCCGATCTCCTCGCGGGTCATGCGCAGCACGAACTCGGAGCGCGAGAAACCGCGCGCGTGCAGGCGCTGCACGAGGTTGAGCAGAAAAGCCGCGAGGCGTTCCTCGGCCCGCATGCTTCCCAGCAGCAGCATCACCCCGTGCTCGCGCACGATCTCGCGGCTCATGATCTGATGCACGTGGCGCTGCAGCGCCGCGACCTCGCGCGACAGTTCCTCGATTCGGTGAAAGGGCATCACGCAGACCTCGGCATCCTCGAGCGCGACCGCGTCGCAGGTGTGCTGGTTGTTGACGATGCCGTCGAGGCCGATGATTTCGCCGGCCATCTGGAAACCGGTGACCTGGTCGCGCCCATCCTCGGTCGCCACGCGGGTCTTGAAGACACCGGTGCGGATCGCATAGAGCGAGGTGAAGGGCTCGCCGTTGCGAAAGAGCGTCTCGCGTCGTCGGACCTTGCGCCGCGTGGCCACGATCTCGTCGATGCGTTTCAACTCGCTCGGCTCCAGCCCCGCGGGCATGCACAGCTCGCGCAGGGTGCAACTGGAGCAGGCGACCTTGATGTGTTCGGCTTTCATGGAGGGCGTCGAGGGTTGCAGTGATTCTGTGACGCGGTGCGCCGCCCAGGCTTGATGCACATCAAGGATGACGGGTCGACCTGCCCGCATAGTGGGTCATTGCTTGCCAGACCCACCGCCGCAATGAACACATCTCTCGCCCTCGCCCCTGCCGATTCATCTCGCGTCCCGGCCGAGCACAACCGCACGCGCTTCTCGCGCATCGTCTGATCATGCAGACTGCGCTCGCCAGCACTGCGCTCCTGATGGGATTGGTCGGCGGGCCCCATTGCGTCGCGATGTGCGGTGCTGCCTGTGCCGGCGTGATCCGCATCGTGCGCGTGCCGGTGGATGGTGGTGTGGCGCCGCTTTCGGCGAGCCCTCCGGCCGTTTCCGCATCCGTCGCCTTCCATGCGGCCCGTATCGCGGGCTATACGGCTGCCGGGGCGGCCGCCGCAGCGGCGATGCAGAGCCTCGGGTTCGCAAGCGAACAGGTCGCGGCGTTGCGTCCTCTGTGGGTGCTGCTTCATGTGTTCGTGCTCGCCTGGGGCCTGGTGCTCGCCGCACTCGGGCGACAGCCACTCTGGGCGCACCGTATCGGGCGCGCGCTCGCGACGCGCCTGCGGCCGCTCACCGGTTCGATGGCCGGCGTGCTCGCGACGGGTGCGCTCTGGGTCTCCATGCCTTGCGGTCTGTTGTATTCCGCGCTGATGCTTGCCGGGCTGGCCAACGGACCGGCGCAAGGCGCACTGACGATGGCCCTCTTTGCCGTGGGCAGCGGCGTGTCGCTGGTTCTGGCCCCTTGGCTGTGGCAGCGCTTGCGTTCAGGTGCCAGCATTGCGCGCAAGGAATGGGGAACCCGGCTTGCCGGCGGCCTGCTTGCGGCAGTGGCAATTCAGGCGCTGTGGATCGACCTGAGTCATCAGATCGACATATGGTGCCGCTGAAGGGAGACACCATGAGACGCAACATGATCGCGCTGATCGGACTTTCGGCCGTCTGCGCCGCGCTCATGAGCCCTTGCGCTGCCCAGCAGCGCCCCGCGCAGCCAGACCTTCAGATGCAGGGCATGGCCGCCCATGACGTTGCATATCAGGCGGCTCTCGATGCAGCCTCGGCCACAAGAAACGCGTCCAAGGACGCCGCTGCGGCGTTGCTCAAGGCAAGAAGGTATGCAGCTCGGCCCTCTGATCGCCGCGTGAAGGCGGCCGGCGAAGCGGCACGAAAGACCGGGCTGTCCGCCCATCGCGCTTGGCAAAGGGCGCTTGTTGCAGCCGATCGCGCGACGAGCCAAAGCAAGACAGCGGCCGAGCATGCGGCGCAGGCGAGCGAACAAGCCTCTGTCGCCTGGAATCGGGCGCTCGAGCAGATCGAGGCGGCGTCCGACCAGTTCGCTGGGGCGAGCACGGCGCAAGCCAAGAGCGCCGCGAGCGCTGTCTACGAAGATCTCCGGACAGCGCGCGATGCCTTGCGCATGGCAGCAAAGGCGAGCCACGAGGCCGCTGAGGAATCATGGCGGGCGAAAAGGCGGGCGCTGAGCGGAGAGACAGCTTCGGCCGCGCCTTAGCGCCGGGTTAGCCTTCAATGGAGCACAAACCAGACGGCAGCGGCCCATGTGCATGCGAGTTTGGCAAACAGGGCGGCGGCGATACGCAGCGCGAAGCTGCAACCCCCGCGATGGCGGCCAGGGTACATCGGGTCACCGTGTTGGCGCTGACCGCGACCAAGGCGCCGCGCACGAAGTGATGGTCGGCAAGCGCCCGCCTATGCTGCAACGGCGAAGGTGCGCAGGCCTGCGGCGGCGCGCCGATCACCGTCGCCCTTGCGACCCCTTGCGACGTTCGCGCTCGAAGCCGAGCAGGAGCCCGATGCCCAACGCCACGGCCAGGCCGACGACCGCGCCTGGCCGGGCGAGTTGCTCATACCTTCAGTGTCGCTTGAAGCTGCGCGTTCGCCGAGCCGCCGGCGCGCCAGGGATATCGCGAAGCATCAATCCAGGGTGATCCAGGCAATCAGCGCCTGGAGGGCGAGCCACAGCAGCGCCGCGCCGAGCAGCACCAAGACCGCGACGATCATCCACATGGCAGATCTCCCAAGGCGCCTCGATGGGCCGACATTCACGGTCGTCCTGGCCGGCCCCGAGGGCTGTCGCTGGCACAGGTGCCGACGCCGAGCAGCGCGTAGGCGGGGCAGGCGCCGAAGAGGCCTGTCAGCAGGGGCACGATGCCCAGATATCCCCATGGCCCGATCGTCCCGGCAGCCGACAGGCCGATGAGCGCGGCACCCGCCGTGATGCGCAGCAGGCGATCGGCAGCTCCAACATTCCGCTTCATTGCGCACGCTCCTTGTGGCTTCAATGCCATCCATCGTGCGCCAGACATGGGCGGGCGTCCTTGCGATGGATCAAGGGGTGATGATCGGACTGTTCAATGTCCTGACCACGCGCCGCACGCCCGAATCGGCCGGTTCCGCCGGATCGGCCTCGAAGCCCATGGCGCGCGCCAGGTTCAGCATCCGCGTGTTCTCGCGCAGGATGATGCCCACGAGACGGCCGATTCCGCGGCTCCTGGCGTGCTCGATCAATTGCGCGAACAGCAGCTTGCCGAGCCCGGCGCCCTTGAGATCGGAGCGCACGATAATGGCGAACTCGGCCTCCACCCGGTCGGGATCGCTCACGGTACGGGCCACGCCCAGCGTCTCGGGTGCGCCCTGCGCGTCGGAGCCTTCGGCAATGAAGGCCATCTCACGGTCGTAGTCGATCTGGGTGAGGCGGGCGAGCTCGCTGCGCGGCAGCTCACGCCTTGTCTGGAAGATTCGCATGCGGATGTCTTCCGGGTCGAGTTGCTCCAGAAAGCGCCGGTGCTGCGCCTCGTCCTCGGGGCGGATCGGCCGCAGCGTGATCTCGCGGCCGTTCCAGGTCAGGGTGCGGACCCATTGCGAAGGATACGGAAGGATCGCAAAGCGCTCCGCCCCGGCGACCGGCCGCGCGGCGACGCGAATGCGGGCATCGAGAGCGATGGCGCCCGATTCGTCGACATACAGCGGATTGATGTCGAGTTCCGCCAACTGCGGCAGGTCCGCGAGCATCTGCGACACGGCGATCAGCACGTCGTAGAGCGCGTCCAGCTGAGCCGGCGGATGGTCGCGGTAGCCGGCCAGCAGGCGCGACACGCGCGTGCGCGAGACCAACTCGCGCGCCAGGCTGCGGTTGAGAGGGGGCAGGGCGACGGCGCTGTCGGCGGTGACCTCCACCGCGGTGCCGCCCTGGCCACAGAGGATCACAGGGCCGAACACGCTGTCGATGCTGGCCCCGACAATGACTTCCTGGGCATGAGGCCGACGCACCATCGGCTGCACAGTGAACCCGTCGATGCGCGCATCGGGCCGGGCGATCCGCACGGCCTGCAGCATCTCGCTGACCGCATGGTCCAGCGATGCCTGGTCGCGCAGGTCGAGCCGGACGCCACCGACGTCGGATTTGTGCGTGATGTCGCGCGAGACGATCTTGAGCGCCACCGGGTAGCCGACTTCTCGCGCCGCTAAAAAAATGGCCTCGGCCGAGGCGGGAACCGCGAGCGTGGGCACCACCGGCACGCCATAGGCCTTAAGCACGGCCTTGGCCTCCTGCTCACCAAGCCATTCGCGACCTTCGGCGAGCACGGCGTCCAGCTGGCGGTGTGCCGAGGCGACATCGGGCACCGGGTTCTCGCTGGCGCTCGGTGCCTCGATCAGGGTGTCCTGGTTGCATCTGTAGGTTTGCAGCATCGCGAAGGCGCGAACGGCTTCCTCCGGCGTCGGGTAGTCGGGTATGCCGGCCTGTTCGAACAGTTGACGCGCCTGGGCGACGGCGGCGTCGCCGAGCCAGGCGCTCATGACGCGCGGCCCGGTTGTACGCAGCAAGGGCAGACAGGCGCGCGCGATGTCGTCGCTGCGAACGATCGCGGTCGGCGCGTGGACGAACAGCACCGCGCCGGCCGCCTCGTCGGCCAGCAGGGCCGACAGCGTGTCGGTGTAGCGCTCGATCGGTGCATCGCCGATGATGTCGATCGGGTTGGCGTGCGACCAGTTGGCTGGCAGCACCGCATTCAAGCGTTCCAGCAGCGCCTCGTTCGGCTCGGCGAGCGTGATGCCGGCCCGCGCGGCCGCGTCGGCTGCCATCACGCCGGCGCCGCCGCCGTTGGTCATGATGGTCAGCGATTCACTGCGGTTGCCGCGAAAACGCGCCAGGGTCTCCGCCGCGATGAACAGGTCCTGCAGCGTGTCGACACGCAACATGCCGGCTCGGCGGATGGCGGCGTCGTAGACGGCGTCCGAACCTGCCAGCGCACCGGTGTGCGAGGCGGCGGCGCGCACGCCGTTACCGGCGCGCCCGGCCTTCACGACGATCACCGGCTTGTTGCGCGCCGCCGCCCGCGCGGCGGACATGAACTTGCGCGGCGACTCCACCGATTCGACGTAGAGCAGGATGGATCGCGTGCGCGCGTCGCTCGCCAGATGGTCGAGCAGATCGCCGAAATCGACGTCGCAGTGGTCGCCGAGGGACACGAGGTGCGACAGGCCGATGCCGCGGCTCTTGGCCCAGTCAAGTACCGCGGTGACCAGCGCGCCGGACTGCGACACGAAGGCCAGCTCCCCCGGCAGCGCGTCGGTATGGGCGAAGCTGGCATTCAGCCCGATGTGCGGGCTCAGGAGGCCTATGCAATTGGGACCCAGCAGGCGCATCAGATAGGGCTTTGCCGCATCGAGCGCTGCCTGCTTCTGCGCTGCACTCAGACCGGCGGTCACGATGATGGCCGCGCGGGTGCCCAGCGCGCCGAGTTCGGCGATCAGTTGCGCCACCGTGTGCGCCGGCGTACACAGGAGGGCGAGATCCGGTGCGCCGGGCAGATGGGCAGCCTTCGCGAACACGGGCGCGCCATCCAGCACAGCGTGCTTGGGATTGACGGCATAGATCGGACCCGCGAAATGGCCGGCGCGCAGATTGCGCCAGACGGTGGCGCCGACACTGCCTTGGCGGTTCGAAGCGCCGACCACGGCGACCGAGTTCGGAGACAGCAAGCGGTCGAGATGGCGAATGGTCAAGGGGGCCTCCGGCGAAAAGCCGATCATGCGCAGCCGAGCATGCTCCTACCTTGACGAACATCAAGCCGAAGCGTGCGTCTGCTGCCAAGCTCCGACTCAACAAGGAGAAACAATGCGCATCGAATTCCTCGGTGGCACGGGCACCGTCACCGGATCGAAATACCTGCTGGAACACGAGGGCCGCCGGCTCTTGGTGGACTGCGGCCTGTTTCAGGGCCTGAAGCAACTGCGTCTGCGCAACTGGGAGGCCTTGCCGGTCAAGGCCTCCGAGATCGACGCGGTGCTGCTCACGCATGCGCACATGGACCATAGCGGCTTCGTGCCGCGGCTTGTCAAGCTCGGCTTCAAGGGCCCTGTCTACTGCACCGGGGCAACGCGCGACCTCTGCGAACTGCTTCTGCCCGATTCGGGCCGGCTGCAGGAGGAGGAAGCCGACTTCGCGAACCGGCATGGGCATTCCAAGCACAAGCCGGCGTTACCACTCTATACCGAGGAGGATGCCCGCGCTGCGTTGAAGCGCTTCGAGGCGATCTCCTTCGACAAGGAACACTCGCCATGGCCAGGCTGGTCGTGGCGTCTGAAGCGCGCGGGACACATTCTCGGCGCGGCCAGCGTGCACCTCACCTGGACCGGCGGCAGCATCCTGTTTTCCGGCGACCTTGGCCGCAGCGACGACCTGGTGATGCGCCCACCCGAATCTCCCGAGCCGGCGGACTATGTCGTCGTGGAGTCCACCTATGGCGATCGCCGGCATCGCGATGTCGACACGCTCATGGCGCTGGCCGACGTGGTCAACCGCACCGCGGCGCGCGGCGGCGTTGTCGTCATCCCTTCCTTCGCCGTCGGGCGCGCGCAGACCATCCTGCACTGCATCCACCTGCTCAAGAAGGCGCACCGCATTCCCGACATGCCGGTGTATCTGAACAGCCCCATGGCGGCCGATGCCACGCGCATCTTTCGGCATCACCTCGACGAGCACCGACTGAGCGCCGAGCAGTGCGCAGCCATGAGCAAGGAGGCCACCATCGTCAACACGGTGGAGGAGTCGAAGCGGCTTAACACATTGACGTTTCCATCGATCATCGTGTCCGCCAGCGGCATGGCGACCGGCGGCCGTGTGCTACATCACCTGAAGGCCTATGCGCCGGATGCACGCAACACGATCCTGTTCGCCGGCTTCCAGGCTGCCGCAACGCGCGGTGCCGCCTTGGTGGGTGGTGCGGAATCGGTCAAGATCCACGGCGTCTATGTGCCGGTGCGTGCCGAAGTGGCGAATCTGGACACCTTGTCGGCCCATGCGGACCGCGAACAGCTGCTGGCCTGGCTCGGCGCGCTGCGTGCGCCGAAGCGGGTTTTCGTGACCCACGGCGAGCCGGTGGCCGCCGATGCGCTGCGGCTGGCCATCGAGGAGCGTCACGGCTGGCCGGTCACAGTGCCGGAGTACCTCGAATCCCGCAAGCTCTGAAGAACGATCCACGCATGTCCTTCGAACACCTGCGAGCACGCCGGGCCGGCATCGACACCTATCAGCAACCCGTGGTGTACATGCGCGGCGACTGCCCTGTCTGCCGGGCGGAAGGCTTCGAAGCGCAGGCGCAGGTCGAGGTGATCGCCAACGGACGCCATCTGCTCGCAATCCTGAACCACGTGAGCAGCGACTGGCTTGGCAGCGACGAGATTGCGCTATCTGAGGTCGCCTGGACCTTGCTGGGAGCGGCAGCAGGCGATGAAGTGGAGGTGCGCCATCCGCCGGTGCTCGCCTCGCTTGCGCACCTTCGCGCCAAGGTACACGGCAGCAGGCTTGGCTATTCCGCCTTGCGCGAGCTCATGGAGGACGTGAGCCGTGGCCGGCTTTCCGACATTCACCTCGCGTGCCTGGTGACGGTCTGCGCTGGCGGCGGGCTCGATCTCGACGAGACGGTCGCGTTGACGCGGGCCATGGTCGACGTCGGCGAACGCATCGACTGGGGAACCTCGCCAGTGATGGACAAGCACTGCATCGGCGGCCTCCCAGGCAACCGCACGACGCTGCTGGTGGTGCCGATCGTCGCTGCGTGCGGCGTGCTGATGCCCAAGACCTCCTCGCGCGCCATCACCTCCGCGGCCGGAACTGCCGATGCGATGGAGACACTGGCGCCCGTCGAGCTGGACCTGGTGGCGCTGCGCCGCGTCGTCGCAAGGGAAGGGGGGTGCATCGCATGGGGCGGCGCCACCCGCATCAGTCCCGCCGACGACATGCTGATTCGCGTGGAGCGACCGCTGAGTCTGGAGAGCGAAGGCTTGCTGGTGGCCTCCATCCTCTCCAAGAAGGCGGCGACGGGCTCGCAGCGCGTGCTGATCGATCTGCCGGTCGGCCCGTTAACCAAGGTACGCAGCACAGCCGCAGCGGAACTTCTGTCGCACAGCCTGGTAACGGTAGGCGCCGCATTGGGGCTGCAGGTGCGCACGGTGTTCACTGACGGCACGCAGCCTGTGGGTCGCGGCATCGGGCCCGCGCTGGAGGCCATGGACGTGATGGCTGTGCTGAAACGCAGCGCCGATGCGCCGGAGGACCTGCGCGAGCGTGCATTGCTGCTTGCTGGCTTGCTGCTGGAAATGGCCGGAAAAACTGCCCTCGGTAGCGGGCAGGCGCTGGCGCGCGAGGTGCTGGAGGATGGACGCGCGCTGGCCAAGTTCCTCGCGATCTGCGAAGCGCAGGGCGGCTTGCGCGTGCCGCCCAGGGCGGCGCACACCGAGGATGTGATTGCGCATGCGTGCGGCACAGTGTCTGCGATCGACACACGGCTCATCTCGCGCGCGGCCAAATTGGCTGGCGCTCCGCGCGATCCGGCGGCCGGGGCAAGAATGCATGTTCGTGCACGCGACCACGTCGAGCTGGGACAGCCGCTCTTCACGTTGCATGCCGGCAGCCCTGGGGCGCTCCAGTACGCTTTGCGCTTTCTGCGTTCGCAGCTGCCTGTCGTTCAGATCGAAGCGCTGCCATGAGCGCGAGCAGCGGCGGCGCGGACAGGCTGCCGTCGACCAATCACCTCCTGCCACCGTTCGGACCCAGCTGCAGGGCGTTGCCACGGCCGCGCTGAGCCGAGCTCGCATTCGGTGTGCAGCCTAGGTGTTTGGGCGCCTTTCCCGAAGGGGCAGGGCACTGTGGAGGTGTGCGCTCATTGCGATAGCGGCAAAGCCGGCCATGCGTTGCGCAGTGGGGCGGTTCAGCGTGTCGCCGCCGTGACGCCCGGGCGATCGGTCAACCGTGCGCGACGGTATCAAGCAGTACCGTCTGCATCACGAAGCGGTGATTCTCGCAACGCCAAGCTTCGTCCAGCGGGCCGTTCGTCGAAAGCAGCGACCAGTGCCCGGCGTTCGTCGCATCGACCACACAAGTCGCATCGTTCGAAGCCGCCTGGCATTGGCCTCCCATCTCCACCTCGAAACCTATCTCACGGGCGGCGGACAGGAAAGCGCTGCCCCGCATGGTCAGCGGATCGCCGAGGAAGAGGATCGACGCGCGGGTCGTTGTCGGTGGCCGATGCTCGCACAGCGCCATGAGATCCGCCAGCGCCCGGGCTGGGTGGTCGTCCATCCCCAGCCCCTGGTAGACGGGCACCCCGGCTTCCCTTTCCAACTGACGGGCGGCTGCCGAAGGCATCGTTCCGCAGTCAATCGCGTCGTACATGCGGCCCAGCATCCGTGCCAGCGTGCGAATGTCGCCGTTGGAATGCGCTGATTCTGCAGGCTCGGCGAACCTCACCTCGGCGACGTGCGCCCCAAGCTCCAACGCCGCGCCATGGAGCGCCGACCTTTCTCCCTCGGACGACGTGCCGATCAGCAGGGCGATGTTCTTGCCGCGCAGGGGCTTGCCGACCGTACCCGCTTTCGCCGCGGTCCTCAGTCGCCGGGCGGCGGCGAAGACCGCGAGGATATGGCCGGCGCGCAGTGGCTCGCGAGGCGACAAGCAGTGCGAAGGGATTGAGAGGCGAGATTGCACACAGCGAAGGTATAGCCTGTCGCCATCTCGACCTTGATCGCCGTCAACGATCAGGCGTTCTGTGGGCGTCGCTACCAACGAGACACAAAGCATTCACCCACTGTTACCGAGACAGCCGTCACGTTGGCGTCGCTGTTGCACTGGCTTTCTAAGCTTCAACCATCGATTCGCAAGGAGCAAGAAAGTGAAAACGACGAGCGTTCCCAGGTGCACCCGGTCCACCGTCCAACGCATTGCGGACATGCTGCAACTGCTGCAGGACAGCCTGCCGATCCAGCGGCGCATCGTGCGCACGGGGGACACGATCTATCAGGCGGGCCAGCAGTTCGGGTGCCTTTACATCGTGAATTCAGGCTTCTTCAAGATGGTCAACCTGTCGAGCGAAGGGCGCGAGCAGGTGGTCGGTCTTCATTTCAAGGGCGACTGGCTGGGCCTCGACGGGATCGCCATGTCACGGTATGGCTGCGACGCGGTCGCGATGGACACCGGCGAGGTCTGGGCCATCCGCTATGACGCCTTGCTCCAGGCGGCGGTCCGCACCCCTGCGCTGCTGACTGCGCTGCATGAGGCCATGAGCCGCGAGCTCACGCGCGATCACGATTCGATGCTGTCCTTGTGCACGCTGCCCGCCGACGCCCGCGTGGCCGGTTTCCTGCGCTACTGGGCCGACGCGCTCTCGCAGCGCGGCCTGCGTACCGACCAATTCACGCTGCGCATGACGCGCGCCGAGATCGGCAATTACCTCGGCATGACGCTGGAGAGCGTGAGCCGTGCGCTCTCCCGACTGGCGCGTGGCGACGTGATCCGTTTCACCGAGAAGGGTCGGCGCGACATCCACATCCCGCAGGTGGAGGCGCTCACGAGCTTCATGCAGGGCCTCGCCACACCGATGAGCGCCGCCGCCCTTCACTGAGCTGCGTTGAGGACCCTCACGATGGCATGCTCGAGCTCGGTGCGCGTGTAGGGTTTGCGCAGCAGCTCCCAGCCCTGGGGCTCATCGAGCAGTTTGCTGGAATAGCCCGACATCAGCAGCACCGGCAGGCCGGGAAACTGCGTGCGCACCGCATCGGCCAGCTCGGTGCCGCGCATGCCGGTGCCGAGCAGGATGTCGGTGAGCAGCAGCCCGATGCCGGGTTCCGATGCGAGCAAGCGCAATGCTTCTTCGGCGTTCGCGCAGGCGACGACCTCGCAGGCCATCGAAGCAAGGAACTTCTCCACCACGCTCAGGACCTCGGGATCGTCCTCGACCAGCAGGACACGCAGGTTCGCGGGCACGCTGCCCGACGCCGTAGCGTCGAAATCCTCGTCGGCAGAGCCATCCTCGTCCACGCGCGGGAGATAGAGCGTCACCGTGGTGCCGGCGCCGGGCGCGCTGCTGAGACCGACGGCGCCGCGTGATTGCTTGGCGAAGCCGTAGACGGTCGAAAGGCCAAGGCCGGTACCGCGGCCGCTTTCCTTCGTGGTGAAGAAGGGTTCGAAGGCGCGCTCCTTGACGGCCTCGGGCATGCCCGAGCCCGTGTCCGAGATGGAGATTGCCACGTAGCCGGCCTCGTTGGCCGGCCCGCGCTCGGCATCGAGACTGGCCGGCAGCGAGGGAGCGGCGCGGCAGACAAAGGCCAGTGTGCCGCCCTGCGGCATGGCGTCGCGCGCGTTGATGGCGACGTTCAACAGCGCGGATTCGAGCTGCCCCGGGTCCGCCAGGCACAGTGCCTCTTCGGCATCGAGCGTGATGACGATGCGCTGATCGAGCGTGCGGCGCAGCATGTCGGTCAGGGAGTGCAGCAGCGCAGCGGCGTCGACGACCGTGGGTTGAAGCACCTGGCGCCGCGAAAACGCGAGCAGCTTGCCCGTCAGCTCGGCGCCTCGGCGTGTGGCACGCGCGGCGGCGCCGACGAGTTGCTGGATGAACGGATCGCCGGCGCACGCAGGAGCGTCCTCGAGCACCTGCAGGTTGCCCGAGATGATGGTCAGCAGGTTGTTGAAGTCGTGCGCGACGCCGCCGGTCAGCTGACCGACGGTCTCCAGCCGCTGGGCATGGTTGAGCGCCTCCTCGCTCTGCGCGCGCTGCAGGACGGTCCCCAGCAGGCTCGATAGCGAATCGAGAAATCGAAGCTCGTCGTCGCCGAAGCGGCTGCGCGTGCTCGAGTGCACGGCCAGGACACCAATGGTCCGGCCGCGATCCAGAAGCGGCACGGCAAGCTCGCTTGGCAGGCCGCGTTCCATGGCACGCGACGCCAGCTCGAAGCGGGTGTCCAGCGCATGGTCCGCCACCAGAACCGCCTTGCCGACGGCGATGACGCTGCCGGCAGGCGAGGTGGGCGAATTGGGAACTCGATCCCCGACGGCGAGATCCTGCAATGCGCCGCTGATGGCCGCGACGCGGAACTCGAGGCCGTTCGGCTCCAGCAGGAGGATCTCGGCCGTCTCGACCTGGAGTGCTTCGGCCGCGATCGCGGGCACGAGTTCCAGCATTTCTTGCGGCTCCCGCGCATCGACCGCAAAGCGGCCGAACTGGGCGAGATGCTCGGCATACCGGGCTCTTTGCAAGGCCTGCTTGACGCGCGGATAAGCGCTCACGCCGCGAATCGCAGCCACGACATACGGCAGGCCGTGGTCCTGCAACGGACTCAGCGCGATCTCGACCATCACCGTGCTGCCGTCGCGCCGTTTGGCGACCAGGTCCATCTGCATGCCCATCGGGCGCGTGCGCGGGTGGTCGGCATAGGCGTTGCGATAGGCCGCATGGCGCGGCCGGATCGCGTCGGGCACCAGTTCGTCGACCGAAAGTCCGACGAGTTCGTCTGCCGAATAGCCCAGCAGATCGAGCGCCGCCGGATTGGCGAGTCCGATCACGCCCTGAAGATCGACCAGCAGAAGCGCGTCGGGATAGGCAGCGAAGAGCGAGCGGAATACCGCCCCGTCGTCGAATCCGGGAACGAGGGATTTCTGCTTCATCAACCCGCCTCGACCTTGGGGACCAGAATGTAGCCGGCGCCACGCACCGACTTGATGATCTGTGGATTGTTCGGGTCGGCTTCCAGCTTTTTGCGCAGCCGCCCGATCTGGACGTCGATGGTGCGGTCGAAGGGGCCGCCGTCGCGGCCGCGGGTGTGTTCGAGAAGGAAGTCCCGCGACAGCACGCGGCCCGGGTGCGTCGCCAGCGTGTTCAGCAGGTCGAATTCGCCCGTGGTCAGGGGCACCTCAATTCGGTCGGGATCCAGCAGGCGCCGTGCCGCGGTGTCGAGCTCCCACTGCGCGAAGCGCAGCAGCGTCGTCGCGGCTTCGGCGTTCGCTTTTCCCTGGCCTTGTTCACCAGGTGTAAGGCGGCGCAGCACCGCTTTGATGCGCGCCAGCAATTCGCGCAGATCGAAAGGCTTGGTGACGTAGTCGTCGGCCCCGACCTCGAGGCCGACCACCTTGTCGACCGCATCGCCGCGGCCGGTGACGATCACCAGCCCGCAGCGCCAGTGCTCTCGCAACTGGCGCGCGATGGCGAAGCCGTCCTCGCCGGGCAGGCCCAGGTCGAGCAGCACGAGCATGGGCGCGTCGCGTGCCATCAGGTCCATGAGCGCTGTACCGGAATGCAGCTGGCTGACGCGAAAGCCGTGGCCTGCAAGGTAGTTGGCGAGCAGCATGGTGATGTCTGCTTCGTCGTCGAGAACTGCGAGATGGATGGAGGTGGTCACCCGGGTGATGTTAGTCGGGTGGCCACGGACCATCAACAGGGGCTGGGCCGGGCGGACTCGTTTGCATAATGATCCATCGCACGCCCTCGATCGCACGACGCCAGGCCACCCATGCGCATTCTCATCGTCGAAGACGACATCCTGCTCGGCGACGCCCTGGCGTCCGGACTGCGTCAACTGGGCCAGGTGGTCGATTGGTTCGGCAGCGGCGCCCAGGCTGACGCGGCGCTGGCCGATGCGCCCTTCGATGCGGTGGTGTTGGATCTCGGCCTGCCCGGCGGCGACGGCATGCATTGGCTGGGCCGCTGGCGCGGCCGCGGCCTGAAGCTTCCGGTGCTCATCCTGACCGCGCGCGACGCCGTCGACCAGCGCATCGCCGGACTGGACGGGGGGGCGGACGACTACCTGGTCAAGCCGATCACCATCGACGAACTTGCCGCGCGCTTGCGTGCGCTGGTGCGCCGCGCCTCCGGTCATGCCCAATCGGTGTGGCAGCACGGCGCGCTGGAATACGA
Organism: Variovorax sp. LjRoot130; assembly: GCF_964253755.1. NCBI lineage: Bacteria > Pseudomonadati > Pseudomonadota > Betaproteobacteria > Burkholderiales > Comamonadaceae > Variovorax > Variovorax sp. LjRoot130. Next base: position 1,462,104 of record NZ_CAXURM020000002.1, on the reverse strand, counting down.
TCCGGCGGCCAAGCTGGTGCGTTGGAAGGGAGTGCCGGTCGATCTTACCGGTCGCGAGCTGACCCTGCTGGAGGCGCTGCTGACGGATTCTCAGCGCGTCCTGTCCAAGGCCTATCTGCAGCAAAAGCTCTACGACTGGAGCGGCGGGGAACCCGAAAGCAACACGCTGGAGGTCCACATTCATCGCCTGCGGCGCAAGATCGATCCCGGCATCGTGCGCACGGTGCGCGGAGTCGGTTACGCGCTTGGCTCCGGGGAGGCCGCCCCATGAGCCTTCAGCGCCGCTTGCTGACGTACCTGGTGGTGTGTGCCCCACTGGTATGGGCCGTCGCGTTGTTCGTGTCCATCGACCGCGCGCGACACGAAGTCAACGAACTTTTCGATACCGAGTTGATCCGTTTGGCCCGGCAGGTCCACGCAAGGCTGCCAGGGACGGCCGCTGTGCTGCCGCCTGCGCCGGCGCCGGGGAGCGTGGGATCGGGCGAAGCCGACGTGCGCGACCTTGCGATCGCGGTGTGGGACGCCGACGGGCGCCTGATGCTGGCCGACGGGGAGGGTGCTCAGTTTCCGCGGGTCGACGGCGCCGGTTTCGTGGACGAGCGCATCAATGGGAATCTCTGGCGTGTCTACTACCTCCGGTCGCTCGCCGGGGAAGGGATGGTCGCAGCGGGGCAAAAAGCCTATGAGCGTGACGAACTCGTTTTCAGCCTGACGGCGAGCCAGGTGGTGCCCTGGCTGCTGGTGCTGCCGCTGCTGCTGGTGATCATGGCCTGGGCCGTCCGACGGGCGCTGGCGCCAGTGCACCAGCTCACGGCGGAACTGCGGGGTCGCCGCGCGGACGATCTCCAACCCGTGCCCAAGGGCCAGGCGCCGGCCGAACTCAAGCCATTGGTGGACGCGATGAACGGCCTGTTCGCGCGCATCGAGGCGATGCTGGCGCGCGAGCGCCGCTTCACGGCCGATGCTGCGCACGAGCTTCGCACGCCCCTGGCCGTGCTGCGCGTTCAATGGGACGTGGTGCGCCGTGCGGCGAGCGGGCCCGAGCGCGCGCAGGCCGAAGCCAAGTTCACCGCAGGGATGGAACGCATGAGCCGCCTCGTCAGCCAGATGCTGGCCCTGTCGCGCCTGGAGGCGACCCACGCGGCATCGCTGACGACGGAAGTGCAATGGCCGACCATCGTCGAGCACGCGGTGAACGATTGCCTGGTCCTGGCCGAACGCCGCCGGATCGATCTGGCCTGCGAATGGCCCCCGCGGGGCCGACATCCGATGCCGTTGCTGGGTGACGAACACCTGCTGACCGTGCTGCTGCGCAATCTGCTGGACAACGCCGTGCGCTACGCGCCGCGAGGTACGGCCGTGACGCTGCGCGTCGCAGAGGAGCAACTCGAGATGGAGAACGAGGGGGAATCTTTGTGACCCGAACAACTGCTTCGACTGGGGGAGCGTTTCTACCGGCCCGCCGGACAGCAGGAAGGCGGCAGCGGCCTGGGTGTTTCGATCGCGCGGCGCATCGCCGAGCTGCACGGACTGGAAGTGATGTTCGGTGCGGGCGCGAACGGCAAGGGCGTGCGCGTCGTGCTGCGCTTCGACGCGGCGCACCGTTGAGTGTCTACTTGTTCTTCGCTTTTTCGAGCAATGCGCGCGCCTCTTCGCGCCGCCCCGCATCGGCCACCTGGCGCCCGGGGCGGGCAGGTGCCTCTATCGCGCGCTCGAGATATGTCACGGCCTGGTCGGGTTGCTTGATTTCGAGCAGGTACTCGCCATAGAAATAGTTGGGGTCGATGCCCTTGGGATTGAGGGCCAGGGCCTTCTGCAGCAACTCCTTGGCCTTGGCCTTGTCGCCGAAGCCCATCGGCCAGCCGGGTACCTTGTAGTAGAGGACGCCGAGGCTGTTGTAGGCCGAGCCGTCCAGCACGTCGCCATCGATGCGGATGGCCTCTTCGTACAGCGCCTTGGCCTGCTTGACCAGGCCGAGCGCGCCAAGACCGCCGCGCTCGCCGGCCCAGGAGCTGACGATGATGCCCTCCCAGACCAGCGGCTCGCTGCGGCCCGGATTGGCTTCGCTCACCTTGCGCGCCTGGGCGGCCAGCGCCTCGAAGCGCTTCTCGCGCTCGGTGGGCGGCGTCTGGTAGCGAATGACTTCCCACTCGCGCTGCAACGTGGCGACGGATTCTTCGACGCCGGCGGCGCCGGCTGCCAGCGGCAGCAGCTGGGCGAAGACGGCAGCAGCCAGCATGGCGGTCATGCCGCGGCGGGACAGCGCCGCGGCGGCGGTCTTGGGCGTACGGGTCATTCGGTGGTCCTCATAGAACAGTATTGAGCGGAGGCGAGTCGGCCTTGGGGCCCGCATGCGAGGCGGCGGGCAGGCTGTTGCGGTGCTTGACGAAGGCGGCGTCCATCGGGATGGGCGCGAGCCCGTTTAGGCGCACGGCCAGCGTTTCCGGAAAGCCGAGGAAACGCTCGGCAGCCTCGCTCTCCATCAGCTGCAGCATGGCGTGCGCCACCACTTCGGGGCTGTCCATCGCGGTGCCAGTGGCGCGGTTGTAGGCCTCCGCGTCGGCCGAGTTGAAGGCGGTGCGTGTGCTGCGCGGGCCGAGGTATTGCACGCGCACGCTGGTGCCGCCCAGCTCGCGGCGCAGCGCCTCGGCAAAACCGCGCAAGCCGAACTTGCTGGCGCTGTAGACGCTGTAGCCCGGCAGGCCGATGCGTCCCAGTACCGAACCCACGCAGATCACCTGGGCGCGCGGCAGGTCGCTCAGGTGAGGCAACAGCGCCCGGGTCAGCAGCATCGGGGCGAGCAGGTTGGTGTGCAGCACCTGGACGATGTCGTCCGGGCTCAGCGATTCCAGCCGACCAAAGCTCGGGACCCCCGCGCCGTGCACGAGCACGTTGCATCCCCAGGTGGAACCGGCCTCGCTCAGTTCCGCGAGGCCGGACACCTTGTTCAGGTCGGCGGCGTGCCACGCCACGCGCGGCGTCCGGACGTCGCAGTCGCGCGAGAGCGCGCGTGCCTGGGTCGACAGCCGCGCCGGCGATCGGCCGACGAGCATCACCGATGCGCCGGCCTTCAAGAAGGTCACGGCCGCCGCCGTTCCGATGCCGCCGGTGGCGCCGGTGAGCATGATGCGGGCCTCGGTAGCCTTCATGCCGTGGCCCCGATGGAACCGGCCGCCGCCAGGCCCGGCCGGACCTGCGGCAGGGGCAAGCTGCGGAACACATCGCCGTACAGGCGGTAGAAAGCACGTGCGGCATGCACGATGTCGGCCTGATCCTGTGGATCCTCGATCCGGTCCATCAGCAGCGCGAAGTGTGCGGTGTGCTCCTGGTCGAGCGTGCCATGCGAACGCAGGTAGCTGAAGGCCGCATCCGGCAGCTGCAGCGGCTGCTGAATCTGCTCGGCTGCGAGCAGCGCCAGCGACACGCTGGTGCCTTCGAGTACGTGCACCATGCCGAAGAAGCCCAGTGGATTTCGGCGCGCGATGGTGTCGTACGCATAGGCCACCATGACCTCGGTGGCGTGGCCCGGGAGGCCTTCGCGCACGGCCTCGGCATCGCCGCCGGCAGCGCGGATGTCGTCGAGGATCCACTGGTCATGACCCTGCTCCTCATCGATGTACTCGTCCAGTGGCTCGCGCAGCCAGTCGTTGCGCGCGGGCAGCGCGGCCTTGCAGGCTCGCAGCAACGGCACGGTGTGGCGCACATGGTGGTAGGCCTCGCGCAGGAAGGCCAGGTAGCTGGGCCGCGACACCTCGCCGCGCAGGCAACCCTGGATGATGGGTGTGCCGAGCAGCCCCATGCGGGCGTCGGCGGTTTGTTCGAGCAATCGGGCATGGAAGCTCATGAGCAATCCTGGGAGGTGGGGTGGTCAGAGGGGGCGATGCCCAAGGCATCGGCGTGTTCTTGCAGGATCGCCGCGCGCTGCGGGCGCCCGTTGGGGGTGGCCATCCCGGATTCCGGACTGAAGGCTGCGCGGGCGCGTGTCCAGCGCTGCACGCGCGCGTAGTCGGGCAGCGCTGCGTTGGCGGTTTCCACCGCAGCCTGTAGCGCCGCGTCGGGCACGCTCGGCTGCACCGGCCACAGCACGGCGCTCAGCGCCGCTTGCGCGTCGCCGAACACCACGGCCTGGCCGATGGCGTTCTCATCACGCAGGGCAGTTTCTACCCATTCCGGCGAAACGTTGCGGCCGAATGCGGTGATGAGCACCAGCTTCTTTCGCCCCTGGACGTAGACGAAGCCATCGGCGTCGATCGTGCCGAGGTCGCCGGTGGGCCACCACGGTGGCGTCGGTTCGGTGCTCCCGAGATAGCCTGCGAACAGGCTGCCCGCAATCTCGATCTCGCCGTCGGCCGCCACGCGCAAGCGGGCATGCGGCAGGGCGCGTCCGGCGGTGCCGATGCGGTCGGCACCGGGAAGGTTGAGTGTCTGGACCGAGGCGCCCTCGGACAGGCCGTAGCCTTCGTAGGCCGGAATCCCCAGCGCGCGTGCGCCGTGGAGCAGCTTGGCGCCGACGGCCGCGCCGCCCACGGCCACCATCCGGAGTGAGGCGGGCGCGCGCTGCCCGCTTGTCATGAGATGAGCGGCCCAGGCGCGCAGCATTTGCGGCAGCAGGATGATGCTGTGCGGCTGGTGCCGTACAACGGCAGCCTGAAAGCGAGCGGCATCGAAGCTGGACGACCCGGTCAATCCCAGCTCCTGCAGCGGCAGGACGATGCAGGTGGCGCCGCGCGACAGCGGCGCCATGACACCGGCGATGTTCTCGAGCAGTACGGCGAACGGCAGCGCGCACAGGTGGCGCCGGATGTCCAGCGGCGCCATCGCTTCCACCAGTGCGTCGGATACCCGCCGCATGCCATCCGCGGCGAGGCACACGCCTTTCGGCGCGCCCGTGGTGCCGGAGGTGAACGTGATCTTCGCCGTATGCGGCGGCATCGGGACGGGCTCGCAGGGCAGGCGCACACAGGCGAGCGCCTGACTTGCCACCTCGCACGGCGCCGAGGGCGCCTGAGGCCATCGGGCGGCCAGCGCCGGGAGCGCGAGCACGGTGTCGACGCCCGCGGCGCGCAGGACATGGGCGATCTGCTCCCCGGTGAAGAAGAGCGGCAGCGGCACGTGCACCACACCCGTCTGCGCGGCGGCGAGATCGGCCACCACCCAGGCGGGCGAGTTGTCCATCAAGGTGGCGAGAACGCGTGTGCGCTGCGCTCTGAGGTGGTCGACCAGCCAGTCCACCTCCTGGCCGAGCTCGGCGCTGCTCCACGTGCGCTGTCCATCGTCCAAGGCACCGTCATTCGCCATCATGCGCGGCCCTTCGTGCCGCCTGAGCGGCGCACCAGGTGCCGCAGCGCCTGCTGAAGATGGCCCGCGAGTACCAAGGGGCGATGATCGTAGTAGCTGCCCCAGTGCCCGGCCTCTTCGCCGAGCGCGGCCGGGTCGGCCGTTCCCAGCACCAACGGCGTGACGCCGATGCGAACGAACAGATGGCGAAGTTCCTCGGTGAGCGTGCCCACCACCCACTGGAAGCGCTGTGCGGCCAGATGCGGGCCCAGCAGGAAGATGAGGCGCCGGCCTTCGCCCGCGCGTGCCGCGGCAAGGTGGCCGACTTCGACGATGCGTTCGCGCTGGGGCTGTGCATCGCCGTGCGCGGCCAGCAGCGACTCCACCGGCGCATCGAGGTAGCGTTCGAGAAAGAGCGGCGCTTGCGCCGCGTGCCGGTAGCCTGCCGCGGCGACGATGCTTCCGCCATGGTCGCGCAGGCTCACCAGAACCGGCGCGAAATCCGAGACGCGCGCACCATAGCGCCGGGCATAGATGCGCCGCACGAATGCCTCGACCTCGCGGCGGCGGGGATCGTCCGGCGGATGAATGGCAAACTCCGAGCGACCCGCCACCAGGCCTGCGCCAGGTGCCGGGTCGGCGTCATATACGGGGGACGGGGCCATGAACATGCACACTCCTAGAGATGCCCGCGAGCCCGCGGGCAGATCCGGATGGATGTTCGGCGCTGTCGATGAACGCCGCCTTAAGCTGCCGGGCAGGACCCGGCGGTTGGGAGTTACTCGATCTTCAGATTGCGGCTGGCGCTACTCTCCCGCTTGGGCAATGTCAGGCGCAGCACGCCGTCCTCGAACTTGGCGACGGCCGTTTTCTCGTCAACATCGCTGCCCAGCGTAAAGCCGCGCGACACGCTGCCGTGATAGGTCTCCTTCACCAGCGTGCGCCCGTGCGTGTCCTCCTGCTCCTTCTTGATCTCGGCGGCGATGGACACGTAGTTGCCTTCGATGGAGACGCGAATATCGGTTTTCTTCGCGCCTGGAATCTCGGCACTGACCAGGTACTCCTTGTCGTTTTCGCTGATATCGACCCGGATGTCCGACGGCAAGGCAACGTCATCCAACAGTTGGAGCGGTCGGGCCCAGCGGCGCAGCATTTCCGGGAACAGGTTGTCGATTCGTTCGAGGCGTGTCAAAGCATTCATGTGAATCTCCAGGTTGGGTAGAACGTTGCATCGATCGGCGGGGCAGATGCCGAGTCGTCGACGCATCCAGTCTAGGAGTCGCTTCATTTCACGATTTGCGCTCGATCAAGAATGACAAAGGAAAGAACGCGCTCGTGAATCTGCCGTCGGCGAAAAGTTCGGTCCAGGGGGTGCAGAAGTCTTTCGCGGACTCGACTTGCCTCGCGCCCACGAACTGGCAGAGGAATGACGCGGCGATTCGATGTGTGCAGCGGCGATGCCCACACCTTGCGCGCAGCGGTGAACGGGCGGCTGCACGAGCCGCCCCCCCGCGGTGCCGCCGATCGGCTTGGAACGCTGGATCACGCTCTTCGAACGCGTGCATGCAGATGTCGGCGACGTCTCCGGCCAATGCCGAGCCGCAGCGAGCGCATGCCGTGCTCAGACAACAGGCCTGATCTGCGCGTTCTGCCAACGCATGCTGGGAAGGGAGCGGAAGGCGCACGAGGGGGATGCGCCTTGTCGCGACGACGGAGCGCTCAATGCGCCATCAGTACCGGTGCGGTCATCGACTCCAGTACCGTGCGGGTCGCTCCGCCCAGCACCAACTCCCGTGCGCGGCTGTGTCCATAGCAGCCCATCACGATCATTTCGGCGCCGGTGTCAGCGGCCAGGGCCAGCAGTTCATTGCCGGCATCGCGTTCGGAGAGCCACCGGTGCTCGCGCACGTGCTCAATGCCGTGCAGGCGGAGGTACTCCGGGACCTCCAATGGTGCCGATTCCATGTAGTCGGCGTTTTCCTCGGCGCAGACCAAGTAAACCTGCTTGGCTCCTCGCAGGAAGGGTAGCGCGGCGGTAAGCGCGCGGGCGGATTCTCGCGTGGGCTTCCAGGCCACCAGCACGACCTGCGGCGCGGCGGTTGCCTCGCCAGCGTAGGGAATGACGAGCGCGGGCTTGCCACTGTCGATGATGACACTCTCGACGAAATCACCAGGCACGTCGAAACCAGTTGCATCGGCCGGATCGCGCTGCCCAAGTACCAACAGGTCCGACGCCAGCGCCCGCCGTGCGAAAGTGCTGATCACCGGCTCGCCGCTCAACTCCAGCCATTCGCTCTCCGGCGCTGCGGCATCCCTCGCTCTTTCGAACATGGCCAAGGCATGGACACGGTGAGCCAGATCGATGTTTGTGGGCGACGGCGTGGGCGACGGCGGGACGCCTCCCGCCAAGGGCAGCAGGGGCAGGTAGCGCGGGGCGACTGCGAACAGCGCGGTCACCTTTGCCTGATGGACGCCCGCCAGCTGATGAGTAAGGCGCAACCGCGCCTCGGCGCGCACCGTGCCGTCCAGGTGAACGAGAAGGGACTTGATGGAGTTCATGGCGATCACCCAGGCGACAGATTCAGCGATCTTGCGTGGCGCGAGGCTCCAAGGGCTTGCGCCAGCGCAAGAATTGGCAGGTTGCGCTGTCTGCGCGGCTGCCGTGCCCTCGGCCGCATTCGAGCGATGTTCGTGACTATTGAGCTACATCAAGGTGTCCGATACGCCTCTGCGCGATCCTGACTACCAGATCCAGCAATCCGATAACACCTCTTCTGATGAAGCTACCTCCAGAGATCCAGTTTCTTGGCTTCAATCCGTCGCCAGCCATCGAGTCCGTGGCGCGCGAGAAGGCGCTGAAGCTGGATGAGTTCTGTGCCGATATCGAATCCTGCAGGGTCTGTATCGACCTGACGCACAAACACCAGCATCAGGGGCGTCCGTTCGCAGTGCGTATCAACCTCACCCTGCCGGGGCACGAGTTGACCATCAGTCGCGTGCACGACGAGGACCCGTACATCGCCGTGCGCGATGCTTTCAACGGCATGAGAAGACAGATTGAGGATGCGGTGCGGCGTTCGCGGCACCGACGTGCATGAGAACTGCGACGGAATGAATCAACCCTGGTCGTGGAGAGCTGCATGCCCAATGAAATTCCCCCCTCTCTTCGCTTCCCGATGGCTATCTTCGATCAGCCCTCGACTGGCAGGCCGCATTGATTGAGATCCTGATGCGGGTGCAGCGCAGTCAGTTGCAGATGATGTCCGCGTGGCAGACGTCGCTGGGCGCCGTCAACCAGGACTTGTGGGATCGATGGGTATGTCGCTTCGGCGGCGACGTGCCGCTCGACGGCTCAAGCCATTCTGTCTAGGGGCGGCGGAGCTTGTTCTCGGCCGCGGTCTGGCATGCGGCGCAACGGATAGCGGCGGGTTGCGCCAGCAGGCGCTCGCGCGGGATGGCGTCGCCGCAGTCCGCGCAGACTCCATAGCGCCCGTCGGCCATGCGCTGCTCTGCCTGCTCGATGTCGAGCAGCCTGGCCCGATCAATCTCGATCTCGGCGAAGCGAACGTCGCCGAGGCGTTCGGCTTCGGCTTCGTCGGCGTGGCTTTGGACCTCATGATCCTGAGGCTGAAGACTGGTCTTGACATCGGCGGAAGTGCCGCGGATTTCATCGAGAGCTCTGCGCTTCATGGCCTGCTGCTGATCGGCCAGCATGTTGCGGTCGGCATCAGTCAAATGTTTCATGGGGACTCACAAGAAGTTGGGAGGAATGGCGTGGATCGTCGCTGCCGGATGGCTGAATGACCTTGACATCCGTCAACTGAACGCCGAGCAGGAGCACTTTTTCTGATGGCTGCGGCCGTGGGGGCGGGATTGTCGAAGCGCGCGGGGGACTGCTGAGGGGGCGTCAAGGGCCTCGGCGCGGCCGCCCCAGCGAATCCTCAAGGACAAGAATCCCTCAGCCAGCGAACCTTCGTGTCAGCGCTGAGATCGTCGTCTTGACGCTCGCGCGCGCTTGCGCCGGCTCGACGGTGCATCGAAGCGGTGCTTGACGAACTCGGTCGCGGCCACGTAACCGAGGACGACGAGAATCATGCCGCCCAGCAGCCCCGGTGGGAGCGGGACCAAGCCAAAGAGGGCGGCCACCGGCGGAATGAAGGGCAGTGCAACAGCGATCACGGCCACGAGCATCGTCGTCGTCCACAACAACGTGCCGGGCCGACTGTTCCAAGCCGGCCGGTGAGTGCGTAGCACGAGCAAGACCGCGAGCTCTGTAAGTAGGGAGACGATGAACCAGGATGTCTGGAACAGCGATTCGGAGGCATGGAATACCTTCAGCAGCAGCCAGAAGGTCAGCAGATCGAACAGGGAACTTGTCAGACCGAACACCAGCATGTAGCGCCGCAATTCGTGGACGTCCCAATGCTGCGCGCTGACGAGCCGGTCCTCGTCGACCCGGTCGGACGAGATCGCGATGGAAGGTAGGTCCGAGAGGAAATTGTTGAGCAGGATTTGCTTGGCGGACAGCGGCAGGAAGGGCAGCAGCGGAGAGGCCAGGGCCATGCTGATCATGTTGCCGAAGTTGGCACTCGTGGTGATGCTGACGTACTTGAGCGTGTTCGCGAAGGTACGGCGACCTTCCTGCACGCCCTGGCACAGCACGTCGAGGTCAGGTCGAAGGAGCACCACGTCGGCGCTTTCGCGGGCCACGTCCGCGGCATCATCGACCGAGATGCCCACGTCGGCGGCATGCAGCGCCGGCGCGTCGTTGATACCGTCGCCCAGATAGCCCACAGCATGGCCGCGATGCTGCAGCGCGCGCACGATGCGTTCCTTCTGCTGAGGATCGACTTCGACGAACAGCACGGTCTTCTCGGCGCGATGCCACAGCGCCTCGTCCTTCATAACGTCGATCTGCTCACCGGTGAGCATGGCCCGGGCGTCGAGGCCGACGCTCTCGGCCACGTGGGCGGCGACGTAGCGGTTGTCGCCGGTGACGATCTTGATACCGATGCCGTACCCGGCGAGCGTCTTCAGCGTACTGCTGGCCGTAGCTTTCGGTGGGTCGAGGAAGAGCAGGAAGCCTGCGAAGGACATGTCGGCTTCATCGTCATGCGTGTAGCTCCTGCGCGGCCCGATCTCGCGCGTGGCCAGTGCCAGCACCCGGAAGCCGCGGGTGCCCTGCTCGCGGAACCATGCATCCAGTCGCCCACGCTCCTCGTCGTCCAGCGGCACCGAAGCACCCCCGCGCGCGATCCGCGTGCACGTCGCGAGCACGTTGGCGAAGGCGCCCTTGGTGACGATCAGATGCGCACCCTCGGTCTCCGGTGCGATCACAATGGTCAGGCGTCTGCGCAGGAAATCGTAGGGGATCTCGTCGACCTTGCGCAGGCCGGCCGCGCTCAGCTCCGCCTTGACACCGGCGGCCACGAGGGCAGCATCCAGCGGGTTGACGATGCCCGTCTCGAACGCGGCGTTGAGATAGGCCAGGCGCAGCACTTCAGGCGAGGCTGTGCCGTCGGGAGCGACAGCGGCCTCGAGCGTCATCACGCCTTCGGTGAGTGTGCCGGTCTTGTCCGTGCACAAGAAATGCATGCTGCCGAGGTTCTCGATGGCCTCGAGGTGGCGCACGATGACGCCTCGAAGTGCCATCCTGCGCGCGCCCGTCGACAGCGTTACGCTCACGATGGCGGGCAGCAGTTCTGGCGACAGCCCGACGGCCAGTGCGACGGCGAAAAGCATCGACTCGATCCATGGACGTCCCAGCCACTGGTTGATGATGAGCACGAACAGCACCATCACCACCATCACCCGGACGAGCAGCACGCCGAACTGCTGGACGCCGCGCGCGAACTCCGTCTCGGGCGGCGTGGCGCGTAGCCGCTGCGCCACGGCCCCGAAGGCAGTGTGCTCGCCGGTGTGGACAACCAGCACCGTGGCGGTGCCGCTGCGTACCGACGTGCCCAGATAGACGCAATTCGTGCGATGAGCGAGGGGCGTTCCCTCTGCCAGCACCCCAGGTTGCTTTTCCACTGGAAATGACTCGCCGGTGAGGCTGGCTTCGGTCACCAGGAAGTCGCGGGCCTCGAGCACGATCCCGTCGGCCGGAACCAGGTTTCCAGCTGAAAGCATGACCATGTCGCCCGGCACCAGCTCGCGTGTCGGTACCGCGTGCTGCACCCCGTCGCGCAGCGCGGTCACTGTCAGGGCGAGTCTGTTGCGCAACCGGGCGACCGCCGTCGAGGCGCGGTATTCCTGCAGGAAACCAAGGCCGCAGCTGCCCAGGACCACGGCGAGGATGATCGTGGCGTCGAGCCAGTCGCGAAGGATCGCCGACACGACGCCGCCGAAAACGAGGATCAGCACCAGCGGACTCTTGAATTGCCCGAGGACGAGCCGCACGACCCCTCTGTCCGCCTCTTCGTCGATGGCGTTGATCCCAGCCGTCTTCAGGCGTTGGGCCGCCTCTGCTGACGACAGGCCTTCGATGCCGCTGCTCAATTCGGCCAGCAAACCGGAGGCTTCGCGGCTCCAAAACGCCGACTGGTCCAGGGAGGCAGGGCTTCGTGCCGGCAGCGTGCCTGCGTCGCGGCGACGCGGGCCCGAACGTCGGCGGTGCGTCCTTGCGGTGGTCAATCGCCGCTCAGGGTCCGCCACGATGGTGGTTTGACCACACGAAGGGTCAGCCGTCGAGCGGTACACCGCCGCCGAAACGGCACACCCATTGATCCCACAGGTCCTGGTTGACGGCGCCAAGCGACTTTTCCCACGTAGCCAGTACCTGGCACTGATTGCGCTGAGCCTGCATCAGGAAGCCGACGAGCGCGCTCTGCCAGGCAAGGACCGACAGGAGGTAGCCATCGCGAAGCGGCGATACGGGCGGGGCATCATCGGCCATTGCAGTTCTCCTGCGAGAGTGGTTGTCGTCCATCAGCGGCTGCCGGGATCAGTGCTCAGACTTGCATCGCTCGATGGCTGGAGGTCATCGTACGTGCGGTCGCCAGAAGAAGATTGACGTACATCAAACGGCGCTGAATCGGTTCGGCGCAACAGGACGGCCTATCTCAGTTCCGCCGTCCGCCGATAGATGACGTGATACACCAGGCCCACGAGCACGCTGCCGCCGACGATGTTTCCAAGCAATACCGGAACGAGGTTGCGCAACATTCCTCCCGGCGTGATGGGAATGGTGCTGGCCGCCACACCATCGAAGGCCTGTAGCAACATGGCCAGAGGAATGATGTACATGTTGGCGATGCTGTGTTCGAAGCCGGCAGCAACGAAGGCGGAGATCGGAAAGACGATCGCCACGACCTTATCGACGACGCTTCGTCCTGCAAGCGCCATCCAAACCGCCATGCAGACCAGCACGTTGCAGAGAATTCCTCTGAAGAAGGCCGTCCAGAACGGCAGGGCCACCTTGGCTGCGGCAACCCGGAGATACTCCTGCGCAACCGCGCCGCCGCCAGATTCATGGTGGCCCGAAAGAAAGACGATCAGCGCCAGCCCCGCGGCGCCGATGAAGTTACCTGCGCAGACAATCGTCCAGTTCCGCAAGAGATCGCGCGTGGAAATCTTCCCGTCGGCCCAGGCCATCGCCAGCAGATTGTTTCCGGTGAACAACTCGGCACCCGCTACGATCACGAGAACCAACCCCAAGGAAAAGGCCACGCCGCCGAGCGCCTGCTTGGCGGCAAACCCCAGAGTTGGGTCGGATCTGATCAACAGGAAATAGAGTGCACCCAAGCCGATGAAGGCTCCGGCGAGAACGCTCAGCATGAGCGTGGAAAGCAACGGCAGGTGGGCCTTGGCCGCGCCGACGGTGTCGACCCGCGCCGCGATTTCCTTCGGTGAGAAGGCGTCGAAACCGAAGACTTCAGACATGGCGTACCTTTCCGGACCGGGGCCCATTGCGTGAGCGCATCCGCCTGGACGCTCGAGAGGCGCGGGCGGCTAACCTCGTTGAGCGTACCGCCCTGTCCCTCTCCGCGATCCTCACATTGAGGAGCGGTTCGGTCGTCCGTCGAAGTCCGGCTAGCCGCGTCCGATGTCGCGATGCTAGGCATCGACGCGTGATTCGCGGTTGATCGGGATCAAGTGGTGTGCCGAGCTCTGCACGGTGGGGCGGCCTCGAGGGCCTGGGTGTTCCGCAGCACCGATCGAACCCATAATGTCAGCTTGGTCACCGGATTTGGCCGGCTTCCTGCATGACTTCTGCTTGTTGATGGAACTTGTGAACAACCTTTCACGACGCCGTTTCGTCTGCGCGCTGGGGGCGTCTACGCTCGCCGTAGGACCGCTCGAGGCGAAGGCCGGCGTTGCGGCGCCGCGCGCTTTGCGCTTCGACAACTTGCACACGGGCGAGAAGCTCGCGGTCGAGTATTTTCATGGTCAACGCTACGACCCCGCCGCGCTCGCCGCGATCAACCATGTGCTGCGCGATTTCCGCACGGGTGATGTCGGCGATATCGCCCCTGAGTTGCTGGATCTGCTGCATGCGCTGGTCACGCTCACCGGGAGCGAACGCGCCTTGCAGGTCATTTCGGGCTACCGTTCGCCGGCCACGAACGCGACGCTGGTCGAACGCAGCAGCGGCGTGGCCGCCGGCAGCCTGCACATGCGCGGTCAGGCCATCGACATTCGCCTTGCCGACGTGGCGCTGCCAGCGTTGCGCAAAGCCGCGCTGGGCATGCGCGCCGGCGGCGTGGGCTACTACCCGGCCTCGAACTTCGTACACGTGGACTGCGGCCGCGTGCGCGCCTGGTAGCTAACGGCGGCCGTCGTATCGGCTTGCGAGCGCCCGCACCAGCCGCACATCGTGGCCGTAGATGTCTTGCGCGAAGCGCAGTGCGTGATCCGAGGGCGTCACCATGGCCGTCATGTAGAACAGGATCACCGGCAGCGGCCGCGTGAGATCCACGCGTTGGGATGAAGGCCCCGCCATGGCCGTATCGATGCGCTCCGGGGTCCACTCGGGCTGATCCCTCAACACCCACCGCGCGAGTGCCACCGGCTTTTCGACGCGCACGCAGCCGTGGCTGAAATCGCGTCGCGCGCGGCCGAACAATTGCTTGGCCGGGGTGTCATGCAGGTATACATTGTCGTCGTTCGGGAAGATGAATTTCATCAGCCCCAGTGAGTTCGTCGGGCCCGGGCGTTGGCGCACGCGCAACACCCCCTGGCGCAGCAGGGCCAGGTTTTGGGGGCTGCTCGTCTCCGCCGGCTGGACGTTGTCGCCGGCGCCACGCACGATCTCCATGTCGTGGCGCTGAAGATACCCCGGGTCGCGCGCGATGGCCGGCAAGATCTCGTTGCGCACGATGGAAGGCGGCACGTTCCAGTACGGCCGGAAGATGATGTAGCGCATCTTCTCCGAAAGCACCGGTGTCCTGGTGTTCAACGCGCGACCGACCACAACATTCATGTCAACCAGGGAGTCTGCGGGCGCAGCGGGATCCCAGGCCCAAAGACGGAACATCGCGATGTTGATACCGATGAGGGGCTGACCATCCAGCTCAGACAGCCAGCGCAAGCGCTCCAGCGCCAGTTCGAGCTGAAGGACTCGTTGGTTGAGCGGCACATTCAGGGCGGCCAAGGTCGCGCTTCCGAGTGCTCCGTCGGCATCCAGGCCATGGCGTTCCTGGAAGCGCCTGACCCCGTCGGCCAGCGCGGCGTCGTAGCGGTCGGCCGGCTGCGCCTCGGCCGACAGGTCGCCCAGGGCGACAAGCCGTCGATGCAGCGCGGCGGTGCCGGCATAGAAGTCTCCTGCCTTCAGCGACTTGGCGGGTGCGATGGCCGGCAGCAAGCCCAGCGAGGGCGCCGCGGCCAGCGTGCGATAGCGCTCCAGCGCCTCGCGCAGCCTCCCGTACTGGCCCAGACGTGGGCGCAGGGCAGCCACCGCCTGCGTCAGACGCCCCTCATCCGCAGCAGCGTGCAGCAAGGCTGCGACATCCGCCGCCTTGCGCTCGTGCTGTTCGATGCGAAAACCGAGCGAACGCGGGTCCACGCGGCCCCGGTGCAAATCGTTGAGAAAGCGCTGCATCGCAGCGTCCAGCCCGCGTTCGAAAGCCAGTGCGGACGCCGCCGCCTCCTCTGACGCGCGCGCGAGTTCCGCGGCCTGAAGGGCGAGTTCACGGGCCTGATAGTCCTGCGCCACCAGGCCATCGGCCGGGGCATCCGCCAGTATCTGCAGGGCATCGCGCGCACTTGCGTTCGGCCGCCCAGTGGAGTCCAGCCAGACCGATTCGGCTGCGCCGGCTGCAGTTGGAAGGAAGAGCAGCAACATCAAGCTCAGCGCCGGCGTCGCCCGGAGCCATGCGGACCGTGACCTCACAGCCGACCCAGTTGTGCGCAGTGGTAGCGAGTTCCAGCCCAGCGCATGAACCGCGGGCCGCAGCACCGCGGATCGGATGCCGAGGGGTTTCGATGGCGTGGTGATTCTCACGGGCGAATGAATGTCAAGCGCCACCCGCGGCGTGCTCGATCTGTGGCGCGGGCAGCCGGGCGGCCACGGTTCGTTCGCAGCTCGTGCGGCCCATGGTCGCAGCCAACAGCGGACACACCGCGTCGAGGCTGAGGGTATTCAGCACGTCGCGCGGCTCCAGCCAGCCACGGCGCGCCTGGCCGATGCCGTAGCGGAGGTTGTCGAGCTCGAGCGTGCTGTGCGCATCGGAGGCGATGCTGACCAACACACCTTCGTCCTTGGTCATCCGGCAGGCGACGTCGTTCAGGTCGAGCCGGGCGGGATGCGCGTTGAGTTCCAGGAAACAGCCACGCTCGCGGGCCTTGCGGATTACGCGTGAAAGATCGATGTCGCAGCCCGGCCTCTCATCAATCAGTCGCCCCGTGGGATGAGCCAGGATGCTGAAGCACGGATGATCCATGGCGCGCAAAAGCCGGTCAGTCTGCCTCTGGCGCGGCAGATCGAAACGATGGTGGATGGCGCCCACCACGAGGTCCAGTCGCCGCAGGATGTCATCGGGGAGGTCGAGCTTGCCGTCCTCGAGAATGTCTACCTCGATGCCCTTGAGGAGCACGAAGCCGTCGAGCCTGGCGTTGAGTTCGTCGATGCGATCGATCTGTTGCGCAAGCCGGCCGGCATCGAGGCCGTGCACGAGTGCGAGGCGCGGCGAGTGGTCGGTGATCGCCAGATAGTGCAAGCCGCTCGCGCGCGCCGCCTCGGCCATGGCCTCGAGGGTGTCGCGGCCGTCACTCGCGCACGTGTGCGCGTGCAGGTCGCCGCGCAGATCGACCCGCTGCACAAGCACAGGCAGACGCTGGGCCAGCGCGGCATCGATCTCTCCGCGGTCCTCGCGTAGTTCGGGTTCGATGAAGGGCAGCCCTAACGCGCGGTATACCGAGGCCTCGGTTTCGCCCGCGATACACCGATCACCTCGGAAGAGGCCATACTCGTTGAGCTTGAGTCCCGCGCCGCGCGCGCACTGCCGCAGCGCGATGTTGTGCGCCTTTGAGCCCGTGAAGTACAGCAGTGCGGCACCGAAGCTCGCCGGAGGCACCGCGCGTAGGTCGACCTGCAACCCGTTGGCGAGCACGATGCTGGCGCGAGTGCCGCCCTTGGCGAGCACGCTGCGCACCTCGGCGGCGGCGGTGAAGCGCTCCATCACAGCGCTGCTGTGCTCGACCGCCACCACCAGGTCGAGGTCGCCTACAGTCTCGCGCAGCCGCCGCAGGCTGCCGGCGGCCTGCGCCTGCAGCACGCCTGGCGCCGCAGCGAGATCCGCGAGCAATGCGTCGCTCACTTGCACGGCCAGCGGCAGCTTGAAGCGGCGTGGCGCCAGCAGGCGGGCCACCGTGGCCTCCAGGACCAGCTGCTGCGTCTTGGGGCCGAAGCCATGCACGGTGCGCAGGCGGCCTTCCTTGGCGGCGCGGTGCAGGTCCTGGAGCGAGCGGATCCCAAGCGCCTGGTGCAGCGCGCGTGCGCGCTTGGGGCCGATCCCCGGAATCCTCAGCAGTTCGGTGATGGCCGGCGGCAGCTGTGCGCGCAGCTGCTCCAGCAAGGCACAACTTCCCGTGCCGACGATCTCGCCAATCTTGGCCGCAAGATCGGGGCCGATGCCCGGCAGCGCATCGAGGTCCTCGCCGCGTTCCACGATGGATTGGACGCTTCGACCGATCTCACCCAGCATCTGCGCCGCATTGCGATAGGCGCGCACGCGAAAGCCGTTGGCGCCCTGCACCTCGAGGAGATCGGCGATCTCGTCGAAGACCGCAGCCACGTCAGCGTTGACTACGATATCTTGCACACGATCTCGGGCCAGAGCGCGCTGGACCCAGGGTTGTAGTGCCAGAGGATCTTGGTGATCTTCGCCTTGCCCTTGGCCTCTTGTTCGACCTTGGCGTCCTCGGGGATCACGATGGTCTGTCCGACTTTGGGAAAGGGCCCCACGTAGGGGTGGTGTGTCGTGCCGACCTGCACCTCGCAGGCTCTCTTTGCCGAGGTATGGATGGTGATCTTCATGAGGACTTCCAGCCTGTCGAGCAGGATCTGGCCATCACGCCATCACGGTGTTCCAGCCCGCGGTCCCGATGGCGGGAACGCGCAACGGCAGCGGCTTCGGCGGCGGCGGCGGCGGCGGCGGGCACTTGGACTCGGCGGCACGTGCAGATTAAGCCGAAGTTCATGTGTGTCTCCTTGGTGAAATGTTGGGAGGTGGCGTGCCGGCGGGTGCCTGTTCACAGCTCGTTCGCGGCGGGCCAATAGAGGGTCGCTTGCGTCACTCCTCTGCCGACGCGGGTGGTTTTCATGCGCGTGAGGCCGGCGTAGCTTGCACTGACGCGGTAGACACCGGGACTCAGCGCCACGAAGAACAGCGGGCCGCAGTCCGCAAAGGGACCGTATGAAGCACTCCGGTCGGCGGCCTCGACCGAGACGGTGACGCCTGCAACGTAGGCGCCGGTCTGGGCCTCGGCAAAAGTCAGCCGCACGTTGTACAAGTCCTGCGTCGCCTGCATCTCCTGCCGGCCCTCGTAGCTGATGCCTCCGCTGGCATGGGCGCCGGGCACCAGTACGGGCGATACGGCGATGGACGGTCCCGAAGCGCCCTGCAGGGCGACGAGCATCGCGGCGACGAGGCAGGCGGATGTGCGCGTGTTCATGGGCGAAGTACCTGTTCCGAGTAGCGTATGTGCTGCCATTCTGGAAAGGGGAGCGCCGCAGGTGCTTGCGTTGGATCAACAACGCGCTATGACAACCGCAAGACGCCTGGGCCAGGTCGCAGGCATCTCCCGACAGCAGCTCCTAGCCGGCATGGCTGTCCCCGAGCCGAGGGGTGCAACCGGCCGTGCTTGATGCCATGCAAGCGCAGGTAGGGAAGAAGCTGTACGGGTGTTGGCTGGGTTTCGTCGGGCATCGGCGCAAAGTGCGCCATCGAGACGAACGAAGATCGACTTGAGCGAACTCATTGTCCTCACCCGCTCACCTGTTGGCCACCCAGGCGGCTTGCAACCGCGCTTCGATCTCGGCCAGGCGCAACGAGGTGAGGTCGTTGCTGAATGGGAGCTTGAGGTGTCTCTCGACCGCTTCACCCAGCTGTGCCCTCAGTTCACCCAGGAAGGGTTCCGAGGCGAAGAGCAGGAGCGAGTCGAATTCGTTGGCCGCGAGGCCCTTGTCCCACCGGCGGGCAATGTCTTTTGCGAAGCGCTGGTGCTTCTTTCGGCGCGCATCGCTGCGCGGCTCGAAGCGGTTCGCGCGTGACTGTTGTCGGCCGCTTCGCGGCCGGCGCGGTCCGCCGCCAGTTCGCTGCCTCGCAGCCGGCTTTCCTGATGGTTCATGGTCTCCACGGGGACCAAGGGGCCGACGGCTGAATCGCGACGGAAGATGCGCAGCTTCGCCGCCGGAGTCGTTGCGCCAGCGCAAGGATTCGCAAGCTTGCGCCAACATCAAGTTCCTAGGCGACGCGGCCTCATGGACGTCCCTTGGGGAGACTTGCGCTGCTAGAGATGGGTATGAGGAGATCGATCAGCAGCGCACTCATCGCCGATCCGCGACCTCATGATGGCGAGCCCACTCCTTGGCCTTGGCGATCCCGATGCGGATGGCCTTGCCGTCGTCGCAACCTTCGTCCAACAAGGCGTTCGCGACCTCGACCGCCTTCTGCCGCACTGACGGGGGAAGCCCGCGCATGGCCGCTGGGCATTTGTCGAAAGCCCAGGGCATGCCCTATTCCTGCATCGACCGGGGAGGGGGTAACGCGGCTTCTTCAGTACATGCCGGGCTCGTCGGCCGCGCGCAATCCGCCTGTTGCCTTCTTCGGCGCGTTGGCGACCATGCAGTCGGTGGTCAGCACCAGGCTGGCGATCGAGGCTGCGTTCTGAAGTGCGAGGCGCGTCACCTTGGAGGGGTCGATGACGCCCATCTCCAGCATGTCACCGTATTCGCGTGTCGCGGCGTTGTAGCCGAAGCTGCGCTGGGCGGATTCGTCGACCTTGGCCAGCACGATGGAGGGCTCGTCGGCCGCGTTGCTCACGATGCGGCGCAGCGGCTCCTCGAGCGCGCGCTGCACGATCTTGATGCCCGAGGCCTGGTCCAGATTGGGCGCTGAAAGATCTGCCAGCGCGCGCCGCGCGCGCAACAGCGCAACACCGCCACCGGGAACGATGCCTTCCTCGATCGCGGCGCGGGTGGCATGCAGCGCGTCCTCCACGCGCAGCTTGCGTTCCTTCAGCTCGGTCTCCGTGGCTGCGCCAACCTTGATGAGTGCCACGCCGCCCGACAACTTGGCGAGGCGCTCGTCCAGCTGCTTTCTCTCGTAGTCGCTGGTTTGCGTCTCGCGTTCCTTGCGAATCGCGGAAACACGGTCGCGTATGACTTGCGCGTCGCCCGCCCCGCCGATGATCGTCGTGCTGTCCTTGTCGATCACCACGCGGCGTGCGCGGCCCAGATTGTCAAGCGTTGCCTTGGCAAGGGTCAGCCCTAGTTCGCTCGAGATGACCTGCCCCCCAGTCAGAATGCCGATGTCCTGCAGCATGGCCTTGCGGCGGTCGCCGAAGCCGGGCGCCTTCACGGCACAGGTCTTCACGACACCGCGCACGCTGTTGATGACCAGCGCGGCCAATGCGTCGGCCTCCACGTCCTCGGCGATCACCAGCAGTGGGGCTCCCGACTTCGCCGCGGCTTCCAGCAGCGGCACCAGATCGTTGATGGCCGAGAGCCTCTGGTCGCACAGCACGATCAGCGCATTCTCCAGAACCGCCGCCTGTTTCTCGGTGTCGTTGATGAAGTAGGGCGAAAGGTAGCCGCGGTCGAACTGCAGGCCTTCGACGATCTCCAACTCGCTGACGAGCCCCGAGCCGTCCTCGATCGACACGGCGCCCTCTCGGCCCACCTTGTCCATCGCATGGGCGATCAGGTCGCCGATCGAGCGGTCATTGTTGGCCGAGATGCTCGCCACGTGGGCGATCTCCTGCGAGGTCGCACACGGCTGGGCGATCGTCTTCAGCTCACGCACGACGGTGTCGACCGCGAGGTCGATACCGCGCTTCAGATCCATTGGATTCATGCCAGCGGCGAGGTACTTCAGGCCTTCCTGGATCATCGCGTGTGCCAGCACGGTGGCGGTGGTGGTGCCGTCACCGGCCATTTCGCTCGTACGTGCCGCGACCTCGCGCAGCAGTTGCGCGCCCATATTCTCGAAGCGATCTTCCAGCTCGATCGCCTTGGCGACCACGACGCCGGAGTTGACGATCTGGGGCACTCCGTACTCGCTGTCGAGGATCACGGTGCGACCCCGGGGGCCGAGGGTCACCTTCACCGCATCTGCGAGGGTGTCCACGCCGCGCCGGATCTTGTCGCGTGCTTCTTCGCGGAAGAGAAGCTGTTTGGCTGTCATGTCTGCCGATCTCCGTTGTCAAAGGCGTATGCCGTTGCGAACAGTAAGGCGCTCGATGCGGCGCCGATTTGATCGGGCGCAAGCATCGCGACGATCGCGTGGCGCGCATCGAGCTCGCGATGTCGGGCCATGAGTTGACCATCAGCCGGGTGCTCGACGAAGACGTCTACATTGCGTTGCGCGGCGCAATTGATGGCACGAGGCGTCGATCGAAGTTGCCGGTGCGGTTGCCGGTGCGATGCGGCCGGCGCCGATGCGAACGTTAGATCGATCGTCGACCGTGCTTGGTGGAAGACCGGCATGCAACCGCGTTCAAGGAAGAAAAGGCGGCGTCGCGAGAGTTCATGGGCCTGCATCACTGTCGGCCTGCATCGCCTCAGGACTTCTCGGGTACGGAGCGCACGGTCAGTTCGTTCACTAGGGACTTAACGCCCTGCACTCGTCGCACTGCGCATTCGACGGCATGTCGCATCGCAGGACTGGGCAGCTGGCCGGTCAGCGTGACCACGCCGCTCTCGACACGCACATCGATATCGGCACCGCTGACTGCCGGATCCCAGTTCAATGCTGCGAAGACTTCGTGTCGCAGTTCCATATCGGGATTCATGGCGGTCCTTTCGAGTCTTGACGGATTTACCACTCTAGGCGCTGCTCGGGGTGGCCTGTTTGCGGTGTATCAAGCCATGTAGCTGCTGCGTCGTTGGAACCTCATGGGGGCCCGGATCTGCGCCGGATCGGGAAAAAATGCGCATGGGATCCGACGGTAGTGGTGGCCGCGCCGGTAGGCGAAGTAAAGCCAGCGGCCGAGGGTGCCAGAGAGGGCTCCTTCTCGGAGGGGAGTGGATGACGTCGTCTCCGACGCCGTGGAAATGAAGGCAACCTCGATTGCCCGAGCGTCCATGCGCCGGGCGGAATGGACCTTCTTTTCCGCCCGGCTGATCAGCGGTGTCTGCGCCGCTTCACGCGCCGACTGGACCAGTTTGCAGTGAATTTGCTCCCATCCGCCTCCGTTCAGGGATTGAGGACAGCCCCATCGAGGCGCCGGACCCATTGATCGTGCGCTTGCAGGAACTCATCGATCTCCTGCAGCACGTCCAGCAGAACGCCGTCCGCGCTTTTCCGGCTGTCCGGCGGGTTGACCGCCTTCCCGGATGTGGACACACACGTGTGTTGAATCCATGCGCTAACTGATGCGGACCTCGTGCCGGCCCAGATCGAACGGTGCCAGGATCTCGCGCGGCGCTGCCAGGCATTGGCCGGTGTGTCGCCTGCGCGCCTGTTCGAGCGCAGCTTCCATGTCGTCGTCGATCCTGGACAAGGCGGCCAAGCATTCACTGCGGCTGAGCATCCGAGTTCCGAGCTGGGCGGAGCCGGCGCCGCCGTGATCGGCTTGTCCGGCGCCGAAACCCACGCCGCCCTGCATGCTGACAGCCCGGGCATTGCCTCGATCCACAGGATTCGAGTGCTGCACGGCACCTTCAGTTCGGGACACGGTTCAGTCCTGCACCACCAGGTCGTTCACGACTGAGGAGACGCCGGGCGCAGACCACGCGGCGATCTGGGCGGCGTTGAGTTCGGCCCATGAATGAACCTTGCCGCGCAGGCTGACCTGCGAGCCGTTCACTGCGATCTGGATCTGATCGGCTTCGCGATTCGCCTGGCGCGCTAGCGCCTCGCGCAGCTTCTTCTCCACATCGGAGGGGCGAAGCTGCGGCGTGATCTTGATCATGTTGGAAACGCCCGTGACGCCCATCAGGTTGCGCACCGCTTTTTCTGCGGCCCGGCTCTGGTATTCCCATTCGAGCTCGCCGGTGAGGGTGACCCAGCCTCCTTCGACCATCGGCTTGACCTCTCCGTCGGGCACGAGCACGTTCCATTCAAGCGCTCGTTCTACCGTCAGAGCGATCTCGGCGTCGGTTCGCTCGTTGCCGGCCGGCAGCTTGACGGTGATCTCGACCGCCAGCGCCTTCACGCCCCTGACGCGCTGGGCAGCGCGCTCGGCGGCGTACTTCTCGGCATGGCTGCTAAGGTGGCCGGTCAAGGTCACCACGCCATCCTGGACGATCACGCCCACAGTGGCGGTCTTGATCGCGGGGTCCCAGTCGAGCTCGGCCTGGACGTCGCTTCTGAGTTGAGCATCGGATTTCATGAGAATCCTTCCATTGAATCATTCGGGGCAGCCATGACACTAGGCGATACTGGAGTGTCACTTTAGGAGTTCGCCGCAAACGTCGCGTTGCGCTGGATCAAGGATCTTGGCGCTGTGATGGTCGTACCGCAGGGATGCTGCAGGCCGGTCGTCGCGTGCTGGTCGTGGGACGGATCGTGCGAATCGGCGGTGGCGACGCGCGGCACAGCTGCTGCTGACCAGGGCGGCTGGCGCGAAGCTCGTGTTCTTCCGACGATGCGACGAGCCGCAAGACGAGGCCTGGCTGCTCGTTCCGAGATGAGGCTTCAGCGGCACGGCATCCAGGGAGCGGCCGAGCAGGACGCGACCGACATCGGGGGCCACAGGGGTCACTTCTTACTCGTGTCCTCCGGCGGGCGATCCTTGCGTCTGGAGGCTTCGGCCGTCCTGGTGGCCGCATCCTTGGCGGCGCGCGCAGCGGTGCGCGTGGCTTCCTCCGCTTTCTTCAGCGCATCGCGGGTGGCCAGCGCGGCTTTCTCGGCTTCCTCCTTGCTTGACCCCAGCGCGCGCTTCGCCGCTTCATCGGCCTTGTCCAAGGCATCCTTGGCAGCGGACGCAGCCTTCTTGCCCTCCTCTTCGGCCAAACGCGCGGCTTCGCGGCTCCCGTCGACCGCCATGGTCGCCGAGCTCCTCGCTTTCTCCTCGAACCGTGTGGCCGCCTGCGCCACCTTCCGGGTTGCGCGCTGAATCGCCTCCGCCGCGGCCTTGGAAATCCTGCCGGCGGTCGCTTCGCTCTTCTCGACCGCGGACTTCGCCTGTTCGACCGCTTTGTTTGCTGCGCTCTCGGCCTCGCGCGCCGCCTTGCTTGCAGCGTCCCTCGTCTTCTGGGCGGTGCTTTGCGGTGGGCTCAGCCGGCCTGGCGGAGTGTCGTCGGCGGCGAAAGACGTTGCGCTGACTGCGATCGCCAGGAAGGCCAGCAGCTTTCTCGATCTCATGAGATCTCTCCGGAGGTTGGTGTGCCAAGCATCCGGCCTGAAGAACGATGGTGTGTTGCGGCAGCGCAAGAAGGTCCGACATCGCACCGGCAATGGCGAGATCGGTATCGCCATGTGATGCGTGATGCGCTTCAAGGCGCGCAGCCAGCCACGCGCCGAAACGCAAGACAAGCTATTCCTGCGCCACCGTTCGCCGCCCGCAGGTTGCTGGGCGAGGCGCTGGCGCCGCGACTGTCGAGTTCGATCCAGCGCGTCAGTTGGGCCCGCTTGAGCTCGTTAGCCTCGACTGGTTGGTGGTCGGGCTTCAATTGCCTTGAGGTCGCGCAAGACGCGACGCGCCCCGCGGTGGAAACATTCGGTCCATGGATGCTGCAATGAAGCGCCTGCACGCAGGCCTGATGATCGCCCTCGTGGCTGCCGCGTTTTTGAGCGGCTGCGCAACGGTGCCGATCGAGGTGCCGCGGCCCGAATCCCATGCAATCGACCATCCGGAACAGACATTTCTGGGCCGCACCTTTGCCGGCCAGCTCTCGGCGACGCCTCGGGATTCGGGCTTTCGATTGCTCGTGTCCGGCGAGGAGGCTTTTGCGGCGCGCGCGGCGCTGGCGGACGCGGCGCAGCAGTCGCTGGATCTGCAGTACTACGTCATTGAGCAGGATGCCACGGCTACGGCGCTGATCTACCGGACGCTGCGCGCAGCCCAACGTGGCGTGCGCGTGCGCCTGCTATTGGATGACTTGTATGCGGCCGGTCGCGATTTCGACCTTGCCACGTTGGCGACCCACCCCAATGTACAGGTGCGCGTGTTCAACCCCTTCCCGCGCCGCGGTCCTCCTGGCGTGCTGCAGTGGCTGGACTTCCTCGGCGACGGCGCGCGCCTGAACCGCCGCATGCATAACAAGCTATGGATCGCCGACAACGCGGCCGTGGTGCTCGGCGGGCGGAACCTGGGCGACGTTTACTTCAACCTGCGCGGGACGAGCGATTTCGCGGACCTCGATGTGCTCGCGGCAGGGCCCATCGTCGCGCAGGTTTCGCACAGCTTCGACGACTACTGGAACAGCGCATCGGCCATACCGATCGCCGCATTCCTGGGCGGTCCGCCTGAGGCCGGGCAGGCGCAGCGGCGCTTCGCCGAGATGGCGGTGCAAGCAGAGCGCTTTCGCGAGACGGACTATGCGCGACGCTTGCGCGCGATGGACTTCTGGCGCGAGTTGCGAGATGGCAAGCTGGCGCTGGTCGCGGCACCTGGGACCGCCCTCTACGATACGCCCACCAAGTCGAAGGTTGGCCCCACGGGCGGTGGCCATATTGCCGCTGGCATGCGCCCGATCATCGAGGCGGCGCGTCGGGAGGTGCTCCTGATTACCCCGTATTTCGTACCGAGCGATCGAGGTGTCGCGGTTCTTTGCGCGCTCACGCGCAAGGCCGTGCGGGTCAGGGTGCTCACCAATTCCCTGGCGTCGACCGATGTTCCGCTGGTGCACGCAGGCTACGCGCGCTACCGGCCTCGATTGCTCGAATGCGGGGTCGAATTGCACGAGTTTCGTCCGGCCCTGGCCTCGCCCGGCAATGCGCGCCCCGGCTTGTCGTCCGGCGCCAGCCTGCATGCCAAAGCCGTCGTTGTCGATCAACGGTGGGTGCTGATCGGGTCCATGAACCTGGATCCCCGTTCGCGGTCTGCCAACACCGAAATCGCAGCCTTGATCGAGAGCGA
Source organism: Variovorax sp. LjRoot130 (assembly GCF_964253755.1). Taxonomy (NCBI): domain Bacteria; kingdom Pseudomonadati; phylum Pseudomonadota; class Betaproteobacteria; order Burkholderiales; family Comamonadaceae; genus Variovorax; species Variovorax sp. LjRoot130. The sequence goes on along the minus strand of NZ_CAXURM020000002.1, from coordinate 1,436,139 downwards.
CGCGTTGGGCCGACAACTCGAAACCCTGTTTGCGGAGGCGACCGCACCCGGCCTCGCATACCGGGTCGGGCTTGCAGAGCCCGACCACAACGGCGCCGCGCAGCTTGTCTGGCATGGCATCTCGGACGACAAGCCGGTGCGCTATCGCAGCGAGCCGCTGGCCGGCGGGTGGCGCCGGTTCATCGCCGGCTTGTTGGGACGGTTCGCCCCGGAGGAAATGCTTTGAGCGCTGCTGTTGACCCGGCTTTCAAGCGCTGTCGCCGCAACCAAAGATTCGGACAAAATCCAGCGACGACACCACGCCGGCGATCCCATTGCCGTCGATCACGATGACGTGATGAATTCCGCGCTCCACCATGAGCGCCGCTACTGTGGCGACCGGGGTCTGCGAATCGACGACGATCGGCTTGTAGGAACACATCTGCCAGGCGCGCGTCGCGGCCGCGTCTCGTCCTTGCGCATGGAATCCGACAAGATCCGAGGCGCTGATGACACCGACGACTTCACCTCGTGCCGGCTCCAGGACCGGCACCCACGACAGGTGCTTGCTGGCAAGCACGGCTTCCACCTGTGCCACGCTATCTTCCATGCTGACACTGCACACCGGACGCTGCATCAGGGAAGTGATGGGTCGACTCATGATGTTGCTCCTTCTGGTTGCCGGCGCGGTGAGCGCCCCAGCTGCTGTTCGACGGCGAGGACGTCGCGCGTGATCTTGAGCAGCGTGTCTGGCGTCACGCTCATAGCGTCGATGCCGAGCTCCACCAGGTACGCGGCCACTTCCGGGTAGTCCGAAGGCGCCTGGCCGCAGATACCGACGTGGCGGCCGTTGCGTCGCGCGCCTTCGATGGTCTGGCGGATCATGGCCTTGACGCCTTCGTCGCGTTCGTCGAAGTCGAAGGCCACGATGCGTGAGTCGCGGTCGACGCCCAGCACGAGTTGTGTCAGGTCGTTGGAGCCGATCGAGAAGCCATCGAACAGCTTGGCGAAAGCGTCGATCTGGATCACGTTGTTCGGAATCTCGCACATGACGTAGATCTGGAGGCCGCCCTCACCGCGCTGCAAGCCGTAAGCGGCCATCGCGTCAAGCACGCGCTCAGCTTCCTGAGTGCGCCGGCAAAACGGGATCATCAGCTTCACATTCGCCAGTCCCATTTCTTCTCGCACCCGCTTCATGGCGGCGCATTCGAGCGCGAAGCCTTCCGCATAGGCCGGGTGCGTGTAGCGCGAGGCACCACGAAAGCCGATCATCGGGTTCTCCTCTTTCGGCTCGAACCCGGAGCCGCCGACCAGGCTGGCGTATTCGTTGGTCTTGAAGTCGGACATGCGGACGATCACAGGTTTCGGATAGAAAGCCGCTGCGATCATGCCGACGCCTTCCGACAACTCGCGCACGAAGTAGTCGGCCGGCCGCTCGAAAGACTGCGTCAAGCGCGCGATCTCGGCGCGCACCGCGGGATCGTCCACCTTCTCGGGATGCACCAGCGCCATCGGGTGGACCTTGATGTGTTCGGCGACGATGAACTCCATGCGCACCAGCCCCACGCCGTCGTTGGGCAGCAGCGCCGTCTGGAAGGCGCTGTCGGGATTGCCCAAATTGACCATCAGGTGAGTCTGCGGTCGTGCGAGCGTCGACAGATCGACGCCGATTTTCTCGAATGGCAGCGCGCCTGCGTAGACGCGACCCTCGGCACCCTCGGCGCAAGACACGGTGACTTCGTCGCCGCTACGGATCCTCACCGTGGCATCGTCGCAGCCGACGACCGCGGGAATGCCCAGCTCGCGGGCTACGATGGCCGCATGGCAGGTGCGGCCGCCTCGGTTGGTGACGACCGCAGCCGCGATCTTCATCACTGTGCCCCAGTCGGGCATCGTGGTGTCGGCCACCAACACCTCGCCGGGCCGGAACTGGCCGAGCGCCATGACATCGGCGATCACGCGAGCCTTGCCCACCGCGATCGTAGAGCCTACGGCCCGGCCGGTGAGCAGCGGCCGGGCCGGCGCATGGATGCGATACTCGTCGACGCGGTGCGGCGGCTTGCGGGAGGCGACCGTCTCGGGCCGGGCCTGCACGATGTAGATGCGCCCATCGACGCCATCCTTGGCCCATTCGATGTCCATTGGCGTCGGTCGGCCCGCATGGCGGCTGTAGTGGTCTTCAATTGCCACGGCTGCGTCAGCCAGCGCCAGCACGTCGGCGTCGTCGATGCAGTATCGGGCCCGGTTTTCCGGCGGCGTCGGCACATTGCAGGTCGTCTCCCGACCGGCACCCTTCGAATACACCAGCCGAACTTCCTTGCTACCCAGTTTGCGCCTAAGTACGGCGCGGTGGCCCAGTTTCAGGGTCGGCTTGAAGACGTAGAACTCGTCGGGATCCACGGTGCCCTGGACGACGTTCTCGCCCAGTCCGTAGGCGCCGGTGATGAAGACGACGTCGCGAAATCCGCTGTCGGTGTCGAGCGTGAACATGACGCCGCTGGCGGCGCGGTCGGAACGCACCATCTGCATCACGCACACCGACTGGAGGATCTGGAAATGGTCGAATCCGTTGTCGACACGGTAGGCGATGGCGCGGTCCTTGAAAAGACTGGCAAAGCAAAGGCGTACGGAGTCCAACAGCCGGGCTTCGCCGGAGATGTTCAGAAAGGTCTCATGCTGCCCGGCGAAGCTCGCAGTCGGGAGGTCTTCCGCCGTAGCTGAGCTACGTACCGCTACCGTCATATCGGCGCCGTATTCTGTTCGCAGTCGCGCATACGCTGCGCGGATCTCGGCCGTCAACTCTTCGGGGAGGGCGGCGGCATAGATGATTTCGCGTGCGTCCCGCGCGCGCCGCGCGAGGTCATCGACGTCCTTGACGTCCAGACCGGCCAACGCCGCTCTCAGGCGCGGCAACGCACCGGCGAGTTCCAAGGTAAGGCGATAGGCATCGGCTGTGATCGCGAACCCGTTGGGCACGCGGACACCGAGTTGGGTCAGTGCGCGGTACATCTCGCCGAGTGACGCGTTCTTGCCGCCCACGGTCGCGACGTCATCCGCGCCGAGTTCAGAGAACCAGCGGATATAGGTCGATTGCGGGTTCATGAGTGTCTCCTAGTGCCTCGGCCGTACACACGCGCATCAACAGACGCGATTCAGTCTAGGAATCTCCCGCTGTTTCGATTTGCGCTCGATCAAAGAAATCCTCGATGCCGCGCAGCGGATGGCTATCGTCGATGGGGCGCCTCACGGCTGCGCGAGTGCGTGAGACGTCGAAGCCCATTCATCGTGCAGGCGAAATGAGCGGGGCGCCGAGTGAGCATTCGCGCTCATGCAAGGTCAATAGCTAGCTCTGCTTCGGCATTGGAGAAAATGAACTTGCCCGGCGCCTGGATCGGGTCGGTGGTGACGACGATCGTGTCCTTCGGCCCGAAGCTGCCGTCGAGCAGCAGCTTCGAGAGCGGATTCTCGATGCGCTGCTGGATGGCGCGCTTGAGCGGCCGGGCGCCGAACACCGGGTCGAAGCCAACCTTGGCGATTTCCGCCAGCGCCGCCGGCGACACCTCGAGCCCGAGGTCCATCTTGGCCAGGCGCTGCTGCAGCACCTTGAGCTGGATGGCCGCGATCGCCTCGATGTTCTTGGCATCGAGCGCATGGAACACCACGGTCTCGTCGATGCGGTTCAGGAATTCGGGACGGAAGTAGTTCTTCAGCTCGTCCCAGACCGCGTCCTTGATCTCTTCGTTCGGCCGGCCCACCATGGCCTGGATGATCGGCGAGCCGATGTTGCTGGTCATCACGATCACCGTGTTCTTGAAGTTCACGGTGCGGCCCTGGCCGTCGGTCAGGCGGCCATCGTCGAGCACTTGCAGCAGGATGTTGAAGACGTCAGGATGCGCCTTCTCGACCTCGTCGAGCAGGAGCACGCTGTAAGGCTTGCGGCGCACCGCTTCGGTCAGGTGGCCGCCCTCCTCGTAGCCCACGTAGCCGGGCGGCGCGCCGATCAGGCGCGCGACCGAATGCTTCTCCATGAACTCGCTCATGTCGACGCGGATCAGGTGGTCTTCGCTGTCGAACAGGAAGCCCGCGAGCGCCTTGCACAGCTCGGTCTTGCCCACGCCCGTCGGGCCGAGGAACAGGAAGGAGCCGGTCGGGCGGTTCGGGTCCGCGAGGCCCGAGCGCGAGCGGCGAATCGCGTTGGCGACCGCGCCGATGGCCTCGTCCTGGCCGACCACGCGCTCGTGCAGCTTCTCTTCCATCATGAGCAGCTTGTCGCGCTCGCCTTGCATGAGCTTGGCCACCGGAATGCCGGTGGCGCGCGCCACGACTTCGGCGATCTCCTCGGCGCCGACCTGCGTGCGCAGCAGCGTGGGCGCGCTGGACTTGCCCTTGTTGGCCTCGGTGTCCTGCGCTTCCTTCAGGCGTTTCTCCAGGCCCGGCAGCTTGCCGTACTGCAGCTCGGCGACCTTGTTGAAGTCGCCCTTGCTGGTGAACTCGGCGATCTGGAACTTGATCTTGTCGATCTCTTCGCGGATCTGCGCGCTGCCCTGGGCCTGCGCCTTCTCGGCCTGCCAGATCTCGTCGAGATCCGCGATTTCCTTCTGCAGGCGCTCGATCTCGCCCTCGATCAGCGCCAGGCGCTTCTGCGAGGCCTCGTCCTTCTCGCGGCGCACGGCTTCGCGCTCGATCTGCAGCTGGATCAGGCGGCGATCGAGCCGGTCCATCACCTCGGGCTTGGAGTCCATCTCGATCTTGATCTTGGCCGCGGCCTCGTCGATCAGGTCGATGGCCTTGTCGGGCAGGAAGCGATCGGTGACATAGCGGTCGGACAGCTCCGCCGCGGCGACGATCGCCGGGTCGGTGATGTCGACGCCGTGGTGCACCTCGTACTTTTCCTTCAGGCCGCGCAGGATCGCAACCGTCGCCTCCACGCTGGGCTCGCCCACCAGGATCTTCTGGAAGCGGCGCTCCAGCGCGGCATCCTTCTCGATGTACTTGCGGTATTCGTCGAGCGTGGTGGCGCCCACGCAATGCAGCTCGCCGCGCGCGAGCGCGGGCTTGAGCATGTTGCCGGCGTCCATCGCGCCCTCGGCCTTGCCGGCGCCGACCATGGTGTGCAACTCGTCGATGAAGACGATGGTCTGGCCCTCGTCCTTCGCGAGCTCGTTGAGCACGGTCTTCAGGCGCTCCTCGAATTCGCCGCGGTACTTGGCACCGGCGAGCAGCGCCGCCATGTCGAGCGAGAGCACGCGCTTGCCCTTGAGCGACTCGGGCACCTCGCCGGCGACGATGCGCTGCGCCAAGCCTTCGACGATGGCGGTCTTGCCGACACCGGGCTCGCCGATCAGCACGGGGTTGTTCTTGGTGCGGCGTTGCAGCACCTGGATGGCGCGGCGGATTTCCTCGTCGCGGCCGATCACCGGATCGAGCTTGCCGAGGCGAGCGCGCTCGGTGAGGTCCAGGCAGTATTTCTTGAGCGCTTCGCGCTGGCCCTCGGCATCGGCGCTATTCACGCCCTGCCCGCCCCGAACAGCATCGATAGCGGCTTCGACCGATTTGCGCGTCACGCCGTGGCTGCGCGCCAGGTTGCCGATCTCGGCCTTGCTGTCGGCCAGCGCGAGCAGGAAGAGCTCCCCGGCGATGAACTGGTCGTTGCGCTTGATGGCTTCCTTCTCGGTCGCCTGCAGCAGCTTGCCCAGCTCGGGGCCGACCTGAACCTGGTCATGGCCCTGCACCTGCGGCAGCTTCTTGATCGCCGCTTCGGCGGCCTGCAAGAGGCCCGGCACGTTGGCGCCGGCGCGCTCGAGCAAGGCCCGCGGGCCGTCGTCCTGGCGCAGCATGGCCACCAGCAGGTGGAGCGGTTCGATATAGGGGTTGTCGTTGCCGAGAGCGAGCGATTGCGCGTCGGCGAGGGCTTCCTGGAATTTGGTTGTGAGTTTGTCTTGGCGCATGAATGACTCCGATTCCTTGGATCGACCCAGAACCCCAAGGAGTCTGTGCGGTGGCCCGCTCGCCGAACTTGAGCTAGATCAACCGGCACAGCGACCACCTCGACGGCAGAAGCTGCTGTTGCCGAAATTCCGCCAGCTCGCAAATGTGGCCTTCATCGGCCACGGGTCTTCCTTCTGAACGCGACGGAAGAGGACGGCAGCTCTTGTCAACATGCATCCTTCAGCCGAGCAAGTCCGACAGATAGCGCGCCTGCGGCCTCGCGCGCTTCCTTCCATACGATCAGGTCCGTACGCCAGAGGTGAGCGATCGATCCCGCGTCGGGCTGCACCAGAGCACGTCGGCCGCTTTCAATGAAGGCGCCGTCGGCCGAAATCTCGCCGGCGGGGCCTGCCGCCGTGAAGGCCGCATTCGACATGACGCGGCGTTCCTGGTCGAGTTCCAGCACGATCGCCGTGGCCTCGGTCGGGCCTTCCAGCCTGGGGGCGCGCTCGAGTGACGCGCCTCGACGTATGGCGATTACGGAAAGTTCACACTGCGTTTCAGATCGATGCACCACGTTCACGGTCCAGTGGCGCGGCGCGCCTACATTGGAATCGTGCAGTCACCTCTGCTTCCAAATCCTCCGCGGAGTCCGGGATGCGCATCAAGGAGACAGTGATGAACGCATCCCATGCATTCGCCGGTTACGAACTCCGCTTTCGTCCTCTGACGGCTGGAGGCCGCGACTACAGGTTTCCCTGCGACGCGCTAGGCCAGGTCGACATGGATTCACTCAGCGAACGCGCGCGCCTCAACTATCTCTACGCGCGCGCAGTCCGGGACTTGGAAGTCGAGAGACCCGACGTGCGGCCATGCCGGCTCAACTAGAGCCAACGCGGTGGAGATGAACGCGGGGGCGACATCGAGCGAACGCAGCCGGCTAGCGATCGCACCGGATTTCCCAACGGATGACACGCGGGCCAATCTTCACTCGGACGAATGCGCGCCTGGCTAAGTCGAGAATGCGGCGGGCTACGTCAAGCCAAGACTCTGACCCCGCACCGCAGTTCCCGCGGTCGGAGCCCGCGCATCAGCGGCCGAAGCGGTTCTTTGCCCTCCCTCAAGGAAGCGGAAGATCTCGGGACGAAGCCATAGGCATTACTGAGGAAACCGATGTTGGTCCGGGAAGCTGCTCTCGAAGGCCTCGTCACCGGAGCGTGGTCGTTCAACTGCACCGACGTTTGCCGCCTTGCCCGGTAGTTCGAGATCGCGCTCAGTCTGCTCAGCATTTTTGATGTGGATCAAACGCTGTTTCGAGCGCCTGTTCCATCGTCGGCCTCATGCTTCCGTTCACTCGCGATCAGTTCTTCACCCTCTTTGGTGCGTACAACGAAGCCGTCTGGCCGGTACAGGTTTTGAGCTACGTCCTCGGTGGGGCCATGGTCGTTCTGGTCGTTCGGCCGTCACGCGCGGGCGGCCGCGTCATTGGCTTGGCCTTGGCTCTGATGTGGGTCTGGACCGGCATCGCATATCACGGGCTATTCTTCTCGAGCATCAACAAGGCGGCGCTGCTTTTCGGCGTTCTTTTCGTCGTGCAGGGCGGGTTGCTGTTCTACGCGGCAGTCTGGAAAGGACGCATGGCCTTTGGCGTCGGGCGTGGTTCGGGCGCATGGCTGGGATGGGCCTTTGTCGTCTATGCCGCGGCCATCTACCCGCTGCTTGGAATGTGGATGGGCCATCGCTATCCCGAGATGCCGATGTTCGGCATTAGCCCTTGCCCGGTCACGATCTTCACTTTGGGCCTGCTGTTGCTCACGACAACACCGGTCTCGCGCTGGCTGTTCGTCATTCCCATCCTCTGGTCACTGGTCGGCGGCAGTGCCGCCATTCTGCTGGGCGTAGCGCAAGACTGGCTCTTGCTTTTCAGCGGCGTTGCAGTTCCGCTCGTCGTCCTGCGCAATCGCAACCTCCCTCCGGGCCCGAGGGCCGCGCGACGTTCCATATAAGTTGCTCATGAGATCGGGCGTGGTGCATTGGTCGCCCGGCTCGATGCGCTGGGCGCCATGGACTGGAGAGCGGGCACAGTTCGCCGCGCAGTTCTCCTGCAACGTGACGTTCAAGGGTTGACCGGCGTCAAATCGCGCCGGCCGACTGCAGTGCAGGATCGAGACATGACTGCAGATCCACCGCTGACTGTTTTTCACGCCCGCGGCCTGGGCAAGACGTACCGTGCTGGAGATGTGGCCGTTGTGGCCCTGCGGGATGTCGATCTGGATATCGTCTCCGGCGAGTTCATGGTGCTGCTCGGGCCGTCGGGAAGCGGCAAGTCGACACTGCTCAACATCCTTGGAGGGCTCGAGGTCGCGAGCACCGGCAGCCTGAACTACCTGGACCACGACCTGGTTGAGGCGAACGACGATCAGCTGACCCGCTATCGGCGCGACCATGTCGGATTCGTGTTCCAGTTCTACAACCTCATCCCCAGCCTGACCGCCTACGAGAACGTCGCGCTGGTCACGGACATCGCCGCGAACCCGATGCCGATCGACGACGCGCTGGCGCGTGTGGCACTGTCCGCGCGCCGCGATCACTTTCCCTCGCAGCTCTCGGGCGGCGAGCAGCAGCGCGTGGCAATCGCGCGCGCCATCGTCAAGCGGCCCGAGGTGTTGCTGTGCGACGAACCCACCGGCGCGCTCGACTACGCCACCGGCAAGCTGGTGCTCGACGTGATCGCCCGGATCAACCAGGAACTCGGCACCACGGTGCTGGTGATCACGCACAACGCGGCGATCGCGGGCATGGCTGACCGCGTGGCATATCTGGCCGATGGCCGCATCCAGAAGATCGAGCGCAACGCGCGGCGCATGGCGTCGGCAGAGCTGTCCTGGTAGCCGCCCCATGAAGGCGCTCGACCGCAAGCTGCTTCGCGATCTGCGCGCGATGTGGAGCCAGGCGTTGACCATCGCGCTGGTCGTGGCCAGCGGCGCCGCTGGCTTCCTGACCAGCCTGTCGGCGGTGGATTCGCTGGCCGCGGCGCGTGACACCTTCTACGCCGAGGGGCGCTTCGCCGACATCTTCGCCACCGTCAAGCGCGCACCGGCCGCATTGGCCGACCAGTTGCGCAACCTGCCCGGCGTGGCCGACGTGCAACCGACGATCGAGCAGGTGGTCCGAATCCAGCTCGATGGCAGCAGCGACCCCGTGCTGGGGCAGCTGATCGGCGTCGACCGCCTGCAACCGCCGCGATTGAACCAGGTGAGCGTCGCGGCCGGTGCCGGCCTGTTCGACGCGGCCGACGGCACCGGTGCCAGCCGGGATACGGTCGACGCCCTGGTCTCCAAGGGCTTCGCCGTTGCACGCGGGCTCAAGCCCGGCGACACGGTGGGTGCGCTGATCAACGGTCGTCATCGGCGCTTGCGGGTCGTGGGCATCGCCCTGTCGCCCGAGTTCGTCTTCGCCGGCCTCTGGGGCATGCCGGATCAGCGTGGCTTTGGAATCTTCTGGGTCGATCAGGCGGTGCTCGCCGCTGCCTACGACATGGAGGGCGCCTTCAACACCTTGGCGGTGCGCCTGGCACCTGCCGCGGCGCGGCGGGTTTCCGACGCCGAGGTCATCGACGCGCTCGCGCAGCCGCTGGCGCGCTATGGTGGCGCGACACCCCGTGCAAGGGTGGACCAGACCTCGCACGCGATGCTGGAGAACGAAATCAAGGAGCAGCGCGTCATCGGCACGGTGCTGCCGTCGATCTTTCTCGGTGTGGCGGCCTTCCTGCTGAACGTGGTCGTTTCGCGACTGGTCGCCACGCAGCGCGAGCAGGTCGCTGCGCTGAAGGCGCTGGGCTATGCCAATGGGACCATCGCTGCCCACTACCTAATGCTGGTGCTGGTCATCGTCGCGGTCGGACTGACGCTCGGCGTCGCTCTGGGCGACTGGCTCGGTGCCCAGCTCGTCGGCCTCTATGCCGAGTTGTTCCATTTCGCGCACTTCGAGCACAGGATGGATGCGGGCCTGGTGCTGCTCGCCGGCGGCGTCACGTTGACCACCGCGGTCGCAGGCACGCTGTCAGCCATCCTCGCGATCGTGCGGCTCTCTCCTGCCGAGGCGATGCGGCCCTCGGCGCCGGGGCGCTACCGCCGCACGCTTGCCGAGCGGCTGGGGGTCGCCGGGCTGAGCCCGGCGCTGCGGATGATCCTGCGAAACATGGAGCGGCGTCCGCTGCGCAGCGGCCTGTCGATCGGCGGGGTCGCGGCGGCAGTGGCCATCGTGGTGATGGGCAATTTCTTCCGCGACGCCATCGAGGTTGTCGTCGATACCACGTTCGTGCTGTCCATGCGCAGCGACGTTTCGGTGTGGTTGACCGAACCGGCCGACAACGGCGTTGCGCTGCAACTGGCGCGCTTGCCCGGCGTGCTGGCGCTGGAATCGTTGCGGGACGTGCCGGTCACCCTGGTCAACGGGCACCTGCGCCAGCGCGTCATGGTCCGGGGCGAGCCGGTGAGAAGCGAGCTGTTTCGCATCATCGATGTCGACGGGCGGCAGGCGATGCCGCATGGCGATGGCCTGCTGCTCACTGACCGCCTGGCCGACAAGCTGGCTCTTCGGGTCGGCGATCGCGTTCGGGTGGAGGTGCAGGAGGGCCGCATGCTGAGTTTCACGTTGCCCGTGGACGGCACGGTGCGCGAGATGATGGGACTGAACGCCTACATGAATCGCGCTGCGTTGAACCGCGCTCTGCGCGAGGGCGATGTGGCCACCGGTTTCGTGTTGGCGCTCGAGCGCGGCAGCGAAACGCGATTCCTGCAGGCCACGCAAAGCCTTCCGCGCGCGGCCGGTGCCTTCAGCAAGGCGGCCATGCTGCGCAACATGCAGGAACTGACTGCGCGCAACATTCTGATCATGAGCACAGTGCTCACGCTGTTCGCCTGCGTCATCGCCGTCGGCGTGGTCTACAACAACGCGCGCATCGCGTTGGCCGAGCGAGCCTGGGAACTTGCCAGCTTGCGCGTGCTGGGCTTCACGCGCGCCGAAGTGTCCGGTTTGCTGCTGGGCGAGATGGCAATCGGCATTGCCGTTGCGCTGCCGCTGGGCATGTTGGCAGGCTATGCCCTCGTGCACGGCGTGACCGGACTGCTGAAGTCCGACCAGTTCTTCTTTCCGGTGGTGATCCGTCCGCGTACCTATGCGCTGGCGGCGTTGGCAGTGCTGGCTGCTGCTGCTGCGAGCGCGCTGGTGGTGCGACGTCGCATCGATCGGCTCGACATGGTGTCGGCGCTGAAGACCAGGGAATGAGCAAGACATGAATCGCAAGACGCAACTGATCTCCGCAGCGGCTGGCCTGGCGCTGGTGGCGCTGCTCGCTTGGGCCTTCATTCCACGGCCTTTGGCTGTCGAGGTGGCGCGGGCGACGAGCGGGCCCTACGAACAAGCCATCGCCGAAGACGGCAAGACACGGCTGCGCGATCGCTACGTCGTCACGGCGCCGCTGGCCGGTCGACTGGCGCGCATCACGCTGCGCGAAGGCGACGCGATTGAGGCCGGCGCGATCGTGGCGACACTGACGCCCGTGTTCTCGCCGCTGCTGGACGAGCGCACTCAGCGCGAGCAGGCATCTCGGGCCGAGGCTGCGCAAGCCGCGGTGCGGCGTGCCGGAGCCGCCCTGGAGCGGACCCGAGTGGCGCTCGAGCAGGCGCGTGTCGAACTTCGACGCAACGAACAGTTGGCGCGGCAAAACTTCATCTCGCCTGCCAAGCTCGACGCCGATAGGTTGGCCCTGCAGGCCGCGCAAAAGGATGTCGACACCGCGTTCGAGGCCCGCCATATTGCCGAACACGAGGCGGAGGTCGCCCGCGCTGCCTTGCTGGCCGTTCGTACCCCGGCAGGGGCTGCGACTGGCTTTCTCGTGCGCGCACCCGTGGCCGGGCGTGTGCTGCGCGTGGCGCAAGGCAGCGAAGCCACGGTGGCATTGGGCGCGCCGTTGCTGGAGATCGGCGATACCGCACAGCTCGAGATCGTGGCCGAGTTGCTGACCACGGATGCGCTGCAGGCGATGCCTGGCGCGCTGGTGCGCATCGAGCGCTGGGGTGGTCTCGACACCTTGGAGGGCCGCGTGCGGCTCGTCGAGCCGGCTGCCTTCACCAAGGTATCCGCGCTCGGTGTCGAGGAGCAGCGCGTCAACGTCCTGATCGAACTCACGAGCCCGGCGGCTTCATGGCAAGCGCTGGGTGACGGCTACCGCGTCGGCGTGCGCATCGTCACCCAAGCCCAGGCGTCGGCACTGCGCGTGCCGGTAAGTGCAGTGTTCCCGCATGCCGACGGCGGCGTGGCGGTGTTTGTACTCGAACGCGGGCGTGCACGGCTGACGCCGGTGGAGTTGGGCGGGCGAAACGGCAGCCAGGCCTGGGTACGCAGCGGCATCGCGGAAGGCGCGGAGGTGGTCGTCTATCCTGCGGCGGCGCTGCGCGATGGTGCTCGGGCGAGGGCACGCAACGTGCCGGCGACGGCAGCGTCGTGACTCCAAACACCCTTCGAGTGGCAGGTCGGCGTCGAGAGCACCCAAGGCATCCGTGTGAAGTCGCGGTTCGACAGCGAGCGCGAGCCGCGGACCTCGTGGTCGGCTCCGGGGTTCAGTCCAGGAGCCGCTCCAGTTTCCGGCTTGCGCTCCATCAAGATTTGACGCGGCAGGTTTCGTCAGTGCGCCATCAACACCGGTACGGTCATCGTCTCCAGCACCGTACGGGACACGCCACCAAGCACGAATTCGCGCGCGCGGGTGTGCCCATAGCAGCCCATCACGATCATCTCGGCGCCAACGTCCGCCGCGAGGGACAGCAATCTGTCGCCCGCATCACCGGCGGCCAGCGCGCTGTGTTCGCGCATCGACTCCACACCGTGCACGCGAAGGTAGCGTGCAAGCCGTGGCAGCGCCTGCCGCGTGTCACCGCTGGCATCGGCGGCGCAGACCGCATGCACACGCTTCGCCTGCTGCAGGAAGGGCAAGGCTGCGGTGAGCGCATGGGCGGATTCGCGCGTAGGCTTCCACGCGATCAGCACGGTTTGCGGCGTGGCGCTCGCTTCGCCCGCATAGGGCACGATGAGCGCCGGCCTGCCGCTGTCGATGAGCACCGACTCGATGAAGTCGCCGGGTACATCGTGGCCGGTTGCATCCGTCGGAGCGCGTTGGCCCAGCACCAGCAGGTCGCAGAGCAACGCGCGCTCCACGAAGCTCTCGATCACGGGCTCGCCGTTCAATGCTTGCCAGTTGATGGCGGGCGCACCGGCGTCGCGGGTCCGCTCGAACAGCGCCATGGCATGGGCGAGATGATCCGGATTGATCTCGGCTGGCATCGGCATCGAAGGCACGCCGCCAGCCAGCGGAAGCTGCGGCAGGTGGCGCGGCGCAACTGCGAAGAGCGCGTTCAGCTCGGCCCGATGGGCGCCGGCGAGTTGGTGCGCAACGCGTAGCCGGACCTCGGCGCGCGCCGTGCCGTCAAGATGCACGAGGATTGATCGCAGAGCGTTCATGGCATTTCACCTGTTCAATTTCGATTGCCTGTGACATTGACTTCACCGCTTCCTTGACCGTTGCTGAGCGATCCCTTTGATTTCAGCTTAGGCCTTGTTTGAGAACGTCCTGTGATTCCACCGAACGGATGGGCAACGATGAGTGAACGACCGGTGTCGGCCGTGTAACGCTCATCGCCTGCAGCATGCATCGTCAGAGGTCTGTCCGCGCTCAGGGCAACAACACCGCGGCGCCCTGAAGTCGGCCGGCGCGCAGGTCGGCGAGCGCTTCGTTGGCCTGTGCCAGGCCATAGGTCGTGATGTGGATCTGCGGCGGCTGCGCTTGCACCTGATCCAGGAATTCGCGGGCGTCGAGGCGCGTGAGATTGGCCACGGAGACGAGCTGCCGTTCTTCCCAGAGCAATCGGTAGGCAAAGGCGGGAATGTCGCTCATGTGGATGCCAGCGCAGACGACGCGGCCGCCTTTGCGCACCGCGCTAAGCGCGATCGGCACGAGCTCGCCCGCCGGCGCAAAGATGATCGCGGCGTCCAGCGGGACGGCGGGCATTTCGTCCGAACCCCCGGCCCAGGTGGCTCCTAACGAGCGCGCAAAGGCCTGGCCTGCGGCATCACCCGGCCGGGTGAAGGCATGGACCTGCCGGCCCTGGCCGACGGCGACCTGCGTGATCAGGTGCGCGGCCGCGCCGAACCCGTAGAGGCCCAAGCGCCGTGCGCCTTCACCGGCCGCTTTCAGGCTGCGCCAGCCGATGAGGCCGGCGCACATGAGAGGTGCGATCCGGGCCGGCTCCTGCGTCAACGTGTCGAGCGGCAGGCAGAAATCGGCCTCGGCGATCACATGGCTCGCAAAGCCGCCGTCACGGTGGTAGCCCGTGAAGCGCGGCGCATCGCACAGGTTTTCGCTGCCGCTGGCGCAGAAAGCGCAGTGGCCGCAGCTGTGGCCCAGCCAGGGCACGCCGACGCGGTCGCCGATGCGGTGCGCGTGGACGCCCGCACCGAGCGCTTCCACCTCGCCGACGATTTCATGGCCTGGCACGATCGGCATCACCGGCAGTGGCAGGTCGCCATCGACCACGTGCAGGTCGGTGCGGCAGACCGCGCAGGCCAGCACGCGCAGGCGAAGCTCGCCGGCGGCCGGCTCCGGCAGCGGGCGCTGTTCCATCCGCAGCGGCTGGCCCGCAGCCCAGAGCGCCATCGCCTGCATCGCAGCTAGACCTCGTCCGTCAAACGCATGACGACTCGGCCCTCGATCTGGCCTTGGCGCATGCGATCGAACACGTGGTTGATATTGTCAAGCCGGTCTTCGCTGCACACCGTGCGCACCTTGCCTTCGCCGGCGAATTCCAGCGCCTCCTGCAGGTCCTTGCGGGTGCCGACGATCGAGCCGCGCACGGTCTTGGCATTTAGCACCATGTCGAAGATCGGCAGCGCGAAATCGCCCGGCGGCAGCCCTACCATCGACATGGTGCCGCGCTTGTGCAGCATGCCCAGCGCCTGGGCGAAGGCGCTGCGCGAGACGGCGGTCACCAGCACGCCGTGCGCGCCGCGCAAGGCTTTCTGCATCTCCTGCGCGGGATCCTGTTTCGCAGCATTGATCAGCATGTCGGCCCCGACCTCCTTGGCCAGTTGCAGCTTCTCGTCGTCGATGTCGACGGCGGCGACGTGGAAGCCCATCGCCTTGGCGTACTGCACCGCCAGGTGACCCAGGCCGCCGACACCGGAGATTGCCACCCAGTCGCCCGGTTTGCAATCCAGGACCTTGAGTCCCTTGTAGACCGTGACGCCCGCGCAGAGCACGGGCGCGATCTCGGTGAAGCCGACATTCGCCGGCAGGTGGCCCACGTAGCCCGGGTCGGCGAGCACGTATTCCGCGTAGCCGCCGTTGACGGTGTAGCCTGTCATCTGCTGGTGATCGCACAGCGTCTCCCAGCCGGTGATGCAGTGTTCGCAATGGCCGCAGGCGGTATGCAGCCACGGCACGCCCACGCGGTCGCCTTCCTTGACGTGCTTCACGCCCGCGCCGACGGCCGCGACGTGGCCCACGCCCTCGTGGCCGGGGATGAAGGGCAGGGCGGGTTTGACCGGCCAGTCGCCTTCGGCTGCATGCAGGTCGGTATGGCAGACGCCGGAGGCGGCCACCTTGACCAGCACCTGCCCCGGGGGCACCTCGGGCACGGGCACTTCTTCGATCTTCAGGGGTTGTCCGAACGCGTGGACAACCGCGGCTTTCATCGTTCGCATGGCAAGCTCCAGGAGCAGAAAAAGGGGGATGTTTGTTTGGTCGCTATGCGGCCACTCAGGGCATGTACTTGCCGCCGTTGATCGACAGCGTGATGCCGCTGATGAAACCGGCTTCGTCGGCGGCGAGAAAGACGACGCCGCGCGCGATCTCCGCCGGTGTCGCCAGCCGCCCCATCGGGACGGCCTTCAGGATTTGCGCCAGCGCGTCGGGCGGCACGGCACCGACCATGGCGGTGTCGGTGTAGCCCGGCGCGACGACATTGGCCGTGATGTTGCGGGACGCGCCCTCGAGCGCGAGCGACTTCGTGAAGCCGACGAGGCCCGCCTTGGTCGCGGCATAGTTGGTCTGCCCCGCCTGGCCCGACAGCCCGTTGACCGAGCTCATGTTGACGATACGGCCGAAGCGGCGTTCCCGCATGCCCTCGATCACCGCCCGGCACATGTTGAAGCACCCGCCAAGATTGACATCGAGCACCTCGCGCCACTGCTCGAACGCCATCTTGTGCAGCATCGCGTCGCGCGTGATGCCAGCATTGTTGATCAGCACCTCGATTGGTCCCAGGGCTGCCTCCACGCGGGCCACGCCCGCCTTGCAAGCCGCCGGGTCGGCCACATTCCACGCGAATGCGGGAATGCCGGTTCGTGCGGTGAACGCCTCCGCCGCCTGCGTGTTGGTGCCGTAGTTGGAGGCGACGCGGTAGCCGGCGGCCAAAAGGGCTTCGGCCACGGCGGCTCCGATGCCAGCGGTGCCGCCGGTGACCAGTGCGACGCGCATCCTCAGGCTTCAACGAGCAGGTTGTTGATCACGTTGGCGACGCCCGGCGCCGACCATGCGGCTCCCTGGGCGGCCTTGCGTTCGGCCCAGGAGTGGACCTTGCCGCTGAGCGTGACGTGGGCACCGTTGACCTCGATCTTGATCTGCTCGGCCTCGCGATCGGCCTGGCGCTCCAAAGCTTCGCGGATCTTCTTTTCGACGTCGGCCGGCGTGAACTTCGGCTTCACGACGACCCGGTTCGTGACGCCGGTGACGCCCAGCAGGCTGCGCACGGCACCTTCCGCGGCCCTGCGCTGGTATTCCCACTCGACCTCACCATTGAGCGTGACCCAGCCCTGTTCCACCATCGGGTGGATCTTGTCGTCAGGCACAAGCACGTTCCACTCGATGGCGCGCTCCACCGCCATGGCGATGTCGGCGTCGGTGCGCTCGTAGTCGGAGGCGAGCTTGACCGGCATTTCGATCGCCAACGCCTTCACGCCCTTGACGCGCTGCGCAGCGCGCTCGATGGCGTACTTCTCAGCATGGCTGGAGGGATGGCCTGTCAATGTGACCACGCCGTCCTTGACGATCACGCCGACGTCGGTGGCGGTGATCGCCGGGTCCCAGGTCAGTTCGGCGACGATATCGCTTCTGAGTTGTGCATCGGATCTCATGAGCTTCCTTTCGTTGGTGGATGGAGGGCAGCCGCGTGGCGCCCTGGACTCAGGCTCGCAATGCCTGTGACATCACTTTAGGAACCGCTTGGGGGTTGAGCGTTGCGCTGGATCAAGGGATTGGCACGGCGCGGGACTCAACCGGCCATCACATAGGTGCCCGGTGCATTGCAGATGGGGGCGTAGCCGAGCCGCGCATGGCCCAAGCGCGGCGGCTTGCGCCGCGATCCAGAGCGATCCGCCAGCCATACCTGCAACGCCGGCCACCAGGAGCCTTCGATCTGCTCGGCGCGAGCCGTGTACCCATCCGGCGGCACATAGGGTGCATTCCTGGCGCGGTGGAGGATCCGATAGTGGCGGTGCGCGTGGCCGGGCTCGCTCAGGATGCCGGCGTTGTGGCCGCCGTCCGTGAGGACGAAGCTGATCTCGGTATCGCACAGCAGGTTCAACTTGTAGACGGAGCGCCATGGCGCGACATGGTCAGTTCGTGTGCCAACGGCGAAGACCGGCACCTCGATGTCGCCCAGCGAGACCGGGTGTCCGTTCACCAGATACTGGCCACGCGCAAGCGCGTTCTCGAGGAAGAGGCTGCGCAGGTAGTCGGCGTGCATCCGGTAGGGCATGCGCGTGCCGTCGGCGTTCCAGGCCATGAGATTGGTCATCGGCGCTCGCTCGCCGAGGAGGTAGTTCTGCACCATGGGCGACCAGATGAGGTCGACGGCGCGCAGCAAGTGGAAGGCGCCGGCCATCTGCCTCGAATCCAGATAGCCCTGGCGCGCCATCAGGTCTTCCATGAAGCTGAGCTGGCTCTCGTCGATGAAAAGGCCGAGTTCTCCCGGCTCGGTGAAGTCAGTCTGCGCCGCCAGCAACGTCACGGTGGCCAGGCGATCGTCTTGGTCGCGCGCCATGGCCGCCGCGCCGATGGCCAGCAGCGTGCCGCCCAGGCAGTAGCCCACCGCATGCACGCGCTGGCGGGGCACGATGGCGTTGACGGCATCGAGGCCCGCCATCAGGCCCTGCGCCAGGTAGTCATTGATGCCGAGGTCCTGATCTTTCGCATCCGGGTTCTTCCACGAGATCGCGAACACGGTGTGGCCCTTGTCGACCAGGTAGCGGATCAGCGAGTTGTGCGGCGACAGGTCGAGGATGTAGTACTTCATGATCCACGCGCTCATGACCAGCACCGGCTCGGCATGGACCGTGGCCGTCGTGGGCGCGTACTGGATCAGTTCCATCAGGTGGTTGCGAAAGACGACCTTGCCGGGGGTGATCGCGACGTCGCGCCCCGGCACGAAGTTCTCGGCACCCTTTGGCGGCAGGCGCTGAACGCTCCGCTGCAGGTCTTCTGCCCAGTTGCGGGCACCTTGCATCAGATTCAGTCCGCCAGTCGCCGCGGTTCTTTGCAGCACCAGCGGGTGGGTGGCCGGCGAATTCGCCGGCGAGCACATGTTGTGCAACTGCCGCGCCGCGAAAGAAACGACCTGTTCGTGATGACGTTCGACGCCGGGCACCGCTTCGGTCAGCTCCCGCAGCCACTGCGCGCCTGCGCGGAACGCCTGCCGGTACAGGTTGAAAGGCCATGCATCCCACGAAGGATCTGCGAGGCGGCGGTCGTCCTCGTGCGAATCCGGCGTCGGTGGTCCATGGGCGGGCATGGGTTGGAAGGCCTGGCTCGCGGCCGCAACCGCCTGCGTCAGCGGGCGGATCATGAGCACTTGCGCGCTGCGCGCCGGCTGCGCCGCGAGGTGGATGGCCCAGTCCGACCAGGCCAGCATCAGCGCTGCGGGCGAGAGTCCCTTTGTGAGCTGGGCCAGTCCGGCGTGCAGCGTCCGATCCAGCGCGTCGACTCTGTCGTCCATCTCCATCCTCGAAGTGATTGCCGATGGCGTCGGAGTCTGAGTGCGCGAACGTGCGCCGCGTTTGATCGATGTCAAGGTACCGCAACATCGGACGTTCGAAGATGGTTGCATTGCGTTGGAATGGAAGATCCATGAATATCGGAACCATCCTCGTCCACCTGGACCACACGGAACGGTGTGCCGCGCGTGTCGAGCTCGCCGCGCGCCTGGCCCGCGCGCACGGCAGCCATCTGGTCGGCCTCGTGCCGACGGGCCTTCTCGATGGCACTGCGCCCATGGATGCGGATCTGATGCGCGGCACCGAATTCATTGCGGCTGCCGCTGACGGCCTGCGCCTGCGTGCGGAGGCGACCGCCCACGTCTTCAGGGATCTGGTGCGTGGGTCAGGATCGTTGCCGTACGACGTCCGGCTGGTCAACGGCGAGCCCGTGGATGCGACTGTTCATCATGGCCACGCCAGCGATCTGCTCATCGTGGGGCAGGTCGACCACGCCAAGGTGGACCACAACAAGACCGCAGACATGGTGGCGCGTGATCTGCCGGAGCAGGTCGTCTTGCACTCGGGGCGGCCCGTGCTCATCATTCCTTGCGCCGGTCATTTTCCGGAGGTGGGCAAGAACGTCCTGGTCGCCTGGGACGGCACGCGCGAGGCGGCCATGGCATTGCGCGACGCGCTACCGCTGTTCGCCGAATCGGCGCAGGTCACGCTGGTGTCGTTGCGCAAGGAAGGTGATGCGGAAGCGGCCGCCAAGCGCTGCATTTCAGAGACCATCGCCTGGCTTTGGCGGCACGGCGTTGAGGCGAAGGCCGAGCAGTACATTACCACCATCGGCTTCGCGGACACCTTGCTCTCGTGCGCGGCGAGCATGGGCGTGGATCTGATGGTGATGGGCGCCTATGGGCACACCCGCCTGCGGGAACTCGTGCTCGGTGGTGTCACACGCGAGATCCTTGCACGCATGAACGTGCCGGTCCTGATGGCGCATTGAAGCCAGCGGCGCTGGGGCCGCTGGTGTGCCGTGATGTCACGGTCACTGGCGCCCCGACTGCTCAAGCATGTAGCAATGCAGCGGGAAAACCCGCAGCTCGCCGACCCCATCCGGCACATCGGCAGGCTCATCGAGCGGTTTGCGACATGGCATGGACATTGCCCTCGATCAACGTGGAGGACGCGGCCAACAGGCCGTGTTCGACCCGCGATCAACCCTTGAGGAGACCACCCCATGCAACTGAAACTCTTGACCGTTCTCGTGTCCGCCGCTCTGGCTGCCACGGCGTCCCACGCCGTCGTGACAGACAAGATGATCGATAACGAAGCGACCGCCACCGGCGATGTCCTGACCTGGGGCCTGAACACCCAGGGCCAACGCTACTCGCCGCTCAAGCAGGTGAATGTCGCCACTGTCGGCAAGCTCGCGCCGGTGTGGGCGTTCTCCTTCGGCGGGGAGAAGCAGCGCGGGCAGGAGTCGCAGCCGGTCCTGCACAACGGCAAGATGTTCGTCACCGCGTCGTACTCTCGCCTTTTCGCGCTCGATGCAACCACCGGCCAGAAGCTGTGGAAGTACGAGCACCGGTTGCCCGAAGGCATCATGCCCTGCTGCGATGTCGTCAACCGCGGTGCCGCGCTGTACGGCAACCTGGTGATCTTCGCCACGCTCGATGCGCAACTCGTGGCGCTCGACCAGGACACGGGCAACGTGGTCTGGAAGGAAAAGATCGACGACTACAAGGCCGGCTATTCGGCCACCGCCGCACCGATCATCGCCAACGGCTTGATCCTCACCGGTGTTTCCGGCGGAGAGTTCGGCGTGGTCGGCCGCGTCGAGGCCCGCAATGCAAAGACCGGACAGCTGGTCTGGACGCGCCCCACTGTCGAGGGTCACATGGGCTACGTCTACGACTCCGATGGCAACGCCAAGGAAAACGGCATCTCCGGCACCACCAACCAGAGCTGGCCGGGCGACCTGTGGAAGACCGGTGGCGCAGCCACCTGGCTTGGCGGCACCTACGACAGCAAGACCGGCCTCGCCTATTTCGGCACCGGCAACCCCGCGCCGTGGAACAGCCACCTGCGCCAGGGCGACAACCTGTTCTCCTGCGCCACCGTGGCGATCGACGTGAAGACCGGCCAGATCAAGTGGCACTACCAGGCCACGCCCAACGACAGCTGGGACTTCGACGGCGTGAACGAGTTCGTGACCTTCGACCTGGACGGAAAGCGCGTCGGCGGCAAGGCGGATCGCAACGGCTTCTTCTACGTGAACGACGCGACCACCGGCAAGCTGATCAACGCATTTCCGTTCGTCAGGAAGATCACCTGGGCGAGCAGCATCGACTTGAAGACCGGCCGTCCCAACTTCATCGCCGACAACCGGCCCGGCGACCCGACCGCGAGCGCGGAAGGCAAGAAGGGCAGCCCGGTCTTCGCCGCGCCGGGCTTTCTCGGCGGCAAGAACCAGATGCCGATGGCTTACAGCCCCGACACGAAGATGTTCTACGTGCCCGCCAACGAATGGGGCATGGACATCTGGAACGAACCCGTTGCCTACAAGAAGGGCGCAGCCTATCTTGGCGCCGGCTTCACGATCAAGCCGCTCAACGACGACTACATCGGCGCGCTGCGCGCGGTCGATCCGAAGACCGGCAGGATCGTGTGGGAAGTGAAGAACGGCGCGCCGCTGTGGGGCGGTGTGCTGACCACCGGCGGCAACCTCGTGTTCTGGGGCACGCCCGAAGGCTATCTGAAGGCGGCCGATGCCAAGACCGGCAAGGTGGTGTGGCAGTTCCAGACCGGCTCCGGCGTAGTAGCGCCGCCGGTCACCTGGCAGCAGGGCGGCGAGCAGTACGTGAGCGTGGTCTCCGGCTGGGGCGGCGCCGTGCCCCTGTGGGGCGGCGAGGTGGCCAAGAAGGTGAACCTGCTCGAACAGGGCGGGATGGTATGGGTGTTCAAGATTCCCAAGACCAGCAGTGCTGCGAGCGCGGCGAAGACCAACGTTGTCGGAGACTGAGATGAAAGACACGACGCGGCGCATCTTCATCACTCGAACCCTTGCAAGCGGCTGCGCCATGCTTGCATCCTCCGCCGTCACGCAAGCCGCACCGGCGCGCGTCGACGAGGCCGACGAGACGGCCCAGGCCCTCGGCTACAAGCACGACACCGCCAAGGTGGACAAGAAGCGCTTTCCCAAGCACAGCGCCACGCAGCGTTGCACGAACTGCTCCTTCTTCCAGGGCGGTGCCTCCGACGAATGGGGCGGCTGCGCGATGTTCGGGCGCAAGCAGATCGCAGGTCCCGGCTGGTGCAGCGCGTGGGCGCCCAAGCCCGGCTGAAAAACTTGTCGCGCGTTCCTGTTTTTTGTCCATGTCACGGAAACGCGCCTGCATGTCATGAGACACGCCGTTGGCATCGGCGGCCGCCCGATGGTTCGGTGGCGCGCCCGCCAAGGGGGGATGGGGGCGAGGTCGATCGGCGCGAAGACGCAGGCGACCAGCGCCTTCGCGGTGGCGTCCTGCTGGAGGATCGGCCGCCCCGGGAAGCTGCGCATCCCGTTCGCCGACGATCACCGGCGGCGGAAAGCGCAGCGGCTCGCCACGGTCGTCATCACGCCGGCCTCACCGCACATCACCCCTGGCCGGGCCTCAGCCCCAGCTGTTCGACGATGCGCTGCTGCGCCGCGAAGGATTCGCGCATGCTGCGGCCATAGTCCGCGCTGCCCAGGTAGGCGATCTCCTGGTCGTACCGGGCCAGCTCTGCAATGTGCCGGGGGTCGAACAACGCCGTCTTGAACGCATCGTGCAGCGTGCGCAGCACGGAGGCCGGCAGGCCGCGCGGACCGACCAGGCCGTAGGGCGACATCGCGACGATGCCGTGGCCCAGCTCGTCCAGGGTTGGCACGTTCGGCCAGCGCCGGGTGCGCGCCGCGCCGAAGGTCGCCAGTAAACGCAGCCGGCCCGAGTCAACATAGGGAGCGAAACCGTTGGAGTTGACGCCCGCCATCACCTGGTCCGAGGCCACCGCCACCATCTGCTCGGCGGTTCCCTTGTAGGGAACATGGATGTAGCTCAGACCGTGTCGCGCGAACAAGCCGTCCAGCACGACATGCGGTGTCGTGCCGATGCCGTTGGTGGCGATGCTCAGTTCGCCGGGGTGCGCGGCGGCATGGCCCAGCAGGTCGTCGACGCTGCGCAAGGCGCTCGCCGCAGGCACGACCAGGCCGAAGGTCACGCCGCTGATCTGCAGGATGGGCGTGGTGTCGCGGATAGGATCCCAGGCGACCTTCTGCGTGTGCGGCGCGCGGAACACCGGCTGCGGCATCTGCGCCAGGGTGTAGCCATCGGGCGGCGCCTGCTGCAGCACCGGCATCGCCAGCGTGCCGCCGGCGCCGCCGCGGTTTTCGATCAGGATCCTCTGACCCAGCTGTCGGCCAGCAAGGTCGGCCAGCAGGCGCAGCGTGACGTCGGTGGCCCCGCCCGCCGGCCATGGCACCCACAGCGAGATGGGGCGCTGCGGAAACGGGGTGTCGCTGCCGGGCTGGGCATGAACCCAGGGCGCGGCGCTCGCTGCCGCTGTGGCCGCTGCACAGAACAGGACGCGACGTCGCGAGATCATGCCGCCCCCCGCTGCGCCAGGGTGCCGAAGCCGCGCTGCGGCTCGTAGCCCCGGCACGCCAGCGTGAAGCACAGCAGCAACGTGGCCAGGACGATCAGCGGCGCGATCCCGGGATCCTTGCCATAGAGCGCGAAGCGGATCCACTCGACGGCGTGCGTGAACGGGTTGAGCTGCGCTGCGCGCCACACCCACGTCGCGCCCGACTCTTCCAGCTTCCACAGCGGGTACAGCGCAGTCGACAGGAAGTACATCGGGAAGATGACGAAGTTCATCGCGCCGGCGAAGTTCTCGAGCTGTTGCACGTGCACCGACAGCAGCAGCCCCAGCGACGCAAGCATCAGCGCGGCGGCGAGCGTGGCACCGAACGCGTGCAGCAGCGATAGCGCGTCCATCGGCAGCGTCGTGCCCAGCAAGGCGGCCACAGCCACGAAGGCCAGCACCTGCACCAGGCTCAGCAGCGCGGCCGCGACCAGCTTGCACAGCAGCAGCCACCAGCGGGGCAGGGGCGCCGTGAGCAACAGTCGCATCAGACCCATCTCGCGGTCGTAGACCATCGCCAGCGACGACTGCATGCCATTGAACAGCAGCACCATGCCGACAAGCCCGGGAGCGATATACAGGTCGTAGGGAATGTAGGTGTCGTACGGCTCGACGATGGCGACTCCGAACACGTTGCGAAAGCCGGCTGCAAACACCGCCAGCCACAGCACCGGGCGCACCAGCGCCGAGACCAGCCGCGCCCTCTGCCGCGCGAACTTGATCAGCTCGCGCAGCACGATGGCGCGCATGGCTTGCAGCGCATGCGCGGCGCAAGCGCGTGCGGCGTGCGACTCAGTCATCGACGACCACCGTGTGCGGCACGCGGCCGACGGGCAGCGTCTTCAGCGCCTTGGCGCTGGCGGTGTCGACCACCGTCATGTCGTCCGACAGGCCATTGACCACGAACAGGCGCGAGCCGTCGCGGTTCAGTCCGAGACCCCAGGCACGCTTGCCGACGAGCACCAGCTGGTTCGTCTTGCGCGTGGCCGCGTCGACGAAGGCCACGTGGTTGGCGCGGCCGAGCCCCACGTACATCGTCTTGCCGTCGCGCGACAGCGTGAGCCCGACCGGTGTGATGTCGTCGGCGCGCATGCCTTTCACCTCGAAGGAGATGGTGGCCACCACCGCCAGGTCGCGGACCGAGATGACGCTGACACTGCTGCCGAGCTCGTTGCTGACCCACAGCTCGCTGCCGTCGGCCGAGAACGCGAAGCGCCGTGGGCGCTTGCCCACCGCGATGTTCTTGACGATCTTCAGCGTGGCGGTGTCGAGCACGTGGACCAGGTTCGCGACTTCCGAGCTCACGTAGACGCGCTTGCCGTCGGCGGCGACCTTCACGCCCTCGGGCTCCTTGCCGAGCGGCACGCTCTTGACCTGCTTCTTCGCGACGAGGTTGAAGACGTTGAGCGCGCCGTCCTCCTCGGCCGACACATAGGCGGTGCGGCCATCGGGCGACAGGTCGAAGACCTCGGGGTCATCGCCGAGCGGCACGCTGCCGACCGAGCGGCGGCTCGCCAGGTCGATGATGTCGGCGCGGCCGGAATCGCTGCACGCGACCATCAGCTGCGTGTTGGCGCGAAGCCGCTGCATGCGGCGTGGGCGCTTGCAGGTCGGGATGGTGCCCACCACGGTGAGCGTCTTCAGGTCGACCACCGTAATCGCGTGATCCTTCTCGCTGGAGATGTAGGCAAGCCCGCTGTCCTTGGCATGGACGGTGGGGGCGCTCAGCGTAGCCGCGAGCAGCAGCATCGGGAACAGGAGGAGGGATTTCATGGCTTGATGCGCCGGCGGCTCAGTGGGTGGCATTGAGAAAGGCTGTCTCGAGCGTCGGCCCGCCGAGAGCCGCGGTGACTGCGGCCGGTGTTCCCTCGGCCAGCAACGCGCCACGATGCAGCACCAGCACGCGGTCGGCGCCTTCGGCCTCGGACACCAAGTGGGTGGCCCACAGGACCGTTACGCCTCGCTGGCGCACCTCTTGGTGCAGGCCGTCGATTAGGTCGCGGCGGGACTTCGGATCGAGGCCGACGGTGGCCTCGTCCATCAACAGGAGTTCGGGCCGGTGCAGCAGCGCGCGCACCAGTTCGACCTTGCGCCGGCTGCCGCCCGAGAGTTCTCGCACGCGCCGCCCCAGGTCGGCCACGAGGCCGAAGCGCGCCGCTTCGAAGGCGATGCGCTCGGCAGCCGCTGCGCGCGGCAGGCCCTGCAGGTCGGCGTGGAACTGCAGGTTGCGCGCGACGCTCAGGTCGAGGTCGAGTGACTGCTGCTGGAACACCACGCCGATGTGCGCCAGCGCGCGTCGCGCGTCGCTGCGCATCGACAGGCCTGCCACTTCCACATCGCCCGCATCGGCCGCGAACAGGCCTGTGAGCACCTGGAACAGCGTCGACTTGCCGGCCCCGTTGGGCCCGAGGAGGACGGCGAAGCTGCCGCGTGCGATCGAGACGCTGAGCGCGTTGAGCGCCACCCGCGAGCCGTAGCGCTGGGTGAGCTGGTGGACTTTCAGCATGGCGCGGCCTGCGAAGCCGAGAGCGCGCGCGAATTCTCGTCGCTGCGGTAGATCAGCCCTGCCTGCTTCGCAGCGCCCGGAACGAAGCGCAAGGGCTGCACCGGCATGCCGCATTGCCCGGCGTGCGCGCGCTCGGTGTCCGCATCGGCGAGCATCGCATCGATGCGCCCGCGGTGCTCGCTCTTCGGGCAAACCGGGTCGGTAGCTGCGGCATCGCCCGTCACCAGGAAGGCCTGGCAGCGGCAGCCACCGAAGTCGTGGTCCTTTTCGTCGCAGTCGCCGCAAGTGCTGCTCATCCACGCCTGGCCACGGAAGCGGTTGAACGCGTCGCTCTCGTACCAGGCCTCGCGCACCGAGGCATGGCGCAGGTCGGGGAACGCGATGCCGGGCAGCATGCGCGCGCTGTGGCATGGCAGTGCGCTGCCGTCGGGCGCCACCACCATGAACAGCGAGCCCCAGCCGGCCATGCAGGGCTTGGGCTTGGCGTCGGCATAGTCGGGCGAGACCCACAGCACCTTCATGCGGCCGTCGAGGCGATCGCGGTGCACCATGACGATCGCCTCGGCGTCGCGCAACTCGTCGACGGTTGGCATCAGGGCCGCGCGGTTCTGCCAGGCCCAGCCGTAGTACTGGGTGTTGGCGAGTTCGAGGTAGTCGGCGCCCATGCGCTCGGCCATGTCGATGATTCGGCCCACATGCGGCAGGTTGAAACGGTGCATGACACAGTTCAGCACCATCGGGTATCCCTGCGCCTTGATGATCGCGGCGACCTTCGACTTCAGTTCGAAGGTGCGGGTCGAGCTGATGAAGTCGTTGAGTTCGCGCGTCGAGTCCTGGAACGAGAGCTGGATGTGGTCGAGCCCGGCCGACTTCAGTGCCTTCGCGCGGGCCTCGGTGAGGCCGACGCCCGAGGTGATGAGGTTGGTATAGAAGCCGAGCTGGCGCGCATGTGCGACCAGCGCTTCGAGGTCGTCGCGCAGCAGGGGCTCGCCGCCCGAGAAGCCGAGCTGCACGGCACCGAGCGCACGCGCCTCGCCGAGCACGCGCTTCCAGGTCGCGGTGTCCAGCTCGCTGTCATGCCGGGCGTAGTCGACCGGGTTGGAACAGAACACGCAATGCAGCGGGCAGCGGTAGGTCAGCTCCGCCAGCAGCCACATGGGAGGCCGGATCGTCGTGCTGTTGGCGGCGGCTTGCATCGTCGCCTCTATTGCAGCCAACCACGCTGCCTGGCCTGGCTGAGAAACGCGCAGACGTCGTCGGCGAGCCCGGGCTGTCCGAACGCGAGCTCGAGCTCCGCCACGATCTGGTCCACCGAGCGGCAACCGTCGCAGCGCCGCAGGATCTCGGCGGCCGGCGTGTTGAGCCTGACCATGCCTTCCGGATAGAGCAGCACCCAACTGTCCTGCGCCGGCTCGAACTGCAGCCGGAACATTGTCGCCACGTTGGGCCTGGCGTTCATGGCCGCGACTCCAACGACAGGTCGTCGGGGTAGGCGCGCTCGATGGCGTCGAGCATCGACCACAGGATGTCCAGCTTGAACTGGAGGATGGCTATCGCGCGCTCCTGGCGCGCACGCGTGATGCACCAGCGCCGCGCCACTTCGAGCCCGTGCTCGACATCGCGCGTGGCGAGCGGGATGCGATGGCGAAAGTAGGCGAGGCCATCCGCTTTGATCCATGGGTACAGCGTCGGCCAGCCCGCCAGCCGGTCGGCGTGGATCCTCGGCGCGAACATCTCGGTCAACGACGAGATCGCCGCCTCTTCCCACGGCCTGCTGCGCGCGAAGTTCACATAGGCGTCGACGGCGAAGCGCACGCCTGCCTGGACATGGCGATGCGACCAGAGGTCTTCGCGGCGCAGGCCGACGGCCTCGCCGAGACGGCTCCAGGCCTCGATGCCGCCCGCATTGCTGCCGCCGAAGTCGCCGCGGCCATCGTGGTCGAGGATGCGTTCGATCCAGCGCCGGCGCTGCGCACGGTCGGCGCAGTTGGCCAGCACCGCCGCATCCTTCTGCGGAATGTTGACCTGATAGTAGAAGCGATTCGCCACCCATCCCCGAACCTGGAACGGCTGCAGTTCGCCGCGGTTCAGCCGCTTGTTGAACGGGTGGTGGATGTGATAGTCCTTCTCGCAGTCGCGAAGCCTGGCCTCGAAGGCCGAAGCGCTCCACGGCTCCCGTGCGTCGCCCTGATCGGCGGCCGGTGGGGCGCTCTGAAACAGTTCGGTATTCACAGCGTGATCTCCATTCCGTCGTAGGACACCTCGATGCCGTGCGCCTCCAGCACGCGGCGCTGCGGGCTGCCTTCGTCGAGGATCGGGTTGCTGTTGTTGATGTGGATGAGCACCTTGCGTCGTGCGGTCGTGGCCCGCATCACGTCGACCATGCCGGTGCGCACGGCGCTGGCGCTCTGCGGCAGGTGCCCCATCTCGGTGGCGGTCTTGCCGCTCAGGCCGGCGCGCTGCATTTCGTCTTCTTCCCAGAAAGTGCCGTCGACCAACAGGCAGTCGGCGTCGCTCATCCAGCGCAGCTCCTGGTTGCCCACCTCGGCGAGGCCCGGCGAGTAGAACAGGCGCCTGCCATCGCGCCGGTCTTCGATCAGCAGTGCGATGTTGTCGCCCACCATCTGCTCGCGACGGTGCGGCGAATACGGCGGCGCCTTGCCCGGGATGGCCAGCGCAGTGAAGCGCAGCGAGGCGAAGCCCTCGATCTCGAACTCGGCGCTCACCTGGTCGCCCGCCACCGGCAGCATGTGCCAGCGCGTGCCGCAATAGTGCTGGAGCACGTTCAACAGCGGCAGGCCGGTGGTGAGGTCTTCGAACACGCAGGGCGTGGCATAGAGGTCGATGCAAGGGCCTTCGCGCAGACCCAGCAGACCGGTGACGTGGTCGATCTGGGCGTCCATCAGCACCACCGCCTTGATCGGCGTGTCGCGCAGCCCCTGCCGCGGGTGGAGCTGCGGATGGCTGCGAATCTGCTGGCCGATGTCGGGTGACGCGTTGAGCAGTACCCACGACTCGCCGTCGGCCGACACGGCGATTGAGCTCTGCGTTCGCGCACGCGCGCTCAGCTCGCCTTGCCGCTGGCCGGCGCACAAGCGGCAGTTGCAGTTCCATTGCGGGAAGCCGCCGCCGGCGCCCGAGCCGAGCACGAGAATTTTCATGGGAAGGTGTCTGGTGTGACCGGCGGCGGCGCATCGCATGCGATGCGCCGCCGCCTGAGTCGAGCGGGTCAGCGGTTCGAGATGTACATCGTGATTTCGAAACCGAAGCGCATGTCTTCGAATGCGGGTTGCGACCATTGCATGAGAGTCTCCTTGGGGTTGCCATCCAAAGTCCGGGCAGGATTGCCGTGAGGACACACGCCGTTCCGCAAGACGCATGCCTGTGGAACGCTGGCCCAAAAAACTGGTGCTTGCCCCTAGGCGCAGGCGTGCGCGGCCGGCTCTGCGCGACATCGAAGGGCAAGCAAGGGGAATGCTGTGTTGCGACTGCTCCATCCGGGGACAGTGGCGCGCAGCGATGGCACAGGGATTTCCCGTGCCCGGGTGTTCAGCCGCCCTTGCCCCAGCGCAGCTTGCGGTAGATGGTGTTGCGGCTGATGCCCAGTCGCTTCGACGCAATGGAGATGTTGCCGTTCGCCGCCGCAAGGGCCGCGCGAATCATCTCGATCTCGGCTTCTCCGAGCGTGAGTGACGACGTGCCGTCGTAGGCGGTCTCGGCCGGCGGGGCGACGACGGTCGGCTCGGCGGGTCGGTCCACGGACGCCGGCGCGGGCATGTCAAGCGGCATGCTCGCCGCCGGGGCTGTGATGGCCGGGGCGGCTGCGGGAATGGACGAGCGAACCCGCTGCACGTCCTCGAGGAAGTCGTCCGACAGATGATGCTCGGTGATCTGCGGCGCGCCGGCCGCCATCACGGCGGCCGTGCGCAGCACATTCGCGAGCTGGCGGATGTTGCCGGGCCATGCGTAGCGGCTGAACAGCGCCGACACGTGCGAGCTGATCTCCGGCGTGCCATGCGGGCACTCGGTCAGCAGGATGCGGCGTGCCACGACGCCGAGATCGCTGCGCTCGCGCAGCGCCGGCAGGCGCACGACCAGCCCGTTCAAGCGGTAGTACAGGTCTTCGCGGAACGTGCCGGCCTCGATCATCTCGCGCAAGTTGCGGTGGGTCGCCCCGATCACGGCGATGTCCACCGGAATCGACTTCTGGCTGCCCAGCGGCATCACGCAGCGCTCCTGGAGAACGCGCAGCAGCCGCGCCTGCAGGGCGAGCGGCATGTCGCCGATCTCGTCGAGGAACAGTGTGCCGCCGTTGGCTTGCACGATGCGCCCGCATGCGCCCTTGCGGCGCGCGCCGGTGAACGCGCCGTCTTCATAGCCGAACAGCTCGGCCTCGATCAGGGACTCGGGGATGGAGGCGCAGTTCACGGCCACGAAGGCCTGCCTGGAACGGTTCGAGTCCTGGTGCACCGCGCGCGCGAGCAACTCCTTGCCGGTGCCGGTTTCCCCGAGGATCAGGAGCGGGATGTCGCGGTTCAGGACGCGCTGCACCTTCTGCACCATCGCCTCGATCTGCATATCGCCGGTCTTCAGGTAGTGCAGGCCCGAGAAAGCGCTCGGTGGCGCGGCCGCGGCGTTGGCCGGATGGGGCGGCGGGTTCGCGTCGACCGGCACGGCTTCGCGGGCCGTGACGGCCTGCGATGCCGGTTCGTCGCCGCCCAGGCCGGCCATCATCGAGCGCGGCGTGCCGTTGAAGCGGGCCTTGACATAGAACTGCCGGCCGTTCGAAAGGCTCAGGCACATCGGCGTCGACAGCGGTGCCCGGAGATGGTCGAACATGGCCGGGACGGTGGTGCCGAACAGGCTGGTCAGGCTCTGCATTCGCAGCGCCGCGCTGCTCATGTCGAGCTGGTCCAGCGCGCTGCGATTGGCGCCGAGGATCTTGCCATCGGCGCCGACGACGATGATGCCTTCGAGCAAGGTGCCGATGAATTCGACGCGGCTGTGCAAGTGCAGCCGAAGCCGGTTGCCGAAGTCGTCCGACAACCACTGGTTCTCGATCATGCGCGCCGACATGCGCACCAGCCCCATGGTGTGCTGGTGATACGAACGCTGGTCGCCGGTGACGTCGAGCACGCCGAGCATATTGCCGCGCGGATCGAAGATCGGGGCCGCCGAACAGGTGAGGAAGCTGTTCGCATGGATGAAGTGCTCGCCGCCGTGAACGACCGTGGGCGACTCCTCGAACAGCGCCGTGCCGATGGCGTTGGTGCCTTTCGAATGCTCGGCCCAGCTGACCCCCGGCGACAGTGCTACTTTGCCGGCGCGTTCGAGAAACTTGTCGTCCCCGACCGAGTGCAGGATCGTTCCCTGGGCATCGGCCAGCACGATCATGCTCTCGGTGTTGACGATCTGCTCGAACAGCATCTCCATCACCGGCGCCGCGCGCGTGAACAGGCGCTGGTTGCGCTCCCGCGCCACGCTGAGGTCGCTGCGCATCAGGGGTTCGAAGTCGGGGCGCTCGATGCGGGTCAACCCTAGTGCGGCGCAGCGCTGATGCGACTGCTCGATCAGCTCCGTGCGCGCGGCCTGCCGCACGAAGGGCAATGCCGACGGCGTCGTCCAGGTCTTGGCGTTCGTGACCAAGGCACGATGAGTTGCGGACATCCTTGTGTCTCCTCTGCGCCTGCCGAGGCAGGTTGTCTCCGTCGAATCACCGCGCGCCGGGCCGTTGTCACCAGCTGCGTGGCACTGCTGCGTTTTGGCACAGCTCTCCGGGTCTGTTGCAAAGCAGGCCGGCCAAAGTGGCAAGGATGCCGCAGTGCCGCACGTGCGGCTTGATCTGGAGCAACTGGGCAATCGATCACAGGCAATTTGTGTTCCCGCCTGCAACACCGGCGCGTGGCACGGCGTTTGCAGACCGAGCTCATCTTTCAACACGACCATGACGGAGACCTGACATGAAGCGAAACGGAAATCTGCCGGCCGCACCCACCCCACCCAGCCGCCGGCGCGGGCGCATGGCCATGCGCCACGGCGCCTGGCTGCTGGCCATCGCCGCCTGCGCCGCGAGCCCCGCCGTATGGGCGCACGGCGACGTGACGCCGCAGGCGGTCGACACTTCGGCGCTTCCGAAGCTCGGCCAGGAATGGCGTCCCGAGAACCCGTTCCGGGCCAACGACGCCGCCGTCAAGATCGGCACGTCGGCCTACAACCAGAACTGCGCCCGCTGCCATGGGCTGGAAGCGATCTCCGGCGGCATCGCGCCCGACCTGCGCAAGATCGACAACGAATGCGCAGCGCTCAAGGACAGCGCCAAGAAGGCCGCCTGCGTGAAGGAGATCGACGAGTTCTATCTCACGACCGTTCGCCAGGGGCGCACGCGCAACGGCGCGGTGTACATGCCGCCGTTCGAAGGGGTCATGAACCAGGAAGCCATCTGGGCGATCAAGGCCTACCTCGAAACGCGCCGTGACAAGCCGTTCTAGGCGGGGAGGGTCCATGACACCCAAGACACCGAGCCGTCGCGATTGCCTGCGCTGGCTGGGCGCGTCCGGCGCCGCAGCCCTGGCATGTGCGCCGCTGCACCTGCGGGCGACGCCACTGGAGCGCGTGCGCGAGCGCGGCACGCTGACGGTCGGCCTCTACCACGACATGCCGCCGTTCCACGTCGGCGGCCAGGGCATCGACGTGGAGCTGGCGCGCGCCCTGGCCGAATCGCTGGGCGTCAGGCTCTCGCTGCTGCCGTTCCATGCCGACGAGAACATGAACGACGACTTGCGCAACATGGTGTGGCGCGGCCACTACCTCGGCTACGGCCCGGCCGACGTGTTGCTGCACGTGCCGGTCGACCGGCCGCTGATGGAAGGCAACCCGCAGGTCAGCATCTTCGCGCCGTACTACCGCGATCGGGTCGTGATGGCACGCCAGCTCGAGCGCGTGCCGCGGCTCGAGACGCTGTCCCAGTTGGGCGCCGACAAGGTGGCGGTGCCTGGCCAGTCGCTCGCGGGCTGGTTGCTGATTGGCGCCGATGGCGGCGCCTACCGGAGCCAGTTGATCACGCAATGGAAGGACGGCGCCGAGACGGCGCGCGCGCTGTTGCGCGGCGAGGTGACGGTGGCCGCAGGACTGGCGTCGGAGATGGAGTCGGTGCTGCGCGGCGACCCGCGCTTCGCCATCGCGCCGATGCCTTCGCCGCGGGCGCCGCGCGACGGATGGGCCGTCGGCATGGCCGTCAAGCGTGACGCCACCGAGCTGGCGCAGGCGCTGCAGCGCGCGGTGAACGAAATCGCGGCCAGCGGCCGGCTGCGTCAGATCTTCGAGCACGGCAACCTCGCGTGGCAAGCCGCATGACGCGCGGAACCGGCAGCCTGCTGCCGGGTTCGCGTGAGCTGCGCCGCGGCGCTAGAGCCAACCGCGCGCTTCGAGCACCTTCCACTCCGCGTCGTCGTACAGGCGCGAGCGTGTGAGAAAACGCAGGCCGGTCGGCCGCTCGAGCGAGAACATGCCGCCGTTGCCCGCTACCGCATCGATGATGAGATGCGTATGCTCCCAATACGCGAACTGGGCCCGGCTCATGTAGAACGGCGTGCCCGCGATCTCGCCCAGGCAGACGTCCGAATCGCCGGTGACGAACTCGCCGGCGGCGAAGCACATCGGTGCGCTGCCGTCGCAGCAGCCGCCGGACTGGTGGAACATCAGCGGCCCGTGCACGGCGCGCAGGCGCTCGATGAGCGCCTGCGCGGCCGGCGTGGCGGACACGCGGCTGACGCCGTCTTCGGGCATCTTCAGAAGAATCCCAGCTTGTTCTGGCTGTAGCTCACCAGCAGGTTCTTGGTCTGCTGATAGTGGTCCAGCATCATCTTGTGGTTCTCGCGGCCGATGCCCGACTGCTTGTAGCCGCCGAAGGCCGCATGGGCCGGATAGGCGTGATAGCAATTGGTCCACACGCGTCCCGCCTGGATGCCGCGGCCCATGCGGAAGGCACGTGCGCCATCGCGGGTCCACACGCCGGCGCCCAGTCCGTAGAGCGTGTCGTTGGCGATCTCCAGCGCCTCTTCTTCCGTCTTGAAGGTCGTCACCGACAGCACCGGGCCGAAGATTTCTTCCTGGAAGATGCGCATCTTGTTGTGGCCCTTGAAGACCGTGGGCTTGACGTAGTAGCCAGCGCCGAGTTCACCGACCTGCGTATTGCGTTCGCCACCGATCAGGCATTGCGCGCCTTCCTGCTTGCCCAGATCGATGTACGACAGGATCTTCTCCATCTGCTCCTGCGAGGCCTGCGCGCCGATCATGGTGGACGGGTCCAGCGGATGGCCCTGCTTGATGGCCTCGACCCGCTTGATCGCGCGCTCGATGAAGCGCTCGTAGATCGACTCCTGCACCAGCGCCCGGCTCGGGCAGGTGCAGACCTCGCCCTGGTTCAGCGCGAACATCGCGAAGCCCTCGAGCGCCTTGTCGAAGAAGGCGTCGTCCGCCGCCATGACGTCCTCGAAGAAGATGTTGGGCGACTTGCCCCCCAGCTCCAGGGTCACGGGGATGATGTTCTGGCTCGCGTACTGCATGATCAGCCGGCCGGTGGTGGTTTCGCCCGTGAAGGCGATCTTCGCGATGCGCTTGCTCGACGCCAGCGGCTTGCCCGCCTCCAGCCCGAAGCCGTTGACCACGTTGAGCACGCCGGGCGGCAGCAGGTCGCCGATCAGCTCCATCAGCACCAGGATCGAGGCGGGCGTCTGTTCGGCCGGCTTGAGCACCACGCAGTTGCCTGCGGCCAGCGCGGGGGCCAGCTTCCACACCGCCATGAGGATCGGGAAGTTCCACGGAATGATCTGCCCGACCACGCCCAGCGGCTCATGGAAGTGGTAGGCATAGGTGTCGTGATCGATCTCGCTGATGCCGCCTTCCTGCGCGCGGATGCAGCTGGCGAAATAGCGGAAGTGGTCGATGGCCAGCGGCATGTCGGCCGCCATCGTCTCGCGCAGCGGCTTGCCGTTGTCGATCGTCTCGGCCACGGCAAGCGTCTTGAGGTTCTGCTCCATGCGATCGGCGATCTTGAGCAGGACGTTGGCCCGTTCGGTGGGCGACGTGCAGCCCCAGGCCGCCTTCGCCTTGTGCGCAGCATCGAGCGCGGCTTCGATGTCCTTCGCGTTCGAGCGCGGGATGCTGGTGAAGGCCTGGCCGGTGATCGGTGTCAGGTTGTCGAAGTACTGGCCGTCGATCGGTGCAACCCACTCGCCGCCGATGTAGTTGCCGTATTGCTTCTTGTACGGGTTCGCAATGTCGAGGTGGGTCATTTCTGCCATGTCCATGAGTCGTCTCCTGTCGGGTGGTTGAAAAAACGGATGGCGGGACGCGACGCGGCCCGCGGAGCGACTCAGTGCAAAGCGCGGGCCACGCCGCGGCGGCGTCATCGCGGACGACGCAAGCCGTTGTCAGGCATGGAGTTTTTCCGCCAGCCTCGCGCGGCGCGTCGTCGTTGCTCCAGCGGGCGGCTGTGCCGTAGAGGAGCAACTGCTGCAAAACGGATCACGTTGCACGTGCAGCCGCGCAGTACCGACTTGGCGCACGCCAGCGGCCTTCAGCTCCGAGCTCCTCCACCCGGCGCCGAGGTGCCCTACCTTGAGCTTGCTCAAGCGCGCCGCGCGGTGCGCTTGCCACCTGCGTACTTGGACATCAAGATTCGCAGCATCCCATGCACAGCCACCCGGCAGGTGGCCTCAGGAGTCGCAATGGATCGTCGCAAGTTCATTCGGGTTGCGGGAGGCGGCTTCGTCTTCGCTGCGGCGACGGCGGCACTCGCCGGCTGCAGCCAGCAGATGCCCGCTGCGGCCATCGAGCCGTGGCAGGGGCCGGGGCCGGAGGCCGACCCGCGCCGCTGGATCCTCGGCTACGCGATCCTGGCGCCGCACTCGCACAACCTGCAGTCCTGGCTGGTGGATCTGCGCACACCGGACGAGATCGTGCTGCGCTGCGACCTTGGCCGGCTGCTGCCCGAGACCGACCCGTTCTCGCGCCAGATCATGATGAGCCACGGCACCTTCCTGGAGCTGCTCGACATCGCGGCGCGCGAGCGGGGACTGCGTGCCGACATCACCCTGTTTCCCGAGGGTGCGTTCGGCCCGGAGAAGCTCGATCAGCGACCGGTGGCGCGCGTCCGCCTGATGCCCGATGCGGCCACGCGCAAGGACCCGCTGTTCGCGCAGATCCTCGCGCGCCGCACCAACCGCAGCCTGTACGACCTGCAGCGGCCGGTGCCCGCCGAGGCCTGGAAGGCGATGGCCGAAGCAGTGGGGCCGCACCCCTTGCATTTCGGCTTCGTCGGCGCGGACCGGGCCGACGCGCTGGAACAGCATCGCGCCATCGCGGCCAAGGCCTGGCGCATCGAGCTGAGCACGCCGCGCACGATCCTGGAGTCGTACAAGGTGCTGCGCGTCGGCGCCGCCGAGATCGAGAAGCACCGTGACGGCTTGTCGATGCTGGACCCGACGGTGGTGCTGCTCGAGCGCATCGGCCTGTTCGATCGCAGCAAGGCGCCGGCGTCCGATGCCTTCGCCACCACCAGCCAGATCAAGGACTTCGGCAAGAAGCTCGCGTCCACGCCCGGCTTCCTCTGGATGTTGACCGAGAGCAACGACCGGGTGACCCAGGTCAACGCGGGACGCGCCTACGCGCGGGTGCAGCTCGCCGCGACCGGGCAGGGCCTGGCGATGCAACCGCTGCAGCAGGCCCTGCAGGAGTATCCCGAGCAGGCCGGACCCCACGCCGACATTCGGCGCCTGCTGGCCGTGCCGCTACCCGAGCGGACCGTGCAGATGTGGGCGCGTGTGGGTTATGCGCCGCCGGTCGGCCCTGCGCCGCGCCGTGGCCTGGCAGCGCAGCTGATTCGCGCGTGAGGGCTTGTTATCGACGACAATCATCATGCGGGACATGAGAGGTGAGACCGACGCTCTAAGTCGCCAGCCTCGTCGCCTCGGCAGAATTCGGCCAGACGCCGACCTTCAACGTCGTCGTGAGATGTTGTCGTATTCGGCCAGCAGGTCGCTCATGGCCTCGCCGACTCCGTAGCCGATGTTCTGACTGATGCGACACACAGCATCCAGTCGTTCCATGAACAAGGGCCGCTGCGCATCCGGCAGTCTCGTAATGGTCTGCAACGCCTGCTCGAACATTCGCACCAGCGCACTGAAGTAGCCCTCGTCCTGCAGGCCGACTTCGACGCTGAAGCCTGACGCGCGCTCGCAGTAGAAGACCATCAGCTCTGCCAGACCCGCCGGTTGGCCAATGGCCTTCTTGAAATTCGCGATGGGCTTCTTGGCCTCGGCGACGGACGCGTTCTGGTTCCGGAACATGTCGGGCCAGAGCCAACGGTTGATGGTGGTCTTGTACGGCTCCAGGACATCTTCGCCCAGCCCGAAACGGGCGTGAAGGAACACTTGATTGTCCTTGTTGGCCGTGTACAGGTCATGCACCAAGCCGACCAGGCCGTCGTGGTCGAAGTGGGTCAGTCTGGCCTTGACGTCACTCCAGGACGCGGCTTCCTTACTCTTGCTTGCTTTCATCTCTGTGCGGTTTCCGGAATTGAAGGCAGGCCATATTGGATGGGCTAAGGCCGAATGACCAAAGTACTATCGTAAAGTCGAACTGCAGTCGTGCAGTGGGCGCAGCCAATCAGAGGTTGGGCCCTTTCACAGGGTCACCGTCGTGCTGAACGTTGAGGGGCGAGCACATGAAATACGACATGGTCAAGGTCGAAGAGGCGCTTCTGGCGTTGCTTGGCGTCTTCGAGTTCGAGAACGGACGCGTGTGGAAGCGGTATGACTTTGCAGTCATGGACGGTCTACACGACAAGGGGCTCATCACGGAGCCCCACGGCAGGCAAGAGTCGGTCTACCTGACTGACGAGGGCCTGCGCCGCGCCAAGGAGCTCGCGGCCAAACACTTCGGGACCAGCGGGGCGGCGCTGGAGCAGCCATAGCTGCGGCAGAATCCGGCCCAACCACGGACGTTCGGACCCTCTACCCCAATCAAGCCAAATGAAGTCCGGGCGCGTCGCCAAGTCCTACACGGCGATCCCATCGATGACGGCGCGAGACCATGAAGCACGGCGGCTATGCTCGAATGCCAACGATAGAAGGACCACGCCATGAAGAAGCTAGTCGCTGCACTTCTCGCAACAGCCATGCTCGGGGGCTGCGTTGTCTACCCCGACGGTCCGGGATATCCCGGTGGCGGATACGGGAAACAATGCCCGCCGGGACAGGCAAAAAAGGGCAACTGCTAATCCCGGCTTCGCCCTCGGCCCGGCTCGGCACGAATGGCCAAGGGCAATTGCCCTTCGCGACATCGCCAGAGTCCGGCCGACCGCCCGTATTCCTTGGTAGCCTCTGGCCCTTCTGGCCGGGCGCACGGTAGGACGGCCCTCGGCCAAGAGCAGCCGCTCGCGGGTCGGCTAAAGTTTGCCCGCAAGCAGACAGAACGGACTGGCCTGGCCAGCCCTCATGTCAAACGCTCAGACTCTCGGAACTGCCATGGTCACCTGCTACCTGCGCTATGTCATCGATCCGTTCAAGCTCAAGGAGTTCGAGCACTACGGAAAGATCTGGATTCCACTCGTCGAAAAGTTTGGAGGGCAGCACCATGGCTACTTTTTTCCCTCGGAAGGCGCGAACAACATTGCGCTGGCTATGTTCACGTTCCCAAGTCTTGCGGCATACGAGGAATATCACGCGTTGTCTGCCACAGACCCAGAGTGCCAAGCTGCGTTCAAGTATGCGCAGGACACTGCATCCTCAGCTATGAACGCAGCTTTTTCAGGCCTGTACTCAAATGAACGCGTACGGCTTGCAGGCCGCCCGCACGCGGCGTGCAGCCGAGCGAATGGTGACTAACGCACGCCAGCGGCCTTCAGCAAGAACTGCGTCACCTGCTCGACCAGATAGCGCCGGTCCTCCTCGTCGCTCTGCGGCACGCTCCTGAAGTGCGCCACCTGCGCCGCGTGGTCGGCGTAGAACTGGGTCACGGCGCAAAGGTGGAACAGGAACAGCATCGGGTCGGCCTGGTCCATCAGGCCCCGGTTGATCCAGTCCTGGATCATCAGCGTGGCTCGGTGGATGCACTGCCTGCTTGTGTCCGTCATGGTCTTGAGCACCGGCGCGCCGCGCATCACCTCGGCGGCGAGAATCCGCGAGCGCAGCGGGTGCTCGAAGGAGAACAGCATCTTGCGACGGATGAGTCCGGTCAGCACCTTGCGCGGTCCGAAGTCCTCGCCGCTGAAGATGAAGACGCCGACCATGTCGTTGACGATGTCCTTGAGTACCTGGCGGTAGAGGGCTTCCTTGCTCTCGATGTAGTAGTACAGCTGCGCCTTGGACAGCCCGGCCTTGTCGGCGATCGCCTGGGTCGTCGCGCCGGCCAGGCCCTCGCTCGCGAACTCCTCGATGGCCGCCTGGTAGATGGCGTCCAGCACCTGCGCGTGCTTGCGCGAACGCCCGGGCCGGCTCGGCCCCGGGGCCGTCGCGATCTCTGACGGCGCATCGTGACACTCAGCCGCTGGCCTGGTGTTTCTCACGGCGCTGAGGAATACGACATCCTTGGTTTGGCGCATCGGGGTCTCCGGGTGGTAGCGGCGACAACGGTTTTATCGCCGCGGCGGCGGTCATGAGTTGCGCTGCGTCAAACAGGCTTCGCGCCGTGCGCTGGAACCGGGTCCCGCATGTCCAGCCTCAGTACTTCAAACGCGCGTACCAGGTGCGCTGCGCCGCCTCGCGCGCCTGGCCCAGCGTGTGGATTCCCTTGTCCGCCAGCAAAGGGATCAGGCGAAGGAACACCTCCGCCGTCAGGATCGCATCGCCCAGGGCGGTGTGGCGGCCCAGCACCGCGATGCCGAAGCGCTCGGCAATGGCTTCCAGCTCGTGCGACGCCTGGTGCGGGCTTGCCACCGCGGACAACAGCAGCGTGTCGAGCACCGGCTGATCGAAACGCACGCCGGTAGATGCTTCCTTCAGCTGCAGGAAGCGCATGTCGAACGCGGCGTTGTGTGCAACCAGGACGGTGTCGTTGGCGAAGGCGTGGAAGATCGGCAGGATCTCGGCGATGCCCGGCTGGCCGGCGACCATCGCCGGCGTGATGCCGTGTATGGGAATGCCGGCGGCCGGGATACTTCGACCGGGGTCAATGAGCTGCTCGAAGCTCTCCTGCCGCAGCAGCTTGCCGTTGACGATGCGCGCCGCGCCGATCTGGATGATCTCGTCGCCCTGCGACGGATCGAGCCCGGTGGTCTCGGTGTCGAACACCGTGTAGGCCAGGTCCACCAGGCGACGCTCATCGAGCTCGCGCGCCTGAATGCCGGGCTGGAACAGGTCGAAGTCGTAGTACTCGGGGCGGCTTTCGCTGCGCAGCACCGCGGCCGCCTCCAGTTGTTCCTGGGGTGGAGCGAGCGGGAGCAGGAAGCGAAAGAAAGTCGTTTGCAGCGCGCGCTCGCGCTGAAACCA
The DNA here is from genome assembly GCF_964253755.1 of Variovorax sp. LjRoot130. NCBI lineage: Bacteria > Pseudomonadati > Pseudomonadota > Betaproteobacteria > Burkholderiales > Comamonadaceae > Variovorax > Variovorax sp. LjRoot130. Next base: position 1,395,540 of record NZ_CAXURM020000002.1, on the reverse strand, counting down.
GAACTCGCCACCATGGCGCTCGACCACGTCACGAACCGACAGCGGGCTGGCCCGGTCGCCCACCGTCATCGGGCTCGACTCCCAGCTCGTCACCGTTTCGGTGCTGATGGCCGTGCCGGCCCAGACCAGGTCGAGATGGGCGCGTTCGCCCGCGCGGCGCAGTCGCAATTGGACGCGCTTGACCGCGAATTCGTCCACCAGCCGGGTCGCCAGCGAGGCCAGTGCCTGGAGCAAGGCGTAGCTGTCGACCCTGAGCCACAGGCCAGCGTCGACTTCCGGCGCGGAGGCGCGCGCGCCCGAGCGCGCCTCGATCAGGCGCAGGGCGGCCTGTACCAGGTCGGCGCCGAGCATGTCCTCGAGCGGCCAGCGCGTCTTCAGGCCCTGGCTGGCGCTCGCTGCGAGCGACTGGAGGCGCGCCGTCATGGCGCGAACTTCGTCGTGCACGACGCGCAGGAAGCGCTCGCGCGTCGGCGCGTCCAGGTCGGGCAGCTCGAGCATGTCCACTGCCGCCTGCAGGCTGCCCAATGACGAGCGGCTGCCTTCGGTCAGTCCGTGCAGCAGGCGGTCCTGCTCGGCATCCTCCTCGAACTCGCGGGTGATGTTCTGCAGCATCAGAACGAAGCCCGACAGCTGCGCGGCATCTCCGGGCACGGCCGAGGGATCGCGCACCGGCGCCAGCTGCACCCGCAGCAGTTGACCGGCGTGCGAACTGGTGACGAACTGCGCCGAGGGCTGGGGTGCTCCGCGCAACAGCCGCCGTTGGACGCTTTCGAGCGCGTGGGCGATGAGCTCGCGGTCGAACAGGGCGTAGATCGAGCGGCCCAGTCCGATCAACTCCGCCCCGTCGGCCAATGCCGGCACAGACGACAGCGCGCGAGACTGCAGCCGCGCCCGATTGTTGTAGAGCAGGATGCGGCCGTCCAGGTTGCACACGACCACGCTCTGCGTGAGCTCCGACATCAGCGCAGCCAGGCGGCTGCGTTCCTGCTCGATGCCGCGCGCGGCCTCCTGCACCCGGGCGTCTATGTCGGCGCGCAGGCCGTCGCGCTGGCGCGCGAGCTCATCGACGACGCCGGCCAGCGCCCGGGCACCCGCTCCGCATGCCGCCTCCGCGGGGGGCGCGCTGCGGTGGGGCACGACGCCGGCCGCCGTGGCCTGCGCGGCTTCAGCCAGCCGGGCCGGCTCGGTCACCCAGATCGCATGGGCGCGACGCGCCAGCGCACCCAGCGCGATCGCCAACACCGCCCAGCCCAGCACCAGCAGGGGCACGCGCGGCGCGATCATCTCGCCCAGCACGGCGCGCTCGTCTGGCGCAAGCGTGGCAGCGAAGATGGCGCCGAGCCCCAAGCCGAGGAGCGCCAGGAGAGCTCCCGGCGCGAGCGCCACGGCGAGTTGGTGGGCATCGATCTTCATGCGGAGCTGCTGAGCAACTGCCGCACGCGCGCGGCAAGCTCCCGGGTGGAGAAGGGCTTGGTCATGTAGGCATCGGCTCCCAGGGCCATGCCCTTCGCGACGTCGGTCTCCCGGCCCTTGGCGGTGAGCAAGAGGATCTTCGTGGCGGCGATCTCCTCGTCGGCACGCACGGCCTGCAGGACCTCGAGGCCGGACTTGAAAGGCATCATGACGTCCAGCAGCACCAGGTCAGGCTGCAGGCTGCGGATCAGTTCGAGCGCCTGCTGGCCGTCGCGCGCGATGCTCACCGCGTGCCCTTCGCGCTTCATGAGGAACTCGAGCGAAATCACGATGTTGGGCTCATCGTCTGCAATCAGCACCTTGTAGGCCATGGTCATGTCTCCAGTTCTTGCGTCTCGGGGTGCAGCGGCAGTTCGAAGCCGAAGCATGCGCCGTGACCCGGCCTGGAGTCGAGCCACATCCGGCCGCCGAAGTGTTCGACGATGCGACGGCTGATGGGCAGGCCCAGGCCGGTACCCTGCGGACGATGCGCGGCATCGCCACCCTGGCGAAACTTTTCGAACACCAGCTCCTTCTGCTCCGGCGGCACACCGGGGCCGTTGTCCTGCACAGTGATGGTGACGCGATCGACATCGCAGTGCAGGCTGACCTCGACCCGGCCCTGCCCCTGCGGCACGAACTTGGCCGCGTTCGACAGCAGATTGATCAGCACCTGCGTGAGGCGGTCGGGGTCGAGCTGCAGCGGCGGCACCGCATCGGGGAGCCTCAGCGCCACGACCGCGCCACGCTCACGGAACAGCTCCTGCGTAGTCTGAACGGCTTGCTGAACCAGCGCGCGCAGGTCGACCTCGGTGCTGCGCCATTCGGCGACGCCCGATTCGATCTTCGCCATGTCCAGCACCTGGTTGACCAGGCGCGTCAGGCGCTCGGTCTCGGTCACCACCAGGCCGAGAAAATGCTGGCGCTGTCCGGTGTCCATCGCCGGGTCGTCAAGCATCAGTTCGGCCAGCGCGCGGATCGAGGTCAGCGGCGTGCGCAGCTCGTGCGTCACCGAGGACATGAAGTCGTCCTTCAGCAGATCGAGACTCTTGAGCTGTTCGTTGGCCTTGCTGAGATCTGCGGTGGCGCGCTCCAGGGAGAGCGATTTCTCCTCCAGCGCCTGCGAATGGGCGCGCAGCGCCGCCGTCTCGCGCGAGGCTTCGTCCAGGATGCGCATGACGTCATCCAGCTCCAGCGCTTCTTCTTCGACGACCGAGGCCACCACCAGCCGGGCCGAGGCGCTGCCGATGGCGCCCGCGAGCTGCGTTTCGATGAACTGCACCAGCCGCGCGTCGGCGGCGAGCTGCTCCGGCCCGGCCAGGCCGTTGCGTCGTGCGTAGTCGTTCAGCAGCCGGTCGGCAGCCGCGGCGCCCAGGAATCGCGTGGCCAGTTGGCGCAGATCGGCCAGCCTGGCGCGGCCGCGCCAGAACACCGGCCCAGCCTCGGCGGCCCCGCGTTCCGTACGCTGGAAGACGTCGACGAACATCAAGGCCTGGCTCGCTTCGCGTGCGGAAGGGCGGCTCAGCAGCGACACGCCGAAGTACAAGGCGGTGTTGACCAGCAGGCTCCAGAACAGCGCATGGGTCAGGTTGTCCAGGCCCGCGAGGCCCAGCAGCTGCTCGGGCCGCAGCCAGGCGACGCCGAACGGCCCCTGGTCGATGTATCCGGCGGGGATCCAACCCGACTTGGCGATCGACGGCAGCATCAGCGTCCAGGCCCACAGCACGAAGCCGGCGCCCAGGCCGGCGAGCGCGCCGTGCCGCGTGCCACCCTTCCAGTACATACCCGCCAGCATCGGCGGCGCGAATTGGGCGACGGCGGCGAAACTGATGAGCCCGATGCTGACCAGCGCATAGTCCTCGCCGGCGACGCGGTAGTAGAGATAGCCCAGCAGCAGGATCGCCACGATCACCGTCCGGCGGATGCCCAGCAGCACGCCGCTCAGGTCGTGCGCTGTGCGCAGGCCGGCGCGCAGCAGCAGCGGCATCACGAGGTCGTTGCAGACCATGGTCGAGACCGCGATGGCCTCGACGATGACCATGCCCGTGGCGGCCGAGAGGCCGCCGATGAATGCCGCCAGCGCCAGCCCCGGCTGGCCGTCGGCCAGCGGCAGCGAAAGCACAAAGGCCTCGGGATTCTGCCGGCCGACACCGAAGTACAGCAGGCCGCCCAGTGCGATCGGCAGCACGAAGAGATTGATCAGCAGCAGGTACAGCGGAAACGCCCAGGTGGCGCGCCGCAGATGGCGCTCATCGACGTTTTCGACCACCATCATCTGGAACTGCCGTGGCAGGAAGATCACCGAGAGCATGGCAAGCAGCGTCAGCGCGAACCACTGGCCGCCCGCAAAGCCAGTGGCCGCTGTGGCGCCGCCGGTGTTCCCAAGGCTCAGCAGGCGGCCCAGTTCGGGCCGCGCCGCGGCGCGGCCGAACAGGTCGGCCGGTCCGTCGAACAGGTGCCAGGTGACGAAAACGCCGACGGCCAGGAAGGCCAGCAGCTTCACCACCGACTCGACGGCGATCGCCGCCACCATGCCCTCGTGCCGCTCGGTGGTATCGAGGTGGCGCGTGCCGAAGGCGATCGTGAAGCCGGCCAGCGCCAGCGCGATGTACAGCGTGCTGTCGCGCCACCAGGCCAAGGGCTGCTGCAGCGCAGCGCCGGGCGCGGCGGTGAGCAGCGCATAGCCGCTGGCGATGGCCTTGAGCTGCAGCGCCACGTAGGGCAGGATGCCCACCACCGCGATCAGTGTGACCAGCATGGCCAGCAGCGTGCTCTTGCCGTGGCGGCTGGCGATGAAATCGGCGATGGAGGTGATGCGGTAGCTGCGCGCGATGCGGATCATCTTGCGCAGCACCATCCAGGCCATCAGCATCGCGAGCGTCGGGCCGAGGTAGATCGGCAGGAACCACAGGCCCGACGACGCGGCCCGGCCCACGCTGCCGAAGTAGGTCCAGGCCGTGCAGTACACGCCCAGCGACAGCGTGTAGACCCACGCGTTGCCGATCAGCGAACGGCCTTCGCGTGCGCGCTTGTCGCCCACGTGCGCCACCAGGAACAGCAACGCCAGGTAGGCGAAGGAGGCGATGATGACCGTGGAAGCGGGCAGCATGTCAGTGCTCCCCCGGTGCCTCGGCCACCCACGCCGCCAGCGCGATGAGGATGCCCCAGCCGCCGAAGAGCGCGAGCGGCATCAGCGGCAGCCCCCAGAGCATGACCGGGCGGTCCCACAGCGTGAGCAGCGGCACGTTCAGCAGCAGCCAACCCAGTGCGAAGAGGCCGAGCAGGCGTTGCGATCTCAAGCCTTGGAACATGGTGGCCCGCCTGGACTACAAGGCGCTGAGGTGGAAGCGTTGCCGCAGCACGCCGCGAAAGCGGCGCACGATGCCCAGCGCATCACGCAGCGCATCACGTTCCAGCGCACCCAGCTCGGACAGCCGAACATCATTGCCTGGCACTTGTCCGGCCTGCTTCTGACGCAGCTGATGCGTCAGCCTGAGCGCCATCAAGTAGTGCAGCGCGTCCAGCACGTCGCGCGCCAGGCCGGATTCGATCTGCTGTTGCTCTACAAGCAAGCGCAGCCGCGCGGCCGTGCCGTTGACGCGCAGGCGCCGCTGCAGCGCCAGCGCCCGCACGCCGTGAACGATCGGGAAGGTGCCGAGCTTTTTCAGATCCATTGTCTCGTCGTCGTGACGTGCGGTGAGCCTGCGCCACCATCCCGTCGGGTGGTCGAACAGGTCGATTGCGCTGGCAAAGCGCGCGAGGAAGACGTCTGCGCTGTCGAGGACGCGCTCCAGATGCCGGCGTGCCTCCTGCAGAAGCCCCGCGTCGCCGGCCACTGACTTGCTGTCCATGAAGATGGCGAGTCGCATTGGGCCCTCGGGGTCGGATCCGTATACCCAGTCGTGCAGCGACTCCTTGAAGCCGGCCAGCGGCTGCCGCCAGAGCGGGTTGGTCAGCATGATCTGCCCGGGGCAGGGGGGATAGCCCAGCTCGGCCAGCGCGGCATTGAACTGCGTGGCGATGGCCTCGAGATCGGGACACGCGAAGCCGTCGCGCAGCAGCAGCGCGTTGTCCTGGTCGGTCTTGATGATCTGCTCGTCGCGGCCCTCGCTGCCCATGACCACCAGGCAGCTGTTGGCCACCAGATCGGGTGGCGCCAGCAACGACCACAAGCGCGCGAAGAGGCGCGCGTTGAGCTCCCCCACGAGCCGCGCGATGCGCTCGATCTTGATGCCGCCCTCGTGCAGCAGCGAGACCATGGTGTCGATGCGCGCGGCTGCGGCCGCCAGTTCGGCCACATTGGCTGCTTCGTCGATCTGCAGCGCAGCGATCTGCGAATGGTTGGCGACGAAGCTCACCAGATCGAGCTGGTCCAGCAGCCCGAGCACGGTGTCGCCGTCGCGCACCAGCAGGCGGTGCACCCGGTGGCGCGCCATCAGCCACAGCGCCTCGAAGAGGTCCGCGTCGGGGTGGATCTCGACCAGGCCGAAGCGGGCCACCTCGCGGACCGCCAGCTCGGCCGGGGCCTCGGGACGCAGCAGCGCATCGCGCAGGTCGGCGGTGGTGAAGATGCCCAGGCGATGGCCGTCCCGCACCAGCGCGTCGCGCAGCCCCTGCTGCGACAGCACCCGGCACACCGACACCAGGTCGAGCCCGCCATCGACGTAGCAGGCCTTGCGCACATGGGCGTCGCGCACGCGCGCAGTGAGGAGCGAGAGCATCTCGCGCTGGGTTTCGACTGCGCGCAGTTCCGTCATGGTGCGGGGCACAAAAAATGAACGGGCCGGTAGACAGTGTGCCTGCCTACCGGCCCGTCCACTACCCGCTCAATGCCCGCTGGCGCCGGACGCCCCTATGCCGGTTTCCGAGCGCACCTGCTGGGCCAGGAAGCCGCGCTTGTCAACGTCGCCGCGCGCGCTGGAATCCAGCAGCGAGAAGATCCAGATGCCGAGGAAGCCGATCGTCATCGAGAACAGGCACGGCGAGGCGTACGGGAAGAACGCGGAGCCCTTCGGATAGCCCAGCGTCGCCTCCCACACGGAGGGCGAGACGATCGTCAGCGCAACCGACGAGACCAGCCCGAGGAAGCCGCCGATCACCGCGCCGCGCGTGGTGCAGCCCTTCCACAGCACCGACATGAACAGCACCGGGAAATTGGCCGACGCGGCGATGGCGAACGCCAGCGACACCATGAAGGCGATGTTCTGCTTCTCGAACACGATGCCGAGCAGCACCGCCAGCACGCCGAGCGCGACGGTGGTGATGCGCGAGACGCGCAATTCCGAGGCGCTGTCGGCCTTGCCGCTCTTGACTACCGTCGCATACAGGTCGTGCGACACCGCCGAGGCGCCCGACAGCGTCAGGCCGGCAACGACCGCGAGGATGGTCGCGAAGGCCACCGCCGAGATGAAGCCGAGGAACACGTTGCCGCCCACCGCATTGGCGAGATGAATCGCCGCCATGTTGCCGCCGCCGATCAGCACGCCCTGGGCGTCGACGAACTGGGGGTTGGTGAGCACGAAGGTGATGGCACCGAAGCCGATGATGAAGGTCAGCAGGTAGAAGTAGCCGATCCAGCCGGTGGCCCACATGACCGACTTGCGCGCTTCCTTGGCGCTGGGCACGGTGAAGAAGCGCATCAGGATGTGCGGCAGACCGGCGGTGCCGAACATCAGCGCCATGCCGAAGGAGATGGCCGAGATCGGGTCCTTGACGAAGTTTCCGGGACCCATGATCGACTGGCCGATGGCCGCGGCCGCCTCCGCAGTCTTGCCGTCCTTGAGCGCCAGGTCGGTCTTGACCTTCACGGCGCCGGCGAACATCGCTTCGGGGCTGAAGCCGAAGTGCCACAGCACCGACAGCGCCATGAAGCTGGCGCCGCCCAGCAGCAGGCAGGCCTTGATGATCTGGACCCAGGTCGTGGCGGTCATGCCGCCGAAGAGCACGTAGACCATCATCAGCGAGCCGACGATGGCAACGGCGATCCAGTATTCGAGGCCGAACAGCAGTTTGATCAGTTGGCCCGCACCGACCATCTGGGCGATCAGGTAGAAGGCCACGACGACCAGCGTGCCCGAGGCGGCGAAGATGCGCACCGGTGCCTGCTTGAAGCGGAACGCCGCCACGTCGGCAAAGGTGAACTTGCCCAGGTTGCGCAGCCGCTCGGCCATCAGGAAGGTGATCACTGGCCAGCCGACGAGAAAGCCGATCGAGTAGATCAGGCCGTCGTAGCCGGCCGCCATCACGGCCGCCGAGATGCCGAGGAACGATGCCGCCGACATGTAGTCGCCGGCGATCGCCAGGCCGTTCTGGAAGCCGGTGATGCCACCGCCGGCGGTGTAGAAGTCCGCCGCCGACTTGGTCTTGGACGCGGCCCACTTGGTGATGAACAGCGTGCCGAGGACGAACAGCCCGAACATGCCGATGGCCGTCCAGTTCGTCGCCTGCTTTTGCGCCTGGCCGAGATCGGCGCCGGCCGCATAGACGGTCGCGGACGCGGCAACCAGGGCGGCGAGCGCCAGTGCCCGGCGTGCGACCAGGGAGAAGGCCTTCATTTGAGCACCGCCTTCGCGACGGCGTCCGACAGGGTGTCGAACTCGGCATTGGCGCGCCTGACGTAATAGGCGGTGATCGCAATGGTGAACACGATGACGCCGAAGCCGATCGGGATGCCCAAGGTCATGACGCCTTCGCCCAGGCGCTGGGCGAGGAAAGGCTTGTTGAAAGCCACGAGCAGCACGAAGCCGTAATACGCGATCAGCATCAGTGCCGTCAGTGTCCAGCCGAAGCGCGTGCGCTTGGCCCTCAACTCCTGATATTGGGGATGGCCGGCGATGCGTGCAACTAGGTCGTCTTCCATGGAGGTCTCCTCGAAGGGTGGATTGGCTTCGGCGATTGGACGCGGTGCGACGGCGCACGCAGTTGCGCTAGCGCAAGGTTTGCAACCGCCATGTCGTCGACGATGCGGAACCCGCCCGAACCCAACAGGAGCTACGCATGAGCACGCAGGACAACGCCCCGCATTCCAAGCATTATCCGCCGCCAGAGGCCCTGGCGCGCTCGGCCCACGTCGCGGGCCGCGCGGCCTATGACGCGCTCGCGGCCGAGGCGCAATCCGACTATGAAGGCTACTGGGCGCGCCTGGCGCGCGAGTTTGTGGAGTGGAAGACGCCCTTCACGACGGTGCTCGACAGCGCGAAGGCGCCGCATTACGAATGGTTCGGTGACGGCACCTTGAACGTCTCGTACAACTGCCTGGACCGGCAGGTCGCCGCCGGCCTCGGCGAGAAGACCGCGATCATCTTTGAAGCCGACGACGGCAAGGTCACGCGCACGAGCTACGCCGAAATGCTGGCGCGGACCTGCCGCATGGCCAATGCGCTGAAGAGCCTGGGCGTGAAGAAGGGTGACCGCGTGGTCATTTACATGCCGATGTCGGTCGAAGCCGTGGTGGCCATGCAGGCCTGCGCGCGCCTGGGGGCGGTGCATTCCGTGGTCTTCGGCGGCTTCTCGGCGCATTCACTGCGCGACCGCATTGCCGATACCGGCGCGGTGGTCCTCGTCACTGCCGATGAGCAGATGCGCGGCGGCAAGGCACTGCCGTTGAAGGCGCTGGCCGATGAAGCCCTGGCGCTCGGCGGCTGCGAAACGGTGCGCGAGGTGATCGTCTACCGCCGCACCGGCGGCGCGATCGCCTGGCAGGCGCGCGACCTGTGGATGCACGAGATCATGGATGCGCAGTCCGACACCTGCGAACCCGAATGGGTGGGTGCCGAGCATCCGCTGTTCCTGCTCTACACCTCGGGCTCCACCGGCAAGCCCAAGGGCGTGCAGCACAGCAGCGGCGGCTACCTGGTGCAGGCCGCGGCGACGATGAAGTGGACCTTCGACATGCACGACGACGATGTGTTCTGGTGCACGGCCGACATCGGCTGGGTCACCGGCCACACCTACATCACTTATGGGCCGCTGGCCATCGGCGCGACCGAGGTGGTGTTCGAAGGCGTGCCGACTTATCCCGATGCCGCCCGCTTCTGGAAGATGATCGAAAGGCACAAGGTGACGGTGTTCTATACCGCGCCGACCGCCATCCGTTCGCTGATCAAGGCGGCGGAGGCAAACGCCGCCGTGCACCCGGACAGGCACGACCTGACGAGCCTGCGCATCCTCGGCTCGGTCGGCGAGCCGATCAACCCGGCGGCCTGGGAGTGGTATCACAAGCACGTGGGGGGCGGCCGCTGTCCGATCGTCGACACCTGGTGGCAGACCGAAACCGGCGGCCAGATGATCACCCCGCTGCCGGGCGCCACGGCGCTGGTGCCGGGCTCCTGCACGCTGCCGTTCCCCGGCATCATGGCCGCGATCGTCGACGAGACCGGCGGCGACCTGCCCAACGGGCAGAGCGGCCTCCTGGTCATCCAGAAGCCCTGGCCCGGCATGATCCGCACGATCTGGGGCGACGATGCCCGCTACCAATCGAGCTACTACCCGCCCGAACTGCGCGGCTACTATCTCGCGGGCGACGGCGCGGCGCGCGATCCGGAAACGGGCTACTTCACGATCGGAGGTCGCATCGACGACGTGCTGAACGTCAGCGGCCATCGCATGGGCACGATGGAAATCGAGTCGGCGCTGGTGTCGTGCACCGATCTCGTTGCCGAGGCGGCGGTGGTTGGCCGGCCGGACGACACGAGCGGCGAGGCCATCTGCGCTTTCATCGTGCTCAAGCGCCCGAGGCCGACGGGCGAAGAGGCGAGGAAGCTGGCGATCGAATTGCGCAACTGGGTCGGCAAGGAGATCGGGCCGATCGCCAAGCCCAAGGACATTCGCTTCGCCGACAACCTGCCGAAGACGCGCAGCGGCAAGATCATGCGCCGCCTGCTGCGTTCGGTGGCGAAGGGCGAGGCCATCACCCAGGACATCTCCACGCTGGAGAACCCGGCCATCCTGGACCAATTGTCGGAGGCGCATTGAGCGGCATGCCGTGACGGGAATGGGAAGCCCCGCATCGGCGCTGCTGGCAGCATGCGTGCTGGCCGGCGCGCTGGCCTGCGCTCCCACGGCAAGCGCTCAATCGCGCGGCGAGCTGCTCTACGCGACCCATTGCATTGCCTGCCACACCACGCAGGTGCACTGGCGCGACAAGAAGCTGGCCACCGACTGGAATAGCCTCAAGCTGCAGGTGCGGCGCTGGCAGGCGGTGGCGGCGCTCGATTGGAGCGAAGAGGATGTGCTTGAGGTCACGCGGCACCTGAACGACAGCTTCTATGGATTCAAGCCGCCATCCAATACGGTGGGCGTGCTGGTGCCGGCGGCACACAGGAGCCGCAACAGGCCGGCCTCGAACTGAGCCGGCCGCGTCAGGCGTTGCACATGGCGAAGCGCATCCTCATCATTCAGGGCCATCCCGATGGCTCCACCCCCCATCTATGCCATGCCCTGAGCGAGGCGTATGCGCAAGGGGCTCGCAGCGCGGGGCATGTGGTCGAGACGATCGATGTCGGCCAGCTCGACTTTCCGCTGTTGCGCAGCAAGAGCGACTGGGACAAGGGCACGCTGCCGCAGAGCCTGATGGCCTCCCAGCTGGCCATCAAGAGTGCCGAGCATCTGGTCTTCTTCTTCCCGCTCTGGCTCGGAGGCATGCCGGCGTTGCTGAAGGGATTCTTGGAGCAGGTCATGCGGCCGGCTGTCGGCTTGTTCGCCGACGGGGGGACCAGGCCCGGCAGGCCGCTGAGCGGCCGCAGCGCGCGAATCGTGATCACGATGGGGATGCCAGCCAGCCTTTATCGCTGGTACTTCCGTGCCCACAGCCTCAAGGCGCTGAAGCGCAGCATCCTCGGCTTCGTCGGGGTCGCGCCGGTGCGCGACACTCTGATCGGTGCAGTCGACGCGATGGACGGGAGCCGCTGCGCGCAATGGATCGAGCGGCTGCACGATCTGGGGCGCCGGGCCGCCTGAGGTCTCTCAACGCAACGGCTGGCTGCGCTGGCGCTGCGCGGGGAGCTGGACCGGCACGTAGGCCAGCCTTCTGTCGCGCATCACCAGCAGCGCGATCGTCTGGCCGGGCGGCATCTGCGCCAGCGTGCGGGCGAAATCGTCGACGCGCTCGAGCCGGGTGTCGTTGATGGCGACGATGAGGTCGCCTGAGCGGATGCCTTCGCTGCGTGCAGCGCCGGTAGCTTCGCGGACCAGCAGGCCGCCGTCAATGCGCAGCTGGAGGCGCAGCGCTGCCGGGACTTCGCTCAGGCTCAGCCCCAGGCCGCCGCTGCGTTCACGCTCAACTTCGTTGCGCGCGAAAGTCCTGATCGGGGGCTGGTGGCCGAGGATGGCCCAGAGCGTGCGCTTTGTCCCATGGCGCCACACATCCAGCCTGGTTTGGGCGCCGGCCGGGCGGTTCGATACTTGCTGCAGCAACTCAGAAAAGTGCAAGATCCGGACACCGTCGAACGCCCTGACGATGTCGCCTCGGAGCAGGCCGGCCGCCTGGGCGGGGCTGTCTGCATCCACCCGCACTACCAGGGCGCCGGCCACGTCGGGCAGCGCGAAAGACTGCGCCAGCGCGGGCGTCATCTCCTGGAACTCGGCGCCGAGTTGCGCGCGCTGAACCACGCCGACCGTGCGCAGCTGGGTGACGATCCTCATCGCCAGGTTGATCGGTACGGCAAAGGACAGGCCCATGTAGCCGCCGCTGCCGCTGTAGATCATCGAGTTGATGGCGACGACCTCACCGCGGCCGTTGAACAAGGGACTGCCTGAACTGCCGGGATTGATGGCGACGTCGGTCTGGATGAAGGGAATCTCGCCGCCGCCGCCGATGAAGCGGTTCGTGGCGCTGACCACGCCCGTCGTCACGCTGCTATGGAATCCGAACGGCGCACCGATGGCGGCCACCCAGTCGCCCGGCGCCAGGTGCGAGGAGTCGCCGATGACGGCGACGGGCAGGCCGGCTGCGTCGATCTTCAGCAGCCCGACGTCGGTGCGTCTGTCGACACCGACCACGCGGGCCGAGAAGCGGCGGCCGTCGTCGAGGCGGACCTGCGCCTCGTCGACGTTGGCGATCACGTGCGCGCTGGTGAGGATCAGCCCGTCGCTCGTGAGAATCACGCCCGAGGCGAGGTCGCGGACCTCGCTGAGCCGCACGCTCGCTGGCAGCGGCCAGGCCAGCCGGTCGGCGAAATCGTTCTCGGGAGCGAATTCCAGCTCGATATCTTCGCGACCTTCGTCGCGCCCGATGCGCAGGGTACTGATGTCCACCACGGTGGCGCTGCGGCTCGCCGCGAGCGACGAGAAGACAGGCACGGCCGGTGCGGCGACTTCGCCCCCGGCGCTTGCCGCAGGCGTTGGCCCAAGGCTCGCGGCACACGCGCCGAGAAGACACGCGAGTCCGATGGCGGGAAGAAGGGCGGTGATCCGAGGCACGGGGCCGCCGGCTCAGGCGTCGACCGGCTCGTTGCGCACCAGCAGGACCGGCACGGGGCTGCCGCGTACCACCAGGTCGGCGTCGCTGCCCAGCGCCAGGCGGCTGAAGCCGCGGCGGCCGTGCGTGCCCATGACGATCAGGTCGCAACCGGATTTCCCGGCCTCGTCCACCACGACATCTGCGACGCGGCCCTGCATGACTTCGCGCAAGACGGTCTCGGTCTCCACGCCTGCCTCGGTGGCAGTCTTCCGGCTCTTGGCCAGCAGCGCCTCGCCATATGCACGAACTTCGCGCATCGTCGTCTCGAAGCTGGAGGCTGCCGCCATGTCCATCAGCATCGGAAGGTTGTCGATGACATGCAGCAGACGCAGTTTCCCCTTCTGCTCGGCGGCGAGCCGCATCGCTTCGCGCAAGCCACGCTCTGCAGTTGCACTGCCGTCCAGGGGGACCAGAATGTGTTGGTACATGGGTGTTCCTTGCCGGCCGCATCAGGAGGGTGCTCGCCACCGGCCATGCGGGCGGGCAAACCATTCTTGGCCTGTGGCTCGCGTGGACCTTTGCGCCAGATCAATTTTCTAGGCGCACAGGCGTGCGCCTGCGCGACGCAGGCGCTGCTCCGCATCGTCGGCGATCGCCTGGATCTCCTTGGCGCTCGTCAGCCCGACCATGGTCTGCGGATTCAGGAAACCGACGATCACGCGTTCAGGCCCCTCTTCGCGCACCACCACATTGCACGGCAGCAGCAGACCGATGTCGGGTTCGGCTTGCAAGGCCCGGTGCGCGAGCCGCGGGTGGCAGGCGCCAAGGATGCGATACGGACGCGTGTTGATGTCGAGCTTGTCCTTCATCGTGCGCTGCATGTCGATGTCGCTGAGAACGCCGAAGCCTTCACCCCTGAGCGCATCAATGACCTTGGCCACGACCTCGTCGAAGGGTGTGTGGCTCAGCGTGATGGTGAAGCCGTACATGGAATATCTCGAGGAGTTGCAGATGCTTGGCTAGGTTGGACCGCGCGCATCGGAGCGCCTGAGGTGACATGTTGATCGTCCGCATGACCGGCTGTGCGTCCTCTGCGTTGCACACTGGCGTGCCATACCGCCGTGCCGAACCTCTGCAGGTGATCCGCGCAGCTGCCGTCGTTGACCTCTTGCATGGTGAGCGCGGTGCTCAGGATGGGAGCGCGACCGATGATGCGGCCGATCTCGGCAACGGCGTTGGGCGCACCGCTGCCGCCCATGACCGACACCACGGCCACATCGGGCAGGTGATCGCGCCGCCTCGTGACGAAGCTGCGCATGGGTCCGGCAAGTTGCTGTCCCCAGATGGGGGACACCAGCACCACCGTGTCGAAATGCCTGGGCGGCGGGCCGCCATACCGAATCTCCGGACAGCGTCGGAACAGGGAATCGAGTAGACAGCGCAAGTTCCCGAAGGCGCCGCTGCGCGGCCGGACCTCCGCGATCTCGGCCACCTCCCAGCCTTGCTGATCGCGCAGAAGTTGCGCCACCCGGCGGGAAGTGCCCGTATAGGAATAGCTGACGACGAGAACTTTGGTCATGCTGTCTCCGCTGCTTGATGCGTAGTTAGTATCGATCTCGAGTGCTGGAAGCGCTTTGCGCTCGATCAAGGGACAAGCGCGATGCAACCGCCGGCCATTGCCTCTTTCTCTGCTCAAGTGCCGGATCGAAGTCTCCTGCCGCCGTGCCACCAAGCTAGATGGGCGCCGCGCGAAGGCTCCCCCTGCGGCAGCATCTGTGCCGGCCGCTGCACCTGCGCGGCCTCTAGGCTCTGCTCGTCGCTCAACGCCTTTCGACCGCGTGGCGTCACCTCTAGGGCGATGGCGGGTTCCTGACGCGCGCAGTTGTCGCAATCGACGTGGACGGCTGGAATGAATGCCTTGACGTATCCCATGGCGTCAAGCACCCGCAACCGGTCAATGAGGGCCTTGTCGGCAATGGTGAGGGGGAGCTTCGCGTCAGCGAGCATTCCCAAGAGATTCGTGCACATCGCCGGGTCTCCTTCAGTCTTGAAGCCAAGGAGCGAACAACGGAAGTGCTCGGTTGCCATGTCGGCTGCGCGACCTGGGCGCCTTTCCTGTTTCGCCCCGAACGCTTGACATATTCCATCGTTGTGGCGTGCAGGTTGTTGCGCTGGATCAAGCTTCCAGTGTTCGAGCCGTCGACTCGGGCGTGCTGCGCTTTGATCGCCGTCAAGGTGGGTGCGCGAGAAGTGATCGAGGATGCGAACATCTTCGAAAGGATGACCCATGGACTTCAAGACCATCCTGGTTCACCTGGACCACACGGACAGGTGTTCCGCCCGCGTCGCGTTCGCGGCCGGGCTCGCCAGGGCGCACGGCAGCCACCTGATCGGCCTCGTGCCGACTGGTTTGTATGACGGCGTCATTCCCGCGGATGCGATCCCAACGGGTGTCACCGACTTCATTGCCGAATCGGCGGACCATCTGCGCCGGCGCGCGGAGGCGATCAGCGAAAGTTTCAAGGTCCGGGTGTCCGGGCCGATTCCCGTGTCGCACGAGATTCGACTGACCGATGGGACGGCGGTCGATGCCATCGTGCAGCATGGTCGCTCGAGCGACCTGATCGTGCTAGGCCAGGAAGATCGCTCGGCGAGGTCGGACGCGCCGGCGCACGGCCTCGTGCCGCGCGTGATGCTGCAGGCCGGCCGTCCTGTGTTGGTCGTGCCCTATGCGGGAATCGCCGAGCCGAAAGTGAAGAACGTGTTCGTCGCGTGGGATGGATCCCGTGCGTCGGCGGTGGCGATGCGCGCTGCGTTGCCGCTGCTGGCCAAGGCGCGCCAGGTGAAGCTCGTTTTCTGTCGCAGGCTCGGCGAGCCTCATGAGCCGGCGCGACTGCTTGTTGCCGAAACGCTCCAGTGGCTCCAGAGGCACGGCATCAAGGCGACGGCTGAGGAGGACGTGATCGAGATCGACATCGCCGCCGCGCTGCTTTCGCGGGCCTGCGATCTCGGCGCCGACCTGATGGTGATGGGCGGCTATGGCCACTCGCGCCTGCGCGAGATGGTGCTCGGCGGCGTCACGCAGCAGATCCTCGCGCATATGACCTTTCCAATCCTGATTGCGCATTGAGCGGGCGCGTGCGACAGCGCGGCCTTGAGTTGACGTGCATCAAGGTCGAGGGGCCGCCTGGCGCTGAAACTGATAGCGAACTCTTACCGCCCCACTCGAGGGATAGTCATGTACCAACGCATTCTGGTTCCCATCGATGGCAGCCCGACCTCCCTGCGTGGCCTGGATGAGGCCCTTCGTCTGGCCAAGCTCACGGGCGCGACGCTGAGGCTCGTCCACGTCGTGGACGAGCTGAAGTATGTGACCGGCTTCGAGACCTTCGCCGCCTACAGTTCGGACGTGGTCCCGCTGATGGAAGCAGCGGGCGAGCAGATTCTCCGGCAGGGGAAGGAGCGTGCGCAGCGCGCCGGAATCAAGGCGGAAACAGTGCTCTTTACCTCGCTTGCGGGTCGCGTATCGGAACTCGTCGCCGAGCAGGCGAGGGCCTGGAACGCCGAACTCATCGTGATCGGCACGCACGGCCGCCACGGCGTCGGGCGTGTGCTGCTGGGCAGCGATGCGGAACAGGTACTGCGCATCTCACCGATCCCGGTGCTGCTGGTCAATGCCCACCAGGCAGACGGCGAAGCAAGCCGCGCAGCGGCGCCGCACGAAACGGCCGAGGTGTGAGACGGGATGCGCCAGCCAGTGGCATTGGGGGCGAGCCCCAGGTCTCGCGATTGTCAACGCGCGCCTGCATTCTGCGGAAACCCCGCCTTGCACCCGGAGGTGGATCCGCAGATTGGCCTGCCGGCTGGACGGGCGGCGCGGCGGCAGGGCCATTCCGGCAAGAATCGGCTGTCCGAGGTGACCCGCACAGCCCGATGCGGCGTGTCCGCGATCGGTTTCGCGATTTTGGGGTACTGGTGTTGATCTCGGCTGCGCTGGCGGCTGCGTCGGCGATCGGCACACGGTCGCGGCTTGCGGGAACGTGGCAGCCGCACCGGGACGCGGCTGCTTCGTGATCGATGTCGCCCTTGATGCGCGTCAAGGCTGCCATCCGGTCCTGCGAAGAAACTGGGCGATGAGACTTTCGCGCGTCGACGTTGAGCCAACAGCTTGCCATCGGGGCGACCGCCTCCTTCTTGTTCCTTCAAGCTGTCCAGGAGCCTGAGCATGCCCACAAAGATCGTCGATTTCTCTGCCCGGTCCAAAATCATTCGGGCTGAACCTTTCAATGCCCATTTCTGGGAGTGCACGCCCCTGGAATTCAAGGCCTATCTCGGGAAGCCGCGGGAGTTTCTCAGGAGGATGGGCATCGGGTTGCCGGCAGATTGCCGCATCGAAACCACCATAGAGAACCACGACTGGCTCGGCCAAGAGGCCCCCGATTTCGACGGCGAGAATGACACGGTCATCTGCAACGTGGGAAGCGGCAACGTCGCCCGCCATGCCTACCGTGTCATCAGCTACGCGCATGACAGGTCGGCGATCGGGGAGTTCGAGAAACAGTTGTTGCACAAGGCCGATCAGCAACAGGTCAAGGAGAAGGTCAGACGCGGCAAGAAGCGCAAGGCGAAGTAGTCTCGGCCGATCCCACGTCGGAACGAGTGGAGCCAGGCCATGGAGACACTGTTGGCATGAAGTCGCCGGATTCCCCAGCCGTCGCAGCAGACCGTACGCTGGTGACGGCGCTGCGCGAGCGCCTGCAGTCGGACACCGGCCAAGCGGTCTCGCTGGTGGAAACCCATATCTCCTGGGTGCTGCTGACCGCGCAGATGGCCTACAAGCTGAAGAAGCCCGTCTCCCTGGGTTTCGTCGACTTCAGCACGCTCGTGGCACGCAAGCACTTCTGCGAGGAGGAAGTGCGCCTCAACCGGCGGCTTGCGCCTTCGCTGTACCTCGGCGTGGTGCCGGTGACCGGCACCACGCAGGCTCCGCGCCTGGGTGCCGGCGATCCCATCGACTTCGTCGTCTGCATGCGGCGTTTTCCCGAGGATGCATTGCTGCAACGCCTGCTGCCGGCCGGACGGCTGGAGGATGGCTGTCTTGAACAGCTCGCGCAGCGGCTGGCTGCTTTCCACGCGCAGGCACAGGTTGCCGCGCCGGCGTCCGAGTTCGGTGCTCCGGCCCAGGTGGGTCGCCCGGCAGTCGATGCATTGGCACGTCTGCGCGCTGATGCTGGCGCGAAGCGCACAAGAGATCTGCAGGCTTGGGTTTTCGAGCAAAGGAGGGCACTGCGCACGGCCTGGTTTGCGCGGCAGCGCAGCGGTGCGGTGCGTGAATGCCATGGCGACCTTCATCTGGCCAACGTGGTGCTGATCGATGGCCATCTGACCGCCTTCGACTGCATCGAATTCGATCCTGCTCTGCGCTGGATCGACGTGATGAGCGACGTCGCCTTTCTCACGATGGACCTGAAGGTGCATGGTCGCAAGGATCTCGCATTCCGCTTTCTCGACGCGTACCTGCAGTACAGCGGCGACTACGCCGGCGTGCCGGTGTTGCGCTTCTACGAGATCTACCGGGCCCTGGTGCGCGCACTGGTCTGCCGACTGCGCGCGCGCGCAGGCGCTGATGTTGCGCCGCCCCCCGAGCCGGACTACCTGGCCTGTGCGGGACAGCTTGCGCAGACCCCGGGCGACGCGCCGCGCCTGATGATCACGCACGGGTTGTCCGGCTCGGGGAAGTCGACCATGGCCGCGGCGCTGCTCGCGGCTGCGGGCGCGATCCGCATCCGGTCAGACGTCGAGCGCAAACGCCTCTTCGGACTGGGGGCGCAGCAACGTTCAGCCGATCAGCATGCCGGGATATACACGCAGGACGCGACGCAGCGCACTTTGGCCCGGTTGGCCGAGTGCGCGCGCACGGCGCTGCAGGCCGGCTACCCGGTGATCGTCGACGCGGCCTTCCTGCGCCGCGACGAGCGGCTGGCATTCCGGGCCCTGGCGGCCGAGCTGCGTGTGCCGTTCTCGATTCTTCGTTGCCGCGCGGCCGAAACGCAGTTGCGTCGGCGAGTGGTGGCGCGCGACGCCGAGGGACGCGATGCGTCCGAGGCGACCTTGGCCGTGCTGGAGCGGCAGCTTGCCACCCACGAGCCCCTGGATCCGGACGAGTGCGCCCTCGCGCTTGAAGTCGTCACGGACGAGCCGGTGGATACGGCTGCGCTGAGCGCGCGTTGGCTTGCGCTGTCCCCGTGACTCGAGCTGGCGGCGCACCGGAGTCGGGCGCACCGGATCCTCATTCAACGTGGAGGATGGGTCGCCAGCGGCCGCCGGCGGCGACGCTCAATGTGGAAGGCTCGGAGTCACGTCCGGCCACGAAAGCTCGCGTCCCATCATGGCGCGCGCATAGAGATAGTTGTTGAGCGCACGTTCACCGAGCGAATCCATGTCGACATGGCCTGCCGCGTCGCACGGGAAGGCGTAGGCGCGTCGGTCGGCGAAGAGCGGGCGGAAGCGCAGTTCGTAGCCGCTGGATGCATGCGAGGCGTTCATCACAGTCTCCTTGGCGCGCCTCGCTTCTGGAAGAGGGTAGGAAAGCGGTGAGGCACGGCCTCAATCTAGATCGACCGCTTAGCCGTACCGTCAATGCGGCGCATCCGTAGGAAACATTGCGTGAACCGTCTGTCTCATCATTCGAACGCCAAGGCGGGCGCGAGGCTCGCGGATCTCCGAGACGGGACCCGCCGCGCCTCCGATTCGATCTCCTGAGCACGGACCCAGCAGTGCGGGCGCCGGCGAGTACGCAGAATGCGCTCCGCTCCTGATCCCAATAAGGTTCGTCGACAAGAATATAGACCACCGCGCGAATCAATGAAGATCGCCTCTCTGCATGCGCGCACTCAGACCCCGTCGAACCTGAGCCTTTCCTTGAGAAAGGAGATGAATGCCTGCACCTTCGGAGAGGGCATCCGCTCCCGTGAGGAAAGCGCATTGAGTTCCTGCGGCGAGCCGATCCACTGTGGCAGAACGCGCACCAAGCGGCGCGCCTTGACATCCATCGCCATGCTCTGTTCCATAGCCAGTGAGATGCCTTCCCCTTGGCACAAAGCGTCATAGAGCAGAGCCGGATCGCTCGCCACAACGACCGGGTCGATCAGGTAGCCGCGGGGTTTGCCGCTGCCCTTTCGCAGCGGCCACACATAGCCGACGTCGCGACGCGCCTGATGCAGCGCCAGTGTCGGATGATCGCGCAGGGCTTCGGGCGTCTGGGGTGCTCCCGCGCGCCGAAGGTATGCAGGGCTTGCGAAGGTGCCGGAAGGAAAGCTCGCGAGTCGCCGTGCCACGAGGCTGGAGTCCGGCAACTCGCCGAGGCGCAATGCAATGTCGATCTCATCGTCGACCAGGTCGAGTGTTGCGTGCGAGGCCAGGATCTCCAGCCTCACGTCGGGGTAGCTCGCGCGGAAACCGGGGAGCAGCGGGGCGAACCAGCTCACGCCGAACGAGTAGGGCATGGTCACGCGCAGCCACCCGCGCGGGCCGTCGCGCAGTTGGTGTACGGCACCCTCGGCGGCCTCGAGTGTGCTGGCGATGGATCGACATTGCTCGAAATAGATCGCCCCCGCTTCGGTCAGGCTCAGCTTGCGCGTTGTGCGCCGTAGCAACTGCGCGCCCATGTACTTCTCCAGTTCGTAGACGCGTCGACTGACCGTGGTCTTGGGGATCTGCAGTGCGCGCGCCGCGGCAGTGAAGCTGCCTTCCTGTACGACGCGGACGAACACGAGCGTGTCGTTCATATCTCTTGCCATGATCAACGTCCCCTCGACGGTTCGCACGTCCGGCATTGTCCCATCTATGGTCCAGCTCTTGCCGTCCGAGTGGGCTAATCAAAACGGCTCGCTTTCCCTATCTTCGGTGCTCCACCTTCTGGAGAAACACCATGAACCTGAGCGAATACACGACCTATGACGCCGTCAGCCTGGGACAGCTCGTCGCTGCCGGCGAAATCCAGCCGGCAGAACTTGCTGCGCTCGCAAGGGCCGCGGCGGATGCCGTGAACCCCCGAATCAATGCCGTGGTCGAGCACTGGGCGCCTGAAGAATCGGATCTGGCTACGCCGGCGACCGGCAGCCCGCTCGCGGGCGTGCCGTTTCTGATCAAGGATCTCGCCATCCAGATGGCAGGCAGGAAGAACGAACTCGGCAGCCGGCTGGCCAAGGGTGTGGTCGCATCTGGCGACTCGAGTCTCATGCGCCATTTCAGGAAGGCCGGCCTGGTCACCATCGGGCGCACGACAACACCCGAAATGGCCTTCAGCACGGAAACAGAGTCCGCATTGCAAGGGGCGACCGGCAACCCTTGGGACACCCGCCTCAGCGCGGGCGGCTCCAGTGGTGGCTCCGGCGCAGCCGTCGCGGCGGGCGTGGTACCGATGGCGCATGCAACGGATGCAGCAGGCTCGATCCGCGTGCCCGCTGCCTACAACGGCTTGTTCGGCCTCAAGCCCACGAGGGGCCGCACGTCCAACGGCCCGGCCCTCGATGAAGTGTTCGCGGGCCTCGGCGTGCAACTTGGCGTCAGTCGCACGGTTCACGACAGCGCCGCCCTGATGGACGCGGTGCAGGGATACTCGGCCGGCGACCCCTACTACACCGCACCGCCCGCGGGCAGCTTCCTGTCAGAGGTGGGGCGCGACCCTGGCAGGCTGCGCATCGGGCTGATGGTCCACTCGTGGAACGGCGTGCCCACGTCGGAGCCTATTGCGCAGGCCACGCGCGACGCGGCGCGCCACCTCCAGTCGCTCGGCCATCATGTCGAAGAGGCCACGCCGGAACTTGGCGTGTCGTGGGAGGCCTTCGTCCATGCCAACGCGCAGATCTGGTGCGCCACGCTGGTGCGCTGGATCGACGGACTTGCCGCCGCAACCGGCCGCCCCATCGATGCGACGACTCTCGAGCCTTCCACGCTCGCGAACTATCGCTATGGCCGCAGCGCGAGCGCCGTCGACTTCGCCGCTGCGCTCGAAGTGCGCAATACCGTCGCGCGCGCCGTCGGTGAATGGTTCGCGAAGATGGACGTGTTGATGACGCCCACGCTCCCGCAGCTGCCGGGGCTGCTTGCGACCTACAGCGAGGGCGCCGATCGCATGAGCGGCCTGGAGTGGACGGCACGCGTCTTCCGGCATGCCTCCTTCACGCCGCCGGCCAACGTGGCGGGAACACCGGCGATGTCCGTGCCGCTGGCGGTGGCGCCGGGCGACGGCTTGCCCATCGGCATCCAGTTCGCCGCCGGCTTTGCGCGTGAAGACCTGCTGCTACGACTGGCCGGGCAGCTCGAGCAGTCGATGCCCTGGGCCGCCCGACGTCCGGCGCTTTGGGCGGGCCGGCCGTAGGCCGAAGGGTCTCTGGAGGTCAAGGCCAAGTCTTCGCGGAAATGAACCGAGGGGGCGCCTCAGTCCGTCGTGCGGACAACGATGCCGCGGCTGCAGGAGGCCCGGCGCATCATGGTGGCCGAAGTCCGTCCACGGGTCAGCTTGGCGACGCGGTTGGCCTCTTCGAGTCCGCGATTCGATGTCGGGCTGCCATCGACGGGAACAGAATGCGCTGATACGCGACCCATCCTTCGTGTGTTGGTGAGGCGACGACGCGCATCCAATCACTCGAAGGCCAGCGCGCCGGTCGGCAAGCTGACACTCGTCGGCGCCTGGACCGGTTCGCCCTTCGATTCGCCCTCCGGCGCACGAACCAGCAGAACCGGCACCGAGGCATAGCGCAGGATGTGCTCCGCGCTGCTGCCCATGACGACGCGGCCGACCCCGCGGCGGCCGTGGGTGCCGAGGACGATCAAGTCTGCGGGCCACTTGGCGGCTTCGGCATTGACCACCTGATGGACCGAGCCCGCAAAACTGTCGCACAACACCTTGTCGGCTTCGATGCCGGCGGCCCGGGCGGTGGCCGCGGCCTCATCGAGAAGGCGCCTGCCGTTCTCGCGCAGCACGTTCAGCCAGTCACCGGCGTATCCCGCGTAGGCGTCCATGGCGAGGGCGAAGGACAGTTCGTCGATCACATGGAGCAGCCGCAGCCTTCCTTGCGTGAGTTTGGCGACGCGGATGGCCTCGTCCAGGCCGTGCCGCGATGTCGGACTGCCGTCGATGGGAACAAGGATCTGCTGGTACATGACGCGCTCCTTCGGTGCAGGTTGAGACGGTCAGTATCGGAATGATGGCGCGCTGCATATTGATTTGGCGCAAAGGAAATCGATGAGCGCGCGACGAACATCAGGCCATCCGGGACTTTCGATTCGAAGGAACATCATGAAAATTCTTCTCGCAGTGGATGGCAGCGACTACACGAAGCGCATGCTCTCCTACCTGACAGCGCACAAGGACGGGCTGGGCGCGGGTCACACCTATACGGTTTTCTATGCGGTTCTCCCGGTACCACACCGGGCTGCTGCCTTCGCGGGGCCCGAACTCGTTCATGGCTACTACGAAGATGACGCGCGACTGGTGTTTGAGCCGATTCGAGCGTTCCTTTCGGAGCACGGTATCGAGGCGGCCTTGGTTCACAAAGTGGGCCATCCGGCCGACGAGATCGCTGCGTACGCAGAAGCGGGAAAGTTCGATCTGCTGGTCATGGGATCGCACGGTGCCGGCGCGTTGAAGAATCTCGTGCTCGGCTCCGTCGCCACGAAGGTGTTGGCGCAATGCACGGTGCCGGTCTTGCTGGTGCGCTGAGATGCTGAGCAAGCCGTTCGCGCGCGGCGTCCTGGCGGCGACGCTCGGCGCACTGGCGTTACTGGGCACCACGCATGCATGGCCTCGCGACGGGCCCTGTCTTGACCCGTCCGACGCGCCGAGGCAGGGCGTCGACTTCGTGGCAGCGGTGGCACGCCAGGCACCGGCTGTGGTGAGCGTGCTGGCGATCGGGCAAGGCACAGAGTGGGGCGACAACGATGACAACGGGATGCTGGCCCGATCCCGACCGGGATCGGAGCGCGCATCTGCGTCGGGCATTGTCGTCAGCGCCGACGGGTACGTGCTGACCAGCGCGCACGTGGTGCTCGGGGCCCAGGAGACAGCGGTCCTCGTAGGCGGGCAGCGTCGTTGGCCGGCCGATGTCGTCGGGCTCGACCGACGCACCGATGTAGCGCTCCTGAAGATCGCCGCGACAAACCTGCCGGTCGCTGCCATCGGCAGCAGCGCGCGCCTCTGCGCCGGAGAATGGGTGGCAGCGCTGGGCGCGCCATTCGGATTCGAGCAAAGCGTGACCGCCGGCTTGGTGAGCGCCAATCCGCGCTTCCTGCCCGGCGGCACCGGCGAGCCCCTGATCCAGACCGACGTCGCGCTCAATCCCGGCAATTCGGGGGGGCCTCTTTTTAACAAGCGCGGCGAAGTCGTCGCGATGAACTCGATGATCTATTCCGCGAGCGGCGGGTATCTAGGGGTGTCGTTCAGCCTGCCGATTGACACGGCCATGCGGATCGCCGCCGAGCTCCGGTCGACGGGGCGCGTGACGCGCGGGCAGATTGGTGCCCGGACTCAGGCGCTCACCTCGGATCTTGCGCTCGCGTTCGGGCTCGACGCTGCGTTGGGGGCGCTGATCGTGCGTGTCGATGCCGGCGGACCGGCGGCGAATGCGGGCCTTCGCAGCGGTGACGTCGTGCTGGGCGTCGACACCAACACGGCGACGGCCTACCCGGAAATCCAGCAGCGCGTTGCGGCTGCCCGCCCCGGCGCTTCGATCACGCTGAGCATCTGGCGTCGCAAGGCGCCGCTAACGGTAAAGCTCACCGTTGCGCAAAGCGCACCCGATCTTCCGCAGCGCGTCGCCTCCCGGGACGGACGCGAGCCGCGCCTGGGACTCGACCTGGTCGAGCGCACAGCCAAGCAGACGGGCGGGCTGCTCGAGCCAGGACTCTATGTGAGATCCACTTCGGGATCCGCCCAGCGGGCAGGTCTTCGCTTCGGCGACGTGATCCTGGCTGTCAACGATGTCGGCGTCTCCGGGATCAGCGATCTGGACAGAGCGCTCGAATCGGTCCCGCAGGGCGAGACCGTGGCTCTGCTGATCCGGCGCGGTTCGATCACCACCTTCGTGCCGATGACGCCGCCCATCGGGCTCACGCGCTGAGCGCTTCGAGCCGGTCGATGAAAACGACCAGCCCCGAAAGGATGCTTTTGCGTGCTGCAGCCATCGTGAACCAAGCAGCCCGGTCTGCTTCCGCGAAGTTCTTGAAGTTGCCTGATCGCGGCGGCCATTCGAGCTCGAAGGTGTTGGATTCGAGCGCCTGCGGATCGCAATCGCCTTCGAAGGCCCAGGCCGATACCAGCTTGCCGCTGCGCTGGCCAGCCTCTCCCAGGCTCGCGTGGCGCGTGCCGGGCGTAAAGCCGGTCTCCTCGGTGAATTCCCGTTTGGCGGCGTCAAGGGCAGTCTCGACGCCACTGTCGTATTCGCCCTTCGGAAAGGACCAGGCACCCTCGTTGCGCCGCGGCCAGAATGGCCCACCGGGATGCACCAGCAGGACCTCGAGCACACCGTCATTGCGACGGTACATGAGCAATCCAGCACTTCGCTTCGCCATCTGCGCGCATTGGACCATGCGCTGGGACCTTGCGCAGGTCGAGGCGACCTTCATTTGATCTGCAGCAAGGCCGCGTCCCGAACTCTATGGGAGTCTAGAGCCTTCCAAGGATTTGTATGACTCACACCACCACCAGAATCATCCGCGACGAGCACTCGGCCCTGTCGGCCATGCTGCGTTCCGTCCTGTTGCTCTTGGCGCAGCATCGACGGCAAGGCACGCTGCCTGACTTCGGCGCGCTGCGGGCGATGCTGTTCTACGTCGACGAGTTTCCCGAGAAGCGGCACCACCGCAAGGAGTCGGAGTTGCTGTTTCCGAAGCTGCGTGCGCGGACACCGCTTTCGCGCGAACTGCTCGATCGCCTGGACGATGACCATGCGCGTGGCGAGCGAAGAATCCGCGAGGTCGAACACGCCTTGCTCGGCTTCGAGATGATCGGCGAGCCGCGCCGGCAGGCTTTCGAGGAGGCGGCAGAGCGCTATGTTGATTTCTATCTTGCTCACATGGCGATGGAAGAAAGGGAGATCCTGCCGTTGGCCGAACGGGTGCTCACTGACGACGATTGGGCAGACCTCGACGAGGCGTTCAGCACCAACCGCGATCCATTGACCGGATGCGAACCTGAAGCGGACTACCGCGCGCTCTTCACGCGCATTGTCAATGCAGTGCCTGCGCCGATCGGGTTGGGCGCAGCCAGCTGACGTCGTGCCTCGGTCAATGCGCCCGGAAGACGTCCGTCGCCGGGTGCGATGCGGGCTGGACCGCTTCGGGCGGAGAGCGCATTTCGATCGCGGACGTTGTGTCGGCGGTAGGCGATCGTGCCCCTGATTGCCCTGGCCCTCAGGTGGCCTTGCCGAACGTGGTGCTGGTGCAGTAGGGAGGTCGATGCGACCCAGGACGTCTTGCACGAGTCACCGGCTCTCGCGAGAGGAGGGCGTCAATTGCTCTTTCGCGAGTGCCTGGCCGCGCGGCCCCAGCGACGCGCAAGAGTCGTCAGATCGTCGGCCGCCGGAACTATCGCAAGCCCCAGCAGTACCAGGGCGAGAGGCACGGTCGAGACGTAGCCGACGTGCTTGAAGCCGACAGCGCCAAGCACACCGCCAACAAAGAAGAAAACAACGAGAAGCGTGAGAACGCGCAGGCGGTCTCGGTTGGCCAATACGCGCAGATGCGAAGGCGGGCCGGCGGCATTTCGATAGAACAACTTCCCAAGCTCGATGCCGATGTCGGTCACGATGCCGGTGAGGTGGGTGGTTCGAATTTCGGCGTGCGACAGCTTGGTGATCACCGCGTTCTGCAGTCCCATGATGAAACAGAGAAGCATCACCGTCACTGGAACAAAAAGGCCTCGCATATCGGACAGTCGGGCACCAAGGACGCCGAAGCAGATCAACAAAGAGGCCTCCGTCAACAGCGGCAGCGCGTACTCGCTGTGCATTCGGCGGCGCCGTGCGTAGTTGACCAGGACCGCTGAGCTCGCAGCGCCTGCGAGGAACGACAACAGCCCGCCCGCCCCGCTGAGCACCACGTCGTATACGCCCAGGACAAGGTTGTCGGCCATCGAAGAGACGATGCCCGTCATGTGAGAGGTGTACTGCTGGACGGCCAGGAACCCACCGGCATTGATGGCCCCGGCCACGAATGCCAATGCGAATCCCAGGTGGCGATTCGCATTCGCGGTTCGTTTTCGGCCTGTAAGGCGCCTTGCGTAGTTGATGGGCATTTCGATGGCGAAATCCAGATGTTACGCGTCCGGCAATAGATCCCGGTGGTAGCGAACGGAAGGTCCGCACAGATGTTGCATCAGGCCGCGCGATTGATATTCGTCAAGGAAGCCAGCAACTGCAGCGAGCATGCTCTTGGCGATTGCCACCGATTTTGCATTCGCATCGAAAGGAACTGAAATGAAGAAGATGATCCTCATCACCGCAGCGCTGATGTCGCTTGCCGGTTGTTCATCGTTCCCAGGGGCGGGAGCCAAAAAGGCGGATGAACACGCCGCACATCACCCCGCGAGCACCGCAGCGAAGGCCGACACCGCCAAGGTTGACGAGCAAATGAAGCTGATGCAGGACATGCATCAGAAGATGAAGGCCGCCAAGACGCCGGCAGAGCGTGCGGCGCTGATGAAGGACCACATGAGCGCGATGCAGGGCGGCATGACCATGATGAGCCAGATGAGGAGCGGCATGCCGAGGCAAGACGGTGGCAAGTCCTCGATGCCGGCGGAGCCGCCCATGCAGAAAGACATGATGGAGCGCCGCATGGACATGATGGAAATGATGATGCAGATGATGATGGACCGGGAAGCGGCGAAGCCGCCGGCAGCCAGGTAGCGTCCTCGGTCATGGAGGCGTGGAGATGGATACGCGAAACAACGAATCGCCGACATTCTGGCGCTCGCCCGGCGGAATCGCCCTGCTTGTCGTCGCGCTCGTCGGCGGCTTCTTCCTGTACGCCGAGCACCGGGCACATTTGCTCGGAGTGCTCCCATTGATTCTCGTGCTTGCCTGTCCGTTGATGCACGTCTTCATGCATCACGGGCACCGTCATGGCGGGCATTCTCGAGGCCGCAGCCCACGGGAGCCGGACAATGAACAGCGCCAACAATGACTACGGCCTCTGGGGCCTGGTATTGCTGAACTCCTTCATCTTCGTGGGGTTCGCCTACAGCTTCTTCAAGCCGACCACGCTTCGGGACTGGAGGAGCTTCGGTGCGTACTCGGCCTTCATCGTGGCGCTCTTTGCGGAGATGTACGGCTTCCCGCTGACGATTTTCCTGTTGTCCGGCTGGCTCGGCGCCAAGTTCCCCAATGTCAACCTGTTCGGGCACGAGGCAGGACACCTCTGGTGGCTGTTCACTGGCCAGCACGGCAATCCGCACAGCGGCGTGTTGCATATCCTGAGCTTCGTTGCCATCTTCGCCGGCTTCGCGCTGTTGTCCAAGGCGTGGCAGGTGTTGTATTACGCGCAGCGGCGACACGAACTCGCGACAGCCGGCCCATATTGCTTCATCCGGCATCCGCAGTACGTTGCGTTCGTTCTCATCATGTTCGGCTTTCTGCTTCAGTGGCCGACGGTGCTGACGCTCGCTATGTTCCCGGTCCTGGTCGTGATGTACGTTCGGCTGGCGATGTCCGAAGAGCGCGATTCGGAGCGCGAGTTCGGAGACCCATGGCGGGCATACGCGGCGGTGACACCGCGCTTTCTTCCCTCATGGGGGCGTGCTCGCCATCGGCATGCCTAGCGTTTCGCCTCGCATCAAGAGCGCCGAGCTGCTGTCTGGCATCGGCGCCACCGTCCTCGGACTGGGTCTGGGGTTGCTCGCGCCGATGCCGATGCAGCGATTCGCGCTGCCCTTGCTCGGCGCCGGCGTGCTGCTGCATGGCGCGGGTATGACGCTCAAGCATCGGCTGGAGATCGGCGAGCGCGAACCGCAGTGGTGGGAGCTCGCCGTGTTCTGGGCATGCTGGGCCGGCTTGCTGGCAACTCTCGGATCGGTGGCTTACCTGCTCGTTGCCCCGTCTTCGGGCTGAAGCAAGCACCGAGGGGCGGCTTGACCTTCCCCCCGTGGGAAGGCACAGACTGCATCAATTTCGCGGGAAAGAACATGCCATCGACCTCCGACACCTCAGCCGACCTTCACGCGCACCACCACGCGACGCATCAGGGCCATCGCGACCACGGGGTGCAGCCAGGCCGAGCGTCTTCTCCGTCGACGATGACGCCAAAGGCGAACGCCAAGGACGTCGAGTACACGTGTCCCATGCATCCGCAGGTGCGCCAGATGGGGCCGGGGAACTGTCCCATCTGCGGCATGGCGCTCGAGCCGGTGATGGCCACGTCCCAGACGGGCGATAGCCCCGAGTTGAGGGACATGACGCGTCGCTTCTGGGGTGGCCTGGTGCTCACCCTTCCGGTGTTTGTGCTGGAGATGGGCGCGCACTTGGTCGATATCCATCACCTGATCGGACAGCAGGCCTCGAACTGGGCGCAGCTTGTGTTCGGAACGCCCGTGGTGCTATGGGCCGGTTGGCCGTTCTTCGTGCGAGCGTGGCTCTCCGTCAAGAACCGGAGTCTGAACATGTTCACCCTGATCGCGCTCGGGACCGGCGTGGCCTGGGTCTACAGCATCGCAGGCACGCTCGCGCCCCAGCTGTATCCTTCGCAGTTCCGCCTGCCAGATGGTGCGGTGGCCATCTACTTCGAGGCCGCGGCGGTGATTACAGTGCTGGTGTTGCTGGGGCAGGTCCTGGAGCTGCGCGCTCGCGAGAAGACCTCGGGCGCCATTCGCGCCCTGCTCGAACTCGCACCCAAGACGGCCATTCGGGTGAAGCCGGATGGGTCCGACGAGACGGTTCAGCTCGACATCGTCCAGGTCGGTGAGCTGCTGCGCGTTCACCCGGGCGAGAAGGTGCCGGTCGACGGCGAGTTGACGCAGGGCCGGGGCACGGTCGACGAGTCGATGATCACCGGAGAGCCGATGCCGGTCGCAAAAGCGCCTGGCTCCAAGGTCACCGCGGGAACGCTCAACCAGACCGGCGGCTTCGTCATGCGCGCGCAGAAGGTGGGCGTCGATACGTTGCTCTCGCAGATCGTCCAAATGGTGGCTGCCGCGCAAAGAAGCCGCGCGCCGATCCAGCGCATGGCCGACCAGGTGGCAGGGGCGTTCGTGCCGGCGGTGATGGCGGTCGCTGTGCTGACGTTTGTCGCCTGGCTCGTCTGGGGTCCTAGCCCAGCCTTCTCCTACGCGCTCATCGCGGCGGTTGCGGTGCTCATCATTGCCTGTCCGTGTGCGCTGGGGCTGGCGACGCCAATGTCCATCATGGTGGGCGTGGGCCGCGGCGCGCAACAGGGCGTGCTCATCCGCGATGCCGAGGCGCTGGAGCGCATGGAGAAGGTCGACACGCTGGTGGTCGACAAGACCGGTACCTTGACCGAAGGTAGTCCGAAGGTAGTCCAGGTCGCGCCGGCCGCCGGGTTCGATGCGGCTGCGGTGATGCAGAAGCTCGCCAGCGTCGAGCGTGCGAGCGAACATCCGCTGGCCGCCGCCATCGTGGCCGAGGCGCGGGACCGCAAGCTGACGCTGTCGTCCGTCAGCGACTTCGACTCGCCCGTCGGCAAGGGCGTGGTCGGTGTCGTTGACGGTTCACGCGTGGTTTGCGGGAGCGCCAAGTTCCTCGCGGAGCAGGGCATCGATGTGGCCGCGCTGGCCGCGCAGGCAGAGTCCCAGCGTTCGAGGTCGGCGACGGTCATCTTCGTGGGACTCGATGGTCGTCTTGCCGGTTTCGTCGCCATCGCCGACCCCATCAAGGCCACAACCCCGCAGGCTCTCAAGGCCCTGCGCGATGCCGGCGTCCGTATCGTCATGCTGACCGGCGATGGCAAGACGACGGCGGAGGCTGTGGGGCGGGAGTTGGGTATCGACGAGGTCATCTCGGAGGTGTTCCCCGAGGACAAGGCGTCCGTTGTCCAGCGGCTGAAGGCGCAGGGCAGGGTGGTCGCGATGGCGGGGGACGGGGTCAACGACGCGCCCGCCCTGGCCGCAGCGGACGTAGGCATCGCGATGGGGACCGGCACCGACGTGGCAATGGAAAGTGCCGGCGTCACGCTGCTGAAAGGCGACTTGATGGGCATCGTTCGGGCTCGCCTGCTTTCGAAGGCGACGATGAGAAACATCCGCCAGAACCTCTTCTTGTCATTCGCCTACAACGTCGCCGGCATCCCGATCGCCGCCGGTGTTCTGTATCCGTTCTTCGGCCTGCTGTTGTCGCCGGTCGTGGCGGCGGCGGCGATGGCACTGTCATCGGTCAGCGTCATCGCCAACTCGCTGAGACTGCGAGCCGGAAAGGGCGACCGATGACGAAGTGAGCGAACTGGGCCAACCTTGCTCATGAACCGTGCCGCCTCATGGCACGCCGCAAGGGGACGGCGAGAGGCCGAATCTCCCAAGTGTCAAGCAGTTTGCCTGACGCAGATCATGGAGTTCGGCGCCGGGCTGGCTAGACTGCCCCTGGGTTCCACCGGATTTCGGAGGTTCAGTATGGCCAACCCGCTCGCGCTATGGCATGCCGAGCATGTCAACTTCTCCCGGCTCCTCGATGTGTTTGAAGAGCAGGTCACCAGGTTTCACGAAGGCGAAGATCCGGATGTCGACCTCATGCTCGAGATCGTCTCGTATCTGCGGGAGTTTGGGGACCGCTTTCACCATCCGCGCGAGGACGCCGCATTCGCGAGCCTGGTCATGCGCGATCCGTCGTTGCGCCTCCCAATCAATCGCCTGCTGCAGGAGCATCGCGCAATCGCCGCTGCCGGCGAAGAGCTTGTGACGCGACTGCAGGAGGTCGTCGCCGATGCTCTGATCCTGCGCGAGACCGTAGAAGCGGCGGCAGCACTCTACTTGGTTTACTACCGGCACCACCTTGCCACCGAGGAAAGGGACATCTTGCCGCGCGCGGCGCTTTTGCTCACAGCGCAGGACTGGGAGATCGTCGCGGGGGCGGTTCCATCCGGTTCGGATCCATTGTTCGGAGAAGCGCCGAGTCCGACCTATGGGAGGCTGCGCGAGTTGCTGGCGGCAAGATAACCGGCGCCTCGATCCGGCGGCAAAGCTCCCTCGGGCACCCGAACAGCGTCGCTCGCAAAGCCCGAAGCCTCTGTCTTCGAGCACAGGGGGCGATCGGCGGCGACGCCCGGAACGGCCGCAGCAGCGCAAGACCTTGTCCTGGCGCAAGGTCAGTATTCACCGCACGGGGGACACTGCTTCATGGATCAAAGCACGCGAGTCCACGTCGCAAGGCCACACCCGCTGCTGAACGACGCGCAGGGTTTCGCGACCGCGATACTGTTGGTCGCCCTGGGGCTGGCCATGCTTCGCAGCGCCCAACTGTTGACCGGCGGCATTCCTGGTCTGGCCTTCCTGATGAGCTATGCGACAAGCTGGCCTCTCGGCTGGACCTTGCTCATCGTGAACCTGCCGTTCATCGCATTCGCCTGGCGCGTATTCGGAGCGCGATTCACCTGGAAAACCATCATCGTCGTCGCCGGTTTGTCGCTCGGCGTCGAAGGAATGGGCAGGGCTCTCAGCGTGCACTCGGCGCACCCGCTGTTCGCAGCGATCGTCGGTGGTTTGCTGATCGGTGTCGGTTTGCTGGTGCTGTTCCGTCATGGTGCCAGCCTGGGTGGATTTGGCGTGCTGGCACTGTTTCTGCAGCGGCGGCGTGGATGGCGCGCGGGCACGGTGCAAATGGTGTGTGATGCCGCGATCGTTGCGGCGGCATTCGCTCTCGTTGAACCGAGCCGTGTCGTCTATTCCATCGTGTCGGCAGTGATGGTGAATCTGGTTTTGGTGTGGAATCATCGACCGGGCGAACAAGGTCTGCCGCCACGGAGCTCACCCGCGCCACGCGAAGCGCCGTTCGGCCAGGCTCATGCGGACAAGGCTCACGCCGTCGGTGATGCGTCCGGGACCGGCATACGCCATCACTTGGCGCAGGACTCGCGGCCCGGCTCGGGCAACCGGCCCTACCAAGGCGCCAGCCCACGAGTACGGAGGTCGCTGAGAGGTGCTGCAGGTGATGTGGGCGAATCGATTGATCAGTCGTTGAGCCACATCAAGGGGCCACTCGCCAGGCGCCGGTAGCCTTGTGTCTTCAGTATCAAAGGAGATCACATGGCTGCCCTGGATCGATCCGACGCACTCTCGCTCGACTTGCCCTTCATGGACCAGGCGTGTAAGGAGTTCTTCGGGCTCTTGGCGCTGGTTGACAAGGCTGACAACGCGCAGCTGCCATCGGCCTGGCGCGACCTGGTGGAGTGCGCCGCCGAGAATTTTGCGCGCGAAGACATCTGGATGCGAACGACCGGTTACGCATCGCGCAAGGAGCACGCGATCCAGCACCGCGTGGTGCTGGGGGTCATGCGCGAAGGTGCGTTGCAGGCCGAGGAAGGAAGGCTGCTGCAGGTGCGGGAGATGGCGCATCAGTTGAGAGACTGGTATGTCAAGCATGTGCAGACAATGGACGCCGCGCTGGCCCTCCACTTGCGCAGCGCACGATTCGAACCCGCGCCCGCCGACGTGCCGGCGCAGGCCTCGCTTCCCGTGTGGTCCGCGCTGCGTGCCGCCGTGGAGCACGGTGCGACGCATTGAGCGCTAGGGAGCCGCTCCGGGCAACTGCAGGCCGCCCTGGCCTGTGAGGCGCGCAGTGATCGCCGCCTTCAGCGGTGGCAGATGCTGGGCCGCGCGAAGGATCAGCTGACGTGCGAAGCGCTGCGGTGCGCCGGTGCTGGCATAGAGCTTCGCCACGGCATTCGTGCCGTGGTAGATCAGGGCCGAATCGCGACGATGCCTGCGTTCGTAGCCCGCCAGAACCGCGGCGGCGCCGATGTCCTGGTTGGCGGCGCGGGCTGCGCAGAGTGCGTGTGTGAGAGAGGTGATGCTTTGCAATCCTAGGTTGTAGCCGTGGGCCGTGACCGGATGCATGCCGACGGCCGCGTCGCCGACCAGCGCGCTGCGCAGGGCCGCAAAGCGGCGGGCATACGCGGCAACGAGCGGGTAGGCGAAGCGCCGCCCGAGCAGTTGCATGCGGCCCAGCCGGCCGCGGAACTGGCGCTCCACCAGGGTCGCGAACGCACGTTCGGGCAATGCCAACAGCTGCGCCGCCGCGGCGGCGTCGGTGGTCACCACGACCGACGAGACATGGCCCGCAGCGGGCAGCACCGCGAGCGTGCGTTCGTAGCCGAAGCACTCATACGCGACGTCGTCATGTGGCAGGTCGTGCTGCATCCGGCACACGATCATGGTGCGGCCGAAGTCATGCATGTCGGCCGCGATGCCGAGCTGCCGGCGGGACCAGGAGAATCGGCTGTCCGCCGCGACGAGCAGGCGGCCGCGCAGATGGTGCGGCGCGCACGGTGAGGTGCCGAACTCAAGTTCCGCGTGCGTGGACAAGGTGCCGATGCGCAGCGCCTGCGCGCTATCCATCAGACGCAGTCCCGGGCGCTGTGCCGCAGCTGCAAAACTGACGCGGCGCAGTGCATGGTTCGGCACGATCCAGCCCAGAGCGTCGGCGCCGTGGCCGTGCGCGTTGAAGGACAGCGCCGAGCGCTGCCGATCGCCATCCATGACGCGCGCTTCCCGGATGCGCCCGATTTCTTCGGGCAAGAGGCGCTGCCAAAGTCCCAGTGCGCGCAACGTGGCCACGCTGGCGTGGGTCAGCGCGATGTCGCGTCCGTCCTCGGCCGGGGCGGCCAGGGCCTCGCGCGGCTGGGCGTCCAGCACGGTAGCGGTGAAGCCGGCGTCGGCCAGGGCAATGGCCAAAGCCAGCCCGGTCGGACCGGCGCCGACGATGAGGACGTCACGATCCTGCTGCATTCAGTTTCCTCCGTGGATGAGGAGCCGGATTGTGGGCGGCGCAGCAGCGCTCACCTTGACGGAGGTCAAGGGTTGGCGAAACGGGCCTTGGCGCCCGAAAGTTCAACACGCGGCGCTTCAGGTCGAGCGCCGTGGGCGAGGGCGAGTTTGGCTGCAATGCTCCAGCGTTCAGCGGGCCAGCCTGAACTGACAGGCGTGGCACCGGATGGCCGCCGGTTCGATCAGCATGCGTTCGCGCGCGATGACACGCTCGCAATCGAGGCAAAGCGCGTAGAGGCCCAGGGAGATGCGTTGGAGTGCCTGTTCGATATCCTGCAGCGTCGGCCGACGAACCTTGACGGCAGCGAAGGCCGTGACATTGCCGACTTCCCCAGCCGACGAAGGGCAGGGCTCGGAAGCCTGCGCGTCGGGCGCATGCTCGGCGCGGCCGTCGTGCAGCTGGGCGCGTTCGCTGAGCGCCCACCGCTTCAGGATGTCCAGACGCTCGATGAAGGACTGCAGATCTTCCGGCTTCATGTGGTTCATGCTGGCGGCTCGGGATGAGGTTGACTGGCCGCCAGTATCCGGATGTCCATTCGCCCGGGATTTGATCCGCGTCAAATTCCGCGTCGCCCAAAACTCCGCGCAGCTGCCAGCGGGCGACCTTGTCCGTATCTGGCCTGACGGCGTGTGACAGCCGTTGGCCCAGGAGCAGCCCTCGGATTCTCACCTCCCAAGCTTTCCGAAAATCCGGCGGATAACCGCGTCTGCATCCGCGTCGAAGCAGCGCCCATGACTGAGCAAGATGCGGCGAGGCCGCCATGCGTGAAGTTTCGCGATGGCCGCAGCTGCCTTTTTTCGCTGCAACAACAGCGGCAGGCGCATCCCGAAGAACACCTGCCCGCGTGGGTAGTACATCCCGCTCATCCTCGTCAACGTTCGCCAAGGCTCGTCCATCTTGTCCAACTCGATGTTGATGATGGCGTCCGTCACGATGAGAGATTCTGATTCCCGGTGGAAGAAGATGAATTCCTTGAAGTAGCCACCCGGAAACAGCGTTTGGTCCAGTTCGTTCCGCCATTCGCCCGGCGGGTCCAGATCGAGGTCTCTCCCGAAACGGATCTCCACGCGCCGCGCTCTGCTCCTTCTGCGTACGCCCGGCGACGCCCATGCGACGGCATCCGGAAAGGCGTTCAACCACTCCCCAATGTGGGCATAGTGGAACTGGTTGGGGGAGATCAGATACCGGACAGTCCCGAGGTGCTCAAGCTCGTCTGCAAGCTTGCGATCGAACTTCGTCGGCGAGTGAAGGAAAAGATCGCCGTTCGAGAGGCGCACCACCGTCATGCGGGTGGTGAACGGTAGCGGCAGCCTGACGCCAGCCACGGTCAGGTATTCAAAGGGCCCGTCGACAACTCCGATGTTTGCCGCCACAGGCTTGTACACATTGATCGGCTCGTAAAGTGCTGCGCTCATGTTGCCGTCTCGGATACATCCTGCACGATTCTGGCAGCGCTTGACCCTGCCGACCTTCTTTGGGGCCCTAAGCCGCCGTACATGGCCGTTGGACGGCCCGCATACACGAAGGTCCGCAGGCGCGACACGGGAATGTTCGAATGTTCGGTGGCGCGCCGCGTGAAGATCCCGTGGCGCGCGGGCCCAAGCACCACACCGGATCAAGCACTTTCAGGACCGCTGAGCGAGTGCAAAGGGCCATGAGCGGACCCTCGGCTCGGGCTCCAACCTCCGCCCCTCGACGATGCTCTGCTGTCGAAGAATTACCCTTCGGAGCCGAATGAGCTACGCACTGCGAATATGGGAAGACCCGCAGCCGGCGCATCGTCGCCCGACATAAAGAGCACGCGACGTCCGCCGCTCGTGCGGGTCGGCGGCCATCATCTCCACCAAGTCGCGAAAGCTCAGCTTGAACCGCAGGTACCAGGGCTGGCCTTTGAACAGTTCGTCCATGCTCTGCAACCGCTGCGCCATCGACTCGCCACCGCAGGGGCGATTTGCACCGGGTGGTCGCGGGCCTGGCCTCGGCCGGCAGTGGGGTGATGCAGACCAGCAGCGCGGCGGCCTGCTCCTTGCGGGGTCGAGCTGCCTGACTACAATTTATAAGCCTACAGCCAAAACGCACGCACCGTTCCCGGCACAGCGCCCGGCCGAGAGCACGTGGCGGCGGGAGAACCGCGCAGGAAGGCCGTAGGGGTGTTTTTCAGGGGGCGGCCGGCCTGACTGGGAGAGCATCATGACGACAACGATTTCGAAACAGGTCTGCTTCCAGCTCGACAGCCGATTGACCGCGGCTGAAGCCGCGCTGGCGGCTGACGGCATAGCATGCCCAGTTCTCGTGGCGGTCGTTGCGGAGTTTCGGCGGAAGTTCGCGAAAACGCGGCCCGCGGTGGAAGGCGCCCCTGCCCCCGGCCAACGCGAGGCCGTATTCGAGCTTGAGCAGGCGGCCGATAGCGCCAAGTGGGCGGCTTTGGCCGACCCGGGTGCGTCCGAGCAGATTAAGCTGGCGGTCGTCGCCGCGCACGACTCGATCTGCTGGTTCAAGGCGACCGGCTGCCTGCTCGACCGGGAGTACGCCGAACAAGACCCGCTCGCCTGCGAACCTGAAGCGTCGTGGGTCGCTGTCGATCGGCGCCGAGGACGCAACCCCGAGGCGTGCGCATCAAGGACTTGGAGCAGATCTACCAGGTCACTTTGAACCCGCTGCGCAACACAGTTTGAATCTTCGGGCGGTTTCTTCACCCACTTTGAATTTCCCCGGTCGCAGAAACGGGTCACAAGGCTCCGACGGTCAGGCCGCAAACAGCCGGTTAGGCCCGCCGGCGCCGTCGAGGATGCGGCAGGATGCGGCCCAGCGGACCTCCGCCGGCAACCTTCACCATGAGCTTGCAATGAAGAATATCCAGGTCATCGACGGCGCCGTGAATTGCGTCTACGACATCCTTGCCGCGACTGACGAGGAGTTCTCGCTCATTTTCCCGGCTGGACAGGACGTCGCGTTCATCGATGAGGTCTACGAACGCAGGCTTGATGAAGCAACGCTCAACAGCGCGTTCAAAGCGCTATGGACACGGCGTGTAGTCAAAGCACAAGCCATGGAAATTCATGGCTTGCTGTTCTACCAATTGGACGAGAAGAAGCCGTATTACCCAAGTAGGCGAGATGAGGAAGCAGTAAACTCGGGCGGCTCCAGACTTCGATAGATGCACATGCCGGCAGCGCGCATGGCTGGCTGGCTGGCAGAAAGCTCTTCGGCAGAATGCGGCCATCACCTGGCCATCACCAGCCATTCAATGTTGATGCCAAAAAGCAGTCGCTCAACGCCGCTCTCGACCCATTGCTGCTGTTAGCAAATTTCGAGTCGAACGCCCGCTTGACATTTTCGAGACCGGCCATTGCCACCCGGTTTCCGCAGGGGGCACGCCGTTGGCTCCACGCGCGCCCACGCAGCACGATGCCTTGACATGGCTTTCGAGGCGAGCGCACGATGTGGCCTCCTTCGATACAGCAGGAGGAAGGCATGTCACAGCTTCCACGGCTTACGCGCGGATCGGCGTTCCTCGGCGCGGCGGTGCTGGGCCTAGTGCTCGCTGGCGCGCCCGATGCGGCGCGCGCGCAGGTGCTGATCAGCGGTTTGAGCCTCAACCCCGACGGCGGAAACCCGAACGACCCGCTCGCCGTCACCGCGTGCAACGGCGCGCCGCAGCTCGGCGTCGTCTATCGCAACAGCGAGACTGAACCCCACCTCGCGGTCAACCCGACCAATCCGAGCAACATGATCGCCGGCTGGCACCAGGACCGCTGGAGCACGGGCGGCGCACAAAGCCTCGGCGCCGCGTATACGTTCAATGGCGGGGCGACCTGGCAGCAGGTGGTCATTCCGTTCACGCGCTGCTCCGGCGCGATGCCCGGCTCGGCCGGCGATTATGAACGCGGCAGCGATCCGTGGATCAGCTTCAGCCCGAACGGCACCGCGCACTACATGGCGCTGGTCGAGAAGACGTCGGTCAACGAGAACGCGATGGTCGTCGCCCGTTCGACCGACGGCGGCGCGACGTGGTCGCCGCCCGTCGTCATCGCGCGCAACCCGGCGCAGGATCGCGGGCGCTCATTGTTCAACGACAAGAACACGCTCACCGCCGATCCGTTCGATTCGCGACTCGTATACGCGACGTGGACGCTGTTCCGCACCGGGGTCGTGTCGCTCGTGTTCGCGCGCTCGACCGACGGCGGGCAAACGTGGTCGCCGGCGATCCCGATCGCCACGATGGGCAACGCGGCGCCTGCTGAGCAGGCCGTGTTTCGCCAAGGCGCGCAGATCGTCGTGCTGCCGAACCGCACGCTGGTCAACGCGTTCTTCCGCATCCTCTTCGACCGGGCTGCGGGTCGCGTCACGTTCGAGCAGTCGATCCTTCGCTCGGTCGACCAGGGGAAGCATTGGACGCGCGTCGACGCGCGCGTCGCCTCGTTTGCGAGCGTCACCGCGGTCGACCCGGAACTCGGCATCCCGATTCGCGATGCGCAGGAGTTGCCGATCATCGCGGTCAACCGCGCGACCGGTCAGATCTACATGACGTGGCAGGATGGCAACGCCAACACCCAAGGCGGCGCCGGCATCGTAGTCGCGCGCTCGAGCGACGGCGGCGCCACGTGGTCGACGCCGGTGCGCGTCAACCAGGGGACGGCCGCCGGCGTGCAGGCGTTCCTGCCGATCGTTGCGGTCAATGCGCAAGGCCGGGTCGGCGTGCTCTTCTACGACTGGCGCAACGACGTGCTCGGCGACCCGGGGTTGAGCACAGACGTGTGGTTGTCGCTGTTCGACGCCGACCTGAACTACCTCGGCGAGCGGCGGCTCACGCCGCAATCGTTCGACATGCGGCAGATGGTGATCACCGGTCAGCGCGGCTTCTTCCCCGGCGACTACGTCGGGCTTTCGACCGTCAGCACCGATTTCGTCGCCGCCTTCACCGTTGCCAACAACCTAGGTCTGCCGGTCGTCTTCCCGCAGAACAACAATGGCGTGTTCGTCGACAGCCACGACCGCCAGAGCATCGTTTTCATCCGGCAGCCCTGACGATGGCCGTGTGCGAGCGGTTCCGGCGGTGCTTGCGATTGGGCGTCGCGGCGGCGGACCCGAGTCGTGGATCGGGCGCAAGCATCGCGGCGCGCTCGAGATGGACGATCTGCGCGCACAGACCCTTCGCGGCGCTGAACAGGCCGAGCTGGGTGTCGATGAGGGCCTCTGCGTTGAGCGCGCGGATGGCATCCGTTGCAGGGCTGCAGAGCTGACGATCGACCAGCTTTCGTGTTGTCGCCCACGGCCCACGATGCAGGTCCGCCCTGGAGAAATTCCCACGCCCTACGTCGACGTATGTCTGCTGCACTCGGGCAGCGGTCGTTGCCTGCGGCGCCTTCGGAGCACACGGATGTCTCTTGATGGCCGGGATGGTGAGTTCGAGGCGCGGCGGCGAACGGCAGCCGTCGCTGCGAAGCGGTAGTTCAAGGCGGCAGCTCGTAAGACGGCAGAGGGCCCCAACCGGCTGTTCGCGCCCGGCCGCCGTCAGTTCGTGACCGGCTCGCGCGACACGGAAAATTCAAAGATGGGTGAAAAACCCGCCCGAAGATTCAAGCTGTGTTGCGCAGCGGGTTCAAAGTAGCTTGGCAGATCTGCGCCTAAGTCCTTGATGCGCAACGCCTCGGGGTTTGCGTCCTCGGCGCCGATCGACAGGTGCGGAACGACACTGGCGAGGCCAGATCGACGATCGCCAGGTCCCAGCCGTGCGGGTGCTCGACCAGCCAGGTCAGAGCGCCGGGCTCGGTGTCGGCGCATCCCACGATGGCGAGGTCAGCGCAGTGGCTGAGGTCTTCCGTGAGGCGGACACGGGCCGCTGCGCTGTCCTCGGCCATGAATATGCGAAGCTTTGACATGATGCAGGCGTTGGGTGGCGCGAATGCGTATGGAGGTCGGCGAGCTCAGCCAGGCTTGCCGTCCAGGCGGGGGCGGGTCAGCACGGCCCAGTAGCGCACGGCATACAAGCCGAAGCCCAATGTCCAGAAGGCGCCGGAAACAAGCACGGCGGCGAGGGTTTGGGACGGTGCGACGAGCGGCACGAAAATCCGCACGAGCGCGGCGAGCAGCACCAGCACGAAGCAGGCGGTATCGACCTGGTCGGCGCGCAGGATTCGAGCGGTGTGACCTCGCGCCGTGCGGACCATCATCCCGATGATGAGCCCCCCGGCCGCGCCGACGGTCAGCGCGTGGGTAGCCAGCGACGGCGACACCCAGCCATGCAATGCCAACACCCGCAACGCGAGGTGCACGGGAATCCACGCGTAGGCCAGGTGCAGCACGAGAACGAGTGTGTTGTTCAGCGTTTTCCAGGGCCGCCAGAGCAGCCAACGCACGAGATGCACGAGCGCCGCCGGCACGGCGATGGCTGCCACGACAAGCGACGGCAGGCCCATTGCGTCGCTGATCGGCAGCGCGATCAGAGAGCCCAGCGCCACCTTCTCGATCAGGGGGTGTCGCGTCGCATTGGCGCCGGAAATGCCGTTGTTGGTGAACATCGGGATCACCCGGCCGCCCATGACCGCCATGATGAACAGCAGGACATCCAGGGCCAACTGGATGCCGATCCATGTCGGCGTCTGGATCACGCCGAGGGCCGAGAGATGGAAGGCGAATGCAGCGCCCGACAGCACCAGCAGCAATCCAATGAAGAAGTAGTTGCGGCGGTTGCGTGCAGTCACGAGAGGGATGGCCAGCGCCACCGCGCACGCCAGCGGAAACGCCGCGTTGACGACGGCGGCCGTCCAGACGAAGGGCGTGAGAACGAGGACGCGCCCTGCCACCCACAGCGCCGCCAGGGCGGCCAGCGGCGGTCCCACGGGCGTCGGCTGGCCCGACCAGTTGCGCCCCGCGGTGAAGAGGAAGCCGACGATCACGGCGAGGGCGAAGCCGAACAGCATTTCGTGTGCATGCCACAGCGGGCCCTGGAGGTAGGCCCCCGGCAGCCAGCCGGCGAACTGCATCGCCCACAGGCCGACGGACAGCGCGGCGAAGGCGCTCGCGAGCAGATAGAACGGTCGGAAGCCGAGTTGCCACAGGGCAAAGCCGGGCCCTTCTTGGGCCGCGGGTGGTTGCGCGCGTTTGACGGCGGTGAAGGGCGCCATTACTGGGTCTTTCTGGCGCCGGCGGCGCCGTGTTGGAGTCGCCACGCCACGGCCGCGCCGGCCACGGTGGCGGCAAAGAAGCCGATCGTCGCTGCGTTGAATGAGGCGCCGGCAGCGCGCAGCGGTTCGCTGAAGGTCCCCAGGACGAGCCGCATCAGGAGCGACAGGTGCAGGGCAGCCAGCGGCAGATAGAAGAAGGCGCCGAACTGCAGCTTGACCCGTGCGATCGCCGGCAGCACGACCGGCGCGTGCCCCATCATCATGCTGACGACGAAGCCGAGTCCCAACGCGTGCAGCGCTGCGTCGCGGGTGGCCCATCCGAGCGCCGTCGTGGCCCACGCCACGCCGGCGACCCCGAGCCAGGCGTAGCCGCCCAGGAGACAGACCGCCATGTAGCGGCTAATGCCGTGCGCGAACACCGTGCGTCGCGCGACATCGAAGGTCACCAGCCACGCGGCGAGCAGCACGAGCGCCGTGCCGTAGACCAGCCCACCGGCGCGCGGCGCCACGCCCGACCATGCGGCGCCCGCCAGCAGCAGCGACAGCACGACATGCAGCGTGACGCTGGCGCTCGGGCGTCGGCGCATGAGCCGCGTCATCTCCAGGCGTTCGGCGGCGATCGTCATGACGAGAAAGGCAAACCACCAGGGAAAAACTGTATTGCCGCCATGTCCCAGCGCGAACAGAACGTTGCCTGTCACCCATGCGGCCGCGCCGACCAGCAACAGAAGGGTGTGGGCCGCGTGTTGGCGCCGCACGACGACCGCGTTGACCGCAAGGAAGGACACCGCCGCCGCCACGCCGAGCCACGCGCCGGCGGCCTGCTGCCCAAGGACCAGGCACAGCGCGCCGGAGCCCGACGCGAGCGGCGCGAGGAAAGCCGCACGATGCTTGACGGCCACTGCGCGTTCGATGCCGATGACCGTGCCCAGAAAGCCGCAGATCATGAGGGCCGCATGCACCAGCAGCACCTGGCCGGTCCAGGCGAAGGAAAGCGGATCCGGCACCGCGACGCCGAGCCGCCAAAGTCCGCCCGCGACACCTGCCACCAAGGAGACGGTCACCAGCGCACCGAACACCACGCGCGCGAAGATCCATGTGCGGGATGCCGGTGCCCAGCGGCGGGCTCGGACGGCAGGACGTTCGGCGTTCACCATCCCATGAACCGTCTGGCGTTGGCGCTCATGCGGTCTGGGGTCCAAGGCGGCTCCCACACCAGTTCGATGCAGATCCTGAGATCGGCCGGGAGGACCTTGTCCAGCTCGAGCTCTGCATCCTCGATGATGAGGTCGATCACCGGGCAGGCGGCTGAAGTCATCGTGATCAGCACGTGCGCGGTTGTGCTGTCTACGGTGACGCCGTAGATGAGGCCGACATCGACGATGTTCATCGAGACTTCCGGATCGACGACGCGTGACAGCGCGTCGGCGATCGGCTGGCGCAAGGCCTCCGGCCCGTCGTAGGGAATGGAAGCCGCCTCGAGAGTTGCCTGCTCTGGTGTACGAGCGCGACGAGAGGAGGAGGTCATGCCGCCCCCTTGGCAGCGCGACGCACTGGGGCTTGATCGACAAAGAATATTGCGGAAAGCGCCTCCCGGTTGTGAACCAGGTCCGCCAGCGTGTATCGATGCAGCACCGCATGAAACGCCGCCACGGCCTCATCCAGCACGCCGCGCAGACGGCACAGGCCGGTGATCCGACATTCGCCACCGCCTTCCCCGAAACATTCCACGATCGC
The DNA here is from genome assembly GCF_964253755.1 of Variovorax sp. LjRoot130. NCBI lineage: Bacteria > Pseudomonadati > Pseudomonadota > Betaproteobacteria > Burkholderiales > Comamonadaceae > Variovorax > Variovorax sp. LjRoot130. The sequence continues at coordinate 1,351,840 of NZ_CAXURM020000002.1, read as the reverse complement.
GTTGCCTTCGGTGTGACGCACAACGTCGCCGATATTGATCGAGTCGGGCGCCTTCGCGAGCGACAGACCGCCTCCCTTGCCGCGGACGTTGGCGAGCCACCCGTGCTTGCCCAGGAAATGGACCACCTTGGTCAAGTGATGCTCCGACACCGCGAAAGAGGAGGCGATCTCGGCGATGGTGGCGCGTCGCTCCGGCTGCGCGGCCAGGTAGATCAGCACCCGCAGGCTGTAGTCGGTGAAGGCGGTGAGCTTCATGATCTCTCACGGGCAAGCCGCCTCACCGTTCGGCCACGTGGCCCGCCTGGACGGCCAGACCTTTGCGGCCCTTCAAGCGCGGCGATGTTTGCGGCGCAGATTGCGACGCTGGGCGGCGCAGCAGACGCAGCGCGTACCCGGCGAGCAGCACCGCGCCCAGGGCGAAGACGATGTCGCCCGGAACACGCATCCAGACCAGGATCTCCATCACGCGGGAATGCACGATCTCGGCAGAGCGGGCGTACCACAAGCCTTGCGTGACGCTGGCCCAGGCCTGGTAGATGCCGGCGGGCAGCAGCGACAGGAACACCATCATGGCAAGACCGATGTTGAGGCCCCAGAACGCGGGCTTGAGCAAGCCGTCGGCGTGCAGCTCGCGCTCGTACAGACCGCGCAGGCAGAACAGCATCAGCCCGATGCCCAGCATCCCGTAGACGCCGAAGAGCGCGGCGTGGCCGTGGGCGGCGGTCATGTTGAGCCCTTGCACGTAGTAGAGCGAGGCGGGCGGGTTGATCGCGAAGCCGAGCACGCCGGCACCGATGGTGTTCCAGAAGCCGACGGCCACGAAGCACATGATGGTCCACTTGTAGGCGGCGAGCCAGGGCATGGCCTGCGACCGCCGGTAGGTCTGCAGCGCCTCGAGGCCGATCAGGGTCAGCGGCACGACCTCGAGCGCGGAGAACACGGCGCCCACGGCGATCACCGACGTCGGCGTGCCGGTGAAGTAGAGGTGGTGCAGCGTTCCGAGGATGCCGCCGAACAGGAACACGATGGTCTCGGCGATGATCGCTCGGTTGGCGCTTTCGGTGCGCACCAGGCCCAGACGCGTGAAGATGAGCGCGACGACGGCGGTGGCGAACACCTCGAAGAAGCCTTCCACCCACAGGTGCACCAGCCACCAGCGCCAGTACTCGATCATCGAGTAGTGGGTGTGCTGTCCCCAAACCAGCGAGGTGGAATAGAAGCCGCCGATGCAGGTTGCCGACAGGAACACCATCGCGATCAGGCCTCGCGATGCCGAGGGCTTGGTCAATGCCGGCCACAGCGCGCGACCCAGCAGGAAGACCCAGAAGAGCAGGCCGACGAACAGCAGCACTTGCCAGACGCGGCCCATACTCGTGTATTCCAGGCCCTGGTTGCCCAGCCAGAAGCTGAAGTCAACGCCACGGTGCTGCAAGGTGCCGAGCCAGCCGGTCAGCGTGGAGCCGACGACGATGGCGATCAGGGCCCAGAAGAGCACATCCACGCCGAGCTTCTGCAGCTTGGGCTCGCGGCCGGACAGCAGCGGGGCGATGTACAGGCCGGTGGCCAGCCACGCGGTCGCGATCCAGAAGATGCCGATCTGCGTGTGCACCGTACGGCTGACCACGTAGGGAAGCAGCTCGGCCAACGGAAGCCCGAAGAACGACTGCCCCTCGACCGCATAGTGGGCCGTGATGACCCCCATCGCGATCTGCAGCAGCATCAGCCCGATCACCGCGAAGAAGTACTTGCGCGTGGCCTTCATGGAGGGCGTCGCGGTGGCACCGAGCAGCGGGTCCGTCTTGGGCGGCTGCGCCTCGGCTTCGTGCCTCTGGCTGCCGTGCAGCCACAGCATGGCGGCGATGGCTGCCAGCAGCAGGACGATGCTGACCATCGACCAGACAGCCGCGGAACTGGTCATGGTGTTACCGACCAGCGGCTCGTGCGGCCAGTTGCTGGTGTAGCTCAGTCCCGTCTCCCCAGGTCGGTCGGTGGCCGCAGCCCACGCTGTCCAGAAGAAGAAGGCGGTCAGTGCCTGGCGGTCGGCGCGATCGGGCAGCGTGTCCAGCGTCATGGCATATTGCTCGCGCAGCGTGGCGACCGAGCCGTCGTGGCCAAACAGGGCCTCATAGTGCGCGGCCGTTTCTCGGATCGCCTGCGCGCGTTCCAACGAAACGCTGACCACACCGCTCGTGCTGTCGTAGGTGTTGCGCCGCATCTCGTCGATCACCGTGGCGTCGAGCGCACCGCGTTCCGATGCGCTCAGCGCGGAGGGCTCCTTGCGGTAGGGCTGCGCGTGGCGATTCTTGAGCGCAACGGCCTCACGGTGCAGCCAGTCCGCGGACCAGTCGGGCGCGACGTAGCCGCCATGGCCCCACACGGAGCCCAGCTGCTGTCCGCCGGCCGACAGCCAGACCTGTTGGCCCCGCTGGACCTGCTCGCCGGTGAAGATCACCTCGCCGTTGGAGGCGGTGACGGATGCGGGAATCGGTGGGGCCGTCAGGTAGATCTGCACGCCCAGGTAGCCGAGTGCACCGAACGACAGTACGAAGATGAAGGCGAGCCAGCGCCACAGCCTGTTGTTGTTTCTCATGACATTTCCTTGGGTCATCGAAGAGGGGCCCGGCGTTCAGGCGCCGCCGCATCCACCGCAGCAACCCCCGCTCGCATTGGCGGTGAAGGCCGGGATCTTGGTGATGGCAACGCGCCACACCGAGGGACCTTCCTCGAGGTAGTTCCATGCGAAGCGGTTGGGCCACTGCGCCTGCAACTGCGCGCAAAGCGGCCTGGGATCGTGGTCGTTCACGAGTTCGATGGCGTGGCCGTCATCGAGGGCGGCGAAGGTCGAGAAGATGTGCGAATGACGAAAGCGTGGTTCCAGAACTCGGACATCGACGGTGGAGGAGAAGACTGCAGATTTCACGGGGATTCCTTGTGGATAGCGAAGGGGCTAGAAGGTGTATTCAAGATGCATCTATGCTAGGAAAGGGCCCGGCGCGAGGTGTTGATCTGCATCAAGGTCCGCATCGAAATCGAGGTCGCCTGCGAGCGCCATCGGAGCGCTGCGCCGCGTCACCGGCTTGAGCGCAGATGCAGGACATCGCGGCGATGTCTCGACGGTCCAGTTGCAGTGCAGCGTGGTTCGCCAGCTGCGCGGCGCTGGAGCAGCCGGAGCACGACCAGACCAAGGGGCTTGCGGCGGGATCGTCAAGCGGCCTATCCATCATGGTCAGGCCACGTAACGCAGCACCGTGTAGAAGTGGCAGCCGCTTCCGGCCAGCACGAACAGATGCCACAGCCCGTGGCCGTGACGGACCTTATGGTCGGTGGCGTAGAAGAGCAGGCCGACCGTGTAGCAGGCGCCGCCGCCCAGCAGCCAGCCGAAGCCCGCCGGCGTGAGTGCCCGCCAGAGTGGCCACGCCGCTACCAACGCGAGCCACCCCATGAGCATGTAGATTGCCAGCGACACGGCGCGCGCGCCTCGGGCGAGCCAGATTTCCTGGACGATGCCGGCCAGCGCCAGCCCCCACACGACACCCAGCAGCGACCAGCCCCATGCGCCACGCAGCGACACCAGCGCGAACGGCGTGTAGCTGCCGGCGATCAGCAGGTAGATGGTGCAGTGATCGAATTTGCGCAGGACATCTTTCGCGCGTCCCTTGAAGCTGTGGTACAGGGTCGAGAACAGGTAGAGCGCGACCAGCATCGCGCCGTAGATGCTGAAGCCTGTGATCTTCCAAGGGTCGCCCGCGCGACTGGCCTGCGTGATCAACCAGGCGGTGCCCGCCGATGCGAACCCGGCGCCGGCGAGATGGCTGATGCTGTTGAAACGTTCGCCGCGGTACATGCCTTGCACTGCTTATTCGCGAGCGCTGCGGCGCTCGCCCAGCAAGCGCTGGATCAGGCGGTCCTTCTCTGCCCATTGGGCCTCGACCCATTCGCGAATCCGCTGGCGGTGCGCCCTGTCGCCCGATGAATCCCCGCCCAGCAGGCTGGGCGGAATGGCACATCGACGGACGTCGACGGTGACGGCCTTCACCTTGCCGCACAGCAGCGCCCAGAAGCTGGGCGTCCCCTCGGGGTAGACGATGGTCACGTCGAGCATGGCCTCGAAGCGCTCGCCCATCGTGGCCAGCGCCACGCCGAGGCCACCCGTCCTGGGTTCGAGCAGATGGCGGTAGCTGCTGTTCTGCGCGGCATGCTTGGCCGCCGTGAAGCGGGTGCCCTCGGCGAAATTGATGACTGCCGTCGGAACGCGCTTGAACTTCTCGCAGGATCGTCGGGTCGCTGCCAGATCCCCTCGATGCGCATTCCGGCCTCGGCCGCGTTTCATGAACGGAAAGTCGAGCGCCCACCAGGCCAGCCCGATCACCGGCACCCAGATGAGCTCGCGCTTCAGAAAGAATTTGAGAAACGGGATGCGTCCATGGAAGGCACGCTGCAGCACCAGGATGTCGACCCAGCTCTGGTGATTGCTCGACACCAGATACCAGCCGCGGCGATTCAGGCCCTCGAGGCCCCGGATCCTCCATGGCGCCGGGCACGCGGGCGCGATCCACGCGTTGTTGACGGCCACCCATCCGGTGGCCAGGGTGTTCAGGATCCGGTCACAGCCGGTGCGCACGCTGCCGGCGGGCACGATCAACTTGACCAGCGCCGGTGGCACCATCAGGGTGAACGCGACCAGCGTGTTCAAGCCGAGCAGTGCAGCGCTGAGGGCACCGCGCAGCAGGGCGAGCATTGGTTGGAGGGCAGACAAGGAATGGCGTGCAGAAGGAGGAGCAGGGCGCCTGCGTTTGCGCAGACCTTCAGCCATTCTGCGTGGGCTGCACCTTTGACTTGTTGATCCCGCTCAACCTTCCATGGCTTGCCGGGCATCGATGGCTGCCTCGCGCAGCGTGGCGATCGAGCCCGTCGGTGCCGTCAGGAGGCCGCACCGCGGCGACGCCGCATCTCCGCGCCCATCGCGTCGCGCGCGCCATCGTCGAGCAGCGCGGCCGCAGCCGGATAGGCGAGCTGCTCTTCGGCTTCGATGTGAGCTCCATACAGGCGCGTGAATGCATCGATCTCCGCTGCACTGGCCGTCGAGATTGCTTGCATCTCTGCGCGCTCGAGCCGTTCGAGGATCGCGCGCACCGTGCGCCAGCGCGCATCCATCTGAAGATGTTCCTGCTGCAGGCGAGCGACCAGCGCGAGCATGGAAGGATCGCCGCGCACGACCAGCGTCGGGAACACATGCATCTCCTCGTCGAGATGGTGCTGCGGCGCGGCCATATCGAAGTAGCGCATGACGTCGCGGGCGGCCTGCCGCGCCTGTTGATCGGCGCCGTGACGCGCGACATGGGCGCGCAGCCGCTCGAGCAGCCCGAGGGTGCGCTCCAGGCGCTCATGGCAGGCTTCCATCATCTCGAAGGGTTGTTCGAATCCGGCCGCTGGCGATGCGATGAGAGAGGCCAGGCGCGAAGAGCGGTTCATGGCGCGGGGACCAGTTCGGAGACATAGCGCTCGAGGTCCGGCCGCGCCGGACCGGCCGCGTGGGCCAGCACGGTGCCCACGCTGATGAAGCAGAGCGGTTCCTCTTGTGGGTCCAGAGCGAACAGTGCGCGCAGTCCGGTGGATTGCAGCGCCTTGCCGGAGGTCAGTGCCGAACCGTAGCCCAGGACTGTCGCGGTCAGAAGCATGTTCTGGATGGCGCATCCGGCCGACACGATCCTCTCGGCGGCCGGAATCTCCTCGTTGTCGGGGCCCAGCCGCACGATCGCCAGCATCAGGACCGGAGCGCGAAAGGCCTTCTCGCGCGCCTTGCCCCGTTCGTCAGGCGTGGCTTGCTGCAGGGCCTGCGCGAATACATCAGCGAGGCGCCCGCGTTGCGGCGGCGGCACGATGACAAAGCGCCACGGGACCAGGCCGCCGTGATCGGGGGCCGCGGCCGCGGCGCCGAGGATCTGCTCGAGTTCGGACCGCTCAGGTCCGGGCGTGCCGAGCCGCTTGGGCAGTACCGTGCGGCGCGTGTGCAGGAGTGCTGCCAGTTGCCGTTCAGTGACAGGCGGATCAGCCAGGATGGCCGTCGAAGCGCAGGCGTCCGTATCAGGAGGCATGTCGAATTCCCCGGATGAGCATGAGAGCGGCTCGCGAGAGGGCAACGAGCGTCAGCATGGTCCGGCCGAGCCGGAAGGTCAAGGTGGCGGAAACACGCAGCAGCGTCGCGGCCGCCCGGGCCGCGTTCATCCGCAACTTCCGAGGTGCCCGCACTGCGTGCAGTAGTCGCAGCCGTCCTTTCGGATCATGGCGTGGGCGCCGCATTCCGGGCACTTGGCGCCCATCAAGGGCGAGGGTGCAGCAGCCGTCGGCGTCGAAACGTCCGGCGCCGTTGGCGCCGAGCCGCTTCGCTTCGCGATCAGCTGCTGAATCGCGTACGCGATGGCGCCGACTTCGGAGTCGTGCCACATGGGCACCTGGCTGCCATCGGCCTTCACGTGATGGCCCAGACGCACGGGACCGCGGTCCCATGCCACCTTGCGCATGTCAGCGAGCGCGCGTTCGAGGAAGCCCCCGCGTGCGGCCAGCGACAGCAGCCGCATGCTCGCGGTGATCCACTGCTGCGATTCGCCGCTCTGGCCCACGGGCATGAAGAACTCGATGGCCCGTTCCCGCCCGTCGGCCAGGGGCAGGAAGGACACCACCAGATAGAGCGTCTGCCGGCCCTGCTGCGTCCAGTACTCGATCTTCTCGGCGCTGGCATTCAAGGCACCCGTCGGACGGCTCTCGATCATCGCGCGCATCGGGTCGGCCGCGGCGTTGTCAGCGCGCGAGGGCGCGCCCTCTTGCGCCGTCGGCGCGACCTCCAGCACCGACCCCAGGATGCTGTTGGGCCGGTAGGTGGCCAGTCCCTTCAGGTTGGCGGTCCAGGCGTGCAGGTAGAGTCCCTTGAAGTCCTCATAGGGGTAGTCGGCGGGCACGTTGACCGTCTTCGAGATGGCAGTGTCGACGAAGGGCTGCACCGCTTCCATCATCGCCAGATGGCCGGCCGCGGGCATCGACAGTGCCGAGACGAAGTAGGCGGGTAACGCGTCGGTGTCCCCACCCAGGGAGCGGTACAGGCGCCAGGCGTAATCTTCAACCTCGTACTCGGAGATGCTGCCGTCGGCTTCGCGCTTCTTGCGCCGATAGGTCCAGGAGAACGCCGGCTCGATGCCGTTCGAGGCGTTGTCGGCGAACGCCAGGCTCACGGTGCCGGTGGGTGCGATCGACACCAGATGGCTGTTGCGGATGCCATGCATGCGGATCTGCTCCTGCAATGCCTGGTCCAGGCGGCTGGCGAAGGTGCCGCGCGCGAGGTAGCGCTGCGCATCGAATAGTGGGAACGGACCCTTCTCGCGCGCCAGCGCCACCGACGCCGCGTAGGCGGCGTCGCGCAGGCTGCGTGCAATGCGCATGGCCATGGCCCGGCCCTCGGGCTGGTCATAGCGCTGGCACAGCATGGCCAACGTGTCGCCCAGCCCCGTGAAGCCCACGCCGATGCGGCGCTTGGCCATGGCTTCGGCGCGCTGCTGCGGCAGCGGCCAGAAAGTGAGGTCCAGCACGTTGTCGAGCGCCCGAACCTGCAGTGCGACGGCTTCGTTGAAGCGCTGGAAATCGAACTGCGCCGTCCCGCCGATCCCGAACGGATGGTCGACGAAGCGCGGCAGGATGATCGGCCCGAGGTCGCAGCAGCCGTAAGGCGGCAAGGGCTGCTCGCCGCAGGGATTGGTCGCCTCGATGTGCTCGCAGTAGCGCAGGTTGTTGTCGTTGTTGATGGCGTCCGTGAACAGGATCCCCGGTTCGGCGAAGTCGTAGGCCGAACGCATGATCGTGTCCCAGAGTTCTCGCGCCGGCAGGCGCCGGTAGATCCAGTGGCCGTCCAGGGCCTGCGTGGCGCCTCGCGCGATCAGTTCGGACCCCGGCTTGGCGCTGTGCACGAGCGCCCATTCCTCGTCGGCCGCCAGCGCGCGCATGAACTGGTCGCTGACCGCGACGGACACGTTGAAGTTGTTCCAGCGCCCCGGCGTCCGCTTGGCGGTGATGAACTCCTGCACGTCGGGGTGGTCGATGCGCAGCACGCCCATCTGCGCGCCGCGGCGCGCCCCTGCGCTCTCGACGGTCGCACAGGACCGGTCGAACACGTCGATGTAGCTGCACGGGCCCGAGGCCAGCGAAGCGGTGGCGCGCACCTGGGCGCCGCGCGGTCGGATACGGGAAAAGTCATAGCCCACGCCGCCGCCACGGCGCATGGTCTCCGCGGCCTCGCGCAGTGCCTCGTAGATGCCGGCATAGCCGGCCTCGTCCTGGCCTTGAATGCAGTCACCTACCGGCTGCACGAAACAATTGATCAACGTGGCATCGAGCTCGGTGCCGGCGGCACTCATGATGCGCCCGGCCCCAATGGCTCCTGCGCGCAGGTTGGCGAGGAAGCGCGCCTGCCACTGCGCGCGTTCGCCTTCGGCCTCCACCGACGCCAGCGCGCGCGCGACGCGCGCAAACAGGTCCTCGGCCTCCTGCTCGCCGGGCTTGAGGTACTTTTCCAGCAGCACGTCGCGGCTGATGGGCTGCACCGGCAGCAACGAGCCCAAACCAAGGTCGTCACGCTTCATACGACGGTCTTCTTGGTCGCGGCGCCCGAACGGCACGAGCCGGCGCCCGGGTAGAACAAGCGGTGCTCTTCGCGAGCGCTTGAGCGGGCATCGCCGCGCGCGGCGGGCTGCTGCGAAAGGGTTGGGCTGGATATGACTGTGTGCTGATGCACGATGGGTCTCCTGAAGGGTGCTTGAGCTCGGGGATCAGACGCTCGAGCCGCCCGTGACCCGCGTCCGGCAAGAGCCAGTTGGGCCGTCGACGATTGGCGAGCTGCAGGCGAGGTGCATTTGGCAGGGCAGGGTGCGACGCAGTGGCTAGATGATTCGGGAGAAGCGAGCGCGCTTGCGATCCGTTTGCAGATAGCGGTCGAAGACCATCGCCACGGCCCGTACGAAGAACCAGCCTTTGTCGGTGACAGTGAGATCGCGGTCCGTGAGGCAAACGAGGCCGTCCGCCTCCAGCTGGCCGAGAGCGGCCAGTTCGGACGCGAAGTAGTCACGAAAGGTGATCAGGTGGGCGATGTCGATCGACTCGAAGTCGACATGGCCCTGGCACATGATGGCCATGATCACCGCGCGACGCAGCACGTCGTCGCGCGACAGCGCGAGCCCGCGCACCACCGGCAGCCGTCCCTGGTTGAGATGGTCGTAGTAGTCCTCCAGGGTCTTTGCGTTCTGGCTGTAGGTGCCACCAACCCTTCCGATCGCCGATACGCCAAGCGCGACAAGGTCGCAGTCCGGCTGCGTGCTGTAGCCCTGGAAATTGCGGTGCAGCCGACCTTGGCGTTTGGCGACAGCCAGGCTGTCGTCCGGCAACGCGAAGTGGTCCATGCCGATGTAGACATAGCCAGCGCAGGTGAGGGCGGTGATGGAGCGCGACAGCATCTCGATCTTCGTGGCCGCGTAGGGCAATTCGTCGGCGGCGATCCGGCGCTGCGGCTTGAACCTCTCGGGCAAGTGCGCGTAGGCATAGAGGGCGATGCGGTCCGGACGCAGCTCGCAGATCTGCGCCAACGTGCGGTCGAACGAGGCAGCGCTTTGACGCGGCAGTCCATAGATCAGGTCGACGTTGATGGACTGGAATTTCAGCTCGCGCGCCGAGGCGACCAGATCGAATACTTGTTGTGCCGGCTGGATGCGATGTACCGCTTGCTGGACGTCGGGGTCGAAGTCCTGGACGCCGAAACTCAGCCGATTGAAGCCCAGCCGGGCCAGGTGGGCAAGACGGCCGGCGTCGACCGTGCGTGGATCGACCTCGATGGAACATTCGGCGCCCGGCGCGAATGAAAAAGCTTCGCGCAGCATCCGCATCAGGTCGCTCAGCCCGTCATCGCTCAGGAAGGTCGGCGTCCCGCCGCCAAGGTGAAGCTGGCTCACCGGCGTCCGTGCGCTCAATTGCGCCGCGTGCAGGGCGATCTCCTTCTCCAGGTATCCCAGGTACTCACGCGCACGGGAGGCATGCCGCGTGATGATCTTGTTGCACGCGCAGTAGTAGCACAGCGACGCACAGAACGGAATGTGGACGTAGAGGGAGATGGGGGTCATGACTGCGCTGATGCCCAGCCTTCGCTGCCGCGCCGCGGCACCGTAGTCGTCGGGGCCGAAGGCCTCGACAAAGCGGTCCGCCGTCGGATAGGACGTGTAGCGAGGCCCGGCCACATCGAAGCGGGCCAGCACGTCGGCCGAGACCGAAGACGGTGAGGTTTCGTGGGGCGGAGCCAGGACAGTGGACATCATTGCGTTCAACCAAGGAAAGGCAGGTCTTCACTGTGCCTTCGTCGCGCCGGTCGTTGGTTGATGCTTGTCAACATAAGCAGCCGGACCGCTCGGCAGGAGGCATCTGAACAACGATCTGCACGAGCGCCGATGACGACGATGACGACGATGGCGACGATGGCGACGATGGCGACGATGGCGACGATGGCGACGATGACGCCGAGCGACTCGGCGCCCGGCGAGACGCTGGCGGGAGAGCGGTCGGATGCGGCGTCGAGGCCATGACTGCCGCGACGGTCAGGGGGCGACGTTGCGTTGTGCGCGGAGCTTGCACGCTGAAGCGCCCGCGCTGCGTGCTGCCTACGAGCAGCAGGTGGTCCAGATCAATACGGTCTCGGAGATCTCAACTTCAGCGCTCGTTCGCAAGGGCATCCACCTGGGGTTCGAGCCGGGCTCGGCAGCAAATGGATCAGCGCGCAGCGCGCCTTGGCGCTTATCAGGAAAGCGCGCGGGCCAAGGTATCAGCGCAGTACCAGCACGGGCACGTCGGAGTTCGCAAGCACATGCGCGGTTTCGCTGCCCAGGAAAGCGCGTGCCAGCCCTTTTCGTCCGTGCGAGGCCATCACGATGAGATCGCTGCCGTGCTTGATGGCGGCACCAATGATTGAATCGGCCACTCGATTCGATTTGACAGACGCCGTGCTGACCCGTACGCCGCATGCTTCGGCGCGCTTCTCGAGCGCCTCGAGCATGGTCTTCGCCTGCTCAGCGCGCCGGCACCCGATGCGGTCGATCTCCTCGGCTTCGAATTCGATGGTGCCGTCCATGTAGCTCTTGGCTTGCCGTCGTACCACGGTCACGGCCCTGAGCTCGGCCTTGTGCTCCGCAGCCAGGTCGATGGCTTTCGAGACGGCCTTTTCCGCCAGCACGGAGCCGTCAGTGGCAACAAGAATGCGCTTGAACATGAACTGTCTCCTCGGAGGTTGAGTTTCTGCAGCGTAGCCCCGCGGGGGCTTTGGAGCTTGATCCAGATCAAGCATGCACCCGGTTTCAAACGCAGAATGCGGCAAGCGAACGAGTACATGGACCTGCCGACGCACCCGAGAAGGCGACGACTGCGGGGAATGGTGAGCGCGCGTCGAGCGCGCGCAACATAGGAATGCAGCTGTATCCGAACGAGGAGCCGATCCCGATGACTGACCGAACTCGTGAGCCCGCCTGGGCCCATGGATCCCAGCAACAAGGCCGGGATCGGTGCGTCAGCAGTGGGGCGCATGCGATGTGCAGCATGTCCCACTTGAGCCTCGCTGTCTCGAACGCCTACGCGCGTCGACTCGTCGGCCGGCCGGATCTGCTGCATCGAACACGCTCCACTTGTGCGGCCGCTGCCGCAACGCTGACATGCGCTCGATGAACAGATCTCGGCAATGGACGCTGGGCGCCAAGCTGGCGCTGGTCGCCATGCCGTTCCTGTTGGCAGCCCTTGGCGCCATCGCGACCTTGGTCTACATGTCATGGCAGATCGAGGGGGGCGCCGCTGCGGTCAACGAAGCCGGGCGCATGCGCATGCAAACCTATCGGATGGTGCTGTCGGCTGGCGCGGGCGATGTACGGGCGCTGTCTCAGCAGGTGGCAGAGTTCGAGCGCAGCCTCCAGGGACTGCGCCGCGGCGACACCGAACGGCCGTTGTTCGTGCCCTGGGACGACACCGTGCGTCAACGCTTCGCCGTCGTCGAACGCGACTGGGCCGCCTTTCGCCGGCGCCTGAACGATTCGATGCCGCCGGGCGTCGCGACCCGCCTCGGCGAAGACGCCGTCGCGTTCACGTCGAGCATCGATGCATTCGTCGCCGGCATCGAGGCCCATTTGTCGCGATGGACTGCGCTGATGCATTTGCTGCAGGTCGCGATGATGGGCGTGGCGCTCATCGGCGCGGCGGTGCTGGTCCATACCGGTTACCGCTTCGTCCTGGAGCCGCTGGGATTGCTCAAGCGAGCGATTCACCGCCTACAGGATGGCGATCTCGGCGCCCGCGTCGAGCGCACCAGCACGGACGAGTTCGGCACCCTGGCGGAGGGATTCAACAACATGGCCGAGCAGCTGCAGGCCATGTACCGGAATCTGGAAGGCCGGGTCCAGGAGAAGACGGCGCAGTTGGAGAAAGAGCGCGGCCGGCTGGAATGCCTCTATGAGGTGACGACGTTGGTCGCCAAGGCCTCGACACTCGACAAACTGGCGCAGGGGTTCACGCAGAGCATCGCACAGATCGCACATGCCGACGGCGTCGCCTTGCGCTGGTCGGACGAGGCGAACCGCCGGTACCTGATGCTCGCCTCACAGGGCTTGCCGCAGGCGATGACCGATGCCGAGCATTGCCTGGCGGCAGGCGATTGCCATTGCGGCTCGCCACTGGCATCGCCGGGCGCGCGTGTCATTCCGATCCGTACCATGCACCCCCTGCGGATGCGACATTGCGCCCAGGCCGGCTTCGAGACCGTGGTGTCCATACCGATCCGGCTGCATGAGCGGCTGATGGGTGAGGTGGACCTCTTCTTCCACGCCCAGATCACGATCTCCGAAGCCGAGCGCTCCCTGCTCGAATCGCTCACGGTCCACCTCGCGGGCGCGATGGAGAACCTGCGCCTAAACTCGCTCGGGCTGGAGGCCGCCATCTCGCAGGAGCGCGGCTTCCTCGCGCGCGAGCTGCACGACTCGATTGCCCAGTCGCTCGCGTTCCTGAAGATCCAGGTCCAGCTCATGCGCGACGCGATCGCTGCCGGCGATCCGCTGAAGGTCCAGCACGTATTGGGCGAGATCGACGTCGGCGTGCGTGAGAGCTACGGCGACGTGCGGGAGCTGCTGATGCACTTCCGCACCCGGGCCAACAGCGAAGACATCGAACCCGCACTTCTCACGACGCTGCGAAAGTTCGAGCACCAGAGCGGCCTGAAGGCAAGCCTGCAGATGCTCGGCCAGGGCATGCCCTTGCTCCCGGACACTCAGATCCAGGTGCTGCACATCGTGCAGGAGGCGCTGTCGAATGTTCGCAAGCACGCCCGTGCCAGCCAGGTGTGGCTGGACGTGCAGCAGGCGCCGCAGTGGCGGCTCGAGGTGCGCGACGATGGCCTCGGGTTTCCCGACGGCCACGGCGCGCCCGACGAGACTCACGTGGGCCTGCGCATCATGGCGGAGCGCGCCGAACGCCTGGGTGCGCAGCTCGACGTGATGTCCTCGCCCGGCCGCGGCACCTCGGTCGTCCTGACCCTGCCAATGATGTCCCGCACCGGTGGCGCGGTGGCGCCACCGCAACGCCAAATCGCCTGAATCCCCATGACCGAGCTGCCCCCGAAGATCCGCATCCTGGTTGTCGACGACCACACGTTGTTCCGGCGTGGCCTGACGGCACTGCTGCATCGCGATCCGCAATTCGAGGTCGTCGGCGACGCCGGCGATGCGGGCGAGGCGCAGCGCCGCGCCCAGGAGTTGAAGCCCGACGTGATCCTGCTGGACAACCACCTGCCGGGCGTCACGGGCGTCGATGCCCTGCCAGCCCTGCGCGAAGCCGTGCCCGCGGCACGGGTGCTGATGCTGACGGTGAGCGAAGACGAACGCGACCTCGCGGGCGCGCTGCGCGCCGGCGCGAGCGGCTACCTGCTCAAGACCATCGAGGGCGATGCGCTGGCCGCGGCGATCCGTCGCGCCATGCGCGGCGAGAGCATCGTGGCCGAGGAGATGACCGGCAAGCTGGTGGCGGCCTACCGTGATGCCGCCGCGCCGCAGCCTGCCCAGGTTGTGGAGCCCGCGGCGCCGGCGTCGCCGCTGCACGCGCTGTCGCCGCGCGAGCAGGACATCCTGCGCGGTATCGCGAACGGCCAGGGCAACAAGGAGATCGCGCGCTCGCTGGGCATCGCCGAAACCACGGTGAAGATCCATGTGCAGCACATCCTGCGCAAGCTCGACGTGAGCTCGCGCGTGCAGGCTGCCGTTATCGCAGTCGAGCACGGCCTGGCTTGATCCAGCGCAAGCGCGCGGCGTTTTCCCACAGCGCTAGTTCTTCATGAGGATGCCGGCGAACGGCCGCATCGTTCTTGTGCCGCCCCGCGGCCCTCCCACCGAAGGATGTCGCAGAGCGCCGATGCTTCCTAAAGTCGGTTCATGAGCAACGAGCGGACTTCGTCATGAGCAAGAAGAGCCAGGCACTGGCGGTGCTGATGGTCAGCACGCTGGCATTCACGGTGTGCTTCATGGTTTGGATGATGTTCGGCGTGATCGGTATCCCGATCAAGAAGACGCTGGGTCTCAACGCCACCGAGTTCGGCCTGCTGACCGCCACGCCGGTGCTCACCGGTTCCCTGATCCGCGTGCCCCTGGGCATCTGGACCGACAAGTACGGCGGGCGCATCGTGATGGCGCTGCTGATGGCGCTCACCGTGCCCGCCATCTGGCTGATGAGCTACGCCACGGCGTACTGGCACTTCCTGGTCATCGGCCTGTTCGTCGGCCTGGCCGGCGGCTCGTTCTCGGTGGGCACGCCGTATGTGGCGCGTTGGTTCCCGAACAACCGCCAGGGCTTCGCGATGGGCGTCTACGGCGCCGGCAACTCGGGCGCGGCGGTCAACAAGTTCATCGCGCCGGCGCTGGTCGTCGCCTTCGGCTGGGCCATGGTGCCGCAGGTCTATGCCGCGGTCATGCTCGGAACCTTGCTGGTGTTCTGGATCTTCAGCGCGAGCGACCCGGCGCACTGCGTGCCCAGCCACACCCGCTTTTCGGACCAGATGCGCGCGCTGAAGGACCCGAAGGTCATCAAGTACTGCCAGTACTACAGCATCGTGTTCGGCGGCTACGTGGCGCTGAGCCTGTGGATGGTGCAGTACTACATTGGTGAGTTCGGCCTCGACATCCGCGCCGCGGCGCTGCTGGCCGCGTGCTTCTCGCTGCCGGGTGGCGTGCTGCGCGCGGTGGGCGGCTGGCTGAGCGACAAGTACGGCGCGCATTCGGTCACCTGGTGGGTCATGTGGGTCAGCTGGATCTGCCTGTTCCTGCTGAGCTACCCGCAGACCGACTTCACCATCGTCACCATCACCGGCCCCAAGACCTTTCATCTCGGCCTGAACGTCTACGCCTTCACCGCCCTGATGTTCCTGCTCGGCATCGCCTTCGCCTTCGGCAAGGCCTCGGTGTTCAAGTACATCGCCGACGACTACCCCGAGAACATTGGAACCATCAGCGGCATCGTCGGCCTGGCCGGCGGGCTGGGCGGCTTCGTGCTGCCGATCATGTTCGGCGCGCTGGTGGACTTCACTGGCATCCGCTCCAGCGCCTTCATGCTGATGTACGGCGTGGTCTGGGTGTCGCTGATCTGGATGTACTGGACCGAGGTGCGCGGCACCGAGGTCATGGGCCGGCACGCCCACGCCTTCAGCCTCGACGGCCGCAGCGCTTCCCCCTCCTTGCAGGAACCCGCATGAACACCACCATCGAAACCAAGGCTCCGGTGCGGCCCACGAACGGCGCCGACATCGCCGACTGGCGCCCCGAGGACGAGGCCTTCTGGGCGTCCACCGGCCGGCGCATCGCCTACCGCAACCTGTGGATCTCCGTGCCCAGCCTGTTGTGCGGCTTCGCGATCTGGGGCATGTGGGGAATCATCACGGTCCAGATGCTGAACCTGGGCTTTCCGTTCAGCCAGGCCGAGCTGTTCTCGCTCACCGCGATCTCGGGGCTGGCCGGCGCGACGATGCGCATTCCGGCCTCGTTCCTGATTCGCCTCGCGGGTGGCCGCAACACCATCTTCCTGACCACCGCCATGCTGCTGGCGCCGGCCATCGGCACCGGCATCGTGCTGCAGCACAAGGACTGGCCTCTGTGGTCCTTCCAGCTGATGGCGCTGTGGTCGGGCGTGGGCGGCGGCAACTTCGCAAGCTCGATGTCCAACATCAGCACTTTCTTTCCCAAGCGCCTGCAGGGAACGGCATTGGGGCTGAACGCCGGCCTGGGCAACTTCGGCGTGACGAGCATGCAAATCGTCATTCCGCTGGTCATGACCGTCGGACTGTTCGGCGCGCTGGGTGGCGAACCGATGACGCTCGTCAAGGACAGCGGCTGGATCTTCGGAAAGATCGCGGCCGGCACGCCCACCTGGATCCAGAACGCGGGCTTCGCCTGGCTGCTGTCGCTGGTGCCGCTGGCGGCTTTGTGCTGGTTCGGCATGAACAACCTGAAGACCGTCTCGCCGAACACGGGCGGCGCAATCGTCGCCTTCCTGAAGATCATCTGGCTCTACACGCTGTCGTTCGTTCCGGCCGGCCTCGGTCTGTACCTGTACCTGCCGCCGCCCACCGGCCTTGGGGTGCTGAATATGTGGGTCGCGATGCCGCTGATCATCGTCAGCACGCTGCTGGTGCTCAAGCTCACCGCGTTCGGCCCGATGAAGGAGAGCATTGCCAAGCAGTTCGAGATCTTCCGCAACCGGCACACCTGGGCGTTGACGCTGCTGTACATCGTGACCTTCGGCTCGTTCATCGGGTTCTCGATGGCGCTGCCGCTGGCCATCACGGTGATCTTCGGTGTCAGCCATGTACCCGACGCGACCGGCGTGATGCAGCACGTGCTGAAGAACCCGAATGCGCCTTCGGCCCTCACCTACGCCTGGATCGGGCCCTTCGTCGGCGCGGCAATGCGGCCGCTGGGCGGTTGGATCTCGGACAAGATCGGCGGCTCGATCGTCACCCAGATCATCTCGGCGGTGATGGTGCTCGCCTCGACGGCGGTGGGCTACGTGATGCTGCTGGCCTACCGCTCGGCCGCGCCCGAGCAGTACTTCCTGATCTTCATGGTGCTGTTCGTGGTGCTGTTCACCGCCAGCGGGATCGGCAACGGCTCGACCTTCCGCACCATCGGCGTGATCTTCGACCGCCAGCAGGCCGGCCCCGTGCTCGGTTGGACCTCGGCCGTGGCGGCCTACGGGGCCTTCATCGCACCGGTAGTGATCGGCGCCCAGATCAAGGCCGCCACGCCCGAGCTCGCCATGTACGGCTTCGCGGCGTTCTACGCCCTGTGCCTCATTCTCAACTGGTGGTTCTACCTGCGCGCCAACGCGTACGTGAAGAACCCCTGAGCCATTGAATTTTCCGGAGACCCTCCAATGAGCCATTTCCTAGACCGTCTCAGCTATTTCAGCCAGCCCAGGGAGTCCTTCTCCGGCGACCACGGCGTCACCACCGGCGAAGATCGCACGTGGGAAGATGCCTACCGCAATCGCTGGGCGCACGACAAGATCGTGCGCTCGACCCACGGCGTGAACTGCACCGGCTCGTGCTCGTGGAAGATCTACGTCAAGGGCGGCATCGTCACCTGGGAAACCCAGCAGACCGACTACCCGCGCACGCGCTGGGACATGCCCAACCACGAGCCGCGCGGCTGCGCGCGTGGCGCCAGCTACAGCTGGTACCTGTACAGCGCCAACCGCGTCAAGTATCCGATGGTGCGCAGCAGGCTCTTGAAGAGCTGGCGCGAGGCGCGCGTCGCACACGACCCGGTCGACGCATGGGCGTCGATCGTCGAGGACGATGCCAAGCGCCGCGACTACCAGCAGGTGCGGGGCCTCGGCGGCTTCGTGCGCTCGTCGTGGGACGAGGTCAACGAGATCGTCGCCGCGGCCAACGTCTACACGATCAAGAAGCACGGCCCCGACCGGATCATCGGCTTCTCGCCGATCCCGGCGATGTCGATGATCAGCTACGCCGCGGGCAGCCGCTACCTCAGCCTGATCGGCGGTGTGTGCATGAGCTTCTACGACTGGTACTGCGACCTGCCGCCGGCAAGCCCGCAGGTCTGGGGCGAGCAGACCGACGTGCCCGAATCGGCCGACTGGTACAACTCGAGCTTCATCATCGCCTGGGGGTCCAACGTGCCGCAGACGCGCACGCCGGACGCGCACTTCTTCACCGAGGTGCGCTACAAGGGAGCGAAGACAGTGGCGGTGACGCCGGACTATTCCGAGGTCGCCAAGCTGGCGGACATCTGGATGCACCCGAAGCAGGGCACCGACGCGGCGGTGGCAATGGCGATGGGCCATGTGATCCTGAAGGAGTTCTACTTTCCCGATGGCGGCCGCGAGCGCAGTGCCTACTTCGACGACTACGTGCGCCGCTACACCGACATGCCGATGCTGGTGATGCTCAAGGAACACCAGCTGCCCGGCGGCGAAGTCGTCATGGTGCCCGACCGCTATGTGCGCGCCTCGGACTTCAACGGCAAGCTCGGCCAGGCCAACAATCCGGAATGGAAGACCGTCGCCTTCGACGACGAGGGCAAGGTGGTGCTGCCGCACGGCGCGATCGGCTTCCGCTGGGGGCCTGACGGACGCGCGGACGAAGGGCAGTGGAACCTCGAGGCCAAGGAGGCGCGCCACGGCCACGAGGTGAAGCTTCGGCTGTCGGTGCTGGAGGGCGAGCAGCCGAGCACCGAGACCGCTCGGGTCGGCTTCCCCTATTTCGGCGGCATTGTCAGCGAGCATTTCCCCGGCAACGAGCAGGCCGAGGTGCTGGTGCGCACCGTGCCGGTCAGGCGCATCGCGCTCGGCAAGGCAGGCGAGCAGCGAGACGCGCTGGTGGCGACCGTGTTCGACCTGCAGGTGGCGAACTACGGCGTGGCGCGCGGGCTGAGCGGCGAGCTGGCGGCCAGCAGCTTCGACGACGACACCCCCTACACGCCGGCCTGGCAGGAGCGCATCACCGGCACCCCGCGCGCGCAGCTGATCACGGTGGCACGCCAGTTCGCCGAGAACGCGCACAGGACGCAGGGCAAGTCGATGGTGATCATCGGCGCGGCGATGAACCACTGGTATCACAGCGACATGAACTACCGCGGCGTGATCAACATGCTCATGATGTGCGGCTGCATCGGGAAAAGCGGTGGTGGCTGGTCGCACTACGTGGGCCAGGAAAAGCTGCGCCCGCAGACCGGCTGGACCGCGCTGGCCTTCGCGCTCGACTGGATCCGCCCGCCGCGCCAGATGAACAGCACCAGCTTCTTCTACGCGCACACCGACCAGTGGCGCTACGAGAAGCTGGGCATGGAAGAAGTGCTCTCGCCGCTGGCCGACAAGAAGGCGTACGCGGGCAGCATGATCGACTACAACGTGCGTGCCGAGCGCATGGGCTGGCTGCCCAGCGCGCCGCAGCTGCAGACCAATCCGCTGCAGGTGGTGCGCGACGCGCAGGCTGCCGGCATCGATCCGAAGGACTACGCGGTCCGTTCGCTGAAGGATGGCTCGCTGAAGATGAGCTGCACGGACCCCGACCACCCGGACAACTGGCCGCGCAACATGTTCGTGTGGCGCTCCAACATCCTGGGCTCCAGCGGCAAGGGCCATGAATACTTCCTCAAGCACCTGCTCGGCACCAGCAACGGCGTGCAGGGCAAGGACCTCGGCGCAGAGGAGGCGAAGCCCGAAGAGGTCGTGTGGCACGACAAGGCGCCCGAAGGCAAGCTCGATCTGCTGGTGACGCTCGACTTCCGCATGAGCACCACCTGCCTCTACAGCGACATCGTGCTGCCGACGGCCACCTGGTACGAGAAGAACGACCTCAACACCAGCGACATGCACCCTTTCATCCACCCGCTGTCCACGGCGGTGGACCCGGCCTGGCAGTCGCGCAGCGACTGGGACATCTACAAGGGCTTTGCCAGGAAGTTCAGCGAGGTCTGCGTCGGCCATCTCGGTGTCGAGCGTGAGCTGGTGCTGACGCCCCTGATGCATGACAGCCCCTCGGAACTGGCCCAGCCTTTCGAGGTCCGCGACTGGAAGCGCGGGGAGTGCGAGCTGGTGCCGGGCAAGACCGCACCCAACCTGCAGGTGGTCGAGCGCGACTACCCCAATGTCTACAAGCGCTTCACGGCGCTGGGACCGCTGATGGGAAAGGCCGGCAACGGCGGCAAGGGGATCGGCTGGAACACGCAAACCGAAGTGCGGCAGCTCGGCGAACTCGCCGGCTTCGTCACCGATCCCGGTGTCACCTGCGGGATGCCGAAGATCGAGAGCGACATCGACGCCGCAGAGGTGGTGCTGATGCTGGCGCCCGAGACCAACGGTCACGTGGCAGTGAAGGCCTGGCAGGCGTTGGGCAAGCAGACCGGGCGCGATCACACGCACCTGGCGATCCACCGGGAGGACGAGAAGATCCGCTTTCGCGACATCCAGGCGCAGCCGCGCAAGATCATCAGTTCGCCGACCTGGAGCGGCATCGAGAGCGAGACCGTCTCGTACAACGCCGGCTACACCAACGTGCACGAGCTGATTCCGTGGCGCACGCTGACCGGACGGCAGCAGTTCTACATGGACCATCCGTGGATGATCGCGTTCGGCGAGGGCTTTGCCAGCTACCGCCCGCCGGTGGACCTGAAGACCACCGCAGGGATCCAGGGCGTCAAGCCGAACGGCAACCCCGAGATCGCGCTGAACTTCATCACGCCGCACCAGAAGTGGGGCATCCACTCGACCTACACCGACAACCTGCTGATGCTGACCCTCAGCCGCGGCGGGCCCTGTGTGTGGATCAGCGAGGACGACGCGAAGCGCGTGGGCATCGTCGACAACGACTGGATCGAGCTGTTCAACCTCAACGGCGCCATCGCGGCGCGCGCGGTGGTGAGCCAGCGCGTCAAGCCGGGCATGGTGATGATGTACCACGCGCAGGAAAAGATCGTGAACACGCCGGGCTCCGAGATCACCGGCGCGCGCGGCGGGATCCACAACTCGGTGACCCGGATCGTGCTCAAGCCCACCCACATGATCGGCGGCTACGCGCAGTTCAGCTACGGCTTCAACTACTACGGAACCATCGGCACCAACCGCGACGAGTTCGTCGTGGTGCGCAAGATGAACAGGATCGACTGGCTCGACACGCCGGTCGCCGATGAACTGATCCGCCCCGTGCAGGCCCAAGGAGAAGTCGCATGAAGATCCGCGCACAGATCGGCATGGTGCTCAACCTGGACAAGTGCATCGGCTGCCACACCTGTTCCGTCACCTGCAAGAACGTCTGGACCAGCCGCCCCGGCATGGAGTACGCCTGGTTCAACAATGTCGAGACCAAGCCCGGGATCGGCTACCCGAAGGAGTGGGAGAACCAGGACAAGTGGAACGGTGGCTGGGTGCGCAAGGCCAACGGCGCGATCGAGCCGCGGCAGGGGGCGAAGTGGAAGCTGCTGATGCGCATCTTCGCCAACCCGAACCTGCCCGAGATCGACGACTACTACGAGCCCTTCACCTTCGATTACGGCCACCTGCAGTCGGCGCCGGAGATGAAGGCGACGCCCACGGCCCGTCCGCGCAGCCTGATCACCGGCAAGCAGATGGACAAGATCGTGTGGGGTCCGAACTGGGAGGAGATTCTCGGTGGCGAGTTTTCCGGGCGCAGCAAGGACAAGAATCTGGATGGATTCGAGCAGATGCAGAAGGACATGCTCGGCCAGTTCGAGAACACCTTCATGATGTACCTGCCGCGGCTGTGCGAGCACTGCCTGAACCCGGCGTGCGTCGCGTCGTGCCCGTCGGGCTCGATCTACAAGCGCGAGGAAGACGGCATCGTGCTGATCGACCAGGACAAGTGCCGCGGCTGGCGCATGTGCGTGAGCGGCTGCCCGTACAAGAAGATCTACTACAACTGGAAGAGCGGCAAGGCCGAGAAGTGCATCTTCTGCTACCCGCGCATCGAGGCCGGCCAGCCGACCGTGTGCAGCGAGACCTGTGTCGGCCGCATCCGCTACCTGGGCGTGCTGCTGTATGACGCGGACCGGATCCAGGAGGCCGCCAGCGTCGAGCACGACCGCGACCTGTACCAGGCGCAGCTCGACATCTTCCTCGACCCGAACGACCCGAAGGTGATCGCGCAGGCGCGCCTCGACGGCATCCCCGACAAGTGGATGGAGGCCGCGCGCAATAGCCCGGTCTACAAGATGGCGGTGGAATGGAAGGTGGCATTGCCGCTGCATCCCGAATACCGCACTTTGCCGATGGTCTGGTACGTGCCGCCGCTGTCGCCGATCAGCGCCGCGGCCAACGCGGGGCATGTGGGCAGCAACGGCGAGATCCCCGACGTCAACCAGCTTCGCATTCCGGTCAAGTACCTGGCCAATCTGCTGACCGCCGGCGACACCGTGCCCGTCGTGAAGGCGCTCGAACGCATGCTGGCCATGCGCGCCTACCAGCGCGAGAAGCATGTCGACGGGCGCATCAACCAGGCCGTGCTGGCGCAGGTCGGCATCAGCCAGGCGGAGGTCGAGGAGATGTACCAGGTGATGGCGATCGCCAACTACGAGGACCGGTTTGTGATCCCCACGACCCACCGCGAATACGCGGAGAACACCTTCAATGTGCGCGGCGGCTGTGGCTTCACGTTCGGCAACGGATGCTCGGAAGGAACCAGCGAAGTCAGCCTGTTTGGCAGCGAGAAGAAGCGCACGATTCCTATCCGGGCGGAGGTTTGACCATGTTCGCACTGAACTCCCCGCGCCCGATGACGAAGAGCCTGCGCGTGCTCGCGGCGCTGCTCGGCTACCCCGATGGGCGGCTGCGCAGCGATCTGCCGGAGATGCGCGAGCTGCTGCAGGACGAGCGTGCGCTGTCGCCTTCGCGCCTTGCCGAGCTCGATGCGCTGATGGACATGCTGTGGCGTGCCGACGCCCTGGAGGCTGAATCCGACTATGTCGAGCTGTTCGACCGGGGTCGTGGCACCTCCTTGCACCTGTTCGAGCATGTGCACGGCGATTCGCGCGAGCGCGGCCCGGCAATGATCGATCTGGGACAGACCTACGAAAAGGCCGGCCTGATCCTGGCCGAGGGCGAGCTGCCCGACTACTTGCCGGCCGTGCTGGAGTTTGTCTCCACGCAACCGGTGCGCGAGGCACGAGCCTTTCTCGGTGAGATGGCGCACATCCTGAATGCCATCTTCGGCGCACTGCAGCACCGCAACAGTCCCTACGCGAGCGTGCTCGGCGCGCTGCTCGAACTGGCCGGCGAGAAGGCACAACCGGTCAAGCCGCCGGCCGAGGAGGCGCTCGACGAGAGCTGGGCCGAACCGGTCGTGTTCGACGGCTGCTCGTCGAAGGGCCAGGCCAAGCCAGGCCAGGCGCAACCCATTCACATCGTGCGCAAGAGCCACGTGACACAAGGAGCATCGTCATGACAGGCGTGTATGGTTTTCTCTTCCAGGTCTATCCGTATGTCTGCTTCATGGTGTTCGTGATAGGCAGCCTGATCCGCTTCGACCAGAGCCAGTACAGCTGGAAGAGCGACTCTTCCCAGATGCTGCGGGCCGGCAGCCTGCGCTGGGGCAGCAACCTGTTCCACTTCGGCGTCCTGTTCCTGTTCTTCGGTCACATGGTCGGGCTGTTCACGCCGCACAGCGTCTACGGCATCTTCATGAGTGCGGCGACCAAGCAGATGCTGGCCGTCGTGGCAGGCGGCATCGCGGGCGCGCTGTGCTTCGTCGGCCTGACGCTGCTGCTGCACCGGCGCGTGTTCGATCCGCGCATCCGCCTCACCAGCCATCCCACGGACATCGCGGTGCTGGTGGTGCTGTGGGTGCAGCTCGTGGTCGGGCTGATCACGCTGCCGTTCTCGTGGCAGCATGCCGACGGCAGCGTGATGCTGATCCTGGCGGACTGGGCGCAGCGCATCGTCACGCTGCGGCCGGTGGATGCCACCGCGCTGGCCGCCCTGCCGTGGCCCTACCAGTTCCACATCGTGTTCGGCATGACGATCTTCCTGCTGTTCCCGTTCAGCCGCCTGGTGCATGTGTGGAGTGGCTTCGGGACGGTCCGATTCCTGTTCCGCTCACACCAGGTCGTGCGCAGCCGCCGGCTGAACGTGCCGGCTGGCCACAACCAGCCGCGTGAGCCCCGCGCCGGCGCATGAGCTCCAGGAGACATACCTTCATGAATGTCGATACTGTCAATCTCGGCGCCGCGCCCCACGCCATCGCGCCCCGGGTGGCGCGCATCAATGGCGTGGCCCTCCACGGCGCGGCCGAAGCCCTGTCGATCGAGGAACTGCGCCAGCGCGCGTGTTCCGAGTTGCTGCGTCAGGCAGCCATCCACGGCGGACTGCTGCCATCCACGGACGCGGCGCCCGGCGACGGCGTGCTCAGCGAAGCCGCCTCGCAGGCCATCGACGCCTGGCTGGAACGCGAACTGCAGTTGCCCGAGCCGTCCGAGGAAGCCTGCCGGCGCCACCATGCGGCGCACCCGGCGCGCTACCGCACGGGACAGCGCGTGCGGATGCGGCATGTCCTGTTCGCAGTGACGCTGGGCATGGACGTGGTGGCATTGCGCAACCGCGCAGAGGCCTGCCTGCTCGATGTCCGCTGCCACGACGGCAAGGCGAGTGGCGGCGCCAGCGCCGGCTTCGAGCGGGCCGCCCGCGCGCTGTCCAACTGTCCGAGCGGTGAGCACGGGGGTGAGCTGGGGTGGTTGACACCGGACGACTGCGCCCCCGAGTTCGCTCGGGAGATCTTCGGTCATGTCGAGGTCGGCGTTCTGCCGCGCCTGGTGCACAGTCGCTTCGGCCTGCACGTGGTGGAGGTGCTGGAGCGCGAGGGCGGCGAGCCGCAGCCCTTCGAGTCGGTGCGCGGCGCGGTCGCGATGGCGCTGCGCCAGCAGACCTATGTGACGGCGCTGCGCCAGTGCCTTCAGCTGCTGGCCGGCCAGGCCACGGTCGAGGGCGTGGACCTCGATGCGGCCGAGACGCCGCTGGTCCAGTAGCGCCGCAGGCGGGTGCGCGATGCCCGACGACCTGCTGCAGCGGCTACGGCGCTTCCACGACGACTATTTTCCCGGTGTGCAGGACCGGTTCCAAAGCCTGGTGCGCGACGGCCAGCATCCGAACATCCTGTTCATCGGCTGCTCCGATTCGCGCCTCGTGCCCTACCTGCTGACCGGCACCGGGCCCGGCGAGCTGTTCATCGTCCGCAACGTCGGCGCGCTGGTGCCGCCGCACGATGGCTCCGCCGGCTACCACGGAACGGCTGCCGCGATCGAGTTCGCCGTGCTCCGGCTCGGCGTCGAGCGCATCGTCGTCTGTGGCCATAGCCATTGCGGCGGCATCCGGGCGCTGTACGAGGAGAACGTGCCGCAGGCGACCAACCTCGCGGCCTGGCTCGACCTCGCGCGCGAGGCCGTACTGCCGGTGCGGGTGACGCCCGAGGCGCTGCGTCGCACCGAGCAGCGCTGCGTCGTGTTGCAGCTGGAACGACTGATGGGCTACCCGATGGTGCGCGAGCGCGTCGAGTCCGGCCGGCTCGCGCTGCACGGCTGGCACTATGTGATCGAGGAGGGCGAGGTCCATGTCTTCGACCTGCGCAGCGGAAGCTTCGTGCCGGCGTCCGACGCCGACCACAGCGGCACCGGCCCGTTCGACCACGCGCCGGTCGACGATGGCAGCGGCACCAGCATCTTCAACGAGATCGACGAAGCACTGGCGCCGGCGCGGCGCAGCGCGGCGCAAGGTTGACCTTCGTCAACACCACGTTCGCAGCGAAGCACTACCGTGCAGGGGTTTCAACACACACGCGGCGCGCACGCGCTTTGCCGCGGCCGCAATGACCACTGCCACCCACCTCGACCCCATCCCTGACACCGGCGACACCGCCGACACCGCCGCTCAACTGATGGCGTTGCTGCGCGAATGCGGCCTGAGACCGCTGCGTCTGGGTGAGCGAACCCTCCTGCCGATCGTCCAGGGCGGCATGGGCGTCGGCGTGTCGGCGCATCGCCTCGCCGGCAGCGTCGCCGCGCTCGGCGCGATGGGCACGATCTCGTCCGTCGACCTGCGGCGCCATCATCCGGACCTGATGGAGCGCACCCGCGACCTGCAGCCGGGAGAGGCCGCCACGCGCCATGCCAAGGAAGCCATCAACGCGGCCAATCTCGAAGCGCTGGCGCGCGAGATCCGTGCCGCGCGCGAGCGCTCGGGCGGGCGCGGCCTGCTCGCCATCAACGTGATGCGCGCGGTGGGCGAGTACAGCCCGTCGGTGACGCGCGCGCTCGAATGCGGGATCGATGCGGTGGTGGTCGGCGCCGGCTTGCCGCTCGACCTGCCCGAGCTCGCGCAGGACCACCCCCGCGCACTGCTCGTGCCCATCCTTTCGGATGCGCGCGGCGTGCAGCTGCTGGTTCGCAAGTGGGAGCGCAGAAAGCGCCTGCCCGATGCGATCGTGATCGAACACCCGCGGCTGGCTGGCGGCCACCTCGGCGCCGCGAAGATCGCCGATCTGGCCGACCCGCGCTTCGACTTCGAGAACGTCATCCCGCAAACGCTCACATTCCTGCGCGCGGCGGGAATCGAGAAGGAGATCCCGCTGATCGCGGCCGGTGGCATCCGCCGCTTCGAAGATGTCGCGCGCGTGCAGGCGCTGGGCGCCGCCGCCGTGCAGCTCGGCACGCCCTTTGCCGTCACGCAGGAGTGCGACGCGCACCCCGAATTCAAGCGCGTGCTGGCTCAGGCGCGCGAGGAGGACATGGTCGAGTTCACGAGCGTGGCCGGCCTGCCCGCGCGCGCCGTGGCAACCCGGTGGCTGAAAGGCTACCTGAAGGCCGAGGCGAAGCTGCAGAGCGTGGCGCACGTCAAGCCGCGCTGCACGCTCGCCTTCGACTGCCTGGCGCAATGCGGGTTGCGCGACGGGCTGGCCGGCTGGGGCCAGTTCTGCATCGACACCCAGTTGGCTGCCGCCCTGCGCGGCGACGTGAAGAAGGGCTTGTTCTTCCGCGGCGTGGGCGCGCTTCCGTTCGGCGACCAGATCCGCAGCGTGCGCGAGCTGCTGGCTCGGCTGTTGACGCCGCACGAGGCCGCGCCCTCGCTCGGCGTCAACGCGTCCTGAGCGGACGGAGCGACAGCGCTCTCTCATTCGAGCTGCACGGGCTGGCCTGCGCCGTCAAAGGCGATGAAGCCGGCGATACCGCCGGACTTGATCGACTCGACCATGCGCTGCAGCGGCACTTCGGCCTGGGCGCTGGTCGGCCCGTGGCCCGCGCTGCCCGACATCGCGGCGGCGAACACGAGGTCCCAGGCCTGGCCGAACTGCTGCGACTCTTCGCGCAGCGCCTCGAAAGAGCCCAGTTCGTCGGGCGCCTTGTCCACGCACATCAGCGGCGTCAGCGTGCCGCCTTGACCGGACTGGAAACGCTCGCGCTGCTCGGGCGTCGCGTGGTCCGGCAGGCCTGCGGCTGCGAAGACGAACAGCAGACGCTGCGGCCGTGCCTGTGCGCGCGCAAAACGCAGCAGGTCGTCGAAGCTTGAAATCATGGCGGGCTTTCGGTGTCGGGGAAATGGGTGAGGCGCTGGCCTGGGACGGCCGGTTGCCCCGTGTGCAGGAGGATCGTGACCAGCAGCGAAGCGTCCGTCAACGCGTGCACCGCGTGCGGTTCGCCTCCCTCGAGCGCCACCAGGCGGCCGGCGGCGAGATGGCAAGCGCGCGAGGGCGTCCTGACTGTCGCTTCGCCTTCCAGGCACTGCACGGTGATCGCGCCGGACACACTGTGCTGCGGTACGTCCGCGCCGGCGCGCAAGACCATGCGCATGAGCTGCAAGGCGGGCGTCTTGATCAGGCTGGTCGTGACGGCCCTGGGCAATTGGTCGCCCAGCGGGCTGATGTCGATCACGTCGAGGGCTCGGGCATGGGGAAGGGCCATGGAATCTCCTCAAGGGCGCGCGGTGTATTGTCAATGGCGCGGCGAGAACGTCGGCAGCGCGGCGCCTGCGAAGGCTTCGAGCACCGAGCCGACGCCGCCCGAATTCTGCAGCGCGCCGACGATCTTCTTGAAAAGCGGCCGGTAGGCCTCATCGGCCTCGTAGCCTGCGAGCGGATCGCGGTTCATTAGGAACGCCGCGTCGAGTTCGGCCCATTCGTCGGCACTGAGCACGGTCTCGGCCAGCGGCAAGATCTCGGCCTCCTCGACGTGCATGTGATCGAGGTAGAAGTCGGCGTACTGCTTCATCAAGGTCTCGAAGTTGTCCCGGCGGGCTTCACCCTGATCGGTCCCACTCATCATCCGAAATCCGAGCAGCGCGTGTTCGAGTTCACGGATCGCCTGCTCGCCACGCGCATGGTCGCGGTCAAGGCGGTCGAGCACGGCGTCGGTCTGCGCGTTGCGCCCGCGCAGCTTGGGAAAGAGCAGGCGGCTCTCCTTGGGGTGGTGCAGCTTCTCCGGGAACTCGTCGACGTAGAACAGCATGGCCTGCAGCGCATCGAAGTCGGGCAGCGTGCCCCGTCGCCGATGTTCACCGAGGAGCAGGGTGATCGAGCGCAGCATCGCCGACAGCGCCCGGTGTTCGTGGCGGATGATGGTCAGGCTGGGGTGCGTCATGGCGCGGTCTCCCTTGTGTTTCGACTGTGGCGTTCTGCCGCGAGCTCGCAACCCACTGCCGGGTGGTCGGCGCCATGCCGCGCCTGATATCCATACCAGAGGCTCCCGGCGATGCGGTGTGCAAGGTCGTCGGCCCGTTCCTGGAGATCTGCGTTGCCCAATGCCTGCGTGGTATCGCGAAACAGTGCGAGCCAGCGGTGGAACAGCTGCGCCGTGAGCCCCGGCAATGCAACATGCTTGGGCATTGGCGCGCCCCTGTAGCGGGCGGTGCCTCTCAGGGCAGACGACCAGAAGTCCACCATCTTCGCCAAGTGCCGGTCCCAGTCGACGATTCGCGATTCGAAGATCGGAGCGAGCATCGCGTCGTCGCGCAGCTTTGAATAGAAGGTATGGACCAGGCGGACGACGTCCTCTTCGGTACAAAGGTCAGGATCCGGCATGATGGAACTCGCCGCGTTCGAATGGGAGATCGTGCGCGATGGAACCCTGGTTCAGCGCTTGCCGGCCGCGGGCGGTGACCTCGAAGACCTTGGCCGGGTCCTGCCTTGTGCAGTCGTCAGGGTCGATGTGCACTGGCGCAATGAAAGCATTGACGTAGCCCGCCGCTTCCAGCAGTCGGACCTTGTCGATCTGGGACGGGCTGGCTGTCGTGAATGGAAGCTGCGCGTTCGCAAGCCTCAGCAATATTTCCATGCACATCCCACACCTCCTTGAATCCTGGCGGGCTGTTCAGCACCGGCACTCCAGCCTAGCGCGGCCAAGCCGTTGCGTCTTTGATTTGAAGCAAGCTTTCTGCCGGGCATCCGCTGTGCGGATCGAATCGGCCACGGGTGGATCGCGCCATCTCAGATCGGTGAGCGCCGCCGCAGATCACACTCAGCTGCACGCCGAGGCGGGCAAGCAGCCAATGTCGAGGGGCGATTGACCTACCATTCGCAGGTGCCTCCTTCGCAGTTCCCGGCAGATCGCTCCAGAGGGCTCGCTCGTTGAAGCGGCTCGAGGGTGCCATCGCAAGGCTGCTTTGGCGGGTGTTGGCCTTGGTACTTGTCGCTCTGGGCCTGCTCGGCGTCTTTCTACCCGTTCTGCCGACGGTGCCATTTCTGCTTGCGGCCGCCTGGGCGGGCGGACGCGGCTGGCCGGCGCTGGAGCATTGGCTACTCGACCACCCGCGCTACGGCGAGTCCATCCGGCGCTGGCGACAGGGGGGTGCGGTGTCACGCCGCGCGAAGTGGGCCGCGAGTTGGATGATGTTCTTCAGCACAGCCGTGCTGCTCGTCACCGACGCGCCGATCGTCGTGAAGGTCGCAGCGCCGCTCCTCATGGCGGTGATTGCGATCTGGCTGTGGAAACGACCCGAGCCGTGAACGCGTTGGCCGCAGCGGCGGCGCGGTCTGCCGACGGCAACGATTGATGTACGTCAAATGCGGGCTTGGGGAACGGCATGTACCTGTCCATGGGCAACGTGTTGGTCAATCCAAAGGTCGGGATCCTGTTCATAGACTTCGAGAAGCCCAACCGCCTGCGGATCAGCACAGAGACGTCCGTGATGAAGGATGACCCGTTGATCTCCGAGTACCCGGAAGCCCGGTTCGTGGTCCGGGTTGCCATCGGCCTTGGGCCTGCAGCCGAAGGTCAGAAGGTTCCGAGCGGTCGCAACGCGCGGTGTCGCCCCGACCGGAAGTGCAACCAGACGGCAGTGAAGGTGAAACGGTACGCCGGGGGCTGAGACAGTCGAGCCAGCCATCGGTCTCGTCACTCGAATGCAAGCGCTGGCGCGAGAGCTGCCTGTTGCCTGGTCGAGGAGCGCTTGTCGACAGCTTCTTCGACCGGCTCGGGAACCAGCATCACGGGAACTGTTGACGTTCGCAGGAAGCGCTCTGCATCGCTGCCCATCGCCCACCGCCCGCAACGCCCAGGCGTGCTCAGAACAATGAGGTCTGCCGGCCACATTCTTGCTTCGTATGCGACAGCGTCGGCGAGGGGAGTGGCAAAGTCGCTGTACAGCATCACATCCGCATGCACACCGCGAGCCTCGGCAGCTTTTTTCGCTGCTTCAAGGATCTCCCGCCCCCAATTGTGCAGCGTACCCAGCCAGGTGTCCGTATCGGTGGATCTGCGCGCGAGCGAGAGATCGTCCACCACGTGAACCAGCCGCAGCAGGCCCCTGGTGGTCCTTGCGATATCGATGGCCTCGTCCAAGCTTCTTTTGGAAGCCGGACTCCCGTCGATGAGAACCAGAATCCGTTTGTGCATGGCGAGTTCCTCTTGAGCGAGGTGAAGGAGCCATCAGTATCGAAGGAGCGAGGATTCGTGCCTTGATATGGCGCAAGAACCGGCGCGGGAGGACCCCTGAGTCCGGGCCGCCGCGAGCGCGCCCGAATTGACTTTGACGATCGTCTCGAGCAGTTCGGTTTGCATCATGCAGCGATGGTTTTCCGAACACCGAAGCACGTCCAGCGGGCCGGCCGGCCCGCATAGCGACCAGTGGGGACCATGGGTCGCATCGACCACGAAGGTCGCGTCCTCCGATCCCGCTTGCGGGCGTTCTTCGGTGCGCATCTCGAAGCCCATCGCCCGCGCAGCCGGCAGGAAGGCGCGTGCCCGCGCCGTCGTCGGGTCGCCGAGGAGCCGGATCGATGCGCCTGGCGCCGGCCGATGCTCGCAGAGCGTCATGAGATCCGCCAGCGCCCTTGCCGGATGATGGTCCAGGCCCAGTCCCTCGTAGACCGGGACGCCCGCCTCCTGCTCGATCTGGCGCACGGAGGCCGGAGCCAGCGTTCCGCAGTCGATGGCGTCGTACATGCGCCCCAGCATCCGGGCCAGGCCGCGAAGATCGTCCTTTGCCGACGCCGAGCCGGCCGGATCGGTGAACCGGACTTCGGAAACCCGCGCGCCCAGTTCCTGCGCGGCGCGATGGAGGGCCGACGTCTCCTCGCCGGGCGGGGTGTCGAGCAGCAGCGCCAGGTTCTTGCCGTGCAGCGGCTTGCCGATCGTGCCAGCTCGGGCGTCCTCGCGCAGGCGCCGGGCGGCCGCAAAGATCGCCAGGATGTCTTCCGCGGCCGGCGGCTCGCCGGCGCACCCGCGGTGAGAAGGAATGGAGAGAACGGATTCCACATCAGCGAAGGTATTGCCTGCTGCGATCGAGGCCTTGATCGCCGTCAACAATCCGTCATCCTGCAGCCGTCGATACCGGCCAGATACCAAGCATTCACCCACTGTTACCGAGGGGGCGACCGCATTGGCGCTGCTGTTGCAGTGGCCTTCTAAGCTTCAAGCCATCGATCTGCGAGGAACAAGTGATGACCGAAGCGACAAGCGCTCTCCAAGACAACCGGCGTGCCGTCCGGCGCATCGCCGACATGCTGCAACTGCTGCAGGACAGCCTGCCGATCCAGCGGCGCATCGTCCGCGCAGGCGACACGGTCTACCAGGTGGGACAGAAGTTCGGCTGCCTCTACGTCGTGAACTCGGGCTTCTTCAAGATGGTCAACCTCTCCGGAGAGGGGCGTGAACAGGTGGTCGGCCTGCACTTCAAGGGCGACTGGCTGGGCCTCGACGGCATCGCGGCCGGCCAGTACGGCTGTGACGCGGTCGCGATGGACACCGGCGAGGTCTGGGCCATCCGCTACGACGCGCTGTTGCAGGCAGCCCTTCGCACGCCCGCGCTGCTGACCGCGCTGCATGAGGCCATGAGCCGCGAACTCACGCGCGATCACGATTCGATGCTGTCCTTGTGCACGCTGCCCGCCGACGCCCGCGTGGCCGGTTTCCTGCGCTACTGGGCCGACGCGCTCGCACAGCGCGGCCTGCGCACCGACCAGATCACGCTGCGCATGACGCGCGCCGAGATCGGCAACTACCTCGGCATGACGCTGGAGAGCGTGAGCCGTGCGCTGTCGCGACTGGCGCGTGGCGACGTGATCCGCTTCACCGAGAAGGGTCGGCGCGACATCCATATCCCGCAGGTCGAGGCGCTGACGGGCTTCATGCGCGCCGTCGCGCCGCCGAGCGTCGTGGCGCTTCACTGAGCAGCGCTCAGGACCCGCGCACGCTCGAGTTCGCTGCGCGTGTAGGGCTTGCGCGGCAGGTCCCAGCCCAGCGGCTCGTCGAGCAGTCCGCTCGAATAGCCGAACATCAGCAGCATCGGCAGGCTGGGCAGCCGCGTGCGCACAGAACGTGTCTACAAGCTCGAGATCGGAAAATGGCGCTCTACCGCGGTGAAGGTCCGTATTGCGAGCGCATCCATGAGGCGGCGCTTGTCAATTTCGGTTTCCCGTGGAGGCGCGACCGCGCCATTCCTTCACAACCCGGATCGTCGTCCGGAGACAGCGTGACTGGCGAATGCGGCAAACGTTTTTGAACGGAAGGGACTTGCCCGTCAAGACGTTCCCTTGCGCCCCTCGAAATAAGCGGCCAGGCGCATCCGTTCCTGCTCGAACGCCGACATGCCGGCGAGGACCGCCTTCCAATCGCCGATGCGGCTGGCGCGCTCGATGTTCTCGCATGCGGCCGCGAACGCGAGCGCCCCGACCATCTTGCTGGCGCCCGCCATGCGGTGGGCGAACTGGGTGACCTGGGCAACGTCGTCGACGGCCACCGCCTGCCTGAGTCCGGCCGAGTCGTCCTCGCAGGTTCGCCGGAAGGCCGCAAGAACCTCGCCCACCATCGACGCGTCGCCACCGCATGTCGCCGTGAGGAGCGCCTCGTCGATCGGGCTGACGCAGGGGGCGGCCTCCGGGCTTGAGCCGGCGGGAGCGGCGGGCGGCGAGGGGGCCTGGGGAAGCGGCAGCCATCGATCGAGCTTTTCGATCAGCTGCGCCAGTTCCACCGGCTTGACCAGGAAGGCATCCATGCCGGCGGCGAAGCAGGCCTCGGCCTCCCCCTGCAGCGCGTTGGCGGTGCAGGCGACGATCGGCACGCGCTCGCGCCCCGCGTCGGATTCCAGAGCGCGGATGCTGCGCGCCAGTTCGTAGCCGTCCATGTGGGGCATGTGGCAGTCGGTGATGACCAGTCCGAAGCGACCCGACTTCCACATCTCCAGGGCCTGGACGCCGTCATCGGCGGTCTGGGCGGCATAGCCCAGCGTTCGCACCTGGCGCAGCAGCAACATGCGGTTGACGGGGTGGTCATCCACCAGCAGCACCAACGTTCCTTCCGTCTCGGCCTGCGCGGTGCCGGGCGCCATGCGGCGCATGGCCGTGGCCGCCGGAAGAGGGCGTGCGCTGTCGGCGTCGCTGCCTGGCGGGGGCTCGGCGACCGGCAGCGACAGTTCCAGGGTGATCGTCGTGCCCTTGCCCGGCGCGCTTTCCAGGCTGATCGAGCCGCCCATCATCTGCGCCAGCTGCCGGGAGATGACCAGCCCCAGGCCGGTGCCACCCGGCCGCCGCCGCGCCTCGTCACCGTCCGCCTGGCTGAACGGCTGAAACAGGCGCTGCTGGTCTTCGAGCGAGATGCCGATGCCGGTGTCCTTCACCTCGAAGCGCAGGTTGTCCTGTCCGTCTGAGCGCCCCAGCCATTGCACGTTGATGTCGATCCAGCCCTCGGAGGTGAACTTGATCGCGTTGCTGACGAAGTTGTTGAGGATCTGGCGCAGGCGCACCGGATCGACCCGCAGCGCCGCATTGATGCGCGGGTCGACCATCCGCCGGACGACCAGGCCCTTGCTGCTGGCATTGCCCAGATAGATGCTCTGCACCTCCTCGATCAAGCGCTTGATCGAGACGACTTCGGGGCGGACCTCCAGCTTGCCGGCCTCGATCTTCGAGAAATCGAGGATGTCGTCGATGATGCGCAGCAGCGACCGGCTCGATTCCCGCACCAGCCCGAGCGTCTCGCGCTGCTCGGCGTCCAACTCGGTCAGGCTCAGGAGTTCCAGCATGCCCAGCATGCCGTTCATGGGCGTCCTGATCTCGTGGCTCATAGTGGCCAGGAAGGTGCCCTTGGCGCGGTTGGCGGCTTCCACCTCCGAGCTGCGCTGCGCCAGGGCCGCGTTCAGCCGCTCGATTTCACGCTCCTTCTTCTTCCTCTCCGTCACGTCTTCCGTCATGGTCAGCACGTAGCGCGGCTGGCCGGCCTCGTCGAGGATCGGGATCTTCTTCGCGTGGAGGACGTGCACGCTGCCATCGCGCGTATGCAGGGTGCCCTCGGGGATGTCCACTTCCCGGCCGAGCGCCAGCGCTTCCTTGTCCTTGGCCGTGAAGAAGTCGGCCTCCTCCTTGGAACTGACGAACTCGTAAGCCGTCTTGCCCAGCAACTCCTGCTGGCTGCGCCCCGTCATCTCCTCCATGCTGCGGTTGACGCGGACGACCTTCAAGTCGGTGGCGTCCTTGACCATGACCTGATAGGGAATGTGATGGATCACCGAGTTCAGGAACGCGTTGGCTGTTTCCAGTTCGGCGGTGCGCAGGCGCACGCGCGCCTCCAGGTCGGCGTTCAGGGCACGCAGGTCATCTTCCACCCGGCGCAGCGCCGCTCTCTGCCTTTGTTCGGCGAGCGCGCGCCGAATCGAGAAACCCAGGCGCCGCAAGCGCTGCTTGAGCACGTAGTCCGTGGCGCCGGCCTTCATGCAATCCACCGCCTCGTCCTCGGTCAACGCAGTGGCAATCACGATCAGCGGAAGCTCCGGCTGCTGCTGCACCTGGCGCAGCAGCTCCAGGCCGCCGACTTCGTAGTCGGACAGCACCAGGTCGAAAGTTTGCCGCTGCAGGGCGGAGACGACGTCCTCCCTGGTTTGCACCCACACGATGTCACAGCCAAGGTTCTCGTCCTGCAGCCTGCCCCGGATGCGCTCCGCATCGGCCGGGTCGTCCTCGAGATGCAGCACGCGGATGGCAGCGGTCATCTCGGCCCGTCCTGTTCGCCACGCAGCGACTCGACGACGTCCTTGAACTCCTCGCGGTTGCGTTCGCTCAGTGCGGAGAGGGCCTCGTGCGCCTGCAGGATCCGCTTCTGCACCACGGCGTGGTCGCCCCCCGTACCCAGCGCGTAGAGCTCGGGCGCGGCGGGAATGTCCTCGCGCATCGCGGCCAGCACCTGCTGCATGCTCAGTTCCTCGAACAGGGCGTGCACGGCCGGTGTCACCCCCGCGAGCACCACGCCGCCCCGGGCGACCAGCTCGTGCACCGTGCCGAGGCAGGTGCTGTCCATGTACTCGCAGCCGGAGAAGTCCAGCACCAGGGGGCGTCCCCCGTCCAGCACGGCCAGGGCCGTTTCATGGAAGGCATCGCAATGCATCCAGCTGGCCCGGCCGCGCAGCGCAAGGTAGGCGGCATCGACTGTTTCGCCGTAGAACACCGCCTCGCCCTCGGGCCGCGGGGCGCCGGAAGCGGCAGCCGCGGGGAGCTCGGCGCCATTGTCGAACGAGGAGGCGCCCGCGTGCGCGTCGATGAGCAGGATGGTCACGTCATCCCGGTCCGCTCCCGCCGGCGCGTCACCGTGAAGCTGCGCCATCGCCTCCTGCGCACTGGAGAGCGGCTTGGCGAGCAC
Source organism: Variovorax sp. LjRoot130 (assembly GCF_964253755.1). Taxonomy (NCBI): domain Bacteria; kingdom Pseudomonadati; phylum Pseudomonadota; class Betaproteobacteria; order Burkholderiales; family Comamonadaceae; genus Variovorax; species Variovorax sp. LjRoot130. The sequence continues at coordinate 1,315,664 of NZ_CAXURM020000002.1, read as the reverse complement.
CTGCTGCAGCAGTTCCAGCTCGCGCTCCGACCCGGAGGGCAGGAGCCCGTCGGTGTAGAGGAGGATCCGGTCGCCCGCCAGGAGCTGGAGACGCTCCTGCGCGAAGTGCGCGTCCGGCGCCAGCCCGAGCGCGGGCCCCATGCGGCGGATCAGGCGCGTTTCCCGGCCCTCGCGTGCGTGCAGCACGGGCGGATGGCCCGCGGATGCCAGCGTGAGGCTCGCGTCCGACGTATCCAGCAGGCCGAAGACGGCCGTCAGGAACAGTCCCGGCGCGGCGTGCGTCTCGCAGATCGAGCGGTTCACCGCGGCCAATACCTCCGCCGGCGGCAGCGCGAGGCCCGTCGCCGGGTCCACCAGGACCAGCCGCTGCTTGAACAGCACCGAGAGCATTGCCGAGGTGACCCCGTGGCCGGTGGCGTCGGCCAGGTAGAAGGCGAGGTGCCGCTCGCCCAGCCGGACCACGTCGTAGAGGTCGCCGCCCACATGCTGCCCCGGGCGGTAGACCGCCTGGATGCAATAGCCCTCCATCGGGGGCGGGCTGCGCGGCAGCAAGGCGCGCTGGATCACCTCCGCCCGCTCGAGGTCGCGACGCAGCAGTGCGGAGGTCTCCTGAAGTTCGCAGACCTTGCGCTGTAGCTCCCGGTGCAACCGCTCGCGTTCAGCCAGCAGTTGCCGCCGCTCCAGCGCGTTGCGCACCGCAACCCCCATCTCTTCCGAGCGCGGCGACTTCGGCAGGAAGTCGAACGCCCCCAGCCGGATCGCGGCCACCGCCGAGTCGAAGGTCTCCAGCCCCGAAAGGACGATCCACATGGTGTCCGGCACTGCCTCGCGTCCCCAGCGCAGCAATTCCAGGCCGTCCATCCGGGGCATCATGATGTCCGTCAGCACCAGGGCGACGTCCGGGTGCTCCCGCAGGACCTCCTGCGCCGCGATTCCGTCGGCAGCCTCCAGGACCGGAGCGCAGCCGAAGCTTTCCAAAGCCAGCTTCACCATCAGTCGGGCCACCGGCTCGTCGTCTACCACCAACGCGACGGGAGGGACAGGGTCGAGGTTCATCACATCCCCTAGCAGCGAGTGTGCCGTGCAAGAAAGAATTCTCCGAGCCGGCGGGCGCGATGGCAAGCCACTGACGCACAGGCAGCGGCGCCGCGATCGCGTTCGGATGTGGCAGCCGGCATCAGCGCGGGGCTGCCTCGAGAAGGACGGCAGAAGGGGACGCGCCAACGATCGTCATCAGCCGCTTGACATCAGATCGTCGGGTGCGCGCCGCCAGCGAGCCGCTACGAAGACTTTGTGCTTGAGGGCAGGAGCATCCGAATGGATGTGCATGATTGGCTGGCGAGGCGGCTGCCGAAGGGGTCTCTGCTCAATTGAGTTGGGTTCATGAGCGGTGCCGGGAAGTTCGCCTCAAAAGGGCGTCTCGATCGAGACGCCATTTTTCTCGGACCTCAGCTTGCGAAAATCTGCTCGGCGCTCGATCGCGGCCTCGGCAAGTCTGGGCTCCACCTACAATTTCCATCCGCATGGCAAAGCTTCGCAAACACACATCTCCCACCCCTTGTGTCAGGGTGGCGCCCAGTGGCGTCCACGGCCTGGGCGCCTTTGCAACGCGCGCGTTGCCCGCCTTCGCATTGCTGGGCCTCTACGAAGGCCGGCGCTACTCACCGCAGGAAGTCGCCGCCAGAACCTGGGATGATCAGCTCACTTACCTGTTCACCTTGTCCAATCAGGAAACCATCGATGGTGCCAAAGGCGGCAATGGCACTCGTCACCTGAACCACGCCTGCGACCCGAACTGCGAGGCGGTCGAGGAGTACGACGACGCAGGCCAGCTGCTGCTGAAGTTCCAGACAATCGTCCCTGTAGAGGCAGGGGACGAGTTGTTCATCGACTATTGCCTGACAGCGGATGACGGCTCGCCGCCCTCAGACTATCCCTGCCGTTGCGGCTCTTCGAATTGCCGTGGCACGATGCTCGCCCCTGTCGAAACCAGCTGAATCCGGCGATCTGTCTGCCGACGCGCAGGTCATTGCCCGCGAGACCGCGCGACATCAAAAAGCTTCCGAACCCCGTTCCAGCGCACGCTGAGCGGCGAGCAAGTGCACTGCCACGCAGCCTCGCATCCGCTCTTCGTCCTCGTCGAAGTGCGTGAACGAAGGCCGGTCCTCAAGGTGTCATGGGCATGCCGCCGACCATGGGCGCAGCCATTCGAGTCATCACGCCCGAGCCGGTTGCGCTACCGCACATGATGGGGTCAAGCTTCCTCCCCTTGGCGCGTCCCGGTCCCGGGGGGTCACCTGCGGCGAGCAGCAAAACCGCCTTGGCTGAATGACGGCAGCGAGCTCGCCCCGTGGCGGGCACTTCGCAAAGTCTGAGGACCCTAGATTTCCTTCAAGACCTCTGCGCCCGGCGCCGTCATGCTAGGTTTGAACTCGGTCACATCCTTCCGAGCACCTGCGTTCTGCACGAAAGGGTCAGCCTCGAGCTCCTTGCGGTCGCCTGAACGCGCGAGGATCACGCCGCCCTTGCGGGGCACTCGGGCGCAGCGTGATGAAGGCGCCCGGCCGCCAGGCGCAGCGTCCGCGCATCCTCCCCGATGGCCACCCCAAACTGCTCCACTTATGGCCGGTCAAACTGCTCCAGGCAGGACGGTCGGATTATGACGATTCGGGTGTGATGGCGATGCGCGCGGCGGCCTCCTTCAGACGGTAGCTCTTGCCCTCGAACTCCAGCATTGCGCAGCGGTGCATGAGCCGGTCCAGGATGGTGGTGGCCATGGTGGCGTCGGCGAGGTACTTGCCCCAGTCCTGCACCACCCGGTTGGAGGTGATGACGATGGCGCGGCGCAGCTTGTAGCGCTGGTGCACGATGGCCTGCAGCAGTTCGGCGCTCACGTCGGCAATGCGCCGGGCCAGGAACATGTCATCAAGGACCAACAGGTCTGGCTCGATCCAGCCCTTGAGCTGTTCGGCCTGTTCCGCCGTGCTGGCCAGCCCGTAGCGGGCGAACTCGGAGTCGGCCTCCACGTAGCGCACGTCATAGCCCTGCAACGTGGCCTGGTAGGCCACCGCCTTGGCCACGTGGCTCTTTCCGGTGCCGGGCTTGCCGACGATCAATGCGTTGGCCCCCTCGCCGATGAACTTCAGGGTGTGCAGCTCGAAGCAGGCGTTGCGCGGCAGCTTGGGATTGAAGCGCCAGTCGAAGTCCGCCAGCGTCAGGCGCTCGGCCAGGCCTGAGCGCTTGAAGCGGCGCTCCATCAATCGTGAGCGGCGCCGGTCGAGCTCGTCTTGCAGCATGGCGGCCAACGTCTCCAGGAAGGGCTGCTGGGCGGCCTGGGCCTGCATCACGCGGGTGGACAGGGTGTCGGCGATGCCGGACAGGCGCAGCTCGCGCAGGGCGCGTTCGATCTCGGTCATGTTCATGGCTGGGCGATCTCAGTGGGGTGGGAGGTTGTGCCGCCCGAGGTGGCGGTGGCGGCGTGGGCGAACAGATCGCCGTATTCGTCGGCGCTGCGAATGAGCTCGTGCTGCTGGGTGAGCGTTGACGCCGACTGTGTCGGCGTGCCGGCCTGCAGGGCGGCCAGCGCGTCGGCCACCAGCCGCTCGGTGAGTGCCTTGACGTGGCGGTAGCTGTGTACGCCTTGCTCCATGGCGGCAGCGCAGGCCGCGTCGATGAAGTGATTGGGGTAGCGCTTGGCCAGATTGACGATGCCCCAGAGCTTGCGCTGGCCCACGCGCCCCTCGATGGCGAACAGCATCTGGCACAGCCGAGAGGCCTGCGGCCCGATGGCTCGGGCCTGGGCCAGGATGAAGCGCGTCTCGCGAGAGGGGTTGAACACCCGCTCGGCCATGGGCAACACCACGGTGCCGGGGCGATCAACCCGGGCGTGGGTGCGCAGCAAGGCCTGGGTGCGCAGCTCGCGGATCTCGATGCGCCGCTCGAACAGCCGCACCAGCACCTTGGTGCCAATCGGGGCCGGGCGCGCGGCGTAGCTGCTGTGGTCGATGCGCACGCAGCTGTCGTCGCAGACCGTGCGCTGCACCTCGGTGAAGTACTGCATGCGCGTGGCTGGCAGCGGCTGCAGGTGGGCGCGCTCCTCCTCGAACATGGCCTGCACCTGACGCCGCTCGGCGCCGTGGATGCGCGAGGCGGCCCACTTGGACTCCCAGTGTTCCAGGAAGGCGTTCTGCTCTTCGATGGTCTCGAAGCGCCGCCCCTTGAGCGCGGTGGACTGGGTATGTTGGATCGCGTTCTCGACCGTCCCCTTGCGATTCGGATCCCGGACCCGAGCCGGGTCGGCCACCACCTCGTAGTGGGCCAGTGTGGCGGCGTAGACCGGATTGAGCGCAGGCTCGTACAGGTCGGGCTTCAAGACGCCCTCCTTCAAATTGTCCAGCACGACGTAGTGGGTCGACCCGCCAAAGTAGGCCCAGGCCTGCTCGTGCAACTCAGCCCAGACTTGCTGGCTGGACTTCCAGATCACGCGGCGGAAGCTGCGCCGCGAGTAGCGCAGCGTGGCCACGAACAGGCGGGGTTTGCGCCAGCGCTCGGTGCTCGGCACCCGGGTGGGGGCGCCTTCACCGTAGTCGACCTGCATCTCCTCGCCGGGCGCAAAGCTCAGACGATCGAACTGCTCGGGCTCCTTGTGGCGAAGCTGGGCGCAGAAGCGCTTGACGGAGTTGTAGGCGCCGTCAAAGCCATGTTGGTCGACCAGGTCCTGGTAGATGGCCGTGGCGTTGCGGCCCAGGCGCAACTGGGCGTCGATGAAAGCGCGGTGGGGTTCGCACTTGGAGGTGGCCAGCGGCGGCGCTACCGACCTGGAAGTCGGTGGCCAGGGTGGAGCAGTTTGACCACCGGAGTCGGTGGCCACCCCGGGGCAGTTTGCCGGATCGGCGGCGAAGCGCTGCTGATACGCCCGGATGGTGTGGCGCGAGATGCCGGTGATTCGCGCGATCTCGCGCTGGGTGGCGCCGCCCTTGAGCAGCGTCCAGATGGTGGTTTGCAGATGTGGCTTCAAGACGTTCACTCCGTTGTTCCCCTCGCTCAGAGGGGGTGGAAAGTAACGTCCTGCCTGTCGAGCTTCGCGGCGCCCGACGCACCGTGTTCAATGCGTCAGATCACCGTGGCCAGGGTGGAGCAGTTTGGGTGGCCATAAGTGGGGCACTTTGGGTGGCCGCCGGGGTCCTGAACCTGGTGGCGGTCGACACAGCAATAGGCATGAGCCCTTTCAGGGCGCGTCGGTGATGCCTCATGGAAGTCATCAGCCGGCGCGCCAGTGCTTACTGAATGCGCCATACCCATGCGACGCGCGCCTTGGCGCGCGGGGTCGAACTGACAATCGTGCGCGACAATCTGCGCCGCGACTCGCTGGTAACTTTGACCCATGGACCTCACGCTACAGTTCGTATCTCTGGACGGCTTCACCCGGGCTGATTGCCCAACCGAGGATGACGCGTCGCTTGTGTTTCCCCACGTGGCGATCACTGAGCGAAAGATCGCCGGCATCCACACCGCGATGCTGCAGGCCTCCGATCACCAGAGTTGGGGAGGGCAGTTCGTCCGGTACATCCGCACTGTCTACCACGCGCACGGAAGCTCGCCTGCCGCAGCTGGACGCTGCACCGTGTACGGATTTCCTACCGAGGGCGATCGCGACGCATTCTGCGATCTGACCAGAGCAACCCCTGGCCAGTTCTTGCGAGCCATTGCTCAGAGGCATTCGGCCTGAGCATCCGCTGCTCCAGTCAGGTCACAAGTGCGTGAATTCATTGCAGCCCTACTTTGCGTTTGCCCCAGATTCACGGACTCCCGGCTTAACAGGACGCTCAGACCCGCCTACATGGGGTTATCGGCTGATGACCGACGATGCCGGCCTCGGGGTCGTGATCGGGTCAGCGTGCCGATGAACGAGCTTCCACGCATCCTGCTTCAACCGAAATAAGCTGGTAACGCGTACTGCGACCGCGACGAGTTCCTCGGCACCTCCAACCTTGGTTCGGCCGCGCTCTACCTCGACAACGCACGCGAGTCCGTCCGAAACATATTTCGCTACGAGTTCGACGCCGGTGCCCTCTCCGTCGCGGTAGTGCGACGCGGCGCCCTCCAGGGTTGCCTCAACCTGCTTCCGACCGCGCGCGTACGGTCCGAAAGGATTGCCCAGAGTCACGTCTTCCGTATGGGAATACAGCGCCTTGTAAAGGCTAGGGTCGCCTTTTAGGATCGCGCTCAGAGCAGCGTGGCTCTGTTCAATTGCACTGTCGAGGTCATCCGACTTCATTTCACGACCCCTGTGTGAAGGCTTGCCTCGGTTGTTCGGCTACCCCCCGAAGCATTTTACCAAACGGATCGCGTTTCGACGACCGCTCTCGTGCAAATCGCGCGTCCAGGTCGATAGACCGAATGACTGGGGATGGCCGAACTCGGTCTAGTTCCCCGGAGCTCCATGGGAGCCGACCTCGCGAAGAAAAGCACCAACGCGAGGCCGACGGCCCCGGGACTCAGCCCCTCCTGACACCGCAGGATCGGAGCAGCAAATGCTGGACCGCAGATGCCGATGCTCGAGGGACTGAAGACATTCGGTACGCACCTGCCCCGCGTCGCAAAGTTCTTTTCTCTTGGTGCACACCCCGATGTCAGTTTTTCGATTGCGGGACTCCAACGCTGGGTCAGGATTGCATGGAAATCATCGGCGCATCCCAAGGCACTACCTGGTGATGTCGCGTCAAGGTTTTCCTTTGGGCCTTCCCACTCTCTGGCTGATTTCCTGGCCGGCCGATTGAAGGATCATGTTGCGCGGATACTGTGCTGCGTACTGGTTGGAGGCCGAGACCAATCCCGCGGCCGGCGAGCCGAGGCGCGCGGAGGACAGAATCGAGGATGCCTCGGGCATCAACAGATAGGCCGTGATCTTGCGAGGATCGGTTCCGGGAAGGCTCAGTCTCGCAACGATCACCGCATCCACGTCGGTCCCCTGGGCGAGGCTTTCGATTTGGGCGCTGGCGCGCAGCCAGTGGGCGTATCTCACGGCATCGGTGAGGCCGAAGTCTCCAGTGGCGCTGGCAAATCGGGGCTCGCTCTTGGCGAGCAATTGCCCGATCTCATTCACCGAGCGGGCGGAGTAGCCCTTCAGGATTTTCGGATCGTCATGGATCGAGCCGGCCAGAATGTCGGCCGCATAGGAATTCGCCGAACTGCGGATCGCCGACAAAAGTTCATCCTGCACGCCCACAGGGGCCAGCCGTGCCATGTGGGCCAGTTCGCCGTAGTAGTCGTCCGCACTCAGGACGTGGGTTTCGAACGCGCTCTTCAGCATCGCATCCGATCCCGGCAGATAGCCGATGCGCGAGAAGCTCAAAGCGGCCGATCGCGCGACCTCCTTGTTGTTGTCGCCGATCAGGCTGCGCAGATCCAGCAGGATGTCGGCGTTGTAGCCGGTCGCATTGTCCGACGAGTACAGGCGGCCCAGGATGCGGGCCAGCGCAATCTTCTCGTCGTCGCTGATCCCCGCCTTCAGCAGCGCGCGCGCAGCCAGAGCCGATCGAGAGGTGAGCGGCACGCCCTGCGCGAAGATTCGATCGAGCTCATTGCGTCCCTCGATGCCGGGCTTCGGGACATACGAGGCCAGGGAATTTTGCGAATCCTCTTTGCCCCTGGCGGCCCCGATCGCCGCCGCGTACCTTGCGGCGGCTGTGGACGGGCCGCCTCGATCGTCCCCGTGGAGTGCGGGCGCGGATGTACTTGGATACGACGCCGTCGACGCAACAGGTGGCGTCTTGAACCACCCCCAGATGATCCCGGCCAAGGCGATACCCGCGACGGCAAGGAGACCGGCCTTTTTCATGCCTGCCGCGCCTCAAAACCAGCCCTTCATGGTGTTGAAGAGCCTCGACGGCAGCATGATGCCGCTCTTGAGATCGCGATTGCGGTCCAGCCAGATTTGCGGAACCGGGTAGATCGACGGAATGCCTTCGTCATCGGCCGTCTTTTCATACAGATTCACGATGAATGTGTCGCAGCGGTACAGGCCCCGTTCGGCCGGACGGCCCCACATCAGCGGCTTGGCGCTCGTGTAGTGTTGACCGTAGGTGTAGTCGGCGCCGATGAGGTACGCCTGAAAGGCACGCTTGACCAATGCCATCCTGGCCCGCACATCCTCGAAGTCACCCGCTTGCAGGCACGCCGTCCTGAAGCATTTGTTCAGCAGGTGGTTGGGATTGTTGGGAGAGGCCGTGCCCCAATATGCCGAACGCGCCTTGAAGCTGGCCAGGGATTCGTACTGGATGGCATTGCTGCCCTCATTCAGCACCTCGACGACGACACTGCCGTCGAACATGCCGGTGTGTCCCAGCGAACCCAGGCCGGAGATCGACAGGTCGCGTCCAACAACGTCGCCGGCCCATTGGGGATCGCCGGCGACGAGGTCAGCGCCGATGTGCCAGAGCGCTCTGCCGTTGCCATAGATGACCAGGTTGCCGTCATCCTGTGCTGCCAGGTACGCACCCGGGTTGCCGCTCGTTTGCGAGTTCCAGATTGGGACGCCGTTGCTGGCATACACCACCAGGTTGCCATCGCCCTGCATTGGGGCGAACGCGCCGGGACTCTGCGTCTGGCTGTTCCAGCGCGGGGTCCAGTCAGATGTCCGATAGTAGACAAGGTTTCCATCGCCCTGCATCACAAGGACATAGCGGCCGTTGTCGGAACTGATGGATTGTCCAGGTGAAAGCGCTGTGTTGGGCGCCAGAATGCCGGCGCTGGTGAGACATGCGATGAGGGCCAGCGCGAGGGCACCCAGTGCCCGAAATAACGTCGCCATCACAACCCCCCCCCGGGCATGGCTGCCCGCGCCGCGTTGCAATGCGCCAGCGCGGATCGTCAAGGCGCTGGCCCCGGTCCCGCTTGTGAAGTGCGCCCAAGTGGGGCAGGCATTGTTCCGCGAAAAGCTGGCGTCCGCAAGCGCGACCGAGGGCAGATCAAATGGGCGGGCTGATCAAGGAGGCGGGAATCACTCCATGACCGTTCGCGCGAACATATTCTCTAGAGTGGACCCCGAAGGCATCCTCCGACACATCTGTTGGAACGCTTTCTATTGCCGCGATGACCATCTCGGGGCGCACCATCACGTCTACTCACTGACCAGGCCAAGCCCGATCAGGCTGCCCACGCTCAACTTTGACCGTCAAACCGCTGCTTGATCGGCCGCTGAAGCGCTATCTGCTATCGAAGGGCCGCACCGTCGCGACAATCACGTCGCGCCCAGCCACGAAATCCGGCTGCGTCGCGGGCCACATCGATGTCGCCTGGGTCAACGCGAACGTCGGATGCCGTGCGCGGAAATCAGCCCACACGCGGCGCGCCTCCTCCGACTGCCCGTCACGCTCCAGCGACGCGGCCAGCAGCAGCCAGTAAAACGGCAGGTGAGGCAGGCCACCGACGGTCAGGCGCGCCCGCTCGGCCGCCTCGGCGTAGCGCCCCTGCATGAAGCGGTTCATGCCGATCAAGCCGTGCCAGATCGGCACGCGCGAGTCGCGCGGGCTGATCCGCAAGGCGCGCTCGCAGGACGGCACCGATTCCTCGAAGCGTCCCAGGCGCAGCAGTGCCGAACAGCGGTGGTGGTGCGAGGTATGGTCGCTCGGAAAATGGGCGATCATCACCTCCGACAACTTGAGCAGGCCCGGCCAATCGCCGCGCCAGTTGGTCAGCGTGGCGCGGCCGTCGAGCGCGGCAAAGCTGGTCGGGTCGAGGGTCTCCAAGCGCGTCTGAGCTTGCTCGGCGCGCCGCACGGCCGCTTCGGGATCGTCGGTCCAGCGGAAGATCGCCCTCATGGCCTGGACGTTGACCACACCCCCCAACCCGCGCACCGAATCCGGGTCCTTGGCCAGCGCCTGCTCGAACAGGCGCAGCGCCTCGGCGAAGTTGTCGGGCCCGACGGCGCGAAGCATCACGGACGTGCCCTGCATCGCCAGGTCGTCCGCCTCCACCGCCTCCGGCTTCATGCGGGCAGCGCGCTGGCCAACCGACCTGCCGATCTCGACCAGCAGGGTGCGCGAGATGCCGCCGCGGATGTCGTCCACCGACTGCGCCAGCTGGGCGCGCTCGATCTGGTATTGCTCGGCCCATTGCGCAACGCCGGTGTCGCCGTCGATCAGGTTCATCTCGAGCCGGACCTGCTCACCGTCGCGCCGCACGCGGCCGTGCACCACGTAGCGCACACCCAGTTCGCGCGCCACGGCACGCGGATCGTCAGACCGGCCCTTGTAGCGCGCCGCAGTGCCACGGCCGATCACGCTGACTGTGCGCCACACTGTCAGCGCTCGCGTCAGGTCGCCGGTCAACGCATCGGCGAACCAGGCCTGCTCGGCGGCGTCGGCTTCGCTGTCCAGCGGCAGGACCACCAACGAGCGCAGCGGCACTGCAGGCGGTGCCGTGCCGCGCCATGGGCCCAGCGCAACAAAGCCGGCGATGGCCGCCGCCAGCATCAGCAGGGCGGCCGCGAAGACGATGCGCTGGCGCGCGGGTGGCGAGGCAGAAGCCGAGGCTGAAGCTGGAGATGGCGCTGCGGCGCTGTCCACTGGGTCTGGCGCTGGGCCTGGCGCTGCCTCGTCGGGTATCAACAGGTAGCCACGCCGCGCCACGGTGCGCACGCGCCGGTGTTCGCTGTCCCCCAGCACGCGGCGGATCTCGGCGATGGCCTGCGCCAGCGAATCGTCGCCCACAACCACACCGGACCAGACGCGGCGCATCAGTTCGTCCTTGCCGACCACGCGGCCGGCCTGCGACCCCAGCACCAGCAGCACCGCCAGCGCCTGGCGACGCAAGCCGGCAAGCTGGCCGTCGGCGCGGCGCAACTCGCCATCAGCCAGGTCCAGCACGAAGCCGCCCAGATGAAGGCGGGTTTGCGCGGTGTCGTCGAGCGTCTCGGCCTGTTCCATTGAGCGGAAGCCCCCCGGCATGAAGTTTCATCGTACTTCTTTCGTCCTGATTTCAGGCGTCTTTCAAGACCTGCGGCAAGGCGCCCGGCAGACTGGCCCGCCATTTGTCGCTGGAGCAAGGCCATGAACAAGTTCCTGATCACCCTCGCATTGGCGGCCGTCACCTGGAGCGGCCAGACGCCGGCCGCGTCAGCTGGCACTGAGGCCGCCCAGGCGCGCGCCGCGGCCGGCGCCGCGGCGTTTCGCCAAGGCCATCACGAGAGCGCGCTGGCGCACTTTCGACAGGCGGCAGGAGCCGGGCATGCCGTAGCGCAGTTCAATCTGGCGGTGATGCTGATGGAGGGGCAGGGCACTGCGCCGCGGCCTGCGGAAGCGATCGGCTGGCTGCGCAAGGCGGCCGAGAACGGCTTCGTCCAGGCCCAGAATGCGCTGGCCGCCCTGTTGGAGCGCGGCGAGCACGTCCCGCGGTCGCTGCCCGAAGCGACCCACTGGTGGCGCCGCGCGGCCGAGCAGGGCTCGCGCGACGCGCGCGTCAACCTTGCCACCCAGTACTTGCTGGGACGAGGCGTGGCGCAAGACGACGCGCAGGCAGCGCTCTGGTATCAGCGCGCCGCCGGGCAGGGTGACGCAGGCGCCTGCTACATCATTGCCAGCATGTATGACAAGGGCTACGGCGTACAGCAGGCCCCCGAACGCGCCGCCTTCTGGTACGGCCAGGCGGCGCTGCGCGGCGAGCCCGGCGCTGCTGACATGGCACGCGCGGCGCGCCGCAAGGCTGAGAGCCTGTAAAACGGGGACTTTTCTGGTGCTACCGATTCGATAGCCGACGGGCAAGCGGGGCGAGTTCGACTCAAGTGAGGCGCGAGATCGCAACCGGCGTCAGCGATGCCCATGTCGCGCGCTGGCACGAACTGGTCGGGACGTCCCGGATCGTGCGGAAGAACTCTGTCTGCTCCGCTGCAAAGCTCGCGTTGGCGCAAGCGATCATCGTCGAGAAATCCGCTGGGCCGGCAAATGCCCGAAAGCTCACGCTCTGCCTCCTGAGGGCTTTGAAGCGCGTACCGGGCTGGCCCAGGTTGGGCGCTACGCGCGCGCGCAGCTGCTCACCGATGCCGCCGGCATGAACCAGTCGGTGACCCCACGAACTGCTGAGCCATCTGCAGGCAACACGTGCCGCGCCATCGCTGATCGATGCTTGGGAGAATGCTTGGCACGGCGCCATGGACGGCCCCGGCGAGCCGTTACCTTGTCCTGAGTGCTTTTCTTGGGCACATGGTGTCCAAGCTTCAGCCACGACCCAGTTACAGGGATGTCGGCCAGGCCCGGTGTTCATGTTTCCAGGCGGATGACTTCACGACGGTGGCATTCCGTTGCAGACGCGGCCAACGAGGCCGGTAGCCTTCTTGCCGACGCGTCCATTCGATCTTGCTGGCCGCGCCGGAGCAAATGACTCAATGTGGCAAGACCTTCGCTTGCCCGTCCTGTTCGTCCGCGGTTTGTGGCTTTTGACAGTTCGAATGGGAGTCGCCGACCGGTGCGGCTTTCGTTTGGGCGTTCCGGCGGCCGAGCTCGGATCCTGGGGGCACTGGTTCGGTACTGGCAGCCGTCTGGTGGGCGTCATCGGTCTACTCCAACGCGGCGTTCCGGTACTCAGCCAACGTCGTGCGGCGGAATTCGATCACTGGTACCAGCTTGTCACCCGAATCCGGAAAGCGGGCGCGAATGTTGGCTTCTTCGCGGACCCAACATCCGCGGGAAGTCGTGCCATCCCACGACGTCAGGTAGCAAAGTCGATAGGGCGTGATGCATTCTTCCTCGGCATCGGTCAACTGCAGCATGTGGAACACGCTTCCGTGCGCCACGAATAAGACGCTGGGCTGCGTCTCGCAGCCGAGAACGAATGTGCAAGTGGCGACGCATGCCACGACTGAAGATGCCTTCATACCTGGCTCCAGTCGATGTCGGGGAAAGATCGATTGAGCGCTTTGGTATTAGGGTAGTCAACCCTCGATATGAGGAGCCACGCTGCCGTCGATAGTCGGGAGCTTTCGGTAACCTGGCCGCGACACCGAATAAGGCAAGGTTGCCGCATCTCGCAACGGCAACCGATCGATCTGTCACTTGCGTCCGATGCCGAGGTTCAGAGCCGAGTTCGGCGCGGTATCCGACTCCGGCGGTCCGATCGCCGCGGAAAACGCGGATGATGGTTGGATGACCTCGATCGATTCAGCAGCGGCGCTCCTGCACGCCGCCTCGCGCATCTCGGTACTCTCGGGTGCCGGTCTTTCGAAGGCGTCAGGGATCCCGACGTACCGCGATGCCGACGGCCTCTGGAGGGACGAGAACGCGGTCAAGTTTTCCCACATCGACGATCTGAAACGCGATCCCGAAGGCTTCCACAACTTCTGGGCGGCGCGGATGGCGGTGTTGTCGGAGGCCAGGCCCAACCCGGAGCACCGCGCGCTCGTCGAGCTGCAGATGCGCAGACCGGGCACGGCGCTCATCACGCAAAACGTCGACGGGCTGCTTGCCGAGGCCGGGGCTCAGGAGGTCTTCGAGCTGCACGGCAACCTGCGGCGCTGGCGATGCGACAGCTGCGGAAACCGGGAAGGGCCCTGGTTGTCGCAACGCTGCCCGCGCTGCGGCTCGCAAGCGAGACCCGACGTCGTGATGTTCGGGGAAATGCTCAACGAGGAACTCCTCACCCGGACGCAAGAGGTCGCGGCGCACAGCGACCTGTTCCTGGTCGTGGGAACCTCTGCGGCAGTTTACCCGGCGGCGGACCTGCCGACGATCGCGGCGACGAACGGTGCCAAGATCATCACGCTCAACATGGAGACGATTGATGTTGATGACGTGGCGGCCGTGGTGCTGCGGGGCCCCGCAGAGGAGCTCCTGCCCGACCTCATTCAGGCCGCCCGGCTCAGGCCGTAGGCAGTCAAACTTCGGCTTCACGAACCCGGCTGCGTTCTCGTCCGCGCCGGCTTCCCTTCGTCCGAGTGAGAGTTGGCGCTGCGAGCCAATGCCGCGATCGGCGGATTTGAGCTGGCGAGAGGACTGAAGGAAGGCCGCGGCGCCGCTAGGGCGCCAGCATCAACACCTTGAATTGGCTGGGCACGATGCGCATGCCCATGGCGTTGCTGCGGTTCTGAACCGAAAGACTCGTCATTCGAGTGGCCGTACTGCCTTTGAGCAGCGCGGCGAACGAGCCTGTCAGATGCCGCGACGGCCCCCCAGGGTGAAGTAGTGTGAATGCGTGATCACCCGGCCCCGCTGGCTGCGATCAGGATGATCGAACATCTGCACCTGCTCAACGCAACCTACGGCTTGAGCCACCCGATTGCCCGCTTCGGCTGGAGCCGGTTGATCTGAAGACTTTGGACTTCATGCCGGCATGCAGCGCTCCCAGCATGCGCGCTGACCATGGCCGGCTTCGCCAGAAACGCACGTTTTCGCTGTAGGACCGAACCCCAAAATACAGACGCGCCGCCCATCACAGCCGTACGATAAGACCCAAGTTCGAACGAGAACGCGGAGGGATTGAAGCATGAGCAAACGCAGGGAAGAACTGGAGACGGTGCCCCACGACTTGGTGCCTACTCCTTGGGGCCTAGAGTCCAAACGGACGCGAGGACGTTCGCGAACACCGTGGCCAAGTTCTGCCGCAGGAACGGCGGCGCGGACACTCCCGAGTCGATGGGCGCCACGGTCCTGCCTGCACCGGAGGTCATTCCTTGACGGGTAGGAACTCATGGCCACATCCTCGAGCTCTCTCAATTTGTTGGAAAAGGCGGTCAATGCTATTGAGCAGGCGGCCCACGAAATGCTGGACAGCGAGCCCGATGTACCGTTCACTGCATCGACCGATCTGCTTTCTCTTAGCCCGAATGAAGTAGAGCGCATCCGCAGCAAGGAGGAGGCAAGCTATCGGACACGGCCCACGCTGTCGGCCATCCATTTCTGCCTGACATCATCCATGGCAATGCTTGCCATTTGCCAGTCACTGATTGAGCAACCACCGACCCAGTCGCCGCGCGAACGCGAACGGCGGTGGAAGAAGCTGGCCTCTGACGCCAAGATAGCAGGCCGCACCGCCTACCGCGCGGCGCTCGTTCTTTCAGATCCTGGTGCGAATGAGGGCCCCGGAGGTCAAGGCGGTGCGTCCCCTAGCGGCACATAGTCTATGCCGACCTGAAGACGGGAAAGCCCACGGAAACAAGTGCCCGCAGAAGATCGTTCTGTCGCTGTCGGACGTGGGTAGTCCCTTCGTATTCGCCTGTGCCAGCTACAACGTCTGTACGAGGCCATGAAAGATGGAAGAATCAGCTTTAATGAGGGTTGCCCCGAAATCCGAAGCTCCGCGCCGCTCTTCGTCGCCGCGCCAGGAGTCCGATGCCCGGTGACATCCGAAAGCATCAACGACGTTGCCGTTGACGGCGTCGGACCGGCGTTCACGATCGCATTCCAGCCGATCGTGGACGTTGAGCGGCGGGAAGTATTCGCGCATGAGGCGCTCGTGCGAGGTGTTCACGGCGAAGGAGCGCTCCAGGTGCTCGGCAGAGTAGAAGCGCGTCATCGGTTTGCCTTCCACGAGGCATGCCGCGTGAAATCGATCGAAATGGCGTCGATGCTCGGCATGCAATCCAGGCTGAGCCTCAACGTTTCTCCCAACGACGTTGCGGGGCCCACGGAGTGTTTTCAGACCGCCATTCGCACGGCCGATCGGGTCCGCTTTCCCATCGATCGCCTGATACTCGAACTCACTGAGGGCGAACCCGTCGCCGATCTGCCCGCGCTGGCCGCGACTTTCCGAGCTTTCCAAAGCTTCGGATTCGCCTCTGCCATCGATGACTTCGGTGCTGCTTATGCAAGCTTTGAACTGCTGGCCGCTTTTCAACCGGACATCGTCAAGCTTGATAGGAGCTTCGTTCGAGACATCCATCTCAGCGCCGTGCGGTTCACCCTCGTGAAGGGGCTCGTTGCGATATGCGACGAGCTTCGGATCAAGGTGCTCGCAGAAGGCGTGGAAACTCCTGAAGAGGTCCAGGTGCTTCGTGGGCTCGGCGTGAGGCTGTTTCAAGGCTTCTTATTTGCCCGCCCCGGCATTGGCATGCTGCCGAATGTTGCCTGGAATGCGGCCTGACCCTCGCACGTTGGTGCAGCAACTGCGCATGCGCATCGCCGATGCGCGCCGCGAAAGTGATGCGGCGCCGCCCGTAGCCGAAGCCGAGAAGGCGTTTGCATGACCGCCGCCGAAACGTGGCGCACATCATCAAGCCCGTCGTTACGTGATCGGCACACGCGCATGTGCATCCCGATGGCCTGAACACTGCAACCTGCAGATCCGCCAAAACGGTATGGCGGCAGGTATGGGCATGTACCTACGACTGCTCCACGGGGCGTCCTACCTTCGCAGGATTCGGCCGATTTCTACATTGACGATGACGCCGAAGTTCAAGCAGGAACAGCGGGCTCCTTACACCCTGTCGGCGTCGAGGAAACCATCATGAAAAAGCTATTGTTGATGTTCACCATTGCGTCATCGTGCCTGGTTGCCGTCCAGACCAGCGCGCAGGTCAGCGCACCTCCAACTCCGGCAACGCTCGGTCCGGCCGACGCCGAATACAAGGCCGCCCGCGACAGGATCGCGGCCGACTCCAAGGCTGCCAAGGCTCAGTGCGACGCCATGAAAGACAATGCCAAGGACGTCTGCATCGAGGAAGCCAAGGGCAAGGACAAGATGGCCAAGGCCGAGCTCGACCAGCAGCGCAAGCCGAGCGACAGCAATGCGCGCAAGGTCGCCGAGGCCAGGGTGGAGGCTGCCTACAACGTCGCCAAGGAGAAATGCGATGCTCACAAGGGCGATGCCAAGGCCGCTTGTGTGAAGCAGGCCAAGGCCGAAGAGGCGAAGGAAAAGGCCGAGATCAAGGCCGTGAAGAAGTGAGCGGCAGGCCGCTGCGGTCCCCTCTCGCGCCACACCACACGTTTGTCACGGTCATGGCGCGTGGCAAGGACAGGCCGAGTTCCTCGGTCGAGACAGCCGCCGGCATCGAGGAACTGCCCGGACTGGGCGGTTGCCGAAGCCACCTCTACCAGCGCCGGACGACTGTCTGCCTGAAGTATGGTTCGCCAGTCTCAGAAGTCCACAAGCGCAGGCGCGCGCTGGGTACCAGAGCAGCAAGGTTTGTCCATCCGCATCATCGGGGTCACGCTCCAGTTTCATGCGGCCTTTGCCAACCACATCGACACGCTGCGCAAGCTGGCTTGTCAGCGAACCGCTGATGAAGGCCTGACAGGCCTCGCGAATTGCATCGAGTCTTTTGCGTTGCTGCTTGCCGCTGAGGCCATCAAGCTCTGCGGCATCGATGGCTTGGCCGATGTCTTCGCGGAACACCGTGATGTCGATGTCCTCAGAGAAGCGGGAGATGAGGTTGAAGGCCTTCGAGAGCGATGTCCCGCCTTTGAAGAGCAGGCGGGGACTACCGGCCTCAAGACCGTTGAACAACGCGTCGAGCGTCCAGCACACCCAAAAGTCCTTCTCGACGTTCTGCACGGCGGTGCCGAGGCGCGCGGCGGTTTCTACGAAGAGCGCCCCTCTGTCGGCATCGCTCGATGCAATCACATCGTCATAGGCTGTGTTCATCGCGGCACCGCCGGGTTGCGAGCGGATGAGGGCTTGCGCCGTGAGGCGGCCGTTGCCGGATCAGGTGGATCAGCGGGCATCGGGTCGAAGCCCGGAATGGTCCTCAGGAAGCTTTGCATCCACGCGGGCAAAACGCCGAAGCCTTGCTTCAAGTCGTTCCGGATGCTGTCACCGTGTTTCGGATCGCCGAGAAGGCGCGCCAGCGTCTTTCTGATGCGGTCGCCATCGGTCGGCAGCATGTCCTTGAGCCAGTGCAAGGCCTGGACGACCCGCATCGCCGGTCTGCCCGCCCAATAGAGGCGGCTTGGCGCTGTCGGCTTGAATTCAATGGTGAGCTTGTCGAGGTGGATGGAGCGAGGCTGCGTGTCTGTGTAGATCGTGACGCGCGCCGGAACCGCATCGGTCAGGCCGAGGTCGTTGGCTGCTGTCATTCCATCGACGAGGATGCGGGCTTGGTCGCGCCGCGCGAGCGCGTCAACGACTGCACGGTAGTCTGGTGAAGTGGGGCGCTTGGTGAGACTGTTAAGGACGGGGCGGTCATACAAGCCGCGGTCGATCCGGCGTAACGCGCCACGTGCGACCATGCGTTGCAGCGTCTTGTCGATGGCGGCGCGCGTTCCTAACGCGGCGAAGTCAGCGGGGACCCAGACATAGCCAGGCGCAGCGGCGTCGATCATGGCGGTGATGCGGTCTACGGTGTCGGACATTTGAACCCCTTGTCCGAAGTTTATATATAAATTTCGGACACTCTGGACTTCTCGTCCTGGGACAGCCACTACATCTAGCGCCTTCGTCGTCGTTCCGCCACTTATCTAGCGCTAGACTGGACGATCCGGGGCGAAGCCCCTTGCGCAAGGGCTCGGTTTGCTGACAGTTGGGGTCACCGGCGGAGCAGCGCCGCCGGCCAGCCGTTGCCCAGCGACGCAAACCAGGCACCCACAGGCCCTGTGCACCGAGCGCCGCCGGAAAGGCCAGCGCCGCCGCATTGCCGCCGCCGATTGCTGGCTGGATCGCGGTGGCGGAATCGGCCAGGCGCCAGCCAAGTTGAGAGTTCTGCTGCATCGGCGCACCCAGCCACGTGGTCACGATCCGGGGCAACAGCTGCCGGCTCGAATCGAAGGTCGCGCTGGCCTGATCAGCCCGACCAGTCCGAGTCGGTAAAGACAGATTGATCGACAACCCGGAGGTCAGTTTCCTGATGTCGCCAGGGGGGGTCAACTCCAGATGTCGTGACAAAGAGCGAAGCCGCTGGGCTGGATGCTCACCGGTTCCTGACCCAGATGACCTGTTTTTAGGTCGATGGCTCAACCACGCGGCTTTCAAGACGAAATCGCCCGTTCACTGCACTGTTATCCAATGGCCTATCCACAGCCTTATCCAATGACGTCAGGGCTGAGGCCACGTGCATACAAATGGTTTCTGGCAACGTCCACTGAGGGAGGCAACCGGGTGTGCTGCTCCACCAAATGGCGGAAGCGAAGACGCATGATCCTCGGCATGAATGGCCGATGGAAACGGAAGACTTAACGACGAACAACTGGCGGCCTCTGCGCACGTCTGGCGCCGAAAAGCATTTCACGGTGAGAAGCACGCGAGTTCCGTGGCACTGCATTTGCGCCGCGGTGGGCGATATACCAGCGACGCTCAGGTGGTGTATGGCGTCGTCGAAGCCACGCTTCCGACGATTGTCGTTAGCGCCGTAGCAGCCTTGACTTAAAGGCCGTGACAGCATGCGAAGGAATGGCTCGCCGCAGTTTGCGATTGGGCCTCGCTGTGCGTGCCTTGTCTCGATATCTTCTTGTTCCGCCTCAGCTAAAGATGGCCGCCGGAGGCTCGAAGGCGCGGATCGGCGGCAGCGCGCCGTCGTAGCGTTCGATTTGCACTGTGCTGAGCTGTCCCGCGCAGCCTTGCGCCAGCGACGAGGTGCCGATGTCGCGCGTCAGCACGTTGGGGTTGCCATGCACGCACATCGGGCGGCCCTGGTCGTCCATCGCAGGGTCGTACCAGGCGCCGGTGGGCAGTTGCACCACGTCTTCGCGCATGTCGGCACACAGGTGGGCGCTGGCCAGGCAGGCGCCGATCTCGTTGAAGAGCCGCACGATGTCGCCCTCCCTGACGCCGCGCGCCGCAGCGGCCGTCGGGTGCAGCGTGCAGACCTCGCGTCCGCGGCGCTTGCTGGCCTGGCTGTGCGCACCGAAGTCGAGCTGGCTGTGCAGCCTGGTGTGCGGTTGGTTGGCGACCAGCCACAGCGGATGCTCGGCGGTCGGCGCGAACTTCGGCGCAAGCCACGCCGGATGGCCCGGGCAGTCGGCGTAGCCGAAGGCGGCAACGGCCGGCGAGCTGACTTGCATCTTGCCGCTCGGTGTGGGCAGCGGCGCGCCGACGGGGTCGTTCCGGAAGGCGCGCAGCATGCCACCGTCGTCGTCCCGCTGCGGCAGCATGAGTTCGCCGCGCTGCCAGAAGGTCTCGAAATCCGGCGCTTCCAGGCCCAGATCCTCGAGCCCGGTGCGGGTGCGTTCGTACAGGTGGGCCAGCCATTCGCGCTTCGTGCGGCCCTCGCTGAAGGCCTCGAGCGCGCCGAGGCGCCCGGCCAGCTCACAGAAGATGTCGTAGTCGTCGCGCGCCAGGCCGCATGGCTCGGCGATGCGGTGCATCGCCACCACCATCGGATCGGTGGGCGTAGCGCCGATGTCCTCGCGCTCCAGCGTCATGGTGCTGGGCAGCACGATGTCGGCATGGCGCGCGGTCGCGGTCCAGGCGATCTCGTGCACGACGAAGGTGTCGAGGGTGCGGAAAGCCTCGGCCAGGCGCGCTAGGTTCTGGTGGTGGTGAAACGGGTTGCCGCCCGCCCAATAGGCGAGGCGGATGTGCGGGTAGGTTCGGCGCTGGCCGTTGTAGTCGAAAGGCTGGCCCGGATTGAGCAGCATGTCGCTGATGCGCGCGACCGGAATGAACGCTTTCACGCCGTTGGTGCCCTGGGGCAGCGCGGCCGCCGGCACGGCGTTGTTGCGCTTGCCGTAGTGCGCCAGCGTGCCCAGCGCGTAGTTGTAGCCGCCACCGGGCAGGCCCAGCTGGCCCAGCGCCGCGGCCAGCACCGCGCCCATCCAGACCGGCTGCTCGCCGTGCTCGGCGCGCTGCAGGGAGTGCGACACGACCACCAGCGTGCGCTTGCCGACGAGCGAGCGGGCCAGGTCGACGAGCTGCTGCGCAGGCAGGTCGCAGATCGATGCGGCCCAGGCGCAGCTCTTGGCCACGCCGTCGCTGCGGCCCATCAGGTAGTCCTCGAACGTGGCCCAGCCGGCGCAGCAGCGGGCAATAAAGTCGCGATCATGCGCGCCGTCGCTGACGATCTGGTGCACCAGGGCCAGCATCAGCGCCGTATCGGTGTTGGGCCTCGCGGGCAGCCATTCGAACTGCGCCTCCTCGGGCAGGTCGCTCCTGAGCGGGCTGATGGAGACGAAGCGGCAGACACGCGCCGCCGCTTCGCGCATGGAACCGCGCTCGATGTGGCGGCTGATGCCGCCCGAGGCCACGCGCGAATTCTTCAGCGCCATGCCGCCGAAGGCCAGTACCACCTCGGTGTGCTCGACGATCTGCTCCCACGTCACGTTGCGGCGCGCCACCTCTTCCATCGAGCCGAGGATGTGCGGCAGCATCGGGCCCGAGGCGCCGGCACTGTAGCTGTTGACCGAGCGCACGTAGCCGCCGAGCGTCGTGTTGAGGAAGCGGTGGACCTGGCTCTGCGCATGATGGAAGCGCCCCGCGCTCGACCAGCCGTAGGAGCCGCCGAAGACCGCGCCGGCGCCGTGCTGTTCCTTCACGCGCCGCAGTTCCCCGGCCAGCAGGTCCAGCACCTCGCTCCATGGCATGGCCACATACGCGTCCTGGCCGCGCATCGGATCGGGTCCCGGGCCGCGCTCCAGCCAGCCCTTGCGCACCATCGGGGTGGTTACGCGCGCCCTGTGGCGCAGCGCATCGGGAAAATTGTCGATCAACGGGTTCGGGTCCGGATCGTCCGGATGCGGCTTCACCGCGAGCGTATGGCCGTCCCAGGCGGCGGAAAAAACGCCCCAGTGGGCACTGTGCGGATGGAAGACGGGCGTGTCGGTCGGCATGGTGCGGATGCTTGCTACTCGGCCTTCAATCCACCGCGCTCGACGGCGCGCCTGTAGTTCGCAACGTCCTTGACGATGAAATCGCGGAACTGGTCGCCGGTCAGCGTGGCTTCCCGCGCACCATCGGCGCGGTAGACCTTGAGCACTTCCGGATCCTTCATGGCTTCCTTGACGGCGCGGCCGATGGTGTCGACTACCTCCCTGGGCGTGCCGGCCGGAGCGGCCAGGCCATACCACTGCGTCATCACGACGTCGATGCCCGACTCCTTGAGCGTGGGCACGTCCGGCAGCGAGGGCACGCGGCGCGGGCTGCTCACGGCCAGCAGCCTGAGCTTGCCGCCGGTGATCTGCCCCATCAGCGGCGTGTAGGGCGCGAAGAAGCTCGCCACCTGGCCGCCGAACAGGTCGTTGAGCGCGGGACCCGAGCCCTTGTAGGGGATGTGCAGGATGTCCAGGCTGGCCTGCTGCTTGACCATCTCCATCACGATCTGCGCCGCGCCGCCGGTGCCGGTCGAAGCGTAGGTGAGCTTGCCCGCCTTGGCCTCGGCCACGTAGTCCTTCATGGTCTCGATCTTCGAGTTGCCGCTCACCATCAGGCCGAAGGGCGTCTCGACCAGCTGGGCAATGGGCACGAAGTCTTGAGGCACCTTGTAGGGCAGGTTGCCGCGAATCGCGGGCGCGCTGCCCAGATTGCCGCTCATGGCGAGGATCAGCGTGTAGCCGTCGGGCCGGGCGCGCGCCACGGTCTCGGCCGCGATGTTCCCGCCGGCGCCCGCCCTGTTGTCCACGATCACCGCCTGGCCGATGTGTTTGCCGAGCGCATTGGCGATGACGCGGCCGTAGAGGTCGCCGCCGCCGCCGGGCGGAAACCCCACGACCAGCTTGATCGGCTGCTCGGGGTAGGCAGCGTGGGCGATGCCCGTCAGGGCCGTGAAGCCCGCCACGGCGAGCAGGGCCGCCGAGCGGCGCAGGAAATGGCGTCTTGGTGTTGGCACGAGGGTGTCTCCGAATGGGCGATCAGGGGATGCAGCCGGCCTCGTCAGGCTGCCGGTCCTGTTGCGATCGGCGCGCCGGGCTGTGCGCTCCATTCGCTCCACGATCCGGGGTACAGCGCCGCGCCCTTCAGGCCCGCCACTTCCATGGCCAGCAGGTTGTGGCAGGCGGTGACACCCGAGCCGCACTGGTTTACCAGGTCTGTGGCGGGCCTGCCGCCGGTGATGGCGTCGAACTCGGCGCGCAGCTGGTGGGCGGGCTTGAAGCGGCCGTCGGCGTCCAGGTTGTCCTTGAACAGGCGGTTCTTCGCGCCGGGAATGTGGCCGCCGACCGGGTCCATCGTTTCGTTCTCGCCGCGGAAGCGGTCGGGTGCGCGGGCGTCCAGCACAAGCTTGCGCCGACTGTCGATGTTGGCTTTCACCTGGTCGTAGGAAAAGGTCGTGACCAGCGGTTCGCGCAACGCGAAGTTGCCGGGCGCCCGCGCGGATGTCGCCTCGGTTGACACCGCATGGCCCGCGGCCTTCCAGGCCGCGATGCCTCCGTCGAGCACGACCACGGCGCGGTGCCCGGCCCAGCGCAGCATCCACCAGAGGCGCGCTGCATACATGCCGCCCGCGTTGTCGTACGCCACGACCTGGGTGTCGCCGGCCACGCCGATCGCGGCCATGGTGCGGGCGAAGGCTTCGCGGGTGGGCAGCGGATGGCGGCCGTTGCGGCCGGTCTTCTCGGCCGAGAGGGCATGTTCCAGATGGAGGTAGACCGCTCCGGGGATGTGCCCCGCGTCGTAGGCCTGCTGGCCGGCGTCGAGCTTGGTCAGTTCGAAGCTGCAGTCCAGCACCAGTGGGGGATGCGCACTGCGTTGCGCGTCGGCCAGTTGCTCGGCGGAGATGAGGGTGTCGTAGGTCATGTGGTTCATTTCCTGGAATCGGGGAGGGCGTCCATGGCGCGCAGCGAACAGGGGGTGCGGCTGGCGATGGTTCATTGGGAGACTTCCTTCATCAGCGCAGGCGTGATCGCCGCCTTGTAGCGCGTGATGTCCTCCACGATGAAGTTTCGAAAGCCATCCATCGGCAGGTCGCGCTCGATGGCGGCGTCCTTGCGAATGGCATCGCGCACCTCCGGCGTCGCCAGTGCGCGGCCGAGGTGATCGGACAGCAGCTTCACCACCGCCTGCGGCGTGCCGGCGGGCGCCACCAGGCCGTACCACTGCGTCACCGGCACGTTCACCCCAAGCTCCCTGAAGGTCGGCACCTCGGGGATCGCCGGGTTGCGCTTTTCTCCGGTGATCGCCAGCAGCCGCAGCTGGCCCTGGCGCACCTGGCCGACCAGCGGGGATGCGGTGGCGAAGAAGCTGTCGACCTGGCCGCCCATCATGTCGGTGATGGCCGGGCCCGACCCTTTGTAGGGCACGTGCAGCATCTCCACGCCGGCCTTCTGCTTGACCATTTCCATGCCGATGTGTGCGGCGCCGCCAGTGCCGGTGGAGGCGAAGCTCAGCTTCTGCGTCTTCGCGGCATCGAGCAGGTCGCGCGCCGTCTTGAAGCGCGAACCTTGGCTGACGAACAGGCCGTGCGGCGCCTCCAGGATCAGCCCGATCGCCGTGAAGTCGTCGGGCACCTTGTAGGGAATGCTCTGCGCCTTCATGGCGGGCGAGACCGCCAGGTTGCCGCTCATGGCCAGCAAGAGGGTGTAGCCATCGGGCCTGGCCTTGGCAACGATGTCGGCGGCAATGTTGCCGCCGGCGCCGGCGCGGTTGTCGACGACCACGGCCTGCCCGAGCGTCTTGCCCATGGCGTTGGCGATCAACCGGCCGTACAGGTCGCCGCCGCCGCCGGGCGGAAAACCCACCACGAGCTTGAGGGGCTGCTCGGGGTAGGCCGCCTGGGCGGCGGGCGCGGCCAGGGCCAGCATGCCGGCGCCGGCCAACGCGAGGACGCACAGACGGCGGCGGCTCGGGACGAGGGTGTGCATGTCATGTCTCCTTTGTTTGTTCGTGAGCGGGGAGGCGCTGTGCGCACCCGTGGGGATGCAATTCAGCGGAGCCAGGCCGCCTGCGCGGCCACGACACGGTCGACCGAGGCGCCGCACTGGCCCAGATAGGCCGCGGGATCCGTCATGTCGCGGATCTCGTCGTCGGTCAGCAGCTTGCCGAGGCCCGCGTGCTCGCGCATCGCGTCGGCGAACGTCAGCTTCTGCGTGATGCCGTGCATCGAGGCCTCGTAGATCCATTCGTGCGCGGTCTGCTTGCCGACGCGCTCCGACAGTTCCAGCATCACGCGTTCCGACAGCAGGTAGCCGCGCATCCTGTCGAGGTTGATGGCCATCACGTCGGCATTCACCTTCAGGCCCGCCAGCAGGTTCCTGGCCTGGAACAGCATGGCGCCGGCGATCATGCAGCACTCGGGCAAGGCCTTCCATTCCATCTTCCAGGCGATGCCGTCGCGCTCGCCCTCCTGCACCATGCCCTCGACCATCATTGCGGCGTTGTAGCGCAGCGGCCTGGACAGGCCCGCCAGGTTCTCGGCGGAGGTCGGGTTGCGCTTGTGCGGCATGGTGGACGAGCCGAGCTTCCCTTCAGAGAAACCTTCCTCGACTTCGCCGAACTCGTTGCGCTGCATGTTGAAGAGCTCGTTGCCGATCTTCGACAGCGTGCTGCCCACCATGGCGAGCAGGCTCGTGTATTCGGTGAAGCGGTCGCGCGCCGGTGCCCAGCTGATCGTGGGCACGCCCAGGCCGAGCTTCTGCAGCAGCAGGGCCTCGAGCTCGATCGCCTTCGGGCCCAGCGAAGCCTGGCTGCCCACCGCACCGGCGAGCATGCCGACCAGGACGCGCGGTGCGGCCTGCACCAGGCGCTCGTGGTGGCGGCCGAGCTCGTCGAGCCACAGCGCACACTTGTGGCCAAAGGTGATCGGCAGCGCCTGCACGCCGTGCGTGCGGCCCGCCATGGGCGTGTCGCGGTGGGCCACGGCCAGGCGGCTGAGTTCCTTGCCCACGGCCTGCAGGTCGCGCATCGCCACGGCGTGGAATTCCTTGAGCTGCAGTGCCACGCCGGTATCGACCACGTCCTGTGTGGTGGCGCCGTAGTGCACCCATTCGCCGTTCTCCCTGGAGCAGGCGGCCTGCAATTGCTTGAGTGCTGGTACCAGTGAATGCTTGATGCGGCGGATCTCGGCCGACATCGCGGCGATGTCGATGTTCTCGACCTTGGCCTTGCTCGCGATCTCCTTCGCGGCGGCTGCCGGGATGATGCCCAGCTCGGCCTGTGCGGACGCCAGCGCGGCTTCGAAGTCGAGCCACTTCTGGATGCGGTTCTCCTCGCCGAAGATGGTGCGCAGTTCATCGGTGCCCCAAAGGTGCTGAAGCGATTGCATGTCGAAGACGGAAACGGGCATGGAAGTCCTGTGGGTATTAGCGAGAGGTGAGGGAGTCCAGCAACGCGCGCGGCAGCATGCGGCCTGGGTTGAAGGTGTTGGCCGGGTCCAGCGCACGTTTGATTTGCGCCATCGCGGCCAGCGCGACCGGGCTCTTGTAGTGCATGAAGGCCGCTTGCTTTTGCCGCCCGATGCCGTGCTCCGCGGAGATGGAGCCGCCCAGCCGCGCAGCGGTGGCATGCACGACGCCGTGCACCGCCTCCTCGTGCGAACGGAAATCGGCATCGGCCATGCCGGCAGGCTTGCTCTGGTTGTAGTGCAGGTTGCCGTCGCCCACGTGGCCGAAGCAGACGATGCGAATGCCGGGCATCAGCTGCTGCAGCGCCGCGCCGGCCTCGGCGATGAAATCGGGAATGCGCGAGATGGCCACGGAGATGTCGTGCTTGATCGACGGGCCTTCCAGCCGCTGGGCCTCGGGGACGTGCTCGCGCAGCGCCCAGAAGGCATGGGCCTGGCTGTCGGAGGCGGCGAGCGCGGCATCCAGCACCAGCCCGTCATGCATTACGGCACCCAGCACGTCCTCCACCGCTGGCTGCAGGTCCAGGCTCGCGGAGACTTCGGACACGTCGAGCAGGACCGACCACGGCGTCACGCCGCCAAGCGGTGCGCGCATGCCTGCCGTGGCGTGCCGGAGCACCAGGCCCAGCGGGCCTTCGCCGATCAGCTCGAACGCGGTCACGCGCTCGCCCACCGCATCGGTCAGTCGCGACAGCAGCACCACCGCGGCCTGCGGGTCGCGCACCGCGACCCAGGCCGTGACCACCTGGCGCGGCCGCGAAAAGAGCTTGAAGGTGACGGCGGTCACGATGCCCAGCGTGCCTTCGCCGCCGATGAAGAGCTGCTTCAGGTCGTAGCCCGTGTTGTCCTTGCGCAGCGCACCCAGCAGATCGAGCACGCGGGCATCGGCCAGCACCACTTCCAGGCCCAGCACCAGCTCGCGCGTGTTGCCGTAGCGCAGGACCTGCTCGCCGCCCGCGTTGGTGGAGACCACGCCGCCCACCGTGGCACTGCCTTCGGATGCCAGAGAGAGCGGGAACAGGCGGCCCGCCGCCTCGGCCGCCGCCTGCGCCTCGAGCACGGTGCAGCCGGCCTCGACCGTGAGCGTGTTGTCCAGCGGATCCGCGCGGCGAACGGCGCGCATGCGCTCGAGGCTCAGCACCACCTCGGTCCTCGAATCGTCGGGCGTAGAGCCACCGACGAGGCCGGTGTTGCCGCCCTGCGGCACGATGGACACGCCCGCGGCCGCGCAGGCCGCGACCACGCGCGACACCTCGTCGGTGCTGGCCGGCCGCACCACGGCGCGTGCGGCGCCGGGGTAGGTGCGGCGCCACTCGGCCTCGTAGCGGGCCATGTCGGTGGCGGCCGTCAACACGTGGGCGGCGCCCACGATATCGGACAGCGTCTCGGCCAGCGTGTCGGTGACAGGGGCGGCGGGAATGGCGATGGTCGCGGTCATGCAGAAGGCGGGTGCCTCTACGCGCCGATCGTCCTGGCGCGAGAAAAACACCCGATGTCTCCGTCTCTAAAAACGCTTCTCGGCAACCCTGCACGATGGAGCAGGGCGGCCCTGCTCCATCGTGCAGGGATGGCTCATCTATGATTTGAAGTATTTCATTGATTGAAATATAGTTCAATAAACAAAATTCTAGTGAGCGTGCCCGGCACTGTCAACCGTGCCCGCACCGATGCGACGATCGAACACAATCTGCACCCATGAGATCCACCCCACCTTCGAAAAAGACATCGGACCTGAGCCCGGCTCGCAAGACGGCACGGCGTGCATCGAACGTCGCCTCGCTCGCGAAAGCGCCGGCATCCGAGGTGGAGGCCAGTGCGCCGCAGCCGCCCTCCGGCGTGCTCGAGCGCGGCCTGTCGATCCTCGAATGCTTCACCGAGGACCGGTTGCGCCTGAAACTGCGCGAGCTGGCCGAATGCACGGGCCTGGACAAGGCCACGCTGCTGCGGCTGCTCGGTGTGCTGGTGCGAGCCCGCATGGTCCACCGCTTCGACGACGGCGCCTACGCGCCCGGCCCGGCGCTGCTGCACATGGGCATGCTTTACCGGCGCACCTTCGATATCGGGACACGGCTGCAGCCGGTCCTGCAGGAGGTGATGCGGCAGACAGGCGAGACGGTGGCCTTCTACGTGCGCGATGGCGATGAACGCGTCTGCCTCTACCGCGAGAACAGCAGCAACGAGGTGCGCCACCATGTGGAAGTGGGCGCGCGGCTCAAGCTTTCGGCTGGCGGCTCGTCGTCGCATGTGCTGCGCTATTTCACGGGTGGCAGCACGCCCCAGGCGGCGGCCATAGCGCGCGACGGCTTTGCCATCACTCGCGAGGAACGCGTGCCGCAGATCGCGTCGGTGGCCGTGCCGGTGTTCGACAGCGATGGAGTCTTCCAGGGCGCGCTGGTCGTGATCGGTATCGCGCAACGGCAGAGCGCGGCGGCCCAGCGCAAGGCCGTGCAGATCGCGCAACAAGCCTTGGTGCAGCAGGGCTTCAGCAGCCGTCCGCCCCGGGACTGGCACCGCTAGCCGCAGCGGGCGGGGCGCGCATGCCCCGACGGGTCAGCCGTTGTGCCGGTTTCGCCTTCCAGGCATGAAGCGGCAGACGCTAGGTTGCGCCGAACAGCGCGCTGGCCGGCGCGAAGGGCGCTGCGTCCTGCGCTGCATCCGTGAACCTCTCGCACCAAGCCCCCAGCGCGGCGGCCTGCGCATCGTTCATCGCGGGCACGAAGATGCGCATGCGTTGCTGCAGGCCGGCCCACGTGTAGGGGTCTTCGGGATCGCCGCGGCGCAGTTCACGGTAGGCCGCGAGCTGCCTTCCATCGTGCAGCGTGATGGTCACCCGGCTTGGGCGGCGCTGTGGAAAGGCCTCTTGGAACTCGTCCTTCGGCAGCACCCACATGCGCGCGGCTAGCGCACGCAGCGTCGGGTTGTCGATGTCGGGCGCCTCGGTGTCGGCGATGCCGAGCGCGCCTTTTTGCAGCAGCACCGCCAGCACGTAGCGCAGGCAGAAGCTAGCCTCGGCCGGCTTGACGGGCCACTGCACACCAGCGATCTTGAGCGCGTGCGGGAAGATCTCGATCTTCATCGACTGCACGTCGGCGGCGCTGATGGCGTGCTCCTCGATGAGCGCGCGCGTGGCGTCGAGCGGCGTGAAAAGCATCGCGCATGCCGGCCAGGCCTTGATGCTGGCTGTATGCAGCCGCTCGGGCGCGTCCAGCCCCCCATCCACTGAGGCCAATGGCCCTTCGCCCGCGAGCGCGGCGTACATGCCGCGCCGCCCGGTAAAGAAGGCTCGCGCGCCCGGCAGGCCGACCTGAGCGGCGTATGCTGCCGTCATGCCGTTACGCACGGCGAACGCGGGGTGCAGCGACTTGGATTCGTGCGCATCGTCGTCCACCAGTTGCCAGAGGCCGGCCGCCTGCGTGGCGGCGATGCCCAGCGCATGGTGCAGCCGTGGAGCATCCAGTCCCATCGCCATGCCGGCCGCAGCGGCTGCGCCGACGGTGCCGGCCGTGGCGGTCGCGTGAAACAGGCCTGCGTGGCGCGCGCCCAAGGCCTCGCCCAAACGCAGTGCGACTTCGTAACCGGCCACGATGGCCCGTGCGGCGCGTTCGCGCGTCAGCCTGAGGGAAGACGCCAGCGCCAGCACAGGCGTGATGGCGACCACGCCCGGATGCAGCATCGCCGCACGGTGGGCGTCGTCGATTTCGCGAAGGTGCGTGATGCCGGCGTTGACGAAGCCAGCGGCCAGCGGTGTCGCGCACGCGGCGTTGGTTCCGAACAGCGCCGCTTGGCCCGCGCCGGGCATCAGCGTCTGTCCCAGGCCGCGCAGCGTCGCGGCGGCCGGCAAGTCCCGAGCCGACCAGCCGGCGGTGAACCAGTCCAGCAGTGCCTGCGCCAGTCGCGCGCGCGCAACTGCCCGCAACGGCTGCGCCGCCTGATCGAACAGGTGCGCCACCAGAGTGGATTCGGGCAGGGCCGCGTTGGCGGAAGCTGTGGTCACGGCGATCACCATATTTTATTGAATGAAATAGATATCATTATATAAAATACTGCTTCTTGCTGAGACTTCCATGAGCCTCTCCATTCAATCCTTCTTCGATACGTCCACCGCCACGTTTTCCCATGTGGTCGACGACGGCGCTGGCGTCTGTGCCGTCGTCGACCCGGTGCTGGGCTTCGACCAGAATTCCGGTCGCACCCATTCGCGTCCGGTCGAGACCGTTGCCGCGCACATCGATGCGCACGGCCTGCGGGTGCAGTGGCTCCTTGAGACGCATGCCCATGCGGATCACCTGTCCGGCGCGCCCTGGCTGCAGCGGCGCTTCGGCGGCGCGCTGGCGATCGGCGCGGGCATCACCGAGGTGCAACGTGAATTCCGCGGTGTCTTCAACGCCGACGACATGGCTGTGGACGGCTCGCAGTTCAACCGGCTGTTCGCCGATGGCGAGGTCTTCTCCATCGGCCGACTGCAGGCTCAGGCGATGCATGTGCCTGGTCATACGCCAGCTGACGTGGCGTATCGCATCTCGGATCCCGGGGGCGGCCCGGATGCCGTCTTTGTGGGCGACACCTTGTTCATGCCCGACGTGGGCACGGCCCGCTGCGATTTCCCAGGCGGCGACGCGCCCACCTTGTTCCGTTCGATCCGCCGCCTATTGACGCTGCCGCTGAAGACAGTGCTCTACCTTTGCCACGACTACCCGCCCGCGCACCGCGAGGCAACCTGCATCACCTCTGTCGCACAACAGCGCGCTGACAACATCCATGTGCGCGACGGCGTACTCGAGGCGGTATTCGTTGCGCGCCGCCAAGCTCGCGACGCCACGCTGGCTTTGCCGACGCTGATGCTGCCGTCGGTGCAGGTCAACATGCGCGGCGGCCGCATGCCGCCTTCGGATGCCAACGGCACCGCCTATCTGAAGATTCCCGTGGACCGGTTGTGAACACGCGTTGGCGGCAGAAGGACTTGGGGGGGCGGTATTCGATTGCGTCTTCGCCCCGATCTCGCGTACGCCCTTGGCCGAAACGAATGCTATTGACGTAGCTATGCTGCAACGGCTCGGCCCCCCCGCGCATTGAGTCTGAAAACGCTCACTGCGCACCAGGCTGTCGGACACGCAGCGACTGCGCCGCGGCCGAGTGGGCTTCACGCTGCCAGGTATACCCGTGGTGGCGTCGCTGCGGCCCAATTGCCGCGGCTCCGCGGCTCCTGTCTAAGGCAACGCTGAAAAAGCCGCCGATTTGATTGGTTCATCGGCGAGGGGTTTGCGCATTGCGGGATTGAGGGCCGGAGAGGAGCGATTTCGAGGCGATTGGGCGCCATGGGTGCCCGCGCAGGGGCGCTGGGCGCCCATTGTGGACGCACTCATATTCCAACCACTTGGGACATTGATAGCTGTCATGCACCAGCTTGCGATGGCTCAACCCGCCGCCCGGCACTCCGCGCGGACCGTCAAACACGGTCCCACCGCCGGCGGTGAGCCAAGCGGCCCACCGCGAGATCGACGACTTCATGACCGTCCCGCGCTCGCGCTCAAGGTGACGAGAAGCTCGTCCAATTGCTCGAACTGCTCGGGCATCCCGCCCTCCATCCCGACGATGGCACCGTCGAGAGCATCCTTCGAGGGATAGAGTTCATGCAAGACCAGCAGCGTCTTGCCACCTTTTTCCTCGAAGGTCACCGTGGTGACGGCACCATCGTCACTTTCGTCATTGGTCCAGACGAGGCGCGAGTGCGGTGTCACTTCGATATACCTACCGAAGAACGCCATAGGCTTTGAGGCTTCGTGGCCGAACTCGAAACGGTACCTGCCCCCGACACGAACATCCGCCTCGCAGGAAAGCAGGGACACGCCTGTCGACTTCGGTGCCCACCACCGCTTGAGCAGCTCGGGCTTGGTCCACGCCTCGAACACGATGCGCGCCGGGCCGTTGAAGGTTCGCGTAACGACTAGCTCACGCTCGGATTTCCGTTCCACTGTCGTGCGGTTCTTCATGAGGGTAGGCTCACTCTCTCTTCTTGCGTCCATCGACCTTCTCCTTCCGTTTCAATTCCTCGACAACCTTGTCCAGCTCGTCGAAGCGGGCGTCCCAGAGCTGGTGGTACCTCTCGATCCATGCCGCCTCTTCCTCAAGTCGGCGCAGGCCGAGCTTGCAGGTCCGCACGCGCCCGACCTTCTCCGTGGTGACGAGCCCCGCCTGCTCCAAGACGCCGACATGCTTCTTCATGCCCGTGAGGGTCATGTGGAACTTCTCGGCAAGGTCCGTGATTGAAGCGTCTGCACCTCCGAGCTGCTCCAGAACGCCGCGTCGGGTGGCGTCCGAGAACGCGGCGAACGAGGCATCGAAGCGGGCCCGGCTATACTGAACCATGCAGTTCAGTATACACACGGATTGGCGGCATGCAAGGGGAGGCCGAGCGCGCGCTGCGCTGCCGGCCGCCTTCCCCAAAATCGACCCCATCTTGATGCAGATTCAATCGACTCGGCGATCCCCAGGCCCGTAGCTTCGGAATTAAAAAAAGCCCACCACCCTTGCGTCGTTGCGTTGTAGCTGGATGAAGCAACAAACCCTTGCCGCAGCAGCCGATCAAGGCGCCGGATTCGAACAGTACCGCCGAGCAACCAAGCGCGATGTGTTCCTTGCGACGATGAACGAGATCGTTCCCTGGCACGCACTGTGCGAGGCGATCGAACCGCACTACCCGAAGGCCGGCAACGGCCGCCCGCCAGTGGGCCTGGAGCGCATGCTGCGGATGTACTTCGTGCAGCACTGGTTCAACCTGGCCGATGAGGCTTGTGAAGAGGCGCTGCTGGACAGCACGGCACTGCGCGGCTTCGTGGGCATTGATCTGGGCCGAGAGCGCGTGCCCGACGGCACGACGTGCTGAAGTTTCGTCGTCTGCTGGAGAAGCATCAACTGGGCGAGCGGCTGTTTGCCACGGTCGGCCAGGTGCTGCAGGCCCGGGGCCTGAAGGTGGGCACGGGCACCATCGTGGACGCCACCATCATCGGTGCGCCCAGCTCGACGAAGAACGCCGACAAGGCGCGCGACCCCGAGAGGTCATGCGGCGTCCATTCGCCGTTCTTGTCATCAGCTAGCACCAGCGAGTCATTGTTCCTGCGGTGTCGGAGAAAAATTCGCAACCTTCTCAAAGTGCCGCACTGCCGATCAACCCCAAGTTCGCCTTGAGCATGTCAAACACCTTGCGGGTACGCGGACTGATGACGTTCTTGCGGATGAACAAGTGGTAGGCCAAGTCGGGAAGGCGGGGTAGACCGTCATTTTCGCCCAGCACGCGCAGGTCCGCACCCACCAGCTCGACACCGCGCGCAGTCACGCCCAAGCCGGCACGCAGAGCAGCCTTAATACCTATCAAGCTCGAGGCGGTGTAGCTGGCCGTCCAGCGGATCCCGGCGGCGTCCAGCGCCTCACGTGCCATCTTGTGGAACACGCTGGGTCCTTCCACCAGGATCAGCGGCAGCGGCTTGACGCGGTCATGCACATAGTTGGCCGAACACAGCCACACGGTTGGCGATGTGCGCAACACCACGCCCTCCAGCGTGGCGTCGTGGCGGTTGGAGATCGTCATGTCGATCTCTCCGCGCTTGAGCGACTCCATGAGGAAGGGGCTTCGGCCCACTTGAATGTCCAACTGCAGCAGCGGTGAAGCGCGCGCCACCTGTGCCAGTAGCGGTGGCAGCATGGTGTCGGCCACGTCGTGCGGTGCACCTATGCGCAGCACGCCTTCGAGGTGGCCCTGCTGCAAGCTGCGCAGAGCCTCGTCATTGATGGTCAATAGGTGCCGCGCATATTCCAGCAGCTTTTGTCCATGTGGCGTGAGGCGTTTGTGGCGTCCGTGCTTTTCAAACAGCGGGCGGCCGATCTGGTCCTCCAGCCGCTGCATTTGCTGCGTCACCGCGGATTGCGTTTTGGACAGGCGCACAGCGGCGGCGGCGAAGCTATCTTGCTCGTCAATGGCCACCAAGGCCCTGAGCAATTCCAGATCCAGGGTGTCCATATATTAATAAGTCTAATGCATTTCCTTTGGCTTCTCGCTTGTTGGGCGTAACTGGTTTGCCTAAAGTAAGTCCAGTCAGGCCTTATTTCACTTAGGAAACCTTCATGAGCGTAGCAGAGCAGCGCAAACAAGCGGTTGCGGACAGCATTCGAAACATTAAAGATTCTGTTGGCAATGGCGAACCCACGCGCGAGTCTCTGGCCGCGGTGCTGGTTGCCCTCAACCAGCTCGCGGCGCGCAAAGAGTTGTGGAGCGCCAGTGAGTTCGCCGCGCCCCAAGGCGGCGAACTGCAGGCTCGCTACCTGATTGCCGAAGACGCTGATCAGAGCTTCGCGCTCTACCTGAATGTCATGCGCCCAGGCAAGCGGATCGTGCCCCACAACCACACCACCTGGGCCTGTATCAGCGCGGTGGAAGGGACCGAGGTCAACCGCCTCTATGAGCGCCAGGACGATGGCTCGGCGCCGGGCAAGGCTCAACTCATGCAGACCGGCTCCATGACGGTAGAACCCGGCACCGGCATCGCGTTGATGCCCGATGACATCCACTCCGTGGAGATCCCGGTCGGCCAGGTCATCCGCCACCTGCACATGTATGGCCGCGCGCTGGAGACGCTGAACGCGCGGACCGCCTACGACATGGAAAAAGGCACCTGCGAGACCATGTCCATCGGCGTGCCGACCCGACGCTCATGAACGCGCCCGACCACGCGCCAACCCTCGCAGTTGCAATGACATCCTGGGTAGAAGCGGCCACGCTCAAGGCCTGGCTGCACGACGGGCGCGAGATAGCGCTGTTCGATGTGCGCGAGCACGGCCAGTATGGCCAAGCTCACCTGTTTTACGGCATCTCCCTGCCTTATAGCCGGCTGGAGATCGAGGCTCCTCGCCTGGCGCCGCGCAAAAGTGTGCGCCTTGTCGTTCACGATGGCGGAGATGGCGGAGATGGCGTTGCGTTGACAGCTGCGCAGCGCCTGGTAGCGCTGGGTTACACCGATGTCCATGTGCTCCGTGGCGGCACGGCGGGCTGGCAGGCTGCGGGCTTTCCGCTGTTTGCCGGCGTCAATGTTCCATCCAAGACCTTTGGTGAATTGGCCGAGCAGGTCTATCGCACGCCACATGTCGGCGCGAATGATCTGGCGGCGATGCTGGAGCGCAAGGAAGACGTCGTGGTGCTCGACGGACGGCCGTTCACCGAGTTCCAGAAGATGAACATCCCGACGGCCATCAATTGCCCCAACGGCGAGCTGGCCCTGCGCATCCGCAGCCTCGTTCCGAGCGAGAAGACCCGCATCGTGATCAACTGCGCAGGGCGCACGCGCAGCATCATCGGCGCGCAGACGCTGATCAATCTGGGTTTGCCCAACCCGGTGTTCGCGCTGGAGAACGGCACGCAAGGTTGGCACTTGGCCGACCTGGCGTTGGAGCATGGGGGAAGCCGCCGCTACGGCAATGCGGACGAACCCGCCGCAAAAAGCGCCATGCAGGCAGCGGCCAGTGCATTGGCCCGGCGCTTCGAAGTGCCTACAGTCACCGCGGACACCGTGCGCACATGGGCGGTCGATCCGCAGCGCACCTTGTTTTTGTGCGACGTGCGCACGCCCGAAGAATTCGCCAAGGGCAGCCTGCCCGGCGCCCAGCACACGCCGGGCGGCCAACTGATGCAGGCCAACGACCAGTACCTGGGTGTGCGCCATGCCCGGCTGGTGGTGTTCGATTCGGACGGTATTCGTGCCCGTACGGTGGCGAGCTGGTTGCGCCAGATGGGTCATGACGCCAGCGTGCTGGACCAGGGCCTGGATAGCGGACTCGCGCTCCCTCCGGCCGAGATTGCGCCGTTGCCGCCGCTGCCGTCTATCAGCCCGAAGGCTTTGGCTGCGGGTCTGGCCGGGCGCGGCGTGGCCGCCATCGACTTGCGGCCCAGCATGCAGTTTCGCAAGGGGCACATTGCAGGCACGCGTTGGTCGATCCGTCCGCGCCTGACCGCCGCCTTGGCTGGCGAGCAGCGGCCGGTGGTGCTGATTGCGGACGATCCCGCGGTAGCGGGCTGCGCGGCCATTGACCTTGCGGAGCTCGGCCTGCACGCCAGCCTGCTCGAAGGCGGCACGGCGAGTTGGCAAGCAGCGGGGCTGCCACTGCGAGCCGGTGACGGCGCGCTTCCCGACAGCGATTGCATCGATTTCTTGTTCTTCGTCCACGACCGGCACAACGGCAACAAGGAGGCGGCGCGCCAGTACCTCGCCTGGGAGGTCAACCTGGTGGGCCAACTGGACGCGCTGGAACTGAGCGCGTTCCGTTTGCCGCCCGCTCTGCCGCCGCACCCGTCCTCACCTTCCGCTTGATCGCCTGAGTCAACTGCCCTTCACTTCACGGGAGACCGCCATGCTTGCCAAGATCAAACTCACCGCCGCCTCGCTCTGCTGGAGCCTGTGTGCCCTGCAGGGCGCATCAGCCCAGCCCATGCCGCAGGTGGGCGAGTTTCCGAACCAGCCGATCAAGTTCGTCTCCCCGTTTCCGCCTGGCGGCGGCAATGACGCCAGCACGCGTTTCGTGACCAGTCGCCTCCCGGAGATCATTGGCCAGTCCGCTGTGGTGGACAACCGCGCGGGCGCCGGCGGCAACATCGGCGCGAAGGCTGTGGCCGAGGCCAAACCCGACGGCTACACGGTTCTTACGGGACAGGTGTCGCTGATGGCCGTGAATCCCTCGCTCTATGCCGCGCCGGGCTTCGATCCGTTGAAGAACTTTGTGCCCATCACCCAGATCAATGCCGCGCCGTTGGTGCTGGTCGTGGCCAGCAACTCACCGCTCAAAACCATTGCCGATCTGGTCGAAAAAATAAAGGCGCAACCCGGTCGCGTCACCTATGCCACGCCTGGCAATGGCACGCTCTCGCACCTGGTGGGCGTGGTGCTGGAAAAGGACAGCGGGATGACCATGACCCATGTTCCGTACAAGGGCGCAGCCCCGGCGATGACCGACCTGTTGGGTGGCCAGGTGGACCTGCTCATTACCTCCACCGCATCGGTGGCCGGCTCCATCCAAAGCGGCAAGATGCGCGCCTTGGCGGTGACCAGTCCGCGCCGCATCGGTGTGTTCGAGAAGGTGCCCACGCTGGAAGAGCTGGGCTACCGCAACACGACCTTTGAAGACTGGTACGGCTTCTTTGCTCCGGCCGGCACGCCGCCCGATCGCGTTGCCTATCTGAACAGGAGCATCGTTCGAGCACTC
Organism: Variovorax sp. LjRoot130; assembly: GCF_964253755.1. Classification (NCBI taxonomy): domain Bacteria; kingdom Pseudomonadati; phylum Pseudomonadota; class Betaproteobacteria; order Burkholderiales; family Comamonadaceae; genus Variovorax; species Variovorax sp. LjRoot130. Next base: position 1,278,292 of record NZ_CAXURM020000002.1, on the reverse strand, counting down.
AACACGCCCGAAGTCACCAAGCTGATCACCGACGGCGGCAGCGCCGTGGTTGCCAGCAGTTCCGCCGCCTTTGCCGCACAGCTGAAGGATGACATTGCCCGCTGGTCGCGCGTCGTGAAGCTCTCGGGCGCCCGTCTGGACTAGCACCTGCATGAGCAAGCCATTTCTTTCAAACCCAGGGAGCGCAAGCTCTACGTTGACCCGGCTGGTCCACGCCGGCAAGCAGCCGCAGTACGACGGTGGGCGTCCTGTGAACCCACCGCTGGTGCGGGCCAGCACCGTGCTGTTTGAAAGCGTGGCGCAGCAACAGGAGTTGCGCATCAGGCGCGACGGCGAGCGCTTGTTCACCTATGGGGCCCGCGGCACGCCTACGGTGTTCGCGCTCGAAGACCTGGTCTGCGAGTTGGAAGGCGGCTGGCGCGCGCGCCTGTTCCCTACCGGTCTGGCGGCCATCGCCATGACGCTGCTGTCCTACCTCAAGCCCGGTGATCATGTCCTCATGTCGGACAGCGTCTACGAGCCGGCTCGCAATCTGGCCGACTCCTTTCTCGCGCGGTACAACATCCGCTGCACTTTTTTCGCGGCCGACGGCAGCGATGTCGAAGAGAAGTTCGAGGCTGGTACGCGAATGATCTACGTCGAATGCCCGGGATCGCTGGTCTACGAAATGTGTGACCTGCCTCGCCTGGCCGCGCTGGCGAAGGCACGCGGCGCGTTGCTGGTGGCAGACAACACCTGGGGCTCGGGCTGCCAGTACCGGCCGCTGGCCTTGGGCGCGGACGTGTCCATCATGGCTGCCACAAAATACCTGTCGGGCCACTCTGACGTGATGATGGGCACAGTGGCTACCACGCGCCAGGCCTGGCAGCCAGTGGCGGAATGCTGTGATGCGTTTGGAATGACCGTGAGTCCTGACGATGCCTGGCTGGTGCTGCGAGGCGCGCGTAGTCTGGCCGCCCGCCTGGCCATGCATGAAAACCACGGTCTGCAGGTGGCGCACTGGCTGCAATCGCGTAGCGAAGTTGGCAGGGTGTTCTGCCCGGCCCTTGCCGGCGATCCGGGCCACGCACTGTGGCAGCGGGATTGCAAGGGAAGCAACGGCCTGGTTTCTTTCGAACTTCAGCCGGACTACCGTCGTGATGCGGCCGAACGACTTATCGACAGTCTCGTGTTGTTCGGCATTGGCGCGTCCTGGGGCGGCTATGAAAGCCTGGTCGCGCTCGCAGACATGAATCGCGCCCGCAGTGTGGCTGACTGGTCTGGCTGCGGACAGGTGATCCGGCTCCATGTCGGGCTGGAAGATCCGGCTGACCTGATTGCCGACCTGGCGCAGGGATTTGCCACACTGGCCTCCTGAAGCTTCGACAGCGGTGATCAGCATGTCTGGCGTCCGCGCCCTCACGCACCCCTGGATTGCCGGGACCCGAAGCCTGTGGCCCGGCGTAGCCGCGCCGCTGCTAATCATGCTGGGCGCCACCTTCCTCTCCGAGCATTACGGTGGGCCGCAACTGCTCTACGCGTTGCTGCTCGGACTGGCCTTCCACTTCCTGCATGAGGACGAACGCTGCCGCCCCGGCATCGAGTTCTGCGCCAAATCGCTGCTGCGCATCGGCGTGGCCCTGCTGGGCGCGCGCATCACGCTGTCGCAGATCGGACAACTGGGCGCCGGACCGCTGGCGCTGGCCGTTTTAAGCATTGCCAGCACGATCGTGCTGGGCGCCTGGCTGGCGAGACGGCTGGGCTTGCGGACAGACTTCGGCCTGCTGTGTGGCGCGGCCGTGTCCATCTGCGGCGCGTCGGCCGCGCTTGCCGTGTCGGCGGTGATGCCAAAGTCGCAAGATGGCGAGCGCCACACCTTGGTGGCCGTGGTGGGCGTCACAGGGCTGTCCACCCTCGCCATGGTTGTCTATCCGCTGCTGGCCCAGCAGCTCGGGTTCAGCGACACCAGCGCTGGCATTTTTCTGGGCGGCACCATCCATGACGTTGCACAAGTGGTGGGCGCGGGGCTGATGCTGTCGCATCCCACCGGAGACGTCGCATTGATCGTCAAGCTGGTCCGCGTCACGCTGCTGGTGCCAGTCGTGGCCGCACTGGCCTTCTACTGGCGGCGCAGCAGTGGGTACACAGCAGCAGGCGCGGGCCGGCGGGCGCCGCTACTGCCATTTTTTTTAGTGGGCTTCGTCGCCCTGGTGCTGGTCAACAGTACAGGCTTCGTTACGCCAGAGGTCACTGACGTGTTAGGTCAGGTCTCGCGCACCTGTCTGGTGGTCGCCATTTCGGCACTGGGCATCAAAACCTCATTGGGGGAACTGGTGAAGCTGGGCTGGCGTCCCATGGCGCTGATGATCGTCGCCACTTTGTGGCTTGCTGCCGTCGTGTTGGCCTATCTGTGGGTATTTAGGCCGTGAGTGCCGAACGCAGCCACGGCTCTCCGAATCGGATGAGCGCGCCCCTCAGGCCACCACCATCGGACCTGCACGGGATCAATCTAGAGACCGTCCAAGTCTCGATTGCGAGCCTCTATCGCATCTCGAATATGACTCGGGCGCAGGAGCCTTCGTAGTGCAGTTCGCTCGGTGACAGTGACGCGGTGGATCTTGGACTTGAGCAGGGTGCGAAACATCGCAATAAGACGAGACAGGTGGGGAAGAGGGCAGCAGGCCCCGCTGGCAACATTCAGTTCCGGACCAATGCGCAACAGCGCCGAATGCTGGTGGCGAACCATCAGAAAGAAAATCCCGGGCCAGGTACATTGCGCTGCCGGTCTGGCTAGGGTGAGCGAGATCGACTTGCACGCGGGCGAGGCACTGACCTTGCGCGACGGGATACCCGAACCAGGGCGGCAGGTCAACGCCGGCTCCCCTGTCCGCATGGCGCGAGGGTTGGATCGTCTTCGACGCCACGCCGCTCGGCGTGGCTGCCCCCGCGTTGTTCGTGCAGGCCTGCGAACTGATGACGCAACCCGCCTCGTGCGCATGTTGAAGGCAGGCGCGAGGAAAAGCCGGGGCCCTTCACCAAGCCCAGGTTGCTGGTCCACAACGAACCGGACGCAGGCGTGAATCACCCGCTTCTCGCCATCCCTTGCAGCAGCCGACTCAGATCCCTCTTCCCTCTCGCATTGGCGCCGCGCCACGCCTGCCTCGCCGCCGCGACGAATCGCTCTTCCGCGGGGTCGGGTATGTCGGCGGCCAGATCCGCCCTGTCAAGCCATCCGATCTCGACCTCGCAGTGCCGCTCGATCTGCCTGGCGAGCGTGTCGCCGATGGGGCGTGAACTCTTGATCTGGCTCCACATGCTGGGCGACACCTCGATCTTCTGTGCGAAGGCTTGATCAAGTCCCTTGGCCGGAAGGCCGGCAGCGATGGCCTCTTCAAGAAAGCGCCGATGAAGCATGAGCGCATTGCGGCGACGTGTGACTGTGAGATTGGGCACTGTTCAAAAACAACGACAGAAAAAAAGATTGTCCGAGGTGTTGACGCAGCAGTAAAGACTATTTACAGTTCACTTCATTCGCGGTCTTGGCCGCATGAATCTACTTACTACTTCTTCGATCACACCACGCAAGCAGGAACCATCGTGAAAGCCAGACTGACCCTCACCAACATTCGACCCGCATCGGGCCGGGCGTTCGTGCGCGTCTCGTTTTGCGGCGACCTCGGCATGCTGCCGTCGAAGCTCCATCAGCGCCCGAACCCCATGCACGCCACGCAAGCGAACTTGTGGGCTGGAGCATATGAGGATCAGGTGCCACCGGGCGGAGGTAGCGCGTAAGCGCGCATCTCCCAAGCGCTCTCAAAGAAGAGGCCCGGACACCGCAAGGTTCCGGGCCTTTTTGTTTTCAACTTGAGCGGCATGCCGCTCGCAACCTCGCAGCGCCATGCATCGCCATGGACTGCCCTTGTAGTGATCGCGCTGCATGGCACCGCGGCTCAACCCGGTGGGTGCTCCTTAACAATTTGCTGCGAGGCACGGCCGACCACTGGAACGGACCGAAGCCTCGCATCGTGCGGACATGGCTCAGTCGGTAGAGCGCGACCTTCCCAAGGTCGAAGTCCCGGGTTCGAACCCCGGTGTCCGCTCCATTTCGGGTGTGTCTTCACCACACCACCAGGGATCAGCCGCGTGGACGGTCTGGTGGGATGTGCAGGGACGTGGACCACCCCTGTGCAGCGATGTCGACGGGGCAGCGCGCTCGAAGCGCGGCCCATCGCGTGAGGTCACAACCGAAATGGACGTTTTCAGGCCCCGGTGACGGAACTGGCATACGTGTCCGCCTTAGAAGCGGAATTCTGGGAGTTCAAATCTCCCCTGGGGCACCACTTTTCACTTTTCTCTGGGTGTAGTGTCAATCTGGTAGACGGCCTGCCTTGGAAGCAGGAGGCTGCAGGTTCAAATCCTGCCACTCAGACCATTCATGCTTGTTCATGCGTGTGTAGCTCAACTGGCAGAGCACTGGTCTCCAAAACCAGCGGTTGAGGGTTCGACTCCTTCCGCGCGCGCCAACCTTTCGTCTCGTTCGTCTAGTGGCCAAGGACATCGGGCTTTCATCCCGAAGATCGCGGGTTCGACCCCCGCACGAGACGCCATCTTCAGGCCCTTCAAATCCTTGAGGGTCGGCCAGTCAGCTTTTTTCCGTGTGTGGCGCAGTTGGTAGCGCGCGTGCTTTGGGAGCATGAGGTCGCAGGTTCGAGACCTGCTACACGGACCATACCCGAGCGGGACCGGGCCATGCAGATGGCCCTCCCGCGGAAACCGGCCGCAACGATTGGGCGGCGCCGGAACCCGTCACCGGAAGCTATTTGTTGGGGAGTGGTGCGAGCGGTCCAAGCCGCCTGGTTCTGAGCCAGGATTTCGCCGGTTCGAATCCGGCCTCCCTTGCCAGTTTGTTCCGCTAACTCAGTGGCCAGAGTGCCTCCCTGTCCAGGAGGAAGCCAGGGGTTCGACTCCCCTGCGGAACGCCATCTCATGCCGCCGCGATAGCTCAGTCGGTAGAGCGTCGGATTGAAAGTCCGGGCGTCGAAGGTTCGATCCCTTCTTGCGGCACCACCCCTTTTTCTCTCCTTCCCGCGTTAGCTCAATGGACCAGAGCGCCTGCCTACGAAGCAGGGGGTTGCACGTTCGAGTCGTGCACGTGGGACCACCTTTCACGGATCGTGAGCAGCACCGGCGACTGCAGCGGACTGTAAATCCGCCTCCTCCGGAATACTTCGTTCGACTCGAAGACGATCCACCCGTCGGTCCGTGCGGGCCTGGCCGAACCACATTTTTCTCGGCGCGGTAGCAAAGCGGCCGTGCAACGGATTGCAAATCCGTCCAGCCCGGTTCGACTCCGGGCCGCGCCTCCACCATCGACACCCCGTTAGCTCAGCGAACAGAGCAGCGAGCTCCTACCTCGTGGGTCGGGAGTTTGAATCTCTCACGGGGCACCAGCACCACGTATCACCATCAACCACAGGAGCCACCATGCGCAGACGTACCACCCCGATCCGCACGATCGTCGTGCGGCCAGCCAAGCCGCGCAACCCGGTGATGCTCGCCGTGGTGCAGCGCCTTGCCACCTTCGCCGGCCGCCGGCACGCGGCGGATCTGCGCGCACGCGAGCGTCTCCAACGCATGGACCTCGATCAGCGTGTGCGAGAACTCGGCGAGTGGTGACGGCGATCGACCGCGCAACTTCAGTCCTTCCCGGTAGGTCATTGGGCAGAGCGGCGCACTGTTCATGCACCTGTCAACGTTCGATCCGTGTCCGGGGAGCCAATCCAGCCCTTTAGCTCAGAGGCAGAGCAGTCGGTCGATAACCGACAGGTCGACGTTTCGAAATCGTCAGGGGCTACCAGTCTCATGGTGCGCGTAGCTCAATGGCAGAGCTGCGGGTTGTGGTCCCGCTGACGACGGTTCGATTCCGTTCGTGCACCCCATACCCTCTCCATGGCGGAATCGGCAGACGCGCCAGCCTCAAACCCTGGAGCCTTCGGGCACTGTCCGTTCGAATCGGACTGGAGAGACCAACACCGTCGCGTAGCTCAGTCGGGCCGAGCGCTCGCCTCATAAGCGAGAGGACGGCGGTTCGAGTCCGCCCACGACGACCATTCCACGCGGGCATAGCTCAGCGGCAGAGCAGCCGGCTTTTAACCGGCAGGTCGAGATTTCGAAACTCTCTGCCCGCACCACTCGCCCCAGCGTGCCCTTAGCTCAGCGGACAGAGCGCTGCCCTCCGAAGGCAGAGGTCGGAGATTCGACTTCTCCCGGGCGCACCACCACGAATCAACACAACAGGGAGACCATCATGGAACTCATGAGGAACGTCCAGACCTGGACCGATGGCCTGGAGATCGAATACGAAGCGATCAACCAGATCCGCAACCTCTCGCGGCTGCCGATTTTGGCCGGCCACGTGGCGGTAATGCCCGACGTGCACTTCGGCAAGGGCGCGACGGTGGGATCCGTGATTCCAACGATCGGCGCCATCATTCCGGCGGCTGTCGGTGTGGACATCGGCTGCGGCATGTGTGCGGTGCGCACCGACCTCGTCGCCGGCGACCTGCCGGACAACCTGGCGCCGATTCGTGGCGCGATCGAGTCCATGGTCCCGGTGGGCTTCGCGATCCACGGTCGCGAGCTGAATCCCACGCACGAGGGGCCGCACGGCCGTGTGCTGCGCGATCGTATGGAGGTGCTTTTCAAGCGCTTCGAAGCGTTGGGCATTCTGCCGGTGCTGGGCCAGGTCGATGCGCGCCGGATCTGGAAACAGCTCGGAACGCTGGGCGGCGGAAACCACTTCATCGAGCTTTGCCTCGATGAAGTGGGTGTCGTCTGGGTGATGCTGCACTCCGGGTCGCGCTTCATCGGCAAGACCATCGGCGAAGCGGCGATCGGCATGGCGCGGGAAAGCGCGCATCGTGCCGGCGTGCCGCTTCCGGACCGTGACCTCGCTTGGTTGAGCGAGGGCACGACCGAGTTCGACCGATATGTCGAGGCATTGCGCTGGGCGCAGGACTATGCGGCGCTCAACCGCGACTTGATGCTGTTCCGTGTCATGAACGTGTTGCGGGAGGCATTCGGCCGTCCCATCGGATCGACCAAGGAGGCGATCAACTGCCATCACAACTATGCGAGCGTCGAGGAACACTTTGGCCGGCAAGTGTGGGTGACCCGCAAAGGCGCCGTGAGCGCCCGCGAGGGACAGCTGGGCATCATCCCCGGCTCGATGGGGGCGAAGAGCTTCATCGTGCGCGGCAAGGGCAACCCGGCTTCGTATTGCTCATGCAGTCACGGCGCCGGCCGGCGCATGTCGCGCGGCGCCGCGAAGCGCTTCTTCGACCTCGCGGCGCTGGCCGCCCAGACCGAAGGGGTCGAATGCCGGAAGGACGAAGGAGTGATCGACGAGATCCCCGGTGCCTACAAGGACATCGATGTCGTGATGGCGGCGCAGGCCGATCTCGTCGGCATCGAGCACGCCCTGAAGCAGGTGCTCTGCGTCAAGGGCTGACCGCCGTACTCTGCGGCGGTCTCGACTCAACGGAACCATCGCCGCGAAAGGAGGCGACATGAATGCACACGTTTTGCAACTCGACATCCAGGGAACGCCGCAGGCTTGGATCTCGCTGGAGCAGGCCGCGCTGCATTACGCCAGTGCGTCTGTGGCATGGGAGGACGGTGGGCCGCCGCTGGCGACGCTGCGCGGCGGCTTCAACGTTGCGCGCGGCGTTCAGTCGCGGATCGAGGTGGCGCCGATCATCGCGCTGCGCGGCGCGTCGAAGATCAACCTGTTCGACGTCGTACCGGGCCTGAGCAAGAGCAAGCTGCTGCGCCGCGACCGGCACACCTGCGCCTATTGCGCCGGCGTTTTCCGGGAGCGGGATCTGCAGTGCGAGCATGTCATGCCGCAATCGCGCGGCGGGCTCTGGTCATGGACCAACCTGGTGGCCGCCTGCGGAGTGTGCAACAACCGCAAGGCTGCGCGCACGCCGGAGGAGGCGGATATGCCGCTGGTCTATCTGCCCTACGTGCCGAGCCGCTTCGAAGACTTTCTGCTCGAGGGCAGGAACATTCGGGCGGATGTGCACGAGTGGCTGGCGAGGCGGCTGCCGAAGGGGTCGCGGCTCCATTGAGTTCGGGCCTTCTCAGGTACGGCCAGATCAGAAGGGCGCCTCGAGGGTCGTAACACGCTTTACACGCTGCTCGTGTTCATCGATGACGCCACCAGCCGATTGATGCAGCTGCACTTCGTGCCTACCGAATCATCCTTCGCGTACTTCGAAGCCACGCGCGCCCATCTCGAGCAGCACGGCAAGCCGGTGGCGTTCCACAGCGACAAGGCCAGTATCTTCCGCTCGACGCAAGTCTCTACCGACTTCGGCCGCGGCACCACGCAATACGGCCGCGCGCTGTTCGAGCTGAATCGACATCTGGTGCGCCAACTCGAGCCAGGCCGAGGGCCGTGTGGAGCGCGCCAACCTGACCTTGCAGGATCGCCTGGTGAAGGAGCTGCGCCTGCGCGAGATCAACGCGCGCGAGGCGACCAACGCCTTTGCGCCGCATTTCATCGCCGACTTCAACACCTTTGCGAAGCCACCTAACAGGCTGCTGAAGTACCAGGCACGCCGAAGGCGCCCAGCGCACTGAAGACGGCATTCTTGTGATTTCGGCGTCCCAAGTCCGCTGCCATCCCTGTTTCCCCCGTTTTGAGGCGCGTTTGGGGCTCTCACTGGCCCGCTACGCGGCCAACGGACGGACTTCTGCCAAGGTCCGCATGCGCACCAAGTTGTAGGCGGCCATCGTCAGCACGAACAACTGGTCGACTTTCTTGATGCCGCGCACCATCACCTGCCGGATGGGGCCGACGAACTTGGCCCAGCCGAAGCCCTGCTCGATGAGCTTTCGCTTGCGCTGCGAGATCGCATAGCCCTCGCTCCGGGCGATCTCGTCGGCCACCGCCGAACGACGCCCCGCTTTGTTCTGCGCCACATGCGGCGTGACGTTCATGCGATGCAGCGCCTCGATGAACTCGGCCGCGTCATAGCCCTTGTCGGCACCAAGCGTGACCTCGGTATCCGCTCTCGCGGTGGCTTGACGTGCGTCCCTGATCATGACCTTGGCCGCTTCACGTTCGGCAAAGCCGTCGGCCTGCGTGACCATGGCGTTGACGACCAGGCCGTGACGGTTGTCGGTGAGCGTGTGCCCCATGTAGCGCAACTCGCTGGCAGTCTTGCCCTTGCGGTACAGCCTCGAATCGGGATCGGTCTTCGACTCGTGCGTTTCGTTGCTGCGTCGCTGCCCCTTGAAGTCCCCGCCGCTGCCGGCATCGTCGTCACCGCCCTTGCTAACGAAGCTCTTGTGTCCTGCCCAGGCCTGGATCAGCGTGCCATCGACGCTGAAGTGCTCTCCCGACAACCAATCCTTGTTCTCCGCCGTCTCCAGCACTTCGTTGAAGAAGGCGACCACCGCGTCGTGCTCAATCAGGCGCTGGCGGTTCTTGCTGAACACCGTCGGCACCCACACCGCGTCGTCCATCGCCAGGCCGATGAACCAGCGAAACAGCATGTTGTATTGCGTCTGCTCCATGAGCTGGCGCTCCGAGCGGATGCTGAACAGAATCTGCAACAGCATCGCGCGAAGCAGCTTCTCCGGCGCGATGCTCGGGCGGCCGCCCTTGATGTCGGCCTCGTACATCCGAGAGAACAACTCGTCCATCTTGGCCAGCGCCTCATTGACCATCACCCGGATGCGGCGCAGCGGATGGTCGGCGGGAACGAAGTCGTCCAGCCGTCTCATCGTGAACAAACCTTCGGTGAATGTGTCAGGGCCGCGCATCGCAGGGGGTTTCGTGGGTCTGCAAGGACAACGCCCCAGGCCCACTTTCGGGGGACTTTCGAATGAGGTATTTCAGCAGCCTGCTAAGCGGGACTTTGATGCCCATCGAGCGGTGCGCGCTGATGAAGATCTGGATCTGATCTTCACCTGGCGACTGCAGCGCAAGGTGTCACTGTCGCTCACGCTGCAGCGCAAGCGGGCAATCCGAAGTCGCATCCCTCTCGTCCCTTCTCCCCTCGGATTTGCTTCGAGATCGCCCCTCGATTTGCGTAGATCGTTCGCGCTAGACCGTCTTGAGAATGGTCGGCGGGTAGTGCCCTTCCTAGACTTCGTCGACTGGGGATGAGGCACGTCCCCAGGTTAGGCCATTTCGGTGTGACCGGCCACCTCCTTATGCAGAGGGCTCGACGCGGTGCAGAACTAACATGAAAGTTCGCAACTCTTCCGATGGTGTCGACGATGCGCCGCACAGCCTGTCGCTGCGGCCGCTGGCTGTGGCACTGCTGTACCTGGGTCTCACGCCGACCGTGGCGCAGACGCTGCCAACCGGCTTCAGCGCCATCGCGGGCAGCTTGAGCGTCGCCCAGCCGAACGCTGCCACGATGAACATTCACCAAAGCACTACCCGAGGCATCGCGCAATGGAGCACCTTTTCCATCGGCGCCGGCGCGACGGTCAACGTCGTGCAGCCGGGGGTGAGCAGCGTCCTGCTCAATCGCGTGGTGGGCAACGAGCTGTCGACCATCGCGGGCAGCCTGCGGGCCAACGGGCAGGTGTTCCTCGTCAATCCGAACGGCGTGCTTTTCAGCAAGGGATCGTCGGTCACCGTCGGCGGCCTGGTGGCGTCGACGCTGGACATCTCGAACGCCAACTTCATGGCGGGCAAACAGCTCGTGTTCGAGCGCATGGACGCCAACCAGGCCACGGTCGTGAATGCGGGCAGCATCACCGCGAGCGAGGGGGGCACCGTGGCGCTGGTCGGCGCGCAGGTTCGCAACGAGGGCTCGATCGATGTCGCGCGCGGCTCGATCGGCCTGCTGTCGGGCCGCAAGGTCACGATGGATTTCGATGGCGACGGGCTGACCACCTTCCGCGTCGCGGCCGATGCGCTCGGCAGCGCGGCCTCGGTCGAGAACGCGGCGACGGGCCAACTCACCGCCGACGGCGGGCGCGTGGTGATGGTGGCCGATGCGGCGTCGATCGGCGCGCGCGTGGTCAATCAGCAGGGCACGGTGCGCGCGCGTTCGCTGTCGCAGCGCAACGGCGAGATCGTGCTGGGGGGCGGATCGGCCAACGACGTGCATGTCACGGGTGTGCTCGACGCCACCGGCCCGTCGGCCGGGCAGCGTGGTGGCGGCATCGACATTGCCGCGCAGCGCGTGCTGCTTGATGGCGCCACGCTCGACGCCAGCGGCGCCGCGGGCGGCGGCGACATCAAGATCCACGCGACCGACATGGGCGCCGTCGTCGGCGCTTCGGTGCTGCGCAGCGATGCGACGCAGGAAGGCGATGGAGGACGCATCGTCGCGTTCGGCGACGTCGGCCTGCGGGCATGGGGCCAGTTCTCGGCGCGCGGCGCGGGCGCTTCGGGCGCCGGTGGATTCATCGAAACCTCGGGTGGAGCGTTGGACCTGGCCAACGTGAGCATCGACGCCGGCGCAGCCTCGGGAATCGCGGGCCGGTGGCTGATCGACCCGTTCGACATCGTGGTCCTCCACACGCCCGATGGCGGGCCGCCGGCATCGGAGCTGAAGTTTCCCTTCTCGGCCCCCGGGCCCCTGCAATCGGCCGTCTACGACTCGACCATCAACACCGCCCTCCAGGGCGCCAGCGTGACCATCGACACCGGCAAGCAGGCCGCCGGCACGGCCACGGACGGCCAGATCAGCTTCTTCGACAACGTCGCCATCAACTACACGGGCACCGAAGCGCGCACGCTCACCTTCAACGCAGCGCGCGACATCACCTCATCGCCCGCGGCCCCGCCGCAGATCCAGGCGCTCAACGGGCCGCTCAGCGTCAACCTGAACGCCGGCGTGGGCTCGGGCCTGGGCGGCTCGATCCTGTTCTACGGCAGCATCGACACCAAGGGCGGCAATGTTTCCATCAACGCGCCGGCTGCCACCGCTGCCTTCAACAGCAAGGTGGCCACCACGACCACCGGTGCCAACCTGACGGGCGGAAACATCGCGACCCATGGCGGCAACGTCAGCATCGTCGGCCAGGCCCGGGCGCGGGAGTTTGACCCAGGCGTGGTGGTCGGGGTCGCTGCATTCGTCGTCGACCCCAATCCCCCCGCCGGCACGCGTTTCGGCGTCGAGCTCAATAACTACAGCATCGATGCCGGCAGCGGGAACATCTCGGTGCGCGGACAGGGCTTGGCGGCCGAGGGTGCCTTTCCCACCGGCGAACCGACAACCGGCGCCGTGATCCTGCGCAATGGCGCGCAGCTCGTCACCACCAGCGGCAACATCGAGGTGTCGGGCTCGACCAATGCCGTCAACGCGCAGAGCGGCCTGATCATCACGGTCGCCGCCGTGGAGGGGCCCGAGTCCGGCATCAGCACCGGGTCCGGCAACGTGACGCTGCGCGCGCTTGCGCCGGCAACGGTCGATGCCATCGACATCGGCGGGTCCGTCAGCAGCAAGAGCGGAATGATCAATTTGCGTGCGGGTTCGGTCACCACGGGCGGCGGCACCTCGGACGCCAACGCGCAAGCGATCACGCTGGGCGGCGCGGGCAACGGCTTCGTCGTCGATGCAATCGAGTTCGATCTTCTGTCTGCTCCGGTGGTGAGTGTCGGCGCTGGCGCCTTCAGCGGCTTCACCGGCAACATCGCGCTGGCCGGGCAGGTCAATTTGCCGGACCGCGTCACGCTCGAGACCCAAGGCGGGTCGATCTTCCTCGGCGCACCTGTCGTGGCGGGCTCGCTCGCGCTGCTCGCGGGCGGCAGCATCACGCAGACGGCGGCCATCACCGCCGACAGCGTCATGGCCAGCAGCGCCAACGGCAGCGTGCGGCTACTGAATGCGAACAACCAGGTCGGCACGCTGGCCGGTTTCGCGAGTAAGGGTGCCTTTGAATTCCTCAACACCGGCGCGCTGACCGTCGGAACGGTCCCGTTCCAGTCTGCCGCGGGGACGCCGGCCTTCGGCATCGGGGTCCAGGCCGTCGACGTCGGCCTGGCGTCCTCGGGCAATCTCACGATTGCGAACAACGTGTTCGCGGCCGAAAGCCTCGGCCTGCTGAGCGCCGGCAGCATTGCGATCGGTGCGGACATCGGCGGCGCCGACGTGCGGCTGGCCGGCGTCAACGGAATCGCGCAGAGTTCCGGCGGCATCGGCGCGACGAGTCTGGTCGCGATCGCACCGGGAGGCGATGTGAGCCTCACTTCGGCCGAGAACAAGGTCGGCACGCTCGCAGGGCGAGCCGCGGGGCGTTTCGACTTCCTCGACGCCGACGGCCTGATCGTCGGCAACATTCCTGTCGTTCCGCCGCCGCCGCAGGACGAACTTCCCGTCTTCGGCACCTTCCCACCTGCTCCCACGCTCGCTTCTGCCCTGCAACAGGTGATCGGCGCGAACGGCGTCACGGCCAACGCAGCGCGCGTGCGGACCGTGAACGGCGACCTGACCATCGCGTCCGGCATCGCCGCCGGCCAGGGCGCCCTGCTGCAAGCCGACGGGGCCGGCAGCCTGGTCCTGCACGCCGGCGTGCAGGCCAAGGACATGGCACTGCTGGCCGGGGGCAGCGTGCTGCAGTCGGGGCCGGGCGCGGTCGCGGCGACCCAGCTGTTCGCGAGCGGACAAGGTGGCAACGTGACGCTGCTCAACGCGGGCAACCTCGTGGACACCATCGCGGGAAGCGCCGGCAACGGCTTCGACTACGCGCAGGCCGGCGCGCTGAAGATCGGCAACTTCGCCGGCACCGATGCCTTGCAGCCGGTGACCGGCAGCGGCATCAGCGGCCCCAACGTGCGCGTCGAGACGCAGGGCGCCGACCTCACGGTCGAGGCGCCCGTCATCGCAACCGGCAACGCGATCCTGCAAACGCTGGGCGCCGGCAATCTACAGCTTGCGGGCGCGCTGAGCGCGAACAACCTCGTGCTCGGCGCCGCCGGCAGCATCACGCAGATCGTCGGGGTCGGCGGCGCGCCCAAGCCCGGCACTGCCCAGCTCCAGGCGCCGGGCGACACGTCGCCGCTGACCGCCTCCAGTCTGCTGGCGGTCTCGAGCACGGGCGACGTGTCGCTGGTCAATCCGAACAACCGCGTCGGCACCATCGCGGGCAGCGCACCCGGCCGCTTCGACTATGCCGACGCCGATGCGCTGACCGTGGGCACCGTGACGGTCTCGGACCGGCAGCAGACGCTGTCCGCCACCGGCATCACGGCGAACACAGTGCGCGTGCGCACCTTCACCGAGGACCTCACGCTGGCGGCCGGAGTGACGTCCACCGAGGCCGACCTGATCGCCGGCGCGCGGTTCCAAAATCCAGCGGGTGCGGGTGCTCCGGGCGGCGGCACCTGGCGCATCTGGGCCGACACCTGGGTGGGCGAGAACCGCGGCGGGCTGGTCGGCTCCGGCATCTTCCCCAACTACTACAACTGCAGCTTTGGCGGTCCGTGCGGGGTCACCGTGCTGCCTGGCAGCAACCATTTCATCTATGCGCAGCAGCCAACGCTCACGGTGGAGATCGGCAGCGGGATCCGTCGCGCGGCCTTTCCAAATCCGCCGGTCGGATTCAGGATCGCCGACGGCCTGATCCTTGGCGACAGGGGCGTCGGCGTTACCGGGGTGGTCGACGCGCTCCCGGACGCGTCGCGTCCGCCCGGCACCTACGCCATCGGCGGCCGCTTCGCTTCAGCCGAAGGCTATGCCATCAACGTGGTGCCCGGCCGCTTCGTGATCGAGGACTTCCCGTTGTTCAAGCTGCCGGACGTGGTGCGCGACATGCCCACCACTTGGCTATATGACCGCAACATCGGTCAGCAGGCGCCGATATGCCTCGCGACTGGGCCGCTAGAGGGCGACCGCGCGCAGCAGGGCGCCGACGTGCTCGCGCGCGAATGGTCACGCGTGCGCTCGCGGCCGAATTTGACGAGCTGCGTCGATATGGAGAAGCGCAACGGCTGCGCGGATTTCTGACGCCACAGCCATGGCTGACCTCCAGTTCCTCATCAAGAGCGATTCGCCGGCCAGCGCCGATTTGATGTTCTGGCGCGTCATCGGGCATGAGGCGCTGGCCCGGCCTTCGATGTACGAACTCACGGTTCTCTCCAAGAACAGGGCGATCGCCGCGGGGGACATCCTAGGCCGGGCGTTCGACGTCACCATGGAGTTCGAGGATGCGGACGGCGGCAAGCACGAACGGCATTGCCACGGGCATGCGGTGCGCTTCACGCGCGCGACGCAGGTCGGTCGCTTCTTCGAGTACCGCATCGTTCTGCGGTCGTGGTTCTGGCTGCTGACCAAGCGCAGCAACTCCCGCATCCTGCAGGAAATGCCTGTGCTCGAGGTCCTTGATGCGGTGTTCGAGGACAGTCCGATCAAGCGCTTCAAGAAGACCAAATCGGACAACGTGATCGGGACGCATGCGCCACACCGCTACTGCGTGCAGTACCAGGAGAGCGACTACTGCTTCCTCTCGCGCCTGATGGAGGAGGAGGGCATCTACTACTGGTTCGACGCCCACGAGAGCCCCGGCACCATGCACCTGTCGGACACGAGCGACATGGCACATGAGAAGCTGCCGGTGACCGACACTTTGACCTTCGCTGCCGAGTCCGGGGGCGAGGCGCGCTTCAACGAGATCGTGCGCTGGGTCAGCATGCATCAGTTCGATACCGGCAAGTTCGCCTCGCGCGACAGCGATTTCAAGGCCATCACCAAGCAACTCAGCGCCGACAAGGGCGATCCCGACACGCATGAGCTCGCAGACCTCGAGACCTTCGAATTTCCGGGCGGCTACTACGACGGCGACGACACCGACAACATCGCACAGGTGCGGCTGGACGAACTGGTCGGCCGTCGCCATCGTCACTGGGCCCTGACCGGCTGGCCTGACGTCGCGGCCGGACGAAGCTTCAAATTCGAAGGCGACCCCGACGGAACGCGCGACGGCGACTACATCATCGCGGCTTGCACATTCGTGGTCAGCCACCCCGGCTACGAGAGCCTGGACATGGTCGATCCCGAGCGCTCGGTGGGCAGCGTGCTGCAGGAAGCATTGAATGATGATCCCGTCAATGCCGATACGCGCACGGTGCTGGAGGATCTGATCGCCGGCACCCCGACGCTGCGCCTTGGGCCGCGCGGGACAAGCGCGTTTCTGCTGACCGTCATGCCGTCGGAGATGCCGTGGCGGCCGCCACGGCTGACGGCGCGCAGGACCATGCCCGGTCCCCAGACGGCGATCGTGGTCGGAAAGCAGGGCGAGGAAATCTGGACCGAGAAGTACGGCCGCGTGAAGGTTCAGTTTCACTGGGACCGGTATGGCAAGCGCGACGAGAACAGCTCCTGCTGGATCCGGGTGTCCCAGCCGTGGGCAGGCAAAGGCTGGGGCTCGGTCAGCATCCCGCGCATCGGGCAAGAGGTCATTGTCGATTTTCTGGAAGGCGATCCGGACCGGCCGATCATTGTCGGAAAGGTCTACAACGGCGACAACATGCCGCCCTATCCATTGCCGGGCGACTGTGTCGTGAGTGGGTTGAAGACCAACACGCACAAGGGCAAGGGTTACAACGAGATGTCGATGAACGACACGGCAGGCAAGGAGAAGATCACCATTCATGGTCAGTACGACATGAATACGACGGTTCAGCATGACCAGACGACCACGGTCAAGAACAATCGCACGGACCATGTAATTGTCGACGATGCCTTGAACGTCGATGCGAACCGCACCATGCACGTCAAGGGCAAGCTGTCCGAGACGATCGACACCGGGCAAGAGATCACGGTCAGCGCAGGCTACAAGGAAACGATCACGGGCGGCGCCACAAGCACGATCAGCGGCGGCCTGACCAGCACGGTGAACGGCAAGTCGGACACCACGATCACGGCCGGCAAGAAGCTGACCGTGACGGCTGGCTTCGACGAAACAGTAACTGGCGAACGCAAGATGACCGTTACCGGGCCCATCAAGCAAAGCGCCAGCGCCACGCTCGACATTCACGCGAGCGCGGCAGGTACCTACACCTCCGAAGCATCGCTCAAGTTCGCGGTGGCGGGATCCGTCATCGAAATCACGCCAAGCGCCATCACCATCAGCTCGGCCGGCTCGACCATCAAGGTAGATGCCGCAGGAGTCGCGATCAGCGGGCCGAAGATCTCGCTCAACGGCTAGTGCAGTCATGGCACTCAATCCCGTTGAGCGTCGTCTTGTCGACCTTCGCCAGCACTGGGAGGCGTTCCGCGCCGACCAGTCGAAGCGCCTCCTGGTCTGGGAGGTGCCAGACAGCGCCACGCGCATGCTCCAGTGCTTCTTCGAGGCGCAGAAGCACGAATCGGAATATGCAACGGGGGATCTCTTCGTTGTGTTCGATGCACCTTTCGCCAATTCGATCCAGTATGCCCGGGCGTTGAAGCAAGCGCTCGCGGGCCAGTACGAGGCCAGCCGCGAAGCGCTCGACGCGCAGGGCATCACCGCCGACTGGCAGTTCGATCCGCAGGACTACCCCGATTCCGCGAGCGGTTTCCTGGGTGGCCTCCGTTCATTCGGCTCGGGACACCATGCGCACATCGGCCATCTAGTCGCCGTGTTGATGCCCGAGAGCGTTGCCGACGATCGCGCCTGGGCATCGTGGCTGTCGCGCGCGCTCGATGCCGGTCCACCGGAACGCTTGAGGCTGGCCGTGATCGATTCCATTGAGGCGCCGCGTCTCGCAGGATTGAGCGCCAAGGCGCGCGAACTCACGTATGTCGATGCGCCGAAGATCGACGCATTGGCCACGGCACAGGAAACCTTTGCGCAAGAAGCGGTGCCAGGCCCGGTTGGCGTATTTCGCAACTACCTGATCGGCCTGGTCACGCTGGTCGAAAAAGGATCGGCCGACCAGGTCAAGGCGAAGGCAGCGGATGCCGTCGTGTTCGCCCGCAAGCAGAAGTGGGCCGACCAGGAGGTGGCGGTCTCGATGCTGTTCGCGGGCGCGTTGCTCAAGGAAAAACGATTCGATGAATCAGCCGAGGTGTATCGGCATGCCCGCCAACTAGCGCTGAAAGCGGCGGCTGTCGGCCACCCGGTCGGCCGGCAACTTGTGCTGCAGACCTGGTTCGGCGAGGCCGGCGTCCACTTGGCCGCGGGCGCCGTGCCCGATGCCGCGAAATGCTATGACCAGGCGGCCGCCATCGCCCAGCAGATCCCCAACCTCGTTCTCGCGATCGAAGCGCTTCGCATGGGTGCATTTTGTCACGCGCGCGTGCGCGAAAGCGAGCTCGCGACAGAGCGTGGATTCCAGGCGCTGAGCGTCGGCGAGCGACTCAAGCCGGATGCGCGCGCGATCACCACGTTGCCGCTGGCCGCGATGGATTTGCTTCGTGTCATCGACCCCGAGCGCGTCGGCCTGATGGAAGGCATCAAGCAGCGGCTCGATGCCCGTGTCGAGGCGTCGGGCGCAGCCGCCGAAGCCCGGGCGGCGGACCTCGAGAACAGCAGCGACGCTGAACAGTTTCGTGCGGTGGAGAAGGATCTGGCACGCGAAATTGAGCATGGCGGGCGAGAGGCCGCGCAAGAACTCGACGCGGTGGCGGCAGATGGCAATGAGCAGTTCGTCGACGTCTTTTCTTATGCGCGCGAGCTGATTGGACCTCAGTGGCCGCTGGGGACCGCCTTGGCCTTGCCGGCCGCTCCGCGGGCAGGCGCGTCGGCGTGCATCGACGGAGTCGCTGCATCATGATGCCCGCAGCCAAACACGGCGATCCGCAGCTTGGCGTGGACATCCATCTGTGCGTCGTGCCGCCCTCGCCGTCACCCGTGCCGTTGCCGACGCCGCACATGTCGATCGTGTTCGACCCGTTCGACTACGTGCCGTATCTTGGCGCTACGGTCACCGTCTGCGGGATGAAGCGGGCGACCGCAGGCACCAATGCGGTGGTGGTGCATATCCCGCCCGGCTTCCCATTCGCGCCCAAGCTGCCCGACAAGGATGACGAACTTTTCATGGGCAGCGCGACCGTGGTCGCGGATGGCGATCCGTTCTCGTTCATCGGGGTGCCGGTGCTGGGCTGCCAGGTGGCAGGCATGATCAGCCCGCCGCGGCTCAAGAAGAAGGGGAAGAAGCTGATGCTTCTTCCGACGACCTTCAATCTCGCGATCCCGACCACCGTTTTCGTCGGTGGTCCGCCGACGATCTCGCTGATGGGCATGGCGTCGAAGCTCGGCTTTGCGGCCTTCGGCAAGTTCCTGAAGTCCAAGTTCTTCAAGCGCATCCGGCAGAAGCTTTTCGGGCACATGAAGCCCGGCTTCCTCAAGTGCCTGATCTTGCGCGCCGAGCCCGTGAACATCCTGACGGGAGAGGTCTCGATTGAGCAAGAGGACTTCACCCTTCCCGGGCGTATTCCGATCCAGTGGACGCGCAGCTACGCATCGGGCAATCGCCGCAGGGGCCTTTGCGGGCACGGCTGGGAGAGCCCCGCCGACGGCCGCATCGAGATCGATGCAGACGGCGTGTCGATGCACTATCCGGGCGTGGGCCCGCTCCACTTTGCGCAATTGCCCATCGCGCAAGGCGAGGCTGGGGCCGAGCTCGAGCTAATGGACGGCGCACTGCTGACCGACCACGGCACCGAATTCCGGGTGCGGACCAAGGAAGACCGCATCTACCATTTTCCCAAGGAGCTGGTCGCTGCCAACGCCGAGGAGAGGCCGGAGCTCGCGCTCGGGCGCATCTCCGATCTCTGCGGCAACTGGCTCGAGTTCGAGCGTCGACAGGGCTGCCTCATTGGCATCAATGAATCGGCGGGCCGGCGCATCGACATCGTCCTGGAAAACAACCTCATCCGTGAGGTTGCGCTGTACCTGCCAGAGACAGAAAGGCGTCACACATTCATCCGCTTGGAGCATGACGTCGAAGGTGATCTGGTGGTGGTCCGCGATGCGCTGGACAACGCATACACCTTCGCTTACGACGCGCATCACATGGTGCGCCATACGGATCGCAACGGCCTGTCGTTCTACTACGATTTCGACCGGCCTGTCGAAGTCGACTGGCGCGTGGCGCACGCCTGGGGTGACGGCGGCTTGCACAACTACCGATTCGAATACCTGGATGCGCTGAACGAGCGCCGCATCACCGATTCGCTGGGCCATGTTTCGATCGTCAAGCTGGACGAGAGTGGATTGCCGATCTCCGAGATCGATCCGCTCGGCGGCATGACGGTCTATGAATACGACGACGTCGGACGCACCACCGCGGTGGTGGACCCGGCCGGACGCCGCACCGAGTATGCCTACGACGAACGCGGCAACTTGCTGAAGCTGGTGCGCCCCGATGGCGCGGCCATCGCTACCGTGTTCGACGAGGCCGACAAGCCCGTGACGGTGACCGACCCCAACGGCGCGGCGTGGCAGCAGCGCTTCGACGCCCGAGGTCTGCTGCTGCAACAGGTATCGCCACTCGGATATGTCAGCCGTTATGAATACGGCCACCACGGCCAGTTGCTGGCCTTCGTCAATCCGCGCGGCGCACGCACCGAACTGCGCTACGACGCGGAGGGGCAACTGGCGCAGATCAACGATGCCCTGGGCCATGCCACGCTGTTCGCTCACGACGTGCTGGGCAACCTCGTGGCCAAGGGCGACGCGCTCGACCGTCGCACCCAGTTTCGCTACGACGCCAAGGGCCGGCTGATCGCGGTGAAGCTGCCATCGGGATCGGTGGTGCAGTGCGGCTACGACGCAGAAGACAACCTCACCGAATACATCGACGAGAACCGCGCCATCACGCGGCTGGAGTACTTCGGCCAAGGCGAGATCGCCCGCCGTATCCAGCCCGACGGCCATCAGGTGGAGTACCTTTACGACACCGAAGAGCGGCTGATCGGCGTGCGCAACCAGCGTGGTGACGTCTACCAACTCAAGCGCGACGAACTCGGACGCATCGTCGAAGAGATCGACTACTGGGGCCAAGCACGGGGCTACAGCTACGACGGCAGCGGCTATCTGGTGGCCAGCCAGGATCCCCTGCGCCGGCGCATCGCCTATGACTGCGACCCGCTCGGGCGCGTCGTGAAGAAGACGTTTGCCCACTCCTTTGGTGGCGAGAAGCCGTGGGAGGAAAGCTTCGCCTACGACGCCAACGACAACCTGGTGGCAACAGCCAATGCGCATGTGGCGGTGACGCGAGAGTTCGACGCCGAAGGCCGGCTGCTGAAGGAGGTGCAGGCGCACACGGAGGGACAGTGCTTCACGATCGAAAACGCGTACGACGAAACCGGCAACCGCACTCGGCGCAGGACCGACCGCAGCACAGGGCCCGGCCATGTGACCGAATACGACTACGACCTGCTCGACCAGGCGATCGGTGTGCGCATCGACGGCGGCCCGCCGATGCGCATGCAGCGCGACGCGGTGGGGCAGATCCTCACCGAGGAACTGGCGCCGGGGTTGACGCGTCGCTACGGGTACAACGCCAACGGCCTGGTGACCGAGCACGCAGTAGCGAAGGACGGCAAGGCGCTGTTCACCACCCGCTACGAGCACGACGCCGCCGGTAACCTCATACGGCGCGACGATAGCCAGTTCGGCGTGGACCGATATGTGTACGACCCGATGGGCCGGATCCTGGAACATACCGACCCGCACCAGCAGCTGAATCGCTTCTTCAACGACCCGGCGGGTGACCGGTTGGTGACTCAGGTCATTGGATCGGCGGAGCAGCCGACGCAGGCCTCTGGGGTGGGCGATACCTGGCGGCGCGAGGGGGAATACCTGGGAGTGCGATATCGGTTCGACCGAGCGGGAAACCTGACGCGGAAGGCCGACGCGGACAGTCGCCTGGACCTGGCCTGGGATACGAACCAGCGGCTGATTGCGAGCCGCCGCACGACCCGGGAGGGGGCGAAGGTCACGACGTATGGGTACGACCCGCTGGGCCGAAGGTTGTTCAAGGAGACCGAAGGCGACAGGACGTGGTTTGGGTGGGATGGGGCAGCCATGGTCTGCGACGTCATTGGTGATCGGGGCCGGGAATGGGTCTACAGGGCGGGTACCTTCGAGCCGATGGCCTTGATCTCCCATGGCCTGTCGGTGACCTGGTTGGCATGCGAGCCGAATGGGCGACCGAGCCGAGGCATGGATGCCGGCGGCCGGCTGGTGTGGCGTGGCCACGGGGCAAGCAGCGAATCGCCGGTGACCGAACCAGTTAGGTCGGTCGATGTGCCGCTAAGGTACCAGGGGCAGTACGCCGACCGCGAAACTGGGCTTTATTACAACCTCTATCGCTATTTCGACCCCGGGATCAACCAGTTTTTGTCTGTCGACCCCTTGGGGCAGTCCGCCGGCCCCAACGTCTATGGTTATGCACCGAATCCCTTCGGCTGGATTGACCCGTGGGGGCTGAAGAAATGCAACATAAATCCCGCGACCAAGAAGGCGTTGCAAGCGGCAAAGCCGTCGTCGATGGTCAACCCTCACATGCATCACATCGTGATGGAGGGCGCGTTCTCGCATTGGAAGAAGGAGAACCGGGAGCTTGTAGAAAAGGCCCGCGACATCCTTAGCCATCATGGCATCGATCTGCAGGGCGGCGCGAATGTCAAATGGGCCCAGAATTCAGGCCATTCGATCGATTATGCGAAGAAGGTATTGAAGGAACTAGAAAGCGCCAGTCCTCTTGGAAAGCAAGCGGTCGTCGACAAATTGGACGAAATCGGTACCCTGCTCGGCAAGGGACTTTTCTAGGTACAGAGATGAATGCAACAGAAGTATCGAACGAGGTGCGCAAGGCGCTCTATGAGGCAGTGTCCGCTGGTGACTTAAGGACCATCCACGAGGTGCATCGCAGTTGTCCAAGGGCGCTTGAGCAAGGGTGGACAGGCGGCGACTCGCCGGGATACCTGCACCTTGCGGCCAGAAAAGGGCAACTGGCCGTTTGCGAGCTGTTGATTGAGTTAGGGCTCGACGTCAATCGGCCAGCCGCAAGCAGTGGTGGCTCGACGCCTTTGGAGGAGGCTGCGACGGCCGGGCACTTGTCTACGGTGAGGTTCTTGATCGAAGCCGGTGCGTGGGTCGACGGACCGGCGGAATCGGCGTCAACGCCGCTGATGGGTGCTGCAATGGAGGGATACGTCGAGATCGCGCAGCTCCTGGTCGATGCCGGTGCGGACATCCACCGCGAACACCTTCGGCTCCCCCAGACCGCGCTCGACTTCGCGAGCCTCTATGCAATGAAGGGCGGCGGGCAGGCCGCAGTCGCCGAGTATCTTCGGGGAATGGGCGCCCAGCGCCCATATCTCGAAAGGCATGACTGGTCCGATGTTCCGCAGCAACCCTACATCGAACACATCGAACGCAGCATGCAGGGATTTGCGAATCCTCGTGCGCTTGCGCTGATTGACAAACCGGACGGAACATCGGTGATTTTGCGGGCCATCCGAATACCTGCAAAGTACGAATTCCAACTGATCTTCTCTGCTGGCTTGCAGCCGGGAAAGACGGAGGTAGGCTTGATATTGCCCTCCTCGTGGCCTCTCAATCGGGCGAGCTTGCAGCTGTCTCTAGTTGCCGATCCGATTGCACGCCTGAGCGCGGTGGTGCGAGCAGGCCTCGACGGGCAACCGCTGCACCATGGCGCATTGTTGACAGGCGAGCAACTTCCACTTAACGACACCGGCTCACGTCTCGGGCCATGGGTGTTAAGCCTTCATTCGGCATTGGAAGCCGAGCGTGAAGGCGACACTGCCATCGCCCAGACCCTTCTTCTGGTGCCATGTCCCGCAAAGAAGCCACCGAGGACCTCTGCGGAAGCAATGGCGTTGACGGATCGGCTCATGCGCAAACCATGGAAGAGTTTGTTGTTCGCTGACGCACCAAGTTGAAGCCGGCGGCAGTGCCAAGGTCTTCACCGGCGGCCTATGGCGAAGCCCTGATCGAACGCCTGTCTGCGGACCTCTCGGCCCGGTTTGGCCGAGGATTCAGTCGACACAACCTGTGGCAGATGCGGCTCTTTTATACGGCCTGGCCTACAGCCCGCATTCACCAACCGCTGTCTGGTCAATCGCGCGCACGCCGAATTCCCCAGAGTCTGGAGAATCAGCCCTGCCCGAGAAACTCCAGACGGTGTCTGGAGCATTTCCCGATCCACCGCCTCCGGGTCGAGCGGCGGCCAACGCTCCACCAGCCCAAGCACCCCTTCTCCGAGGCACACGGCCATCACCGCTACCAGCGCCACCAACCAGATGGCGCATTCGAGGAAAGGCGCGGGGTCGCAAGCTCGCGCGCCCAGCAGCACCGCGCAGAGCAGGGCGCTTTGATGCCCCAGGCGGGCAGCGAGGCGGTGCCGTCCTCCGGGCGAACGATGACGAGCACGCCGGGCGGGACCGCGAGGGCGGCGGCCAGCCCGAGGGCGCAGCGCAGCGCCACGAGAGGCCGCAGCAGCGCGCGCCAGTCACCTTGCAGGCACCTCGATGCGGCGCTGGCACTCGTCACGGAGATCGAGGAAAAGGCCGAACGGTTGCGGGAGCAGCCCAAGCTGTATCGGCCGGGGTGCGTCAGCGGCACGCGCGAGATGGTGGTACGCCAAACTACGTGGTCGTGTATTCGGAATCAACGATTGCCGTGACGATTCTGCGCGTCTTGCACGCCGCACAGATGTGGCCGCCCGCACGTCCCTGATGGAATGTTGTAGCTCGGATTGATGCTCGACTCGAGCTCCAGCACGATGTCCATCAGGCCGGGGCCTTCGGACGAATTTGCCCGCCAGACTGCCGCACTCTCGCACTCGAAGTCGTATCTGGCCGCGCGCCAAAGCTGCAAGCGGGCTCGGCGCCCTGACTTCCGCTGCTATCGAAGAAGATTTCAGCAATGCGTAAAGCCACAGAAAATGTGAGCATGGTGGCACGCGGCTTGCATAGCCTGTGCATTCGGCGCGATCGCTTTGCAGACGCACCAAGCTGAACCGGTTGTCTCCTCCACCCCTCTTGGTGGATTTACTCCCGGGGCGCGAGCCCCGGGAGCTTTCTCGCATCGATCCGCTGCGTGGGTGTTGCAAGCTACGCTTCGCCTGCGCCGGGGGGAGGGCTTGCGTACCCCTCTTGGCTTGCGACTGCCGCCAGCGCACCGGCGAGCAGCGCACGGGTTCCGTCATGCGATCTCTTCTCTTCATCGAACTGCCCTTGGAGGTTGTCCAGGCGCTGCTGCAGCGCCGAACCTTGCGACTGGGCCTGCGCCAGTGCGATGCCCTGGGCGGCGAGTTGATCACGCAGGGCGCGTTCGGTCTGCTGGGCAGACTGCTGTGCATCGCGCAGCGCCTGACGCTCGGCGTCGAGCAGTTCGGCCGCGGCTTCCTCGCCGCGCACGCGGCGCTGCTGCTCCTTTGAAAGGTCGCCCTCGAGCTGCTTCGTCGCCTGGCGCGCGCGGTCGACATCGGCGAGCATGCGTGTCTCATGCGCGGGGCGGCCGTTCTGGAGGTTCTGGTAGCTGCGCCTCCGAACTTGCGGACCGTCTGCAGCGCGACCTTTGGCGGATTCCCATTCGCTTGAATGCAGCCGAGACTTCGGCTGCATTTGACCCCAAAGAACGTACATGACCCCAACCCATCCCTCCCCAACCAAGGTGGCGCTACCCAGACTTCGCTTCCGCAGGGAGGGTGAGCGGCGGCCATTTCGACGTGGCGACCTGGCCATGGGCCGAAACGCGCCCCACGAATGCGCGATCGTCGTGTTGTGTGCCGGGGAGTCCGACGCACTGGATGGAAAGCTCCCTGTGAGGACGATTCGTGGGGACGACATGGATCTGGCACCTGGTGATCTGGTCCTCCTTGCGGGAGTCGACACGCAGGAGTTCGGGCCGGGGCTCCATGATCTGCTGAGGTTCATCGACACCGCCGCTGCCGGCTCCTGAGCCCTATTGGCGAGCGGTATCCAGTCGCAACGCGGTATTCGACGCCTTGCCCTCTAGCCCACACAGCTCGTGCAGGGGGATGGCGTCGCGGAAGCGGGAGCGGCCGGACGCCGCGGAATCCGCGCTCAGGCCGCGAACGCTTCGCCGTCGGCGGCCTGCACCGGGATGTGGGCGCGCTCTTCCTTGATGAAATTGGCTTCGTCCACGAACACCAGCTTGGGCCGGTGGCCACGCACCTGCTCCTCGGGCACCAGGCCGAAGGCGGCGATGATGACCAGGTCGCCCAGCGAGGCGCGGCGCGCGGCCGAGCCGTTGAGCGAGATGATGCCGCTGCCGCGCTGGCCGCGGATCGCGTAAGTCACGAAGCGCTCGCCGTTGTTGATGTTCCAGACATGGATCTGCTCGTTCTCCGCCAGGTTGGCGGCCTCCAGCAGGTCTTCGTCGATGGCGCAGGAGCCCTCGTAGTGAAGCTCGCAATCGGTGACGGTGGCGCGGTGGAGATGGTCAGATGAGGCCCCATAGTGGGGGCACGTGTGCCCCTCGCCTCTGGCAGGCCAAGTAGACCCTGTCCGGGACGTTCAGCATCAGCCGAGGCGCAGCGCCAACGCTTCCTCGCCGTGCACGAACTCAACGCGGGGTTCACCTCCGCGCAGAAAAACTTCTGCCGCGCGGACTCCTAGGTGCAGGAAGGAATTCTCCGAGCCGGCGGACGCGATGGCAAGCGACTCGAGTAGCGCCGCAATCGACGTCGGGCTACCCCCTCTGATGTAGTACTTCAGTTCGAAAAAATACGAACGCAGCGCGGGGGGACTTGGGTAACATGGTGCTGTCACATTGGTTGACAACCAGATTCAATGATGCCAGGGGAGTTACGTCTTGCGGCTCACCAAGATATCGTTCGGGTCTTTCCTGCTGTGCATCGCGAGCCTGCTCGCGTCGTCGCTGACCTGGGCGCAATCCACCAGCGTCGTCGGCATCGTCGAAGGCGGCGCCACGCTGATCCGCCAGACCACGCGCTATACGCTGGCCGAGGGCGTGGCGTTGAATGAGCAGGACATCATCGAGACAGCGCCCGGCGCTTTCGCCCAGATCGAACTTCCCGGGGGCGTCCTTGTCGGTATCGGTGAATCGACGCGGCTGATGATGCGGCCTCGCGTTGGCAAGGGGCTCGCGGCGCCGCCGCTGTATCTGCTCCAGGGCTGGCTCAAGACCAGCAGCAGCGGGACCTTCGGCTACGCAAGCCCCACCTTCGAGATCGCGACGCAAGCCGCCAACACCGTTGTCTACACGACCGGCGCGCAGTACGAGGTGTTCGTCGAAAGCGGCGCCGCCAAGCTGACGCTGCGCGATGGCGCCCAGACGATCTCCCAACTGGCCGGCGGCGACTTCGCACAACGGCGTGAAGGTGCCACACCGACGGTCGCGCGGCGTGCCGCGCCCGAGTTCCTGGCCAAGGTGCCGCGCCAGTTCCGCGACCGGCTGCCGGCGCGCGGCGAGCAGTTCGCCAAGCGCAATGTCGCGCCCAAGGCGCTCGGCGAGATCGCCTACACCGATGTGGCCGCCTGGCTGCGCACCGAACCGGCGCTGCGTCTGCCGCTGCTGCCGCTGTGGCGCTCGCGTGCAGCCGCCGACCTGAGCTTCCGCGCGGCGGCCAAGGCCGAGCTGGCGCGGCATCCCGAATGGGAACCCTATGCAGACCCCGAGGGTTATGCGCGCCGCCTGGCCGAAGAGGCCGAGCGTCGGCGCGCGCGGGAGGCCGCGCGCCAGGCCGCCCGCGCAGCCGCCGCCGCTGCGGCCGCAGCGGCAGGCACCGGCGCCGGCTCGGGTAAACCATAGTGAACCGCCGCGTGTCCAGCCGCAACTCAGCGACTACGGACAGCCAGGACTGGAGAACCACATGCGCCTCTTATTCAAGTTCAACCTGATCTTCCTGGTCGTCTTCGTCGCCGGCGTGGTCGGCGCAGGCAAGGTTTCCTACGACCTGCTGCAAAGCAACGCCAAGGAGGAAGTGCTCAACCACGCGCGCCTGACGATGGAAAAGGCGGTGGCGATACGCACCTACACCAACGACCAGATCCGCCCGCTGCTCGAAACGCAGATGAAGTACACCTTCCTGCCCCAGACGGTGCCGGCCTACTCCGCCACCGAAGTGCTGGCGACGCTGGCCAAGAGCTTCCCCGACTACACCTACAAGGAAGCGACCCTGAATCCGACCAACCCGCGCGATCGGGCGGCCGACTGGGAAGCCGACATCGTGAATCGTTTTCGCACCCAGGCCGACAAGAAGGAGTTCGTTGGCGAGCGCGAGTCGGGTACCGGGCGCTCGCTCTACATCGCGCGCCCGTTGCGCATCACGAACGCCGCCTGCCTGGTATGCCACAGCACGGTCGAGGCAGCGCCGCGCACGCTGATCGACAAGTACGGTCAGGCCAACGGGTTCGGCTGGCAGTTGAATGAAGTGATCGGCGCACAGGTGGTGTCGGTGCCCATGGCGGTGCCGCTGGCGCGCGCCGAGCAGGCCTTCAAGGTCTTCATGGCTTCGCTCATCGGCATTTTCGTGGCCATCGGCATCGTGTTGAACCTGATGCTCTACCTGCTCGTGATCCGACCGGTGACGGCGCTGTCGAAGCTGGCCAACCGCGTCAGCCTGGGCGAGCTCGATGTCCCGGAATTCGCGACGCATGGGCGTGACGAAATCGGGACGCTGGCGCAATCGTTCGCGCGCATGCGTCACAGCCTCGATCACGCCATCAAGATGCTCGACGCCTGAGGTTCACCGCGCGTATGTCCGCACCCATCCCATCCCATGTCGGTCCGTACCCGATCCGCGGCGTGGTCGGCTCCGGTGCGATGGGCATGGTGTACCTGGCGCATGACCCGGCCATCGACCGTCCGGTGGCGATCAAGACGATCCACCGTCGCCTGCTCGACTCGAGCGACGACGACCCGAGCGTGGCGGCGCGCTTTCGCGTGGAAGCCAAGGCGGCAGGGCGGCTGACGCACCGCAACATCGTCTCGGTCTACCAGTTCGGCGAAGACAACGACTGCGCCTACATCGTCATGGAGTACGT
Source organism: Variovorax sp. LjRoot130 (assembly GCF_964253755.1). Lineage (NCBI taxonomy): Bacteria > Pseudomonadati > Pseudomonadota > Betaproteobacteria > Burkholderiales > Comamonadaceae > Variovorax > Variovorax sp. LjRoot130. Next base: position 1,249,349 of record NZ_CAXURM020000002.1, on the reverse strand, counting down.
CGCCGGGCGAAACCTGCGCGATTACATCCAGGCTCCGCGCAAGCTCGAGGTGTCGCAGGTGCTGTGCCTGATGCTGCAACTGCTCGACGGCTTGCACTACGCCCACGAGCGCGGCATCGTGCACCGCGATATCAAGCCGGCGAATCTGCTGATTGCCGATGACGGGCGCTTGAAGATCACCGATTTTGGTATCGCGCGAACCGAATCGTCGAATCTGACTCGCGGCACTTCCGTCATCGGGTCGCCCGGCTACATCGCGCCCGAGCAGTACACCAACAGCGACGTCGACCGGCGCGTCGATGTGTTCTCGGCGGGCGTGCTGCTCTACCAGATGCTCAGCGGGACGACGCCATTCGTCGGCACGGACGACGCGATCATGTACAAGATCGTCTACGAGCCGCACAAGCCGCTGAGCGAGGTGACGAAGGACGCCGCGCTCGAGCCCTTCGACGCGGTGCTCGACCGCGCGCTGGCGAAGGATCCGGCGCAGCGCTACGCGACCGCCATGGAAATGCGAACCGCGCTGCTGGCGCTCGCGACGGAGGCGGTGCCGGATGTGCTCCCGGCCGACATCCTGCTCGCTCCTCGGCTCAAAGGCCCCGAGGCGAAGCCGGCCGTTGGGAAGGTGCGCGACCCGTCCGCGCCCTCCAGGCCGAGCTCGACATCGGTGCCGTCGGTACCCGACCCGGCGACGACTCCCCTGACGCCCTCGAAGCCGCTGCCCGTCACCGGCCCGCCTTCGGTCCCGGTGCCCACCGGATGGGACACCGCGGCGCTGGCCGAGGTCGAACGCGAACTGGCCCAGCATGTTGGACCGGTGGCTCGCGTGCTGGTGCGCCGCGCAGCGCGCGGGTTGACCTCGCTGGCGGCCGTGCGCCATGCCGTCGCCAGTGCGATCGTCGATTTTGAAGCGCGCGAGCGCTTCCTGGCCAAGGCCGGTGCGCCGCGCAGCGATACCGCGGTCTCGGCAGCGGCCACCAGTTTCCAGTCCACGCAGGTCGGGGGCGAAGCGCCGAGCGGCGTGCCGATGCGTGAGGGGGATGTCGAGAAGGCGGCCGCCGCACTCCTTTCCTCACTGGGACCGATTGCGCGGGTCGTCGCCAAGCGCTGCGCTGCGAAGTCGCATACCCGCGAGCAGTTCGTCGCCAGCGTGGTCGAACAGCTCATGCCGAACGTCGATGCCCGCCGTGTGCAGGCCGACTTGTGGCGTGCCCTCGGCTGAACTCGAGCGCGCCGTGATCGAGCTGCGTGTCACGCGCCGACCCGGCGCCACCGAACCCGATGCGACGGCGCTTCCGCTGCCGCCCGAGGGCCTCACGATCGGGCGCGCCGTCGATTGCGGCCTGGTGCTGGCTGACCCGCTGCGCCTTGTGTCGCGCCAGCATGCACAAGTGATCGTGGCCGACCAGGCCGCGCGCGTGCGCTGCATCAGCAGCACCGCACCCTTGTGGGTGAACGGCATGCAGCTCGACCCGGGCGGCGAACGGGCCCTCTTGGTGGGCGACCGCTTGCGCATCGGCGGGTTCGAGCTCGCCGTCGAGCCCGTGGCGGCGACGGCTGCGCAGCGCTCGCGCCTGGATCGCTGGTTCGATCTGGACGCAGCGCTCGATCCACTCGCTGCCGAATCTCCGCTGCCGGCCCTTGCACCTTCGGCCGAAGCTGCGGCAATCAGCGCGGTGGTGTCGTGGCAGACGAGCCGGCATGTCGTGCGCACCATCACATCGATAACGCCGAGTGCGCCCTCGATGCCACCGGCACCGCCGCCCCTGCAGGCCTCTCTGCCGGCAGTGACACCACGGCCCGCGCCCGCCGCGGCAGCCCATTCGCGTTCGGCAGACATGTCGCCGGAACTGCGTGAGCTCGCGGCGGCTTTCGGTCGCGGCGCCGGCCTTGGCGCCGAGGTAGCGCCGCTCACGCCGGACTGGATGGAACACCTCGGCGCGCTGCTGCGGGCCACGGCCGAAGGCACGCTTGCGCTGCTGCAAAGCCGCGCGGTCGCGAAACGCCAGATGCGCGCCGAGGGTACGCACATCACCCCGCGCCAGAACAACCCGCTGAAGTTCTCGCCGGACGCGACCGAAGCGTTGACTCGAATGCTGCAGCGTGACGCGAGCCCCGGCTTCCTCGACCCGGTGGCGGCGTTGCACGACGCGCATCACGACCTGCTGGTGCACCAGGTGGCGATGGTGGCCGGCATGCGCGCGGCCGTGTTCGAGCTCTTCTCCCGGCTGGGTCCCGAGGCCGCCGAGAACGGGGAGGGGCCGGCGCACGGTATTTCACGCCTGCCCTTGCTCCGCGCCGCGGCCCTCTGGCATCGCCACCGCATGCAGCACGCCCAGTTGCTCGAGCACCTGGATGACGACTTCGAGACCATCTTCGGACGCGAATTCCTGCGCGCCTATGAAGCCCAGTCGCGCGTCAATGCCGACGTCGATCCCGCGCCGCCGGAGGATCCATGGCCGAGCGCGCGTTGACCGTCTCGCTCGCTGCGCTGTCGCAAACCGGGCGGCGCGAGTGCAACGAAGATGCCTTCGGCTATTGGGAAGGCGCCGGTTCGCTTGTCGCCGTTCTGTGCGACGGCGCTGGTGGGCATGGCGGCGGCCAGACGGCATCGCGCGCCGCCGTGACGCATGTGCTGGAAGCCTTCGCGCTCCGTCCCGAGTTCAGCTTGAACGCGCTGCAGTGGCTTGTCCAGGGGGCCAACGGCGCAGTCGTCGCGCAACAGGTTGCCGGTACCCTGACTGCCGACATGCGCACCACCATCGTGGTGCTACTGCTCGATCTTCACAGCGGCGCGGCGCTCTGGGCCCATGCCGGCGACTCGCGCCTGTACCGCTGGCATGACGCCCGATTGCTCGGGCGCACGCGTGATCAAAGCCTCGAACAGCGCTTGCGCGACGCCGGCCTGAGTGCGACCGCCGACGCCTCGGGGCAGCTGACTTCGGCGCTCGGCTCACCGGAAGGCTTCGACTTCGAGGTCCTGGAAACGCCGCAGGTGCTCGCTTCCGGCGATGCGCTGCTGCTGTGCAGCGACGGCCTGTGGTCGGCCTTCGACGATGTGGCGATGGCGCGCAGCGTGGTCGGCTGCAGTGGCGCCCAGGCCTGGCTCGATCGCCTCGAAGCGGGCGTGCAGCAAGCCGACCGCAGCGACCAGGACAACTATTCGGCGCTCGCGATCTGGTGCGCGGCGGGTTGAATTTCGAGCAGTTCGAGCAGTAGCGCCGGCTCCGGTGGCCAGGCCGCAGCCCGGGGAATGACATCGTGCGCAGCGGCGAGCGGCCACCAGAGGCTGGCCGGCTGCGACGGCCAGGCCTCGGCTGGCTTGAATTCCTGCTCGGAGTGCGGCGGCAACGCGGCTATAGCCGCCTCGAGCGCTTCGGGTCCTTCTGCTGCCGCGCCAAGCAGCGACGCGAGCCGTGCAGCGCTTTGGTCGGGTGAGGCCGGCGCGGCAAAGCGTTCGGCCAGCGTCAACGGAAAAGCGCGTCCGACACGATCGTGCGAAGCCACGATGATGCCGCACCAGATCTCGCCGGGCGCCGGCAGCGCCAGATAGCGCCACGGCGCGAAGGCGCGAAGGCGTTCGCGCAGCGCGGCGCCGTCCACCATCGTCGCGGCGAGGGCGAGGCCGCGCTGTAGCCAACCGTCCCAGTCGCCGCGCCAGCGTGGCGGCAGGCCACGGCCGACGAAGTCTCCGCGCGCGGGCAGCTTGCCGTACCAGGACACGCGACGCGACGGCAACTTCACCATGTCGCTTGCGGGCAGCGAAAACGTGCCAGCTCCCGGAGGGTCCAGATATCGGCCTCGGGCGCGCCGGATGCGCTCGCCTCGACGTCGAGGGTGCGTGTGTCGACGACAAAGGCCAGCCGCGCTGGCGCGCCCCGCTCGCCCTTCCAGTCGCCGCGCAACAGCACCCGAAGCCAGGCGAACGGACCTTCATGAACTTCGGCGCCGACCCCGGCGGGGCCGGGCGGCAAGATGCGAATCAGCACTTTCTGCGTCGACGCCGGTCCCGGCCAGACCAGTTCCTTGGAGCGTGTCGGGCCGTTTTCGAAGCGCAGCAGCTGACCATCGACATCGATGCTGAACTGCAGCAGCTCGGCATCCATGCGCTGCGGCGTGAGGCGCAGCTTGAGCTCGGGCAGCGGAGCACCCCCGGGGAAGAACAGGGTGCCGATCGCCGCCGCCTGCTCGAATGCACCCGGCATGCTCGCATCGACGGGTGAGCTGCGCGCCTTCCAAGGCCGGCTCGACGTGTCGACGCGTTCGCTCAGCTGGTTGCGCCGGAACTCGTCGAACAGGCCGCCGGGTCCGAACAGGCGCGCGAAATCGGACGGTGCCATGTCGCGCGACGCGGCGGCGCCAAACGGGAAGCGCTCGTGCGTCAACGCGCTGCAGGTCTGCGCGAGTTCGGCCAGCGCGGCGTCGAAACTTGCCTTGGCGCCGCCGCGCGAGCGAATCAAGGTCCCGAGGCCGATGTAGACCTTGCGCAGCGCGACCGGCGCGCGGGCGGCCTCGGCGCGCAAGGTCGCGTCGAGCTCGGCATGGGCAGCCTCGTCGCGCTTGGCCGTAGCCAGGGCGTGAAGGCGGTCGAGCGCTTGCGGCCCGGCACCTGCCGCGTAGTCGCCGAGCGCGCCGAAGCGGGCCCGAAGCAGGCCATCGAAGGCGGCCTCGGCCGTGCTGCCGCCCTGGGAGGTCGCGCTGAACTCGTCGGCCAGGCGTGTCAAGAGGCGGCGCAGCGGCGAATCGGGCGCCGTGAGTTCTGTGGCCTGGCGCGCGGCGCCATCCGCATCGGTGCCGGGCGCCAACGCAAGGGCATCGAGTTGGCGCGACCAGGCGGCGATCACGCGCTGGGCCTGGCGCTTGCCGACCTGCGCGGCGATTTCGTCGCGCCAGACGCGGTCCTTCTGCAGACGCCGTACTTCGCTGCCGGTGTCGCCGAGCACCCAGTCTGCCTCGTTCGCGAGCTCATCGAAGGTCGCCTCGAGCGCCGGCACGAGCTTGCGCCGCCAGTCGCCGGCACTTGAATGCTCGGGCATCGGCCCGGCGCTCGACGCTGCGAACATGAGGGCGCCGGCCGCGCCGAGGCGCGTCGGCAGATCCTGCGCCGGTTCGGGGTCGGAAACGCGTCGCAGCAAGCGCTCGTGCACGCGCTGCGCCAGCGGCAGCGCCGCGAGGGCGCTGCGCGCCGCGCGCACCCCGGCATCGTCGGAGCGCATCGCCTCGGGCAGCCCGCTGCGCTCGAGCAGGGTCTCGACATGGCGCGCCCATTCGACGCGTTCGCCGGCGCCGCTCGCCTGAACCAGCGCCTGCTCGACCCAGGGTCGCAACTCGCCGCGGACCAGCCGCGCCGGGCTGGCGAGCATCAATGAAGCGCGCAGCGCCTCGTAACGCGTCGCGCTGTCCTCGGCCTCGCGCAGGTCGCGGCGCAAGCGCTCGATGAGCAGCGGCGCCAGACTGCGATCGAGCATCTCGCGGTAGGCCTGCTCCGCCGAGCGCGCCAGCCGCGGCCCCTGGAACAGCCCGAAGCCGAAGCCGGCGGGCGGTTCGTTCGGATCGATGCCATCGTTCGCGGCCAGGCGCTCGAGCAGCGAATAGAGCGGCAACACCTGCTCGAGGCTTGCCGACTCCAGCGAGCCGATGCGCTCGGTCAATTGCTCGACGCGCGTGCGCACCGTGTCGACATAGTCGAGGTTGCGCCGGTAGCTCTGCCACCACAGGGCAGATGCGGCGAGCAGAGCGGCGCCGGCAAAGCCGGCGCCCAACACGGCGGCTCGCCGACGCAAACGCAGCCGCTCCAGCCGCTGACCTGCCAGCGGCGCTTCGGCGATCACCAGGCGCTTCAGCAGCGAGTTCAGGAAGAACGATTTGCCGCCGGCGTCGGGTCGCGGCAGCGGCTTCAGCGCCAGGCCGTGGCTGCGTGCGAGTTCGCCGATCACCCGGTCGATCGGATTACCCTCCTGGGTGCCGCTCGTCAGCGCGATCGAGCGCAGGCGCTGCGCCGGTTCGGCGGCAATGCCGGCGAAGGCCTTGCGCACAAATCCTTCGAGAGGTGCGAGCAGGGCTTCGAACTGTGCCGCGAAGGCGTAGATCGGCAGGCGGCGCTGCGGCGTGCGTTCATGCTGCAGCGCCTCGGGGCCGCGCCGTGCCAGGCGCTGCGCGAGGTCGGCCAGGCGCGGCGCGAGATCGACCGGGATGCCGGCGACATCGGCGTCGAACACCAGGCCCCAGAGGTGCTCGCGTTGCGCGGCGTCGAGATCGCCGAAGGTTTCGACAAAGCCGGCGAGCAGGTCGGCCTTGGTCACCAGCAGATAGAGCGGAAAGGCGAGATCGAGCTCGCGGCGCAGTTCGTCCAGGCGCGCCGCGACCGCAGCCGCCTGGCGCGCGAGTTCCGCGCCGCCGTGCAGCAGGTCGGGCACGCTGACGCTGATGATCACGCCATTGATCGGCTGCACCGGCCGGTGCCGGCGCAGCAGCGCGAGGAATTGCTGCCATTCCCGGGCGTCGGCCGCGGCGTCACTGTCCTGTGTCGTGTAGCGTCCCGCAGTATCGATGAACACGGCGTCCTGGCTGAACCACCAGTCGCATTGACGCGTGCCGCCGGTACCCGCGAGCGGGTCGCGCCCGAGCCGTTCGGCGAGCGGAAAGCGCAGACCCGAATGCAACAGCGCCGTGGTCTTTCCGCCCCCGGGCGCACCGATGATCAGGTACCAGGGCAGCTGCTGCACCTGTCGCCGGCTCTGCCACCAGCGTTGGGTACCCTTCGCCTCGATGCCCTGCCGCAGCATCGCGAGCGCCTGGCGGAAGCGCTGGCTCAGTTCGGGGCTGGCATCGCCGGATTCGAGGCCCTTCAGCAGCCGCTCGTTGCGCCGCCGGGCCAGCAGCACCCGCAGCCCGCCCAGACCGAGCAGCAGGAGCGCGACCAGCGCCAGCAAGGCGACGCGTGTGCGCATGTCGTCGAAGGGATGCCAGTTGCCGAAGGCGAGCAGCGGTGCCGCGAACCACAGCAAGGCGCCTGCCGCGCCGAGGTTCACGGCGCTTTGCACGAAGCGGGTCGACGCCTTCATTCCGGGAACAGGACGATCTCGACCCGGCGCAGCGGCTTGCCGGCCGTGGCGTCGACGCGGGCCTCGACCGCGAGCCGCGCATCGCCGAGTTGCGGCCGCAAGACGTCGGCGGCGCCGCGCGCCCATTCCATCGCCTGATGCCAGGCCGAGGGCGTGCGGGCCGTCGGAGGATCGCTGCCATCGGTGTAGCCGACGACAAGTACCTTGCCCGGCAGCTTCGCGAGCGCTGCGCCGAGGCGCGTCAACGGGCCGGTGGCGTCGCCCAGCGCGTCGGCACTGACCACGACCACGCTGCGCAGCGCCTCGTCGCGGACCGACAACCGGCCGGCGTCGATGTCGTCACGCAGGTTCGGGGCCAGCCGCGGCGGCGCCGTCGGCGTGCCCGCCACTGGCACCGCCGTGGCGGTGCTTGCCGGCACGAGTTGCTGCAATGACGCCAGCACGCCGTCGACGCGCGCCGCAAGCTGCAGCTGGCCGGCGCTGTAGACGCCCAAGGCCAGCACGCCGAGCAGCAGGACCGCCGGCAACGCGACGCGTGGCGCCCGCGGCGGGCTGGCGGCCGCTGCCGCGCAGTGCCAGGGGGCGACCAACGCCGGAACCGGCGCCACCTGCTGCAGCGCGAGGTGCACGCGTGTGCGCAGGGATTCGTGTTCGCGGTTGTCGAGGACCATGCGCGCGCGCAGCCCGAGACTCAGGCAGGTGTGGAAGAGTTCGAGCAGCGCGCGGTACTCGCGCGGCTTTTCGGCGAGCCGCGTCAGCAGGCGCAACAGCTTGTCGCCGCCGTCGGCTTCGCCGTGAAAGCGCTGCAGCAGTCCGGCGCCTTGCGCCCCCCATGGCGCCGAGCCGAACTGCTCGTCGCCCCAGGCACAGAGCACGTAGCTCGCGGCCGCGATGCCGGCCTCGTCGACGCCTGCCGCGCGTGCATCCGCTTCGAAACGGTTGACCGCTGCAGCCAGCGTGCTGCGCAGCGCGGCCGGGTCGGCGGGCGTCGCGTCTCGCAAGCCGGCCATCAATGCCACGAGGGGGAGCGCCTGGGCGCGCAACGCACGCGCAGCGGCCGGCTCGTCGACGCCGTCCGGCCCGCCGAAAGCCGGCGATGCGGGCGCGGCGCCGGGCCGCTTCACTTCGCCCACCCCATGAGCAGTTGGCGCGCCTGCGCGTCGACGCGCGCGCGCGGCGCCAGCGTCCCGACGGGCAAGGGCAGGATGGCACGCCACTGCGAGTGCTCGATTTCCCGGAACGCACCGAACACCGCGACGGCACGCGCGTCGCCGCTCAGCTCGAGGGCCAGCTCGCGCGCTTCGCCAGGGCGCAGGTGCAGACTCTGGCGCACGAGCACATTCGACCCGAGGGTCGCCTCGTCATCGTCGTAGAGGCTGTCGAAACTCGCCTTCTCGAATCCGCTCGCATCGCGCAATACATAAACCCGCAGCGCCAGCGAGGCCGACGCGTTGCGTGCATCGGTGTTCAAGCTGCGCTGCGCCTGCACGAGCAACTGCAGGTTGCGTTTGGGCCCGGCCAGTACCGGTGCCGCACCGGGATTGAACATGAAATTCACGACCATCGAGGTGTTCACCCAGGGGATCTGGCGCTGAGCGGTGTCGCGCAGCACCTTGATGCGTACCGCCTTCATCATTTCCTCGACCTCGACGCCCGTGGAGCGCAGCTCGGTGGCGAGGTGGCGCGTATAGATGCTGTTGCCCCCGATCGGGCCGTCCTCGGCGACCCCGCCGGGGGCTGCAGAGAAAGCAATGAGGGCACCCGGCGCCGCCATCTCGGCCAGGCCGTTGGCGTTGCGCGATCGCCTGCGCGCCGCGAAGGGGTCGTTGCGGCAGGCGTCGATGATGAAGATGCGCGCGCGTGGACGCACCCGGTCGACATGCGCGAGCAGCGCTTCGTGCATGTCGATGGCCTCGTCGCGCACTTCGGCCTCGTCGCGCAGCGCGATATCGACCGGCAGCAGGTAGTTGCGTCCGCCGATCTGTACGCCGTGGCCGGCGTAGTAGAAAACCGATGCAACCTGATCGTCGTCCATGCGGCGCGCGAATTCCCGCAGCACGCGCTTGAAGTCGCGGGCATTGAGATTGAGATATTCGCCCACTTCGAAGTCGAGGGAACGCAAGGTCTGCGCAACCAGGCGAGCGTCGTGCTCGGGATTGTTCAGCGGAATTTCAGGGTATCGACCGTTGCCGATCACGAGTGCGACTCGGCGTTGCTTGGGGGCTTCCACCTTGGCCTGCGACTGAGCGTGGCAGACCCCGCTCCACAGCACAGGGACGAGGCCGAGGCAGGCAAGAAGGCGCCGGCGACGCATTGGAGTACCTTCGCCTTCGGCTGCGGTGCTATTCGACTTGGGAGCGGCCTGGCGTCTCATGTGTGAAGCCCTCCACTGGCGATCGCATCCCATTCTCGGCGCTGCGCAGCGGCGGCACAAGGGGAGCGCGCGGCCGCCGCGACGCGGCCGTGGTGCGGGCCCTGGGTACGCGCGATCGTCCGTTCAGGAGCCGTGGAACTGCACGCGACGGTTCACCGCGGCGTACGGATCGGAGTCTGCGATCGGCCGGTCTTCGCCATAACCAACCGTCTTCAGGCGTGCGGCGTCGATGCCGTGGCGCTGCACCAGATAGTCACGCACCGCGCGGGCGCGGCCTCGCGACAGCTCGAGGTTGTAGGCATCGCTGCCGACGGCGTCGGTGTGGCCTTCGACCGTGACGATGCTCTTCGGCACAAGCAGCTTGATGCCTTCGGCCAGCGCGTCGAGCTGGGCCCGTGCGGCCGGAAGGATGTCAGCGGAGTCGAAGGCGAAGCGTACCGGCAGGGACAGCGCCGAGGCGTCCGCGTTCGAGTCATCACGCGCAATGGGCGCAGAGGCCGAGGTACGCGCCGAGGTCTTCGCCAGTGCAACCGCCGCCGCCGCGACGAACTTCGTCGGGGCGGCAGGTGCATCATCGAGCAGGCGGATCGAACGGGTCTTGCCGAGCACCGCCGCCACGTCCAGCGGGTTCACGAGCTGGCCCTCACGATAGACGATCACCTTCTCGGCCTTCACCTGGGGGGTGATCAGGGCGGCGGCGAGGGCGAGGGCGAGGGTGCTGAAGTAGCGGGTCATTTCGGGCTCCTTGGGCGTTGGATTCGTCGATGCCCATGGGTTGCGCGCGCCGCCTGGTCGGTTCAATCTTTCTCGATCGACCCGATGCCGCGGATCGAACGTGTCACCACCGGGTCGCCGTGATAGCGCACGTGGCCGACACCCCCGATGCGCACCGCCAGCGTGGTGCTGGCAGCAAGTCGCACTTCGCCATTGCCATCGATCGTGACTTCGGCGCGCTCGCTGGCGAGCTTGGGTGCCAAATAGCTGCCCATGCCGGTGATGGCAAGTTGCTGCGCCATCACCTTGCCGCCCCCGACAGCGACTTCGCCGGCGCCGGTGATCCGCACGTCGAGGCTGCGCGCGTTTTCCAGGCGATCGAGGCGGATCGAGCCGCCGCCCGCCAGCACCAGCGCGAGCGCGTCGCTGCGCAGCGGTCCGATGCTGATCGCACCGGCCGTGCGCGACTCGAACACGCGCAGCGTCCGGACGCCGAGCTTCATCCGGATCGGCTGCTGGGTCTCGATCCGGCCGGGCGCCAGGCCGATGAGCAGGCGCCGGCCCTGAACCTCGGTCGTGATCTTGCGCAGCACCGCCGGCTCGGCTTCCAGGGTCAGCGTCTCGCGCGGGCCCTGCTCGATGCTGACCTCGCCGGCGACGGCGAACACGACCTGGTCGAAGTCGGCGACGCTGCGGGTCTCGGTGGCCGCCTGTGCCGGCTCGGCAAGAATCGCGGCAAGAACCGCGGCCGAAGCCGCGGCCCGAAGCGTCCCCCGCACGGGGAACACACGGGTGAACCAGTTCATGGTGCGGCTCCTGGGTTGCGATGAGCCGTGGCCTCAGCGCGGCAGCGCGAGGTTGGGTGGCGCGGGGTAGGGGCGCGCCTGGCAGGTGGTCCAGCCGGCATCGGTGACGATCACCGCCCCGCCGTCGCGGTCGATCGCCACCAGCTTCGCACCCTGCCGTGCGTCGGGGCCCAGGGTGACCGGCCCCTCGTCGAACAGCAGGCGGCCGTACTGCCAACAGCGCAGCCGATAGGTGCCCTGCGCCTTCTGTCTCGGCACCGGCGTCGAGGCCGGGGGGGCGGGCGGGAGCCCGGACCCGACGCGATCGTCGGTGGGGGCGGCCGCGGTGGCGACGCCTGCCGTCGCGCCGAGGGGCAGTTGCAGGACGCCGACGGCGGCGACCAGGGCGACCGCGCTCACAGCGGCCAGGCGGATGCCGAGCTGCTTCGCACGGCCAGGACGGGACTCATTTGGCTTGGACACGGAAGTTCTCCTGGGCGAGCGTGCCGCCGCTGGCTTTGACGAAGGCGCTGCGGATCAGTTCGAGCGTGGCGCCGGGGAGGGGTTCGAAGTCGGCGCCGACCAGCGCCTGCGGCAGCGAAGCCATCACGTCACGCTGCGTCGCGAAGCAGGAAATGGTCTCGGGCACGCCCTTCGTGTTCATCGTGAGCTGGAAGCGCATCGCGCCGGGCAGCGCGAGCGGTTGGGCCGCGGCGACGCGCGAGTCGCGGGCGAAGCGGTTGGGGAAGAAGCGGATGACCTTGGCCTCCTCGTCCTGCAGGTAGCAGTAGACATGCGCATCCTGCGAGGGCGCGAGGGCCAGGTTGATCGCCTCCCCGCGGGCGAAGCGGGTCTGCTGCTTCGGGGTCGTCAGCGAGAGCTTGAGCGCCGCCGCCTGTGCGTGGGCCGCCTCGGCTGCCGGGGTGGCTGCGGCCCTTGCGGCTGTTGCGGTCGTTGCGGCTGCGGCCACCGGGATCGATGCGGGGGCTCCGGCCACCGAGGCCGGCGCGACGTAGCGTGCAGGCTGGTCCGGCCGCTTGATCTTGGTGTGGTCGGCGGCGAGGAAGGCGTAGAAGAACTCCTCGTTGAGCACCGCCTCGCGGCTGAGGCCCAGCGCAGCGCGGTAGCTCGCGATCGCCTCGTCGATGGCCGGGTTGAATTCGCCGTCGATCGGGCCGTCGTAGAACGCGCGCCGGCGCAGCTGGTTCTGGAAGTAGGCGATCAGCTCGATACGCGTCGACGCCATCGCGTGATACCAGTCGAACATCTCGAGGCGCGTTTCGTCGTTCTTCTTCGGATCGGTCACGCCCAGGCAGGTCCAGTACGGAGTCTTGGTGAGCTTGCCGATGAGTTCGACCGCCGCGAGCTCGACCAGCCCGCGCAGCGCCTGCGTCTGGCCTTCGGCCTTCGCCAGGTTCATGCTGTAGTTGATGCCGAACTTGTGATACGCAGCATCGCCGTCGATGCCGCTGCCCTGCTTCAGGATCATCACCGAGTTGCGCGAAGTGACGCCCGCGAGCACCGCCATGTCGCTGGTCGTCAGCACGCTCAGGTCGAGCGCCAGCATGCTGGAGCCCGCATCCTTTGCCGCGCCGAGGTTGATGAAGGGCGCGAAGCCGATGCCGATGTCCTTCTGGTTCTTGACCAGGTTCTCGTCGAACTGCGACACCGAGCCCTTGATGTCGTACAGCGGGATGGCCTGGTAGGCCGACGCGCTTTGCGCCGAGGCGAGGTAGCTGATCACGTTCGCCGTGTCCTTGCCGAACGCGACCAGGCGCACCGCCCGGCTGCGCCGCGACATGTCCGACACCGACGAGATCAGCATGTCGCGCGTGCCGGCGTTCAGCTTCTTCGTTTCGTCGGCGATTTCCTCGGTCAGCATCGTGATGTCACGCACGCCGTAGTCGAGCAAGAGCGTGTCCATGCAGCGCAGCGCATGCGAGAAGCCGGTGATCGAGCGCTGGGGCCGGTCCTCGGGCCCCTTGCGGATCTCGTTGGTCTGCTCGATGGTGGGCTGCTTGACCTCGAGCGTCTGGCAGCCGGCGAGTGCGGCGAGGGCGGCGGCAAGCGCGAGGAGGCGCGCGACTTTGGGCGGTTTCATGTGAGATCTCCCTTCTGCGGGACGTCCGCTCAGCGGCACCCGCCGCGGCCGACGATGTTGATCGCGTTGGGTGCGAACACGAAAACCTCGCGCGGCGCGGCGCCGATGCGCCCGCCGGTGTCGATGTTGCCGATGCTCTGACTCCCGCAGCTGGTGGAGCCCAGGGAGTTTCCCTGTGACTTGCCTTGTTCGTCGGCCTTGCGCTCCTGGGCGGCGATGCGGATCTTTTCCTTCGCGATCTTCGCGCGGAAGCGCGTATCGACGCCCATCAGCTCCTGCCCCGCCATTGCGTGGGCGCCGGCGCCCAGCGTGACGGCGGCGAGGACGATGCGGGCGGTGAGGGCGAGGCTTGCATTCATGGTGGTCTCCTGGGTGGGGAAGCGCCGGCGGGGGAGACGCCGGCGCAGGGAAAGAAGAAGGACGAGGTCTTACTTCGCGACGCCGACGCTCTGGTCGGCGGTGGACAGGAAGCCCGCGGCGGTGTTGACTTGGGCGGTGGCGAGCACCGTCGAGTTCGTCAGCTTGCCGCTGCCTTGCGCGCCGCCGATCTGCTGGTGCGCCGAGGCCAGGAAGCCGCCGGCCACGTTGCTCACGCCGGTGGCGCCGACGAAGCTGCCCTGGACCTTGCCGTCGTTCTTGGCGAAGCCCACTTCCTGGTTTGCGGTGCTCAGGAAGCCGGCGGCGGTGTTGTTCACGCCTTGCGCGACCACGGCGGTCTGGCTGATCTGGCCGTTCTGGGTAGCGCGGGCGATGCTCTGGTTGGCCGTCGACAGGAAGCCCGCCGAGGTGTTGACCGCGCCGTTGACGATCACGGCCGTGTTGCGGATCTTGCCGTTCTGCTCGGCCACGCCGACGTTCTGCCGCGCGGTGGACAGGAAGCCGGCCGAGGTGTTGACAGCACCGGTCGAGAACACGCCGGAGTCGGTGATCTCGCCGCCCATGGCGGCACCGAAGACGAGGCCGAGCGCGGCGAGGATGGAAAGTTTGGGAGCGGATTTCATGGTGGATCTCCTGAAGGGTTGGCGGGTTGGGGATGGAGGCATGCGCTTGCTTGCCTTCCGCTCCATGGGTTGCGGCGGGTCCGCAAACGGTTCAAGCGAATTGGCATTCGCGGCGGACAAGGCGAGCTGCAGGAATGAAAAAACCCGCCGGCGCGGGTGCGCGGGCGGGCCGGGCGGCGACAGGCCGCGGGAGTAGCGGCAGCGGCTTACTTGGCGACGCCGATGCTCTGGTCGGCGGTCGACAGGAAGCCGGCGGCGGTGTTGACCGAGCCGGTGGCGATGACCGTCGAGTTCGACAGCTTGCCGTTGCCTTGGGCGCCGCCGATCTGCTGGCGGGCGGTGGACAGGAAGCCGGCGGCCGTGTTGCTGGCGCCGTTGGCGATGACCGTCGAGTTCTCGACCACGCCGCTGTCCTTGGCGAAGCCCACCTCCTGCGTGGCGGTGCTGAGGAAGCCGGCTGCCACGTTGTTCAGGCCGTTGCCGATGATCGTGCTGTTGGTGATCTTGCCGTCCTGCGTCGCGCGGCCGACGTTCTGCGTCGCCGTCGACAGGAAGCCCGCGGCCGTGTTGTTGGCGCCGTTGACGATCACGGTGCTGTTGGTGATCTTGCCGTTCTGTTCGGCCACGCCGATGTTCTGGCGCGCCGTGGCCAGGAAGCCGGCCGAGGTGTTGACGGCGCCGGTGGACAGCACCGTGGAGCCGGTGATCTCGCCGGCGATCGCGCCACCGAAGGCGAGACCGAGAACGACGAGGGCGGAAGCTTTGCGAACGAGTTGCATGATGATCTCCTGAGAGTGGTGACGAGGTTGATGGTGGGGCTTGCCGATTTGCCTGCCTTCCCGCTCCATGGGTTGCGGCCGGTTCGGGAACGGTTCAAACGATTTGTTCAGGCCTTGGCCGAGGATCTGAGAAGGGTTCAAGCGGATGTCGGGCGGGCTGCGCGCCAGCGTAGGATTGCCCGCCATGCTCGACAGGGCTCCGCCTGAACCGCCTCCGCACCCGCCACGCCTGACGGGCCTGCGCGGCGCCTTGAACGCGCTGCGCAATTTCGGGCTGGTGGGCCTCGGCACGCCTGGTGCCGGCGAGTACGACAGCTTCACGGCCAGCGATGGTCAGGTGGTTCCCGTTTACGTTCTCGGCAAAGGCCCGCCGCTGGTGCTGGTGCACGGGGTCGGGTGCTCGCATCGCGACTGGATGCCGGTGGCGCGACGGCTGGCGCGGCGTCATTGCGTGCTCGCCTGGGACGCGCGCGGCCATGGCAGCTGCCGGCCGGTGCGCGGCAGCATCACGCTGGCGCGACTGGCTTGCGACTTGGCCGAGATGCTCGATCACTTCGGGCTGCAGCGTTCGGCGTTGGTCGGGCACTCCATGGGCGCGCTGACGCTGATGCAGTATCTGCATTTGTATGGCACGCAGCGCGTCGCGGCGGTGGCGCTGGTCGACCAGTCGCCGCGCATCGTGACGGACGACAGCTGGCGTCTCGGGCTGTTCGGCGGCTGCAGCGCGACGATGCTGTCGGGGCTGATCGCGGGTGCGCGCCAGGATCTGGCCGAGACGCTGTTGAACGAGGTCGGCACGTTCGGCGGCGCTTGGCTGAAGCGCCAGCTGGGTGTCGAAGCATCGCTCGGACGGATGCTGCGCCGGCGCCTGGGACGCATCGATGTCCGGCCATTGCTCGACCTCGCCGAGTCGATGGCGCATGCCGACTTCCGCGCGTCGCTGTCGCGCCTCGATGCCCCGCTGCTCGTCGTGCTCGGGGCGCGCAGCCCGCACTACGCCGGTCTGCCGCTCGATGCCTGGTATCGCGACACGGTGAAGCACGCGCAGATCTCGGTTTACCCGCGTGCCGGCCATTCGCCGCATGTCAGTGAGCCGCTGCGCTTCGCGCGCGAACTCGAGCGCTTCTTGGACGACCACGCGTGAGCGCGGTTTGCCTACCCGCAGCGCCCCTTGTCGTCCGATTTGAAGCAGAAGTCGGTTGTCAGGCTCGACGACTCCCAGGGCACCTGCGCGCGGCCGGTATCTTCGGCCACACCGATGCGCACCCGCTTGAAGAGCTGCTCGATCTGCAGCCCCGGCGTCGGCAGGTTGGCCAGCAGGTGACGCGCATAGACGCTGTGCTTGCCGCTGGCGCCGTCGAGCGCCACGCCGTTCGGCGCGGTCGAGAAGGCCACCAGGGTGCCCACGGGCGCATCGAGCGTGGCCAGGCCACCCGGCGTCGCGCCGCGGAATCGCAGTCGCCGTCCATCGGGGCCGACAATGACGCCGCCGGCGAACGGGTTCACACGGCAGGCGTCGAGCACCACGATGTTGACGCCGGTGGGAATCGCGCTGAGTCGGTCGACGAACTCGCCGACGTCCGCACTTTGACGCTGGATGTCCGCTTCCGATTGCGGGTCGGCGTCGATCGGCACCAGGTAGTTGCGGCCCTTCACCTGAACGCCGTGGCCGGCATAGAACAGCATGCGAACCGAGGCCTTCGGAGCGCGCACCGAAAACTCGCGCAGCGACTCGATCAGTTCCGGCAGCCGCGTGTTCTGACGCAGGGTCACGTCATAGCCAAGGCCGCGCAGCGCCGCCGCGACAGCGCTGGCGTCGCCGGGCGGGTTCTTCAACGGTGCAGTGCGATACGCGCCGTTGCCGATCACCAGGGCGATGCGCGACTCGGCGACGTTGGCGTCGGCAGGGCCGCTCATGGCGGGACCGAAGGGCAGCGCTGCGGCGCCCAATGTGCAGCGCAGCAACATACGGCGGGTCAGCAGCGTGGCCATGGCGGCTACTCCCGAGGCGGCACGCCGGGCGCCATCGAGGCGGCCTGAACGATCGGGGCAGCCTGCACCCGGGCGAGCGCTGCCGCTTCGCTGCCGGCCGGCACGCGCAGGTAGTAGTCGCCCAGCTGGCCCGGACCGCCGGCCAGCTCGCCGTGAACCTGGACCACCAGCATGCGGATGTCGGCCTCCTTGGCGTCGGGTGCGAAGCTGATCTTCAGCATCGGAGCCTCTTCGACGCGAACCGCGTGCAGTGCGCGGATTTCGTTCTCGTTCTCGCGTACGTCACCGAGCAGGTTCAGGATCACGCCGCCTTGCACTGCCACGAGCGCCAGCCCGGCCATCGCATAGCTCGGGCGCATGCCGAAGTTGCCGAAGAAGGCGCCGATGCGCTCGGCCAAGGTCGGACGGTCGCCCTGGATCAGGCGCATGGCGCGCGCCAGGCCGATCGTTGCCGGCACGGCCGGGGCGTTTTCCTGTACGCGCTGCTGCAGCGAGCGATACCAGTCCAACTCGCTCCGGGCCTCGGGATTCTGTTCCAGGTAGGCGTCGACCCAGGCGCGCTCTTCGGCTCCCAGCGTGCCGTTGGCGTACCAGGGGAGCAGTTCTTCGAAGCGTTTGTTCATGATGCCTGTGCTCCCGTGGCAACGGTCGCACCCTTGCGGTGCGGCAGCGATGAAAGGATCTCGACCATGGTGACCACCCAGAATTCTTCGGCTCGTACGAGCCCGTAACTGACCCGATCGTTGTCCATGCAAGCGGCGACTGTGGTGAGATCACGCAATATAGCGCGCGCGACCGACCGCACCGAGACCCCGATCTACCTGCACGGGACATGCCCGTGTCGCCTCTGGGTTGCGCGAGGTCGGCCGAAGGTTCAGTTTATTTTTGCGCGCTTGTCACGTACACCGCAAGCTTCAGGATGCGAGCGCGCCTTTGGCGTCGGGGGCGCCGCCCTCGCTGCGCAGCAGAGACTCCAGGCATTTCTTGATCTTCTGGCGGGCGTGGAACAGGCGCGTCTTGACGGTGCCCTCGGGACAATTCTGTACCTCTGCCACTTCAGCCAGACCCATGCCCTCGTAAAACACCAGGTGCAGGCATTCGCGGTGCTCGTCCGACAGCTTGCCCATGCAGTGCTGTACGCCTTCGCGCCGTTGCTTGCCCGCCAACTCCGCGTAGCCGTCAGGCGTGTCCGAGGCGGTGATCTCGGCGATGTCCTCAAGATCTCCATGCACCTCGTCGGGCCGGCGCGCCCGATAGACCATCAGCGCCTTTCTGCGTGCGATCCCGATGAGCCACGTGGAAAACTGCGAATCGCCGCGAAAGCGCTGGGGGTGGCGCCAGACCTCATAAAGCGTGTCCACCAGGACCTCCTCGGCCCGCGCGTGGTCGTTCAGCATGTTGAGCACGTAGGCGTATACCTTTCGGCTGAACGCCTTGTACAGCTGACGAAACGCTGCCTGGTCTTCGCGGCCGATGCGTACGAGCAGCTGATTGACCTCGTCGTTGTCCATGCGGGCGGTGGCGGTGCGGCGGGGGTGACGGTGACGCAATATAACGTCATCACCCATCGGAATGAATGGGGCTGCGTGCGCCACTGGCGGCATCAGCCAGAATCGACCCGTGAAGGACACGCCAACCACACCGCCTTCCCCGCAAGCGCCGAAGGTCTCATTTGCCTCGCGATTTTTCGGTTACGACGTATTCATCTCCTTCGCGCTAGGCGGCCCGCCGCGTGGATCGCAGAGCTACGCGTCGGACCTTGCCAGAAGGCTGCGCGAGCGAGACCTGAGCGTGTTCTTCAGTGAGGACGAGGCGCGCCCCGCTGTCCGACACCCTGAGACGTGCCCTGCTGCGGTCGAAGTTGCTGGTGGTGATCATCAACCGCGACACGCTAGAGGTGCCGAATTGGCTGCGTACCGAGGTCGAAGCGTGTCGATCGAAGTGCCCGGGCCGGCGCCAGCAGCACGGGGTCGCTCATCGAAGCAAGGCCCCGCATGCGCGGCGTTTCGAACATCGACCAGAGATCGACCCGCGCGCCGCGATTGCAGTGGACGAGCGCATCGCCACGCAAGTGCTGTTGCTGTTGCTGTTGCAGTTTCCAGAGGGCGGGCGTCCAGGGCGCATCGAAGGGACGCGCGAGCTGATCGTTCGCCGCACGCCGTACATCGTGGCCTACCGGGGTCGGAAAGGATTGCGTTCGCATCCTGCGAATTCTTCACAGCGCGCAGTTGTGGCCTGGCGAACTGACAGACCTGCTGCGAAGAGGGGGTGAATGTTGTTCGCCATCCGGAGTTTGCGTGGCGAGAACGTGCGTGAGCAGAGCATGCGAGCCCTTGGATCTGCTGGCAGCTCTCGCCCATAGCATCGCGTTCGTCATAACTCACAGCGCTTCTCCTGCTCGAGGCGTAAGGCGTGTACGGACCCTACGCCTTTTGCAAGCTCTTTTCGGTGACGTCAAACAGTCTGCATGCATGTATACCGCTTGCCGGTGGGCGCGTCGATCCCGCAGCCTCGATGAGATCCGCACGCCCTGACCTCAGCGCCTCAGCGACTACTCCAAGAAATGTCTCCCTAGGACAGCGACAGAACTGTTCCAGGTCATTCAGCCGGCTGAGCGCTACGGCGCCGGCGCCGAGCGCATTCGTTCCTGCGTGACGGCGCCCTTGAGTCGTTGGAAGTCGAGCCAGGAGCGCTTGATCTCCGGGTTGAAAGACTTAGCCAGGGCGCCGCGAGATTTCGCCTCCTGGGCGCCGTAGAGCGAGCGGCCCGCGCTCGTCGTTGCGGCCTCGGCCAACCATGCCGGGTCGGGGAGCACAAGGCGCTGCAGCCTGTCAGGGGGCAGCGCATTGGCGATGACCAGCCCTGCCGGATCGAAGTCCACGAAAGCCCAGAGGGGCTCGGTGCGCGCCAGGATGCATTCGCGTGGGGCTGAAGGGGAGAGGTGGACGTCGCCGCGATAGATCGCCAGGACCGACAGGCCTTGGTAGTCGATCCATCGGTAGGTCTCCAATTCTCGGAACGTCTCCAGGTTCTCGACGAGCATGAGCCGCTGGCAGGCGATGCGCGCCGCTACGGCCCCCTTCACTACAAGGTAAGTGCCGTCGGGCGTGTGGGAACGTGCTGGTTGGAACCGGCATTGATCAGCACCATACGGTGGAGTTGGTAGTTGGACATGTTCCGTGATCCGCAACGTGGGCCGGTTGGCACTCTTCTGTAGAGATGCAGCCTCACTGGGTTGATTTCGGCGCTGCCTCCGCGATGCACTCAACCAGGTTCAGCGCCGCCAGCATAAGCATCTTTTCCGTCTCGGATTCGATGCCCAGAAGGCCGTGCTCCCCGAATTTTCCGCGGACGTATGCGAGCAACTGCTGCTCGGGATGGTCCGCGATAGCGTCCGAAATGGCTTGCGCTTGCTGCTGCGGCGTCAGGCCCTCGATGAAGCGCACGCGTGCGGAGATGCGCTTCAGGCAACGTTCCTGAACGACTTCGGAGATGACCGGCCAGGCTTTGCCGCTGCTTTTCATCGCCTCATAGAAGACGAGTAGCAGATTCAGAACCATCTCGATTTGCTCAAGGGTGGCGCCATGCAGCCGAAGGGCGAGCACCGAGAAGAAAAGGTTGGGCTATCGGTCGTGGATTTCTTCGGCAAGTCGCTCGCGCTCCTTGAAAGCCATGCGCTCGACGCGGAGCACGGCATCGACGAGAAGCCGATTGGAGATCGATGTCATGGGGCGATTGTCCAACGCCGCCTCTCTGTTACGTGGTGGTGGCCTCTTGCCCACGAAATGAGCTCGTGCAAACCGACCGAAGTCGCTCGGCAGAGAAGTGCCTGACGGTGCCGCCCGCCAGCTCAAGACGAAGCGAGAGCCATTTTGTCAATCAAACAGAACTCAATCTGAGGTTGCTGCAACTCAGTGTCAGACAAGGAGAACGACATGGAAGACGATCGCCGCCCCGTCACCGTCATTCGTGCTGATCTGGTTCGCGCCAAAGATCAGCTTGCCGCCTTGGGCCCCAACCTCGAGGGCACCGTCCATAGCTTTGCCCGCCACCGCGTCATGAGCCTGGCCGAGGAGCTCCGCGCTGCGGAGGACGCAGCCGAGAGCCTCGCAGAGACGGTTGCATTGAAGTGGATCTATCGCTATGCCGTCGGCAAGCGCCTGCTGATCAACGAGGGCAACAGTCTACAGGGCACTTGACACGCCAGGGCAACGTCGGGGAGCGTGAGGACGCGTCACGACGAGCCTCTGGTTCAGGCAATCGCTTCCTTGGAGAGCATCCAGAAGCTGGCTCCTTGAAGGGCGCGGCTGCTCGGCCCCGTTACGACGCCGACTGCGGAATCGTGAACACCATGTTTGCCGCGCCGCGGAACTCGCCCTTCGTCACAAGGAACCACAGCGTCGCGTGGTCGCCGAACAGCTCGCCGACGTTGCCGCTCGCGGCGGCGCGGCGCGCGACCATCATGCCGTAGGTGTTGGTGCGCGTTTCGGCGGCGGTGAAGTGGTTGCCGGTGACGCTCATGAAGATGCCGGCACAAACCACCATGTCGGCCGTGAAGGTGTTGCCCGTCAGCACCACGGTCTGGAACAGGCCCCGTGCCTGTCTGACGGTCAGCAGCTTGATGGTTTCCGCGCCTAGCGCCAGCCGCGTCACCAGGTTGTGCGCGAAGACCAGTTGGCCGGTGCCGGGTTGGACCTCAAAATCACCGGGCTGCAGTGCGCGCAGCAGCGCTTCGCGCGGCACCTCGGGGTCGGGGATGCCGTAGAACGCCACGTCGCCCGCGAACTGGCAGTGCGTGATTTCGCAGACGCTGGTGATCTCCTGGAACACGGCCGCGGCCCGTATCGCCGCCGGCAGCGTGCAGCCGCGCATGCGCAGCACGCGCGCGTTGCCCACGGCCAGCCAGGGCAGCTGGCTGTCGTTCCTGCCGGCCACGTGCACGCCGTCGAGTTCGACCTGGGCGTTGTTGTTCAGCGCGATCAGCGCGCGGCCGCTCAGCGTCAGCTGCAGGTCGCGCAGTTCCAGCGCGGCCAAGCCGGCCAGGGCGATCGGGCCGGCAGCCGCGATCACCGCCGTAGGCCCGCAGCCGTGCAGCGATAGGCGCCGCGCGGGTCGCGTGTTCGCGGCGTCCAGCTGCAGGCCGGCCTCCAGGCGGTGCTGGCCTGGCAGGAAGCAGATGCACAGCGAGGGGCGCGCAGCCAGAAGCTTCTCCAGCAGTTCGCTACTCAATTCAGGGAAGTTGCCCCCCTCGCCGATGGTGATCTCGCAGCCGCCACCCCCATCGCTGGTGGCCGGTGTCGTGGCCGTGGCCGCGAACACCAGCACCTGCTCGGACACGGGGCTGCCGCCGCTGGTCAGCAGATGCGCGCGCACGCGCTGGTGCTGCGGCGTGCCCAACTGCCATGGGCATTCGGCCAGCCCCTGGGCGTTGCAGCTAGCGTCGAAGGCGTCGGCCGGCGGACTGCCCACGCTGCCGGCGCCGACCTCCACCGTGAAGCGCACGCGCGCGCCGGGCACCGGCAGTGCGCCGCGCATCACGCGCACGCGCAGCGGCTCGGGCAACGCGCCGCCGGGCGTGGTGTCCTGGCCGTCGCCACCCACATAGAGCAGTTGCATCATCCTGGTGAGCGGCGGGAACAGGTCGCGGCAGTCGGTGATGGCCGTGACCAGGCCGTTGGCATCCACCGTCACCAGGCCCAGGCGGGCCCAGCCGTCGCGCACGCCGGCCGGCGGCTCGGCGACGGGTTCGCCGTCGCCGTCGCGCGGCCATTCCACGTCGGCCGTGACGGTGCGCGCCGGGATCTGCCAGTAGTCGCCCGGCCGGTAGCTGCCGCCGGGCGCAAAACGGATCTGCACCCCGTCCTCCAGCGTGATCCAGTCGCCTTCCTCCACCGCCAGCGCGTTCTCGCCGACCGTGGCCGACGTGTGGTCCCAGCGCCGCAGTACCGGATGGCGCGCCGGGTCCTGGCCCAGCGTGCCGGAGGGCACGCCGGCCAGCACCAGTTCCAGCGCATCGTTGCCATCGTGCAGGTACTCGAAGAGCTGGCCGGCGCGGCCCTGCAACTCGGCCTCGTCGTCGACCAGTTCCACGCGGTCGTGCAGGGCCAGGTCCAGGTTGGCGTCGCGGCCGCGCGCGGCCAGACGCACCGTGGTGCGGTTGGCGGCGGTGTCGATGCTGACTTCCTGCACCGCGTAGGCGACCGAACCGTTCTCGCGCGACCACTTGAAGCTGGCTGCGCCGGTCGTGTCCACGGCGTGGATTTCCACGCGGTAGAGCTGGTTCTCCAGCCGGCGGTAGCCTGCGCTGGCGGCGATCTCGCAGACGCCGGTCGCGGCCAGCTCGGGCTCGGCGCGGGCGGCCATGCGGGCGGCGGGCGGCGCGGTCAGAGCGGTCCAGGCGGCCATGTCGGCGCCGCAGTGCCAGCCGGCGTTGTCGGGCGCGGCCGGCAGGGCGAGTGCGCGCACCTGTACCACCTGCTGTGCGCGCGTGGCCGTGTCGGGCCCGCCCAGCGCCACCTCGCGGATGCCGGGGGCCTCCAGCGCGCTCACATGGCGTTGCCAGGCGCGCAGGTAGACGAGGTGCGTGCCAGCCGCGAGCCGAAACGGCAAGCCGCCGTCGGGCTGGTTGGCCAGCGAGGCGGCCTGCTCCCATTCGCACAGCTGGCCCTGCGCGTAGTAGCGGCCCGCGCCGATGCGCAGGCTGGCCGCCGGTAGCGCCGCGGGCGCGCCGGCGCCGGTGGCGGCCACGCGCCAGGCCTGGCCGCCGCCGACCAGCCAGGGCGCCTCGGTGCCGGCCACTGCAAGCCCGGCCAGCGCCGGGCTTCCGGCCACGGGCTGCGCGCTCCAGGTGTTGCCGCCGTTGGTCGTGGCCAGCAGCGTGCCGCCGTCACCGGCGATCCAGCCGTTGTTGGCGTCGCGAAAACGCACGGCGCGCAGCCTGGCGGTGCTGCCGCTGGTGGTGGCCGTCCAGGTGGCACCGCCGTCGTTGCTGCGCAGCACGGTGCCGCCATCGCCTACCGCCCAGGCCTGGCCGCCTGTCAGCGACACCGCGCGCAGCGTTGCGGTGCTGCCGCCATCCACGCGGCTCCAGGCCGCGCCGCCATCGGTCGTACGCACGATGGCGCCGCCCGGCCCCACGGCCAGGCCGTCCTGCGCGCTGGCGAAGGCTACGGCGTACAGCCGGTCCACGCCGCCGGCGTGACGCGTCCAGTTGGCGCCGCCGTCCACGGTGCGCAGCACCAGGCCGCCGTCGCCCACGGCCCAGGCGTGCTGTGCATCGAACACCGCCGCGCCGCGCAGCGTCTGCAGGCTGCCGGCGTTCTGCACGGTCCAACTGCTGCCCGCGTTGTTGGTGCGCAGCACGGTGCCGCCGTCGCCCACGGCCCAGCCGGTGTTGGCGGCGCGTCCGATGGCGCGCAGGTGCCGCGTGCTGCCGGTGCTGGCGAGGGTCCAGGCCGCACCACCGTTGGTGCTGACCAGCAGCGCGCCATCCTCGCCGGCGATCCATACGCTGTTGGCGTCGGCCGCGTGCACCGCCAGCGCGCCCATGCCGGCCGACAGCGCGAAGCCGGCGTTCTCGGCCGGCGCGCCGCTGGCGCCGATCACATCCACGGCCAGCCGCTCGGCGCGGTGGCGCGTGATGTCGCCCTGCTCGTTGAAATCGGCATCGGTGATCACGCGGCCTTGCTGCATGCGCACGGCGGTGTAGTGCGCGCCGGGCTCGAAGGTCTCGCGCGAGAGATCGGCTTTCATGGTGTCCTCCTCAATTGGCGAAATGCACGCTGGCGGCCAGGCCCAGGCGCAGGTATTCGGTCAGCGCGTCGCGCAGGTTGGCCTCGCGCTGCGGTTGCTGCAGGTGTTCGTAGGCGCCCATCTCGGCGCCGCTGGCCGCACCGGCGCGGATCTGCCCGGCGCAGCGCAGCTCCAGCTGGCCCAGTGCCGGGTCGCCATAGCGGCGCGTGACAAACAGCGGCCGCACCGTGGCCTCGACCTCGGCGCGCACGGCGTCCTTGTCGGCCGCCGTGGCGGTGGCGGGCAGGGCGGCGAGGCGGACTTCGGTCTCGAGTTGCGGCTGGCAGCGGTAGCGCCGCGGCACCTGCGAGGCCGGTGGCACATAGCAAAAGCGCACGCAGCCGATCTGGCGCCGCTCGGCCAGCACCGGCGCGTCGAAGATACAGTCGCTGGCCTTGAGCGACAGCGCGTTGACGGCGCCGAAGAAGCTGGCGCGTTGCAGGTCCAGCGCGGCCTCGGGCGCGTCCAGCGCGGCCGTTGCCGCGCCGTCGGCGAGGCCGAGGCCGACGATGCTGTCGGTCACCTCCACGCCGCGCACCGGGCCGGCCACGGCGACCGGCGCGCAAAGGCTTTGCAGCAGCCGCAATTGCAGGCGCGGGCTGTCGGCGCCGACCGTCAGGTGCTGCGCGCCCAGCACCGTCTCGGGCAGCAGCGTGCAATGCGCCAGTTCCAGTTGCCCCAGGTGGCCGGAGGCCTGCAGCGGCCCCTGCAGCAGCAGGCCATGCAGGAACAGCGCGCCGGGGTTCGCTGCATCGGTATCGGCTGTGCCGCGCACCTGCAGCCGGCCTTCCCAATGCGCGCGCACCTGCCGGGCCTCGAAGCGGCCGGGCACGCGCTCCACGCCGCCGGGCGGTGCGCCGGGGATGGGCTGCAGTGGCCACTGGCCGGCCATCACCAGCAGTTGCGAGGCTTCGGGGATCTCGATCTCCAGCGCGGCCGCGGTGTCGATCTCCGACAGGCTGTCCATCACCACGATGACGCCGGTGCGACCGGCCGGCTGCGTGTTCCAGGCGTCGACGGCCTCGCGCAGCGTGGGGAACAAGATGCCGCTTCCGTCGTCGGGCAGCAGGTGCGACACGCCCACCTGCCAGACCTGGGGGTCGAAGAAGCCGCCAACGTCCTCGTCGGCCGTGCTGCCATCGGCCGCGCGGTTCGTCGCGCGAAGGGCCGCGCTGCGCTCGTAGGGGCCACCGCCGATGTCGGCGACGCTGCCGTGGGCCGCATGCAGCCAGACGCGCTCCACCTCGAGCGCGGGGGGAAAGCCGATGCGGCCGCGCCGCAGGTCCAGTGCCAGCACGCGTGGCGTGGGAATCGCCAGTTCAACGGTGTCGGGGATCTCGCAGATGCAGATGTCCTCTCGCGGCACCTCCACCGGCAGGGTCTCGCCGGCCAGTTGCACGAAGCAGCGCAGCACCGGATCGCGTTCGGTCATGAAGCGCGCCGCCGGTTCGGCCTGTCCTGCCCGCAACCGTTCCAGTTCGGCATGCAGTGCCAGTTCGCGCAGCGGCGCGCTGGCGTGTTCCTCGCGCGCGGCCTGGGTGATGGCACTGCCGCCGGTCTCGGTGCGCGGGCGGTTGAAGAGCGGCGCGTCCACGCCGGCCGGATGCATGTGCCAAAAGCCCTTGGCGTGGAGGCGCGCGCTGATGAAGTCGGCGCTCGTCATGTCGGCAGGGGCGCCAGGCGCGCCGAGGCCCAGGTGCTGCGAGCGCACGCGCCACAGGTACAGGCCGACGTTGGGGATGTTGAAGCGCCCGCCGCGCGTGTCTGCGTTGCGCACCTCCAGCGTGTGGGCGAAGGGATCGAAGGCGCCGACCGAGGCTTGGGCCAGCTCGGCCGCCGCGGCGTCGCGCACGCAGGCCGTGGCGGTGGGCCGCATGCGCACATGGTTCATGTGCTGGGTGGTGCCCAGGCGCTGGAAGAATTCCACGGCCGCAGCGGGCCAGCCGGTGACGTCGCGCGCCAGTTGCTCCAGCACCAGCGCCGTGCCCTTGCGCCGGCGGTAGGCGATGGTGTTGGCGACCCAGGCGCGGGTGCTGACGCCTGCCGAGGGCACCGGCCGGATCGGCCGCGCGCCCAGCAGGTCGCCGATGTAGGGCACGGTCCATTCGTCGCAGGTCTCGATGAACCAGTTGTCGTACAGGCGCGCGGAGTCGGCCTCCACCGCCTCGAGTTCGCTTTCGATCACGGCCAGCAGCGCGCGCAGCGGCGCGCCCTGCTCGCCATCGCGCAGGCGGTGGATGACCGGCAGCAGCTGGTAGAGCCGTTCGGGGGTGAGCAGACTCATAGCGTGGCCTCCACCAGTTCGAGTGCCGCGGGGTTCAGCAGCATCAGCTCGGCTGGCTTCATCGCCTTGGCCGCGCTGTCCCAGCGCCCGCCAAACGCCGGCACGACCTGCATGTCGCTGGCGGCCGCCGCCGGTTCGCCATACGGCTGCAGCACGTCAAGATCCACCGCCACCACGCCCGGCACCTGGTGCAGCAGTGCGAGCAGTTCGGCCGCCGTGACCGACTGCGCCAGGTCGCGCGCATCAAAGCTGAAGGCCCATTGCAGCTTCGTCCTGCAAGCCGCGAGCACGGTGTCGGCTTCATAGCGCGGATCGATCGCGACACGCGCCGTGCAGCGGAAGTAGCGCAGCACCGAGGCGCCCAGCACGAAGGGCTGCGACGGATCGGACAGGTCGGCGATGGCCTGGCACAGGTTGTCCATGACCTCGGCGCCCGGCGCGCCGCCGGTGGCGCCGGCCACCGACAGCAGCACGCGCGAGCTGCCGTCGACCCAGGCCAGGTCGGCGCGCGCCTTGCCGATGCCGGGAAAGGCGCGTGCGAAGTCCTGGTAGTCCGACAGCGAGACCACGCGCTCGAAGGCCAGCAAGGTCAGCGGCGCGTTGCGGCGCGCATCATGAAGGTGCTCGGGCCCCTGGGCGCCGCTGGCCGGCAGCGGGTTGCTCACGCCGCGCAGGCCCAGCGGCATGGCGCGCAGCATGGTCAGCGTACGCGCCGCGACTTCGCCGTCCGGGCCGATGCCGCTGCGGTAGCGCGCCTGCACGTTCATCTGGCCGCTGGGCAGGCGCGCGCCGCTGCGGCCGTCGCCGAACAGGATCTCCATGCGCGCCTCGTTGTCGATGCGCGTGGCATATGCATGCTCGTCAGGCGCGGCGCCGTAGAGCGAAGGCTGCTCGGTCCACAGCAGGCCGTTGACGCGCAGTTCCAGCGTGCTCTTCACGCCGGTGGCCGAGGCCGCCGTCAAGTGCGTGGTCGGCGGCTTGCGAAGCGTGAAGCGCTGGAACGGTTCTTTCGCGTCGCCGTTGCCCAGCACCTCCTGCACGCTCTCGCCATGCGTGGCACGAACCACGTTGGCGTGGATCTGGAGGCCCTCGCGCCGGTAGCTGTACGTCAGCGGCTGCTGCAGCACCAGCATGCTGCGGCCACCGCCATGTTCCACCTCGTCGAGCAACGCGATTTCGGCCGCATCCACGCCGGGCAGGTCGTGCCGCGGGCCGACGAAGGCGAGCGGCTGGCCGTGCGCCAGGCCCAGCACCATGGTCGACAGCTCGATGCGCTTGCTGCCCGCTTCCACCGGCGACTCGATCGGCAGCTCGGCCATCGGTTGGCGTCGGCTGGCGACATGGGCCGTGGTGTCACGGAACAGGAAGGCCTCCGAAGGCGCAGTGCTTCGGGGCTGGCCGCTGCCATCGGCCAGGCGAAGCGCCGTCGCGCGCGCCGACAGGCCATAGTCGGCGCGCGAGACTTCGCGGGCGTCGAACAGGGCATAGGCGGTGGCCTTCTCGCTGGGCGCGTCGAAGACCATCCAGCTGCCGGGCGCGAGCTTGGGTACCGGGCGCTCCAGCAGCGCATGGCAGGGCGGCAGCACCGTGCTGGCCAGGTTGCTGTTGCCCTGCGAGTCGGTCCAGATGTTGCGGCTTGCGCCCAGCGAGCCGCCGCCGGAGAGCGGGTCGCCGTCGTCCCAGCCGCTCGTGTAGACCGGCTCCTTGGTGTTGGTGGCGGGCAGCGAGCCCCACTTGGGCGCGTTGTGGCCGAAGAAGCCCAGCCGCTGCGAGAAGCTGAAGGTGCCGGCCTCGGGCGCCACCGGCTTGGACGGGGGCTTGACGCTGGCCGTGATCGCCTGCACCAGCTGCAGGCTGCTCCAGCCCTGGATCGCGATCATGGCCTGCAGCTCGTTCTCCTTCCAGCTCTGGCTGGCAATGGTGCTGCCGAGCGCGCTGCTGGTGAAAGGCACGCTCTCGATCTGCGCCTGCGCGTAGCCGCCGAAGGAGAAGGACAGGATCGGCACCGCCCAGTGCAGCAGCGGCGGCGCTGCCGGCGTCACCGGGTCGGGCAGCGGCTCCAGTTCGATGCGCACGCGGCGCAGCGCGGGCTCGTCCTCCACCTCCAGCGCGCGCAGCACCAGGTGGCGCAACTGGCTGCCGTTCTTGCCGACGAAGAGCAGCAGCTCGCCGGCCTGGATGCCGCTGGCCTGGTCGGAGAGGTAGACGCGCGCGACGTCGAGTGCATCGACCGTGGGCTCCACGGCCAGGCCGGGGTCCAGCCGGTACAGGCTGCCGCTGCTCAGGGCCGGGTGCAGGCCGGCGGTCTCGCTGGCCAGGCTGCCTTCGGGATAGAGCATGACCAGTCGCCGCGTGCCCGCCACGTCGAGCAAGGCCAGGTCCGCCGGGCGCGTCTGGCGCGGACGCAGCGCATTCCATTCGGCGCGCGCGACGATGGGCTCGCTGGTCTCGAAGACCTGCGGCAGCTTGCCCTGCGGCGGCACGCTTTGCACCGGCGCGCCGGCGGCGATGGCGCAGACGCCCGGGGCGCCGGCGGCGTCCTCCACGGTGAAGACCAGGTGCACGCTGGCGGCCACACCGGGCCGCAGTTCGTAGCCGACGGCGCGCGCCAGTTCCAGCACGGAGCGGCGTTCGGTGGCGGTGCGCAGGAAGCCCTCGTTGGCGATGCGCTCCTGGTAGAAGGTCAGCACATCGGCCACGCAGGCGGACGCGTCCACCAGCGCGACGGCCGCGTCGTCGGGCTCGCGGGTGCGCAGCGCGCCCAGCGGCCGCGGCGCACTTGCAGGCACGCCGGGCACATGCCACAGCGGCAGCCGAGCCAGCATGCGCTGGTAGAAGCCGGGCTGGGTGTCGATGCGCCAAGACAGCGCGGACAGGCCGGGCGCGTTGTAGATCACGCCGGGCTCGGCCTGGCCCTCGCAGCAGTGGCAGCCGTCCAGCGGGGTGTCGTCGCTGCTCATTTCATTTCCTCCGCCGCATGCACCTCGAACTGGATGCGGCCGTGCTCGGGCGCGTTCGGGTCGTTGTCCAGCCGCGCGATCTCCAGCCGCGCCATCGCAATGCGGCCGGCGTCGATCTCACCGTCCGGTTGCCGGCCCAGGCGCTGGAAGCGCAGCGGCTCCACATGCGAGACCCCTTGCACCGCCATCGCCGCGGCGACCACGGCGCTCAGGTAGACCGGCTCGCCGAAGCTGAAGCGGTCCGGGTGGAAGAAGCCGCCCGGGGTGGTGGCGAACACGCGCAGCAGCCGGCGCTGCACGTCGGCCCCGAAATAGCCCGGCCGGGTGCAGACGTGCAGCGCAATGTCCAGCGCCACGTAGGCCGGCGCGTCGATCTCGACGTCGTGCCCGGCCAGCCGGTAGCGGTCGATGAAGGCCGTCAGGCTGTCCTCGAAGGCCGGGTCCATGCCCTCGGCGCCGCGCCGGTCCACCGTGATGAACATGGTGTGCCAGCTGCCGGTCCAGCGCCGCGTGGCCACGGCGCGCTGCACGCGGCCGTTGCGCATCGCGACCTCGGCATAGTCCTGCGCCGTCACCGCGCGCTCCTGGCGCCGGAAGGCCTGCGGCGCGTCCATGCGCGCGCGCGCCAGCGTGACAGGGTCCACGCCGCCGGCGGCCGGCAGCGGGTTGCGCACCCGCGTGATGCCATCGAAGTTGCACAGCACATGGGAAATCGCGTCGGCACCCACGTTGCCGGCGCTGCCGTTGCCCACGCGCACGCGCGCCGACAAGGCCTCGGCCGCGCCGGGGCGCAGGCCGTTCACGCCGTCGCCGAAGCGCAGCAGCACCTGGCCGTCGCCTTCGGTCTCGGCCACGAACTCGGCGGCAGCGCCGCCGCTTTGCAGCAGGTCGCGCCGGGCACTCCAGCGGCGGCGATCGCCGTCGCTGGTCACCAGCACCGCTTCGCGCGTGTCGGCCAGGTCGCGCCGCAACGCGGCGGTGGCACTGGCGGCCGGATCCACCAGCAGCGGCTGGCCGGCCGCATCGCGCGCCAGGGCCTGGCGCGTCCACGGCAGCAGCGTGGGCTGGGCCAGGCGAAAGCGCGGCACGCGGCCGCCGGGCACCGGCACCAGGGACTCGAAGCGCGGCGCGCTGAAGCCGTGGTCGGCCAGCGCGATGTTGGCGCAGGCGCCGGCCATGTCCTGCACCAGCACGCCGGCGATGACCTTGGACAGGCACAGGTCGAAGGGCAGCGCGTCCTCGGCCTGCCATTGCACTTCGACCAGCGGCTGCTCGGTGACCGGGTCGCGCCGCGGTACGGGCGAAGGCGCGCGGCCGGGGCTGGCCTCGGGGTCCACGTGCATGAGGCGGACCACGTGGCGCTGCTGCGCGTCGGCATCCTGCGCGAGGCCGTTGGTGGTGCCGGCGCGCGCCTCCAGCAGCAGCAGGTCGCCCACGCGCAGGCGCAGGCGGTTCGCCTCATCGTCGCGCAAGAAGGCGCGCGTGGCGCCGCGCGGCAGGCAGCAGGCCTCGTCGCTCCAGGTGTAGAAGCGCAGGTCGTTGTGCGCGCTGTAGAGCTGCAGGGGCATCAGCAGTTCGAAGGGCTGCGCGCCGGCCGCGACCAGGGCCTGCGCGCTGTCGGGCGAGCCGAGCCGCGTGGGCGAGCCGTGTGCGCGCGTCAGCAGCAGCGTGCCGTCCAGGCCGGTCGCGCCGTCGCAGGCGGCGAGCATTTGGCCGTCGGCCGCGGCATCGATCTCGAAGGCCACCCAGGTGCGCGCGTTGCAGCCCTCGTGCACCGCGTAGTCCAGCAGCCGCGCATGCCGGCGCACCGACACGCGCTGGCGCGCCGTGCCCAGGTAGGCCTCGGTCGCGACTGCGTCCTGGAAGTAGGCGATCTCGTCGGCGCGGAAGGCCAGCGCCTCGGACAGCGTGACCATCAGGTCGGCCGGGCTGCGTTCCTTCCAGTTCGGCATCAGCACCGACAGCCGGTCCAGCACCAGCCGGCGGAAGCTCTGGTAGTCGCGCGCCAGGTAGTCGATGTCGGGCGCGCGTTGCGGCAGCGGCGCGCAGTCGTCCTCCACGCGGCAGTCGAAGTCGCTGGGGCAGTCGACCTTGAAGCCGAATGCGATCTGCGCCAGCGCCGGGTCGATGCCGTCGGGCGGCGCGTCGGAGCCGGCCGAGGCCACCAGCCGCAGCTCGTAGCGCGAGAAGTCACCGATGCTGTCGAGCTCCACCGTCAGCACGTCGCCGCTGGCCGCCACGCCGATGGCCCGCGGGTCGCGCACGCGCACGCCGCCGCGGATCTCGATGTTGGATGCAGCGAGCGGCGCGGCCGGCGCGAAGGACAGGTCCTGCACGAAATGCAGCATCAGCCGCGGCTGGCCATGCACCACCTCCAGGTATTCGATGCCGTTGAAGGCCCGCGGTGGATCGGCCTGCGCGGCCTGGCGCACGGCGGCGACGCGTCCCGGGTTGCTGCAGAGGTATTGACCGTTCATGTGATCTCCCGCCTGAACTGCGCCTGCCCGGTCTGCTGCGTTTCCAGCACCGTGTAGCGCACCGTCACCGAGAGGGTCGCGTCCTCGCTCTCGGCGCTGACCTCGTCGATGCGCATCAGGTGGCCAAGCCACTGCTGCAGCGAGCCGTGCACCAGCGCCTGCACCGTGGCCGCCAGCTCGGGGCTGTTGGGCGCGAACACCAGTTGCATCAGGCCGCAGCCAAAATCGGGCCGGTTCACGCGTTCGCCCGGCACGGTGAACAGCAGCTGCTCGATCAGGTCGCGCAAGTGCGCCTCGCGCGACACCGTCGCGCTGCGGCCGCGCCCGTCGATGCGGAAGGGGAATCCGATGTCGGTGTCCATGGTGTTCACATCCCTATGACGCGGGTCTGCGCGGCCACCGCCACCAGCGGGGTGCCGGTGGGCGCGCAGATGGCCTGGCTGCTCATCAGCAGCACCGGCTGGCCGGCGGCGAACACGCGCGTGGCCGCCACGATCCATTGCGCCGTCACGCAGGGCCCGTTGCCCTGCGGCGGCGAAAAGGCGCAGCCGGCCACCAGGTAGGGCGCCGCCTGCGTCGTCACCGGCTGGCCCGAGACCAGCACGCGCGGCACGGGGGCGCTGGGCGTGGCCTGGCCGCCGTGCGCGCACAGCACGGTGGCGCCGAGGTGGAGGAGGGGGCCGGACATGCTGTTGCCTCTAGACGATGGTGAGGGCGCCGGCGTTGATGGTGACCGTGGGACCGGTCATCACGATGGACGCGCCCTTGCCGTTCTGGATGTAGATGCCGGTGTCGTTGACGATCAAGGTGGCGCCGGTCGCGCTCTTGAGCATGATCCCGCCGCTGGGCCCGGGCAGGTCGCTGATGGTCAGGCCGTTCTGCAGCGGTGTCTGCAGGGTGATGGCCTGCACCGCCGGCGGCGTCAGCCGCGCCAGCGCCGGCACCTCGGCCGCGCTGCCCCAGAAGCAGCCGACCCAGATCGGGTGGTCGATGTCGCCCTGCTCGTACTCGATCCAGACGCCCGAGCCGATCATCGGCAGCGCGAACATGCCGTTCTGGATCCCGGCCACCGGCACGCAGGGCATGGCCCAGGTCGAGGGCATCACGCCACCGACGTCGGGCACCTGCACCATCAGCCGGCCCATCTGCATCGGATCGATGTTGTTGAGCACCATGCCGCGGTACTTGCCGTAGAACTTCTCGGGCACTGGATGGGCTCCTTCAGACGGGGACCTTGGGCGTGATCGACACCAGCCCGTTGCGCGTGAGTTCGAAGCTCTGCTTGAACTCGCCGCGCTTGAGGTTGCTGGTCACGCTGCTGACGTAGTACAGCCCGTCGTAGGCAATGCCCACGCCGCGCACGCCGACCAACCCGCGCGCCTTGAGCGGCCGGCCGTAGCGCAGCACGTCCAGCGTGCCGCTGCCGCTCACCGCGTCCTGCGACTTGGCCGCTTCCGCGAGCCCGGCCGAGATGGCACGCATTGGGCTCATCTTGGCGGTGTCCTTCATGAACTTGATGTTGGACAGCGGCGTGGGCAGCGCGCCCAGCGGCGGCTGCAGCGGGTTCAGGTTGGGGATCGGAATCGGGATCGGGACGCGCGTGAGCTGGTTCTGGATGAACACGACGGGCAGCACGCCCTTCTCGGGATCGAAGGTGAAGCTGAGCGACTCGACGTTGGTCAGCGCGTCCATGTCCACGTTCAGCGCCGGCTGCGGCACGCCGATCTTGAGTTCGGGCCCGAAGTAGGCGATGTTGGTGCCTGGCGTCGGCCCCGGCTCGACGTAGAACACATAGCCCACTTGGCGCGCCAGCTCCTGGATGTAGGCCAGGTCGGTGCCCTGCTGCGCCGGGATCTTGTCGATCGGGATCTGCACATCGGGGAAGAGCACCGGGATGATCATGGGGATGAGGCCGAAGGGCGCGTACTTGGCGCACAGCAGCGCCACGCGCCCCTCCACCGGCACGGCCGGGAAGGGCAGGCCGCTCCAGTCCTGCTTGTCCATGGCCTTGGTCACGTCCTCGCCGGTCACGACCAGGCTGCCGGGTTGCCCCTGGCTGCCGGGCTGAACCTGCACGTTGGTCATCACGCCGTCGAACAGCGGCTGCGCCTGGCCGTTGAGCGTCATCACCAGCAGCACGCGCAGCGCCGGCGTGAAGGGCGTCGAGTTGACGCCGGCCAAAAGGAAGATGGTGTTGAGTTCCGAGCGCGCGGTGATCGAGAACTTGAGCTGGAAGCCGCTCGCGCTGCCGGTGGCGGTGCGCACCTCGACGCTCTCGAGTGCGTCCGTCACCACCCGCGGCACCGGGATCGGCACGATGGGGCCGATCATCAGGCTGAGCTGGATGCCCTTAGCGAACATCTCCGGCTCCAGGTGCGGGCACGCCCTCGGGCAGCGTGATGGCCAGTTGGCGGCCGACTTCGGCCACCAGCGCCTCGGGCAGCATCGCGCCGTTGGCGTCGGCCAGGCGCCAGTTCTGCTCGGCTGCACCCAGGTGCTGCGCGGAAAGGTTGTCGAGCCGGTCGCCGGCCACGACGGTGGCGGTGGCAATCCGCGCGAAGTTCTCCGGCGGCGGCAGGAAGCGCCGCGTGACGAACACCATCTGTCGGCCGTCCGGCAAGGTGGCCTGCGCGATCGGCAGGCCGTGGTAGCGGCTGTCCGGAGCGAAGGCCGGCTGCGCCAGGCCGTTGGCCTGCATGAAGGCCTGGATCGGATCGACCATCACGAAATCCCCCCGATGCCGAGCGTGGAGAAGGACACCGGCTGCACCTTTGCGGCCAGCCTCTCCTTGCCCTGCAGATAGGTCATGAACAAGGACCCGCCCTTGGACGAGAAGCCCAGGTCGTCCACCGACAGCACGCGCAGGCTGAACGAGACCTTGGCGCGGATCGGGTTCAGCGCCGGGTCGAAAGCCTCCTCGGTGATCGAGAAGTCGGCCAGCTTCACCGGGACGATGCGGCTCTTGCCCCAGACGAAGAGGAGCAGCGGCGCCAGCATGGGCGCGATCTCCAGCGTGCCCGAACTCGCCTGGCTGTCCACCCGCTGCAACTGCGCCGCGCTGGGATGCGACAGCGACTCCAGCACCGCCAGTTGCGGCGCGATCCCGTGGGCCGTGGCGCTGGCGTTCTGGTCCGGGAACTC
Source organism: Variovorax sp. LjRoot130 (assembly GCF_964253755.1). Classification (NCBI taxonomy): domain Bacteria; kingdom Pseudomonadati; phylum Pseudomonadota; class Betaproteobacteria; order Burkholderiales; family Comamonadaceae; genus Variovorax; species Variovorax sp. LjRoot130. Next base: position 1,213,886 of record NZ_CAXURM020000002.1, on the reverse strand, counting down.
GAGCTGGTCCGTGGCGTCGATGTCGGCCTCGAAGCTGATGGTCTCCACGGCAGGCCCCTTGAAGCGCGTGGGCTCGGTGCGGTCGGTGCCTTCGCCGCCAACCGACTGGGCCTGGAGCTTGCGCGTCAGCGAGTCGGCGTTGTATTGCAGCGAGATCACGCGCTGCACCTGGGCCGATTCCGGGTCGACCAGGACCAGGCCGCCCTTGATCAGCTTGGGGGAGTTCGGGGTCGTGCTCATGGCGTGGGCGCCTCCGGCGGCGTGAAGCTCGACTTCGCGTGGAAGGCGGGATCGGACTCGGGCCGCGTGAAGTGGTTGTGCGGCGACGCGTCCAGGCTTGCGTGGTGCAGGTAGGCGATCACGCGCGTGGCGGTGACCCGTAGCTTGGTGTTGCCGGCGGCGTCGTGCTGGCGCTCCTGCGTCCACTCGTATTTGGCCGGGTTGTTGAGCGAGCCACGTGCCTTTGTGGCCAGCTCGGCCAGGGTCGGCAGCACCTTGGAGTCGATGTCGTAGGTCATGGTGCCCCCGTCGGGCATGCTGCCCTTCAGCTTGTACAGGCGCTTGCGCGCACCCTTGCCCGTGGGCTCGACGATGGTCGACGTGAACTCGCCGGCCTTGAAGCCGGGCGCGACCCCGCCGGGCATCGCGCGCTGCGCGGCCAGGAATTCGCTGGCGTCGGCCGGTTCGAAGCCTTCCTCCGTGAAGTCGTGGCGGTACAGGCGCTGCCCCTGCTGGCCATAGGTGGTGTTGAGCCTGGCCTCGGCCTCGGGACGTGGGTCGTCCTTGACCAGCCGCGCCGCCAGCGCGTTGCGCTGGTCGTCGGACAGGTGGCCATACAGGCGCTTCATGTCAGGCAGCAACTCGGCCGCGGTGAACTTCGCCTCCCCGGGGTGCTGGAACAGCGGCCCCGAGAAGCCTTCGAAGCTGCGCCCCTTGGCGACGGCAGCGCTGCGGTCCGCCTCGTGTTGCTTCTGCGCGGCTGCGATGTCGGACTTGCGCTTGGCCAATGCCTTGGCGCGGGCCTGCTGGGCCGCCAGGAGATCCTTGCCCTTGAGGTTCTTGTCGATGGCGGGGGGCTCGGGGAACTGGGCCTCGAGCTTCGCCTTGAAGGCGGCATCGCCGCGCGCGAACTCGGCGCCGGCGCGATCGGCGAGCTCGGGATCGGTGCCGTAGGTCTGCTCGTGCGTGGGCGCGATCACCGTTCCGCGCCCGCCGAAGGCCTCGTCCAGCAGGTCCAGCATCTCGCCATTGCGCCCAAGGTCGCAGCCCTTGATGCGCACCACCGTGTAGGCGTCCACCTGCGGGCCGACTTTCGCCAGTGCCGAGTTGCCCTCTGTCGGGTGCAGGGCCTTGCGCAGTTCGGTGGCGTTGAGCTTGCGGTCCGGATCGCTCGGGTTCAGGCCGAACATCAGCGTGCCGTCCTCGTTGGCATGCGAGACCAGGTACAGGTTGCCGATGGGTGCCTTGATTTTGTTGGCGACGTGAAGCAGCACGTCGGCCAAGCTGCGCTTGTCGATCACGATGATCGCCTTCGGTCGGTGCGCCTTGAAGAAGCCCAGTGCGTCGCGGTAGAAGGTGTCGCCCTGCGTGTCGCCCATGATGAACACGTAGTCCTGGCGCGGCGGGCCGGGGGCCTGCTGTGGTTCGAACGCCGGGGGCGCCTTCACCTCCGGCTCGTCGGCCTTGGCCCGGCGCAGGCTGCGCTGGCCGGCCAGCGCCGACTTGCGCCCGCCGACGAACTTCTGGTCGAAGAAGTCGCGCAGCGTGTCCTCTTCGTCGCCCTGGAAGTCGCTGTCGAGCTCGTTCGGGTTGATCGCCGCGAAGATCGCGGTGAGGTCGGCCGGCGGCGCGTCCAGCAGCAGCGCCAGGATGCCGCGCTCGTCGTCGTTGCCTGTGTAGCCGGACTGCATCTCCTGGATGAGCAGGATCTTCTGTTGCGCGCTGAGCTGCGTGAAGGGCGCCTGCTTGTTCTTCCACAGCCGCACGATGCGGCGGGCCTTGTCGTCGCTGTCGTTGTTGTCCTCGATCTTGCCCGGCCCGTGGGTCGCGAGGTAGCTCTCCAGCGTAGGCACGGCGAAGTCGTCGGTCTCGAAATCGTCGAGATCCTTCGCGCTGAGGAGCTCGCGCTGCATGAGTTCGTTGCCGTCGCCCTGCTGCACCACGTGGGCCAGCTCGTGCGCCAGCAGGTGGCGGCCGGCCGGCGTGGCCGGCTCGTACTGGCCGAGATTGAACACCAGGTCCTCGCCCACGGTGTAGGCGCGCGCGCCCACGGATTGCGCCGAGGCGGCGGCTTGCGCGTCGGCGTGGATGCGCACGCTGCCGAAGTCGTGGCCGAAGCGCGACTCCATGAATTGCCGCGTCGCCGGCTCCAGCGGCGCGCCGCCTTCGGCCAGAGTGGATTGCACCGCGGCGGCCGCGGCCGGGCTGCTCTCGCGCGCGCCGGGCGCTTGCGCGGGTTGCTGCGCTTCGCGCGCGACGTCGATCTGCGGGCCCAGCGGGTTGGGCTTGCCTGGGTTGAAGTGCTGGTAGAGCCGCACCAGGTCGAGGTTCAGCGTGAAGCGCACGTCCTGCCTGCCCGCCTGCAGGTCGGGCATGGCGGGGGTCTGCGCCATCACGCTGCCGCCCGGCTCGATCAGCGGGTAGGGCGAGATGCCGTTCCTGAAGCCACCTGACAGGTTGATGCCGTCGCTGAAGAGGCCCAGCTGGACCTGCATCGCCGACAAGGAAGGCAGCGCCGAACCCTTGGTATCGATCCGGCCGCTGCTGTCGAACTTGAGGCTGGAGAGATGCGTGTTCAGCACGCCGTCGTTGAAGGCCTCCAGCAGCGAGGTGGCGTCCAGGCCGAAGTCGAATTCGAAGCGCGTCTGCGCGCTGTCCAGGATGCGGTAGGTGAAGGTCTTGACCGGGAACTGCGGCACGAGGCCGGGCAGCATCGCGAGGTTGAAGTCGTCGAAGTTGCGGCGCATGGCCGGGTTCACCATCGCCATGCTCCAGAGGAAGGCGTAGTTGGCGCCCAAGAACACCGGCACGCCCACGCTCAGTTCCGCCGGCTGACGCATGAAGTCGGCCGCCAGCTTCTCGGTGAAGACGCCGAAGGCCGGGTTGTTCTCGCCCAGATTGGCAGCAACCACGCCCAGGCCTTCGCCGGCCGGGTCGGGCGCTTCCTTCTTGCGCTCCTCGTCCTCGCGCTGCACCGTCGGCGCGCGCAGCGGCGTCAGCGCGGGCTGGGTGCCGCCCTGCATCACGCGGTCGGCGGCCTGGTCGGCTTCCTGCTCGTGGCGGTCGCCCGGTGCGCCGATGGACAGCTTGGGTTGCAGCCAGGCAGAGGCCGGCGCGGTCGTCGACGCGACAGGTGCGGGGCCGCGGGGGGCGCGTGAACGGGTCATGGGCAAGCCCTGTTCAGCACGTCGATCATCCAGTTGGCCACGGCGATGTCGGTGCGGCGCGAGTTGATCTCGTCGACCACCCAGTCGCCGGCCTCGTTGAAGGCAGTGCGAAACGCCCGCGTGCCACGGCCGTGCTGCTGCTGCAGTTCGCGCGTGTGGACCGAGTGGATCTGCTCGTGCGCCAGCGTCAGCCTCTCTTCCAGCGGACCGCAGGGCCCGGCCACCGGCGCCACCCGCACCGTCCCGCTCGAGTCCGTGGTGCCCGCCGTCACGAGGCTGCTGCCGGCGGCGGCGGCGCGGGCCTCGATGCAGGCTTCGACCTGCGCGCCGGTGGTGTTGCCCGGGTCGGCACCGCAGGCGGTGTACTCGCCGATGAAGAAGTTGGCGTCCTGGATCTCGGACTGCAGCCGCGGGATGCAGCTGCAGAAGGCGGTGGTGATGTCCAGCAGGGCGCGGTCGGGGAAGTCGGCGATCAGCAGCGCCGCGTCGCCTGGGTTGCCCTCGGCCTGCAGTTCTTCCACCACGTAGGTCACGGTGACGGCGCCGAGCCGGCCGTCCTGCGCCAGGCCGTGCGAGGCCTGCCAGCGTGCCACGCCGAGCGCGAGGTCGCGGTCCGACACGGCCGGAAAGCGCGATACGCCGATCACGTCGCGGATCACCGCCAGCGAGTACGGGTCGCTGAACTGGCGTTGGTTGAAGCGGATCGCGTCCTCGATGTCGCGCTCGCTCATCGGGCGCTCCGTCGGTGCGGCCACCTGCGGCCCGATCGCCAGGTCGCACTGCACCAGCGGTGTGGTGGCCGACTGCTGCACCACGTGGGTCAGCTCGTGCGCCAGCAGTTGCCGGCCGCCGCGGCTCTGGGGCGCGAAGCGACCCGGCGCGAAGGCGATGTGCTCGCCCACGGTCCAGGCGTTGGCGCCCAGCGCCTGGGCCGAGCGCGCGGCTGCTTCGTCGGCATGGATGCGCACGCGCGAGAAATCGTGGCCGAAGCGTTGCTCGAAGTCCTGCCGCAGTGGCGCGTCGAGCGCGCGGCCGCTGCTTGCCAGTACCTGGTCCACGCTGTCCGGCGCGGTATCCGATTGCTGCGCGCTCGCGGCGGGCGCGCTGGCGCGCTGCACGCGGGGTGGGCTGGCGAGCTGCGGGCGCGTGAGCTGGTCGGCCACACGGTCGGCCTCTTCCTCCAGCGGATCGTGGGCCGCGCCCACGGCCAGCTTCGCTTGCAGGCCCAGCGCCTTCTTGCGCTCGCACTCGCTGCAGTGGCCGGTGAGGCCCGCCGAGCCGCCGCAGGCGCACTTGCGCTGCAGCCAGCGATGCTTGCCACCGACTTGCGTGCGTTCGGCGCCGGATGTGCGTGCGGCGAGGGCGGCGGTCATGGCGCACCTGCCTTGCTGCCAGCCGGGCTCGCGGGGCCGCCCGCGATGCGCATGGCCACGGCGCGGCCTAGGGCCGCGGCGCCGGCGTCGTGGGGCAGCCGGACCTTCTCGGCCTGCAGCCCATGGGCGTTGCCTTGCGTGACCAGCGGGCTGCCGCCGACGGCCAGCAGCGTGCGCAGCTCGGCCTGCAGCGCGTCGGAGACGGCCGCGGCATCGGCGCGCTCCACCCCGCGCAGCACCAGCCGGTCGATATGGAGGACGATGCGTGGCATGGCGGACTCGCTTATTCCGTCAAGCGTTGCGGGTCCTCAGACCCACCCCCGCGTTTCCGCGTCCGAATAGGGCTTGTCGCGCTTGGCCGCGTCCAGCTGCGCAGCCTGTAGCAGCGTGGCCATGCCGATGGGCGTGCCGGCCTCGGCGGCCAGAAAGGCGGCCGCCAGCGCGATGTTTCGGATGGTGCCGCCGGCCACGTTCAGCCGCGCCAGCTTGGGATAGTCGATGTCCGCGTCCAGCGGCGCGCCGGCCGGGAACACCGCGCGCCAGATGCCTTCGCGCTGCGCCTGGTCCGGGAAGGGGAAGTGCACGACGAAGCGTAGGCGGCGCTGGAACGCGGCGTCCAGCGCGGCCTTGTGGTTGGTCGTCAGGATCGCCAGGCCGCCGTAGGCCTCCATGCGCTGCAGCAGGTAGCTGACTTCGATGTTGGCGTAGCGGTCGTGGCTGTCCTTGACCTCGCTGCGCTTGCCGAACAGCGCGTCGGCCTCGTCGAACAGCAGGATGGCGCCGGCTTCCTCGGCCGCGTCGAAGACTTTGCGCAGGTTCTTCTCGGTCTCGCCGATGTACTTGCTGACCACGGCCGACAGGTCGATGCGGTAGAGCGCCAGGCCGAGTTCCGAGGCGATGACTTCGGCGGCCAGGGTCTTGCCGGTGCCGCTGTCACCCCAGAACAGCGTCGCGATGCCCAGCCCGCGCGCGCCCTGGGCGGCGAAGCCCCATTGGTGGTGCACCGTGAGCCGGTGGCGCGCGTGGGCCGCGATTTGGCGCAGCACGGCCTGCTGGGCCTCGGGCAGCACCAGGTCGGACCAGCGCGCGCGCCTGTCGATGCGCTGGGCCAGGCCAGGCATGCCATGGGCGGGGCCGCGGCTGGCCTCGTGCAGCGAAGCGGCGTTGGCGGCTGCGTCGTCGCCGCTTGCCTGCGCGGCGATCTGCGCGATGCGGCGCGCGCCCAAGCGGTACTGCGTGGCCAGCGTGTCGACCACCGGCCCCAGTGCCGCGGCCTTGTCGGCCAGCGCGGCCTGCCAGAGCTGCAGCCGTTCGGGCGCCTCGGGTCGCGCGATGTTCTGGCGCAGTTGCGGCGTGTCGCCCAGCGCCAATTCGTGGCCGCTGACGAAGACCAGGCCGCTCAGGCGTTCCAGCAGGCGCGCCACGGTTGCTTGCGCCTCGCGCTCCTCGCAGTGGATCAACAGCCCGCAGCCCAGCAGCGCAGCCTCGCGCAACCACAGCGCTGCGAAAGCGGCCTGCTCGACGGCGGCCGTCGGTACGTCGGTCGCACGCAATCGATACAGGCCGGCGCCCAGTCCGCCCGCGACCGCCGCGGCCACGTCGTGCTGGCCGGGGGCATCGTCACCGTCGAGCACGATGGCGGGCAGGCGACTGGTGGCGCCGCGCAGCCGGGCCAGCAGTTGCGCGACCGCGGCCTGCTGGTCCCGGCCCATGGCGCCGGCCGGCGGGTGCGGCTGCAGCAGCGGCTGCAGGCGGTGGTCCAGCGCGTTCAGCCCGGCGATGAAGTGCAGCACGCGCTCTTCCAGGCGCAGCCTGGCGCCGGCGATGCCGGTGCTCTCGTCGACCTCCAGCAGGCGCCAGCGGCGCAGCGGCTCGTTCGGCGCGATGGCGCTCCAGTGTGGCTGCGGCAGTACCGCCAGCGCGAGGCCGAAGCTGGCCCACGGCCGATGCGGCGGGCCGCCGCCCTGGGCGCACAGGGTGGCGATGCGCGCGTCCATCTCGACGCCGGCCACCAAAAGCAGGAGGTCGCGCTCGAAGGCGCTGAGCGCGAACAGCGCCGCCAGCGTGTCGATGGCGGCCGGTGCCGGCATGGCGGCGCGCAGCGCGGCGGCCTCGGTTTCCGCCGCGGCTGCGTCGCGCGCACCGTCGCCCGCACCGTCGCCCAAAAGGGCCGCCAGCCGCGCGAACTCCGCCACCAGCAGGCGCTGGTTGGCGTCGCTCCAGGCGAGCAGGCGGTCGGGCGCGTTCACGTGATCTCCACCGTCCGGTCCAGGAAGCGCGGCAGTTCCGGCGGCTCGAAGTCCATGTCGATGATCGGGCTGTCGATGTCGTCGATGCGCAGGCGCGCCAGATGCACGCCGACCGGCGCGTCGGGGATCACGAAGACCAGCGAATTCGGCGTGGCGCCTGCCGTCTGCGGCAGCACCTCCGCCGCGCCCAGCACCAGCACGGCGCGCTGGCCTTCGTGCAGGTCGGGCGTGAACTGGATCGAGACGCTGGCCGAGCCGTTGCCCGCGCGCGCCACGGTCTGCGGCAGGTTGGTGATGCGCGGCGCCAGCGTCAGCAGCAGCGCGTTGGACTCGTGCAGCCGGTCCTCGCCCTGCGCATCGGGCCGCGTCAGGCGCACGCTCACGCGGTACACGCCGGCCGGTAGCGCGGCCTGCTGGCCGGCCAGCGAGAAGGCGGCCACGGTGGCGGCGGGGCGGTCCGGCGCGGGGGCGAGCACCGGCAGCATCTGCGCGATGTCGAAGCGGTCGTTGCGCAGCCAGGCTTCGCGGTCGTCGCCGTCGAGCAGGCTGCCCTGCAGGGCCACGGTGTCACCGATGGCTGCCGCCGGCTGGCGCAGCGGCGGCACGGCGCGCACCAGCACCGGCACGCTGGGCAGCAGGCTGGGCTGCACGGCGATGCCGGTCTCGCGGCCCGTGTCTTCGTCGATGCGGCCGCGCGTGAGCACCGGCAGCGGCGTGCGGGCCGGGCGCAGGGCCTGGATCAGCACCACCGAGGCGCTGTAGGCCATGCTGGGGCGCAAGTGGCTTTGCGTGGCGGTCCAGAGCTTGGACATCTCCTCGTTGTTCAGGTGCTGTGGCGTGATCTTGATCAGCTCCACCTGCTCGGCCAGGCCCGATTCGGACAGCGCGCGCAGTGCCGGCGGCAAGGTGGCGCCGGTTGCGGGCGAGGGGTTGAGCGCCGTGCGGATGGCCTCGCGCGTGAGCACCGGCATCTCGTGCAGCAACTGCGTGGCGTAGCCCAGGAGGATTTCGGCATGCAGGTCCCCGGCGCTGTAGGCCGACAGCAGGTAGTGCAGGTCGAGCGCCAGCGGCGGGTTCGTGAGCCGCGCACGGCCGGCGCCGTCGCGCGAGGGCAGGGCCTCGTTGCGCCAGCCGGCGTTGGGCGTCACACCGTACAGGAACAGGTTGAGCTGCGAGGCCTCGGTGCCGCCGGTGGGCACCACACGGTCGGGCGCCAGCAGGCTGACCGTCACGCTGGAGCCCAGCACGCCGCTGACGTTGCCGTTGACCAGCCCGTCGTTGAGCAGGTCGCGCAGCACGGCGCTGACGCCGGCGATGGCCAGGGCTGTGCTCATGTCTTGCTCCTCGCGGCGAGGTAGGCGTCCAGCGATACGGGTTGCGTGCGCTCGCGCGGGCGGGCCTTGGGGCGGGGCGCTTCGTGCAAGGCCGTCACGTCGATGCGGCCGATGTGGATGTGGACCTCGGTCTCTTGGCTGGCGGCGGCTTGCGGCGCCGGCCGGAGGGCGAACTCTGCCGGGCCCCGCACCGTTGGGGCCAGGGGCGCGGCGTGGCCTGCGGTGCTTGGCTGCGGCGGCAGCAACGGCGCGGGTTCCTCGCGGCGTGGCGGGGGCGTTGACTGCGGCCGGGCGGGTGTGAGCAAGGACGCCATGATGGGCATGGCAGCGGCCGGAACAGCGGGCGCGCCGGGTGCGCCGGGTGGCTGTGCGGGCGTCGTCGTGGCCACCGGCGTGCGCGTCGCCGCTGACTGGCGGGATATGGGCATCGGCGCCTTCGGCGCCGCAGCCTCGGCCTCCACGGGCTGCGCGCGCCCGGCCTGAGCGGCGACGGCGGGCGATTGCACGAGTGGTGGCACGGCTTGCTCTGGCCCGGCCGTGGCGAGCGAAGCTGGCTCGGGCGGCCGGGGCCGCGCGGGCACGCGGGTCTTGGACACAGCCGCTTCCATCAGCGGCGGCGCCGTGTCGTCCTGCGGCCGGTCGAGGCGATCCGCGCCGAACGGCAAGCGCACGTCCGAGCGCACTGTCCAAGCGTTGCCGGCGGCGCGCTGGGCCAGGCGGTGCAGCAGGCCCGTCATGCCGCCCCCACCATGGCCAGGTAGCTGGCCCGCCGCGTCGGCGTCAGCGCCAGGATCTGCGCCTCGCTCCAACCGTAGGCGCCGGCCAGATGGTGCACCTCGCGCAGCAGCACCAGCGCGCGTGCCTCGATCTCTTCCCACAGCAGCTGCCCGGCGTCCAACTGCACCAGGTCCGCATGGCCGCAGGCCACGCACTGCAAGGCCAGCGCCAGGTCGGCTTGCGGGTCCAGCGCGTCCAGCCCTTCTTCGACGGCCCGCAGCGCCGCCTCATCCAACCGCGCGGCATCGCCGGCCAGGGTGCAGCGTGCGAGTACCTGGCGCGCGGCGCGTTCGGCATCCGCGTCGGCCGCCACAGCCGCCAAGTCGCGCAGGCTGGGCGCGCGCACGCGCAGGCCGGCGACCTCGGCCTCGCGCGGGGCCAGGTCGTCGTCCTGGGCAGGGGCGAGCAACTCCCGCGCGTCCAGCGCAAAGGCCAGGCGCTGGCCGCATCGCGGGCAGTCGGCATGGCCGTCGATGCGCGGGCCGAAGCAGGCCGCGCGCAGTTGCAGCAAGCTGGCGTTGACCGCACCCAGCGGCAGGTCGGCGATGGCCTCGGCTGGCCAGTCCGGGCGGGCCGCGGCGGCCAGCAGCGCGCTGCGGTCGAGCGCGTGGCGGCTGGCGCCACGCTCCCACAGCGACAGCAGTTCAGAGCCGGCCAGCGCGCGCATCGCCACCTTCCGCACCGGGTCGTCGTTCAGGCAGGTTCGTTGAAGGTGGGCTCGGCCGGTTCGACCACGTCGTAGTCGCGCTCCCAGCCCTCGTTCTCGAGCTTCAGGGTCTGGATCGCGACGGCGTTGGCATTGGCGTCCAGGTCCGGCAGCGCCTGGTACTCCGACACCCAGCAGCGGAACACCTTGTAGGCGATGGCGAGCTGGCCGGCCTCGTTGTAGACCTCGATGATCAGGTCCTTGCGAAAGTTCGCCAGCGAAACCTCGGCGCCCAGCCCGGAGCCGAAGTTCCAGACCTTGTTGGCCCAGCGCTCGAACTCGACGTCGTGCGTGACGCCGCGCTCCAGCGTGATGGCCTCGAACTTGGTGCGGCCCGGGGACTTGCGCGTGGAAGACGGATCGCCCCCCTCGCGGTGCTCCACCGGCTCGGTGCTGCGCTTGAGCGCGCCGACCTTGGAGATGCCGGCCACGTAGCGGCCGTCCCACTTGACGCGGAATTTGAAGTTCTTGTAGGGGTCGAAGCGGGTGGCGTTGACGCTGAACTGTGCCATGTCGTTCTTCCTCGGTCAGGTTGGGATCTGGCCGGCCATCTGCTGGATCTTGATGACCACGAACTCGGCCGGTTTCAGCGGCGCAAAGCCGACGACCACGTTCAGCACGCCCAGGTTGATGTCGGCCTGCGTGGTGGTCTGGCTGTCGCACTTGACGAAGTAGGCGTCGCGCGCCGAGGCGCCCTGGAACGCGCCCTGGCGGAACAGCCCCTGCATGAAGGCGCCGAGGTTCAGGCGCACCTGCGCCCACAGCGGCTCGTCGTTGGGCTCGAACACCACCCATTGCGTGCCGCGGTACAGGCTTTCTTCGAGGAACAGCGCGAGTCGGCGCACCGGCACGTACTTGTATTCGTCGGCGCTGACGTCGGCGCCGCGCAGGGTGCGCGCGCCCCAGACCACGCGGCCGTTCACACCCATCGAGCGCAAGCAGTTGATGCCCAGCGGATTGAGTTGGCCGTTCTGCAGGTCGTTCAGATTGATCTGCAGGTCCTGCACGCCGTTGAGCGCCGCGTCGAGCCCGGCCGGCGCCTTCCAGACGCCGCGCGCCACGTCGGTGCGCGCCATGATGCCGGCCACCGCGCCGCCGGGCATGAAGGTGTCGACACGGCTGTCGCGCAGCGGGTCGACCATGCGCAGGCACGGGAAGTACAGCGCGGCGTTGCGCGCACCGGGGCCGCTGAGGTTGAGCCCGGTGCGGCCGGTCTGCGCATTGGTGACGGCGCTCGCCGCCGGCACGGCCCAGCCTGGATCGGGGTCGACGACCAGCATGGCGCGGCGCTCCACGCACAGCGCCAGCGCGGCCTGCCAGACGTTGGCCGGCACCGGGGTGTAGGTGGACGGCAGGGTGGTGGTGTTGCGCGCCAGCGGCGGGATCACAAGCAGGTTGAACAGGTCGGCATGGGCCAGTGCATGGATGCCGGTGCGGCCGGCGGCATTGCCCAGCAGGTCCTCGGCGCGCAGCGGGGGGCCGTCGTCGCCGCCGGCGGCGTCGATCCATGTGATGGTGGTGGGCGTGACGGTGGAGGCTGGCCGCGCCACCGGCACCGCGCCCAGCGCCCGGACCAGCGTGGATTCACGCTCCAGCACCAGCGGCAGGTAGCGCGGGTCGCCGGCGGTGGTGGACACCGCGCCGATGGTCTCGAACACGAAGTCGTCGCGGCCCGGCCGCACGCGGTAGCGCAGGCGCAGGTTGAAGCGCGTGGTGTCGGCGGCCGGCAGGCCGCTGTCGGTGCCATGGTCCACTGCGGCCGACAGCCGGCCGCCCCAGGCGCCCAGGCTGGCCGCCGTCAGCACGAGATTGTCGCCGCCAGTCGGCAGCGTGAGGGTGGCCGCCGAGGCCGCAGCCGGCGCGTCGGCCGCATCCGGATCGGCCGCCGTGCCGACCAGCCGCACGACCAGCGCCAGCGCGCCGCCGTTCAGGTAGAAGTCGCGCACCGCATAGGACATCGGACAGTCCACGGCCAGGCCACCGAACCGGCGCTCGTAGTCTGCGAAGCTGGTCAGCATCAACGGGTCGTTGATAGCGCCGGAGGCGGCCCGGCCGACGAAGGCCGTGATCGAGGTGGCCACACCGGTCAGGGTGCGCACGCCACTGGGCACTTCTTCCACGTAGACGCCTGGGTAACTCAGGGCACTGGGCATACATTCCCCTCCATCAATTGATGATCAAGAGCCTGGCGGCTCCGCCTGCGATCCCTCATGGCCCGCGAGCCGCGCGGCGCGGTACACCGTCTGGCCGTCCGGACCGAATGCGCACTCCACCTCGCCGCTGGCCACCAGCGCGGCCAGCGCCGCACCGACAACGTCTGGCGAACTCCTCGCCGTCTGCGGCTGCAGCCACCAGGCGGCGATGCCCGCGAGGGTGTCGCAGGCCTGCGGATTCGCACGCACGTAGCGGCCCAGGGCCGCTACCACTTCCGTCACCGCAATCAGGTCGTCGCGCCGGGCATTCAAGTCCACCCCACGAAGTCACGAACGCATCAGCTTGCAGCAAGCGTGCCATCTGTTTCTCAATGGCAAGTGCTTGAATTGATTGGGGTTTTTTGACAGATCCCTGGGGTTGTTGTGCGCTCGGAAGCACAGCCCCTCCATTGCAGTCCGGAGACGCTGCGTTGGCGGTTTCCGCAGAGCCGCTGGTGCGAATGGGGTACGTGTCGTGGCGGACACGGGTGTGCTTGCATCGACATGGGGCCGCGCGAGCGGCGCAAGAATCCCATCCACCAAACAGTGGAGAAGTGCGGGGGAGGGGAAAGGGAGGCGGCGCTAAACGCTACCGAGCGCGCGTGCCTTGACGCCGTATTTCTTGACAAGTCGACTCAGCGAGGCCCGTTCGATGCCGGTCAACCGTGCGGCCTCGCTGATGTTGCCGGCCGTCCGCGACAGCCAGTCCTCGATGAAGCGTCGCTCGGCTTGGTCGGCGGCTGCACGCTTGGCCGCGCGCAGCGAATGCGGAGGCGTGGCGGCTGGCACAGCGGGGACGCCAACCTGGGCCAGCTCGGGCGCGCATCGGCGCAGATCGTCGACGCCGACCTCGGATCCCTGACAGACCACGTGGGCCTTGAGCAGCACGTGCTCCAGCTGGCGCACGTTGCCGGGCCAGTCGTAGGCACGAAGCAGCGCCAGGCCGGGCTCGCCGATGCGGCGCGCCAAGCCGTCGGTCTGTTGCGCCGCCTTGGCCAGCAGGTGCGGCACCAGCAGGGTCAGGTCGTCAAGACGCTCGCGAAGCGGCGGCAGGCTGACGCGAAAGGCGTCCAGCCGGTAGAGCAGGTCGTCACGGAACGTGCGCGCCGCCGCCTTCTCGTGCAGGTCAACGTTGGAGGCCGCGACGATGCGCACGTCCGCATGGTGCAACGTGTTGCCCCCCAGCGCCCGATAGCTGGAGTCCTGCAGAAAGCGCAGCAGCACGCCCTGGCCACGCGGCGACAGCGCTTCCACTTCATCGAGGAACAGCGTCCCGCCCTCGGCCAGGCGCACCAGGCCCTGGCGCGCTTGGCTGGCGTCGGTGAAAGCGCCGCGGGTGTGGCCGAACAACTCGCTCTCGACCAGGGTGTCGGGCAGCGTCGCGCAGTTGACCGGGATGAACGGGCAGTGCCGGCGCCGGCTCTGGTAGTGCACCGCGCGCGCGACCAACTCCTTGCCGGTGCCGGTTTCGCCGGCGATCAGCAGCGGCGCGGACCACGCGGCGTAGAGCTTCACCAGCTCCATGGCTTCGCGAAAGGGCGGGCTGTGGCCGACAAGGTTCTGCGCCAGCGCCGTACAGGCGGGGCCGTAGCCATCGTCCTCTGGACAGACTGCGGTCTGCGTGTATGAAGAGCTGTTTGTGCGCATTCTTCGTCCGTCCTCAACCCGCCGATGTGGGCAATCCCCGGATTCGCTCACTCTTACTGCCTGGCGAAAAGCTTCGCGGACCACGTCGCGCCTGCGTTACGTTCGCGTCGTCACAGAAGAGAGCGGTCGACTTCCATCGCATGACTTTGGAGAACACACGCCCTTGTTCTTTTGAAATGGCAATAGTCCACGTCGCGCGAGATCCAGCTCCCGCGCGGCGACCCGCCTCCCCGAGTTTTTTAGTTCAGCCGAGCCAGCCGTGAACACGCCTAACGCCCGGTGACCGAATACCGCAGCGTGGATCACCCCGGCGCTGCCTGGCAACGCGCAGCAACGTGTTCGCTCCGATCGAATTGCAGCGCTGCTTCGGTGGACCAGAAAGTGCGCCGCATTGCGGCTCGAGACCTACGACACGACTCGCCGCGAACCCAACGAAGCGCGCCCATCATCCGTCCACAGGGCAGAACGCGCATCTACCAAACGAACTAGTGACGTGAGTCAGAAGTTTGACGTCTCCCGCCGAACCCGGGGCGTTTCAAAACCAGAGGTACGGCTGCTCTCCGGCAGCCCCGGAGGGGCGCGAGGAGAAGCAAAGTAAGGAGGAGCAATGAAAAGGTCGAACTTCAGCGAAGAGCAGATCGCCTGCGCGTTACGGTTGGTCGATGCAGGAGAGCATGAGCTCGCAGCTCGTGACAGACGAATTGATGATAGACGTGTGGCGCCGCGGTAAGCCCGTGACGTTGCCGCATCACTCGGACCAAGGCAGCTCAATACACCAGAGAGCACTTCCATCAGCTGCTCAAAGAGTAAGGCACTACCTGCAGCATGCGCCACGCAGGAGAAGTCTGCGACAACTCGGCCATGGAGAGCTTTCCAGGTCGAACCACTCACAGCAGCGGTGGGCCAGCGCTACGGCCAGATTCGCGGCACCCTCGAGCGCAAAGGTCAGCCCACCGGCAACAACGACCTCTGGGTCGCCGCTCACGCCCGTGCTGAAGGTCGCCAACAACGAGCGTGAGTTCTGCCGCGTCGGCGATCTGGCGATTGAGAACTGAGCTTCATGAATCCGGCGACGCCAGCCGAAGATTTTGTCAATCCCACTCTCAAATGTCGCATTCCTGGCTAAGTAGAGATGTCGCATCTCTAAGGTTTGCCCAGGGCGCATTGACTGCCTTGCCTCAGCATGCGCACAGGCTTGTCAGCCGGAGGCAGGACGCATGCCTGAAACCACCACCTTGCCTTGCAACTTCTGGTTCGTGAGGGGTAGGCGCGAGAGCCGCCGCTGTGCGGATCGCGGCCTCGGTCTGCGCCTGTGACTGTGAACTGGCGCGAATGTTTGGTGCCGGGCAGGGTCTTCTTGGCGTACGGTGCCTGGCCAGAGTTCGTTCGATGTGGCATGTTTGACGCGTGACGATCATCCCGCCTGGATCACCAGCGTCGTCTGCAGCACATGGCTCAGGCGCTTGTTCTCCACGATCGCCCCCATGTCGACTTGCGGCAGCCGGTTGCAGCGTTTCGTACGCCAGGGGTCTGAGGATGACCCCCGTGGCATTCACAAAGCTTCTCTGCCGCAAGAGCGTCGGGCCGAAGTCTGCATAGCGTTCGCAGATCATCGAGATCGCACGCTCGGCAATGCCTGGCGCCAGCTGATTGTTGCTGGCACGCCCGCGCTTGCGTGAGACCCGCCTACCCCGGCTTGGGTGGCGGCGGATGGGTGTATGCGTAGCTGGGCATCACCCGCTGGCGCAGGAATGCCGACACTTCCGCATTGAGTTTGCGTTCGCTGTCCAAGTCGTTCGGCAGCGCCAAGTGAAGCGCCGGGTACAGGCTGAAACGGTACAGGTCGAACGCCACCTCCACCACGTTCCCGTACGCGATCGCTGCCTGCACACCGGCACGGTACGACAGCCGCGCCAGCACGAGCGAGATCAACGCCAGCCCCAGCCATGGCGGGTGGCGCCACAACAGCGCGCCGCACACCAGCGCGGCCAGAAAGAACACTGCGGCGAAGCGCAGCGTCACGTCCATCTGGTTGCGCGCATCGCCCAAAAGGCTGCGCATTGACTCGGGCAACAGCGGGAACAGTCGCGGCCAGATCACCACGCCGTCCAGTCCGTAGGCACGCTGCGGTCGGTCCTCGGCGGCGCGCAATACATTTCCGAGCGCAGTGGGCATCAACCGGTCGGCCGACGGATAGCGTTGCATCAGTGCCGCTGCGCTTGCCTGCATGCGCTGGCGGGTCGGCGCATCGGGCTGGCCGGCACCTTCGTAGCCCAGTGCCTTCACCAGTGCATCGCGTCGGCGCGCCTGGCGCGCGGTGGCGAGGCGCGCCAGATCGCGTGCACCCGGTGCATTGCCCCAGTAACCCTCCAGCAGGCGCACCAGCGAAAGCTGCAGGGGGTGCAGCACGAGCGCCAGTGCGAGTAGCGCGGCCACCAGCAGCAGTGCCTCGCCGCCGTCCGGGTTCTTGGCAGCGGCCCACAGTTTGCCCAAGTCAGGTGCGGCCTGCGGCGCGCCGCTCGCGAGCAGCGAGGCGATCAATCCGAACAGCGCCAGGTTCGGCAGCAGGCCGATAAGCGACAAGCGCGGGCCGACCTCCTTCAAGCCGCTGTCGATCAGGCCGTCGAGTTTCATCGGTGCGACCTTCAGCCTTGCAGGACAAGCGTTTGGTCGGGGTGGCGAGCACAGTTCGGCGCATCGTCAAATACGATGGTCACGAGCGAGTAGCCGCAGTCGCGCCGCGGGCACACCCAGTTCGTGGTGCTGTAGTTCCCCACGCCCGGCAGCAGCATGGCGTCGGATGCGCCGACACCCTTCAGGCCGTCGCCGACGAACGCGATCGTCGCTTCGCGGTTCACGGTGCCGAGCAGAACTCCACCGCGCCGCACCTGAATCTCGGTGCACGAATCGTCGCCGCCGAAGGTGCTGACCAGTGTGCCGAGCACCTGCGCATCGCTGGCGCCGCTCACGTCCACGGCCACGGCCGCGCCGGCGTCGTGCGCCGCCACTTTCGCCACGATGAGCTTATCGAGTAGTCCCATGGTGTCTTCCTTTCGCGAAACGGATTTGCGGCTTGCCGACCGCGAAAAAAGCGGCCCAGTGCACCGGGTGAGCGTAAGGGCGCTCGGGCCCGCCTTGCAAGCGGGTCGCGGCCGCCTCGAGCATGAAGCGCGCTGCCGGCTGCAGGCGCTGTTCGTGCATTGCCAAGAACCGCGCGCGTGCCTCGTCGCGCGGCATCTCGCGCAAAGTGCCGGCGCTCTCGCGCAATGCGGTCACGACGTCGAACGCGTCGCCCGACGCCGCGAGCCGGCGGTAGAACAGGTCGGCGGCGAGCAGCGTGAGCGACTCGGGCACCGGCCACAAACTGCACACCACCGCGCCCACGCCGGCCAGCAAAAGGGCCGCGGGCAAGCCGCCGTATTCGTCGATCACCGGCTCGAAGCCACCGGAGGCGGTTTCACAGGCGGAGAGAAAGGCCACGCCGAGCCGGTTCAAGCGCGCGCCGACGCCGATGTCGCCCGCCGACCAGAGCTCGGCACTGCGCAGCGGCGCGCCGTCGCGGTACAACGTCCACAACGTGCCGGTAACGCTGAATTCGAGCCTGCGCTCGAGCGGCGTGCCATCGTCGCGCCGGATCTCATGCAGGCGGCCGCGCCCGTCGATGTTGGTGTGACGCCGGCCGTCCCCTTGTTCCTCCCATGCCTCGGCGGCCGCGGCCAGCACGCCGAGCGGGTCGGCGCCGGGCAAGCCCAGCGCGCCGGCGCCCGCGTGCATCAGCAAAGCCGATGCACGGTCGCGGTCGGGTTCCGATCGCCCGTGACCACAGAAGTGCAACACACCCGCACGACGCAATGCGGGTGCCACGAGCGCTTCGGTGGCGCGCTCGTGCGCGAAGCGTTCGACGGCGAAGCCGGCGCCGCCCAAGGCGCTCTGCACCGCTGCGCTTTCGGCGGCGGCGAGCGGCAGATCGCCGGTCGGGTTCTCGACGATCACCGCGCGGCGTGAGCTCGGCGGACGCGGCGCACGTGAGGCCAGCAGGTGCGCGAGGCTGGGCGCACTCGCGATCTCGATCTCGGACAGCGAGGGGAGCGCCCAGAACGGCAGCAGGTGCAGATAGCGGTGCGCGACGATCGTCAGCCGGCGCACGCCGAACTCGCGTGCTGCCTTCGCAATCCAGCGCCCGAGGTCGGCGTCGACCGCGGCGAGCAGGCCATCAAGCACCGCGGCGTGTTCGAGGCCGAGCTCCGGCGCGCCAATCGCGAAGAGCCAACCCGGGCGCGCCTCGTCGCCTGCCATCACACGCATCCAATAGCCGTGGGTCCATTCGCTGATCCATTGCGCGCGGCTCGGCTGCTCGCGGTCGCCGTGGCGCACCAGCACCGCAAGCGTGCCGCTGAAACTGCTGCCGATCGAAAGCACTGCCTCGTGTTCAACGAGCACCGCTGCCACTTCAGCGAGGCCGGGCGACACCAGCGCCGACGCATCGAACTGAGGCCGCAGCCTTCGGTAGCGCTCGTACACCCGTGCATGGCGCGACACCTGACCGTGCATGCGGTCACCGGCGTCAGCGCGGTCGGGGGTGGCGGCCGTCGCCGTCGAACCAAGCGGTGCGCCGCGCTCGTGCGCATGCAGCTCGCGCTCGAGGCGCAACAGCGTTCGCCCGCGCGGGATCGTGCGCAACCATGCGCGCTGGCGCAGGCGCAGGCTGCGCGCGGCATCCAGCGCACGCAGGGCCTCGTCCCAGCGTCCAAGCGCACCGAGCGCGAAGGCGTGATGCGTGGCCAGGTTGCTGAAATGCTCACCTCGGTCCTGAACATCGGCGTCGCGCAGCGCGTCGAGGTAGTCCTCGCGTGCCGCATCGATCAGCGGTGCGAAGAGCTGCGCCGCGGTCTCGTGCTCGCCGAGTTCGAGGCGCCGGCGTCCTTCGTGGTACGCGACGATGCGGTCAATGTCGTCCGGCACCGACTCGCCGCTGCGCGCGGCAGCCCAGGCCGTCGCCGCGACTGCGGCGTTGCTCTCATCGACGTCAATCAGCATCGCGAGCAGCATACGGCTCTGGCGCAGCTCACGGTCGCTCGAACGCTCGACACCGATCGCGTCGGCGCGTTGACGCGCGAGAGCGGACTGTTCCTTGAGACGCGAAGCTTCGCCGGCGTCGCGCGCCTCGATCGCCAGCTTGGCGTGAAACTTGAGCGACGCAACGTCCAGGCGGCGCGGCAGCTGCGGCTCGCCTTCGATGGGCAGCCGCTGCCGGGCCTGCTCATAGAGCGACACGGCTTCATCCTCGGCAGCAAGGCCATGATCGAGCAAGTCGATCACCGACGAGACGAACGATGAGGGATCGTCGTCGTTCAGCGCTGCGCCAAGCCGTTGGCGCACGAGAGTCTCGGCTCGTTGCAGGTCGCGCTGAGGGTGCGACTCGGGCAGCGACAGGATCGCTCGCGCAACGATGCCGCCGATGCGTACATGGCCCTGCGCCATCAGGAGCATCTCCTCGCCCACCGCGACGCGGCGCTCGTCGTCGTCGGCGCGCTTGGTGAGGCGAGCGCCGCCGATCCAGCGCAGCAAGAAAGCCCCGGATTCTTCGCTCAGCGCCGTGTAGGGCCCGGGCGTGTTCTCGAGCCTGGCGAGTTCGCCCAGGGAGTAGGCGAAGCCCATGCCGAAGCGCGCGAAGCCTTCGCCAAGCGCCGCGTCGCGTTGTGCGTCGTCCGCTGCGGCGAGCGCACGCTGCACCAAAGCGAAATGATGTTTCGCATCCGCCTTGCTCACTTTTCGTGCTTCTTCGCGAGCCATTGGTGGACCATACGCCGCATGCAGTGACGCGGCAAATGCTTGTACTGTGGGTCGGCGCATCACGAGCCGTGGACTAAGGGCAACCTCGACACTGAAACAGCCCGAAGAGCAGCTCCGTTTGGTACTAGTACATCAACACGCAAGTTTCGAAACGTAATGACGCCCGAGCTTGTGATCTGCATCCTGTCGAGTGAACTTCCACTCGATGGTTCGGCGCAGCGCGTTTCGATCTGTTTGCCAAGCATCGACTTCGCGTCGCAGAAGTTGCTGACTTGGGAGGCGGCGGTTCAGGCATTGGCGCGTGAGGATGCCGATCTCGATCTCTGCCATGTTGAGCCAACTTGCGTGCTTGGGCGTGTAGTGAAAGCACGCCCGGCGCAGCAGCGTGCTGGCCGCGCGCGTTCCCAACACATCGTCGAAGCATTTCCTGAAGTGAATGTTCAGGTTGTCCAGCACGAGGTGAACGCGGCGCGCCGTCGCATAAGTGTCGGTAAGAAGTGCCTGGACGAAGCCGACGAAGTCCGTCTTGCCCCGGTGATCGGTGACCGAGACGACGCGCTGTCCCGCCTTGGGCTCGACCGCCACGAACAGATTGGTCGTGCCCTTGCGCACGTACTCGTAGTCCAGCTTGGCCGGTTCGCCCGGCGCCATGGGCAACGGTTCGCGGCTATGAGCAACGAGTTGCAGACTCTTCTCGTCGATGCAAATCACGGGCTCGTCGCCGCGCATCGGTTTGGCATACAGCTTGAGCAGGTTGTACATGCGGCAGCGGTACTCTTCGGTGAGCGTGCCGATGCACCACATCAGCCGTCGCCAGGGCTTGAGCTCGTTTTTTTGAGCATGCGCCGGACGGTTTCCCGACTGCAGATTCTTGATCACGTGGAACGGGTGCTCGACCTTGGCCCGGATGCTCGCCTTCAGCTGCTCGGCCTTTTCAAGAAGGCGCGCCCACTTGCGCTTCGGGTCCAGCTGCCGGCGCTTGCCCGGCTGCATCGCCACGTGCCACTTCGGGCCCTGCGCTTCCTTGCGCTTGTCTACGCCCCGATAGCCGGCATCGCCGAAGGCCACCGTCTCTTCCCCGTGAAGAAGCGCGCCGGCCTGGGGGTCACGTCGTGGACGTTGGCCGACGTGGCGACCACCGTGTGCACGAGGCCCGATTGGGCGTCCACACCGACATGGGCCTTCATGCCGAAGTGCCAGGTATTGCCCTTCTTGGTCTGATGCATCTCGGGATCGCGCGATTTACCCTCGTTCTTGGTCGAACTGGGCGCGGCGATGATGGTCGCGTCCACGATGGTGCCCGCGCGCATCAGAAGACCTTGCTCGGCAAGATGGGCGTTGATCTCCTCGAACAGGGCCTTGGTGAGGTCGTTGTCCAACAGCAGTCGCCTGAACTTCAGCAGCGTGGTGGCGTCGGGCACCGACTCGCGCGACAGGTCGATGCCCACGAAGTCGCGCAGCGCCTGGCTGTCGTACAGCGCGTCCTCCAGCGCCTCGTCGGCCAGGCCGTACCACTGCTGGAGACAGTACATGCGCAGCATCCTGGGAACGCCGATCGGCTGTCGGCCGACGCGCCCGCGCGTGGGGTACAGCGGCTCGATCACGGCAACCAGACGAGACCACACGACGCGCTCCATGTCGGCCAAGAACTTCTCGCGCCGCGTGCGCTTCTTCTTCATCGCGTACTCGGCGCTGGCAAAGCTGCGTTGGTTCATCTAGGTGGTGCTGTGATTTGCGGTGTCTTCACGCATGCACGGGCCGTGCCCGCCGCGACCAATTGATCAGCATTTCCCTAAGTCCCCGCGGCCAAGCACTTCTCCGGGCGGTGTGTCGTGGTCAGTTCGAGCGTCGCGCGAGGTCTCGAACGGGTGTATGGATAACCGATTGGCTTCCCTGCAGCGCTGCGACCGCGCGCGCCTCGGAAGTCACTGTGACTCGCGGAGCAACGCGTCAACGGAGATGGGGTGTCCGCCATTCCGCCTATCGCGAATGCTCTATCACACCTGATTGCTTCATCCGGTCCGTTTCAACACAATCCAGCACGGAAATCGAGAGGGCTTCGTTCCGAGGCACGATCGTCAATGCGAGGACAGCAGACATGCCTTCATACCAGAACGGTCCGGAAGGCTGTCAATGGGAAGAACTCCGTCTGGGCCTCATCGAAGGGGCGCATCCAGGAATCCTTTCGACCCGATCGCCGCTCAGATCGGGAGGCGAAATTCCTTGCCCTTCCTCCGTGCTCGGATTCATCCGCCCGGCTCTGCGGCGTCGAAGCGCAGGCCGCTCGACCCTTCGCCGCGGCCCACGCGACGCAGCCGCCGCGACCAAACGAAGGTCGCACCATTCGACCAGCGCGTGAGTACATAGTCGCGCACTAGCTGCCTTCCTTCGCGTGGCACGTTGGCGTCCGCAAATGTCGGTCCGTTGAGGTTGAGCAACCGACCGAGCGGTGTGATGGATACCTGCCGATTCACCATCTGCCGAAGTTCTAGCTGCAAGTCGCCGCCCGTGTTGACCGGGACCAGCGGAAACCAGTAAGGCGGCACCTGAGTGCCGAGCACATATTTCAGCGCGGCGTCCGCGGCAGGTGGCAGCGGTGCATCGCGATCACGCATCGCTTCTTCTACGCGTTCCACCGCTGTTCCGCGCGCACCTTCGTAGCGGCGCTCGATCGCCCACGCGAGGTTCGCCATCTCGTCGCGCAGCAGCAAGACCTCTTCGACCGGCGCGTCCACCAGGATCTGGTGCGCGACCGGCGGCAGGACGAAGCAGTCCGACACGCCGGTGCCGCCGGGGGCGGCAGGATCGCGTTCGCTCAGCGTGAACATCGACCAACGCTGCGCGCCCTGGCGTGCGTTCCCATGCGCGGCCGCACCGATCCGCTGGCGCAGGCCGAAGGTGTCTGCGACCACCAGTGAGGTAATGCGGCACAGCGTGCCGAGCGCGAGCCTCAACGGCATCGCGAAAAAGTCGTTGGCATAGACGAGGCCGAACTCGAGCAGTGCCACGCGCGCCATATCGCTTGCGCCAGCGTCGACGCTGCCCAAGTCGATAGATGCGTCCTCGAACTCCCACCATCGGGCATTCGGCATGCCGCGGAAACGCACGCCGGTGGGCAGTCCCTGAACGGTGGCCTGCGTTCTGAAATCCACCGGCTTGGCGACTGGCCGCGCATTGAAGGCATGCCAGTCGAGCGCGCCACCGGGATGCTCGGGAGCGTCCAATCGCATGGCGTCGACATCGGACGAAGTAGCGACGCTGAAGCCATGATCAAGCGTGGCCGGCCGCCAGGCCGAGGCACCGCCGATGTCTGCCAACGTGTCGTCACACCACCGAAGCCAGGCGGCTGCGGCATCACGCACCGCATCGGTGTCGGCGGCCGCGACGGCAGGGTGAGAAGGCAACTGCTTGCCTATGCGCAGTCGCTCTTCGAGGGCCTGGTAGAGCAGGCGGCCATCGGGGACGCGGCCTGCATGCACGTCGCGCAGTCGCGCACCGGCCGGGTCAGCGATTCGAGCTCCGACATCGGCGCGGTCCAGCGCGAAGGCATCGCAGAAGCCGGCCCCGTAGCCACCCATGGACGCATCGTCCAGCGCGCGCTGGAACGCGCGACCGGTGTCGATGCGCAGCCGCAGCGTCCACAGGTCGGCACTGCGCACCTGGTCGGCCTCGACACGCACCTCCAGCGGCGACTCGCGCGGGTCGTAGGCTTCGTCGTCACGGTTCTCGCCGCGACGCAGCACACCGAGCATCGCGGTCTCGGTGTCGAGCGCGGCCGACACGGGGCTGCCTGCGTCGTCGCCCAGCAGTTCCCCGAGCTGCCACTGCCGACCGAGCATCCACAGAGGGTCGTAGACGCGGGCCTCGACGCCGGCGTCGAGGTCGGATGTCGTGGTGCGGCCTTCAAGGCGCAGAAAGTACGTCGTGGCCACTACTTCTCTCCGGTGCGTGTGAGGTCTTCGACATCGAGCCCCGCGACTTCGTGGTCGAGGTTCTCGGCTGTCACGAAGGCCGGCAGCAGTTGGCCCAGGGTAGGCAGGTCGTCGGTGTCGACCAGGCGGATGCGGGCGAGTTCGATCGCCTCGGCGACCAGGCCGCATGCCGCATCGGCGGTCCAGCGTTCGACGCCGGGTTGCGGCACCCCAAGCAGCAGAACCTGCGGTGCGGCGGAGGAGGGCGCATCGTAGTGAAAGGCGACACTGGTCGTCTCCTCCGGATTCGGCAACACCTCCACCCATTCGTCGACGAAGAGGCCCGCCACTGTGTCGCCGGGCAGTACGCCGGACGTCGCCGCGACCAGCGACACCCGACCTCCGGGCAGTGTCGTGCCCGCAGCCAGCGGCAGCGCGATCCAGCGCTCGCCCGCTGGACCGCCGAGTTGCCCCACGTGGAACTGCGGCAGCGTGCCGCGCTTCTGGGTGAATGCGACAGCCTCGGCACAACCCAGCACGCTATCGAACAGGCGTGCGCCTTCGCGCACCCGCGCGGCGCTAGAAAGCCAGGTGCGCGTCGCGGCGGCGCTCGCGCCATCCGGCCGCGCGCCGGGCACGAAGGCCGCAGTAGCCGCGCTCGATTCGACCAGCAATGGCAGGACCACGAACGCTTCGCCGAACACCGCCTTCAGGCGCGCCACGGGACCGTCGGCCGTCGCCTGGTTCAGCCGCGTGGAGCGGCGAGCCAGTTCGGCCAGGCACGCGGCCGCCTGCGCGTGCAGTTCGGCAAGTTCGGGCCCCTTGGCCGCGGCGATGGCGGCATCGCGCAACGATGCCGGTGCGGCACCGACGACGCCGAGCGCATCGGCCGCGAACAGCGCCTCGCGCAGCGCTGCGGGCTCGGCACTTCGGGCCAGCGTATCCAGCGCGCTGCGCACCGCCGCCAGTTCGTCGGCGGCCTTCTGCGCGCGTTTTCCCAGCTCGGCCTGGTCGATCGCAAGCGACGGCGACTGGCCCGGAGCGGTGAGGTCGGCTGGCGCGAGCGGTCGGGCGTGGCCGATCGAATCGCGCAACTGCATCGCGATCTCGAGCGCATCGGCCAGGAGAAACTCGTTGGTCTGCAGGTCGTCCGGCCGCTCGTAGACCAGTTCCAGCCTCGCCGACGCCGGAAGGTCCACCGGCCGCCTGCACTCGACGAGCGCCATCAGGCGCACCTCGAGCGCCGAGCGCTGCGGCCTCGCCTGTGGGTCGGCCAGCGCAACGAGATCGAGCGCCGCGAACTGGAGGTAGCCGGCATCCCGGTCCTCGGCGGCCTCATGCAGTGCGGCCAACGTCAGGTTGTCCAGCGTGGCAGCGACGCTGCCGTCGGCGGCCACAAAGCGCGCGCGGACCCGGATTTGCGATGGCGTCGGCAGCACGGTCGAGGCCCAGGCCTCCAGTCGCGGCTCCGCGATCGCACGCGGCGTCGCGCCCCAGCCTTTCGCGCTGGCGGCCCTGACGTCGGTGTCGCCGGTGAGCACCAGCAGGCGATGCGTGGCCGCGATGCCGGTGCGCGGCGTGCGCACGATGGTGGGCTCCGAAGGCGGCACCGGTGCGCCCGACGTGCTGTCCGCCGCGGCGCCCGCGCGCACCGGGTTGCCTTGCACCGCCTGGTAGACGCTCTCTGCCAGCACCAGGTCCGAGACCGCATCGATCGCGTCTTCTGCGGCGCTCAGCACGCGTTGCAAGGCTGCGTGCTCGGGGCCGCTCGGCAGTGCGCCGAGCGAGGCATGACGCTGCCAAAGCCTATCCACCGAGGCGGCCTGTTCGCCGTCGTAGCCGCTCTCCGCGAGCAGCGCGAGCCCGTCGACCACGTTGCTCGCAGCGACGCTGTCGGCCGGCTGCGTCGACGGCGTCAATGTGTTGGCCAGCAGCGGCGCGACGCTGCGCAGCGGTGCGATGAAGCGCTGCAGCCGCTCCGCGCCCAGCGCGCGCTCGATGCGGTACCCGAGCAGCGCCGAGAGCGGCTGTCCGCCACGCACGCCTTCGAGCAGTTCCAGCGCGTGACGCACGCGTTCGGACGACAAGTCGACACTGAATGCGGTACCGCGTCCTGCGGCCGAGTGCGCGAGATGCACCGAGCGCAGCACCGCCGCCGCCACGCCCTGGTTGACGCTGGGCGCATGCACGTAGCCGCCATTCGCCGGATCGCTGAAGAGGCCCGGGCTGCCCGCAACCGGCCGGCGCGGCGCGGGAACGATATGCTCGAGCACGCCCCAGCCACCGATGTTCAGGCCGGTCTGCGTGCCGACTTCGTTGCGCAGCGACAGCAGCTGCTCGGTCGCGAGCGCGGTGTACCAGGCATCGAGCCGGTGACTGAACAGGCCCAGGCTCGCGCGCAACTGCAGTTCGAGCATTTCCGGCGGACGCTGCTTCAGTTGGCGCAACGCATTGCGCAACGTGCCCAGCACGCCGGCATCGCGACCGGCCTCGGAAAGATGGAAGGCGATTGGCGCAAGCGGATCGGCCGGATCGGGCGACTGCAGGCGGCGCAATGGCGACGCCAGCGCATCGACGAACAGGCTTGGCACTTCCTCGTCGTCCCAGCGTTGCGGATTCGCGCCTGCGGCGATCAGCAACGCGCGCGCCCAGGCGTCGGCCTGCTCCAGCATCGCGAGACGCGCGATCGCGAACAGCAGCGCGCGCGGGCGCTCGCCGCCGCCGTAGTCGTGCTGCATCAGATGATCGGGGCGCAGCGCGGCAACGGTTTCCAGGTAGGCTGCGGCACGCTGCGCCGAGGCGGCCAGCGCATCGGCTGGTTGAACGAGATCGACCGCAAGCGATGGCGCCATCGGCAGATGCAGTGTTTTCAGAAGCGGTGAGGCCGACGAGCGCCGGGCACCCAGCGCATCGATCGCGGCCGCAGCGGTCTGCTGCTGCGCACGCAGATCCGCGGCGGCGCGCCCGGTCAGACCGGCGGCGACGGCCGCGCCGGTCAGCGGGCCCAGCACCGGGCGCAATGCGACGCGGCGCAGCACACCGTCGCGCTGCAGGATCCGCAGCAACGTCTTGCCCGGGTCGGCGCCGGCTTGGCCGACGCGGTCAATGGTTTTGGTGGCAGTGCGCCAGACCGCGCGCAGGCGCTCGAGCACCGGCAGGAAGCGCTGCGCGCTGGAGCCGGTTGGAAAGCGCTTCACATCGCGCAGCATGACCGGCAGGACGGCGTAGGGCTGGCTGCCGACACGCAGCGTGGGCAGGGGACCGAGCGCACTCACGCGTTCGACCGCGAAGACCAGCAGGTCGTCGACGGTCTGGGCATCGACGATGCCATCGAGCCAGCGCGTGAGCGGCCGCCGCGTCGCCGCGACCAGCACCGAGCGCAACAGATAGGCGTCCTGCTGGTCCGTGCCATCGGCCCGGCCCACGAATGCGAAAGTCGATGCGTCAACCCCGAGTGCGAGCGCGAGCGCGGTGCCGTCGGTCTGGTCGCCGTCCTGGCACAGTGGCTCGGCACGGCCGCCGACGCGAAAGCGCCGCTGCTCGATGTCGATCACCCTGGCGGCTTCGGGCCGCGTGCTGTAGCCGGCCCGTGCAGCCGGCGTCGAATTGGTCGGCGTGCCAGGTGCGAGCAACTCGAGGCCGCGCGTGTAGCGATGTGCGTCCAGCAGCCGCACCAGTTCGGCCTGGGCCTGTGCCGGATCGAGCGTCGCGCGCGCGCCGACGACCGTGAGGCGCACCACCTCATCGGTGTGGTCCCGGATGCCGCGCACGATCAACGCCATGCCGACCTTCATGCCCAGCTCGAAGTCGACCATCCACTGCATGCCGTCGGGCGAGGGCCCCATCTCGAGCGGCTCGCGCACCGGCGCGGACATCGCGGTCAGGGTCGACTCGTCGTCCAGTTCGGCGAACGCGACCCAGCGGTCAGGCAGCAGGCGTGCCAGCGCGGAGCGCGAGAAAACGGTCGTCCGCTTGTCGGCACGCAGCCCGGCGACCACAATCTGGCCCAGCCAGGCCGCACGCGTCGGGCCGGCGCGCGCGATCAGCTCGGCCCAGGCATCACGGATTGGCGGGTTGTCGCGCGCGGCCAGCAACTTGCGCTTGAACTCGCCGGCCCAGCGGCCCTCGTCGGGTGTGAACTCGGGCTCGTGCACATCCTCGTGGATCTCGTCCGGGTAGATTCGCACCAGCAGCACGCGTTCGAGCGTCGGGTCGTCATCGAAGACGACGGTGTCGTTCTTCAGTCGTGCGAAGCGCGCTTCGAGGCGCACCGGAAGCAGCAGCAGGGGATGCGCGCCCGCCAGCAGCTCGAAACCCGACTCGCCCTTGAGCGCCTTCTCGCGCGCGGCAGCCATGCGGTTGGCGAGTTCGGCCTGCAGCCGCTCGGCGCGTTGGCGCCGGACCTCCAGCGCAGCCAGCGTCTTGCCAGCGGTCGAGAGGGTGTCCTTGCGGGCGCGCAGGTCCGATCCGGTCGATGGCTCAGTGGCCTGTGTGGGCCGCAGTGTGGCGGAGCTGACGGACGCACGCGCGGCGGCGATCGCGGCGCGGGCGGCGATTGCCTCGCGCTGCGCCACTGCGTGCTCGCGCTGTGCCTGCGTGTACTCGGCAAGGGCATTGGATTGGGTTCGTTTGCGCATGGCTCAGGCACTCACGAGGTCGCTGGCATGGACGAACAGCCGGTAGGCCGGGCGCATCAGCTGCACGGCGAGCGTTTCGGCCTTCGTCGCATTGGCGGTGGCCGGCACGGCGGGCGGACCGAAGCGAGGCTCGGTCGGCTGTTCCTGGAAGACCACGAACCAGCCAGCCTTGGCGTCGGCGGTACCCTGCGGCAGGCCGGTACGGTCGACCCCGCGCACGTCCTGCTTCTCGCGCATGAAGCCCGCGAACAGCACGTCGGCGCCCGCACGGCTGCTGAAAGCCGGGAAGCAGGCATCCTGCTCCCAGGCGGCCGCGTCGACCAGCGGTACCGGCTCGCGCAATGCGACGTCGCCCTCGTACACGATCGCACCTTGCGTATCTCGCTTCCAGCGCGCGCGCTGCATGAAGATAGTGGCGCGCGGATAACGCTGCAGCAGGTCGCCGCGCAGCAACAGAACCACGAGGTCGCTGGCCGCATCGGTGAGGTGACTGCCGAGCCCGTCATGGCGCAGCCAGCCCGCGATCGGCTCAATGTCCGCGATCGGCGCCGCCGGCTGGCTCACCACCGCACCGCGCCGGTCCCAGAAGCGCGAGAACACGGTCCCGCGCTGGTCGGTCGGAAAACCACGCCACAGCAACTCGCGGCTCATCTCGTGGTTGAGGCCGACGAAGTAGGCCTCGATGAAGGCCGCGTCAGGCTCGACGATGCTGACCGTGTTTGGCGCCAGTTCGGTCAGGCCCGGCAGCAACCAGTCCAGTCCCAATTCGATCAGCGGGCCGATCATCGGTGTCGGAATCTCAGGCGCGGCCATCACCGGATCGAGGCGGTCCGACAGGTAGACGCGTTCGGTGGGAACGTGCAGTTGAGCACGCACGCGCGGCGGGATCGCAAGATCGGGCACGACCGCGTCGCGCAGCACCCGTGCGACCGCCGGGACGTTCAGCGGCGGGCAGCTTGCGGCGAGGTCGCGGCTGGCCAGTCGGGTGAAGGTCGGCATCAGCGTGTCGAGTGCCTTCGGCGCGGGTTCACGGCTCACCGGCCGGCGGCCGCGCAGCGGGAACAGGCTGGCCGGCGCCACCACCGCGCCCGCGGGGATCGACGGCGCACGTGCGTTCAATGTTCCAGCGGCCAGGGCCTCGATCAGCGCGGGCGTGTCGATCGACGGCGGGAACTGCTGCACGTCCGGCAGTCCGCGGCCGGCGCGCTGGGCGAAGCGCCGCTCGATCGGCCCGTGGGTGCGCGCGATGCGGCGAAACGCGCCCGAGAGCGCCGCCAGCGGCAGGCAGCTGTCGACAATGGCACGGCGCACGGTCTGGCCGCTCGCGAAGCGGATACGCGCCGTCGTCGGCCCAAGCACGCCGAGCAGGGCGGCGTCCGGCAGCGGTGCGAGATGGCGCGCCACCACGCGCTTCGATGCGGCGATCGCGAGCTGCGCCTGGCGCAGCAACTGATTGGCCCGCAGGATCTCGCCAAACTGCTGCCACACGGCGGCCATCAGGTCTTCCTGACGCTCCTGGACCACACGCGTGCCGAGGCCGGCCGCGACGCGGTAGCGCACGTCGAGGTTCAGCGCGTCGAGCCAGCCCGGCACGCCGGTGCCGCGCGCCACCCGCGTAGCGGCGGCATGCCAGCGCCCATAGATCGGAGGAGCGACGGCGGCCTGCACGTTGACCACCGGCAGCAGCCGTTGCGCGAGGTCTTCGTGGACGGGCGCGGCGGCGGGCACGGCAACGCGCAGCGCACCGCCGAGCGCCACCTCGGTCGGCTCGGCGAACGCCGTCACGCCGAAGCCCGGGGCGGAGACGTCGAGCGCACGCGTGCCCACGCCCGCGACCGGCGGGCGACCCTGCAGCCGCGAAACCAGCGACTTGAAATCGCCCGCACCACCGGTCGAGAATTCCCAGTGGTGGTAGACCGGCAGGCGAATCGCATCGGTGGTCGCGCTCCATGCGTCGCCCAGCGTGGCGGTGCTGGCGACGTCGCGCCCGAGTCCGGCCTCGACGCCGACATCGAAGCATGGCACCACGCAGGCGATGTACGCCGTGTCGGGCGCGAGCGCACGCGGGCACACCAGGCGCGACAGGATGCGCTCCGGATGATCGCGCGCAATCGCTTCGGCGCCGCCGCTCGCGTCACCCGTGATCTGCACGTGCGCCCACGCAGGGGCGGCGGCGAGCGATGGCAGTTCGGCAGCCGCGCCACTCGCGATTGCCAACACCGGCAACGGCGAGGCCGCCTCGAGCGCCACGCCTTCGCGCTTTTCGGCGACGACGAGGCATAACCAGGGCCGCAGCAGGCCGTTCGCATCGGGTGCCTGCGGCGTGAAGAGCCATGGCAGGTCGGGCCGGTCGAACTCGACATGCGCGAGGTAGCTCTTCTCGAAGTCGATCGTGCCCGCGACCGGGAAGGTCCGGATCACCTGGCGCGCGTCAATGCCGCCGACGTCGCCGGGGCCGAACAAGGCGAGCCGCGTCTGCGCCAGCTGGTTTGCGAGACCGGTCGCGGCGACGTCGACGCCGACAGTGATGCGTGCGCGCGGACCGCCGCCGGCGTCAAGCGTCGCGTCGCCGAGTGCGGCCGCGATGCCGAAGCGGATCCAGCGCAGAAAGGTGTAGCTCATCGGGGTACCTTCGCGCAGCAGCGCTCGGCATTCGACTTCAGAGTGGCAGTGCCGCTCATGGTCCGGCCTCGTGCAGCAAGGCGGCCTGCGCAGCACCCGGCCTGGTCTTCGCCACGCGGTCCAGGGCTTCGGCACAGCTGGCGCCTGCCACGGGTCCACCGGCCTGCGAGCGCAGCGTGTCGGTGCTGGCGGCCACATAGCGCTCGCCCCGCACGCCAAGCGCGAGGTTGCGCGCAACAAAATCCGCAGCGCCGCCGGCGCGTGTGGGCGCCAGGCCGGCCGCACCGCGCCGCGCGACCTGCAGCAGCACGGCCTCCGGCAGTGCCGCGATCGAGACGCCGATCGGTCTTGCCAGACGTTCGTCCAGCGCGGGCTCGTCGTCGACTATCGCGTCTTCGAAGGCGGCCGTCGCGGAGGCTCCAGCGGGCGCATCGGTCGGCACGCGGAAGGCGGTGACATTGACGCGGCCGCCAGAGGCCATCGCCTCGAAGGCCGGCCGGCCGACGCGATCGTCGTCCGACAGCGGCGTGAACTGGCCGGGCGCAAAGTCGTCGCGCAGCGTTTCCGCCGCAGGCGCGGTCGGGCCGCCGATGCGGAAGCCGGCCAGTGTGAAAGTGACCGACGCCACCACTGAGGCGCCGAAGCGCTCGATCACCTTGTCGAGAGGCAGCAGACGCTGGCGCACGCTCAGCGCGCCGAGCGGATGCACCAGCATGCGGTCGCCATCGGGCTGTGTGCGCAGTGTGACGATGCGTTCGCCGTCCGCGGGCGGCAAGGCGCCCCACGCGTCGGCGCGTCCGAAGGCCTCAACCAGTCGAGTCGCGAGTTCCGCCGGCGCGATCGTCGAAGGCGGCTGCTCTGCCGGTTCGCCGACGGTTGCCTCGAACGCGATGCGGTGTTTGCCGATGAAGTCGAATTCGGCATAGCCTATTGCATGCCACGGTCCGGGACCGCTGAGAGACGCATGCAGCGCCGCATGCAGGATCGGTACGCTGTTGCGCGCGATGTCGACCGAGGCACCGAGGTCGGCCATCAGTGCGAACGGCTGGAACTGGATGAGGGCGTCGAAGTTCGCGAGCGCAGCCACCGAAAAGGTGCCGGCGAAGGTGTCGAAGCTCGCGTAGATATCGAGTGCCGCACCGAATTGGATGCTGTTCGTCGTCAGCGCGAAGTAGGACTCCAGCCGCAGCCGCGGATTGTCGCTATTGGCCAACGAGATGGCGAGCCGGCCGAGCGCCGGGAACGTGGCTGGCGGCTGGAAGCGCGGGTGGAACCCGCCGGCCGCGAGCGCGAACTGCTTCGTGGCACCCCAACCGACGCGCAGCGCCATATCGCCGGTGATCGCGAACGCCGCGATGCGCGAATCAACCAGCGAAGCGTCGACAGAGACCTCGCTGCGGTCGAAATCGATCACGCCGACGATGTCGAGGCGAAGCACGACGATCGCGTCCTTTTTGTCGGGCAGCGCCGCCTGGACCTTGCCGAGCACCACGAGCCGGATGGGCGCCATCAGTTCCAGGATCACCGCGGCCTGGAATTCGAGGATCGCGTTCGGGCCCCAGCCGATCTTCACCATCGGGCCGAAGACGTAGCGTCCCTGTGCCGGCGGGAAGATGCTACGTAGGTTGCTGATGA
This sequence comes from Variovorax sp. LjRoot130, assembly GCF_964253755.1. NCBI lineage: Bacteria > Pseudomonadati > Pseudomonadota > Betaproteobacteria > Burkholderiales > Comamonadaceae > Variovorax > Variovorax sp. LjRoot130. The sequence goes on along the minus strand of NZ_CAXURM020000002.1, from coordinate 1,181,624 downwards.
TCTCGGCCGCGCGCGCCACCGGATTGGTAGGGAACAGGATCGAGTCCACCGTGCCGTTGCGCACGCCGTTGCGCAGCGCATCGACCACCATCGTGCGGTTGATGCCGAGCAGGCCGCCAACGCCGTTGAGCGTGAAGCCGTAGCCAAGCTGGATCGGTGGCAAGTCGAACGCGATGATGAGCAGCAGCGAGAAGCCCTGCGTGGCGGCGCCCGGTGCGCCCGAGGCGTCGGGCAACCGCGTGGTCAACAGACCGATCACCGTCAGACCGATGGTCTTGAACGAAAGCTGCAGCACGCCGGCGTACTGCTCGTGGTCCGGATCGAAGAACAGGTAGCCGCCGCCGGAGACCGGGCCCGCGACCACCGACAGGCCGGCACCGGCCGGTGGCTTGAAACGCGTACGCAGGTCGAGCGCGCCGAAGTTGCCCGGGCTGCCAGCCACCGTCGGGACCAGCGCGGCCTGCAGGCCGATGCGCTCCACGGTACCGTTGACCGGGCCGATCTTCACGACTACCGTCAGCGCCAGCGCGAGTTGCAGCCCCTCGGCGCTGGCGCCAATGCGCACCCACAGCGACTTGAGCTCGACCACGCCGCCGAGCGAGAGCTTGAGCGGCAGTTCGACCTCGAATCCCGCACCGCCGCGGAAGCGGAAGCCGGTCTTGGTCGAGGCGTCGATGCCGAGGTCGCCGCTGGCCTTGATGCCCTCGGGCGGCAGCACCTTCTTGAGGAAGCCGTCGCCGTCGGCGGGCACCACGGCGATGGTGAGGCCGACGACATCGACGCTCATGATCAACTCCGGCGGTTGACCGAGCGCGCCCGTCAACGCGGCGCCGAACTCGCGTATCGCAAGGCGCGTCTTGCCCTTCTCGCCGAGCAGGATGATCTCGGTGTCGGGCGGGGCAGCGCGGCGCACGCCGATGCCGAGCTTGCCACTCACCGCGGCGGCGGCGCCGCCGAGCAGTCCTGTCTCGAAGCCGAGTGTCTGCGGCGGCCGCAGCACCAGCGCTATGCCGGCCGTGATGTCGAGCGCGGTCTTGACCTGGAGCGTCCAGCCAGGCGCGAGCGTGCCCACGAAGGTCGCGGCGCCGGCCGCGTAGGGCAGGATCGCGACGCCCGTCCCGAGCGCGCCGGCAGGCGGCACTTCGCAAAGGCGCAGACCCACCTCCGCCGCGGTCGCGGCATCGAACAGCTTGCCCTTTCGTAACAGCGAAACGCGGTACTCGGTGCGCGGATCGGGCGGCCGGTGCAGCGCATCGGCGAGTTCGCTCGATTGCGGAAATTCGCCGAGCGGCAGCCCGAGCGCGCCGACGAAGCCCATCGTGCGCGCCAAGAACTTGTCGGCACGAAAGTCGGTGGACCAGCCGTAGACCTGGTCGAGGATCGACACCGGATTGGAAAACAGCAGCGGGATGCGCTCCCAATGCACCGTGGGGATGATGGCGTCGATGCGGTGGGTCGGGGCGTCCGGCTGCTGCACCACGAAGTCGACCAAGCCGAGCCACAGCAGCAGCTCGACGATCGCGCCGTGCTTGGCAATCAGGTACTGCAGCAGTACCAGGTCGAGCAGCCGCCGCGGCAGCTCGCTAGCAAGCCCGCTCTCGCCAACGAAGTCGCCGAGCTCGTCGAAGCCAGCCTCGATCGCGGAAGCCAGGCCGGCGGCGCCGCCCAGCACCGCGGTGACCGCGGTCAACAGCGACGCGGCCGCGGTCTTTCGCGCGTCGTCGGTGGTGGCAGCTCCGAGCTGACCGAGTGCGTGTCGGACGTCATCGACACCGGTCACCAGAAGCCCGAACGCTTCCGGCAATTGGGTGATGGCCGGCACGTCGAAGCCCAGCGCGCGCACCAGCTTCGCTACATCATCGGGCGAGGACAGCACCGCAAGCGGCGTCACAAGCTCGGCGAGCTCTGCGAGCAGTGCCTCGCGCGTGGACGACTCCGTGGTGTCGCTCATGGCGGATCCGGGAAATAGCGCGTGAGGCCGAGCACGTCCTGGTCCGCCTTGGCGTAGGTGACGGCGCGGTCGCCGTAGGCGTTGTTCTTCATGCTTGCCAGCGGCGTGTCGAAGCCGCCGCGGTTGTACTCGGTCGCGATCATGCCGATCGCCTGGTCGCTGGCCAGCACGTCGCGCATCGACATCATCGGAAAGCGGTGCGCGCGGTTCTTCAACTTCGCGAGCAGCTGCGCCGCGAACTGGATGTTGGTCTTGGGAAAGCGCAGGCCGTTGAAGATGCCGAGCTTGTCGGACGTCGACAGCGCGCGGTAGTCGGCTTCGATCGCGTCCAGAACGGCTTCCTTGCCGGGGTCGGTCAGTTCGCGCCAGGTGATGAGGCCGCTCACCATGGCGGCCGTGGTTTGCGCGATCTGTCCGACGCCAAGCGTCTTGCGGCTCGCGTACAGCAGGGTCAAGAGTCTCGGGTCAAAGCTCGAGAGATCCTCGATCTCGTTGAAGAAACCGCGCATCATCGCGATTTCCACATCGCGGATGTCATGCAGGTGCTGCAGGTTGACGGTGCGGCCAGTCTGGCGGGTGAGCTGTTCCACCAGCGCCTGCTGGCGCGGATCGTAGTCCTTGCCTTCGAGCCGCAAGCGAATCGCGTCCGCCTTTGGGCTGCCGTCCTTCGGTCGATTGAAGGCTTCGCGGTAGAGGATCGCGGCCAGCAGGCGCGCCGGGATGCCGTTCGGACCGGTGGCGGTTGCGGCGGCGTCGATGTAGGGCTTGAGTTCGAGGCAAATTTCGCGCAGCGTGAATAGATAGTCGGCGCCGGCACCGGCAATGGCGAGCTGGGTCGCAAGGGCCCGGAAGTCCGCTGACGGTTCCACCACCTGCTGGGTCAGGCTGACGGTGGCCAGGGTCGTGCCGGTCTTGCGGACGAAGACCGTGGTCTCGAGCGTGCCGGCAGCGGGCAGCGTCACCCAGCTTGCCGTGTCGCCGCTGTCGGTCTTCGAGACGAGCTTGGTCGCCGGGTCGGCGAAGCGCCAGATGAACTCGTCCGCGTCTTCATGGCACAACAGCACGTAGTCGAGGCGGCTGTCCACGGGCAGAGGCGCCGTCAGGAAGCTGACCAGCGTGAAGCCGGCGGTACCGCCGAGGCCGGGCACGGTGACCGTCTCGCCGAGCATGTTCCAACTGATCGGGGCGGCGATCGGCAGGAAGTAGCGCTCGGTCAGCGGAGCGGTCATGGCGTGGGCAGGGGCAAGGCCGCGTTCAGCGCCGCGTAGTCCTGCCAAGTCGGATGGCGGGCCAGCCATTGCGTGGCACCCACGTCGACCTCGGTCCTGTACGGCGTGGCTGCGGGCAGGGGACCGAGGCCGCTACCGGCACCGAGCGTCTCCTCGACGTGGGTCGTCGTCAGTGCTTCGGCGCGCGACATCATGAAGCGGTAGTGCGTCGGCGTGAGGTCGAGGATCACGAAGAAGTAAAGACCGCCAAGCCCATCGACCAGTGTGGCGTCGTAGGACGTCACTGCGCCGACCACCCACTCGGACAGGATGCGCTCGAACTTTGTCTGGCGGTAGCCGGTCGCGATGCCCGGCGCGTCAAACCATTCCCCGATCGGCTTGTCGCCGGAGTCGAGCTGCAGCGCGCCCTGGTCGATCGCATAGCCATCGATGCGTGTCTCGCGGTCGGCCGGATCGAGGTGTGCCAGCCAGTTGCGCCATTTGCGGCGCACCGCGTAGTGCTTGCTGACGTTGACCGCGCCGCGTTTGACCAGCACGTCGCTGTTGCAGTGCAGGTAGACGTCCTTGAGCACGCCCTTGGTGCGCCGGGTCGCGAGAGTCGGCGTCACCGCCGTGTAGTTGCTGCGAGCGCTGAAACGCAGATTGTCATTGTCGACGCTGCCGATATATTCGAGACGCAGGTCGTCGGCCATGATTGTCGAGCTTGAGGTGGGATCACATCGACCGTTTCCGTACGGCTGGCTGGACAGGATCGTCCGACGGCACATCGTCGGCCCCACAGCGCGGAATGCGCGACCGCGCGTGGGCGCGGTGAGGAATGTCGGCGTTCTGAAGCGTCGAGTGCATGCGAGGACCCTGGGAGGAAGAAATGAGGGTGGCCGAGGATAGGGAAAATCTGCGCCGGCTGTCTCTTTGCCGTTTGGCATAGGCTGGGACTCGATGGCGCGGATTGGGCCCATGTCGTCGGCAGCGCAGGGACGCCGGGCATGTTGACGATCCCCCGACGAGAAGGGATGCGATTGGAGCAGGCGTCAATTGCTGGCGTGCTCGCTATCGCCGTCTAGCGGTACTGGTCGCCGGTCCTGGAGGAGGGCGCATGCAGACGGTGGAGCCGCTACAGAACTTGATGATGATGTAAAGAACAACAAGCCTTGTTATGTCAAAAGCTCGATCGGCGCCACCACGCGCTTTGTTGCTGAGAAGCCAACCCCGGCTTCACCTTTGCCTTCACTCAGCCCGCGGCCCAAGGTGACGGCAAGGGCGAGCGACGCGAAGCGGCGCGCAATGTGGAAGAGCTCGTCGAAGGTGGTCGAGGCCGTCGCGATCAGACCGTAGCGCTCCGTGTGCTGGGCCAGCGCAGACAGCAGCGTGAACGGCTCGAAGGAGCTCACCGTGTGGCTGGTTGCAGCGCCTCGATCGGCATGTTGAGCACCGCGAGGTGATCGGCCATGAACAAGGCATCCGAATCGACCGCGCTCCCGCGTCTGGATCAGACGCCATGCGCGGGTGTGGATGCTGACCGGGTATGGAGGCCGAGCCGAAGCTGCTTTTGCGCGTGCTCACGTGTCCTCGTGCGTCAAGTCTATGGCCGCTGACGCGCCTGTTGAACGAAGAAGAAGCAATAACCATCCTTGCGCTCGGAGCGCCGTTAGATGGTTTGCTCATTCGGATATCGCGATTGATTCGTTGGCGCCCACGTCCTGCACTCTTAGAGTGCGGGCTCGATCTCATCATCATCGACAGCAACTGGAGGGTTCATGCTTGTTCCGACGAAGTGGTGGCGCTGCGCCGCCGTCGCCACGCTCGCTTTCATCGCCGCCGCGCCGGGCGCCTTCGCGCAGGCTTCGGCCGATGGCAGCGGCGCATTGGTCTCGACTGAATGGCTCGAAAAGAACCTCAAGAATCCGAAGCTGCGCGTGATCGAGGTCAGCGTGAACCCGGGTCTCTATGAGAAGGGCCACATCCCCGGCGCCGTCAACTTCTCGTGGCACAACGACCTCAACGACCGCGTGCGGCGCGACATCGTGAGCCAGGGCAATTTCGAGAAGCTGCTGTCGACCGGGGGCGTCGCGAGCGACAGCACGGTGGTGCTCTACGGCGACAACAACAATTGGTTCGCCGCCTGGGGCGCCTGGGTGTTCGACCAGTACGGCGTGCAGAACGTGAAGCTGCTCGATGGTGGCCGCAAGAAATGGGAGGCCGAGAACCGCACGCTCGAAGCGCGCACGCCCGAGCACGTCGCGACCAACTTCAAGGTGGCGAAGCCCAATCCGCAACTGCGCGCGCGCCTCTCGGATGTGCTCGCGGTGGCCGAGGGCAAATCGGATGCGAAGCTGGTCGACATCCGCTCGGCGGACGAATACACCGGCAAGATCTTCGCGCCGCCCGGCGCGGCCGAGCTCGCCGTGCGCGCCGGTCACATCCCGGGCGCGGCGAACGTGCCCTGGGTACGCGCGGTCAACGAGGACGGAACGTTCAAGTCCGCGGCCGAGCTGAAGGCGCTCTACGCGAGCGCCGGCATCGACGGCACGCGGCCGGTCATTACCTACTGCCGCATCGGCGAGCGGTCGAGCCACACCTGGTTCGCGCTCACCAAGCTGCTGGGCTACAACGTGCGCAACTACGACGGCTCGTGGACCGAGTACGGCAATGCAGTCGGCGTGCCGGTCAACAACCCTGCCGGGACCATCTGGGCTTCGAAGTAAGAGTGTCTCCTCGTCGAATCGAAGCGACGTTTCGCGGGCCTTCGTGGCCCGTTTTTTTCGCCTTGCTCGTCGCTGCGGCTCTTCTGTGGGCCATCGCAGTCGTGGGTGCGCAGACGGGTGGCCGCGCATTGGCCTTCGCGCTGGGGCTCGGTGCCGTGCTGGGCGCCGTGCTGCAGCGCTCGCGCTTCTGCTTCTATTGCCACGCGCGCGACTACTTCGAGCATCGGGACGCGCGCGGCCTGCTCGCGATCGTCGTCGCGCTCGCGGTGGGAACCGTGGGCATGCACATCGTGATGGGCTCCTGGCTTCCAGTGCCACAGCCGGGCCGCTTGCCGCCCGATGCGCACATCGGTCCGGTGAGCTGGGCGCTGGTGCTGGCGGGCCTCGCCTTCGGCATCGGGATGGTGATCTCCGGCTCGTGCATCAGCGCGCACTGGTATCGCCTCGGTGAAGGCTCGCCCACGGCACCGTTCGCGCTTGCAGGCAGTGCAATGGGCTTCGTGCTGGGCTTCAACAGCTGGAACTGGCTGTACACGGCGACCATCGCGACCGCGCCCGTCGTCTGGCTCCCGCACTACCTGGGTTATGCCGGGTCGGCGCTGCTTCAGCTCCTGCTGCTGGCCGTCGCTGCCGCGCTGCTGTGGCGCCGCTTGCCTGCGGCGTCCCCGGCCGCCGAACGGCCTTCGAGCTTCGGGGCCGCATTGCAGCGGCTCATTCGGGGTCGGTGGGACTACTGGCTCGGCGGGCTCGCGGTCGGTGTCATTGCGACTGTGGTGGTGCTGCGCCTGCGGCCGCTCGGCGTCACGGCCGCCCTCGGCAGCGCGGCGCGCGAGTTCGGCAGCGTGCGCGGATGGGTGCCCGATCGTCTCGAGGGGCTCGACGGTTTCGGCGGCTGTGTCACGGCCTTGGTCGAAAGCCTCTGGCGCACGCCCAACTCGCTTCTGATTGCCGGCCTGGTGGCGGGCGCCTTCGCAGCTGCGCTCGCGAGCGGCCAGTTCGCGCCGCGCTGGCCGCGCGGGCGCGAGGTGGTTCGCGGCCTGGGCGGCGGCCTGTTGCTGGGATGGGGCGCGATGACGGCGCTGGGTTGCACCGTCGGGAACCTGCTCTCTGGGACGATGGCCGGTGCACTCTCGGGCTGGGTGTTCGGAGCCAGCGTGCTCTTCGCGGTGTGGGCGGGCCTGCGACTGCGCTGGGGTGGCTGAGGACGCCAGTGCGACGAACCGGCATGGGTTGGACTCTGGCCGCGACGAGTTTCGGCTTCGTCGTGGTGCAGCTTGATGTGACCATCGTGAATGTGGCGTTGCCGGAGATCGGTGCGAGCCTCGGTGCCGGCGTGACGGGCCTGCAGTGGATCGTGAATGCCTACACGCTGGCATTCGCGGCACTGCTGATGATGGGGGGCTCCTTCGGTGACCGTTTCGGGAGCCGGCGCGTCTTCATCGTCGGGATCTTGCTGTTCGGGCTGGCATCCCTCGCCTGCTCGGTCGCGCCGTCCATCGAGATTCTGATCGCGGCACGCGGTGCGCAGGGCATTGGCGCCGCATTGATCCTTCCTACCTCGCTGTCGCTGCTGTCGCATGCCAGTGCCGGCGATTCGGTGGCAAGGGCGCACGCCATCGGCTGGTGGAGCGCCATCGGCGGCGTCGTGAGCGCTGCAGGCCCGGTAGTCGGGGGCGCATTGACGAGCAGCCTTGGCTGGCGCTCGATCTTCTTCGTGAACCTGCCGATCTGCGCGTTGGGCCTGTGGGCCGCGCGCCGCCACGTTGGCGAAACCGTGCGTGTGATCACCGGGCGTCTGGACATCGGCGGGCAACTTCTGGCCATGCTGGCACTCTTCGTCTTCACGCATTCGGTCATCGAAGCCGGCGCGCGTGGCTGGACCCACTGGACGGTGCTGGCGGGTCTTGCCTTGACCATGGGGGCCGTCGCGGCATTCGTGCGCAATGAATCGCGCGTGCCCGCGCCGATGATCCCGCTCGGGCTGTTTCGAAGCAAGGCCTTCTCCGCATCGGTCGTCCTGGGAGTGATCATGAACATCACTTTCTATGGATCGATCTTCGTGCTGAGCCTGTATTTCCAGCATGCGAAAGGCTATACGCCGACCGAGACAGGTTTCGCCTTGCTGCCCTTCATCGTGATCATGGTTGCCAACCTTGCGAGTGCGCGGCTGGCAAAGCGCTTCTCCCCTCGGACGCCGGTGATCGCGGGCTTCCTGATCTCGGCCCTTGGTTTCGCGCTACTGCACGGTATAGACGACGCCACGCCCTATCTGCGCATCCTGCCGAGCCTGCTGCTGCTGGCCATCGGCGCTGGCATCGGCACGCCGGCCTTGACGTCGTCGATCCTCGGCAGCGTGGAGCCATCGCGCTCGGCCACGGCATCGGCGATCTTCAGCGCGGCCCGCCAGGTCGGCAGTGCCATCGGCGTTGCCCTGTTCGGCGCGCTTGTGGTGGGCCTGCCAGCGCAGGTCGCTGCGGGTGCGGGGTTTTCGTTCGACCTGTCGGCGTTTCTCAGGCTCGCGGGTGTGTTGCTCGCCGTGCTGTGCCTGTGAGCTGGGGCGCTTGAGCGTCTCTCGCGCCGCAGCGTCAGATCGCATGCGCCGCCTGCAGCGCGTGACGAACCTCGGCGATCGCCGCCGCCACCCGAGGGTCATCGCGGCTGCGTGCGCGCGGCAGTTCGATCGGAACCTGCGCCGCCGTGCGACCCGGCTCGGCCTCGAGCACGATGACACGGTCGCTCAGGTACACCGCTTCGTCGATGTCGTGCGTGACCAGCAGGACCGTGATGTGGTGCGCCCGTGCGACGTTCAGCAGCAGGTCCTGCAGCTTCAGACGCGTGAAGGCGTCGACCGCCGAGAACGGCTCGTCGAGCAGCAGCAGCCGCGGCTGCAAGAACAGGCCGCGCGCGATCGCGACGCGCTGCGCCTGCCCGCCGGATAACTGCTTGGGCAGCCGCGCGCCGAGTCCGGCGAGCCCGACCTCCTGCAGCAGCGCATCGACCCTGGCCGAGTCGATGGCGTGCCCGCCGAGGTCGAAAGCCACATTGCGCGCCACGCTCAGCCAGGGGAAGAGGCGCGGCTCCTGGAACACGAAACGGATGTCGCGCGTCGGCCCGGTCACGGCGCGGCCGTCCAGCTGGACCTCGCCTTCATAGTCGCGGTCCAGGCCCGCGACGAGGCGCAGCAGTGTGCTCTTGCCGCAGCCGCTGGCGCCGACCAGCGACACCACTTCGCCGGGGCGCAGCCGCAGATGGATGTCGCGCAGCACCTCGCGCGTGCCGAAGCGTTTGCGGGCGATCCGGACGTCGAGCAGCGCGCTCATGCACGCGTGTCCAGCGTGTCCCGCCAGGACAGCCATCGCGCTTCCAGGCGCTGCATGCCCGTGTCGGTGAGCTTGCCCATCACGGCCAGCAGCACGATCGCGGCAAGCACGATGTCGGCGCGGCCGGTCTCGCGACCATCGGTCAGCAGGTAGCCCAGTCCTCGCGTGGCGGCGATCAGTTCGGCCGCCACCATGAACATCCACGCCAGCGACAGCCCGTTGCGCAGGCCGGTGAGCAGCGCGGGCAGCGCGGCCGGCAGCAGCACGCGACGCGCCATCGCGAGCGGAGAGAGGCCCGCCATCTCGGCCACCTCCACCAGCTTGCGGTCGACATCGCGAAACCCCGAAGCGACCCCCATGTAGACCGGGAAGAAGGCGCCGATCGCGATCAGCACGATCTTGGAGCCTTCGTCGATGCCGAGCCACAGCAGCAGCAGCGGGACCCAGGCGAGCGAAGGAATCGCGCGCAGCGCCTGGAAGCTCGGGTCGAGCAAGGCTTCGGCGCGCCGATCGAGCCCCACCAGCACACCCAGGCCGATGGCCAGCAGTGCGCCGGTCGCGAAGCCGGCGAAGACGCGGACCGTGCTGGCGAGCACGTGCGCGCCCAGGCCGTTGGCGGACAGCTCGACCAGCGTGCGAGTGATCTCGCTCGGCGGCGGCAGCAGGTGCGCCGGCACGGCTCCGAGGCGAACGGCCAGTTCGAGCAGCAGCAGCGAGCCGGCCGGCAGCAGGGCGCCCCACCAGCGCGAAGGGCGACGCGGCGCCGCAGGTGCAGGCGGCTGCGACGCCTGCGCGACGGGCGCGCTCGGCACTGCAGGCACCAGCCCGGGAGGGTAGTGCGCGCTCATCCGCTAGCCTTCAAGCGGCGCTGCCCGCCAGCCCGCGGGCGAACTGGGTATCGAGAAGATCCGCGATCGCCCTGTTGAGGTCGGTGCCGGGCTTGACGAGTTGCTCTTCCAGCAGGATGGGAGCGGCCGCCTGCAGCGCCTTCACGTGCTCGCTGGAGGGTTGGGGATTGCTGAAGTCGGTGCGCAGCTTGAGCTGCAGCAGCGCGACCTCCAGGCTGACCTTGGCCTCCTCGGCCAGGATCTTCGCCGCCTCGGCGGTGTTGGCCAGGATCCAGCGGCGTGCGCGCTCGTAGGCCGCGATCACGCGCTTCACCTCGGCCGGATGCCGGGCGAGGAATTCTTCCCGCACATTGAGGAAGCCATACGTGTTGAAGGCCACGTTGCGGTAGATCAGCCGCGAACCGGCATCGAGCTCGCTGGCCGCCATCAGCGGATCCAGCCCTGCCCACGCATCGACGCGGCCTTGCTCGAGCGCCGTTCGGCCGTCGGCATGCTGCAGCGCGACGTGTTCGATATCGCTGCGCTTGAGCTTGACGGTCTGCAGTGCGCGCAGCAGGAAGAGATATGGATCGGTGCCCTTGGTCGCTGCGACCTTCCTGCCCTTGAGGTCGGCGAGCGAGCGGATCGGCGAATCGCGCCGCACGAGCAGCGCGGTCCATTCGGGGCGCGAGAAGATGTAGGGCGCCCGGATCGGGTTGCCGTTTGCCTTGGCCAGCAGCGCGGCGAGCCCGGCGCTCGAGCCGATGTCGATGCTGTTGCCGTTGAGATATTCGAGGGCGCGGTTGCTGCCGGCGCTCAGCACCCACTTGACGCCAATTCCGTCCTGCTTGAGCGCCTGCTCGAGCCAGCCGAAGCGCCGCAGCACCAGGCTCGACGGCGAGTAGTAGGCGTAGTCGAGCCGGATTTCCCTGGGAGCATCGGCGGCTCGCACCATGGCGGGCAGCGCGAGGCCGGCGGCGCCGGCCGCCGCGCCTTGGAGGATCGATCGACGTTTCATGATTCAGCTTTCTTCGAGGGTTGTCGCGGTGGGAGCAGGCTTCCACAGCGCGGCGGCATGCAGGTCTTCGCCGAAGTCGGGCGCAACCTCGGCGCAGATGCGCTGCTCGTGCAGTTCCAGGTCAGCCAGCGCCACGCGCGCGAAGCGGTCGGGGTCGACGGGCCTGGCGTGAAGCGGGGCGGGGAGAGCGTCATGCCTCAGCGCAGCGCGATGCCGGCCGTCCTGATGGCCTGTGCGTATTTGGGACGCTCGGTCTGCAGGCTGGCTGCCAATTCGGCCGGCGTGCCGCCCGCGATCTTGAAGCCGAGGTCTTCGAGCTTCGTACGCACCTCGGCCGACTGGAGCACGGTCCGGATGTCCCGGTTGATTTTCGCCACCACCGCAGGCGGGGTGCCGGCCGGCGCGAAGTAGCCCTGCCAGCTTTCCACCGAGAAACCGGGCAGGCCGGCTTCGGCCATGGTGGGCACGTCAGGCAGCGCGGGGGAACGGTAGGGCGTGGTGACGGCCAGCGCGTGCAGGCGGCCGGCGCGCACGTATTCGGTCACCGCCGCCAGCGTGATCAGCGTCGCGTTCGTGTGCCCGGCCAGCACGTCCACGGTGGCCGGTCCGCCGCCGGGATAGGGGATGTAATTCACCTTCGCGCCGGTTTCCTGCGTGATGATCTCGTGCGCCACATGGGCGATGCCGCCGTTGCCGGGCAGGCCGAGGCTGATGCTTTCCGGCTGGGCCTTGGCGCGCGCCAGGTAGTCGGCGAAGGTCTTGAGTCCGGTGCCCGGGTTCACCACGAGGATCTGCGGATTCACCACCGCCTTGATGATGGGCGTGAAGGCCTTCTGCGCGTCGTAAGGCAGCTCGCGGTAGAGGATGGCGTTGAGCGTCAGGCCTTCGCCCTGCTGCAGCAGGGTGTAGCCGTCGGGCGCCGCCTTCGCCACCTTGGCCGCACCGATGGTGCCGCTGGCGCCGGTCACGTTCTCGACCACCACCGACTGGCCCCATAGCGCGGCGAGCCGGTCGGCCAGCGTGCGCGTGAGCTTGTCGGCGCTGCCCCCGGGCGCCACCGGGACGACGATGCGCACGGGCTTGCTCGGGAAGCTGCCCGCGTCGGGAGCGCCGAAGCTCGTGGGCGCGTGCAGTGCGACCAGCGCCAGAGCGGCTGCCGCAGCCAGGGCGCGAAGAAGGGAGCGTGTGCTCGTCATGGGGTTCGTGGAGTCAGCAAGGATGCGGCCGACTCTAGGCAGCAGCAGCGTGCGCGCGAACGAATTTCCGCGGATATGGTTAGTCGATTTGCTTCGTTGGTGCGCACGCTCGCGCGGCGTAGGGTCGCCAGCCTCCACACATTCCGAATCCCCAGCACTCACGATGACTTCGACCGCCCGCGCCTCCCACCCGTTCATCACGTCCCATGGGCTGAAGGCCGCGTTGGCCGACGGCGAGGAGATCGCCGTGCTCGACGTGCGCGAGACCGGCGTCTACACGCACCGCCACATCCTCTTCGCCGCATCAGCGCCGCTGTGGCGCCTCGAACTGCTGATCGACCGGCTGGTGCCGCGCCGCGGCACTCGCATCGTGCTGGTGGATGCCGACGAGACGCTGGCCCACCAGGCCGCCGCCAAGCTCGTGCGCTTGGGCTGGAACCAGGTGTCGGTGCTGGCTGGCGGCACGGATGCCTGGGCCGCCGAGGGTTTCGAGATCTTCAGCGGCACCAACGTGCCGAGCAAGGCCTTCGGCGAGATCATCGAGCACCGCAAGCACACGCCCTGGATCGATGCCGACGAGTTGCAAGAGCGCATCGCGCGCGGCGACAAGCTGGTCGTGGTGGACAGCCGCACGCCCGAGGAGTTCGCGCAGTTCAGCCTGCCTTTCGCGCACAGCCTGCCCGGCGCCGAGCTGGTCTACCGTATCCAGGAAATCGCGCCGGACCCCGAGACCCTGGTGGTGGTCAACTGCGCAGGGCGCACGCGCAGCATCGTCGGCGCGCAGACGCTCATCGACGCGGGAATTCCGAACCGCGTGGTCTCTCTGAAGGACGGCACCATGGCCTGGCTGCTGACGGGCCGTGCGCTGGCGCACGGCCGCAATGCCGCGCTGCCCGAGCCCGGACCGGCCGCGCTGGCCGCCGCGCGCGATCGGGCCGAGGTCGTGGCGCGGCGTGCCGGCGTGCGCCGCATCGATGCAGACGAGCTGGCGCGCTTCGAGGCCGAAGCCGCCGAGCGCTCCCTCTACCGCTTTGACGTTCGCACCGAGCAGGAATATGTGGCCGGCCATCTCGAAGGCTGGCGTTGGGCGCCCGGAGGCCAGCTCGTGCAGGCCACCGACGAATACGTGGCCACACGCCGTTCGCGCATCGTGCTGGCCGACTGGGACGGCGTGCGCGCCCTCACCACCGCCGCCTGGCTCGCGCAGCTGGGCGGCCACGAGGTGTTGGTCCACGCGCCGCCTGCGCTCGCCCCGCGGGTCACCGGTGCGGAGCCGGTGCGCGTGCTGCCGTCGCGTGCGGCCGCGCCCCTGGTGTCGCCGCAGCAGGCCGCTGCCTTGCTGGACGCGGGCCAGGCGGTCGCCTTCGACGTCGATCGGCGCGCGGCCTATGAACGGCGCCACGTGGCCCGCGCGCGTTTTGCCGTGCCCGATCGCCTGCAGTCCTTCACCGCCGAGCTGCCGCCCACGCAGACGGTGCTGCTGGTCTCGCCCGACGGCGTGCTGGCCGGCATCGTCGCGGCCGAACTGGCCGCACGCACACACCGCGACGTGCGTGCCATCGCAGGCGGCACCGGGGCCTGGGTCGCCGCGGGACTGCCCACGGCCAGCGGCGCCGAGGGCGTCCTCACCGGCGACGACGACCATTGGTACAGCCCCTATGCGCATGCGGACCCCGGCGCGCGCGATGCGGGCTTCCGCGCCTACCTGGCCTGGGAACTCGGCCTGGTGGCGCAACTGGAACGCGAAGGCGAAGTCGGCATCAGGCTCATACCGGCCGCCTGAAAACATGCACTGGCCCGTGGCTTCCCAACCTTCCTGCTCTTCATCTTCGTGAAACTCTGCAAGCTCCTGACCAGCGTCGTGCTGGCGTCCGTCCTCCTGCCCTCGGCGGCGCTTCATGCCGAGACCGTGCGCTGGGCCCGCTCCTCCGATCCGGCCACGCTCGACCCGCACGCGGTCAACCTCAACACCAACGTCACCTTCCTGCACCAGGTCTACGAACCGCTGGTGCTGCGCACCGCCGACGGCAAGCTCCAGCCGGCGCTGGCGACCGCATGGCAGGTCACGCGCGACCCCACGGTCTGGGAATTCAAGCTGCGCCCCGGCGTGAAGTTCCATGACGGCGCGCCCTTCGGCGCCGACGACGTGGTCTTCTCGATCCAGCGTGCCAAGGCGCCCACCTCGGCCTGGAAAACGCTGCTGGCGCCGGTGGTCGAGGTGCGCAAGGTCGATGCGCTGACGGTGCAGCTGAAGACCTCGGGCCCCAACCTCGTGCTGCCGCACACGCTGACCAATCTCTTCATCGTCAACGCGGCATGGTCGAGGTCCCACCAGGCCGAGCAGCCACAGGACGTTTCGGGCAAGGACGAGAACTTCGCCACCCGCAACGAGAACGGCACCGGTCCCTACCAGCTGGCGTCGCGCGAGCAGGACACGCGCACCGTCCTCAGGCAGTTCCCCGGCTACTGGGGAAAGGGCCAGTTTCCGTTGGAGGTGACGCAGATCGTGTTCCAGCCGATCAAGACGGCGGCAACGCGCGTGGCCGCACTGCTGTCGGGCGAGGTGGACTTCGTGCAGGATGTGCCGGCGCAGGACGTCGCGCGCCTGAAGGCCGATGCGCGGCTGCGCGTCACGGAGGGCCTGGAGAACCGCACCATCTACCTGGGCCTGAACGTCGGCGCCGGCGAGCTGAAGTATTCGGACGTGAAGGGCCGCAACCCGCTGGCCGACGCGCGCGTGCGCGAGGCCTTCCGCCTGGCGATCGACCGCGACACCCTCAGGACCGCGGTGATGCGCGGGCTCTCGGTGCCGGCCGGCATCATCGCGCCGCAATTCGTGCACGGCTACGAGAAGGCCTTCGACACCTGGCCCAAGCCCGATGCCGCGCGTGCAAGACAGCTGCTGGCCGAGGCGGGGTATCCGGGCGGTTTCGGCATCACGCTGCACTGCCCGAACAATCGCTATGTCAACGACGAAACGATCTGCACCGCGGTCGCCGGCTTCCTGGCGCGCATCGGCGTCAGGGTCTCGGTCGCCGCGCGGCCGATCGCGCAGCATGCGACCGCCATCAACCAGGCCGACACCGACTTCTATCTCTACGGCTGGGCCGCGCCGACCTTCGACTCGGCCTACATCTTCGACTACCTGGTGCACACCCGCGGCAAGGATGGACGCGGCTCCGCCAATGCCATCGGCTACAGCAACCCCGACATCGATGCGAAGATCGCCTCGCTCGCCGTTGAGCGCGATCCGGCCAAGCGCGACGCGACCATCCACGCGATCTGGCAGACGGTCCAGCAGGAAGGCTTCTACATCGCGCTGCACCACCAGGTGCTCGACTACGCGATGCAGCGCAAGCTCGACATTCCGGTCAATCCCGAGGACGCGATCTTCTTCAAGAACGTGAAGGTTGGCGACCCCGCGGCGGCGCGCTGAGATCTGTAGACCGGGCCGTAAATGCCCGGGCCAGGTCCGCAATGAGGTCTTGCGGATCTTCGAGTCCGACGTGCAGCCGTACCACCGGCCGGGTGCTGGTCCAGTGGCTGTGTTCGCGCAACCGCTCGGGCGCGGCGACCAGCGCAAGGCTTTCGTAGCCGCCCCACGACGCGCCGATGCCGAACAGCTGCAGCGCATCGACGAAGGCATTCGCCGCCGCCACGTCGGCATCGCGGAATTCGAAGGACACCAGCCCGCTCGCGCCGCTGAAGTCGCGCTTCCACAGCGCATGGCCTGGATCCTCGGGCAATGCCGGGTAGAACACGCGCGTCACCCGCGGATGGCGCTGGAGATACTGCGCCACTTCAGTGGCATGGCGCTGGTGCTGGGCCAGGCGCACGGGCAGCGTGCGCAGGCCGCGCAGCGACAGGTAGGCGTCGTCGGCACCAATGGCCAGGCCCAGCGCCTCGTGCGCGGTGGCGATCTTCGTGGCGAGCGCCGGGCTGTCCACCACCACGATGCCCTGCATCAGGTCGGAGTGGCCGGCGATGTACTTGGTCGCGGCCTGGATCGAGATGTTGGCGCCCAGCGCCAGCGGCTGGTGGAACCAGCCGCCGCTCCAGGTGTTGTCGGTGGCGACCGTGACGCCGCAGTCGCGGGCGATCGCGGCGAGGCGGGGCAGGTCCAGCACCTCGTAGAGCAGCGAACTCGGCGATTCGAGGTACACGAGCCGCGTGGTGGGGCGGATCTTCGCGGCCAGGTCGTCGTGCGTGGGCGAAAAATATTCAAGCGTGATGCCCAGGCGCTGCAGCAGGGTGCTGTCGACGCGGCGCACGGGTGCATAGACGCTGTCGGCCACCAGCGCATGGTCGCCGGGCGACAGCAGCGCAACGAACACCAGAGCGATGGCCGACAGTCCGGAAGGCGCGAGAAAGGCCCGGTAACCGAGCTCCAGGGTGGTGACGGCATCCTCCAGCGCACGGTGCGTGTCCAGGCCGTGTCGGCCGTAAGCCGCGACGCGTTCGCCGGCGGCGCGGCGGTGGTGGTAGTCGGCATGGGTGCCGGTGTCCTCGAAGCGCACGGTGCTGGTCCGCACCACCGGCACGTTGACCGGGCCGCTGCCGTCGCGCAGCGCGGGCGCACCAGCGTGCAGCAGCCGGGTGCTCGCGGAGAGCAGCGTGTCGGAACCCGCCGCGATTCCCGTTGCGTTCAAGCGGCCACCTCACTGGGCTTGAACTGCGTGGCGTTGTAGTTCACCACCACGCCGGTCTCCAGGTTCACCCCGATGCGGCCCGTGAGCGTCTCCAGCGGCTGGCCGTAGAGATGGAAATGCAGCGTAGGTTGGTTGCCCACCACGTGGATGCTGTGGATGTCGTCGGGCAGGAAGGCGACCGACGTGCCGGGCTGCACGGTGAGCTCGCGCACCAGTGCGAGCTGCGCCACGGCCGGATCGCTGCCGTCGTCGGTGCGGCGGTAGATGCGATTTTCCTCCTCGCCGTCGATCGCCACGATGACGGCCCAGGTCGTGTGGTTGTGCGGGATCGTGGTCTTGCCGGGATTGATCGAATTCAGATAGAGCGCGATGCCGTCGTCGCCGTCTTCGAAGTTGAGGCGATAGCGCGTGGAGGCGCCCACGCCCGCCGATTCGGCGGGCGGCGGAAAGTCGGCGCGCGTGAAGAGCGCGGTCTGCGTCGCCAGTTGTTCGAGGCGCGCGGTGATCACGGCCAGCGTCGCGCGGTCCGGTGCGTTGCCGGCGGCAATGCGCCTGATCTCGTCCAGCGCCTCGGCGATGGCGGCGCGGCGTTGCGCCGCGATGGAGGTGATGTCAGTCGTCATAGGTGTTCTCCAGTGAGGGGTGGGTTCAGAGCGCGAAACGCAGCCGCTCGAAGGGCAGCGGCACGAACGCGGGAGCGGGCTGCAGGGGCGCGGGGCGGGCGCGAGCGCCTTCGCCGAGCGCGCGGTGCAGGAAGGCGCGCGTGCGCTCGCTGGCCGGGTCGTTGAAGATGCGCGCGGCCGTGCCGTGCTCGACGATCACGCCCGCCTCGGTGAAGTACACCTCGTCGCTGATCTCCTCGGCAAAGCGCATCTCATGCGTGACCAGCACGCAGGTCAGGCCGTCCTGCACCAGGTCGCGGATCACGGTCAGCACCTCGCCCACGGTTTCGGGGTCGAGTGCGGAGGTCACCTCGTCGAACAGCATCAGCTCGGGCCGCATCGCCAGCGCGCGCGCAATGGCCACGCGCTGCTGCTGGCCGCCCGACAGCTCGCCCGGGTAGGCCGCTTCCTTGTGCGACAGGCGCACCTTCTCCAGCAGCTCGCGCGCTTCGCGCTCGGCCGTAGCCCGCTCGCGGCCGGCCACGCGGGTCGGCGCGATCACCAGGTTCTGCAGTACCGTGAGGTGCGGGAACAAGTTGTACTGCTGGAACACGAAGCCCACGCGCTTGCGCAGCGCGATCAGCTCGGCCTCGGTGCGCAAGCTCTCCACGGCGGTGTCGCCCACGCGGATCTCGCCGCGCTGCGGGCGCAGCAGGCCGGTGATGCAGCGCAGGATGGTGGACTTGCCCGAGCCCGAGGGGCCGACGATCGACACCGCCTGGCCGCGCCGCACCTCGAGATCGATGCCGCGCAACACCGTGGTGGCGCCGAAGGCCAGGTGCACGTCGCGCAGCGCGACCAGCGGTGCTTCGCGTGCAGCGGCGGCGGTGGGGGAAAGAAAGACATCAGTGGCGGTCATGGCGGCGCTCCAGCGCGCGCGTGGCGCGTGCAATCGGGTAGCAGTAGGCGAAGAACAGGCCCAGCAGTGTGAAGTAGACGAGGATGGTGAAGTCGGTGCGCGCCACTGTGTTGCTCGCGATCTGCGCCGTGTCGACCACGTCGTGCACGCCGACCAGCGAGGCCAGTGCCGTGCTCATGGTGATGCTGGCATACAGGTTCATCCACGGCGGCAGCATGCGGCGCACGCACTGCGGCAGCACGATGAGGCGGAAGATCTCGCGCCGCCGGAAGGCCAGCGACTGCGCCGCCTCCCACTGCGCACTCGAGATGGACTGGATGGCGCCGCGGAAGATCTCCGCCACGTTGGCGCTGGCCGGCAGCGCCAGGCCCAGCACCACCTTGATCCAGTCGGGAAACGGAAAGCGCCACGAGGCGAGGTGCAGTTCGAAGGGGAAGACGTAGGTCGTGAAGTAGATCAGCACCAGCACCGGCGCGTTGCGAAACACCTGCACGTACCAGCGCGTCGCGATGCGCAGCATGCGCAAGGGCGAGAGAGACAGCGCCCCCACCACCAGCCCGGCCAGCGTACCCAGCGCCATGGCGAGTACGCTGATCTCGATGTTGGCCAGCAGGCCGCGCAGCAGAGCCGGCAGCCATCTCCACAGGTGCACGAAAGCCGTGGGCGTGCTGCCCGTGGCGCCCCAGAAGGCGAGCACGATCAGCGCGGCGCCGACGCCGACGAACCAGGGGTTGCGCCAGGGGCTAGCCCACGGGCCGGCGGGAACGGCCTGCGGCGCGCCATGCGCGATCATGATTTCACTGGCCATAGCCGGGCATCCTCAGGCGTTCTTCGAGCCAGCGGCCGGCCAGGCTCACGAGCCAGGTCAGAAGGCCGAAGTACAACAGGATCAGGAGCAGCAATTCCAGCACGTTGTCGCGCTGTGTCCAGATCATGATGGACTCGTAGGTCACGTCGCCTACCGCGATGGCCGAGGCCACGGCGGTCATCTTGACCAGGTCGACCAGGTTGTTGACCAGCGAGGGCAGCGCGAAGCGCAGTGCCAGCGGCAGCTCCACACACCACAGCAGCTGGCGCTGCGAGAAGCCCAGCGAGCGGGCGGCCTCGAGCGTGACGCGCGGCACGGCCTCGATGGCCGCGCGCAGCGCCTCGGCATGGAACACGCCCTTGTGCAGCGACACCACGACCACCACCCAGACGAAGGGCGTGAGCGGGTTGCCGCCGTGCGTCTGCAGCTGCTGGGTGATGAGCATGTTGAGCACCAGGAACGCGCAGTAGAGCTGCACCAGCGTCGGCGTGTTGCGCGTGACTTCGACGAAGGCGCGCGCGGGCTGCACCAGCCAGGC
Organism: Variovorax sp. LjRoot130; assembly: GCF_964253755.1. Classification (NCBI taxonomy): domain Bacteria; kingdom Pseudomonadati; phylum Pseudomonadota; class Betaproteobacteria; order Burkholderiales; family Comamonadaceae; genus Variovorax; species Variovorax sp. LjRoot130. The sequence continues at coordinate 1,161,862 of NZ_CAXURM020000002.1, read as the reverse complement.
GCGCCCGGAGGTCAGCGCGGCGGCGATCGCCACGCCGGCGGCGAGGCTGCAGGGGATGGTCAGCAGGCACAGCTGCAGCGTCACGCCCAGGCCACGCAGGAAGGCGCCTCGCTCGGCCGGGTTGAGCACGAAGGCGTAGTTGAGGCCCAGCGGCTTGAGCGCCGCGACCGCCTGGGCCCACAGCGCGTCGCTCATCCCGAGGTCTCCAGTTCGATCGCAGCGTCGGCGCTGCCGCGATCGGCGGGGCGCATGACGACGGCCGACAGCGTCAGTGCGAGCGAGCGGAGTTTCATGGCGAAGGCCTTCAGGGGCCGCCGGATCGCAGCTCCAGGTGGATCAAGGAAAAGCGCAGGCAGGTCGTCGAGCGGACTCAGGGCGCGGCCTTGAGCTTGGCCTGCAACTCGGGCAGCAGCGGCTGCGGCGGCACGATGCCAAGGCGCTTCTCGGTCTCGATCAGCCAGCCGCTGCGATGCCATTGCTGCACCGCCTTGTCCACCGCGGCGATGGTGTCGGCCTCGCCCTTGCGGGCCCACACCACCGAGGGTGCGGGCAGGATTTCGTCGCGGATCGGCGCCGCGTACGCGCCCCATTCCGGATTGCCGCGCAGGAGCGGCTGGATCAGGATCGCGTCGTGCACCGCGGCCACGCAGTTGCCGCCGCGCAGTGCCAGCAGCGATTCGGCCGAGGTCTTGAAGCCGCGCACCTCGGCCCCGTACTGCTCCTGCAGCGGCTTCACGTAGCTGCTGCCCTGCGAGGCGCAAACGGTCTTGCCGCGCAGGTCGTCCCACTTGGTGATGCCGCTGGTCTTGAGGACCGCGGCCGTGCCGCCCACGCGGTAGAAGGGCGTGGGCGCATGGCCCAGGATCTCGCCGCGGTCGGCGTTGTATTCCATGGAGGCGATCAGCAGGTCGACTTTGCCGGACTGCAGGAACTGCATGCGGTTGGAGGGGTTCACCTGGACCAGCTCGGCCTCCGCACCGAGCCGCTTGGCCAGGTCGCGGGCGAGCTCGGGGTTCCAGCCGACGAGCTGCTGCGTGGCCGGGTCGATGGCGCCGAAGGGGCCGCCGCTGATGGCGACGCCGATCACCACCTTCCCGCGCTGGCGGATCTTGTCCAGTGTCGCGTCGGCATGGGCCAGACCGGCGGCGAGGCAGAGCACGGCGCCGAGCAGGGCGGCGATACGGTAGGAACGAGGAAGGCGGAACGTTGGATGCATGGAATCGTGACGGCAAGGCAAAGGCAAAGGCAAAGGCAAAGGCAAAGGCAAGCGGGCATCTTGCGGGCCCGCGGACACCGTCGCAAGGAAGACTTTCAGATATCGATATGCGTCGCCTCGGGCAGGCGGAAGGCCGCGAGATCTTCCGGCGCGCATTGCGCGATCAGCCCGGTCTCCCAGGCGAGGTAGCGGCGTGCGGCATCGAGGTTGCCCTCGTGCCGGTCGTGCACGAAGAACAGGTAGTCGATGGCCTCGGCATCGGTCGGCGACCCTGGGCTCGCGTCCTGCGGCCAGCCGGCGGCCTTGGCCGCAAGGGCCGGGGCCCAACTCAGGTGGTGCCAGCCGGCCTCCCAAAGGTCCTGCGCCGCCAGCCGCGCCACGATCTCCTCGGCCGCCAGCAGCAGCACGGGGCGCTGCCGGTCCCCGCGCGTCGCGGCCTGCACGTCGGCCATCAGGCGCGGGCGGATCGACCACGTGGCGCCGCGTGCATGGCGCTGTCGGTATGCCATCGAAGGCCGCAGGTCGAATACCACCGGCGGCAGGTTGCCGTTCCGCAGCGCCGTCAGGGCTTCGGGCGTCCGTTCCGGCACAGCCTGCGGCAGGGGCAGGCGAGACGGTGCAGGGATGCGCAGCGCTGCGGCGACGCCGCCCTCGACCACCGCTGCATCGAGGCCCAGGCGGCGCAGCCAGAGCGCCGCCACCGGCGCGCGGATGCCTTCGTCGTCCAGCAGCAGCACGCGGCTGCCGCGCACGCCGATCTGCAGGTCGGCAGCCTGCAGCAGCTGGCCGCCCGGCGCATGCCGCGCGCCTTGAATGCTGCCCGCGGCGAATTCGTCGGCGGTGCGCACGTCGAAGACGAAGGTGGTGCGTGCGTCGTCGTCGAGCCAGGCCTGCGCGGCGGCGGCGTCGAGCAGCGGCACCCCGGCGCGCCGGGCGGCGGCAGCGGCGTCGGCCTGCGCAGCATGCCGCTGGGAGGGAAGCGGCGCGGCCGGCAGCGTGCGTGGGCTGCCGCGTTCCAGCTCGAGCCCGGCCAGCGCCCAGCCCTGCGTGCCGTTCTCCAGCGCCAGCACCGGATTCGGCACGCCCAGGTCGCGCAGGATCTGGGCGCCGACGATGCTGCGCGTGCGGCCCGCGCAGTGCACGACGATCGGCGTCTGGTCATCGGTCACCAGCGTTCGCCAGCGCAGCGCCAGTTCGCCGTTGGGCACGGGCAGCGCACCGGGGATGGTCATCTTGCGGTGCTCTTCGAGAGTGCGGCCGTCGAGCAGCACGAGCGGCTCGCCCGACTGAAGCCGCGCGGCCAGCGCCTGCGCGTCGATGTGTGGGACGTCGAAGGCGTGTTCGACCCGCTCGCCGAAGGTCTTCGAAGGCAGGTTCACGCCCTGGAAGAGGGTGTGCCCGGCGCGTGCCCAGGCCGGTGCGCCGCCGGTGAGCAGCCATACATTTTCGTAGCCCAGGGTCGCCAGCCGCGCCGCCGCGCGCGTGGCCACAGCGGAGCCTGCGGCGCCGTCGTCCAGCAGCACGGTGCGCGTGCCCCGGCGCGGCACCAGGCGCGCGATCTCCGGCTCGAGCCGGCTGTAGGGCACGTGGACGGCGAAGAAGGGGTGGCCTTCGCCGTACTGTCCATGCTCGCGCACGTCGAGCAGCGCGATCTCGCCACCGTCGTGCAGCCAGTGCTGCAGGGTGGCGGCGTCGACGGTCGGGACCGAAGGCGCTGGGGTTGCGGATTGCGCAGGGTTCACGGCGGGAAGAGACATAGGGTGAAGAGCGGAATCGGAAACGACACAGGCGCAGCACCTTAGCCACCGCGCGCAAGGTGGGCTACGAAGCTTTGTGCATAAGCTTCTGCGCACGAGCGGACGCAAGCACCCGCGACTTGGCAGAGCCCGAGGCCCCATCTCTTAGTTGAGTTGGTTCTTAAGAACCCACTTTTCGGTTGTTTGAGATTCGATCTTCCCTTCCTACATTGATGGCCATCGCCACCAAGAGGCGAACACCAGGAGTCACCAGCAATGTCATTAGAAGTCGAAGAAGTCGCGCTGCCGGAAGCGCTCGTCGAAGCCCGGGCCCAGGCCGAAGCGCAAGGCTGGCGCTATCCCGGCGGCGTGAACCCGCGGACTGCATGGGCGCTGGTCCAGGCAGGACAGGCGGTGCTCGTCGACGTGCGTTCGGGCGAGGAGCGCAAGTTCGTCGGGCATGTGCCGCAGAGCCTGCACGTGCCGTGGGCCACCGGTACCGCGCTCACACGCAACCCGCGCTTCGAGCGCGAGTTGGAGGCCAAGCTGGCGAAAGAGGGTGGCAAGCAGGCTGTCGCGCTGCTGCTGTGCCGCAGCGGCAAGCGCTCCGCGCTGGCGGCCGAGGCGGCCGCCAAGGCCGGCTTCACGCAGATCTACAACGTGCTCGAAGGCTTCGAGGGCGAGATCGATGCCGGCCAGCATCGGGGCACGAAGGACGGCTGGCGCTACCACGGGTTGCCCTGGGTCCAGGACTGATACCTCGGTCTCTCGCAACAAAAAAAGAACGCTTCAGGAGGGAACGCGATGGCTCATTTCGAGGTGGGCGAGGTGGTGCGCGCGCTGCGCGGCGTGCGCGACGAGTGGCGAGATCTGCAGAAGCGCTCACGCGAGCTCGGCGCACGCGAATTTCCGTCGCGTGAGGCGCTGGCCGGCATCGTGGCGTCGCTGAAGGGCGCATTGTTTCCGATGCGACTCGGACCGCCGGAGCTTCGTCACGAGAGCGAGGATTTCTATGTCGGCCACACGCTCGACGCGGCGCTTCAGAGCCTGTTGGGGCAGGCAGGACTGGAGCTGAACTTCAGCACTCGCCATCGATCCGTTGCCGCGCACGAGATGGAGGAGAGGGCAGCGCAGGCGGTCCGCGAGTTCGCGAATGCGCTGCCCGGCCTGCGCCGGCTGCTCGACACCGACGTGCTCGCGGCCTTCCAGGGCGACCCGGCGGCGCGCAGCGTCGACGAGGTGCTGCTGTGTTATCCGGGCGTGCTGGCGATGATCCACCACCGGCTCGCGCACAAACTTTACCAGCTGGAGCTGCCCCTTTTGGCCCGCATCCTGGCCGAGCTCGCACACGCCGAGACTGGCATTGACATCCATCCGGGCGCGCAGATCGGCGCCGGCTTCTTCATCGATCACGGCACCGGTGTCGTCATCGGGGAGACGGCGGTGATCGGGCAGCGCGTGCGTCTCTACCAAGCCGTGACGCTGGGCGCCAAGCGTTTTTCGACCGATGTCGAAGGCAACCTGCATAAGGGCCTGCCGCGCCATCCGATCGTGGAGGACGATGTGGTGATCTATGCCGGCGCCACCATCCTCGGACGGGTGAGGCTGGGCAAGGGTGCGACCATCGGCGGCAACGTCTGGGTGACCGACGACGTCGCGCCGGGCGCCAGCGTCACGCAGGCCAGCCTGCAGAGGGCACCGAAGGGGGCGACATGAAGGTGTTCGTGCAGGACTTTGGCGTGGTCGTACGGCAGCTTCGGGAGGCACAGGGCTGGTCGCAGGAGCGGTTGGCCGAGCGCTCGAATCTGAATCGCTCCTACGTGGGCGAGATTGAGCGGGGCAGCGTGATCGCCTCGATCGTGACCGCGCAGAAGCTCGCCCACTCGCTTGGCATTCACAGCGCGGCCCTGTTCGCGCATTGCGAGGAGCTGGAGCGCCGGCGGCTGGCGCAACGCATCAATTTGGCGGCTATAGCCTGTTGAACGACCGGCCCCGTGCGGCCGACACTCGCCGTCCTCGTTTCTTTCTTCAATGTTCACGGAGCCCTCATGAGTGCAACAGTCGGTGGTACCACCGCTCTCGGCGACAACGCCGCCCGCCAGTTGGCGAATGCCACCAAGACCGTCCCTCAACTCGAAACCATCAGCCCGCGCTGGCTCACGCACCTCTTGCAATGGGTGCCGGTCGAAGCAGGCATCTACCGGCTCAACAAGGTCAAGAACCCCGAATCGATCAAGGTCACCTGCACCGCGCGTGAAGAAGAAAACCAGCTGCCGCGCACCTTCGTCGACTACGAGGAGCAGCCGCGCGAATACTTCCTCAATGCCGTGAGCACCGTGCTCGACGTGCACACCCGCATCTCCGACCTCTACAGCAGCCCGCACGACCAGATCAAGGAGCAGCTGCGCCTCACGATCGAGACGATCAAGGAGAACCAGGAGAGCGAGCTCATCAACAACCCCGACTACGGCCTCTTGTCGCAGGTGAGCGAGGAGCAGCGCATCTTCCCGCTGACCGGCGCGCCCACGCCGGACGACCTCGACGAGCTCTTGACCAAGGTCTGGAAGGAGCCGGCCTTCTTCCTCACGCATCCGCTGGCCATCGCCGCCTTCGGCCGCGAAGCCACGCGCCGCGGCACGCCGCCGCCGACCGTGAGCCTGTTCGGCTCGCAGTTCATCACCTGGCGCGGCATCCCGCTGATCCCCTCGAACAAGGTGCCCGTGGCCGACGGCAAGAGCAAGATCCTGCTCTTGCGCGTGGGCGACAAGCGCCAGGGGGTGGTGGGCCTGTTCCAGCCCGGCCTGGCCGGCGAACAGAGCCCGGGCCTGTCGGTGCGCTTCATGGGCATCAACAACCATGCGATCGCCTCCTACCTGATCTCGCTGTACTGCTCGCTCGCGGTGCTGACCACCGACGCGCTGGCCGTTCTCGACGACGTCGAAGTCGGCAAGTACCACGACTACGCCGACATCTACAAGTGAGCACATCGCTTCCTTCATCGGACACCGGCTTCGAAGCGCCCTTCGATCCGGCCGTGCTCGCACAGATGGCCTCGGCCATGTTCGCGGCGCTGCCCGGCGGCGCTGCACCGGGCGTACAGGCGCCGGTCAACATCGCGCCGCCGGGTTCGCCGCTCGCGAGTCCGGCCGGCTTCGGCCCCGGTGTGCCGGGCACGCCCATTCCGCAAGGCCTGGTGCCGGGTGCCAACCTGCTGCCCGCATCGCCCACGCCGCTGGCTTCGCTGGCGCATCGCGCCCCGGCGCTGCAGCCGCACGCGGCCGCGGCCAACGGCCTGCCGGACAGCGTCGTCAGCACCGTGCCGGCCTACGAGCCGCGCTTCGGCGGCGGGCTGCTGGGCGTGCCAGAGGCGAAGGTGGCCGCGGCCTCCCAGGCCACAGCGCATCCGGCCGTCGAGGCCTCGCCCTTCTACTTCGTCGGCGATCGCCATGGCCATCCCGCGGCGGGCGGACACGGCAGCGAAGCCGCAGCCGATCCGCTCGACGCGCTGGCTGCTCAGCCCTTTGCGCAGGCCGCACTGCCGCGCGCGACGGTGCCCCCCGGCCCGGGCATCCCGCAGACCGCGCCCTCGGTCGAGCCGAAGTTCTATTTCGTCGATTCGGTGGTGCTGGCCAGCGGCTACGTCACGCCGGCCAAGCCGGCGCTCCACGGCGGCGCCGTGCCGCCGGCGGAGCAGGGGCGGCATCCGGCCTTCGACGTGCACGCGGTGCGGCGCGATTTCCCGGTGCTTCAGGAACGCGTCAACGGTCGCCAGCTGGTGTGGTTCGACAACGCCGCAACCACGCACAAGCCGCGCGCGGTGATCGATCGCATCTCGTACTTCTACGAGCACGAGAACTCCAACATCCACCGTGCCGCGCACGAACTGGCGGCACGCGCCACCGATGCCTACGAAGGCGCGCGCGAGCGGGTGCGGGCCTTCATCAATGCCCCCGAGGTGGAAGAGGTGATCTTCGTGCGCGGCACCACCGAGGCCATCAACCTGGTGGCCAAGAGTTGGGGTGCGCAGCACGTGGGCGAGGGCGACGAGATCGTCGTCAGCCATCTGGAGCACCACGCCAACATCGTGCCGTGGCAGCAGCTCGCTTCCGCCAAGGGCGCCAAGCTGCGCGTGATCCCGGTGGACGATTCAGGTCAGGTGCTGCTCGACGAGTACCAGAAGCTGCTCAACGACCGCACGAAGATCGTGGCCGTTACCCAGGTCTCGAACGCGCTCGGCACCGTGGTGCCGGTCAAGCAGATCGTGGAGCTCGCGCACCGCGCCGGTGCCCGAGCGCTGGTCGACGGCGCGCAGTCGGTCTCGCACATGCGCGTGGACGTGCAGGACATCGGCGCCGACTTCTTCGTCTTCTCCGGCCACAAGGTGTTCGGCCCGACCGGCATCGGCGTGGTCTGGGGCAGGCGGGAGCTGCTCGAGGACATGCCGCCGTGGCAGGGCGGCGGCAACATGATCGCTGACGTCACCTTCGAAAAGACCGTGTTCCAGCCGATCCCGAACAAGTTCGAGGCCGGCACCGGCAACATCGCCGATGCAGTGGGCCTGGGCGCGGCGATCGACTACGTGAACAGGATCGGCATCGAGAACATCGCGCGCTACGAGCACGCGCTGCTGTGCCACGGCATGCAGGCGCTGGGCGCGATCCCCGGCGTGCGCCTGATCGGCACCGCGGCCGACAAGGCCAGCGTGATGTCATTCGTCCTGGCGGGCTACAGCACAGAGGAGGTGGGCAGAGCGCTCAACGAGGAGGGCATCGCGGTGCGCACCGGCCACCATTGCGCGCAGCCCATCCTGCGGCGCTTCGGCGTCGAGACTACGGTGCGGCCCTCGCTGGCCTTCTACAACACCTTCGACGAGATCGACCGCCTCGTGGCGGTGGTGCGCCGGCTGGCCGGGCAGCGGCGGGCCGGCCTGCCTTCCTAGGCCCAAGCGAAACGCGACATTCGGCGGGCCCTCGAGGCCCGCTTTTTTTACCACCGCGGATGCACCGGCTCGAACACCGGTCGGAACAGAAAGCGGCGCGCGATCTCGCCATAGCCCCGATAGTAGAAGTGACCATTGGCCGCCAGCACCGCGGCCTTGTGACGCCGGAAGTGGATCGGGATCTCGTACCACGGCATCGTGGGCGCGCGATGGTGCACGTGGTGCAGGTTGTTGTAGAGGTAGAGCAGGCCGAACACCAGGTTCGATTCGACGATCGCGACGCGCGCGTGCGGCGTGTCGCTCCATCGGTGCTCGGCGAACGAGCGCAGGGCCCCCAGCATCATGCTCGGGTAGACGAAGCACAGCACGTAGGTGCCCAGATGCATGCCGCAGACCTGGGTCACGTAGAAGAGCACCGGTGCCACGCTGAGGGCGTGCACGAGCCAGATCCGGACGTGCGACAGGTCGTGCGCCCGCAGTCGCGCGGCCTCGCTTCGCACCAGCTTGAGCAGGCGCAGCCAGGGGCCGACCACCACCCGGAAGGCGAGCGTCTGGTTGGCGCCGAAGACCCAGCGCCGCAGTGACCCGTACGCCTCCCAGGCGTGCGCGGCATGGTAGACGCTCTCGGTGTCCTTCTGCGGATGCGTCAGGTGGAAGTTGACGTGGTGCGCGCTGTGACTGCGGTTGTAGAGCGGGTAGGGCAACCAGAGATTGATCGGCGGCCAGACCACGGCGTGGCGCAGCCAGCGCGGCAGGTGGCGCATGGCATGAATGCTCTCGTGCTGCAGCGAGAAATGGAGCTGCCCGAGGTAGCCGCCGAGCAGGAACAGCAGCCACGCCGGCAGCGCGCGGTGCCACCACAGCAGCGCGGCCCAGGCGGCGTAGAGCGCCACGGCGAGCACCAGCGTGGGGATTTCAAAGTGCCGCCACCAGGTGGCGCGCGGCGGGCGCGGAAGGGAGGGGCGGGCGGTGGTGGTCATGGCAGGGACCGCACCGATCTTAGGAAGGGCCGCGTCCTTCGCATGCGCCCATTGCGCATGTGGACATGCGCAAAGCTTCGTTGGCGCGGACGCGAAGGCGCCCTAGATTGGCGGGCTTCCAGACTTTGGCGCTCGCTGTTCCATGACTCACTTCCATCGCCGGCGCCTGCTGCTTTCGCTTCCGGCCCTCTGGCTTGCAGCGAGCCTGGCCGCAGCCGCCGAGGACTATCCCGCCCGGACCGTGCGCGTCGTCGTGCCATACCCTGCCGGCGGCATCGCCGACAAGATCGCGCGCGAGGTCTCCGAACAGTTGCAGCAGCGCCTGAAGCAGCCCGTGGTGGTCGAGAACCGCAGCGGCGCAGCCGGCAACATCGGCTTCGACCATGTCGCGCGGCAGCCGGCCGACGGCTACACGCTGCTCTTGGCGCCGGCGTCGAACCTCACGGTGCAGCCGGCCCTGTTCAAGCAGCTGAGCTACGACCCGGCACGCGACTTCACGCCCGTCTCGCTGCTGGTGCAGACGCCGCAGGTACTGCTCGTGCACCCCTCGCTGCCTGTGGACAGCGTGCAGGAACTGGTCGCCTATTCGAAGAAGAGCCCGGGCAAGCTCAACTATGGCGTCAGCGTCGGCGCCTATTCCCATCTCGCCGGCGAGCTGCTGCGCAGCCGCACCGGCGCCGACTTCACCGCCATTCCCTACCAGGGCAGCGCGCCGGCGCTCAACGACCTGCTCGCGGGCCAGACGCAGTTCATCTTCAACGAGGTGGTCACGGCGATCCCGCATATCCAGGCCGGCAAGCTCAAGCCGCTCGCCGTGGCCTACCGCACGCGTGCTCCCTGGCTGCCCCAGGTGCCGACCACGGCCGAGGCCGGCTTCGCGGATTTCGAGGTGACCTCCTGGTACGGCATCGTCGCGCGCAGCGGCACGCCGAAGCCGGTGGTGGACCGGCTCGCACGCGAGCTCCATGCGATCGTGCAGGCGCCCGACTTCAGGAAGCGCTACGACGACATCGGTGCCTTCACTGTCGGCAGCTCACCGGAAGAGTTCGGCCGCTTCATCGCGAGCGAGACGGTCCGTTGGACGGCGGTGGTCAGGCAGGCAGGGATCGAGCCGCATTGAGTAACGAAACCCTCTCCCCCGGCGAACTGCAGGCGCTGCTGCTCGGAAGCGCGGAGCTTGCGCTGCTCGACGTGCGCGAGGCGCGCTGGTTCTGCGACGCGCATCTCAACCTCGCGCGGCTGGCGCCGCTCTCCACGCTGGAATTGCAGATCGGCGCACTGGTCCCGCGCCGCACGACCGAGCTCGTGGTGTACGACGAGGCCGATGCACAGGAGGGCCCGGCCGCACGCGCGGCTGCGCTGCTCGGGCGGCTCGGCTACACGCATGTGCGGCGTCTTGCGGGCGGCTTGAACGCATGGCGTGCGGAAGGCCTGCCGGTCATCGACGGCTACGCCACGCTGGTCAAGGCTTTTGGCGATCTCGCTCGCCTGCACTACGGCACGCCCACGTTGTCGCTGGCCGAGTTCGAAGAACGCCGGCGCACGGGGCAGGCCATCACGCTCATCGACGCGCGGCCGCGCGAGGAGTACGCCTTTCTCTCGATCGAAGGCGCCCGCAACTATCCGGGCACCGAGCTGGCGCTACGGGCCTTGCACGCGAACGAGCCCGGTCACGTGTGGGTGGTCAACTGCTTCAGCCGCACGCGCGGCATCATCGGCGCCACCACGCTGCGGCTGCTGGCGGGCGGTGACAAGGTCGTCTTCCTGGAGGACGGCGTGATGGCCTGGGGGCTACGCGGGGGCGTGGTGCTCGAGAACGCGCAGCCCCTCGACGACATCCCGGCCGAGCCGCCGGAGCTGCTGCGCGCGCTGGCCGACCGGCTGATCGCGCGCCACGGCCTGTCCGTCATCGATGCCGAGGGGCTCGCGCGGCTGCAGGCCGATCGGGACCGGACCCTCTACCTGTTCGACCTCCGGCCGTCCTCGCCGCCCGCGAATGGCGTGCACCATGTTCCCGGTGGACAGCTGCTCATGCACTTCGAGAATCTCGTGGGCACGCGCAACGCGCGCATCGTGCTGATCGACGAGCCGCATCGGCTGCGCGCGGCCGTGACCGCGTTCTGGCTGGCGCAGCTGAACCAGGCCGAGGTCCATGTGCTCGCGGGCGAGCTGCCGGCGCAGCCTCCCTCGACGGCGGACCATGTGGATCCGGCGAACGACGGCCTCGCGCCCGATGCACTCGCACGGCTGATCGCGTGCGGCGAGGCCGAGCTGTTGGACGTCGGTCCCAGCCTCGACTACGAGAAGCGGCACCTGCCGGGCGCACGCTTCCTGCTGCCCGTCTCGCTCGCGCCGCTCGAACCCTTGCTCGCGCCGGGCCGCACCGTGGTCTTCAGCTCGCCCGACGGCGCCGCCGCCCGCCTCGCCGCGCGCGATGCCGGAGCACGCTGGCCGGCATCGGCCTTCGCCTGGCTGGCCGGCGGCACCGAGGGCTGGGCTGCCGAGGGCCGGCCCGTCGAGGCGTCCTATGTGCCGCAGCAACTGCTGACGCCTTTCGACGACGACTGGGGCTCGGTGATGCGCGTCTTCGGCCCGCGGCGCGACGAGGTCTGGGCTGACTACCTCACGTGGGAGCGCGGGCTGGCGCAACGCGTGGTTGCCGATCCCGCGGTGCGCTTTCGCTTCTTCAGGTGAGCCTCAAGGCGACGGCCTCACCGTCGCCTCGACCGCACTCATGCGGCCTGCGCTGCCGGCCAGAACAGCAGCGCGCGCAGCTCGATGCTGCGGCGCGGCGGCGCATCGGGCGCGTCGTTCGGATTCTCGAAGGCGGTGTGCGCGGTCAGGCGCGCGGTCCCGTCGGCGAGCGAGTCGTAGATCTTCAAGAGCAGCACTTCATCGGGCCGTAGCTTGGGAAACCAATACCAGCGATGCGCTGGGTTGTAGGTGAAGGAGTACGTCTCGCCGACCTTGTCGCGATAGACCAGGTCGCTCGGCACCAGGTCCTCGGGGACGATCGAGCGCGCATCGCACAGCGCCAGCGGCAGGCGCTCCACGGTCGCGAGCGGCCGCCATAGATTGACGATGGCGAAGCGGTGCTTGAGCCGCTCGGCCGCCTCTTCGGGCGGCAGGTGATCGCGCACGCGGCGCGGGCCGGAGAGGAAGGTCTGGTCGTTGTGCACGCGGCGCACCGGCTCGCGCAGCGACGCGGTGCCGCGCGAGCCGCGCGCGCTGTCGCGCAACGTGTGATCGAAGACCACCACCTTCTCGGCGCCGGTGGCCGTGCGCAGCAGCTGTTCCGATTCGAGATAGTAGACCGAGCGGATCGCTGCTTCGTCCGAGAAGTCGGCGAGGGCGCTGCGGTGCGCGAGGTGATGAAAGCCGCTGCGATCGAGCGACAGCTCGCCCAGCGCGGCAAGCGGGCGGCCGTCGCGGATGGTCACGCGCTGCGGCGCCAGCGCGCCGGTCGTCCATGGCAGACCGTCCGGCGGCTCGAAGGTATAGCTGACGGGGCGGCCTTCGCCGGCCTTCAAGTAGTTGAGTTCGGCCTTCACGGACGGCAGCGTGTCCGCCGACGGCCAGTCATTCAATACGGCGCTCATGGGAATTCCCTGCACGTTTGCTTGAAGGGGTGGAGGCTATCCCGGCTGGCGTCTGCGACGAACGAAGGAAAAACGATATCGATATCCGCTTCGTGTACGTGATCCGGTCGCGGGATGGCTGCCCTGCACCGATGCAAAGTGCATCAGCTAACTCGCGATCCTTCGTTGGCAAGCGTCTCGCCTTTTTTGCAGAATGCGACGGGTGAAGCAGATCGTTTATGTCTCGCCGGCCGAACAGGTCCGTTGCGTTCTTGCCATCACGGCAGTCCTGTGGCGGGTGAGGGGACGATCTGTGCGCGATGCGGCTGCCCGCGTCACGCTGCTGCACAACGAGCGTGGCGCAGCGGCGGGAAAGAGTCCGCTGCCGGATGACCCGCGACCGCCTGGAGGACGCGCTTGCGCAGAGCTGGCGCTGGGCGATCTGAGCGCCGCCAAGCCATCGCTCGGGCGCCCTCTGCCTAGCGCTGCTGCCCCCAGCGCCGCACCGTCAGCCGCTCCAGCGTCGCGAAACCCAGGTTCTCGACCGCGAGGCCGATCAGCACCACCATCGCGAGGCCCGCAAACACACGGTCGGTGTAGAGCTCGTTGCGGTTCTGGAAGATGTACCAGCCCAGGCCCCCCTGCCCCGAGGAGGCGCCGAACACCAGCTCGGCCGCGATCAGCGTGCGCCACGCAAAGGCCCAGCCAATCTTGAGCCCCGAAAGAATCGACGGCAGCGCGGCCGGCACCAGGATCTGCAGCACATAGCGCAAGCCCTTCAGGCCGTAGTTGCGCCCGGCCATGCGCAGCGTCTCGGGCACGCCCTGGAAGCCGGCATAGGTGTTGAGCGCCAGCGGCCACAGCACCGAATGGATCAGCACGAAGACCAGGCTGCCGCGGCCGAGGCCGAACCATAGAAGCGCCAGCGGCAGCAGCGCGATGGCCGGCAGCGGGTTGAACATGGAGGTCAGCGTGTCCAGCAGGTCGCGCCCGAGCCGGGTCGACACCGCGAGCGTGGTCAGCACGAAGGCCAGCAGCACGCCGGCCAGGTAGCCCTGCAGCAGCACGGCCAGCGAGATGCGGACCTTGGCCAGCAGTTCGCCGCTGGCCAGGCCCTGCGCCAGCGCCCGCACCGTGGCGCCGAAGGTGGGCAACAGCAGGTCGTTGTCCTGCCAGCGCGCCGCCAGTTCCCACAGGAGCGCGAGCGCGCAGAGGATCAACCCTTTGCGCAGCCAGCCCTGGGCCCAGAGTCGGGTGGCAGCCGGCAGCGGACGTTCGACGGCCCCGGCCGTGAAGGGTTCGAGCGGGCGTTCGTATTCGGGCCGGATGGGCGGATTGGCCGTCGTCATGCTGCAACGGCCTCTTCTTCGAACAGCAGGCCATGGATGCGCTGCGCCGCGGCCTGGAATTCGCTGCCGCCCAGGCTCGCCTGCGTGAAGCCGTGGCTGTTGATCTCGGCGCGCATGCGGCCCGGATGCGGCGACAGCAGCGCGACGCGGTTGCCGACCACCAGCGCCTCTTCGATCGAATGGGTGACGAAGAGCAGCGTGAAGCGCACCTCCTCCCACAGCGCGAGCAGCTCTTCCTGCATCTTGCGGCGCGTGAGGGCGTCGAGCGCAGCGAAGGGCTCATCCATCAGCAGCACGCGCGGCTGCATGGCCAGCGCACGCGCGATCGCCACGCGCTGCTTCATGCCGCCCGAGAGCTGGTGCGGATGCACGTCGGCGAAGCGGGCGAGGCCGACCTTGGCCAGGTAGTGCAGCGCGCGTTCTTCGGCTTCCTTGCGGCCCAGCGTGCCGGAAGCGCGCAGCGGGAACATCACGTTCTGCTTGACCGTCTTCCACGGCGGCAGCTGGTCGAACTCCTGGAACACCACGATGCGGTCCGGCCCCGGCTGCGCAACACGCCGGCCGTCGAGCCGGATCTCGCCCTCGACCGGATGCACGAAGCCGCCCACCGCCTTCAGCAGCGTCGACTTGCCGCAGCCCGAGGGGCCGAGCAGCACGAAGCGGTCGGACGCGAAGACGTCGAAGCTCACGCGGTGCGTGGCGCGGACCACGCGTTCCGGCGTGCGGTATTCGAGGCTCACGCCGTCGACCTGCAGCAGCGGATCGAGCCCGGTGCGCTCTGCAGCTCCCGACGCAGCAGCCGGCGCCGGTCCGCGCAAGGGCGCTTGCGACAAGCCATGGCGCAAGACGAGACCTGCCGTCGAAGACATCGGCTCAGTTCCCTGCCGCGTTCTGGGCGTCGTCGAAGAAGTAGTCCTTCACCGAAGCCGGCTTGTTCTTGATGGCGCCCACGCGGTGCATGAACTCGGCCAGCACGTAGGTGTTCTGCGGCGTGGTCTTGAACTGGACCTCGGGGTTCTTGATGATTTTCAGCAGCAGCTCGCGATCGATCTTCGCGTTGCCGACCTTGAGATAGATGTCGGCCGCCTTCTCGGGGTTGGCGCTGACGAATTGCGCGGCTTCGTTGAGCGCATCGATGAAGGCGCGGTAGCTCTTGGGGTTCTCGCTGCGGAACTTCTCGGTGGCGTAGAGCACGGTGGCCGAGGCCGGTCCGCCGAGCACCTGGTAGGAGTTCAGCACGATGCGCGCGTTCGGGTTGCCTGCGAGCTCCTGCTCCTGGAAGGGCGGGTTGCCGAAGTGGCCGGTGATCTCGGTGCCGCCCTTGATGATGGCCGCGGCCGCATCCGGATGCGGCACGGCCACGCTGATCCTGTCGAGCTTGTTGAACTCCTTGTCGCCCCAGAGCTTGGCCGAGGCCAGCTGCAGCACGCGCGACTGCACCGAGACGCCCACCGCGGGCAGCGCGATGCGGTCCTTGTCGGTGAAGTCGGCGATGGACTTCACGTTCGGGTTGTTCGTGACCAGGTAGTAGGGGAAGTTGCCCAGCGAGGCGACGCCGCGCACGTTCTGCTTGCCCAGGGCGCGGTCCCACAGCGTGAGCAGCGGGCCAACGCCGGCGCCGGCGATCTCGATGTTGCCGGACAGCAGCGCGTCGTTGACTGCCGAGCCGCCCGAGAGCTTGACCCATTCGACCTTGGCGTCGATGCCGGCCGCCTTGGCGTGCTTCTCGATCAGCTTCTGCTCCTGCGCCACGTTGAGCAGCAGGTAGACGATGCCGAACTGCTCGGCGATGCGGATGCGGCCTTCGGCGTGGGCGGCGAGGCTGCCCAGGGCCAGGCCGAGGCCCGCAATCAGCGCGGCGGTGGTGCGTGTGAAACGGTTCATTTTTCTTGAGGGTCAGAAAGGCGTGTCGCCCTGGATGGTCGTTCGGTAGAGCTTGCGTCGCAGTTCGTCGGGCGTGCCGGCGGCCAGGTGCATCAGCGAGCGGTTGTCCCAGAACACCAGGTCGTGCGGCGCCCAGCGGTGGCGGTACACGTACTCGGGCTTGACGCTGTGCGCGAACAGCTCGGCCAGCAACGCATCGCTTTCGTCCTGCGGCAAGCCGACGATGCGGGTGGTGAAGTGCTCGCTGACGAACAGCGCCTTGCGGCCGGTTTCGGGATGGGTGCGCACCACCGGCTGAACCGCGGGCGCGACCTTGTCGATCTGGGCCTGCGAGAGCTTGGGGCGCCACGGATTCTTGGCGCGCAGTTCCTCGTACTTGGCGAGGTAGCTGTGCTCGGCCTTCAACGGCAGGATGCGTTGCTGCATCTCGGGGCTCAGGCCCTCCCAGGCGAGATGCTGGTCGGCGAAGAGCGTGTCGCCACCCTCGCTCGGCAGTTCCTGCGCATGCAGCAGCGAGCCGAGGCTGGGATGGGGCTTGTAGGAAATGTCGGAATGCCAATAGGCGCCTGCGTCGCCGAGGCCGAGCGGCTCGCCGTCGGCCTTCTTGATGTTGGAGACAATCAGGATCTCGGGATGGCCCTCGAGATGAAACTGGTGCAGCACATGGATCTCGAGCGGGCCGAAGCGGCGGCTGAAGGCGATGTGCTGGTCCGGCGTGATCTGCTGGTGGCGGAACACGAGCACGTGGTGGTCCAGGTGCGCGCAATGGATGCGCCTGAAATCGGCTTCGTTGATCGGCCTTCCGATGTCGAGGCCGACGATCTCGGCGCCGACCGGCGTATCGAAAGGACGAATATCGAAACGCTGGACAGTTGTGGAACGCGACAGGACAGCCGGCATGAAGAAGACATCTGGAGCAAAAAGCGAACTGGCGACTCTAGGTGCCCGGTCCGCTATCGACAACGAACGATTCTTCGCTTGCTTATGAGCAATCTGTCTGAGGCGACTGCGCGGCGAAGGAGTGCCGTCGACTTGGAGCGGAGATCCTGGAAGCGCCAGTCGAAGCGTCCTACTGCAGGAAGCTGGGCTTGGCATAGCCCTGGAACTTGCTGTCGACCACCGCCTTGTATTCCTTCGAGCGGTAGGCCTCGCTCAAATCCTTGGCCCAGGGCGTGTCCTTGTCCGCACGCTTGACGGCCACCACGTTCAGGTAGTGGTCGGGCGTCTTCTCCAGAACCACAGCCTCGTCCAGCTTGAGGCCCGAGGAGATCGCGAAGTTGCCGTTCACGATGGCGTACTCGGTGTCGCCCAGCGAGCGCGGCAGCTGCGCGGCCTCGAGCGGGATGAACCTGAGCTTGCGCGGGTTCTCGGCAATGTCCTTCTCCGAGGCGCGGATCGGATCGATGCCGCTCTTGAGCGCAATCAGCTTGTTCTGCTCGAGCAGCACCAGCGCACGCGCCAGGTTGCTCGGGTCGTTGGGCAGGGTCACGCGGTCGCCGTCCTTCACCTCGGCCAGCGACTTGCGCTTGGTCGAGTACACGCCGAGCGGCGCGATCGGGCCCTGCACCAGCTCGACGATGTCGAGCTTCTGGTCGGCGGAGAATTTCTTCAGATAGACCGTGTGCTGGAAGAAGTTGGCGTCGAGCGAACCCTGGGCGAGCGCGAGGTTGGGCTGCACGTAGTCGTTGAACTCGACCAGCTTCACCTTGTAGCCCTTCTTCTCGAGGATCGGCACGATGCCGAGCTTGAGCTGGTCGATGTTGGAGCCGGCGGTGCCGCCGATCACGAGATTCTTCTTGGCCTCGACCTGGGCCTGCACACCGAGCGCGAGTGCGGTCAGGGACAGGGCGAGAACGGTGCGGCGCAGCAGGAATGCTTTTTTCATGAGAGTGCGAGAGTGGAGAAAGAAGAAGGGAATCAGCGCTTGTCGAGACGGCGCGCCGCCGTGTTGCCGACGAACTGGAGGATCTGCACCAGCACCACGAGCAGGGCCACGGTGAGCACCATCACGTCGGTCTGGAAACGGTAGTAGCCGTAGCGGATGGCCAGGTCGCCGATGCCGCCACCGCCCACCACGCCGGCGATCGCCGAGTAGGAGAGAAAGCTCACCGCCAGCACCGTGAGCGCGAGCACCAGGCCGGAGCGTGCCTCGACCACCAGCACGCGCCAGACGATCTGCAGCTCGCTCGCACCCATCGCGTGCGCGGCCTCGATCACGCCGCGCGGCACCTCGCGCAGGCACTGGTCGACCAGGCGCGCGAAGTACGGAATGGCGGCAAACGAAAGCGGCACCGCGGCCGCGAGCGGCCCGATCGAGGTGCCGGCGATGATGCGCGTGAAGGGTACCAGCGCCACCAGCAGGATGATGAAGGGGAAGGAACGCACGGTGTTGACGAGCCAGTTCAGCACCAGGAAGGCCGGCTTGTTGTCCAGCGACTGGCCGGGTCCGAGCAGGAACAGCAGCACGCCCAGCGGGCCGCCGATGAGCACCGCAGCCGAGAGGCCGATGCCCAGCATCAGGAAGGTCTGGCCGGTGGCGACCCACAGCTCGGGCAGGATGGCGGCGATGTTCTCAGGCATAAGCCAACCCTCCAGTCGGATGATGACGCTGCGCGGGTTGCGGCAACGTTTCGCGCTCGCGCCGTCGCACCAGCGCATCGATCTCGCGCCCCAGCGCGGTCCGGCGCTCGACGCTTGGCGCATCCACAGCGAACTGCTCGATCAGCCGGCCCTGCTCGAGGATGGCGACCTGGCGGCACAGCACCTCGACCACCGAGAGCTCGTGCGTGACGATCACGATCGTGACGCCGATCTTCTGGTTGATGTCGCGCAGCGTTTCCAGCAAGTCGCGCGTGGTCTCGCTGTCGAGCGCGGAGGTGGGCTCGTCGCACAGCAGCACCTGCGGCCGCGGCGCCAGCGCACGTGCGATGGCAACACGCTGCTTCTGGCCGCCCGAGAGCTGCGCCGGATAGCTGTCAATCTTCTCGGCCAGGCCCACCAGTTCCAGGCATTCGCGCACGCGCGCATCGATCTCTGCTCGCGAGTGGCGGCCGTGGATCCTGAGTGGAAACGCCACGTTGTCGAACACGGTCGCGTTCTGCAGCAGGTTGAACTGCTGGAAGATCATTCCGATGCTCTGCCGCGTGTCGCGCAGCTCGCGCCGCGAGAGCGTGGTGAGGTCGCGGCCGCCGACGAACACCTTGCCCGCGTCGGGCCGTTCCAGCAGGTTGATGAGGCGCAGCAGCGTGGACTTGCCGGCGCCGCTCTTGCCGATCAGGCCGAACACCTCGCCTTCGGGTATGTCGAGGGAGAGCGAATGCACGGCATCGAAGACCTCGCCATTGGGCAGCGGAAAGGATTTCTGGACGGATTCAAGACGGATCACGGGCGGCTTCTTGTTCGCCGCGTCGGAGGGAGGGCTGGTCATTGCGCTTCAAAAAGCTGCCGAGTATGCGAAGAGGCGAGCTCGAAGGGAACGAACAAATAGTGGGTTGCTTATGCACACCGGTCCGTCGAAGAACGGATATCGACATGCGGCTTTCTTCGTTCCGTCGCGCGCCATGCAATGGCACATTCGCGCTCCCTTGTATTTCGCACACATCGACATGCTTTCTTCGCTCCGCCGCCGCACTGCCCTCGCTGCCCTCGCTGCCATCGCAACGCTCACCGTCCTCACCACTCCTCCTGTCCAGGCGCAGGACAAGAACACGATCAAGGTCGGCGTCTCGGTCGGCAATGCCGAGCAGGTCTTCGAAGTGGTCAAGAAGGTCGCCGCACGCGACGGACTCAAGATCGAGGTGGTGGTGTTCAACGACTACCAACTGCCCAATGCGGCGCTGACGGCCGGCGATCTCGACGCCAATGCCTTCCAGCATCAGCCCTTCCTCGACAACCAAAACAAGGCGCGCGGCTTCGACATCGTGCCGGTGGGCCTCACGATCACCGCGCCGCTGGGCTTCTACTCGCGCAAGCTCAAGTCCATCGATGCGCTGCCCGACAGCGCCTCGGTCGGCATCCAGAACGATCCTTCGAACGGCAACCGCGCGCTCCTGCTGCTGCAGTCGGCCAAGCTGATCACGCTCAAGCCCGAAGCGGTGAAGAACAACAACGCGACGCCGCTCGACGTGGTGTCGAACCCGAAGAAGCTCAAGCTGGTGCCTCTCGACGCCGCGCAGCTGCCGCGCTCGCTGGACGATCTCGCGATCGCCGCCATCAACAACGACTATGCCGAGAAGGCGGGCCTCTCGCTTGCCAAGGATGCGGTCATCAAGGAATCGCCGCAGGGCCCCTACGCCAACCTGATCGCGGTGCGCCGCGCCGACAAGGACAAGCCCTGGGCCAAACGGCTGGTCGCGGCCTACCAGTCGCCCGAGGTCAAGGCCTTCATCGAGACCCAGTTCAAGGGCTCGCTGGTGCCAGCGTTCTAGACGCCACCCGAGCAATCCAGGGCAGTGCCGCCGCCGCGGACCCGAGCGAACTGGCCAGTGCATGGACCTGGCGGCGAGAGCGCCAAGCCTGGAATCTGCATATCGATAGCTGAAATGCTTCTAGCAGCCGCGGGTGTAAAGGCCCGCCCAGGCGACACATTCGTGGTCTGGCATTTTTTCCAAACGCGAGGCGATTTCGTGAAGCTCTTCTGGTTCTTGCCGACCCACGGCGACAGCCGCTACCTCGGCACCGCGCATGGCGCGCGCAGCGTGGACCACAAATATCTGAAGCAAGTGGCGCAGGCAGCCGATCAGCTGGGCTACGAGGGCGTGCTGATCCCGACGGGCCGCTCCTGCGAGGACTCCTGGGTGGTTGCCTCCTCGCTCGTTCCATTCACCGAGCAGCTCAAGTTCCTGGTGGCCATCCGGCCGGGCGTCATCTCGCCGACCGTCTCGGCGCGCCAGGCCGCCACGCTCGACCGCTTCTCCAACGGGCGCGTCCTGATCAACGTGGTGACCGGCGGCGACCCCGACGAGCAGCGCGGCGACGGCAGCTTTCTGTCGCACGCCGAACGCTACGAGGTCACGACCGAGTTCCTGCGCATCTGGCGCGGCGTCGCTGCAGGCGAGACCGTGAACTTCGCCGGCAAGCACCTGCGCGTGGAGAACGCGAAGACGCTGTACCCGTCGGTGCAGAAGCCCTATCCGCCCCTGTGGTTCGGCGGCTCCTCCGATGCCGCGATCGAACTCGCGGGCGAGCAGGTCGATGTTTACCTCACGTGGGGCGAGCCGCCGCGGGCCGTCGCCGAGAAGATCGCCAAGGCGCGCGCCGCCGCGGCCTTGCATGGCCGCACGCTGCGCTTCGGCATCCGGCTGCACGTGATCGTGCGCGAGAGCTCGGAGGCCGCCTGGCGCGCCGCCGACAGGCTGATCTCGCACCTGAGCGATGACACCATCGCGGCCGCGCAGAAGGCCTTCGCACGCTTCGATTCGATCGGCCAGCAGCGCATGGCCGCGCTGCACCAGGGGCGGCGTGATCGGCTTGAGGTGTCGCCCAACCTGTGGGCCGGCGTCGGCCTGGTGCGAGGCGGTGCCGGCACGGCACTCGTGGGCAGCCCGGAGGAGGTCGCGGCGCGCATCGAGGAATACGCGGCGCTCGGCATCGACACCTTCATCTTCTCCGGCTATCCGCACCTTGAAGAGGCCTACCGTTTCACCGAGCTCGTGTTCCCGTTGCTGCCGCTGGCGCGCATGCACCCGCCAGGGCAGGCCAACCTGACCGGTCCGTTCGGAGAGGTGATCGCCAATGACATCGTCCCGTCCGCGCGCGCCGCCGCCTGAGGCATCGCTTCTCCAGTTCTTCTTCTCTTCTTCTCTTCTTCTCATCTCGCCATGGCTCACAAACTCAAGATCGTCGCCGTCTCCGGCGGCCTGCAACGTCCGTCGCGCACGCTCGCGCTCGTCGAAGAACTGCTGGACGGACTGACCGATGCCTGGCCCGCCGAGACCCGGCTGATCGAGCTCAGCCAGTTGGTGCCGAAGTTCGGCAACGTGCTGCAGCGCGGCCAACTGCCGGCCGAGGTCGAGCAGGCGCTCAAGGATGTGGAGTCCGCCGACCTGCTGCTGGTGGCGAGCCCGATCTACCGCGGGTCGTACACCGGACTCTTCAAGCACTTCTTCGACTTCGCCCACCACGAATCGCTGATCGACGTCCCGGTGCTGCTCGCAGCCACCGGGGGCAGCGACCGCCACGCGCTGGCGATCGACCACCAGCTGCGCCCGCTGTTCAGCTTCTTCCAGGCGCATACCCTGCCGATCGGCGTCTATGCGACCGACAAGGAGTTCGAGAACTACCGCGTCAGCAGCGAGGCGCTGCGTGCGCGCATCGCGCTGGCGGTCGAACGTGCGTTGCCGGTGCTGCGGCAACGTGCCCACACGCCGGTCGCGGTGCCTTCCCTCGCTCTGGCCTGATCGTTCCGTGGCCGAGCACGGGATTACGGGCCTGCCTGATCCGCCGCTGCTGGAACTGGGCGGCCTGTCCGTGGCCTTTCCCGGTGGCCGAGCGGCGGTGGACGCGCTCGACCTGCGCATCGCCGCCGGCGAGACGCTGGCGCTGGTGGGCGAGTCGGGCTGCGGCAAGTCGACCACCGCGCTGGCCGTGCTGCGTCTGCTGCCGCGGCAGGCGCAGCTCTCGGGCGCCGTGCGCTATGCCGGCCGCGACCTGCTGGCGCTGAAGGAGCGGGAGCTCTTCGCTCTGCGCGGGCGCGAGATCTCGATGATCTTCCAGGAGCCGATGAGCTCGCTCAATCCGCTGCACACGATCGGGCAGCAGGTGGTGGAGGCGCTGACGCTGCACCAGCCGCTCTCGAGGGCCGCCGCGCGCGCGCGTGCGATCGAGCTGCTCGAGCGGGTCCGGCTGCCGGAGCCGCGGCGCCGCTTCGACGACCATCCGCACCAGCTCTCCGGCGGGCAGCGCCAGCGCGTCATGATCGCGATGGCGGTCGCATGCCATCCGCGCCTCCTGATCGCCGACGAGCCGACCACGGCGCTCGACGTCACCATCCAGGCGCAGATCCTCGGCCTCATCGACGAGCTGCGCCGCGAGCTCGACATGGCGGTGCTGCTCATCACGCACGACCTCGGCGTGGTCGCGCAGTGGGCCGATCGCGTGGCCGTGATGCATGGCGGGCGCAAGCTCGAGGAGGGGCCGACCTCGGAGGTCTTCTCGGCGCCGCGCCACGCCTACACGCGCGGCCTGCTGGGCGCCTCGCTGCACCTCGATCCTTCGCTGCACTACCGCGGCGCGCGGCTGGCTGAAGTTCGCGCGGACGGGCAGGGCGGTTTCGCGCTCAAGCGTTCGCCGGTACGCGCGCAAGGCAGCGCTGCCGCCGATGCGGCAGGCGCGAAGCCATTGCTCGCGGTGGAGGGACTGCATGTCGGCTACCCGGGCGGCCACGGCACGGTGCAGGCGGTGCGGGATGTCTCGCTGTCGATCGGCCGTGGCGAGACCGTCGGCCTGGTGGGCGAATCGGGTTGCGGCAAGTCCAGCCTCTCGCGCGCCATCGTCCGGCTGGTGCCGGCGCAGGCCGGCCGTGTGGTGCTCGACGGGCGCGACCTGCTCGCGCTGCCGCCGCGCGAACTGCTGCCTGAGCGCCGCCGGGTGCAGATGATCTTCCAGGACCCCTACGGCTCGCTCAATCCGCGCCATCGCGTCGACGACATCCTGCATCACGCGCTCGCCATCCATGGGCTGCGCGATCGCGGCGAACGCGAGCGCCGCATCGTCGCCGTGCTGGACGACGTGGGGCTCGGCGGCAGCGCGCGGCGCCGCTACCCGCACGAGTTCTCGGGCGGACAGCGCCAGCGCATCGGCATCGCCCGTGCGCTGGTGCTGCGGCCCGAGCTCGTGATCTGCGACGAGCCGGTGTCCGCGCTCGATGTCTCGATCCAGGCGCAGATTCTCAATCTGCTGGTCGACCTCAAGGCCGAATACGGCCTGGCCTACCTGTTCATCTCGCACGACCTGTCGGTGGTGCGCTACATCGCCGACCGCGTCCTGGTGATGAACGGCGGGCGCATCGTCGAATCGGGCGATCACGAAAGCATCTGGAAACGCCCTCGACATCCTTACACGCGCAGCCTGCTCGCGGCCGTGCCGGGTCGGCGCCGCGAAGAAGCGTCGGCCCGGATCGACGAGCCGGTGCTGCAGGCCGCGTGAGCGCCTCTTTTTCTGTTGCCCGAAGGACTCTCTCATGACGACACCTTTCAACGACGATGCCGTGCGCCACGAGCTGCGCCGCCGCCAGCTCTTCAGCCTGACCGGCGCACTGCTGTCCAGCGGCCTGCTGGGCAGCCTCTATGCGGGGGATGCGGCAGCGATCACGCAGGCCCTGCCCAACACCGAGCAGGGCGCCCAGCGCGGCGGCACGCTGGAGGCCACCGTGCATCCCGAGCCGCCCACGCTGGCCTTCTTCATCAATACCTCCACGCCCGGGCGCACCGTGGTCAGCAAGATCTTCGACGGCCTACTCGACTACGGGCCGGACCTCAAGCCCAGGCCGCAGCTGGCCGAGAGCGTGGACGTTTCGGCCGACGGCCTCACGGTGCGGCTCAAGCTGCGCAAGAACGTGCTGTGGCACGACGGTAAGCCCTTCACCGCGGCCGACGTGAAGTTCTCGGCCGAGGAGGTCTGGCGCAAGCACGCGCCGACGGCACGCCGTGTGTTCCAGCACCTGAGCAAGGTCGAGGCGCCGGACAGCCACACGGTCGTGCTCACGCTCGCCAAGCCGACGCCGGTGATCCTCAATGCGCTCGACGTGGTGGCCGCGCCGGTGCTGCCGAAGCACCTGTACGAGGGCACCGACATTCCCAGCAACCCCTATAACAACAAGCCGGTGGGCACCGGCCCCTTCGTCTTCAAGGAGTGGGCGCGCGGCAGCCACATCGCGCTGGAGCGCAACGACCGCTACTGGGCGCCGGGCCTGCCCTACCTGGACAAGCTCACCTTCAAGATCATTCCCGACGTGGCCGGCCGTGCCACCGCGCTGGAAACCGGCGCCATCCAGTACGGCGAGCGCAACCCGGTAACCTTCGCCGATGCCGACCGCCTGGCCAAGTCGCCGAACCTGGTCGTGAGCACCGAGGGCTACAACGGCTTCGCCGGCTGGCTCTGGCTGATCCCGAACCTGCGCGATCCGGTCATCGGCAACATCAAGGTGCGCCAGGCCATCCTGCACGCGATCAACCGCGACGCGCTGGTCAAGACCGTGTGGGGCGGCTACGCGTCGCCGGCGACCGGGCCGGTGTCCTCGCTGCTCAAGACCTTCTACACCCAGGACACGCAGCAGTACCCCTTCGACCGCAAGAAGGCCGAGGCCCTGCTCGACGAAGCCGGCTATCCGAAGAAGGCCGACGGCTTCCGCTTCAAGCTCGACCACGACTTCATTCCCTTCGGCGACGACTACCGCCGCACCGGCGAATTCGTGCGCCAGGCGCTGCGGGCCGTTGGCATCGACGTCAATCTGCGCGCGCAGGATCTCGCGAGCTGGACCAAGAACGTCTTTGCCGACTACAACTTCCAGCTCGTGAGTTCCTGGGGCATCAACTGGCAGGACCCGCAGATCGGCGTCGAGCAGCACTACTGGTCGAAGGCCGAGTCGAAGGGTACGCCGTGGCAGAACGCCTCGGGCTATGCGAGCGCCGAGGCCGACCGGCTGCTGGAAGCCGCGCAGGTCGAACGCGATGCGGCCAAGCGCGTGCAGCTTTACCAGTCATTCCAGAAGCTCGCACAGAAGGACCTGGCGCTCCTGAACCTGTTCGAGTTCCGCTGGTTCGGCGTCTGGGACAAGCGGCTGCGCAACGTCACCGACACCTTCGATCACAGCCAGAACAACTTCGCGCGCGTCTGGTTCGAGTCGAAGGCATAGCACGCGGATGACGAAGCGGATCCTGCGGCGGCTGCTGCAACTGCTGGGCGTCGTGCTCGGCACCGCGGTGCTGAACTTCGCCCTGCTCAAGGCGATGCCCGGCGACCTGGTGGACGTGATCGCGAGCGAGAGCGGCAGCGTCTCGGCCGAGTACGTGGCGCAGCTGCGCCAGATGTACGGCCTGGATCGCCATGCGTTCGATCAGTTGTTGAGCTACCTGGGCCGCATTGCGCAGGGCGACCTGGGCTTTTCATTCCGCTTCGGCGAGCCGGTGCTGGGCCTGGTGCTGCACCGGCTCGGGCCCACGCTGGCGCTGGTAGGGGTGGCGTTGATGGCGTCCGTGATCGCCGGCGTTCTGCTGGGCGTGGCCTCGGCGCGTCGCCCGCATGGCGTGACGGACACCGTGCTGTCCGCGCTGGCCACGCTGGGCTATTCGGCGCCCATGTTCTGGACCGCACTGATGCTCATCGTTCTGTTCGGCGTTCATCTCGAATGGCTGCCCATCGGCGGCTTGAGCGACGTGAGCGCCGGTCACCGCGGCCCGCGCCTGTGGCTCGACTATCTGCACCACCTGGTGCTGCCGGCACTCACGCTGTCGATCTACTACGTGGCCGTGTATGCGCGGCTTGCACGCGCCTCGATGATCGAGACGCTGGCCGAGGACTACATCCGTACCGCCCGCGCCAAGGGCGCGCCGGAAGGCCGCGTGATCTTCGGCCATGCGCTGCGCAACGCCGTGCTGCCCGTGCTCACCATGCTGGGCCTGCAAAGCAGCGCGCTGCTGGGCGGCTCGATCGTGGTGGAAACGGTGTTCGGCTGGCCCGGGCTGGGCCAGCTGTCCTACGAGGCCATCAAGAGTCGCGATATCCCGGTGCTCTTGGCCGTGCTGCTGTTCAGCGGCATCCTGGTGGTGCTGGCCAACCTGCTGGTGGACGTGATGCAGGCCCGGCTGGACCCGCGCGTGCGCTTGCATGCGTCGGCGGGAAGCGCCGCATGAAGCGTTGGTACCTGCAGCCCTCGATCCTGATCGGCGGCTCGATCCTGCTCGTGGTGTTCGCTGCCGCGCTGCTGGCGGGCACGCTGTATCCCGGCGATCCGCTCGACATGGTGGGCGCGCCCTTCGTCTGGCCCGGCACCGATGCGCAGACGCCGTTGGGCACCGACCTGATGGGCCGCGACCTGGCGGCAGGCTTGCTGCACGGGGCGCGCGTCTCGCTGCTGGTGGGCGTCTCGTCGGCCGTCATTGCGCTGGCGATCGGCATTGCGGTGGGAGCGGCCGCGGGCTTCTATCGCGGGCGCGTCGATGCGGTGTTGACGCGCATCACCGAGTTCTTCCAGACCATCCCGGCCTTTCTGCTAGCCATCATCCTCGTGGCAGTGCTCAAGCCCACGCTGGGCACCATCGTGTTCGCGTTGGGCGTGACCTCTTGGACCTCCATCGCACGGCTGGTGCGCGCCGAATTCCTGTCGCTGCGCGAGCGCGAGTTCGTGCGCGCCAGCGTTGCGCTCGGTGCGAGCGATGCGCACCTGATCTTCCGCGAGATCCTGCCCAACGCCTGGACGCCGGTCATCGTCTCCACCGCGCTGCTGGTGGCCAACGCCATCCTGTCGGAGGCGGCCCTGTCTTTCCTGAGCCTGGGCGATCCCAACGCGGTGAGCTGGGGTTCGATGATCGGCCTCGGGCGCGACGCATTGCGCACCGCCTGGTACATGACCGCGATCCCGGGCCTGGCCATCGTGCTCACGGTGCTGGGCCTGAACCTGCTGAGCGACGCGCTGCATGCCGCGCTCAACCCGCGCCTGCGCCGCGCGCGCCAGGCAACGCCGCTGGTCTAGTGGCCTTTTTTCTTCCCCGATACGGCACCTCCATGTCCCATTCGCTTTTTCCAGACTCATCCGCCGCGCGCTTGCCACGCACCCTCGACCCCGCGCGCGTGCAGCGCATCGAAAGCGATGCCGAAGCGCTGGCTGCCGCGCACTGCCTCGCGGCCGAGTTCGCGCCAGGCGCTTCGCAGCGCGACAGCGAGCGCCGCCTGCCCTGGGACGAGCTCGATCGCTGGTCCGAAAGCGGCCTGGGCGGCATCACCGTGCCGCGCGCGTACGGAGGCGCCGGCGTGTCCTACGCCACGCTGGCCGAAGTGTTCGTGATCCTCTGCGCGGCCGATCCCGCGCTGGGGCAGATTCCTCAGAACCACTTCGGCGTGCTGGGCGTGCTGCGCGAGGTCGGCAGCGAGGAACAGAAGCGCCGCTTCTACGGCGAGGTGCTGAGCGGCCGCCGGCTGGGCAACGCCGGGCCGGAGCGTGGCTCCAAAACCATCCTGCACGGTGCCACCCGGCTCACGCGCACGCCCGAAGGTCTGCGCCTCACCGGCCGGCGCTTCTATTCGACCGGCGCACTGTTTGCGCACCGCATTCCAGCGCGCGCGCAGGACGACGAGGGCCGCGCCGTGCAAGTGTGGGTGCCGCGCGATGCGCCCGGCGTCGCCGTGATCGACGACTGGTCGTCCTTCGGCCAGCGCATCACGGCAAGCGGCAGCGTGGTGTTCGACGCGGTGCCCATCGACGAAGATGACATCCTGCCGATCTGGCAACTGGCCGATCGGCCCGGCCTGTTCGGCCCCGGCTCCCAGATCATCCAGGCCGCGATCGACCAGGGCATCGCCCAGGCCGCCGTCGCCGACGCGCTCGCCTTCGTGCGCGAGCGTGCGCGGCCCTGGGTCGACTCGGGACTCGAACACGCCGCCGACGATCCTTACATCATCCAGGACGTCGGCCGCCTGCAGATCGACCTGCACGCCGCGCACGCGGTGCTGTTGGAAACCGGGCGCGCGTTCGACGAGATGGCCACACAGCCGCTGACCGCCGAATCCAGCGCCCGCGCCTCGGTGGCCGTGGCCGAGGCCAAGGTGCTGACCACGCAGATCGCGCTGGAGGCGAGCGAGAAGCTGTTCGAGCTGGCCGGCTCGTCTGCCACGCGTGCGCAGCACAACCTCGGCCGGCACTGGCGCAATGCGCGCACCCACACGCTGCACGACCCGGTGCGCTGGAAGGCGCACCTGATCGGCAACTACCACCTCAACGGCATCCTGCCCCCGCGGCATTCCTGGAACTGAAGCATGGCCCTGATCCTTTCTCCTGCGCCGTTGGAGGCCGCGACCCCAACCCGCACACCCGAGCTGATCCACGACGACGCCCACGCCATCGCCGTCGCGCGCCGCCTGGCGGCCGACTTCGCCCGCGGGGCCGCCCTGCGCGACCGCGAGCGCCGCCTGCCCTGGGACGAGCTCGAGGCCTTCACGGCCAGCGGCCTGTGGGGCATCACCGTGCCGCGCGAACACGGCGGCGCGGGTGTGTCGAACGAAACGCTGGCCGAGGTGGTGGCGACTATCTCGGCGGCCGACGGATCGCTCGGCCAGATCCCGCAGAACCACTACTACGCGCTCGAGGTGCTGCGCGTGGGCGGCAGCGCGGCGCAGCGGCGCTTCTTCTACGGCCGCGTGCTGGCCGGCGAGCGCTTCGGCAACGCGCTCGCTGAGATCGGGCACAAGGACTTCCAGCGCCGCACGCGGCTCACGCGCGACGGCGAGGCCTGGCGCGTCGACGGCCGCAAGTTCTATTGCACCGGCGCGCTCTACGCGCATTGGATTCCCACGCTGGTGATGGCCGCGGAGGGCGGCCGGCACGTGAGCTACCTGGCCTTCGTGCCGCGCGATGCCGAAGGTGTCGCCATCACGGACGACTGGGACGGTTTCGGCCAGCGCGTCACCGGCAGCGGGTCGGTCTCGTTCGACGGCGTGCGCGTCGAAGCGCAATGGGTGGTTCCTTTTCTCGCCTCCTTCGAGCGGCCCACGACCATCGGGCCGTTCGCGCAGCTGCTCCACGCAGCGATCGATCTGGGCATCGGCCGCGGCGCCTTCGAGGCCACCCTGCCTTTCGTGCGCGAGCGTTCGCGGCCGTGGATCGACGCCAAGGTCGAGCGTGCCAGCGAGGACCCGCTCGCCATCCAGCAGGTCGGCGAAGTGGCGGTGCACCTGCGCGCGGCCGAGGCGCTGGTGCGGCGCGCCGGGCGCATCGTCGACGCGGCACAGCGCGCGCCCGACGAGCGCAGCGTGGCCGAGGCCTCCATCACGGTGGCCGAGGCACGCGTGCGCACCACCACCGCTTCGCTCGACGCCAGCACGCGCCTCTTCGAGCTCGCGGGCACGGCCGCCACGCTCGACGACCTGGGCCTGGATCGCTTCTGGCGCAACGCGCGCACGCACACGCTGCACGATCCGGTGCGCTGGAAATACCACGCCGTCGGCAACTACTACCTCAACGACCGCCTGCCGCCGCGGCACGGGGCGCTGTGACTCGCCGGCATTTCATCTTCAAGGAGTCCTGATGACCATTTCCAACCTGGCGCGATCGGCATCCGCTTCGCGCCGCCGCATCCTGCAGATCGGTTCGGCCGGCGCGCTCGCCGCCGCGGGCCTGCCGTTGCACGCCGCACTCAAGGAGCAGCCCGGCACGACGAAGCTGCTGAAGGTCGGCGTCACCACCGGCCCGCACGAGCAGACCTTCGAGGTCGTGAAGAAGGTGGCAGAGCGCGACTACGGCCTCAAGATCCAGATCGTGCCCTTCACCGACTACAGCCGGCCCAATGCCGCGCTCGATGCCGGCGACCTGGACGCCAACAGCTTCCAGCACCGGCCCTTTCTCGCGGCACAGGTGCGCTCGCGCGGCTACAAGATCGTCGGTTTCGGCCGCACCTGGATCGGGCCGATTGCGATTTACTCCCGGAAGTACAAGAGTTTCAAGGACCTGCCCGAAGGCGCGAGCATTGCGATCCCCAACGATCCGTCCAACGAGAGCCGGGTGCTGTTGCTGCTGCAGAAGGCCGGCGCCATCAAGCTCAAGAGCGGCATCGACCCGATCGCGGGCATCAACGCCACGCCGCGCGACATCACAGAGAACCCGCGGAAGTTCCGCTTCGTCGAGATCGAGGCCGCGCAGCTGCCGCGCACGCTCGACGACACCGACGCCTCGGCTGTCAACGCCGACTATGCCAACAAGGCCGGCCTCAACCCCGTGCGCGACGGCATCCTGGTCGAGGACAAGGACGGCCCCTATGCCTGCCTGATTGCGGTGCGCGAACAGGACAAGGACCAGCCCTGGGTGCAGCAGCTGGTCAAGGCCTACCAGACCGAGGAGGTGCGCGATTTCATCGTCAAGACTTTCGCGGGCGGCGTGGTGCCGGCCTTCTGATCGCAGCCCATGACCCGGAAGAAAGAGATCCTGCTCAACGCGTTCAACATGAACTGCGTGGGCCACATCAACCACGGCCTGTGGACCCATCCGCGCGACCGCTCCACAGAGTACAACACGCTCGAGCACTGGACCGGCATCGCGCGCACGCTGGAGCGCGGCCTGTTCGACGGCCTGTTCATCGCCGACATCGTGGGCGTCTACGACATCTACCAGCACAACGTCGACGTGACGCTGCGCGAATCGATCCAGCTTCCGGTGAACGATCCGCTGCTGCTGGTGTCGGCGATGGCCGCAGTCACGCAGCATCTCGGCTTCGGCGTGACGGTCAACCTCAGTTACGAGCAGCCCTACCTGCTGGCGCGGCGCTTCTCGACACTGGACCATCTCACGCGCGGGCGCATCGGCTGGAACATCGTCACCGGCTACCTCGACAGCGCCGCGCGCGCGATGGGCCTTTCGCAGCAGATCGCGCACGACGAGCGCTACGACCGTGCCGACGAGTACCTGGAGCTGCTCTACAAGCTGTGGGAAGGCAGCTGGGAGGAGGGCGCGGTGCGGCGCGACAAGGCCGCGCGCGTCTACGCGGACCCGGCGAAGGTGCACAAGGTGCGTCACCAGGGCCGCTATTACCAGGTGGACGGCTACCACCTGGCCGAACCGTCGCCGCAGCGCACGCCGGTGCTGTTCCAGGCCGGCAGCTCGGGCCGCGGCCAGCGCTTCGCCGGGCGGCATGCCGAGTGCGTCTTCATCTCGCCGCCGAACAAGGCGTCCGCGCGCAAGAGCGTGGATTCGCTGCGCGAACAACTGGTGCGTTCCGGCCGGCGGGCGGACGACGTGAAGGTGTTCGTCGGCACCGCGGTGGTGACGGGCCGCACCGAGAAGGAAGCACGCGAGAAGTACGAAGACTACAAGCGCTACGCCAGCCGCGAAGCAGGCCTCGCACATTTCGCGGCCAGCACCGGCGTGGACTACGCGCGCTACGACCTCGACGAGCCGATCGCCTACGGCCAGACAAACGCGATCGAGTCGGCGGCGCGCACCGCCGAGCAGCACGGCTGGACCCGCCGACAGTTGCTGGAACTCTTCGAGCTCGGCGGGCGCTACCCGGCGATCGTGGGCGATGCCGCGCACGTGGCCGACGAACTGCAATCGTGGATCGACGAAACCGGGGTGGACGGCTTCAACCTGAGCCGCACGGTCGTGCCGGAGAGCTACGAGGACTTCGTCGACCTGATCGTGCCGGAGCTTCAGCAACGCGGCGTCTACAAGACCTCGTACGCGGAGGGCAGTCTGCGCAGGAAGCTCTTCGGCGCGTCCGACCACCTGCCCGAGCGCCACGCCGGCGCGCAGTTCAGGCGCTAGCCGCGCGCTGCGGATCTCTCGTCGGAGAAAAGCTTCTTCGCCTCAGTTGAGGCGCTCGCCGCCTGCTGCATCGAACAGGTGCGCCTCGGCCGCCACCGGCCACAGCGCCAACCGGTCGCCGGGCCGTGCACCGACGCGGTCGCGAAACGCGGCCATGACCGATTGGCCGCCCAGGCGCAGTGCGACTTGCGTTTCGGCGCCCGTGGGCTCGACCACGATCACGTCGGCCGAAAGCCCTCGGCTCGGATCGATCGTGAAATGTTCCGGGCGCGCGCCGTAGAGCACGCGGTCGCCGTGCGATCCGCGCGATGCGGAAGCCAGCGGCAGGCGCAGGCCGTCGTCGGTCAGCACGTAGGGTGTGCCGTCGAGCTGCAGGCGCCCGCGGATGAAGTTCATCGCCGGCGAGCCGATGAAGCCCGCCACGAAGGCGTTGCGCGGCCGGTCGTAGAGCTCGAGCGGCGCGCCGACCTGTTCGACGCGTCCGTCCTTCAGCACGACGATGCGGTCGGCCATGGTCATCGCCTCGACCTGGTCGTGCGTGACGTAGACCGTGGTGGTGCCCAGACGCTGGTGCAGGGCCTTGATCTCGGTGCGCATCTGCACGCGCAGCTTGGCGTCGAGGTTCGACAAGGGTTCGTCGAACAGGAAGGCCTGCGGCTGGCGCACGATGGCGCGTCCCATCGCGACGCGCTGGCGCTGGCCGCCCGAGAGCTGACGCGGGCGGCGGCGCAGCAGCTGGTCCAGGCCCAGCGTCTCCGCCGCCTGCTCGACGCGGCGCGCGATGTCGGGGGCGCGCAGTCCCTGGATCTTCAGGCCGAAGCCGAGGTTCTCTTCGACCGTCATGTGCGGATAGAGCGCGTAGTTCTGGAACACCATCGCGACATCGCGCTCGCGTGGCGCCACGTCGTTGATGCGCCGATCGCCGAGCAGGATCTCCCCCGCGTCGACGGTTTCCAGGCCGGCAATCATGCGCAGCAGCGTCGATTTGCCGCAGCCCGACGGACCGACCAGCGCGACGAACTCGCCGTCGCCGATGTCGATGTCGATGCCGCGGATGACGGGCGTGCTGCCGAAATCCTTGGCGAGGTCGCGGATGGTGATGGAAGCCATGGAGGTCCTGGATGAAGAGAAGCGGTCAGTCCTTGATGCTGCCGGCCGTGAGGCCGCGCACCAGGTACTTGCGAACGAGCACCGTGAACACCACGACCGGAAACATCACGAGGGTTCCGCTGGCGGCGATCTTGGTCCACTCCCAGCCTTCGTACTGCAGGAAGTTGACGATCGCCACCGGCGCGGTGATGGCGTTGGTGCGGGTCAGGATGAGCGCGTAGAAGAAGTCGTTCCACGAGAAGATGAAGCACAGCACCGCGGTGGCCGCGAGGCCCGGCGCGGTGAGCGGGAGCGACACGCGCCAGAAGGCCTGCCAGATGCCGCAGCCGTCCATCCAGGCCGCTTCTTCGAGCGACGCGGGCACCGCCTCGAAGAAGGTCTGCATGAGCCAGATGACGATGGCCAGGTTGAAGGTCAGGTAGACGATGGCCAGGCCGATCACCGTGTCCTGCAGGCCGAGGTACTGGTAGGCTAGGAAGAACGGAATCGTGAACGCGATGGGCGGCGCCATGCGCGTCACCAGGATCCACAGCGCGATGCGGTCGCGGCCCTTGAACTGCCAGCGCGTGAGCGCATAGGCCGCGGGCACGCCGATCAGCAGCGAGAAGCCGGCGGACAGCGTGCTCACGAGCAGGCTGTTGCCGAAGGACTTGAGGAAGTTGCCTTGTAGCAGGCTGATGAATCCGTCGAAGGTCGGCGTGAACAGCAGGCTGTCCTCGAAGATGTCGGCCGCCGGGCGGAAGGCCAGCTGCACGAGCCACAGGAAGGGCGAGAGCACGACCAGCAGCAGCACGGCTACGGTGAGCGTTCGGCCGTGGCGCGAGAGCCAGGAGCGGCGCGGGCTCGCGGCGCGCACGACGTCTGGAACGACGCCCTCGTCGTGCGCGACTTCGAGGGACTCCATGCCCCATGCGGGGCTAGCGCTTGTCATGGTCGCTCCATCCCAGTCTGCCGACCAGCCAGCTCAACACGAACACACCCGCCAGCATCACGGTCGCGATCGCGCTCGCGTAACCCCAGTAGGAGAAATTGAAGGCCTGGATGAAGCCGTAGTAGTTGGTGACCTCGGTCACGCTGCCCGGCCCGCCGTTGGTCAGCACGTAGATCAGCGGAAAGGCCTTGAAGCTGTCGATGAGCCGGAACAGCGCGCACACGACGAGCACGGGCCGGATGTAGGGGAACACGATGTAGCGGAACAGCTGCCAGCGGCTCGCGCCTTCCAGCGTCGCGGCCTCGAGCGGATCGTCGGGGATCATCTGCAGCGTCGCGAGCACCATCAGCATCGTGAAGGGGAACCACTGCCAGGTGTCGGCCAGCGAGATCGCCCACAGGGCGGTGTCGGGGTCGGCGATCAGCGAGCGCACCGGCAAGCCGATCGCTTCGAGCGTGCGGTGGATCGGACTCACGTCGGGCGTGTACATGATCTTCCAGATCAACGCGACCACAATCGGCGGCAGCACCATCGGGATCAGGAACACCGTGCGCGCGCCTTCGAGCACGCGCGACTTGCCGTTCAGCAACAGCGCGAGGCCGAGGCCGACACCGAGCTGCAGCGCGACGCTGGAAGCCGAGAGCTTCAGCTGCACCGCGATCGACGCGAGGAAGCGGTCGTCGTGCAGCAGCTGCCGGTAGTTCACCAGCGGATCGTCGAAGCGGAAGGTGCCGGACGGGTCCGTGAGTTGCAGCGGCGTGAAGCTCGCCACCAGCAGCGCGGCCGCCGGCACCAGCGTGATCAGCAGCAGGACGACGAGCGAGGGCGTGAGGCCAAGCAGAAAGGCGCGACGCCGCTCGTTCTGCCAGCCCGTTCGCTGCCAGCCGTCGGCAGTCATCGCATGCGCCAAGCCTGCGCCCTCAGAGCTTCGCGCCCGCGCGCTTGAGCTCCGCGATCGAGTTGGCCTGCGCCTGCTGGAAGGCCTGCTTCGCCGACAACTGCCCGCTCGCGATCAGCTCGATCGCCTTGTTCAGCTGCTGGTCGATCTGCGGGTAGACCGACACCGTGCGGTACTTCATGTGCCCGCTCTTGGCGGCGAGTTCGATCGAGTCGAGCGAGAGCTTGGCCAGGTCGCTGCCGTTGATCACCTGCTTGCTGCGGAAGGTCGCGGAGTCGATGTCCGAGCGCCGCGCCGGCGAGCCGTAGCCGGCCGCGACCGCCTTGCCGGTGGTCTGCTTGCTCAGCGCCCACTGGATGAAGGCCCAGGCGGCTTCCTTTTGCTTCGAGCCGACCGGAATGCCGAGCCCGTGCACGGCGGTGCCCGGGAAGCGGCCGGCCGGGCCCTTCGGCACCAGGCCGAACTTGACGGTCTTGATCGTCTTGCTGGTCGCGGGGTCGCCGAGCTGGGCCAGGTGGAGCTGGCCCGCATCGGTGAAGTTGACGCGGCCGAGCTTGAGCGCCTGTGTCACCTGATCGGGCTGGTAGGTGATCGCGCCGTCGGGGCCGAACTCCTTCAGCAGGTTGGCGTAGTACTCGCCCGCGGCGATGGCTTCGGGCGTGTCGAGCGTCGGGAACAGGTCGTCGGGCGCCTTGCGGAACACGTCGCCGCCGAAGGCGTGCAGGTAGGGCACGAAGGTCCATCCGTAGTGGTTGTCGGCGACGAAGCCGGCCACGCGCTCCTTCTTGTTGACCGCGCGCAGCACCTTGACGAGGTCGTCGGTGGTGTCGGGGAAGGCGAGCCCGGCCTTCTCGACCAGGTCGAAGCGCGAGGACGCGGTCAGCAGTGCCTCCGCGGTCCAGGGAATGCCGTAGAGCTTGCCGTCGCGGCCGGTCTCCGGCGCGCGGGCGCCGGGCAGGAAATCGTTGACGTTCCAATCGGCCGGTGTGAGGTTGGGGTTCTTGATGTAGTCGTCGAGCGGCGTGAGCCAGCCCGAATTGATCCAGCGGCTCGAATAGATGAAGGTGACGTTGACCACGTCGTAGGCGGAGCCCTTGGTCGAGAGCTCGAGGTCGGCGCGCTGGTTGTAGACCGGAAAGGAGGGCGCGTCGAAGTTCACCTTGGCGCCGGTGAGCGCCTCGAACTCGGGCAGCCACTGCTGCAGCAGCTTCGGATAGGCGGCGCTGAAGGTCGAGACGTTGAGCGTCACGCCGGCGAACTTCTTGGCGCCGGCTTGCGCCGCCGCAAGGCCGGGGAGCAAGGCGGTCGCGCCGAGTGCGGCACCGGCCTGGAGCAGGCCGCGGCGTCGACGGTCGTGGGCGGAGAGTTCGTGTGTCATGGGAGGAATGAGGTTCAGGCGGTGGCGGAAATGACTTCGTCGATGCGCGCGTCGTTGGTCGCCTCGGGCCGGCTGCGGGTGCGGCTGCGCTGGCCGTCCAGCGCCACCGCAGGTTCGCCGCGCACGGTGACGCGGCGCACCAGGCGCGATTGCTTGCCGTAGTCGTTGATCGCGAAATGCTGCGTGGCGCGGTTGTCCCAGATCGCGACATCGTCCTGCTGCCAGCTCCAGCGCACGGTGTTCTCCAGCCGCGTCACGCGGTTCTGCAGCAGCTCGAAAATGCGCGCCGACTCGGTGCTCGACAGGCCGACCAGCTTCTTGACGAAATGGCCCAGCAGCAGCGCCCGCTCGCCCGAAATCGGATGAACGTGCACCACCGGATGCTCGGCCTCGTAGACGGCCGAGACGAAGACGTTGCGATGGTGGCGCAGGCGTTCTTCCTCGACCTGCACGCGGTCGGCGCCGTAGTCGTAGTCGTTGCTGTGCACGGCCCACAGGTTGTCGGCCAGTTGTTTGAGATGGGTCGGCAGGCGCTCGTAGGCCACCGCCGTATTGGCCCAGACGGTGTCGCCGCCGTAGGCTGGAATGGTCACGCCGCGCAGGATCGAGATCTTCGGGAACGCATCGACGAAGGTCACGTCCGTATGCCACGAATCGGCCCGGCCGCCGCCCTTGGACGCATCGAGCTCGAACAGCTTCGTGCCCTGCGGCGAGGGGACCGTCGGATGCGCCACCGTGCGGCCGAAGCGCGCACCGAAGGCCTGGTGCTCGCGGTCGTCCAGGTGCCTCTGGCCGCGGAAGAACAGCACCTTGTGCTTGACCAGGGCCGCGTCGAGTTGCTCGATCACCTCGGCTGGCAGATCGCCGCCGAGCCGGATGTTCTGCACCTCGCCGCCAATGTGGCCGGCCACGCGCCGGATGCGCAGCTCGCCGATGCTGGTGTCGATGGAGGAAGGGGTGTCGTCGCTCATCGGGGGATCTCCTTGGGATGTGAATGTCGTGAATCGCAGGCGTCGAACCGCCGTCGGGGCGGTCGACTCAATGCTGGGCCGACGGCGCGCCGCCGGCGCCCGGCGCATGCGCGAGCAGCTGGGCCAGCGCCGCCTCGCTCAGGGGTTCGCTCTCCTCCTCGGCCGCGCCGCTGCCGAGGGCTTCCTCGACCACGGGACGCGTGAGGGTCGGCGCGAAGGCTTCGATGAAGGCGTAGACGAAGGCGCGCAGATAGACGCCGCGCCGTACCGCGAGCTTCGTCAGGTTGATGCCGAAGAGATGACCCGCATCGACCGCGCGCAAGCGCGTGTCGCGCTCGGCCTCGAACGCCACGCCGGCGACGATGCCCACGCCCATGCCGAGTTCGACATAGGTCTTGATCACGTCGGCGTCCATCGCGGTGATGGCGAAGTCGGGCTTGAGGCCGGCCTCGACGAACGCCTGGTCGATGCGCGTGCGGCCGGTGAAGGCGCTGTCGTAGGTGACGAGCGGGTAGGCGGCCAGGCGCTCGATCGTCAGCGGGCCGTCGAGCAGCGGGTGGCCGGGCAGCGTGATCAGCGAGTGGGTCCAGCGGAAGCAGGGCAGCGCGACGAGCTGAGGGTAGTCGCCGAGCGCCTCCGTCGCGATGCCGACATCGGCCTCGCCGTCGAGCAGCATCTGCGCGATCTGCTTGGGCGAGCCCTGACGCAGATGCAGCTGCACGTTGGGGAAGCGGCCGCGAAACTCCTGCACCGCCATCGGCAACGCGTAGCGTGCCTGCGAGTGCGTCGCGGCAATGGAGAGCAGACCCTGCTCTCGCGTGAGGAACTCCTGTCCGGCCTGCCGCAGGTTCTGGCTCTCGAGCAAAACGCGTTCGATGATCGGCAGCAGGTGATCGCCCGGCGCCGTCAGACCGGTGAGCCGTTTGCCGGCGCGCGCGAACAGCGCGATGCCGAGTTCGTCTTCCAGTTCACGGATCTGGCGGCTGACGCCCGGCTGCGAGGTATGCAGCGCATGGGCTGCCTCGGTGAGATTGAAGCCGCATCGCACGGCTTCGCGCACGGAGCGCAACTGTTGGAAATTCATGGAGCCCAGACGAAATAGAGCGGTGCCGACCAGCACTCGGCGGCCGATTCTGGGGGCGTGTCTTCAGATCGCGAACTACCGATTCGTTGCTTTCAAATAAGGGAATGATCTGAGTCTCGCGCGGCTCGCATATTCGTTTTTCAGATATCGATGCGACCGAATCGTGGGTTCACCGCGTCGGGAAGAACCGGTTGACCGGGCGCGGCAGGCCGAGGTTCTCGCGCAGCGTCGTGCCTTCGTACTCGCGCCGGAAGATGCCGCGCCGCTGCAGCTCCGGCACGACCTTGTCGACGAAGGCGTCGAGCCCGCCGGGCAGCCACGGGAACATGATGTTGAAGCCGTCCGAGCCTTCCTCGTCGAGCCACTGCTGCATCTGGTCGGCGATGGTCTGCGCGGTGCCGACGAAGGCCAGTCCGCCGTAGCCGCCCAGGCGCTGCGCGAGCTGGCGCACCGTGAAGCCTTCGCGCTCGGCCAGGGCGATGACGCGCTGCTGGCCGCTCTTGCTCGCGTTCGTTTCCGGCACCGCGGGCAGCGGCGCATCGGGGTCGAATTTCGAGGCATCGACGCCGAGCGCGATGGAGAGCGAGGCGATGGCGCTTTCGTAGTGCACGAGGCTGTCGAGCCTGGCGCGGATCGCGCGCGCCTCCTCCACCGTATCGCCCACCACCACGAAGGCGGCCGGCAGGATCTTGAGGTGATCGCGCTCGCGGCCCAGCGCGGCGAGGCGGCCCTTCACGTCGGCATAGAAGCTGCGGCCTTCGGCCAGCGTGCCGTGCGCGGCGAAGATCACTTCGGCCGTCTCGGCCGCGAGCTGCCGCCCCGGCTCCGACGCGCCGGCCTGCACGATCACCGGCCAGCCCTGCACCGGCCGCGCGATGTGCAGCGGGCCGCGCACCGCCAGATAGGTCCCCTTGTGGTCGAGCGTGTGCAGCTTCGCCGGATCGAAGTAGAGGCCGCTCGCGGCGTCGCGCACGAAGGCATCGTCGGCCCAGCTGTCCCACAGGCCGGTCACCACGTCGTAGAACTCCCGTGCCCGGGCGTAGCGCTCGTCGTGCGGCATGTGGTCGTCGCGCCCGAAGTTCAGCGCGGCGTCCGGATTGGAGGTGGTGACGACGTTCCAGCCCGCGCGCCCCTGGCTCAGGTGGTCGAGCGACGCGAAGCGACGCGCGATGTGGAAGGGCTCGTCGAAGGTCGTCGATGCCGTGGCCACGAGGCCGATGTGCGACGTCGCCTGGCTCAGCGCCGAAAGCAGCGTGAACGGCTCGAACGAGGTCACGGTGTGGCTGCGCTTGAGCGCCTCGATCGGCATGTTGAGCACGGCCAGGTGATCGGCCATGAAGAAGGCGTCGAAGCGCGCGCGCTCCAGCGTCTGCGCGAAGCGCTTGAGGTGCGCGAAGTTGAAGTTGGCGTCGGCGAAGGCGCCGGGGTAGCGCCAGGCACCCGTGTGGATGCTGACGGGGCGCATGAAGGCGCCCAGCTTGAGTTGGCGGGTCGTCGGCATGGACCACCTTGTACGCGAGCGCCGATCACCTTGCCAAAGACCGATTGTTTCGATGCTTATGACCCGGCCGTCCGGGCGGTGCGCGACGCTGCGGACCCAACGGAAACCGCATCTGCAAACTCGCATTCATTCGTAGGGAAGCGCATGCCGTATCCGCAGAATCCGCCCAGGTCGTCGCTGCGAGTTTCGCGGCCCTTTCCCTTCACACCACTTCGTCGATAGGCTCTTCATGGCATTCCGCAATCCCGAACTCCTGGCGCCGCGCACGCTCTCCGTGCTGCGCATCATCTCCGCCTTCCTGCTGATCCAGCACGGGTCGGCCAAGCTGCTGCGCTTTCCTCACGTGGCCTATTTCGACAACCTTCAGCTCCTGTCCTTGCTCGGCGTTGCCGGTGTGCTGGAGCTGGTCGGGGGTGCGCTGCTGTTGGTCGGCCTCTTCACACGCCCGACGGCATTCGTTCTCTCGGGCCTGCTGGCCTTCGCCTATTTTCTCGGCCACGCGACCAAGGGTTATGTGCTCGCGCCTTCCCTGAACCAGGGCGAGGCGGCGGTGCTCTTCTCGTTCGTGTTCCTCTACATCGCCGCTGCCGGCGCCGGTCCGTGGAGCGTCGATGCGCGCCGCGCGAAGGCCGCCACGGCGACACCGCGGCCCGCTGCGGCTGCCTGAAGCACCACCGAAGTCCGCACGCTCCATGACCCTCACCGATCTTCCCCGCCGGCGACTGCTCAAGACCGCCGCAGCCGCTGCCATCGCCGCGGCTGCGGCCGCGGCCGCGGCCGGCATCGCATGACCCTGGCGCTCGCGCCCCCCCGCACGGCCGGACCCACGCCTGCGGAGAACGCCCGCCGCGTGCTCGCACGGACGGCGTCCGTCTGGCGCATCGCGCCGGCCTCGCCGCGCGAGGTGGCGCGCCGCGCACCGCACGGCTACGTACCGGTCCGCGTCCTGCGGCGCAATCGCGCTGCGGCCGTGGCCTCCCTCGCGCATTCCTGGTGACACCTCTTCGGACACAACGACCATGTCGAACAACTGGAAATTCGAAACCCTGTCGGTGCATGCCGGCTACTCGCCCGAGCCGACGACCCGCGCCGTCGCGCCGCCGATCTACCAGACCGTGGCCTACGCCTTCGACAGCGCGCAGCACGGCGCCGACCTGTTCGACCTCAAGGTGCCCGGCAACATCTACAGCCGCATCAACAACCCGACGCAGGACGTGCTCGAGCAGCGCGTGGCGGCGCTCGAAGGCGGCATCGCCGCGCTCGCCGTGGCCTCGGGGCAGGCGGCGGTCACCTACGCGATCCAGACCATCGCCGAGGCCGGCGACAACATCGTCTCGAGCACCGCGCTCTACGGCGGCACCTACAATCTGTTCGCGCACACGCTGCCGCAGTTCGGGATCACGACGCGCTTTGCCGATCACCGCGATCCGCTGAGCTTCGAGAAGCTGATCGACGACCTGACCAAGGCCGTGTTCGTCGAGTCGCTCGGCAACCCGGCCGGCAACGTCACCGACATCGCAGCCATCGCCGAGATCGCGCACCGCCACGGCGTGCCGCTGATCGTCGACAACACCGTGCCTTCGCCGTACCTGAGCCGCCCGATCGAGCACGGCGCCGACATCGTCGTGCACTCGCTCACCAAGTACCTCGGCGGCCACGGCACCAGTATCGGCGGCGCGATCGTCGACTCGGGCAAGTTCCCCTGGGCCGAGCACAAGCAGCGCTTCCGGCGCCTGAACGAACCCGACGTGAGCTACCACGGCGTGGTCTATACCGAGGCGCTGGGCCCGGCGGCCTACATCGGCCGTGCGCGCGTGGTGCCGCTGCGCAACACGGGCGCGGCGATCTCGCCCTTCAACGCCTTCCTGATCCTGCAGGGCATCGAGACGCTGGCGCTGCGCGTCGATCGCATCAGCGACAACGCTCTGGCTGTCGCCCGGCACCTGCAGACGAGCAAGGCGGTGAGGTGGGTCAACTACGCCGGCCTCGAAGAGCACCCGGACCACGCGCTGGCGAAGAAGTACCTGGGCGGCAAGGCCAGCGGCGTGCTGACCTTCGGCCTCGACAGCAAGGGAGGCGACGCGCGCGCCGCAGGTGCGCGCTTCCTCGATGCGCTGAAGCTCTTCACGCGGCTGGTGAACATCGGCGACGTGCGCTCGCTCGCCACGCATCCCGCGTCGACCACGCACCGGCAGCTGTCGCCCGAGGAACTGGCGCGGGCCGGCGTTTCGGAAGACACGGTGCGCCTGTCGGTCGGGATCGAGCACATCGACGATCTACGCGCCGATCTGGACCAGGCGCTGGGCGCGGTCTGAGCACGCGCGCTGCCGCCACTCAGGCGGCCAGCAGTTCGCTGGCGCGCGGCACGCCGCATTCGCGGGCGCGCCGCGCCTCGTAGCTCCTCAGGTTCGCGTACGCCACCGGCAGCAGCACGGTGTCGGCGGTCGACCAGCGCCCGCGGCGCAGCAGGTCGCCGAGGATGTGGTCGGCCTCGGTCGGCGCGCCGCGCGCGATGTCCTTGGCCATCGACGCGGTGATCGGCGAGCCTGCCGCGGTGAGCGTCGCGCGGCCGCGCTGGATCGCCGCGGGACTCGGCGCGAAGCCGTTGTGCGCGGCGATGCGCGCG
Organism: Variovorax sp. LjRoot130; assembly: GCF_964253755.1. Taxonomy (NCBI): domain Bacteria; kingdom Pseudomonadati; phylum Pseudomonadota; class Betaproteobacteria; order Burkholderiales; family Comamonadaceae; genus Variovorax; species Variovorax sp. LjRoot130. The sequence continues at coordinate 1,119,216 of NZ_CAXURM020000002.1, read as the reverse complement.
CATTCGGCGAAGAGGTCGAGCGCGAGCTGCTGCGCGCCGGCCTCCACGATGTCGCCGACGCTCGCGCGCATGAGCGTGGTGATGCCGGCGAGCGCGGCGATGAGCGCCCATTTCTCCCACATCGCCTGCAGGATGGATTCGCTCGGGCGGCCGTCGAAATTGGCGCGTGCGAAGGCTTGCGCGATGGCGTCGACGCGCGCCGAGCGCCCGCCGTCGAGCTCGCCGAAGACCAGCGTGTGGTCCTGCCCCAGGTGCCGCACGGTGCCATCGGCGGCCAGCGTCGCGGAGATCATGCCGAGGCCGCCGAGCACGCGCCGGCGGCCGAAGCGCTCGCTCAGGCGGTCGATGTGGCGCAGGCCGTTCAGGAGCGGCAGCACGACGGTGTCGGGGCCGACGGCCGGCGCGAACGCGGCGAGGGTCTCGTCCAGGTCATAGGCCTTGCAGCCGACGATCACGACATCGAAGGGCGCCTTGATTCGGTGAGCGAGCACGCTCGCGGGCGAGGGCAGGTGCAGGTCACCCACGGGGCTGCGGATCGACAGCCCGGTGGCGGCGAGCTGCACGGCCCGCGCGGGCCGCAGCAGGAAGGTCACGTCCTCGCCGGCCGCGAGCAAGCGGCCGCCGAAGTAGCCGCCCAGGGCGCCGGCGCCCACCACGAGAAATCTCATGCCCAGTCCTTTCGGTTCGGTTTGCCGTGTCGATGCTGCCGCAGACGCGGTGGCGAGGGAAGGAACGAAAACGTGCATCGATATGCGCGAGGGTGAGTCGAATCGTGCCGGCCGCACCGGCGTGGCGATATTCGGAATGCGAGCAAGCGTGTGCCTTTTTCTTCGTTTCCAAGCCGCGCGCACGCCTCAAGAATCGTGGGCTTCCCGTCTCGCTGGAGCGCACGCACATGCTGCATCGTCAAACTTTCCTTCGCCTCGCCGCTGCTGCCCTGCTGCTGGCGCCTGCACTTTCCATCGCCGCGCCGGCCGCGGGCGAGCCCGTCTGGTTCGGCGTGAGCGGCCCGCTCACCGGCCAGAATGCCCAGTACGGCGCGCAGTGGAAGGCCGGCTTCGACCTCGCGCTCGACGACGTCAACGCCAACGGCGGCATCGGGGGCCGGCCGCTCGCCTACGTCTTCGAGGACAGCCAGAGCGACCCGCGCCAGGCTGTCGGCCTGGCGCAGAAGTTCGTCAACGACAAGCGCATCAAGATCGAGCTCGGCGACTTCTCAAGCCCGGCATCGATGGCGGCGTCTCCGATCTACCAGCGCGCCGGTCTGGTGCAACTCGGCTTCACGAATTCGCACCCTGACTTCACCAAGGGCGGCGACTTCATCTGGAGCCCGTCGATCAGTCAGGCCGATGCGCAGCCGCTCCTGGCCGACCTCGCGGTCAAGACGCTCGGCTTCAAGCGCGTTGCCGTGCTCTACCTCAACACCGACTGGGGCCGTACCAGCCGCGACGTGTTCGTGAGGGCGGCCGAGGCACGCGGCGCGCAGGTCGCGATCACCGAGGGCTACCAGCCGGACGAGAAGGATTTCCGCTCGACCCTGGTGCGCGTGCGCGACGCGAATCCCGACGGCGTGGTGCTGATTTCCTACTATCCCGACGGTGCGCTGATCGCGAGCCAGGTGCGCAACGTCGGCCTCAGGCAGCCGATTGCCGCGAGCGGCTCGGTCTACTCGCCGAAGTTCATCGAGCTCGGGGGCGCCGCGGTGAACGGCATCTACACCAACACGTCCTTCTTTCCCGACGAGCCACGGGCGGAAGTGCAGGACTTCGTCAAGCGCTTCCGCGCCAAGTACGGCAAGGAGCCGGACGCCTTCAACGCCTATGCCTACGACGCGGTCGTCTATGCCGCTGCCGCGCTGCGCCACGCGGGACCCAACGGCGACCGCAAGGCCGTGCGCGATGCGTTCTACAAGATCAAGGACATCCCGAGCGTGGTCTTCGGCAAGGCCAACTTCGATGCCGACACGCGGCGCGTGATCGGCGTGAAGAGCGTCGACCTGGTGGTGAAGGACGGCAAGTGGGCGCTCGGCGACGGGAAGCCTGCCGTGGTCTCGGCGCGCTGAGCGCACGGCCCTCGGCTGCGGCATGAACTTCTCGTTCACCTCCTTCTTCGACTACACGGTCAACGGCCTGATCATCGGCAACATCTATGCGTTGCTGGCGGTCGGGCTGGCGCTGATCTTCGGCGTCTCGCACCTCATCAATTTTGCGCACGGCTCGGTCTACACGGTCGGGGCCTACATCGGCTGGGCCTCCATCACCTGGCTGCGCACGCCGCTGCCGATCACCATCCTGCTCGTGGTGCTCGGCGCCGGGGCGCTGGGCATGCTGATCGAGCGCGTGGGCCTGCGTCCGCTGCAGGGCGCGGCACGCATCGCGCCGCTCCTGGCGACCATCGGCATCAGCTTCGTGCTCGACATCCTGGTGCAGCTCGTCTTCAGTCCCGACCCGCGCGCACTGACGACGCAGCTGCCCGACTGGCGGCTCGCGATCGGCAGCGGCACCATCGGCGCGCTCGACCTGCTGATCGCCGGCATCGGTCTCGCGACCGCGGCGGTGCTCTTCGGCTTCCTGCGCTTCACCAAGCTCGGCTGGGCGGTGCGCGCCACGGCGCAGGACCGCGACGCCGCGCAGCAGATGGGCGTCGACGTGAACCGCGTGAACCAGGCGGTGTTCGCGATCGCGTCGGCCCTCGGCGGTCTCTCGGGCCTGTTGGTGGGCATGTACTACAACAACATCAGCCCGGCGATGAGCTTCCAGGCCACGCTCAAGGGCGTGGTCGCGACCGTGGTGGGCGGCGTCGGCAACGTGCCGGGGGCGATCGTCGGCAGCCTGCTGCTCGGCCTGATCGAGAGCTACGGCGTCGCGCTGCTGGGCACGCCCTACCGCAATCTCTTCGCCTTCGCGCTGCTGCTGGTCATCCTGGTGTGGAGGCCCAACAGCCTCTTCGGCCGCAAGCGCGCGCTGCCGCCCGAGCCGCTCACCGGCACCTTCATCGCGCCGAGCAAGCCGTGGCAGGTGCCGCGCCGCGTGCTGCTCGCGCTCTTCGTGGCCGCGGCGGCGCTGCCGCTTTTCGACCCCTCGCCCTACGTGCTGCAGACGCTCACCAACTCCTGGCTCTATGCCGCGCTGGCGCTGAGCCTCACGCTGGTGGCCGGCACCATCGGGCAGATCTCGCTCGGCCACGCCGGGCTGCTCGCGATCGGTGCCTACGCATCGTCGCTGCTCGTGCTCGACCTGCACCTGCCTGTGGGTACCGGCATCGTGCTCGCGGGCCTGCTGACCTCGGTGATCGGCACCGCGCTGATCTTCCCGGCGTTCCGGCTGCGCGGGCACTACGTGTCGATTGCGACGCTGGGCATCGGCGAGATCGTGGGGCTCACCATCCTCAACTGGGAGAGCCTCACACGCGGTCCGATCGGCGTGTCCGGCATTCCGCCGCTGTCGCTCTTCGGGCGCGACGCCTCGTCGAACAATGTCTTCTACTGGGCCTCGTTCGGCGCGATGGTGCTGCTGGCCCTGCTGCAGTGGCGCCTGTTGCGCTCGCACCTGGGGCGCACCTTCCGCGCGGTGCGCGAGGACGAAGTCGCCGCGCGGGCGTACGGCGTGAGCCCCGACCGCTACAAGGCCCTGGCCTTCGGCTTCGGCGGCTTCGCGGCCGGCGTGAGCGGCGCCTTCACCGCGCACCTCTATTCGTACATCAACCACGAGACCTTCACCTCGCAGATCTCCATCCTCGCGCTGACGATGGTGATCCTCGGCGGGCTCGGGAACGTCAGCGGTGCGCTGCTCGGCGCGGTCGCGCTGGTGAGCCTGCCCGAGCTGTTCCGCGTGACGGCGGAGTACCGGATGCTGATCTACGGCGTCGCGCTGTTGTTGCTGATCCGCTTCCGCCCGCAAGGTTTGCTGGGCACCGTTTGAACGACTCCACAAGGACACACACCATGAGCCACCTCAACGACTACCTCGCCGAGAAGCGTGCCGCCGTGCTCGGGCGCAACGCCGCCATCGACGCCGGCACGGCGCAGCCGCTGCAGCTGAAGGCGCACGTGCGCGCCGAGGGCCGCAGCGGCGTGCGGCGGCTGCGCATCCGCGACCACCAGGTGATCAGCGACAGCCCACCGGACTTCGCGGGCTACAACCTGGGCCCCAGCTCGCCCGAGCTGCAGCTCGGCGTGCTGGGCACCTGCGTCACGCACATCTTCCTGATCCAGGCGGCCGAGCGGCAGGTGCCGCTGGACAGCCTCGAAGTCGAGGTGACCGGGCTCATCGATCCGCGCGGCGGCCGGCCCGGCCACGAGGCGACGCCGATCTGGCCGCACGAGATCGGCTACACGGTGCACATCGACTCGCCGGCCTCGCAGGAGGACATCAACGCGCTCTTCGAGGCGGTCGAGCGCAACTGCCCGATCCTCAACCTGCTGCGCAATCCGCAGACCATCCGCGCCGAGGTGAAGCGGGTCGGCAAGAAGGCCGCGCCCGCGAAGGAAGCCGATGCCGTCGCTGCTTGAAGTCGGCGGCCTCACGCGGCGCTTCGGCGGACTCACCGCGGTGGATGCGGTCGACCTGCGCGTGGAGGAGGGCGAGCTGGTCAGCGTGATCGGCCCCAACGGCGCGGGCAAGACCACGCTCTTCAACCTCGTCACCGGGCTCGACCAGCCGGACGCGGGCCGGGTGCTTTTCGAGGGCGAGGACGTCACGGGCTGGCCCGCGCCGAAGCTCGCGCAGCGCGGCCTCGCGCGCACCTTCCAGCACGGCCGCGTGTTTGCCAACCTCACGGTGCTCGACAACGTGCTGGTCGGCGCGCACACACGGCTGCGCGCGGTCAAGCCGCGCATGGGCGGCGTGCCGGGCCTGCCGGCGCTGGCCGAGCTCGCGCTCGCGCTGTTGCAGCCGCCTTCGGTGCGGCGTGAAGAGGAGCGCCTGCGCGCCGAGGCGCTCGCGATCATCGCGCTCTTCGGCGAGCGCCTGCAGCCGCGCATCGACCACCCGGCCCACAGCCTCTCGTACGCGAACCGGCGCCGCGTCGAGATCGCCCGCGCGCTGGCGCTGAAGCCGCGGCTCCTGCTGCTCGACGAGCCGACCGCAGGCATGAACGAAAGCGAGACCGCCGAGATGCTGCAGATCATCCGCACGCTCAAGGTGCGGGGCCAGAGCATCCTATTGATCGAGCACAAGCTCGACCTCGTGATGCAGCTTTCCGACCGCGTGGTGGTGCTCGACGACGGTCGCAAGATCGCCGAAGGCCTGCCGGACGCGGTGCGCAACGACCCGGCCGTGATCGAGGCCTACCTGGGCCATCGCCAGGTGGGCGAGCGGGCCGCGGTGGCGGCATGATCGCCACGGTCGCACGAACGGGGCTTCCGCCCGCGCCGCTCTGGCACGAGGGCGGGGACGATGCGCAGCCCGAACGTTCCGTCGCGCCTGTTCAGCGGGCGGGCGAGCAACCCTTGCTCGAGCTCCGGAAGATCAACAGCTTCTACGGCCCGGTCCAGGCGCACTTCGATCTGGACCTCGAGGTGCGCCGCGGCCAGATCGTGAGCCTGCTCGGCGGCAACGCGAGCGGCAAGTCGACCACGATGAAGGTGGTGCTGGGCCTGCTCAAGCCGCGCTCGGGCGAAGTGCGCTTCGACGGCGAATCCCTGCTCGGCCTCGGCACGCCGCAGGTGATCCGGCGCGGGATCGGCTCGGTGCCCGAGGCGCGGCGGCTCTTTCCCGCGATGACGGTGCGCGAGAACTTGCTGATGGGCGCGTACGCGCGCAATGACCGCAAGGCGGTCGCCGAAGACCTCGCACGCATGCTTGATCTGTTCCCGCGCGTGGCCGAACGCATCGAGTTCCAGGCCGGCACGCTTTCGGGCGGCGAGCAGCAGATGGTGGCGATGGCGCGCGCGCTGATGGGCCGGCCGAAGCTGCTGTGCATGGACGAGCCAACCATGGGCCTATCGCCGCTCTACGTCGACCGCGTGCTGGAACTCATCGCGCAGATCAACCGGCAGGGCGTCTCGGTCTTCATGGTCGAGCAGAACGCCAGCCTCGCGCTGCAGATCGCGCACCACGGCTACGTGCTGCAGACCGGCCGCATCGTGCTGAGCGGCCCGGCCGAACGGCTCCTGGCCGATGCGCGCATCCGCGATGCCTACCTCGGCGGCGGCGATGCCGCGCGCACCACATCCTGAAAAAAAGACCGAACCAACACCATGCCGCTTTCGCTCGACCACATCGTCATCGCCGTCCACGACCTGGAGGCCACCATCGCCGACTACACCGCGCTCGGCTTCAACGTCCAGCGCGGCGGCGACCATCCGGGGCGCAGCACGCACAACGCGCTGGTCGTGTTCGCCGACGGCAGTTACTTCGAACTGATCGCCTGGAAGACGCCCGCGCCGGAGGAGCGCTGGTGGCAGCTGCTGCAGCGCCGCGGCGAAGGCATCGTCGACTTCGCGCTGCTGCCCGCAAGCACCGCGCAGACGGTGGCCGAAGCCGCGGGGCGCGGCCTGGCGCTCGATGGTCCGCTCGACGGCGGGCGCGTGCGCCCCGACGGCGAGCACCTGCGCTGGCAGACCGCGCGGCCGCCGTCGCCGGACCTGCCCTTTCTCTGCGGAGATCTCACGCCGCGCGCACTGCGCGTGCCCGAGGGCGAAGCGCGCGTGCATCCCAACGGCACCACCGGCGTCGCCAGTCTCGCGCTGGCGGTGCGCGACCTCGACGCCACGCTGGCACGCTACCGCGCCTTGCTCGGCGCACCGGAAGGCGAGGGCGCGACGCAGGTGGGCGGCGTGGTGAGCCTGCCCGGCGGCCGCACGCGGCTCGCACTGGTCACGCTGGGCGGCAGCACGCTGGTGCTGTCGTCGTCGCGCGCAGGTCGCGGCGCCGAAGAGGGGGACGCGCTTGCCCAGCGGCTCGCGCTGCGCGGCGACGGGCCGTACGCGCTCGTGCTGCGTGCGGATGCCTCGGAAGATCGCGCGGCGCCCGACCTCGCGCTCACCCACGGCGCCAGCATCGAGTTCGACGGCTTCCCCGCGCCCTCACGCCAGCCCGCGCGCACATCGCGATGACGGCGATCCGGCGCCTCGGCTTCTTCAGCCGCCTGCTCGACGACGCTCCCGCCGCCGAACGCTATCGACTGGTGGCCGAGCAGATCGCGCACGCCGAGGCCAACGGCTTCGATTCGGCGTGGGTGGCGCAGCACCACTTCCACGAAGCGGAAGGCGGCCTGCCGTCGCCTTTCGTCTTCCTCGCGCACGTGGCGGCACGGACGCGGCGCATCCGGCTCGGCACCGGCGTCGTGACGCTGCCGCTCGAGAACGCGGTGCGCGTGGCCGAGGATGCCGTCGTGTTGGACCTGCTCTCGTGCGGCAGGCTGGAGTTCGGCGTGGGCACCGGCGGCACGCCCTCGTCCTTCGCGGCCTTCGGCCTGGCCAGCGAGGATCGCGCCGAGGTGTTTGCGCGCCACCTGGCGCAGGTGCGGGAAGCGTGGGCGGGCCGTGCGCTCGCTGGCGGCGATCGGCTCTACCCGGCCTCGCCGCAACTGCTCGACAGGATCTGGCAGGCGACCTTCTCCGTCGCGGGCGGCGCGCGCGCCGGTCTGGCGGGCGATGGACTGATGCTGTCGCGCACGCAGCCGCGGCCGGCCGATGCGCCGCACGCCTCGCTCTCCGAACTTCAGCGCCCGATCGTCGAGGCGTACCTCGAGAAGCTGCCCGCGGGGCGCGCGCCGCGCATCATGGGCTCGCGCTCGGTGTTCGTGGCCGACGACCGGCAGCAGGCATTGCGCCTCGCCGAGCAGGGCCTGCGTCGCAGCGTCGCGCGGCTGGGCGATCCGAGCCGGCCGGGACCCGACGCGACGCTGCGCGAGCTCATCGACGGCTACGACGTGCACGTCGGCACCCCGAGCGACGTCATCGCATCGCTGCAGGCCGACAGCACGCTCGCGCAGGTGACCGACATGGTGTTCCAGGTGCATTCGGTCGATCCGCCGCACCCGCTCATCCTGCGCTCCATCGAGCTGGTCGCCACAAAAGTGGCGCCGGCGCTCGGCTGGCGCCCCGCCGCCGACCCCCTTCGCGACCCCACACCGGAGACCATCGCATGACCGCATCCCACGCACCGGACGTGATCGACAAGCTCGCGGGCCTCGCGCCCGGACACCCGCTCCAGGGCGTTCGCGCGCAGCGCGCTCAGGCGCGCGACCAGAGCCAGGAAAGCTACCGGGCGCTGTTCGAACCGGCCTCGCCGCCCGCCGGCGATTTCACGCTGGCGGAGCGCTTCGCTGTCGCCACCTTCGTGGCGGCGCTGCACGGGCCGGGGCCGGCGGTCGATTTCTATGCCGGCGGCCTCGCGGGCCACGGCGCCGCGCAGGCGCTGGTCGATGCGCTTGTGGGCGAGGCGGCCTTGGGCGCTGCATCCGGCCCCTACGGCCGCTTTCCGGCGGGGCCGTTGAGTGCGGAAGACGCGCCGGGGCCGATCTACCGCGTCAGTGATGCCGCCCGCGCGGTGCTAGGCGACCGGCTCGCTGCCGCGCTGGTGCATGCGCACCTGCTGCTCTTCCATCCGCGCGATGCGAGCGCGCCGGACCTGGCGGCGCTGCTGGACGCCGGATGGTCGCCGACGGACATCGTCACGCTGTCGCAGCTCGTCGCCTTCCTCGGCTACCAGATCCGTGCCGCGGCCGGGCTGCAGGCGCTCGCGTCGTCGCCGAGGGCCGTCCAGTCATGAGCCATTCCACCTTGAGCCATCCCGGCAACGTGCCGCCCGCCGCCTTCACGCAGGAGGAGCTCGAATGGCTGCCATGGCTGCCGCCGTTGCCCGAAGCCGAGCTGACCGACCGACATCGCGCGGGCCTCGTCGACGCCTCGCGCGCGAAGTCGCCTTACTTCATGCTGCTCGCGCGCGACCCGGACATCCTCGGCGCGCGCACGTGCACCGACAAGGACATCTTCCACAACCCCGAAGGCGGCCTGCCGCGCCCGGAACGCGAGCTCGCGGCCGCGGCGACTTCGCGGTACAACGGCTGCATCTACTGCGCGTCGGTCCATGCGCGATTCGCCTCGCACTTCTCGCACCGCACCGACGACGTGCAGCGCCTGCTCGACGAAGGCGTCGGCGCACGAATCGACGAACGATGGGACGCCATCGTGGCGGCATCGGTGGCGCTGACGTCGACACCGATCGCGTTCGGACCCGAGCACGTCGAGCGCTTGCGCACGGCGGGGCTGGACGATCTGGCGATCGTGGACGTCGTCCAGAGTGCGGCCTTCTTCAACTGGGCCAACCGCCTGATGCTGTCGCTTGGCGAGCCGTCGCGCAGTCGTCTCCGTTGAGCCGCTGGCCGCCGGCTGCGTCGAAGAGGTGGGCCTCCGCGGCTGCGGTTCAACGCCGCTGCCGTCGAAACCCTGGAGCTAGCCGGGCGCGTGCTCTGCTGCCCAGAAGACTGCTGAAACCTACGGCGCTTCCTGCTGCAGATGGCGCTCGAAACGCTCAAGGAGCGTGTGCATGTCCTGCCGGGCACGCGTGAATTCTTCGGAGGCGCCGCGCGCAGCCAAGTCGCGGTCGTAGTCCGCACGGGAATCGAACACGCACTCCCACCGCACGTCGGGGCCGCCACCTTCCAACTTCTTGAAGATGCGGCCCGCCGGCAATCCGAGTTGCGCCCGGAGTTCGCTGGCGCGCCGACGCTGCGCCAAGACAGCCTCAGCACGGCCGGGCAGCGCGTAGTAGTTGGTGATCTCGATGACCATGAAGAGGGCCTCCTTGCCCCACGCTAGCCGATCTCCAACGCACGGTGCGGATGCGTGAATCGCGCTATTGACAATCACATTATTTGATCACACACTGTGATCACAATAAAGGTTTCGCAGATGGGCTGCGCGGACCCGATCTCCAAAGTGAGGAATTCATCGATGCCGACGATCCAGTCCATAGACACCCTGCTGGTCCAGCTCCCCACGCGGCGAGAGCACAAGTGGACCGGCCTGACCGAGTCCATTGGTCGCTACCTGCTGACCCGCATTGTCGACAGCGATGGCCGCGTCGGCTGGGGAGAGGCCCCGGCCTTGAAGGACTGGGGCGGCGAGTTCGGCCGCTACTTCGGCGAGTCCACGTCGATCGCCAAGACCGTCATCGAGAAGTACCTCGCGCCCTGCCTGATCGGCGTCGAGCTCGGCAACTTCGCCGAGATGCATGCGCGCATGGACGCGGTCATCCGCGGCTATCCCTATGCCAAGGCCGCGGTCGAGTTCGCCGCTTATGACGTCACAGGCCGCTGGCTCGGCCTGCCGGTGCACATGCTGCTCGGCGGCAAGGCACGCTCGCGCATCATGGTGACCCATTCGATCGGACTGATCCCGATTGCCGAGGCCGAGAAGGAAGTGGCGCAGGTTGCGTCTGAAGGCATCAAGACGATCAAGATCAAGATCGGCGTCGATGCGAAACGCGACATCGACATGGTGCGCACCGTCCGCGCGGCCGTGGGTGACGACGTCGAGCTTTGCGTGGACGCCAACGAAGGCTATCGCACGCCTGGCGAGGCCATCACCACGGTGCGCGCGATGGAGCCATACAGGCTCAAGTACGTCGAGCAGCCAGTGATGGGTATTGAGCGCATCGCCGAGGTCGCGCGTGCCATCGACCAGCCGGTGATGGCCGACGAGTCGGCCTGGAATGCGCACGACGTGATCCAGATCAGCGAGCATCGGGCGGCGCAGATCGTGTCCATCTACAGCACCAAACCGGGCGGCCTCTACAAGGCGATGGAGGTCGCGGCCGTGTGCCGCGCAGCCGGAATCATCTGCAACGTCAACGGCTCGGTGGAGACCGGCGTCGGCAACCTCGCCAACATCCACCTGGCCGCCGCGGCGCCGGCCGCCACGCTGTCCTGCGTGGTCCCGGTGTCGACGCCGGCCGAGTGGCAGAACGGCCAGGTCGGCGGCATCTACTACCGCGACGACCTCATCGTCGCGCCGATGAAGCTCGTCGACGGCGGCATCGAAGTGCCGACCGCGCCCGGCATGGGCATCGACGTCGACCTCGCCAAGGTCGAGAAGTACACCGTCCGCGACTGAGCGTCGCCCTCAACATAAATCCAAGGAAGGTTCCAGATGCGCAAAGCAATCATCGAGCGGCAGGTCAAGGCGATCGCCGAACACAAGCTCGACGCCATGGTGTCATGCTCCCCCGAAAACTACGCGTACGCAACGGGCTTCGTCGTGCCGTCGCAGCCGTTGATCAGGCACCGTCATGCGATGGCGATCGTCACGGCAGACGGCCGCACGGAGCTGTTCTCCGTCGACATGGAGGCCAGCACGGTGAAGCGCCGTGCACCGGACGTGCCGACGCGCATCTGGGCCGAATTCACCGACGACGCGATGGTCGTGCTGGCCGACCAGCTGAGCAGGCTCGGGCTTGCGCGCGGCCGCATCGGCATCGAGATGGACTACTTGCCGGCAGGCGACCTGGCACGCCTGCAGAAGGCACTCCCCGAGGCGCGCTTCGAGCACTGCGAACAGATCCTCGCGCGGCTGCGCCAGATCAAGACACAGGATGAGATCGCCTTGCTGCGCCGGCTGTCGCGCATCGCCGACCAGGCGATCACCGATGCGCTCGCGTCGGTCAAGGCCGGCGACTCGGAGATGGACATCGCCGGGCACCTGACGCGCAACGTCTACGCGCTGGGGGCCGAGCACTTCAAGCTGATGATCATCGCGACCGGCGAGCGCAGCGTGCTGCCCAACGTCGGCCCCAGCGAGCGCAGGCTCAAGCCGCGCGACGTCTGCCGGGTCGAGATCTTCGCCGTGATCGACGGCTATCAGGCGGGCGTGTGCCGCACCGCGGTCGTGCACGAGACGCCGCCGAAGGCCGAAGCCATCTGGCAGCACCTGGTGGACTGCAAATACCGCATCATGGAAATGGTCAAGCCGGGCGCCAGCTGCCGTGCCATCTACGACGCCTTCATCGCCAAGCTGTCCGAGATGGACCTGCCGCCGATCTCGTTCGTCGGCCACGGCATCGGCCTGCACCTGCACGAAGATCCCTACCTGGGCAAGACACCCGTGCTCGGCCGGCCCGGGAGCGACGCGCTCATCGAGGAAGGCATGGTGCTCGGCTTCGAGCCGCTGTGCTATGAAACGGGTCACGGCTTCGGTATGCAGAACAAGGACATGCTGCTGGTGACGGCCAATGGCTGCGAACTGCTGTCCGACTACGCCAACACCGACAAGCTCCTGGTGGTCAGGGGCTGAGCGGCGACCCACAATCCAACCTGGAAGATTCCATGCGCACGCTCATCGAGCACCTTGAATTCGCATTCCTCGTCGATGCCGGCGACACAGTGGTGCGCGACGCCAGCATCCTGGTCGACAACGATCGCATCACCGACATCGGGCCCGCGGCGGAGATTGCGGCCCGACATCGCGGAGAGCGCTTCGACCACGTGATGGACGGGCGCATGCTCGGCATCTGCCCAGGCTTCGTCGACAGCCACGTCCACCTGTCCGAGACCCTGTCACGCGCCGTCTTCCCCGACAACCTGAACACGCGGGCCTGGGTCTTTCACTGGGCCAAGCCCTTCTACGCGCACATCACCGAGGAAGACGAGTACTGGGGTGCGCTGCTCGGCATCACCGAGATGCTGCGCAACGGCACCACCTGCTTCATCGACATGGGCTCGCAGTACGACCCCGGCATCACGGTACGGGCGATGGAGAAGACGGGCATCCGCGGCGTGACTGGCCGCCATGCAGCGGACAATCCGCCGCCCGAGTTGCCGCGGGGTTGGACCGAGGAGATGGCGCGGCACCACTTCTTCCCGAATGCGGAAGCGGCGCTCGCGGAGCTGGAGGCTTGCGTGCGCAAGTACGACGGCGCGCTCGATGGCCGCGTGCGCTGCTGGGTCAACATCGAAGGCAAGGAGCCCTGCACGCTAGAGCTGCATGTCGGCGCGCAGAAGCTCGCCGAGCGGCTCGGCGTCGGCACCACCTACCACCTGGCGACCTCGATCGAGGAGGCGAAGGTCTGCGAGGACAAGTACGGTTGCTGGCCGATCACCCGCATCGACCGCGCGGGCGGCATCGGCTCCAACCTGGTCATCGCCCATGGGGCTGCCGTCAGCGACGAGGAAGTGCAGTTGCTTGCGAGCCGGGGCGCCAAGGTCGCGTTCTGCCCGTGCTCGTCCTTCAAGCTCGGCAAAGGCGCGACGGCGATCGGCAAGTATCCCGAGATGGTCGCCGCCGGTGTCACCGTCGGGCTCGGCACCGATGGCGTGTCGGCCGCCGGCAACATGAACCTGATGCGCCAGATGCTGATCGTCGCCGGCATGTTCAAGGATGCGCGCATGAAGCCCGACGTGTTCACGGCCCGCCAAGCCCTGCGGGCGGCGACCATCGACGGCGCGAAGGCAGCGATGTGGGACCACGAGATCGGTTCGCTCGAGATCGGGAAGAAGGCCGACTTCATCCTGTTCGACCTCGATCACATCGAATGGACCCCGTTCCACGACCCGCTGCAGGCGCTGGTCTTCTCGGCGTCGACCGCGTCTATCTCGCAAACCTGGGTCGACGGCAAGACGCTCTACAGCGAGGGCAAGGTGCATGGGGTCGACGAGCCGGCGCTGCGCCGTAAGGCCAGGGAACTGGCAGCCGCCGCGGTGCAGCGCGCCGGCCTGCACGACGAAAACGTCGAAACAACGACCACGCTGTACGACAACGGCAACTGATGCGGGTCATCCGGTCCGTCGCGCTCATCGATCGAACGGGCAGTTTCGACCTGGCGCGGGGGGGCGATCGCGTGCGCGCCATCTCGGCCGCCGCCGATGCGACACCTCCGCGCTGGCTGGCCATGCCGTCGCTGGTCAACCTGCATGCGCATGCCAATCGCGCCTACGCGGCGCCGGCGCAGCGCCCGCTGTCGCTCGGCGATGCGGTGGCTTCGGCGAAGCGCGAGCGCGCCAGCGCCACTGTCGAGGACATCCAATCGCGCGCCACGCGGCTGATGCGCCGGTCGATCGCGCATGGCGTCTCCTCGGTGCGCACGCACACCGACATCGACGCCATCACCGGCATGCGCGCGATCGAAGGGGTGCTGGCGGCCGCATCCGAGGTGGCGTCATCGCTCGACGTTGAGGTCGTGGCCTTCGCGAGCGCGGCGGCCGACCCCTGCCACCCCGGGACACAGGCACTTTTCGCCGAGGCGGTCGGACGTGGCGCTTCGCTCATCGGCGCCGTGCCGGCGCTGTGCGCCAATCCGGCGGCGGCCCTGGAGGCGCTGCTGGACGCGGCGCTTGCGCTGGGCGTGCCGCTCGACGTTCACCTTGACGAACACCTCGACGCGCCGAAGGCGCTGATCCACCAACTGGTGGACGGAACCGTGGCGCGCGGGCTGCAGGGCCGCGTCACGGTCAGCCATGCCTGCGTGCTTTCGGCCATGTCTCGCGACGACGTCCGCCGGTTGCTCGACCGAATGGCCGAAGCCTGCATCGTGCTGGTGGTGCTACCTGAGCTGAATCTCTATCTGCAGGCGCGCGGCAACGGCGCACCACGCGTTCGCGGGCTGGCACCCGTCGTCGAGGCGCTGAAGGCAGGCGTGGCGGTGCGCTTCGGCACCGACAACGTCAGGGACTGGTTCTTTCCGTTCGGCGATGGCGACATGCTCGAGACCGGCTTCGTGGGTGCGATGGCCGCGCACGTCGATGCCCCCGAGGAGCTCAGCTCACTGATCTGCGGCGGGCGTCGGCGCATCGAGGTCGGCGACGTGGCGGATCTGCTGCTGATACCGGCCTCGTCCCTCGACGATGCGCTCGCGAGGCGCCCGGGCGGGCGCGTGCTGCTGCGCAGAGGATGCGTGGTCGACGCCGCCGGCGGTGCGGGTGCCGCGATCTCAGGCCAGGCTGGCCTCGTAGACGCTGCGGATTGAGTTTTCGATCGCCCGCTGCGTCAGGTCACTTGCGATGAAGACGATCCAGCCGGGCGCTGCCGCGGCGGGCGGCCATGCCGGCAGGCGCTCGATCGGGTAGAGCACGTGCTGCACACCTTGGATGACCACGGGGCGCGCATCGTCGCTCACTGCCAGCAGGCCCTTCACGCGCAGGATCGAATCGCCTCGGCTGGCAAGCAGCAACTCGAGCCACTCGACGAAGGCAGGCCATTCGACCGGTTGCTGCAGCGCGACCGTGAAAGTCTTGATGGCGTCGTCGTGCCCTTGCGCATGAGGCAGCGCCGGCGCCCCGGCTGCGGAGTGAAGAATGGGTCCGAGCTGGGCAGCCACGGGGGCTCGCCATTGCGCGTCGGCCTCCTTCAGGATCTCGCCGGCGGGCAGTTGCGCCTTGCGCGAGACGAGCAGCCCCGCAGACGGATTCATCGCCCGAAGCTTGTCACCCAGCGCATCGCCCTCGAATTCGCCGACCAGATCAGTCTTGGTCAGGATCAGCCGATCGGCCGTTGCCAGCTGCTGCCTGGCTTCTCGATGGCGAGCCAGCGTCTGCTCGCCGTTGACGGCGTCCACCGTCGTGATCACCTGGCCCAGGCGGAACCACGGTAAGAGCGTGGTCTCGCTCAAAATGGCTTGCATGATCGGTGCCGGGTCCGCCAGTCCGGTTGTCTCGACGACGACCCGGGCAAAGGCAGGAATCTCGCCGGCCCGCATCAGTCCATTCAGTTCGGCGAGCGTCGACACCAGGTCATCGCGCACCGAGCAGCACAGGCAGCCCGAGCTCAGCAGCACGACGTCTTCGGCGACCTCGCGCACCAGCAGGTGGTCCAGCCCGACCTCGCCGAATTCGTTGATGACCACAGCCGTGTCCGCCAGGCCGGGATCGGCCAGCAGATGGCGCAGCAGCGTGGTCTTGCCGCTACCGAGGAAGCCGGTCAGCACATGGATCGGTACACGGCCGTCAACCATGGGCGCGGCGTGGTCCATTGTCAGGCCAGCTCGAAGATGGCATCGACCTCGACGGCGACATTGCGGGGCAGCGAATTGCAGCCGACTGCGGCGCGCGCATGCCGACCCGCTTCGCCGAACACCTCGACCATCAGGTCGGAGGCGCCGTTGATCACCTTGGGATGGTCGCCGAACTCGGGGGTGGAATTAACGAAGCCGCCGAGGCGCACGCAGCCCGCGACGCCATCGAGGCTGCCGCCCAGCGCCGTGCGCAGCTGGGCAAGGATGTTGATCGCGCACAGTCGCGCCGCCTTCTGGGCGTTCTCGATCGAGACGTCCTGGCCGACCTTGCCCACGTACTGGTCCTTGCCGCCGGCGGTCGGCACCTGGCCCGCGATGTAGATCAGCGCGCCGCTCTTTCGGGCCGGCACATAGTTCGCTGCGGGGGCGACCGCCTTCGGCAGTTCGATGCCGAGTTGGGCCAGGCGTGCTTCGAATCCTTGCGTTGTCATTCTCTGGTGTCCTTGGGAAGGGTCAGTTGCCGAAATAGAGGTCGTCCAGCGGGGCAGAGAGCAGGTCGTCGGCGTTCGGCTCGCTGAGGGCGGGCGCAAGCGTGCCGCCCGTGGTGCGAATGTCGCGCAGCACGCCTTGCCTGGCCATGGCGGGCTTCTTGCTGCGCAGGCCTTCAAGGATCTCGACGTGCGCTGAAGCGTCCCAAGGGGTACTCGGGGACAGCAGGGACAAGTACATGGTCGGGCCGAACTGGAGCCACAGCGATTCGATCAGCGGCATGACCACTTCGGTGCCTGACGCTTCGTACAGCGTGAAATGGAAGCGCTGGTTCGAGGACAGGCAGCCGAGCAGATTGCGCTTTGCGATCGCCTCGAGCAACTCGTCGTTGATGGCGCTCAGCGTGCTCAGCAAAGCCGGCGTGCAATTGCGGCACGCCATCTCCGCTGCCATGCCTTCGATCAGCTCCCGCACCGCGAAAAGCTCCTTCAGCTTCTTGGGCGTCAGTCTGGGTACGCGAACAGATCCGGAGGGAGTGGCCTCCAGCGCATTGATGACGACCAGCCGCGCCAACGCGTCCCGGACCGGCATCGGACTGGTGCCGAAGCTGCTGGCGAGCTTGCGCAGGCTCATCACCTGGCCGGGCACGAAAGCACCGACCATCAGGCCGCGGCGAATGCGCTGGAAGACTTCCTCGGGGACGCTGCCACGCGCGCGTTTGCTCGGTGCCTCCGAGGCGCGCTGTTCAAGCCGTTCGGCGATCTGTTCCATGTGACTCTCTCTTGCTTGCCGTGATGCGGGTTAACCCGATTGTGTGTGATTATAGCTGTGATCACACTCTGTGATCAAGACGAGTTTACATCTACCCCAGTCGAACCCTAAGCCCCCGGGGCTGCGAGGGCAAGGGCTGATTCTTCAAACCTCAACGTCACGGGCGGTATTCCATGCGACTCCTGCAATCCGGCATTTCCTTGAGCTGCCACCTCAGAGCGGCTGCGCTGGCAGCCCTCATGGTCTCGACTTCCACCGCGTGGGCGACAGACCCGGTCAACGTTCGCTTCAGCTGGAAGCTCAAGGGTGAGTACGCTCACCTCTATCTGGCGCAGGAGCAGGGCGTTTACGCATCGAAGAACCTGGCCGTTCGCATGGGCGAGGGAGCGGGGGCGCCGGCGGCGCTGGGGGCCTTGCTGCAAGGACAGGAAGACGTGGTGGTGATGCCCGCAATCTTCGCGGTCTCTGCCATCCAGAAGGGCATGCCTGTCAAGATCGTCGCGCTCTACCATCCTCGCACGCCGGTCGTGCTGGTCTCGCAGCCCGACAAGCCGGTCGCGCAACCGAAGGATTTGGAAGGCAAGACGGTCGCACACTCGGTGGGCGAAACGGGAACCTCCTACTTGGCGGTCTTCTGCGCGGTCAACGGCATCGATTGCGCGAAGGTCAAGAAAGTCCAGATGGATGCGCAGTCGCGGGTGCCGCAGTTCCTGCAAAAGCAGGTCGACGCGGTGAGCCTCTATCGCACCAGCGATTTGCCGGTGCTCGAAGCCAAGGTCGGCACCAAGTTCACGATCCTGGACCTGGCGCAGAACGGTCTTGCGATCCCTGGTCTCGCCGCGGTCTCGAGCAATGCGGCGATCGCCAAGCGGCCCGACGTTCTGCGGCGCTACCTGGCAGCGGTCAACGAAGGCATCGCCGTAACGCGCAAGGAACCTAAGACCGCCGCGGCAGCATTGATGAAGGCCTGGCAGGGCAGCCCGCCGCAGGATGTCGTGGAGGCGCAGGTACGAGCGACGATGGACGCGGTCCCGTCCGTGCCCGGAAAGCCGGTCGGATGGATCGATGCCAAGGCCATCTCGCAGGCGCTGGATCTTCTCAAGACGGACGAAGCGATCGGGGCGCCCAAGCCCGTCGAAACCTTCTTCACCAACGACCTGCTGCCTGCCCAGTGAACCAAGCAAAGGTCCATGCATGACTCAACTCAAACATTCCCAGGCCGTTCCGATGCCCGCTGTGCGCAAGCCCAAGAAGAGAGCCGCCAGCGGCAGCTTCACGGAGCGCTACGCGTCCG
This sequence comes from Variovorax sp. LjRoot130, assembly GCF_964253755.1. Lineage (NCBI taxonomy): Bacteria > Pseudomonadati > Pseudomonadota > Betaproteobacteria > Burkholderiales > Comamonadaceae > Variovorax > Variovorax sp. LjRoot130. The sequence goes on along the minus strand of NZ_CAXURM020000002.1, from coordinate 1,100,772 downwards.
TGCTGCTCGCCGCGGCCATCCTGCTCGTCTGGCAGTTCGCAGTCCCGCTGCTGGGCCTGTCGGAATTCGTGCTTCCGACGCCGCTGGCGATCGGCAAGCGGATGGTGACGGATTTCGATCTCCTGGCCGCCCATTCGTACATCACGCTGCTCGAAGTGCTCGCGGGCTTCCTGGCCGGCGTGTTCATCGGCATACCGCTGGCGCTGGCAATCTTCTATTCGAAGGCCTTCGAACGCGCGGTCTATCCGCTGCTCGTGGCGCTACAGACGGTGCCGAAGATCGCGCTGGCGCCTCTCCTGGTGCTCTACCTCGGCTATGGCTGGTGGCCCAAGATCAGCCTGGCGTTCCTGATCTCCTTCTTTCCCATCGTGATCTCGACCGTGGTCGGCCTGCAGTCCCTCGACAAGGGCCTGGTCAACATGGTGCGCTCGATGGGCTCCACCGAATGGCAGACCTTCTTCAAGGTCAGGTTGCCCGCAGCCTTGCCGAGCATCTTCGGGGGCCTGAAGGTGGCAATCTCCCTGGCCGTGATCGGCGCCATCATCGGCGAGTACATCGCGGCGGAACGCGGGCTGGGCTATCTGCAGCTGCAAGCCAACTCACAGTTCGACACGACGCTGAACTTCGCCACTGTCGTCACCATCTCCCTGCTCGGTGTGCTGCTCTATTTCGTTCTGGCGCTGATCGAGTCCAAGGTTTCCTATCAACGCGAAAGTGCCAAATGATGAAACGCGACGCCGTGCCATCCATGCAGGCCATATCCCTCGGTCAACCGGAGGGCCGCCATGAGTAATGCAGCCAATGTACGGATCGAGGGCGTGTCCAAGACCTATGAAGTGCGCGCCGGCGACGACGTGAAGGCGCTCGACCGGGTCGACCTTGACATCGCACCCGGCAGCTTCGTGGCCATCGTCGGGCCCAGCGGTTGCGGCAAGAGCACGCTGCTGTCGCTGCTGGCCGGGCTGACCCCCGTGTCCTCAGGCCGACTGCGCATCGATGGCGACGAGGTCGTCAAGCCGCATCCGAAGGCCGGCGTGGTCTTCCAGTCCGACCTGCTGCTGCCTTGGAGGAGCATCATCGACAACGTGCTGCTGCCGGTCGAGATCAAGGGGCTGGACCGGGCGGCCAGCGCCAGCCGCGCGCGCGAGCTGCTTGCCCAGGTCGGCCTGCAGGGATTCGACAACAAGTTCCCGTTCGAGCTCTCGGGCGGCATGCGCCAGCGTGTGGCCATCTGCCGCGCCCTGATCCAGGAGCCGGGGCTGCTGCTGATGGACGAGCCCTTCGGCGCGCTCGACGCGCTCACGCGCGAGCAGATGATCATGGATCTGCAGACCATGTGGCTGCGGCTGCGCAACACCGTTCTGTTCATCACGCATGGCATCGACGAGGCGGTATTCCTTGCGGACCGTGTCATCGTCATGTCCCCGCGGCCCGGCCGCGTGGATCTCGACCTGACCATCGATATCCCGCGCCCGCGCCGCTGGAGCGGCATCCACGAGAACCCGGCCTTCCAGCACCACGTGCGCCAGGTGCGGGAGATGTTCGAATCCAAGGGCGTCCTGGTCGCTCACTGAGGCACAGCATGAAAGTTTCAATTCTGGGCGCCGGCGCCGGCGGCGCCGCGGCCGTCGCCGAGCTCACGCAGGCCGGCCATGACGTGGTTCTGTGGAACCGATCCTCCGAAACGCTCGCGCCCTTTCAGGCACTCCAGGGCGTTCGCCACGACGGCGTGCTCGGCACGGGAATCGCACGTCCGCGCCTGATCACCGCCGACCTCAAGGCCGCGATCGAAGGCGCCGATGTTGCGGTCGTGACGCTTCCGACCTTCTCCCACGCGCCGGTCGCTCGTGCGCTGGCCGCTGCAGGCTGGCCCGTGAACCGGCCGGTCGTGCTGAACCCGGGCCACACCGGCGGTGCGCTGGAGTTCGCCCATGCCTGGCGCGAAGTGCGGGCCGACCTGCCGCCGATCGCCGAGTTCTCCACCCTGACCTACGTGGCGCGCAAGTACCAGGCGGACAGCGTGACCGTCACCGGACGTGCACGCCAGGTGCGTGCGGCCGCATTGCCGGGCGGGGATGCGGCATTGGCCGCCGCCTGCGCGCTGTTCCCGGGGGCCTCGCCCGTCGGTGACGTGCTCGCCTCCGCGCTCGCCAACGCCAATCTGGTTCTTCATCCGCCAGGCGCGGTGCTCGCGGCCGCGTGGGTCGAGGCGACGCAAGGCGATTTCACCTTCTACGTCCAGGCCATGACGCCCGGCGTGTCGCGCACGATGCGCGCTCTCGACGACGAACGGCTCGCGGTCGCCGCCGCCTTTGGCCATCAGCTGCCCAACCTGATCGAGGAAATGAAGCTGATCGGAACGGTCGAGTCCTCGGTCGACAACACGCAGGACTTCATGGCCGCGATCGCGGGCGGCGAGGCGAACAAGCGCATCAAGGGCCCCGACTCGCTCCAGCACCGGTATTACCGCGAGGACTTCGGGCATGGCCTGCTGCCGTTCCTGGAACTAGCGGCCATCGCCGGCGTCGCCACGCCGGTAGCGCGATCGCTCTTCACGCTGGCGCAAGCGCTGGTCGGCATCGACTACGTCAAGGGCGGGCGCACCGCTGAGGCGATGGGGATCGAAGGAATGTCCAGAAACGAACTTCTACAACATGTGAGGCAGCCATGAACTGGGATCAAGTCGTCATCGCGATCGTCGGCGGCGATCGCCGAGAACAGGAGATCGCTCGCTGCGCGGTGGCCGCGGGGGCGCAGGTGCGTGCCTACGGCTTCCCGTGGCCCGAACAGGGCATCGCAGGGGTTCGGCATACGGCCAATGCGCGCGAAGCTCTGGAAGGTGCCGATATCGCGCTCTTCCCGATTCCCGGCATCGCGCCCGACGGCGCGCTGTTCGCGCCCCAGTGCGCGCAACGCATCATTCCCGACAGCGCGATGCTCGGCGGCATGCGCCGCCCCGGCCACATCGTCCTGGGCTGGGCCGACGCCAAGCTCAAGGCGCACTGCGAGGCCATCGGCATCACGCTGCACGAGTACGAGTGGGACGAGGATCTGATGCTGCTGCGCGGGCCGGCGATCGTCGAAGGAATGCTCAAGGTGCTGATCGAGAACACCGACATCACGATACACAAGGCCAAGGTGTGCCTGGTGGGGCAGGGCACCATCGGGTCATTGGTCACGCACACCTTGCTGGCGCTCGGCGCGCGCGTCCACGTCGCGGCGCGCAATGCCGTGCAGCGCGCCGCGGCGCATGCCGCCGGCGCCGAGTCGCACGAGCTGCCAGCGCTGGCGGACGTGCTGCCCGACACGGACATCGTGATTGCGAGCGTGCCGGCGCGCGTGCTCGGGCGCGAGCTGCTCGAGAAGCTGCCCCCGCACGCCCTGCTGGTCGATCTGGCCGCGCCTCCAGGGGGCATCGACCGCGATGCAGCGCAGGAACTGGGCCTCAAGTTCGTCTGGGCGCGCGGTCTCGGCGCGCGAGCGCCCATCACCGTGGGCCGCAGCCAATGGAGTGGCGTGCGACGCCGCATCGACGACATCCTGAAGGGAATCCAATGAGCCAAGCCGACCTGGTGATTCGCAACGCACGCGTGGTGCGGCACGACGGAGAGTTTCACGGCGGTGTGGCCGTGAAGGACGGAAAGATCATCCTGACGGGCGCCGACAGCGCCCTGCCCAGGGGCCATCGCGAGATCGACGCCGGTGGCCGCGTGCTGATGCCGGGCCTCATCGACCCGCACTGCCACCTCGGGGTCAAGTACCCCTATGCCGAAGACATGCGCACGGAGATGGCCGCCGCGGCTTCGGGCGGCGTGACCACGGCGCTGCTGTATATCCGCAACCTGAAGCCTTCCTATCTGCCGTTCTACGAGGAGCGCAAGGCGGTCGGCGAAGAGAACTCGATCATCGACTTCGGGTTCCACTTCGGCATTCAGCGCGAGGAGCACATCGCGGAGATCCCCGAAATCGTCGCCAAGACCGGGGTGCGCTCGTTCAAGTGCTACTTCGGCTACGAGCCCGACAACCCGATCGGCATCGTTCCCGCGACCGACGGCTGGGTGTACGCAGCGATGCGCATCCTGGCGAAGATTCCCGGCGGCGTGATCAACGTCCACTGCGAGAACACGCAGATCGCTTCGTGGCTCAAGAACGAGATCAAGGCGACGGGTCGGCAGGACCTGGGCGCCTACACCGAATCACGCCCCGCCTTCTGCGAGGTCGAGACGATCCGCCGCATGATCTTCTTGGCCGAGCGCACGGGTTGCTCGCTGCACCTGGTCCACACGTCGGTCGGCATGGGGCCGGTGCTCGCCGCCGAGGCGCAGGCCCGCGGCGTGCACGTCACGGTCGAGACCTGCCAGCACTACCTCACGCGCACGGCCTACGACAGCGACCTCGACATGCGCGCGAAGATCTCACCACCGCTGCGCGACAAGGAGGAGCAGGAGGGCCTCTGGCGTGGCGTCCTGAACGGCTCCGTCTACAGCCTCGGCACCGATCACGTCCCCTTCCTGCCGAAGAAGCTGGAAGACCTCTGGAGCGAACTGCCGGGCGTGGTCTCCTTCCCCTGGGAACTTTCGCTGATGCTGCACTTTGGCGTTCACCAGCGTGGCCTGCCGCTTTCACGGCTGGTGCAGCTCAATTCCGCCAATCCTGCGCGCCGCTTCGGCCTCTGGCCGCGCAAGGGCAACATCGAGGTCGGCTTCGATGCCGACATGGTGCTGGTCGACCTCGACGAGGAGCGCACGGTCAAGCACACCGGAAAGGGCACCTGCATCTACGAGGGCTGGAAGCTCAAGGGCTGGCCCGTGCTCACCGTGGCCCGAGGCGCGGTCCTCTACGAGAACGGGGCGATCGACGAGAGCCACTTCGGGCGAGGACGCTGCCTCTCCGTTCCCGCCTCGTGACCGCAGAACATGGAAACCGGACTTGACACGCCGATGAGGGGCAGCGCTGCGCCGGCCGCGCGCAGCCTGGGCGAGCGCATCGACGCGCTGCACGCCGCGGCGCGCGACCTCGCGCAGCGCCCGCAGCGCCTGCGACGGGAGCGCCTGTCCGGCATGCACAACCCCTGGGGCCACGGGTCCGCGCTGGTCGATCCCTGGCTGCTGCTGGACCTCTGCGAAGACCCCGAGATCCTGGACGGCGTGGAAGCCCTCATCGGTCCCGACATCGTCCTGTGGGACACCGAGCTGTACCTGGAGGCCGCGGCCTACCAGCGCTTTGTCGGTGAAGGTCGGGAGGGCCGCTACTGGCCGGCGATGCCGCTGCAGGGCGCGGTGGTGCTGGTGCCGGCGGCCAGTGCCGCGCGGCCCCCGACCTGCATGGACCTTGCACAGATGGCACGCGAGGGCTTGCCGGCGCTGGATCCGCTGTCGCCGCTCTATGTGCTGCGCTACATGCCGGCGACGAGCCACTTCGTGCGCGACGGCCGCGCGCTCGCCAACTGGGTGGCGATGGAGGAGCAGCCACTCATCAACTACACAACCCGTCCGCTCTGGCTGATGCGTGGCGAGGATCGGGCCGGCAGTGATTTCGTCACGGGCTTTTCGCCGCCGGTGCCTCGCTGGGCCGGCAACCAACCTAAGGAGAAATGACATGCCATTCGTGATCGTCGAAATGTGGCAGGGCCGCACCGTCGAGCAGAAGCGCAACCTGGTCAAGGCCATCACGCAGGCCATGGTCGACCATGCGGGCTGCAAGCCCGACCACCTGCACGTGGTGATCCACGACACGCCCAAGGACAGTTGGGGACGCGACGGCGTGCTCGGCATCGACATGAAGGAAAACTGATGACACTCGACACTCTCGATCCGCGCAGCTCGGCCCTGTTAGTCATCGACCTGCAGAACGCATTCATCCATGACAAGGGCACCCTCGGCATCTCGGGCGTTGACACGAAGCGCCTCTCGGCGATCGTGCCGACGCTCGCCGAGCTGATCCCGCGCTGCCAGGCCGCGGGCATCCCGGTGATCTGGACCGTGCAGGAACACTTCGCGGTCGATGCGAGCCGCGCCCGCAAGAAGCTGGCCGGCCACACTTCACGGCGCAAGCAGGTCTCCGCGCTCGCGGGGACCTGGGACGAGGAGATCGTCGAGGAGCTCAAGCCGCTCGCCGCCGTCAATCCGGCCTACGTGATCCGCAAGCACCGCTTCGGCGCCTTCTACGAGACGCGCCTGGAGATGATGCTGAAGATGCTCGGAACCCGGACCCTGTTCGTGGCCGGCACCACCACGAACGCCTGCGTGGAGACCAGCATCCGCGAGGCCTACCTGCGCGACTACGACGTGGTGGCGCTCGACGATTGCATCTCCGGCGTCAAAGGCGAATGGGAAGCGACCGCCAAGCAGGTCTGGAAGCAGTACTTCTGCGAGATCTCCGATTCGAAGGAGATGCGCGCATGGATCGATGCGCAGTCGGCCCCCCGCACGCTCGGTTTCGGCCACATGCTGCTGATGGTGCAGGATGTACCGCGTTCGGTGGGCTTCTATGTCGACCAGCTCGGCTTCTCGGTTCGACCGGCGAAGCCGCTCGCGGACGGCAGGCCGTTCACCGCCTTCCATCAAGGCGTGGCCGTCGTGGGCGGGCGTGCGCCGTCGCACCGGCAGATCGACCACATCGCCTTCGAAGTCAACGACGTGCGCGCGCTGCGCGACAAGCTGAAGAAATCCGATGTCGAGTTCCAGCAGGACCTGCATGACGGACCCTACGGGCTCACGATCTACGTGACCGATCCCGACGGCACGCGCGTCGAGCTGTACCAGGTGGGCGCGACCGCCTGAGCGGTCGCCAGCATACGCCCGCAGGCGCGGGCTCCTTCCGCCAGGCGATGCACGGCCATGAGGGCCGTGCATCGCCGTGTCTGATTACAACTCCAGGGGAACATCCCATGCTGATTGGCGTGCCGGCCGAAACTGCGCCAGGCGAAACCCGTGTGGCCGTCACTGCGGAGACGGCCAAGAAACTCGTTGCACAGGGCCACACCGTGCGCATCCAGTCCGGCGCCGGCGTGGTGGCCAGCGTCACCGATGCGGCCTACCAGGCCGCCGGCGCCGAGATCACGGACGCGGCGGGCGCCTTCGGCGCCGACATCGTGCTCAAGGTGCGCGCGCCGAGCGATGCCGAGGCGGCGCTCATGAAGCCCGGCACCGTCGTCATCGGCATGCTCAATCCCTTCGATGCCGCCGGCCTGCCAAGGCTCGCGACGGCCGGCCTCACCGGCTTCGTACTCGAGGCCGCGCCGCGCACCACGCGCGCGCAGAGCATGGACGTGCTGTCGAGCCAGGCCAACATCGCCGGCTACAAGGCCGTGCTGATAGCGGCGACTGGCAGGCCTGTACGAGCGTGCGCCGAAAAATGGCCGGAAGGGCCGCGTTTGGACTTTAAGCTGACCTACCCGGCACGAACGATAGGGGTAAGGACGAGTTGAGCCTCCACAAAATCCCGGGCGATTCAGGACCAAACTCACGCGCTCACTCACGTGAAATGTCGACGTCTTTCGTCTCTGGCAAAAAGAAAATGCCAACAGCCAAAGCCACCGATGCGATTACAACGGGGTACCAGAGTCCGGCGAACATGTCTCCAAAACGATCGCGAGGGCGCTTGCGGGAAGCAGTCCACCGAACCAACCATTCCCCACGTGATACGGCACGCTCATCGACGTGTAGCGGATGCGTGTAGGGAACAGTTCGATGAGAGTTGCTGCCATGGGGCCGTAGATCATGGCGGCATAGATCACCAGGGGGGCGAGGATCGCTACGATGACCGGCTTGTTCATCTTGTTCGGATCCGCCTTGAGAGGATATCCGCTGCGCGACAGGGCAGTCGCTACATCTTTCTTGAAAGCGATCTAGCGGCCTTTGAGGTCCTCCGGCCAAACGCTAGCGGGACTGTACGACTCGATAATTTGATCTCCAACTGTTATCTTGGCTACCCCCGTCGACGCCACCGTGTCATAGCTCACAGAGTTGGCCGAGAGAAGCTGCTTGGCGATGTCGCATGACTTGGTGAATTTCGAAATACCCGTCATGTTGAATTGCACGGAGCAATCAGCTGGATCCGCAGTGACTGTCACACGGGATGCTGCTTGAGCTGCAGCGAGGTCAGGGTTTGCCGCTGCCGTCAGAGCCTTGAACAGCGGGAATATGGTGAGTACAGCCAGCAGAAAGCCGGCCATGATGATGGGCTTGCGACCGATCTTGTCGGACAGGGCGCCGAAGAAAATGAAGAACGGCGTACCGATTGCCAGGGCAATAGCCACCAGAATGCTTGCCGTCGTGCCATCAACCTTCAGCGGACCAAGCAAAAAGAAGAGCGCGTAAAACTGACCGGTGTACCAAATCACCGATTGCCCCATCACCAGCCCGAACAGCGCGATCAACACGAGCTTCAGATTGCCCCACTGGCCAAACGCTTCAGACAGAGGTGCCTTGGACGTGCGGCCTTCGGCTTTCATTTTCTGAAAGGTCGGAGACTCCCTCAGGCTGAGCCGAATCCAGACCGACACGGCAAGGAGCAAGATAGACGCAAGGAACGGAATGCGCCATCCGTAGCGCAGATGGGGGTGGCGTTGCACCACGCCAATGTCGATTCCATCGAGCAGCCAGTGCAGCTGTTCCACTGTCAGCGTGGGAACCACCTCGGCCGAGGGCCAGATGAACTTGTCCTCCTCGAGACGCTTCATCAGAAGCCAGAAGCCGTTGCGCTCCCACCCCAGGATCTTCACCCGATTGCGCCGGCGGTTGCTGAACACGTATGCGCACGAGGCGAAGGGGTCCAGGCCAAGGGCTTGCTCCACCAGCACTGCCAGGCCGTTGATGCTCAGGCGGAAGTCCACCGGCTCGCGGTGCAGGTACACCTTCAGCCCCTCGTCGAGGCGGAACATGGCAGTCGGCTCGACATCTGCACCAGAGTCGGTAGCTGTTGCCTGTGTCATCACCATGCCAATACCACCGATTAGGCGCGCACATAGTGAGCCGACGCTCCGATATCAAGAAGCTGACCGACAGCGCAATCATCGACTTAAGGTCCGACGCGCGTTAGAACTTTCTCTTGAATCACGGATCATCAAGCGCGTCCGATGGGCGGACACGACCCATGCGCTTCGAAAAGAAGGTCGTAGGCGAAACGCTATACCTGTTGTCAGTCCCGACGCCGAGACAGAGCCAATGCGAGCTTGCCTGAGGCAGTTGCAATACGGCCTCTGCAAAAAAATGCACGCGGGCCCTGCAAGAAAGGCTGGCCGTAGGTGCTCGAATTGCACCATCATTTCGCCATGGCCTTACGCAACTGCACACTCCACCGACGATGCACGCTTTTGGTTTACTTCGGCGCGCTGGTGCTGAGCCTCACGTCTGCGAGCGCTGCCGCGCAAGCTGCATCTGCGCAGCGGCTTCGCGTCGTCGGCGGACTCGCCAGCGTGAGTCAATACACGCGGCACGAGGAGCCCTTCTGGAACCAGGAGCTGGCCCGCCTGAGCGGCGGCAAGTACAGCGCAAGCATCGTTCCGTTCAACCAGGCCGGGGTTCCCGGGCCGGAAATGCTCAACCTCATGAAGCTGGGGGTGGTTCCGTTCGGCACGGCGCTGCTGAGCCAGATCTCCAACGACCATGCCGAGCTGGGGGCGCCGGACCTGGCGGGCCTGAATGCGGACATGCCATCGCTGCGGCGTGTCGTCAGTGCATTCCGACCGTATCTGGAGAGCACCTTGCGCGAACGTCACGACGTGGAGCTGCTCGCGATCTACGTCTATCCGGCGCAGGTCGTCTTCTGCAAGCAGCAGATGAAGCATCTGACTGACCTGGCGGGCCGGCGCATCCGCGTCTCGGGTGCCGCGCAAGCCGATTTCGTCCGGGCGCTGAACGGCACGCCGGTCTTCACCGAGTTCTCAGAGCTAATGTCCAACATGAACTCGGGCAACACGGACTGCGCGATCACCGGCGCGATGTCGGGCAACACCCTGGGGCTGCATCGCGTCACGAGCTCTATCTACACGATGCCCATCAACTGGGGGCTTGCGATTTTCGGCGCGAACAAGGATGCCTGGAATGCGCTGCCGACGGAACTGAAGACGCTGTTGCGACGCGAGCTTCCGAAGCTCGAAGCCGCTGTGTGGACCGAGTCGGCGCGCGAGACCAGTGAGGGCGTGGCGTGCAACACCGGTGCCGCCGCATGCACACCCGACAGGAGAGGCGCGATGGTCGAGGCGCGCCCCTCCGCAGAAGATCAACAGCGCGGGAGGGAGATCTTCGCGACGAAGGTATTGGCCAAGTGGCTGCAGCGCTGTGGCTCCCTCTGCGCGCAGGTATGGACCCAGACCGTCGGACCGGCGACGGGAATCAAGGCGCCGGCACAGTGAACAGGCGCCTGCCTCGCCGCACCACCGCATTCATCTACGGTGTGGCGACGCTGTTTCTCCTCGGGATCCTTTCGAGCGCCACCATCATGACATGGGAAATGCGCAAGAAGGCGATGTCCGACAGCGAGAGCCTGGCGATGCGATTCGTGAGCGGATCGGAAGCCGCGCTCAATCGCGGCCTGCTCAGCATCGACATGCTCCTCGCCGTCCAGGGACAGTTTCTGCAGTCGTCCACTGCAGCAACAGTGGCAACGAACGCGCTGAGACCCGACGCCTTGCAGCTGCTGGATGCGGTCGTGCGCCAGAACCTGCTGGTGCGGCACATTGCTCTTCTGCGGCCGGACGGCGCCGTGCTGTCGTCATCCGATCGACGGCGAGACAAGCTGACGGTGCAAGTGCCCCCTGAGTTCCTGGAGCGCGTTGCGGCACAGTCCGTCTCGACGCTGGACATCAGCACGCCGACGATCAGTCAGTTCAGCTCGCAGCAGGTGCTTTACTTTGCCCGCAGCATGCGGCTGTCCGACGGGAGCACGATCATGGCCGTGGCCGAAGTGCCGACTTCCCTGCTGACCACGATCCTTACGCAGGGTGCTGACATCAAGGGGCTGCAGGTCACGCTGGAGCGCAATGCCGGGCCGTTGCTGGCCAGCGTGCCTGCGCACGACGATCGCTCGGGTCGCGCCATCCTGCCGGCACTGAGCGAGCAGACCAGCGACGGACGCGCCATGCGAATGGCCGCGCGCCTCAGCGGCGAGCAGGCCATTGTTGTTGCACGTCCCACGCTGCACCGGAACCTGCTGATCGTCGCGAGCATCCCCCTCAGTTTTGTGCTGGAAGACTGGCGCGCGCAGCGCTCGTTCATCCTGGGAACGGCGCTGAGCTTTGCGCTGATGATCCTGCTGGTCAGCTGCTTCGCCCACATCCAACTGCGGCGCCTGTGGCGCTCCAGCGCTCAGCTTGTGCGCTCGAAATCAACATTGGACCAGGCGCTGGAGTCCATGGTGGATGGCTTCGTGCTGCTCGATGCGCAGGATCACATCGTGACCTGGAACCGGCGCTTCCTGAAAATCTTTCCCCGGGCCGAGGCGACGATCGCTTCGGGCCTGCCATTTCAGTGCGTCATGGACCAGACGCCCGCGCGCCTGGGCCGTGGGGGTCCTGAGAGCCAGCGCCACGCAGACGGCGGCGCGGAGTCGGCTCTGGCGAGCGGGGCGCAGGGCGAAGAGGAGATCGTCTTGCCCGGCGGCCAGATCATCGTCTGCATCAGAAGCCGCACACCCGACGGCGGGCTCGTGTGCGTGTATCGCGACGTCACCGAGAAAAGGCGGCATACCGCCGCCATCGTGGAAAGCAAGGCGCAGTTGCAGGCGACGCTGGATGCGTTGCCAGACCTGCTGCTGGAAGCCGGGCTGGATGGGCGTTGCCATCTGTTCCATGCGCCGCGCGCCGCGCCCTCCGTCGTCGACGCCCAGGACCCCGTCGGCAGGCTGCTGAGCGAGTTCCTGCCCGCGCAGGGCGCGGCGGAGGTGATGGCAGCGCTTCACGAAGCCCATACGGTGGGCTTTTCTCGAGGCCGCCAGTTCGAGCGTCCCGCCGCGCAGGGAGCGACATGGTTCGAGATTTCGGTGTCGCGCAAGTACCTTGACGAGGAGGAGGAACCGCGCTTCATCGTCATCCTGCGCAACATCACCGATACCAAGCTGGCAGCCCGGGAGATCGAGCACCTGGCGTTCTATGACGTTCTCACGGGCCTGCCCAATCGTCGGCTCTTGCTGAATCGGCTGGAGGGGGCCATCGACGCCAATGCACGACATGGCCGGCACGGCGCCCTGCTGTTCCTGGATCTGGACAACTTCAAGCTGGTCAACGACGCCCATGGCCACGAGACGGGCAACGTCCTGCTCAAGCATGTGGCGACGCGGCTCAACGCCAATACGCGCAATGGCGACACGCTTGCCCGGCTCGGCGGCGACGAGTTCGTGATGATGCTGCAAAGCCTCGGCGAGGACCCGGACGTGGCGTTGCGGCAGACCGCGGGCGTCGGCGAGGCGATGCTCGCCGAACTCAGCCAACCCTATCTCCTTGGCGCCCACCAGTACCACGGCACCTGCAGCATGGGGGTCACGCTCTTCGATGGCCAGCAGCAGTCGCTCGAAGCACTGCTGAAGCAGGCCGACATTGCCATGTACTACGCCAAGACTGCCGGCGGAAACGCCATGCGCTTCTTCGAGGCGCCGATGCAGGCCACGATCACGGCTCGCGCGACGCTCGAACGCGAGTTGCGCTCCGCGCTCGCGGGTGATCAGTTCCTGCTGCACTACCAGTCCCAGGTGACCTCGAGCGGTCAGATCGTGAGCGCGGAGGTTTTGCTGCGCTGGCAGCACCCGACGCGAGGCATGGTGCCGCCCTTCAATTTCATCGACCTGGCCGAAGAGACCGGGTTGATCGTGCCCTTGGGTTTGTGGGTCCTGGAGGCAGCATGCGAGCAGCTGGAACGCTGGAGTCATCATCCCGGTCGGCGAGACTTGGGGCTGGCCGTCAACGTCAGTGCGCGGCAGTTTCGGGAAAGCGATTTCGTGCAGCAGGTCCGGGAGGTGCTCAGCCGGACGGGCGCCGACCCGACACGACTCAAGCTCGAACTGACCGAAAGCCTCGTACACGACAACGTGACGGGCACCATCGAGAAGATGAAGTCGCTCGCTGCGATGGGCATCCGCTTCTCGCTGGACGATTTCGGCACGGGCTATTCGTCACTTTCCTACATGACGCAGCTTCCGCTGAACCAGATCAAGATCGACAAGTCCTTCGTCCAGAACATCGGCATCGATCCCAAGGTCGAATCGATCATCCAGACCATCATCGGCATGGCGCGCAACCTAGAGCTGGAGGTCGTGGCGGAAGGCGTTGAAACGCGACAGCAACTCGGCTTTCTCGAGAAGCATCGCTGCACGCTATTCCAGGGCTATCTGTTCAGCAAGCCGGTGCCGCTGCCGGAATTCGAAGCCCAGCTCGACCTCGAGATGGTGGGATGAACTCAGACCGCCGCGGGCCGATTTGCAACAGGAGCCGCTTCGGCCGCTGGGGCGGCCGAAGCCGGTCAACCAGGAGCGCCGGAGTGCAGGAGCTCGGACCTTGATGCTACTTTGCGTATGGATCCGGAACCATCGTAGGGCACTCGACGGGACCCATGCCTGGGTGTCATGGCCTTTGTGGTCGCAGGAGCCCCTGCAAGCCGCGCAGATCGAGGAAGGTCTCGCGCGGGACGCGATGGCGCGCTGGCCGCCGTGCCGCAACGCGCGCATCACCACGAAACCTCCCTGTGTAAGAACATGCGCATCAGCCTGAACACGCGCCTCAGCCTCGGCGTCGCTGCGGTGGTACTCGCAGCCACGCTGGCGGTTGCCACGGTCGCATTGCACCTGGTCAAGTTCAGCAGGCAGTCGTCGATTGCGAACGAGCAGTTCGCCCGCGTCACTGCGATCGCCGACGCGGTGGACCAGAAGTTCGTCAGCCGCCGAACGCTGCTGAACACCCTCGCCGATAGCACGAGGTCGCATGCCTTCGCCGATCCCGAGGCCTTGCAGGCTTTTCTCGGAGAGCACGCATCGCTGCGGGAAGCCTTCGCCAATGTCGCGTTCTTCGACACCGACGGCCGGCTGGTCGCAAGCCTCAACGCCTCGCCTCATATGGGACAGGTGAGCATCGCGGATCGGACGTACTTCAAGGAAACCGTCGCATCCAAGGCGGGCAGGATTTCGCAGCCGTACAGCAACCGCCTCAACGGCCAAGCCCAGGTTGCAATCACGCAGCCGGTGCTCGACCGCGCCGGGCAATTGCAGTTCGTGATATCCGGCGCAATCAACCTGGGAGAGCGCAACTTCCTGGGCGAGCTTGCAGACATCAAGTTCGGCGCCGCCGGCTACCTTTTCATCATCACCACCGACGGCATCGTGATCGACCATCCTCGCAAGTCGCTCATCCTGACGCAGTTCAACGCCGATGGCGGCGAGGACAGCGAGACCGACCAGGCGCTCGCCGGCTTCGAGGGCACGGCCGAAGGGTCCAACCGGGCAGGCCTGCGGGGCCTCTATTCGTTCAAGCGCATCCAGCAGACCCCCTGGATCGTCGGCGCCATGTATCCGCGCAGCGAAGCCTTCGCGCCGATCGAAGCCGTCGCGCGGGTCGCATGGGCCGGCGCGCTCACCCTCTCCTTGCTCGCAGGGGCACTCGGACTGGCCTTCGTGCGGCAGCACCTCAGGCCCCTGGCCGAACTGCACCTGCACATGCGCGTGGCGCAAGACGATCACGTGTCGGCCTCGCGTGCGCCGCCCACCTATGCCCATGACGAGATCGGCGATCTGGCCCGCACCTTCGACCAGCTGATGCAGCAGCAGCGCGCCGGCGAGGCACGGCTGCGCACCATCACGGACAACATTCCGGCGCTGGTCTCGCATGTGGACGCTTCCCTGCACTACACCTTCGTCAACGCGCAGATCAGGGCACTGCACGGCAACGAAGGGCTGATCGGAAGATCGGTGGCCGAGGTGCGGGGCGCGGAGGAATTTGCCGTCGTCGAGCCTCACTACCGCCGCGCACTCGCGGGGGAGACGGTCGTCTTCGAAAAGAACGGGGACCCGGCACGCGGCCTCGGCGATCGGACCCACAAAACGCACTTCATCCCCGACCGGGACACGGGGGGGACGGTCCAGGGCATCTTCGCGATGACCTTCGACATCACGGATGAAGTCAACGCCCAGAAGGCGCTAGGTCTGCAGGAGAAGCGGCTGCGAGACATCACCGACAGCATCCCTGCGCTGGTCGGGTACTTCGATCGCGGGGAGAATTTCCTCTACGGCAACAGCCGGGCGCGGCAGATGGCGGATCTTGGCGATGGAACGCCCGGCGGCGTGACCCTGCGTTCTTCCGTGGGCGATGCGGTATACGCGCAACACGAGCCACACCTCCCCAGCGTTCTTGCTGGAAAGCCCGTGCGTTTCCCGGTGCATGCCCCGCTGCGCGGCAAGGACGGCTACTTCCAGGTGAACCTGATCCCGGACAAGGACCCGGAGGGAAGGGTGTTGGGCTTCTACCTGATGACCTTCAACATCACGGCACTGAAGGAGGCGGAACTGCGGGTGATTGAAAGCGAGAAGCGCCTGCGCACGATCACGGACAACATGCCGGCGCTGATCACCTACATCGACCGCGACCAGAAGATCACCTTCGCCAATGGCACCTACCGGGAATGGCTCGGTGTGGAACCCTCCACCCTGGTGGGCAAGCACATCCAAGACATCGCCGGCCCCGATCTCTATCTCGTCCGCAAGGCAACGATCGAGCGAGCCTTGGCGGGCGAGCGGGTCGAGTTCGAGGCCGAGACCAAGCGCGGGGATTTCGATCGCATCACGCACGTCATCTACGTGCCGGACATCGGCGCAGACGGGAAAACCCACGGCATCTTCTCGCTCAGCCTCGACATCACGGCGCTCAAGCAGGTGGAGCGCAAGCTGATCGAGCTTGCCCGCGTGGACACGCTCACCGGCCTTCCGAACCGGCTTGCTTTCAACGAATACCTGTCCAACACGATCGCGCGCGCCAGGCGTACCGGCAGCGCGCTCGCCCTGATGTTCCTCGACGTGGACCGCTTCAAGTCCATCAACGACACGCTCGGGCACGCGAGCGGCGACGAGGTGCTAGTGGAATTTGCAAGACGCCTGCATGAGAGCCTGCGAAGCTCGGACATGGTGGCGCGCCTGGCGGGCGACGAATTCGTGATCGTGCTCGAGGACATCAACTCGGAGGATGCTGCGGCGCTGATAGCAGGCAAGATCGTCGAGGGGATTCGCGAGCCGGCGTTCCAGGTCGACGGCCAGCTGCTGGAGGTCACAAGCAGCATCGGGGTTGCCTTCAGCCGCCCTGGCGAGGGCCCGCTCACGGCGGCAGAGTTGCTGGCGCAAGCCGACGCCGCGCTCTACAACGCCAAGGCGGCGGGGCGCGATCGCTTCGCAATGGCTCGCAGTGCAGTGCATGCGACTTAGACCAGCAAGGCACGAGATGCTGGGACTTTTCGCTCTTGCCGCATGGAGCATACGCTGATGATCGCTCGGTTCCCTCCACGGACGGTGCGGCAATTGGGCTTTGATCTCCAGGAGCGTCGAAGCAGCGAGGGCGATGCGAATCCCGGGAACGTACCTGGCAGCGGGGCTACCAGAGTGGCAGGCGAGCGTTGGCCATGGCGGGAGCCTGTCCGGGGTGATCTCGGTTTTCATGCACTTTGTGGCGCCCCGGTTCCGCAGCCCTGCCGGGAAGCGCAGAATTCCGGTGCTTCGTCGCTGGCTACCCTGGCCCGGAGCCAGAACCGCAAGAGACCCCCGTGTCCAGCTACCACCTGCGTTTCGTCGGCGCCGACCGGCTTCCTCGGACCCTGTCCGAGTTCGATGTCGCCCGGTTCTTCAGCCTGCTGCCCGACGAAGCAAAGGAGATCAGGGAGCGATTCAGGGCGGACCGGGGCGCCACAAAGTGCATGAAAACCGAGATCACCCCTCATAGACCTGCGCGAGCGCCGAGACATTCGCAAGAGGAGCGAAACGTGACCTTGCCGTTCAACATGCCGGATGAGTTCGTGCAGGGCTTCCTGAAGCTCGGGCAAAGCCTGCTGCCATCAGGCCAGCAGGCCTGGGGCTCGCCCAGCGAGAGCAACCTTGCACGGCTGGTCGGGCTGCAACTGAACCACTTCCAGCAGCAGGTCATGCTGTGGTCGCAGATGATGAGCGGCGCCGGCGCACTTGCCGAGCCGCTCGTTGCGCCCGATCGTGGCGACCGGCGCTTTCACGGCAGCGACTGGCGCGAGAAGCCGGTGTACAGCCTGATCAAGCAGAGCTACCTCCTCAACTCTCGGCTGATCCACGATGTCGTCGAGACCTCCGGCCTCGATGATGCGGCCAAGTGCAAGCTGCGCTTCTACGCCAACCAGCTCATCGACGCCATGAGTCCGGCGAACTTCACGGCCACCAACCCCGACGTGCTCAAGCTGGCCATCGAGACCCTTGGCGAGAGCCTGCGCGCCGGACTCGCCAACCTGCTGGCCGATCTGCGCAACGGACGCCTGACGATCACCGACGAGAACTCCTTTGAAGTCGGCCGCAACGTCGCCGTCTCCGAAGGGTCGGTGGTCTTCGAGAACGACTTGTTCCAGTTGATCCAGTACGCCCCGCTGACCAAGCAGGTGGCGGCACGCCCGCTGCTGATCGTGCCGCCTTGTATCAACAAGTTCTACATCCTCGACCTGCAGCCCGAGAACTCGTTCGTGCGCTATGCCGCCGAGCAGGGGCAGACCGTTTTCCTGGTGTCCTGGCGCAACACCGATGCCAGCTGGGGCCACCTCACCTGGGACGACTACATCGAGCGCGGCGCCATGAAGGCGATCGCTGTGACGCATCAAGTCAGCGGTGCAGACAAGGTCAACGCCGTCGGCTGGTGCGTCGGCGGCACGATCCTGTCGTCTGCGCTGGCCGTACTGCGCGCTCGCGGCGACGTGTCCGTGGCCAGCTTGACCCTGCTGACGACACTGCTCGACTTCCGTGAGCCCGGCGACCTGGGCGTGTTCATCGACGAGCAGGGGGTTCGGCAGCGCGAGCAAGCCATCGGCAAGGGTGGCATCTACCCCGGCGCCGAGCTCGGCTTCGTCTTCCAGACACTGCGCGCCAACGACCTGATCTGGCCCAACGTCATCGACAACTATTTGAAGGGCAAACAGCCCGAGGCCTTCGACCTTTTGTACTGGAACGCCGACGCCACCAACCTGCCTGGTCCTATGTACTCCTGGTACCTGCGCAACATGTACCTCGAGAACAATCTGCTCGTGCCGAACAAGCTGACGGTGTGCGGCACGCCGGTGGACCTCGGGCGCATCGACGTGCCGAGCTTCGTGCTGGCGACCAAGGAAGACCATATCGTGCCGTGGCGCTCGGCCTACGCGACGACGCAGTTGGTCCGGCTGCGCGTCGCAATTCGTGCTCGGCGCCAGCGGCCACATCGCCGGCGTCATCAATCCTGCGAGCAAGTACAAGCGCAGCTACTGGAGCGGTGGCCAGCAGCACACCGACCCCGAAACGAAGTGGTCTACTCCCGAACACCAAACACATCGCCATTCCCAAGCGTTTTGGTCGACAGCAGCGCATGCTTTCGCAACGCGCTTGCAAACAGATCCGCACGATCACGCTCGCCCAGCGCAAGTGCCAGGAGGTCTTCGTGGCTCGCAACGAATTGGGCGCTCCAGCCCGGTGCTGCAGCCGGAAGGCGGCGGAAGTATCGGCTCTGCTGTTGTTCCAGCCATGCCTGCACGACCAGCAGGCGCTTCAATTGGCTGCCTGCAACCATCGCCGCGTGGAACTGATGATGGGCATCAAAGAGCGCAGCGTGATTTTCCGGTATTGCCAAGTCGGCGGTTGCCCTGCGACGCAGGCGCTCCATCGCGGAAATGAGATTGATCTCCCACTCTTCGTCCTTGTGCAGCATCGCATCCATGGCAGCTTCGCTCTCGACGATTCCGCGACTGACTGCAATGTCGATCAAGTCTTCCAACGTGAGCGGCGGGACACGGAAGCCGCGGTTGTTGGAAAGCTCGACCAACCCTTCGGTCTTTAGCCGCGACAGCGCCTCGCGCACCGGGGTCGCGCCCATCGTGTAACGCCGGCTCAACTCTTCAACGCGCAGCTTTGCTCCCGCCTCAAACACGCTGTTGACGATGTCGTGCCGCAAGCGTTGCTCGGCGACGTCCACTAAGCTGTCGTTCATCGCTCTGGTCTCCATCAGGGCTGCGGAATTTGCCTGGCTGTCAATGCAACGCGGGTGTCCGTCGGGCACTGGGCAAAGTTCAGGCGGAATTTATTTTTATCGACAAAACAGCATTGTAACGACAGCATGGCCTGATCGCCCAGGGCATAGGGCAGACATGCTGAGTCGGCGCGGACCGAGATCAGGCCCTGTTCAATGTGGGCCTTCCATCCCGAAATGTTTGAGCACCGCGTAGGCAAGTTTGTGAATCGGCGTCGGAACGCCATGTTCCTTGCCAAGACGGACCAACTCGCCGCTTATGCCGTCCAGTTCCAGTCTCTTGCCTGCGTCGAGGTCAATTCGCATCGATGCCACGGCATCCGGTGGGAAGGACTTCAGGAAGGCGAGGGTGTTCTCTGCGGTGCCTGCTGGAAGTTTGATCCCCACAGCGCTGCCCACGTCGATCACCTCTGCAATCGACTGCTGCACGATCTCTACCAGATCGGGGTCGTGATAAATCACGCCCGCAGGCAATCTGGAAAGACAATTCATGGCGGCGCCCGTCGCCAAACCCACAAATTTCGTCCAGAGAACTTCATTGATGTCGGCTGCGATCCTTGCTTCGACGCCAACTGCCTTCCAATGTTCGACCATCTCTTCGACGACCGGCGGGAGTGCGCATTCCGGGTTGCCCAGGATGGCGCGCTCCGCTCCGCCGTAAGTCACTTCGGTGGCGGACAGCAGCTTGGTCACGGAATAGACAGACCCGATCGCAACGCGCCGGGCTGGCAACAAGGGCTTGAGCGTTCGATAGACGTTGATGCCATTCTGGATTGCGACCAGGGCACCGTTGGGCTTCAACGCCGCAAGCGCCACCTTGGCGCTTGCTTCGACGTCGTAGAGTTTGACCGCAAGCAGCACGACATCCGCAGGCTTGGCGTGTGCCGGATCCTCGACGACCTCGATCTTGTCCAATCCAAACCGAAGGCGGCCCGTGGCGACGATAGGCCCCGCGCCGCAGGGCCTCCAAACGCGCTCCGCGCGCGATGAAGCAAACATCGGCGCCGGCCTTCTGCAGCCACCCGCCGTATAGCAATCCGATGGCGCCTGCGCCCATCACGACAACCCGCATGTTCACTCTCCGGGAAATTGATGTAACGTTGTCGGCCCGCGTAATGCAGCCTGCGTTAGGCCGCCTGTTGATCCGCGATCATGTGCGCATCCCGCTTGTTCCAAGAAAGAAACACAGGCTGCCCCTTTACCCTGGGCTCAGCCGCCTCACTGGTCGCCTCGCGCACCGTCCACGTGACACCTGGGCTGCCCGCGAGTGCCACGCGATAGGTCGTGAATCCGCCCTCATAAACCCATGAGCTGATCGTCGCGGTGACTGGTTGCCCGTTGGCGGGTGCTTCGTCATGCAGGCGCACGCGTTCCGGGCGCACGTTGAGCAGATATCGGCCTGCTGCGCGCGTTTGATGGACTTCGGCGTCGCAAGGCTCGAGGGCGATACCGTCCAAGGTCGTCAAGTTCGTACCCAGCTTGACGGGCAGAAGGTTGGGCGACCCCACGAATTCCGCCACGAACTGTGTTTTCGGCCGCTCGTAGATGTCGCGTGGCGATCCGATCTGGATGATTTTTCCGCCTTGCATGACCGCAATCCGATCACTCAATCGAATGGCTTCCTCCTGATCGTGCGTGACGAACAGGGCGGTGATGCCAACAGACCGAATGACATCGCGCACTTCCTGTTGCATCTCATCGCGCAACTTGCGGTCCAGCGCACTGAAGGGCTCATCCAGCAGCAACAGTTTCGGGTCGGTGACAATGGCGCGGGCCAAAGCAACGCGTTGGCGCTGCCCGCCAGATAACTGACCGGGCATGCGTTCTTCAAAGCCGCCCAAGCGCACGCGTTCGAGTGCAGCGTTGACTTTTGGGGTTCGATCGCGCGGACTCAAACTCTTGCATTTCAAGCCGAATCCGACGTTTTCTGCAACGGTCATGTGTGGAAACAAGGCGAGCGATTGGAACACCATGCCGATCTCCCGCTCGGCCGCCGCCTTGTTGGTCACGTCATGGCCACCGATCAAGATTTTTCCCTCATCCGCGCTCGCCAGTCCGGCAACCATGCGCAGCGTCGTGCTTTTTCCGCAGCCACTGGGGCCCAGCAAGGAAAGGATCTCACCGGAAGGTACCGTGATGGAAATGCCGTCAACCACCGGATAACCATCGTAGATTTTTCCGACCTTCATCAACTCAAGCGCGGCCATGCTCTGCTCCGTACAGGTTTTTAAGTCCGAACATCCGCTCGAGAAGCAGCGCGGCAGCGACGGTCAAGATGACTTGTGCCGCCGATATCGCCGATATCGCCGGGTCAAAGTTGTATTGGAGATATGACAGAACGGCCAGCGGCAAGGTATTGGACCGGGCGTCCGCGAGGAATAAGGAAACGGGAACTTCGTCGAGCGAAATAATGAAGGCGAATACCATGCCCGCGATGATGCCGGGACGCGCAAGGGGCAGCGTCACTTCCAGCAGGATGCGCAGCTCTTTCGCCCCCAGCGTGCGCGCGGCTTCTTCAAGCGTATTGCCTTGCGTCATCAGGCATGAGTAGGTGGTGCGGATGACATAGGGCATGATGACCAATGCATGCCCAGCAATCAGCCGGCCGTGGCCAAGGTCGAAACCGGCAAGCGCGGTCGCTTCCAGAAGGCCGATGCCGGTCACAAGACCGGGCACAAGGACAGGTAAAAGCAGGACCATATCGACCGTGCTTTTCCAGCTTGAAGTCCAGCGGTTCAATCCGATGGCTGCAGATACGCCGACGACAGTTGCGACAAGGGTCGCACAGCACGCCACTAAGGCACTGGTCAAGATGCCCGAGCGGAATGACGCGACCTCCCAAGCCGCTGTGTACCATTTGAAAGTCAGGGCTTGGGTCGAACTCAGCGCGGCGTCAAATCCAAAGGACACCGCCACGATCGCCACCAGCGGCAAGAGTATCCACACCAGCAAGATGACGACGACGGCGTTGAAGGAAATCCGAAGGAAGGAAGCATTCATCTCAAGTGAGAATCTCAAGTGTTCAAGCGCAGGGCCGCCAGACGCTTCCGGTATGGGGTCGTGAGCGCAGCTGTGATGGCGACAGTGCCGACAAGTGCTGCAATGAGGAAGATCATCGCCAGCCCGGCTCCGAAGCCCCAGTCGTAGGAAACGATGTACTTCTGGTAGATGAGCGGCGCCAGGGCGCTGCGTTCGCCGCCCATCAATGCCGGCGTAACGAAGGCCGACATCGCAAGCGTGAACGAGAAGGTGGCGCCAACGGCCACGCCCGGAATCGTCATCGGCAGCAGAATGTCGGCAAAGATTCGCCAAGCGCTGGCTCCGGCCATCTGCGCAGCTTCCAGAATTTCGTCGGTCACGCGGTCCAGGGAAGCGTGTATGGACAGGGCGGGGAAGGCGACGAGCAGATGGGTCAGTCCGAATATCACCGCACCCTCGTTGAACAGGAATTTGACAGGGTGATCGACCATGCCTACCTTCAAAAGGAGCGCGTTCAGCGCGCCCTTTTCACCCAGGACCAGCAACCAGCCGTAAGTTCGCGCAACCACGCTGATAAGCAGCGGGGCGACAACGATCATCATGAGCAGCATGCGCGCGCGTGGCCTGGATTTCCACAATTTCAATGCCAGCAGAAATCCGAGCACGAGCGTCAGCGCCGTGATCGCCAGAGACGACATCAGCGTGCGCGCCAGTACGCGGGGATAGAAATCATCGCGAAAAATGTCGAGGTAGTTCTCAATCGATAAATTCAGCGAGAGCTCGCCCGGCGAAGTTCCGTGATTGAAGCTGTTGACCGCAATCATCAGCAGTGGCAGCCCGAGCAGGACCACCACCATCAATAATGCGGGCGCGAGCAGGTAAAGCGCGCCACTGGAATGCCGGTTCATTTTGTCAGCGCGCGATGGTACGGTTCCACGTCTCGACGTACCTGCGCGTGTTCGGCAGAACCTTGCGCCAGTCAAAAATTATCAAACTTTCAAACGGCGTGACACGCTGAGCAGCTGTCGGTTTGAGCGCGATGTCCGGCCGTGCCGTGCCGCAAACGAGCTCATTGCAAAACGCGGTCTGGCCTTGCACAGAGAGTGCGAAGTCTATGAATTTCTCGCACTTCTCTGTGTGGGCCGTATTCTTTGCGATATGGAATGAGACCAGGGACGGGATCGCCCCCTCGGCAGGGCGTACGAAGCCTATCGGCTTGCCGGCGTCCTGCATGGCATACGCGCGAAAATCGGAAATCACGCCGACGATAGGTGCCTCCCCCGTGTCCAGGAGATTGGCGGCTTCGGTCTGATTCTTGTAGAAGCGCTTCACCCCGCCCCGAATCTTCTCCACTGCGGCGAGTCCGGGGTCGAGGTTGCTTTCGCTGCCGCCGTTCAGTTTGGCGCCCATCATCAACAATTCCCATCCACCGGGCGAGACGATGTCAGGCAGGGCAATTTGATTGGCGAAGCTTGGTGAGAACAGATCCGCCCAGGACTTGGGCGGCGCCTTGACGAGATCAGTTCGGTAAGCGATGCCGAAACTGACAAACTCGTGACCCACGCCTTTTCCGTCGTAGAGGTCTTTCAGACGGGGACGAACACTCTTCATGTTCGGGATTCTTTCCTCCGACAGGGGCTGCACGACATCTTCGGCGACAGCACGTACGGATTCCGGAAATCCAAGCCAAAGAATGTCGATCTCCGGCTTGCGCTTGTTAACGATGGCGCTGGTCAGCCACTCGCTCGGCGAGCCCAGCTTGGGTATCACCTTGATCCCCGTGGCCTTTTCAAACGGCTCAAGCAAGGCGGCACGGAAGGCACGTTCCGACGCTCCTCCATACATGGTCAAGACAATTGGATCGTCGGAGGCAGCCAGGCTGGCTCTCCCGCCCAATGCGAAGGCGCCCATTCCTAACAGCGCTGTGCGCCTCGTCTTCGAAACAATTTCTTTGCCTGTCATAAGGACTCCTGAGCGGTTGTTGAAGGAATGAGGAGGAAGTGACGATCAATGCCACCCAACAGTGCCACTTTGGTGCGGCGGGACTTCATGAGGGGGCAAAGTCGGCCCGGGTACATCTCGACGGCAGTCGCTGGTCGGTGGCTCTCGAGTTCGCCCTGTTTTGGGTCATCGCGCGCGCTCAAGGTGCGCGCATCCCCGCCGCTTGCATTGCCCCGTGGGGCGCTTCTTCGCCAACACGAGGAGGGCCGGCATCGAGCGACAGGCCCTGCCCACGATGTCGCGCATCGGCCGGCCGTCGCAGCGAGCGTCTTGCACCGCTTCTGCAGCCGGACCGAACGCTGGCAAATCGCAGCGGGTGGGTCGGTCCAAGTCGGATTGTCATGGCGCTCGCCGCACGCAGGATTCGGGCCAGCTTACTCGACAAAATTCATAGTTATCGACAAAACTAGAAATCCACGATAACATGCTTGGGCGCCATAGGTAGAGCGACCCCGTCGGTCGCCCAGGTGCCATTCAGCACAAAGGACTCGGCGATGTCGAACCGCAAGGCATTGATTGCAGGAGCAGGGATAGGGGCGCTTGCCACGGGGCTCGCCCTGCTGAAACGCGGTTGGAAGGTGCAGCTGTTCGAGCAGAGTGACGAGATCCGGATCCTGGGCGCGGGCATCTACATCTGGGAGAACGGCCTGCGTGTTCTGGAGTCGCTGGGTGTCTATGCCAAAGTCATCGAAGGCGCCATTCCGGTTCAGCGGCGTGAGCGTCGCGGCGACCGCGGCGAGTTGATGGGCTTCGAGAGCATTTCGCAGAGCGGACGCTGCTACATCCCGCTTCGCCATTCCTTGCTGACGGCCCTGCGCGATGGGTTCATCGAGGCTGGTGGCGAGATCTCATTCGGCATACCAGTCATCGGTGCCGATCCCGAGGGTGAATTGAAATTCGCCAACGGCACGTCGCTGCGGGGCGATCTGATCATTGGTGCCGACGGCATCAATTCGCGCGTTCGCGACAGTCTGGGCCTCTTGCGCTGGCGCCGTTCAGTCGGTCAGTTCGGCTATCGCATCATGATCGATCGCGAGCGTTGGGAGGCCGACGATCCGGTGCGCAGCGTCGTCAGCGAACACTGGAATCGCGGGCGACGGCTGCTCTACGCGCCGTGCACGCGGGAAAAGGCCTATGTGCAACTGACGACGCTGCGGAGCGATCCGCTCTCCGATGCACCGTATGACTGTGGCGCATGGCTGGCAACCTTCCCTCATCTCGCCTGGCTGATAGAGCGCATTCCGTCGAACGGCAAGAGCGACTGGTTCGAGGTCATCCGTTTGAAAGCGTGGTCATCCGGTCGGGTGGCCTTGATCGGGGACGCAGCCAGTGCGCAACCGCCTTTCCTGGGCCAGGGCGGCGGTGTGGCCATGACCTCGGGGCTGGCCCTCGCACACGCACTGACGCGGCACGACGATGTGGCGGCAGGTATCGCCGAATGGGAGCGCGGCGAACGACCATTCGTCGAATGGGTCCAGTCCGTTTCAAGCTGGTATGGCGAACTGGCGCGCCTGCCGCCGAAGCTTCGCCGCATGGCGATCGGCGTCATCGTGGGCAACGAATGGGTGCGTCAGCGCACGATCCGCTGCGCCGCCGTTCGTCCACCGGTTGGTGCCTCGTGATGCCTGCGCATGCCGTCGTCACCTACTTGGAGTGGGCCGCGTGAAACCCAGAGCTTTTCAGTACGAATCGGTGACGACGCTTGATGAGGCCTATGCGCTTCTTGCGAAGCACGGGGATAGCGCGAAGGTATTGGCCGGCGGCCAGAGCCTCGTTCCCATGATGAATTTTCGGGTGAGCTCGCCTGCTGTACTCATCGACATCAACCGGATTGACGCCTTGCGGCTCATCTCCGAGGACAACGGTGAACTGCGCATCGGTGCGCTCACGCGCCATCACCAGATGCAGACGAGCCTCTTGGTTGCGCGCCATGCACCCTTGCTGCGACTGGCGGTCGAGCATGTTGCGCACCTGGCCATTCGCAACCGAGGCACCTTTGGCGGCAGCCTGTGCCAAGCGGACCCGGCCGCGGAGTTTCCGTCTTGCGCTGTGTTGCTGGACGCCACGATGGAGATCGGATCGGCACGCGGCACGCGACTCGTCAAGGCGCGAGAATTCTTTCACGGGCCCTTCACGACGGCCGTTGAGGCCGACGAAATCTTGCTCGCCGTGCGCATCCCGAAGGCGTTGCCAGGCGCACGTTTCGCCATCGATGAAATCTCGCGTCGCCACGGCGATTTCGCAATCGCTGGTCTGGCTGTCAGCGTTTGTCCGCGCGCGGGAGAGGACGTTTTTGAATGGGTGGCGTTCGGTATTGCTGACCGGCCGCTATTGCTCAGCGCATTGCCAGCGCTCTGGGCGAGCCGCCGAGGCACACCCGATCGCCGCGCGCTTGCGCAAGCCATCGCCACCGATTTCGCGCCCCACGTTGACGATGGCGAAGAAGGCCAGTTCAAGCAACGCCTCGCAGCCGAGTTGGTCAGTCGTTGCCTCCAGTCCCTGTCCCAGCCCATACCGCACGGAGCCCCCTGATGGACGAATTTCATGCCGTCACCTTGACGGTCAACGGCCAGGTCCGGCGTTGTTCGGTCGCCGCGCGCACGAGCGCGGCGGACTTCATCCGCCATGATCTTGGCCTGACGGGCACCCACATCGGCTGCGAACACGGTGTCTGTGGCACCTGCACGGTGGTCGTTGACGGAGAGGTCGTGCGCAGCTGCCTGATGTTCGCCGTGCAACTGGAAGGCTGCGTTGTGGAAACCATAGAAGGTGCAACGCAAAGCGGACGCGTCCGAGGGCTACAAAACGCGTTCGTCGAGTGCAACGCGCTCCAATGTGGTTTCTGTACGCCCGGAATGCTGCTGACGGCGGCCGAATTCACTGCCAAGACGCCAACGCCGACGCGCCAGCAGATCCGTGACGCCCTGTCCGGCAACCTCTGCCGCTGCACAGGCTACGAAGCAATCGTGAACGCCGTCGAGCTTGATCTGCAGCGCAGGCCATGAATCCACATCAAACCAAGAAGTCTGGCATCGGGGCTTCCCGTCCGCGTGCCGACGCCCGAGTGCTGGTCGAAGGGCGCGGTCAATATATCGACGACGTCGCGGTTCAGGGAGTTCTTCACGTCGCCTTTCTGCGTTCCCCGTACGCCAAGGCCGAGATCCGATCGATCCGTGTTGACGAGGCAGCGCAATTGGCGGGCGTCGTGCGCGTCGTCGTTGCTTCCGATGTGGCACCGCATTGCAAGTCCTGGGTCACGTCCCAGACCTATCCCGGTCTGACCACGCGCGAGCAGACCTGCCTCGCCACCGACCGAGTCGTGTTCGTCGGTCAGCCTGTGGTTGCGGTTGTCGCGGAAAGCCGCGCCATCGCGGAAGACGCGGTCGAGTTGATCGAGGTTGAATGGGAACCCGAGGACGCCGCCTGCGAACTCGAATTGGCACTCGTTGACGGCGCGGCACGCGCGCACCGTGACCTGGACAGCAACCTTGCGTACCAGGCGCACCTGGGCGACTCCATAGACGATCAGACCTTTCGCCATGCCGCGCTGGTCGTCGAAGACAACTTCCGTTTCCACCGCCTCACGGGATGCTCGATGGAGACACGGGGCGTGGTCGCAAGCTATTTGCCAGGCGACGACAGCATCACCATCCATCAAAGCCACACGGCACCGCACCAATTGCGCTCGCTCTATGCGATGCACCTTGGCATTCCGGAAGGGCGCATCCGTGTCGTTTGTCCTCACATCGGCGGATCGTTTGGCGTCAAGATTCATCTCTATGCAGACGAGATCGCGACCGCCGCGATCTCGCGCTTGCTGGGTCGGCCGGTCAAATTCGTGGCCGATCGCATGGAGTCTTTCATCAGCGATATTCACGCGCGCGAACAGAACCTCTGGGCGCGCTTGGCCTTGGACCACGAGGGCAAGTTCCTCGCCTGGGAGGCGCGCTGCCTGCTGGCCATAGGGCCGTACTCGACGCACCCGGGTTCCAGCGTTCAGGAAGGCGACGAGGCGCTGCGCATTGCCATGGCGCCGTACATGGTTCCGCGTGTCAGCGGCGACCTCGACGTCGTCTTCCAGAACAAGACCATGGTGGGTCAGTACCGGGGCGTCGGCCATCCGATGGGTGCAGCCATTACCGAACACCTGATCGACAAGGCTGCAGCGCTGCTGAAGCTGGCGCCCGAGGAATTACGCCGTCGCAACTTGGCGCCTGACGACGCCTACCCGCTGGTGACACGCACGGGCGTGCCGCTTGAAGCGTTGTCGCATCAAAAATGTTTGAGCCGGCTGTGTGAGTTGATCGATCTTCCGGCGCTGCGCGCCGAGCATGCGGCGCTTCGCGTTCGCGGCATATACCGCGGCATCGGCTTCGCATGTTTCGTTGAACGCACGGCGACCAATGCGCCCACATCGGCGCACATACGCAAGGCCACTGCGCAGGACGGCATCACGCTGAATATCGACCCGTCTGGTGCTGTCCGATGCGCCATCACGGTCACGGACCAAGGTCAAGGCACGCACGAAGTCGTCGCGCAGATCGTCGCCCAAGGGCTGGGCGTGCCTGCCGAAACCATACGCGTGGTTTCGGGTGACAGCCAGGCCACGCCTTACGGTTCGGGGGTGCGTGCCTCGCGCGGCACGGCGGTCGGTGGCGAATTGGCGCTGAAGGCTGCGCGCGAACTTCGCCAAGTGGTGCTCAGCGCGGCGGCGGGTTACCTGAGGGCTTCAGTGGACGCACTCGATCTTCAGGGCGGTGTGTTTTCAGTCGCTGACTCGCCCGACCTGCGCCTGACGCTCGCTGAATTGGCGGAGGTCATTTACTTCAAGCCGCAGTTGCTGCCGCCGGGTCCGCAGATTAATTTCTCCTTGTCGATGCATTTGGGGCACGACTGGCCGTCGGTTGTTCCGACTAACGGCATCCAGGCCAGCCACGTTGAAGTGGACATCAACACCGGCTTCGTGCGGCTGTTGAAGCACTGGGCGGTCGATGACTTCGGCGTCGTCGTGAACCCTTTGCTCCTGTCTGAGCAAGTGCGCGGCGGCATCGCCCAAGGCATAGGTCAATCGCTCTATGAGGAATTGATTTATGCGGGGGCAGGGCAGTTGACGAACGGCACCTTGGCCGACTACCTCGTGCCGGTTGCCGGCGACCTGCCCGACATCGTCGTTGAGCACATCGAAACACCTTGGCCGCACACCAGCCTGGGCGCCAAGGGCGCTGGCGAAGCGGGTGCATCGGGTTCGGTGGGCGCGGTGATGAATGCCGTGAATGACGCGCTGCGCCCGCTGGGCGCCAGCGTGACCGACGTGCCGATGACCCCGGTGCGGATACTGAAGGCGCTGGGGCGTCTCCAGGCGCTTTGAGCTTCAATGAACAACACCTTGAACAATCTGCAATGGCCAGACGCCGGGCGCGTCCACCTGGCGAATGTGAATGTGCCGCGAGGCCTTCTCGATCCTTCAATTGAGCCGGCTGGCTGCAGCGGCCTGACGCGGGTCGATCTGGTCTTGGACCAAGGAACGATTGCCCAAATTCTGCCGGCCGGATCTCCGACCGACGGCGCCCTGGTCGATGCCGATGGCGGCCAATGTTGGCCCACCTTCGCTGACTTGCATACCCACTTGGACAAGGGCCACATCTGGCCGCGTGCACACAACCCGGACGGCACCATCGACAGCGCACGCACCCACGTGCGTGCCGACACGACCCATTACTGGCGCACCGAGGACGTCGAAGCGCGGTTCGAATTCGCGCTCATGTCGGCCTACGCGCACGGCACATCGGCGATACGCACGCACCTCGACTGCTACGTGCCGAGCCAGGAACGCATCAGCTTCGACGTCTT
Organism: Variovorax sp. LjRoot130; assembly: GCF_964253755.1. Classification (NCBI taxonomy): domain Bacteria; kingdom Pseudomonadati; phylum Pseudomonadota; class Betaproteobacteria; order Burkholderiales; family Comamonadaceae; genus Variovorax; species Variovorax sp. LjRoot130. Next base: position 1,070,750 of record NZ_CAXURM020000002.1, on the reverse strand, counting down.
CCGGCGTCTGCGTGATCGCTGGGCGGGCCGGGTGGAATTGCAGGCCGTCGCCCTCGTCAGCACCGACCTCTACGACGACGGGCGCAACGCCGCACTCGTCGGCCTGGTTCAAGAGTCGGGCGGCCTCCTCGGCGGCGTCACGTTTCGCCTGAGTGACGGGGACGACACCCAGCCGCTCGACGGTCGGCTGGACCGGCTGTTCGGCCTGGCCCGGGCGCGGCGCATGAACGTCGATCTGCACGTTGACGAGAACGGTGCGGCAGCTTCGACGACGCTGGCGCAAATCGCACAGGCGGTGATGCGCGCCGATTTCCAGGGCCGAGTGGTGTGCGGTCATTGCTGCAGTCTTTCGGTGCAGGAAGACGCCGTGGCGGCGCGCACCATAGGGCTCGTCAAGGACGCCGGCATCACGCTCGTCAGCCTGCCCCTGGTGAACCAGTATCTGCAAGGCCGCCGGCCCGGGGCGACACCGCGCTGGCGCGGCATTCCGCTTCTGCGTGAGCTGCAGGCCGCCGGCGTGCCGGTGGTATTGGCCAGCGACAACTGCCGCGATCCTTATCACGCATTCGGGGACCTCGATTTGCTGGAGGTTCTGGGCGGTGGCATTCGGCTTGGGCATCTCGACACCGATCTCGCTGAGTGGCCCGGCGCGATCACTCGCCGGCCTTTCGAGGCGATGGGTGTTCAAGGTGGCGTTCTGCGCGTCGGGTCGCCTGCCGATCTGGTGCTGTTCCGCGAGCGCAGCCACAGCGAGCTGTTTGCACGGCGCGGCGCAGGCCGCGTCGTGATCCGCCACGGCAAGCGTATCGATGCGGCACCGCCCGACTACAGAACGCTGGACCACTTGTTCCGGGCGGATATCGAGAAACGTACGGCGCCCTGAAATCCCTATTGAGGAGCAATCAAAATGTCCAGTCAGAGTCTTCAGTCGGCATGGCATCACCTGATGTTGCTGAGCAAGGTCAGTCCCGAAGAGAAAGTGGTGGTCCTGGGCTCGCTCAGTGGCCGCAATCGCTACAAGGATGTAGCGCTGCGGGTGCTCGATGACATGGGTGCTGCGGTCAGCTATGTCGAAGTCGGCAATCCGCACCGTGTCTCGGCATCGGGGCTGCCGGCGCTGCGCGCCGCCGGGCTCATTGTTGACCTGACGCACAGCCACGATCCAGTGTTTCGCCAACTCGGGCGAGACGGCGTGCGCACTTTGACGGCTGTCGAGCCGCCTGAAATTCTGTTGCGCATGTTGCCCCAAGCGTCTGACAAGACGCGCGTCCAGCATGCGCAAAGTTGCATACGCGCGGCGAAAACGATGCGTGTAACCTCGCCCGCGGGTACCGACTTTGAAGTCGCTTTAGGCGAACTCAATGGCAATTGCCAATACGGCTTTGCCGACGACCCCGGTCATTGGGATCAATGCCCAGGCGCCTTTGTCGTCACTTACAGCAACGACGGCTCGGCGCAGGGCACGGTCGTGATTGACGCCGGCGACATGATCTTCCCGCAGAAGGAGTACGTGCATGCACCCATCACGCTGCACCTGGAGAACGGCTACATCACCGCCATCGAAGGCGGCATGGATGCGAAGTTGCTGAAGGCCACGCTGGATGCCTATCGCAATCCCGAGGTGTTCGCCGTGTCGCATCTCGGCTGGGGGCTCAGCCGCAATTCGCGCTGGGACGCTTTGAAATACTTTGACAAGGCAGAGATCGAGGGTCAGGACGGCCGTGGTCATCTTGGCAACTTCCTGTTTTCGACCGGTCCCAATCTCTCTGGCGGCGGTACCCGGCGCGCGCCCATGCATCTGGACATTCCTCTTGCGGGCTGTTCGGTCTATCTGGACGGCAAACCGATGGTGCTCGATGGTGACGTGGTCTCGCCTGAACAGCGCCCGAGTTGAAGTGACGACGCGATGGAACTCACCGGACAACAACTCATACCCGCTACGCTAAAACGCACCTGGCAGGCGCTGAACGATCCGCACACGCTCAAGGCCTGCATCAACGGCTGCGAGGCCATCGAGGAAACAGCGCCCAATGAATATGCCGTGACGATGACGGTGAAGGTGGGCCCTGTAAGCGCCCGCTTCAAAGGCCGCCTGCGTCTGTCAGACCTGAAGCCGCCGACCTCATACACGATATTTTTTGAAGGTCAGGGCGGTGTCGCAGGGTTCGCCAAGGGGACTGCCAGCGTCGAGCTCACGCCCGAAGGCGCGGCGACGCGCCTTGCGTATCGCGCCAACGCACAGGTCGGCGGAAAGCTCGCGCAGATTGGTTCCCGATTGATTGATGCGTCAGCACGCAAGATCGCAGACGAGTTTTTCGTGGCCTTCAATACGCGGCTTGGTGGCGAGCAAGCTGCGCTGGCCGGCGTGCCGGACGCAAAGCCAGACGCCGCGTCGCATCCGAACGAGACCGAGGCTGTCCAGCGGGGATGGTTCCCATCGCTGCTGGCTTTTTGCAGCCGCGTGTGGTCCCGGGTGTGGCAAGGCCGGTCACATCGCGAACCGCACCAGGAGAGCAAATGAAGGTGAACGTGAATCAACCTGCAAGCACGCAATCTGCTGGCGACGCATTTGTCGCAAAGTGCCATGAGGTTCGCGTCATCGAAGACCTGACATACGCCATGGCGGGTATTCAATACACGGCTGAAGGCGGGGCCGCGAGCTACCGGGCACTGCAACTCGACGTTTACGAACCGGTGGACGATGGCCGCGCTCTGCGCCCAGCGCTGGTGATGGCGTGCGGCGGGGCCTTTACGCGCGGCGACCGCAAGAGCGATGTGGTGCCCACGGGCGAGGTGCGAAATACGTCGGCTTCTGAATATTGCCGCGAATTTGCGCGGCGCGGCTATGTCTGCTTCGCTATCGACTATCGGTTGATGCAGGAAGCGCCAGACCCGGGCTGGACGCCGACATTGCCGCCGGGCACGCTGATCAACAGCGAACGCGTGAACTTCGTGCGCGCGCAGGAAGGCTTGATGCCCTGCACGCCGCAAATGATGAACAATACCTACGAAGCAGCGGCCGACGACATCAGCCAAGCGGTTGCGTTCGTGCGAGCCAGCGCGCTTCGTTTTCGCATCGACGCGAGCCGCATTGCATTGGCCGGATTTTCAGCCGGCGCAACCGCCGCGATGAATGCTGCCTATGCCCAAGGCGCTGGCGTCGCGGCCGTCGTCGCGCTGTCTGGCCGCATCATGCTGAGCATGGCCGAGTCGTGCATCCTCGGTGCACCGGGCGAGCCACCGCTCTTGCTCTTCGTCGGCGAGAACGATCTGCCTTCCCAACTGCAGAGCATGGTGGCCCCGGTTGAGCACATCCAGCGGGTCGGGCTTGTTCATCAACTGGTGCGTATCCCGGGAGCTAACCATTTCTATCCGCGCACAGTGGATGTCCATGCCGAAAGCGATGAGCGAACGACGCTCGAATCTTTGATGGCACTCTTTCTTCATCAACATCTGCGACTGAGTGCGATGCGCTGAAGGCTGCCGATGACGCCAGCAGGACAACAGACGAGTAGCAGCCGCACCGGCTGGCAAAGCTGGTAACCCAACTCAATAAAATTCAAGAGAATCGAGGCAGAAATGCGCATTGCAGTGATGGGAGCCGGGGCGGTAGGGCTGCTTTACGGCGGTTGGCTTCAGATGGCTGGCGCTGAGGTCACATTCATTGCCCGCGGCAGCAGGCTGCTTGCACTCAGGAATCAGCCGCTGACGGCTGTGGGTCGCGTTCCGTTTCGATTGGACAGTGTCGACGTTGTCGAAAGCGTCGCCAAACTGGCGCCAGTCGATGTCTTGCTACTGGCCACCAAACTCTACGATCTCCAGGCTGCGGCCGTCTCGGCACTGCCTGCTCTTTCCCGAACAGGTGTCGTCGTTGCAGTTCAAAACGGCATCAGTGCATACCGAGTGCTCAGTGCCTTGGTGCCTTCGACGCAGATCGCTGTCGGCCCCGTCTACGCCCTGACAAAAATGACTGGCCCGGCGTCAGTAGCGTATGGCGGCATTGAGCGTGCCATTCTCGGAAATCCAGATCACGAGGTCAAAGCGCCTGTTGCTGAGCTGGTACGGCTGTGGCGCGACGTTGGCATTGATGCCAGCTTGGCTGACGACATCAACAATGTCTTGTGGACAAAGTTCATTGGTTTAGCGACCAGCGCCGCCCTGAACTGCATCTCAAAGCTACCCGCCGGCATTGTTTATCACGAGGCCAGGCTGGTGGAGCTTGTCAAGCAGTCAATACATGAAGTGATAGCAGTAGGCACTGCGGAAGGCGTCAAATTTGCGCCTTCCGTGGCCCATGACGTTCTTGGCTATCTTCAATCCCTGCCGCCAGAGACCGTCGCATCGATGCGAAGAGACCTGGACGCTGGCCATCGGCTTGAGCTGGAGGGACTGAGCGGAGAGGTGATGCGACTCGGTCAGATGCATGGCATCGCGACGCCACTGCACACAACAACCTACGCCTTGCTGAAGCCGTTCTGTGATGGTCCGCCAGCTGCCCAAAAAGTCGATGGTCGGCCTAAGCCAGAAAGTTCAGGGCAAGACTTTTTTCCCCCCATCGTCTCAACCCTCTGAAGGAATCTACCATGAGCACCCGCAGGCAGGCCCTGAAGTCATTTGGCGCCACCGGTATCGCAGCCGGCCTGGGCTTCCCCCTGGCCGCCCATGCTCAGGCCCCGGCCGTGGAGACATTGCGCATCGTCGTGGGCTTTCCGCCCGGAGGCACCACGGACGCGTTTGCGCGGCGCCTGGCCGAAAAACTGCGCGGCAGCTACGCCGCCAACGTGCAGGTGGACAACAGGTCTGGTGCGGGCGGACAAATCGCTGTCACGACACTGCGAGACAGCGTCGCAGACGGCTCGGTCATGCTGCTCACGCCAGCGGGGATGCTGATCATCTACCCGCACACTTACCCTCGGCTGCCCTACAAGATAGACGATGTCACACCCATCAGCGCCGTGCTGTACAACTCGCATGGCTTCGGTGTCGGCCCGCAGGTGCCCACTTCGGTCAAGACGCTGCGCGAATTCCTGGACTGGGCCAAGGCCAACCCAAACCTGGCCAACTATGGCTCGCCGGGCGCCGGGTCCATGCCCCACTTGGTTGCCGCCCTGCTAGAAAAGGCTTCCGGCGTCCCTATGAGGCAAATTCCCTACCGCGGCTCCGGGCCTGGCATTCTGGAACTGCTAAGCGGTCAGATCGCTTCTTTCTCGTCCCCCCTGGGTGACTACTTGCCCTACCTCGCTAGCGGCCGGTTGCGTCTGCTCGCCCTCACCGGCTCAACACGCTCGCGCTTCGCACCAGACGTGCCAACCTATGCCGAACAGGGTTTCCCAGAGCTCAACATGCGCGAGTGGAGTGGGGTGTTCATGCCGCCTCATACGCCTCCGACCGTGGTAAATCGTGCTCATGCTGCCGTGCGCGCCGCACTGGCACAGAAGGACATGATCGACTCTGGCATACCGCTTGGTATGGACGTCATCGGCTCGCCCAGTCCAGAGGACTTCGGCCGTACCCTCAAGGCAGACGCCGACCTGTGGGGCCCGTTTGTGCGCCGCGTCGGCTTCACGGCCGAATCCTGACTGGAGCGGCGACTTCATGAGCGAAAGAGCCTATCGAATCGAAGCTATCGCGGATGACGGCTCGGGTGCTGCAATACCGAGACGAAATCACCTACCTGCTGAAGGGCAGTGAGTAGTCCGTGTCAAATAAGCCCTTGTGCTGCCATTGCCGTATTGGTCTCTACACAGCAAGACTAATTTTTTTGGGAGTGTTTCCAATGTCAAACGTCACCATTCATGAAGCTGGTAGCTTCCAATTCATCCCTGGTGGCTTGTTCTCTCTGGGTGTGGCTGCACTCCCAGGATATGAACTGCACCGCGTACGATTTCGGCAACCGCAAGCTCTGGGCGCTGGCTTTCGCGTCATCGCAGACTACCTGCAGAAGCAGGGTCGACCGTTAACTGCGCTGGCGGCCTGCGAATTGCGCTCACCTGCCGCTTTGACGCGCGCAGATTTCAATAAATTTAACAATTACTATGTAGATCTTCTAACCTCACTCGGTTTTTCTGGTCAGATCCCATACCCAATTGGGCGCAGCAATCTTGCCCCGCTTTTTAATCCCCCAACGGAGTGTGCGCTGTTTGCTTTCTCGTTCACGACACCAATCCAACAAGAAAGTATTGCAAAGCCCGTTGATTTCGTCATTTCTGGCAAACCGGAAATTATTGAAGAACCGCCAGGTGGTGTCTTTGGTGGCACCGATGTTTCTGCCGAAGGCCTTATAGGAAAGGCCGCTTTCATCATGCAGGCACTGCGCCAGCGGGTTACTAGTCTGGGCGCGGAGTGGTCATCTGTGAACGGTGCGCAAATCTATACCGTGCATCCGCTTGAAGCTGTGATTTCATCCGTGTTTGCAGGCAGCGGACTAACAAATGTAGGCCTCACGCTGTTTCCGAGCTATCCACCCGTCTTGGGTATGGAGTTCGAAGTGGATGTACGCGCTGTTAGCCGAGAACTCGTTCTCTAACGGCACTCCGTGTTGATTGATCTTTCCAAAAGTAGCGACGCGGCAATCAGGTCAGAAAATGTCCTCGCGCGATCAATGCGCGGCATGGTCACCAGCCCGCATGAACTGGCCACGCAAGCCGGCCTTGATGTCTTGAAGTCCGGCGGCAACGCGGTCGAAGCCGCCATTGCCATCGGCGCCAGTATCAATGTGACCTACCCGCATTTCTCCGGCTTTGGCGGCGATGCATTCATGATCATCCGTGACCGCAACGGCAAGGTGCGAACCTTGTCCGGCATCGGCCAGGCGCCGATGGAACTGCCGCAGTACGTCGGCGCGATCCCGGTGCGCGGTGCGCCCTCGATGCTCACCAGTGCCGGCAACGTCGATACGCTGGGCAAGGCGTTTGAAATCAGCCGCAGCGAATTGGGCGGCAAGAAGAGCTGGTCCGAGCTCTTGACGCCCGCCATCACATTGGCCCGCGAGGGCTTTCCGGTGACGCCGTCGGAACGCTTCTGGATGGATTTTCGCCAACAGGAGTTGGCGAGTCTGCCTGCCATTGCGGGCCATTTCATGGTGGCGGGGAAAGCGCCGGAAGTGGGGCAGTCGTTCCGGCAGCTGCAACTGGCCGACACGATGGAGACGTTGGCGGTGAAGGGCCATCGCGACTTCTATGAAGGGGGCCTGGCGGCTCGCATCGCAAAAGGCCTGAAAGACGCCGGCTCGCCGCTGACCGCGGCCGACCTTGCGAAGACCCACGCGCGCGAGGAGGCGCCGCTGCGTGTCGCCTATCGCGACGGCGTCTTGCTCTCGCACCAGCCGCCGACGCAGGGCATCACCACGCTGCAAATCATGGGCGTGCTGGACCGCTTCGACCTCAGCAAGATCGCCGAGGGCAGTGCCGACCATTACCATTTGCTGGCGGAAGCCGTGAAGCAAGCGTTCATCGACCGCAACCGCTACGTCGCCGATCCGGAATTCGCTGACGTGCCGACTGTGAGGCTGCTGTCAAAGGCCAACCTCGACATGCTCGCCGGGCGGATCCAGATGCAAAAGGCCTTGGCCTGGCCGGACACCTTCAAGACCGGGGACACGGTCTTCATTGCCGCCACGGATGCCGAACGCAATTCGGTGGCCATGCTGCAAACGTTGTACTTCGACTGGGGCAGCGGCGTGATCGTCGGGGATACCGGCATCCTGTGGCACAACCGCGGCGCGGCGTTCACCCTGCAGGCGGGGCATCCGAACCGGCTGCAGCCCGGCAAGCGGCCGTTCCATACGCTCAACCCTGGCATGTACCTGAGGAACGGCGACCAGCCGCACATCCTCTACGGCACGCAGGGTGCCGACGGCCAGCCGCAAACGCTGGCCACGATCCTGACGCGGCTGATCGACTACCGCATGGATCCGCTGACCGCGCTGTCGCGACCACGCTTCCTGCTCGGCAAGACCTTCTCCGACAGCCGCGATTCGCTGAAGCTGGAGAGTGATGCTGGCGAGCCGGTATTCCAGGAACTGGCACGACGCGGGCACGAAGTGAGCCCGCTTCCTGCGCAAAGCCCTCTCGCTGGCCACTCCGGCGCGATCGTGATCGATCCGGTCACCGGTGCCTTCTCGGGCGCGCACGATCCGCGCAGCGACGGCAAGGCCCTGGGCGTCTGACAGCGCAGAGGCGAGCACTCTGCGTCGCAGCACCATCGTCAGCTCACCGCGCCGCAGAGCCCGGCATGAACTTTCCCGCACCCGAACAGGGTTTCCTTCCGCACGGAACGGCGACACCAGTCAGGCCGATGCCGCCATCGTTCCCCGGCATTCGACAGATGAGCAGGCGCACGGATAGGCCTCCGGTGCATGGGTCGTGTCGATGGCCAAAGCGTAGTCGATGCACAGTTCTTCGCCGGCGAGAACGTCGCACAAGGTGACGATGTCCAAGCGCAGCGTGCCGTCGGGCGCCCATGTCTCCACTGCTTCGCAGTTCGGGCTGCAGCTATGGTTGAGGTGACGCAATTCATTGCCGCCCTGGGCACCATCGATGACGGTGCCATCGGACAGCCCGAACAGGTACGTGAGATGGCTTTCCCAGTCCGTCGCCTCCACTTCGGCCGGTGACATGCGCCGCCCCTCATACGTGCCCAGCCTGGTGTTCGCCGGCAGCGGCAGCATTGCAAAGAGCCCCACGCCATGGATATCGCTGGTTCGAACGTGGAAGAGGGGAGTAGGGCACGGCATCGGGGTTGGAGGTGGAAGTGGCAGTAACGCCGTCCGATTATCAAGCGATCGGGAAGGAGCGTTGGCGGCAATGACGAGCCTGACGAAGGGCAATCCCCTGGCCTTGGCGTCCGGCAGCAGAGCAAACCCACGGCAGCGCCAAAGTAGCGCAACCTGCCTCGGCTTCGGCTTGTAGCGTCCCTTGTCGTGCACATCCCATCAATGGGCTTAAGGAGGTGCGCGTAGCTCCCGGCGTCAAACAGGCGCACCGGCCGGTCAGCGCTCTCGGTCAGCGCCTCTCGTGCGACCAATTTGAACTCGGGCGCGCTTTGCATCTCGCAGGCGGCGAACGCATTGAAGGAAGCTGCGGCCCCACGGCGCGGCCGCCCTTCCAGGGCCAACGACCCGGTCATCCATCCCGACTTCCAGCGCCCGGGTGAAGAGCGCGTGCTGGAAGTCCACTACCGACGTCGCGCACGCTCGGAGTGATTCGGCTTCCACACCGAATGCCAATGCCCCAGACGAGCTCGTGGGGGCTTGGCCATCTCCTCGGCCTCCAATGCTTGATGGCAAAGAGGTCGTCGTAGGGCGCTATGGTCTTGCGGCGGGCTTCTCGCTGGCAGCCCAGGCTGTCCACAGGTCATCGCTGGCCGCCTTGTTGTCGCATCGATGCTTCCACGCGGCCATTCGGTAGCAGGCCAACTGCGAGAGTTTGCCGGCCGGATACCTCGTCTTGCTGTCCGCAGCGCCATGCTGCTCGACGGACTCGTCTGCGTGGTCGGAGTGGTGCTTTTCGCCGTCCTGACCCTCGTCCTCTGACCCCCGCGAAGCAAGTAGTCGTGCGTCCTTGAGGTCCCATTGCTAGCTCTGCCACACGCCGGCCGAACGTCGCCACTGGTTTCTCCGATGATGCTCCAGAGGGAGGTTGACACGCCCACCGGCGTTCCGCAGTATGGGCCGTTTCCGTGTGGTTCGACGGACGTCCGCGTACAGATAAACGTAAGGAGGTGCCATGGGAGCCACCGTCGTGCAGAAGGACGGCCTGATCAACAGCCGGGTGCGGCTATTTGTGTTCGGCGGCCACGACTGACATGGGCACCGTCACGCAGGAACACCTCGGGCCGGACACGCCCATGGGCGCCACCCTGGTGGCGGAGGGGGCAACATTCCGCGTATGGGCGCCGAACGCACACGAAGTGCACGTGCTGAGCGACTTCACAGGGTGGAACCCCGCGCCCGGTACTCGCCTGCAGCACACCGGCGGCTATTGGTGGGGCTTCGTACGGGGCGCGCGCGATCGCCAGGCTTACAAGTTCTGGGTGGTCGGTGACGCCGGCGGCGGCTGGAAGCGCGACCCCTATGCGCGCGAGCTCGAATGGGGCTCCGGCGAATGCATTCTGCGGCGGCCGGATTTCTCCTGGCACGACACTGGCTTCGTCACGCCCCATTTCGAGAACTTCGTCATCTACCAGGTGCACGTCGGCGCGTACTCGACGCCGCGCTGGCCGCATGGGGTCGGCACCTTTCTCGACGTCGCGGCTCGGCTACCGTATCTTGCCGACCTCGGCGTCACCGCCCTGCAGCTCCTGCCGATCCAGGAGTTCCCCTCCACCTTCAGCCTCGGCTACAACGGGTTGGACTACTTCTCGCCGGAATCGAACTTTGCGGTGCCGGACGCCGAACTGCCTGCCTATGTCGCATCGATCGATGCAATGCTCGCGTCGAAGGGCTTGTCGCCGTATGCAGAAGCGGACCTGAAGGGCGAGATGAACCAGCTGAAGGCGCTGGTGGATCTGGCGCACGTGCAAGGGATCGCAGTGATCTTCGACGTGGTCTACAACCATGCCGGCGGCGACTTCGGCGATCAGAGCTTGTACTTCTTCGACCGGCAGCACGGGCAGCTACTACCCGTGCGGTTCGAGAATTCCCTCTACTTCGGGCTGCGCGAGCACGCCGGCGGGCGCGTGTTCGATTTCGCAAAGCCCGAAGTGCGCGATTTCCTGATCCGCAATGCCTGCTTCCTGATGCAGGAGTACCGCATCGATGGCCTGCGCTACGACCAGGTCAGCGTGATCGACCGCGACGGCCAGCCGCACGGCTGGCGCTTCTGCCAGGACCTGACCTCGACCGTGCGCTACTTTCGTCCCGGCGCGCTGCAGCTTGCCGAATACTGGGACCTGAACCCCTGGGTCGTCCGTCCCGTCAGCGACGGCGGGGCAGGCTTCGACACGACGCTGAGCAACACGCTGCGCATCGCCGTGCGCGACGTGTTGCGGGCGGCAAGCTCCCCCGGCACCGACCCGCTGCCGATGCAGCGGCTCGCCGACAGCCTCTGGCCCGCAGGGTTCGACGAGGCTTGGCGCTTTGTCCAGGGTCCCGAGAACCACGACGTGGTGCTGCGCGATCCGGATGCGTCCAAAGGGCGTGAGCCGCGCATCCCGAGGCTGGCGGATCCGTCCAATCCCCGCTCGTGGTTTGCGCGCTCGCGCAGCCGCGTCGCAATGGGGCTGACGCTGACCTCACCCGGCATCCCGATGATGTTCATGGGCCAGGAATTCCTCGAGGACAAGCAGTGGTCCGATGATCTGGAGAACCGCCCCGAGCTGCGCCTGTTCTGGCCCGGGCTCGAGGCGCCAGACCCGGCGATGCGGGACTTTCTGCGCTGCACCCGCGAGCTGATCCGGCTACGCTGGCGCCTGTCGGCGCTGCGCGCCAACGGCTTTCGCGTGATTGATGCCCACGACGGCAACCGTTTCCTTGCCTTTCACCGTTGGGTACCTGGGGTGGGAGAGGATGTCGTCGTGGTCGTCAGCCTGGCCGACCAGCCCCGGTATAACTACCGCGTGGGCTTCCCGTCCGGTGGGCGCTGGCTGGAAGCCTTCAACAGCGACGTGTACGACAACTGGGTCAATCCGCAGGTCGTCGGCAATGCCGGCGCCGTCGAGGCGAGCCCGGTACCGATGCACGAGTTCGACCACTCGGCCGAGCTCACACTGCCGCCGAACTCCATCCTGGTCTTTTGTCGGACCTTCGCGTGAGAAGCCACTGCTGCGGAGGCTCGGAATGGCCAACGTTGTACACCGCGGCAAGTTCTGGCGGACCGCCGATGCCGGCCGGACTTGAGCGGCGGCTTCGGCCCTTCATCCTCCAGGTCTGATGCAATGCGGTCTCAATCGAGGTTCTGCAACCGGTCTAGCTAGTCACCGGGCGACTCAACGCACCCTCTTTGATCCGTTGTAAGCGTCGCAAGCGGCCGCGTCGCCGGGCAGGTGTCGGAAACCCTAAACCGCAGCCCATGGCCCGCGACCGGCTACAGTCGGCCAGGAGCGGTCCGTCGTTCTTGCGGCGTATGGCTGTCGCTCGACCTGGGCGACGGGCCTATGGCATACCGTCGGCCCTCCAACTGTGAGGTCCGAAAGCGGACTCTCGGTGGCGGCGGACAAGTGAACGTGATCTTGGCCAACGTGCATTCCTATGGCGGCGCCTCGACGGCCCGTTTGCGCTTGGATACTCAGGAGCGCATGATGCTTTGGCGCCCACGACGCAGTCTTTCTGTACCGTGACGGTAGGCTCCAACCGAGGAACACAATGGCGAGCGCCCCGATCCTGCCAAAGCTTTCAGCAGTTCTGCTCGCGGCATGCATGGCCGACGCCGCGCAAACTCAGACTGTGCAAGAGATCTCAGGTGCCGCTCTGGTTGAACTGGTCAGCGGGCGAACCTGGGGACTCTCTATCTATGGGATCCCGGAACGCCCTTCGCACACCAACCTCTTTGACTTTCGCAAGGACCGGTCGGTATGCGCGAGAGCGGTTGGGAGCAAGCATACGGACAAGTGCGCGGACCAGGGCAAATGGGAAGTTAAGAACAACGTGCTCTGCTGGGAACTGACATGGATGGGTGCTGAGTCAGGCTTGAAGGCTTCCTGCGTGTCCGTGAGGCAGGTCGCCGGCAACCGGTTTGAGCTGAGAAGCGAGAAGACGCCGGACCTGGTGTTCGCCGTAATGCAGGTCATGTGAGACTCGACGCGACAGCTCCATTCTCGGCTCCCCGCAGCGACGCTGGTACGGTAGATGAGTCAAAGCCGTGGAGGTTGAGCGCTCCACCGCGCTCTGCATTGAACGTCAACGCCTTCAAGCGGAGTCCCGGCATCCCTCGAACCTCTTGCGGATGCGACGGTTCACGATCGCGAACTGGAACTGTCGGCCAACTCCTGACGTTCGTGAATGGCGGGTTTGCGGAGGTGCGTGAGCGGCGTCATCATCGACGTCAACGGCCGACTGCGAGCGCCAAGGCACGACCCACGCTATTTGCCGCACTGAGCAGGCTGGACGGCACCGTGATCTCCAAGTGCCAGCCTCGCCTCCGGCACGAGGAGTGGCTGACGTCCTGTGGTGACGCCGTCGATCCCGCCCATTACATGCCGCAACCCGTCCACCGAGAAATGGGCGGACACGAGCGTTGCTCATTCATTGCCAACCTGGACGCTTGCATTGCAGCTACGGGCGACCCTGATCCGGTCTGCTGTAGTCGCATACGCCCTGCGGGAAGATCTGCTTGAGCTTCGCGATGGATGCGGGGTCGGGAACCCACGGTTCATAGATGCCGTCGTGTAGCGCCGTGTCCACACTCTTCAGCGCGCATTTGAAGATGCCTCCTTCGAACGGCGCGCCGGCGACGATACGCGAGGTGCTGAACAGCGGGAACGCGCGCGTGCAGGCGCCACTCGGCTTGCTGTCGAGAATACCGTCCCAGACGTTTGGCCCAGAAGCGATCAGATTGCCGTTGACGTCGAAGCAGCTATCTACCGCAGCGGCCGGCCGGTTCTCGCCGACGCTCAAGTTCGGGTTAGCGCGAATGTTGGCCATCCACTGGTCCATAACGTCGACCACGACGAAGTTCTTATCGACCTTCGGCACTCCGGGCATCGTGTCAGTGAACCAGATCACCAGGTGATCGCTGGTCCCCATCTTCTGCAGCACGCGCTTGCGCACCGCGAACGACTGGTGTGCGTTATGCATGTCGGCCTCGCGCTCGAGGTACTGACGACTGTCGATGGTGGGGAGCGGAATGTTGCCGCCGAACACGAGGCCGGAGGTGTAGGCCGCTCGCATTGCCTCGAGGTTGCCCTCGGTACGCGGTGCTGGCACGTCCGCGGCTGGGGAGAGTGTCATATTGCGCCGGCTCCAGGGGTCGAACAGCGTTGGGTCCGCGAGAACCATCGCCAGCGTAATGCCAGGAAACAACGGATAGACCTCCTGAACCATGTCCTTGGGCCTCTTCCAGCCGCCCACCTTGAAGTTTAAGTCGAGGAACTCCATCGGCGTGATCTTGCCTTCCTTCATCGACTTCAGGCCGTACTGGACGCCGATGTTGTCCCACGTATGGCGCGCGTAGCCGTCAGCGTCGAGGCCGTAGATGTTGCGCGCGTCGCTGTAGTGCGTCCACTGGATGGTGGCGATGTCGCTCTGCGGTACGTAGTTCGCCGAATTGGCTGCACGGCCGTACAACGGGTTCATCACCAGCGGGTGGACGCCGCGCCAGCCTTTCACGCATTCGGTCGAGCCGGTGCTCATGCTCGGACCATCCAGGCCGAGGTATGGCTTCACCAGTGACATGGTGTCAACCACCGCCGGTTCGCCATTCATGCCCACCAGCAGCACGCGATTCTTGACATTCTTCCACCGCTCGTTGTTTCGGTCGGTCACGTCCATGTAGTGCTCGAGCAGCTCACAATCGCCGACGTGGGTCACCTGCGAAATCATGTCGGGGTAGGACTGAATTGGCAGCGCGGCGTCCAGAACGCCGGGGTTGTTCTGCGCCAGGATGTACTGCGCGATTGCACCGCCCGAGCCGCCCAGGCCCACGGTGTACAACGGCACGCCGTAGCGTTCAATGAAGCGCTCCTTGGTCATCATCGCGGTCTCGCCGGCCAACTGGAGGTTGTAGTGGGTGCTCGTGACATTTCCGCTCGAGTGCGCAATAGCGTAGCCTCGCTTCAGCACTTCAGGCTCGAGCGAACGGCCATGAACGGCTCCTTGCGAATGGCCGACCCCGACGCCGCCCTGGAAGTAGTAGTTGAGGCGGCCGTTCCACAGACTCGTGTCCGGGTGAGCTGGATCTTCTCCGCGCGGCGCCAGCATCGCGAGGCTATAGAGGAAGCGATTGATGGTGCCGACTTCACGGCGCACGATGAAGTCCACCGTGCGTCCGTCCGCCAGCGTCACCTGAGTCATGTCGGCCGGCACCGAGCCATCGGGGGGCAGCGCCTTCCAGCTGTTATCGGCCGCCCAGTACAAATAGGCAACGACTGTATCGATGGAGCAATTGCGGCTGTAGCCGACGATGGTGACCCCTTCGCCGCGCACAGCGTAGCCAGGCGGGGTGTCCACGTCGATCTTCGGCTGCAGTCCAAACTGGTTCGTGGTGCAGACGAAGGGATGCTGGTGAGGCCCCGAAGACATCGGACCCTCGATCGGGTGATTGGTGAGGCGGAGCGACGCTGACACGCCTAGGCCTTGTCCGTGCGCGTGACGGACCTCGAGCGTGTTGTCGCCGACATCAAAGCCGCTGACGACGCCCTCCAGCCGGTCTCCGCGGGTGACCAGCGTCTGCGAAGTCTTCCGGCCATTGATCCAAATCTCCAGCTCAGCCTGCAGGTCGGGAGCCGCCCGCACCTCGATGCGAGCGTCGCCACCAGATACCCACTGTGGCGCACTCGATAGAAGCCGAATGGACACCGTCATCGGGGTCGCTTTGGCAGGGGTGGTCTGGCCAGCTACGGTCGGCTTGTCCACGGCACTCACAGGTGAACCACCACCACTACCGCCACCACCACATGCGATCAGCGAAACGAAGCCTACACAGGCAATTAACGATTGCATCGCCCTAAGAAGTTATCCGTAAATAATATTCACCGCCAGCGGCACCTTTCGGTAGGCAATGATTGCGGCGGCAAGATGATTCAGTGCGAGGAAGCTGCGTTCGAGCTTCTCGTAGCGCACCAACAGCTTGCGGAAGCGGTTGAACCAACTGTGGCATACCTCGACCACCCAACGGCGAGCCTTCTTCCACGGCTGGCGCCGTTTGGCCTCAGTCTCTTGCCTACGGTCCACGACATGAGGGATATAGCCGTGCGACTCAATGATGTGAAGGGCCTCCGCGCTTCGGTAGCCGGCATCTGCGCACAGGTGTTTGCTGCGTCGAATTGGCGTCCGCTCGCGCTCGACCACGATGGCGCTGAGGACCTCATCGATTCGCTTGCCGTCATTCACGTTGGCCCCGGTCACGATGAACGACAACGGGACGCCACGGCCGTCCACCAGCAGGTGGCGCTTGCTCCCCTTTTTTCCCCCGGTCCGTCGGGTTCGGTCCGACAGATTCTTGCGCCAAGGGAGCCTTGAACATCGCCCCGTCAACGCTCTGCCATCGCCAGGCGATGCCTTGCATCTGGTCATACTCCGCCAGCCCTGCCTTCCACAGTGCCTCGAAGAAGCCTGCCCTCTCCCACTCGAGAAAGCGCTTGTGGATGGCGCTGGCGCTGCCGAAGCGTTCCTTGGGCAATGCTTTCCACTGGCACCCCGTGCGCAGCACGTACACGATGGCCTCGAACACCTGCCGCGCAGGCTTCGGCGGTCGTCCTGCGCCAGGACTTCGAACGTACGCCTTCTTCGGCAATGCGGCGCGCGCCGGAATCAGCGGTTCGACCCGCTGCCAGAACTCATCCGTCACCACCCAGGACTCGACTCGCTTTGCCGTCATCGTCTCGCTCCGACACCGCGCTCAATGCGGCTCGGAGGCGTAGTTTACTATTTACGGATAAGCTCTAAGCGAGCCAAAAGTACCGGACGCGTAGCATTCGTGGTCGGCGGGGACAGACGGTTCGAACATGGCAACTCCTCATTGTTGTTGAGGTAGCCGTGCTGACCTTAGTCAGTAGCTGTGGGCCTGTAAATACAACTTCGAGCGTATTGCGCTCAGGTCCTGATCACGGGATTCTCTGATGACGCAATGAAACGCGCCGGCGAAATTGCATCAACGACTGTCGATCCTGAAGCAGGCGGCCTCGCGATCATCGAGCAGATGCCAACTTGCGGGGCGCCTCCAGCAGCCGGGGGATGACCACCAAAGTCCCTTCACCTACTCTTGGCGACAAATCAGCTTGACAGGAGTTCACAATGGCATCGCCTCGGTGGACGTCCTGATTTCATCCAATCCGCCAACATTCCGAAGTGCGCTTGCGGAAATGAAATGACTTTCTACGCACAACTCGACTCCATCAATGATGAGGTCGTGCTCGCCGACTGCGGAATGATCTACGTGTTCGTCTGCTTCGACTGCTTCGAAACAAAGTCGATACTGCAGTCTTGCTGAGGTCGGGCAGATGCGAGGCGGCGTCAGTTCACCTTGCACCACGGTCGCTTCTGGAGTAGAGATCCATTCCGGAACCGTCGTCCTGATCCAAGCGGTAGTGCCTTGACGCAGGGCTGCGGGTCCGCTTTGCGGATGAACGTGATGGTGTGGGCTTGGATTGGGTGACCATGGTGGATACGATCTTGTCGATCTAGTTAGCTCAGAAAACCCATCTCGCGACTCATCGATGCAACGGAGACAACAATGAGACACGTAGTCTGGCTCTTCTTCGTCTTGCTGGCTGTTGCCATCATCGGTATCGGATCAGCAATCAAGTTGAGTGCCATCGGGCCCGAAGTTATGAAGTATGAGAAGGAGTGGGTGACGGCTCTCCTGCAAGCCGGCCTTATCGCGGTTCTAGGAGCTGTAACCACTGCGGTCCTAGAACTGTTCAAGTCGGGGCTTCAGCAGAGTAAGGACCGTAGCAAGCTACAACTTGACGCTCACTCGGAACTCCGCAGCCACTACCAGAAAGTGAAGCTCATTCGACGCAGCTATCAGGCCACACAAACTCTAACCGCCCGTGACGTCCAGGCGCTCAACGAGGTTCAACTAGCGCTGGAAGGCCTTAGGGATGACAGTGGCTTGTTTGGGCGGAGTTCTGCGCAAGTCCGTGATGCCCTCTCACGTATGGAACGATACCTCAATCACCTCGCAAATGACGCCGCGTCTGATGAACGCACTAATTTCCAAAATAGCAAGCCACCGGATCAGTCGTTCAAGGTGTTCTCGCATGCGTACTCAATGGCCTCAACAGCTATGCGCCTGGAGATCGCGCCCCCTTCACTCTGGGCTCGTATTCGTTTCAAACCTTAGTCTTTTCGCGTATGTCCAAAACTCACGCCACTTCGTGCCGGGTCTGACTGTGCGGGTCTTGTTTGAGCGCCGCGCGATTTCACTTGGGCAAGCCGTTGTGTCTTTCCGCACGCCAATGAAGATCAGTGCACTCAACGTGGCGCAAGAATGCGGGAGGAGTCCATCCCATCATTCAAGCCGACGGCCCTCGGCAAGCCTCGGTCTGCGGCTCAACTCGGCTGTTGGGTGGCTGCTTTTTGCCCTTCCAATCGAGCCCTTGGTAGACCGCTTGGGGCTCCAGAGCCGACTCAGCGGACGTCACCATCGCCGGGAAGCAGCCATTGGGAGACCGGCCCCGCCATCGCCCGTGTACCGTTGAACGAGTCGCTCAAGCTGTCGTCGGCTCAGGCCCAGCCGCTGCCCGGCTTGACCGACGCGTACCATGCGATCCATCACGGCCTGGATCGTCTTGAGGCGGTCTGCTTCGCGCATCGTCATCGTGATCGTCGCCGCAGGTGTCGCCATGGCCGTACCCCAAGCCCAGAACCTGGGTCGGGCGACTTTGCGACATTTGAAATCGGCTAGAACACGACATTACTAAATCGCTCCCACAGTCAGCACAGCAACAAGCCTTGTTATGTTAAATCCACCGACGCACGAGTGAACGGCCGCTGAGAAGGGCCAACGGGGAGCGATACGATGGACCGTTGTGCAGCGATTGCTATCCTCGCCGCCAGCGCTGCAGCGACCGGTTGAATCCGCATCCAGAAAGCTGCCGCTTGCAGGCACGACCTTCAACAAGGCAATCACAACCGCGGCCAACACACCTGCTAGCCAGCTAGCAGCCCGACTCAGCCAGCACCCAGAGACCTACTCATCGCGCGAGTTGGACAGTCGGCGATAAATCGCTAAATCAGATGCTCAGAGAGTTGGAAGAGCAGTTTGCGATTCCGTCAAATGAGGCACTGATTGAGTGAAAGTAGGTTGTTGTTCCACTGGCCGTCCGCGTACGTGCGCAGGTACGGCAGCTTCCCGGACTCACGGACGACCCCGATGTCGGCGCGCTTACCGCTCGCCTGGTCCAGCACGTAGAAGGTGTTGCTCTTGTCCTCGATGCTGGCGATGACCTGCTCACGCGTCCACACCCACTGCCCAGCAGGGTTGCCGAGGTGGGTGATGTGCTCGTGCGGGCTTTGCACGTTCGGTTTGACAATGCAGGTGACTTGGGCGTCGGCCATGGCGTTCTTCCTAGAGCTTTCTAATATAAAGGCAGGCGAAACTTCGCCGTGGTAGCACCCAGGGCGAGGCGAAGCAGGTATCCGGACTGGCTAGCATTCCCAGCGTCTTCCGTGACTTGTTGGCAGGCTCCTCCGACTTCCCTTGGTGCAGCTTGTATAGGGCAAGGCGGGACTCCCGATAGTTCGGAGACGTCGGTGACCACGGGAGGTCCGGCAGCGTTGTCAGCAGTGATACGCCGAAGCCTGCTGCGACGGGCATGAAGGTGGCCGGCCTTATGCTCGCGGCCGGCTATGAACGAGCCAACGACGGCGCCGTTCACTTTCGCGACTCCTTGCGAACACCCTTGAAGGGGTCGCCGTCCTTCTTCTGGTCCATGAAACGACCGCTATCGCTATCGCGCTTGGTCCAGGATTGGTTCTGTGGATTGAAGACCTGCGAACGGTCGCGCACTGCACCGCGGCGGGCGTTGTCACCGATAGGAGGGTTCTTGGCCATGGCGGTTCCTTTCAAACTTCAATGTGATGGGTCCAGCCCGGCAAGCCGCTGCGGGACAAAAACTCGACGAGGGGACGACTGCCGAAGAACTGCGTCCGACCGCCGTTCGAGAAAGCCAATGCGGCTTGGTCTACGCGCAAGTTCGACGCCCTAGCCTGAGCAGTTAGCTGGGCGAGCAACCGCGAGTTGTCTGTGCTCGTTCCGGAGCTGGCACGTGCGTCGAAGACGGCGAAGTTGATCCACCCGCCGCTTTGAGCGCGTTCTCGAAGATGTGCGAAATTGACCCTCATCCTGTACTCCAGATCGGGACCTTCCCGAGCATGGAACGCATTGTTGAGGGGTGACTAGGACAAAGAACGTCCTAGCGAGAGGCCTTCAGAATGTACTTTTCTGCTGCAGCGCACAATACTTCATGCACCTTTTGGCGCAATTCAGGAGGCTCTAGCACCTCCACATCGGGGCCGTGCCGCAGCAGGTCCATGACCAACTCCTGGTCGTTTGAGTACGGCACCTGCAGGATGTAGCTGCCGTCGTGGAGGCTTTCACTAGTCTGATCGGGGTGCCAAGTCTCCAGCGAGACCGTTTCCGCGCGCCGGGGGCTGAATTTCAGGACCGCCTGGTGCTTGGCTTTACCGGCGAAGATGCCGTAACCGCTCTGGAAGTGCTCATGCATATCCTCGCGAGAGACCTTGATGGCGACCTCGTCTAGGACCTGCACCTGCCGAATGGCCTCCAGCGAAAAGGAGCGAAGCCCGTTGCGCTCATGACACCAGGCGTCCAAAAGCCAGTTCTCCCTGTAGTGAACCAGTTGCTGCGGCGAAATGGTACGCCGCGTGAGTTCCTGTCGGTCCAGAACCCAGTACTGTATGGTCATCTTCTTGCCGTCCAGTAAGGCGCTGGCCATGACTTGGAAGTGCTTTGGATCGACCTTGCGCGGAGCAAAGTGAATGAGCTTGACCTTGCCTTCGATGTTTTCCTTGGGAGCACCGACAGCCAGCATACGCCGCAGACGGTTTTCGAGAGGCCCAAGGTGCTCTGCCAGCAGGCCGGGCTGAACCCCCTCAACCAGGTGCAGCATCATGAGAAGGGCGAACACCTCCGAGGCTTCGAACCAGACGCCAGGGAGTTCAAAACGGCCTTCGTCGTCGATCACCCACCCGCCCTTGCCGCGGTGCCACTCAATGGGACACTCGAACCGATCTCGGAGGAAGTCGATGTCGCGAGCGATGGTCTTTTCGGAGAGGCCTTCAAACTCCTCGCGGAATAGTCGCATAGGCACGACGCCCTTTTTACGAATCAGCCGAACAATCTTGGCAATCCGCTGCAGGCTGATTTTTGTGACGCGAGGCTTCGCGGCGCTTACCCGGGCAGGCATGCGCGCGGCAGCTCGCATGACGTCTCCCTCGCCCTTCTGTACTGACGATCGACGCATAACGGCCCTCCTTCGGATTTTTTGCCTCGTCTAGAAAACAATACCTCGCGGGTCATCTATTCGTGTGTTCGACCGGCATCGGCAGGGCACAAGCTGCACTCATCGCACTTGAACAGGCGCGCGTTGCACTGAGCTCTATAGTGTCCAGCGAAATATCCGGCGGAAGAAGTTCTGGTCTCGCAGGAGGGCAAGCAATCAAGGATGTTCGCTTCCGGCAGGTAGTACCTATTCGCTTGCGCACGTTGAAGGTCCTCGGTCTGGAGTCGACTTCATTCACGATCTCTGTACTGAAGCGATCCGTCAGCGATCTTGATCGCGCCAGACGTCTCAAGTTTCGACATCACATCGGCGACTTCTTTAGGTACTGGCTCAGGGCCAAAACGCCACTGAATTCTCTTCTTCAGTGCGTCCAAAGTTTTTGGTTTCCCTGCTTCAACCAAATCCTTGAGTATTTCGGAAGAAATCTGATCCACGGACTTCGACTTCTTGGTCATTGGCACGGAAGGCATGATGACGGCTGAGTTGCTAGCCACAGGCCTTAATGCTGTCGGGGACTGCGAGAAAGTTGCCTGTTGGAGTGGTAGGGACTTGACTTCGACAGGTGCCGGCCCCAAGACTTCCACACGCTCGACCTGCCGCCCCTTCGATCGGGCATGCACGATCGCAGGGTCGTAGTCTCCATCGGCCGCGACGATCACAAAGCGTGCCTCTGGCTCGTGCCGGCCGACCAAGTAGCCTAGGTAGAGGACCAGGTGGAAATCGAGCGAGTTCTTTCCAGGCCTGGAGATGTCGACAAGGGAAACTTGGTCACCGAGTTCCATGTACTGCGCGAGCAGTCCGATCTCTTGTTCCCCAAAAAAGATCCAGGCCTCGCCGTTCGCGCCGATCCACGATGCGACGTCCTCCGGCGCAGGTTGCCGGTTCTGTAGATCGATCAACAAGTAGGTCTTGGTCACTGCCGGATGGCGTTGGCAACCATGAGGCGGGAGGTAGCACGCGTTGCACCGACGTAGAACAATCGCATCTCCTCCAATGCGTCGTCATCCTCGGCGAGCACCTCATCGCCCGCGACTGCTTGACGCGCACCCATCACTGCGACCACCGGAAATTCCAGCCCCTTGCTTGCATGAAGGGTCATCACTTTGATGGTGTCTGCAGTGGGGTCGAAATCGTGCGCGCCCTTGCGCACCTTGTGTGGCAAGCGACGACGGTTCAAGGCCTTGGAGCATTCGTCCATCAGCGCCCAGCTTCGGCACAGCACCGCCATGTCGCCCCAGGCGTGCCCTTCGTTGTGGGCGCTGGCCATGAGTTCCGCGATCCGATCGGCCTGCGCCCGGGCGCTTGGCAGGTCAATGACGATCGGCTCCGGCCCATCCCGGCCGCAGCTCACGGGCTGGAGGCGGGGAACGCCGTCGTCGTCCCTTTCCTGGGGCCGCAGAAGATCAGTCGCCATGGCACTCGCAGCTTGCAGGATCTGCCGGGTGTTGCGGTAGTTGATCTTGAGGATCGTCGTGCGGCCCTGCGCCTGCACCCCCACGCTTCTGAAGCTGAAGGGCTTGCCGCGCCGCTTGTCATAGATGCTCTGGGCGTCGTCATACAGCAGCAGGAGGCTGTTGGTCGTGGGGTCGACCATCTGGGTGACCAGCTTGAGCCACTCGGGCGCAAAGTCGTGGCCTTCGTCGACCAGTACCGCTAGGTATTGCCCTGACGGAATCATCCGGCGGTCAACGCCGTCGATGACGTTGCGCACCATCTGGTCCATCTTGGCGCCCACGTGGAGGTCGTTGGACGGCAGCGGCTGACCGAACGCCACCAACTGGTCCCGGCACCATTTGTGAAAGTGGCGGACGTGGACACGGTCTGCCAGTCCCTTGGCCTGCATCGTCGCCTGCAGCTTGACCGCCAGCGGCTCGTTGTAGCAGAGGATGAGCACGGGCTTGTGGATGTCGGTTGCAGCATTGGCCAGGTACTCGGCACGGTAGCCCAAGATCATGGTCTTGCCAGACCCTGCGACGCCGTGGATCACCCGGTGGCCGTCGCCCAGACTGCGCGCCAGCTGTTCCTGTTGCAGGTCCATCACGCGCAGAAAATCCGGGATGGTCGCCTTGTCGTCCGCATCGTCGAAGAGGGCACCCTGCTCGGGGACGCGCACCTCGGGAAACAGGTTCCAGCGTACCCGGTCGATCTGGGGCAACGACAGCGTGCCGCGCATCAGCTGCGGAAACATGTCCCAGAGCCGGCACTGAAAGGCCTCTGGTTCGGCGTCCTCCAGCATTTCGTCGGAGCAGACAACACGATTGGACTCAATCGCATTTCCGAGACCAGCTGCGTCGAACTGCTTGCGCGTGATGCGCGTAAAGACGACGCCGTAGCTCCACGGGAACGTGAGCATGCCTTGCCATTTGCCCTCATGCTGGACCAGCTGTGCATCGCGCTTGAGGGCATCGACTACCTGCAGCGTTTGATGCCGGGCTTGCTCGATCGGATTGGGGACGCTCTTGGGAACGCCGTCAGGCGCGATCAGCCAGTCGCCGCGACTGGCTTTCTGGATGGTGTCCAGGCGCCAATCCTTGGTTTCCAAGATAAGCAAGCCACGGCGGGGGTGCAGCACGACGAAGTCGGGGTGGCACTGCTTGGGGCCGATGGGAACGTCAAACCGCAGTAGGTAGTCCTCGTCGAGCTTCTGCTGCAGCCGCTCCGCCAAGCGGCGCTCGCCGGACGTCATGCGGGCGACGCATGTGCTCAATGCGGGAATCAAGACAGCCATCAAAGATTCGGTCGCCTGGTGGTGGACTGGGCAAGAGAGACCACAACCTACCGTAACATGCCGATACAGTCAACCACGTTTAGCCGCCGCCCCTGTGCGTCGGCAGCATCAGCGCCAGCAGTTGCTTAGCCCCAGTGCCTAGCCACCGAGCGACCTCAGCGCGGTCCTCATCACTACCCGATTCGGCGAGGTCGGGGGTATCGCCCGCACCGGCGCGCAACTGAGGGAAACCGGATTGACCTCCGTGCTGACATTGTGCGGCCCGACTCGGCGCGCGAGAGCGAGCACCTCTAGAGGCTTAGCGGCCTTCTCTCGCCGCCGATAGGGCGTCCGCAAGCGCAGAAAATCCCCCGTCGCGAGATCCGAGAAACTTGAGGTCAAGGCCCCGGGCGGTCGAGAGATTGAACTCGTTGTACAAACAAATAGGCAACTCACGGTTGTTCTTGAAGCGTTTGTCCGGGCCGCCCTTCTTGTTGACGTACTGCCAGGTTCGACCGACCACGTTGGCATCGACCGGCACCGTCTCGTTCTCAATGAACCTGGTGGCAACACTGTCGGCACGCAGTTCCTTGTACTCGATCGCACCGACAGCCTTGCCCTGGAAAGCAGGTATGCGATCGGGGAAGAATGCCAGAGTGGTACGGTCGGTCTTGAGAATCGGCACCGGGATGTTGGCGACGACACCAGGTGCTTGGCCCAAGAGCAAGGAGGCACCGCCAAACTTCAATCCATGCGCCGCGCCTGCAGAGTATTTGGTATCACGGTACTGCGACGTCTCGGTAACGGACTTCAGCTTGCGCGCGGAAGCAGCCTGCTGCGAGCCCGCAGACAGCTTCTCGAAGATGCGTGTTGCTGCAGGATCGGGTTCGTAGAAGAGCACGGTCAACTTCTTCATCCTATCGCGCCAAGACACCCATAGCGTGCTCCCAACAGCCACGGCACAAGCCGCCAACAGAAGCCACTGAGGTGACTCTCCCTTGAAGAGCCCGAAGACCAGCGCGCCAAACCCGGCCGCCACGAACGGCCACCAAGCTGTTTTGCTGCGCTGTTCATTCATGGACGCCAACAGGCCATCACTCGTTGAATCGCTCAAGTCGAGCACGTCCACTGTTTCATGACGAACCGTGGCGACCACATTCCTATCAGGAGGGGCGGGCTGGGGCGCGCCAGGCATTGCGGATGGCTGCGGTGTGCCATTCGCCACCGAAACGCTCTTCGAGCTGCGAGCGCCAAGACTTCTCCGGTAGCGAAATCCCGCCACGCCGCCACTGATATACGCCCCACGCGGTCCCGTTCCGACTCGGAGCCCTGGAATACCCGCAGACATGCCGATGCCCGAGCCCGAGAAGTTAAACCGGACGGCGCCGAACTTGACGCTCTTTGAGAAAGTGATCGACATGGCAGTTTCGTGAACGTGGGGCAGAGGAAAGAGTTACTGGACGTCGACGCTCAGGGAACGGCGCCCGCGCAGTTGTGTGGCAGCAGCACGGAGTTCATGCAATCAGATTCGCCGAGGCCTGGGAAAGCGCCTGGGCGGCGCGTTGCAACTGCGGCATCAGTTTGGCAACGGACGACTCGACGTCCGACTTAATCCGAGTCAAATGCTCCGGCCCTCCCTGAAGCACGCTTTCTACCTTTTGCCGCTGCGCCGCAACCTCTTGCCGCACCTTGGCAGTCTCTACGTGAAGTGCTTGCGGAGAACTGTTGAAGCGGAAGCCCCTGACCTTGTCTGCTTGCCAACGCATCATGGTCGCTGTGAGCTTCGGACCAAAGCCCTTGACGGCGCTCACACTTCTCGTACTGAGATCGGCGGCGGTTTCGATGCCGAACGAGCGCAGAGCCGCCTTCTTGGCCGGACCCAGGCCAGGGATCGACGCGCTGTCGAGGAAAAACTTCTCGAGGTACTCGGTCAGCTGCCGCTCTCTCGCCTTCTCTTGGACGGATAACAGAAGCTTGGCCTCCTTCGCCGCAAAACCGGCGTGCGTTTGCCTGGCGGCCTCGAGGGACTGCTTGGCTTCTTGAAACCGGTCGAGCTTGGTGGCATCTCTCAGCTGTCCAAGCAATTGCTGGTACGCCCGGTCGGCCTGGGCGTGCGCGGACGTCCGACGGTCCTTCTCCTCGATGAAGCTCTTACCGTTGCCGCCACTTGCAGTCCACCACGTGATGAGGCCACCGATGATCCAGAGCACTGCGATCTTTGGGAACATCACGCTCAACACGCCGATCGCGATAAGTGCAATCACGAGGGATCCTGCCCTGTTGGGCTTCTTTCGAACGCCCTCCGGTAGCGGAGCGGCAGTGGAGGCATAGTCGCCGGGTGCCGGTGGAGTGGGCATCCGTGGCGGCTGGATGCTCTCGATCGCAGCCCAGACTCGGGCGAGGACGAAGGTCGAGCCCTGTCCGGCCGCCACGTGTACGAGGTCAATGAAAAAGTAAGCGCCTGCCGAATCCAGCTTGCACCAGGGACATTCGGGCGAATGATTGGGGTAGACGTGCATGCGCGAACGGCCGCAGGTCTTTAGGCCCGCTCGAATTTTGTCCAGCTCCACCAGCCATTCGCTCGCTTTCGGCCGGCCGTTGGCTTGCGCTCCCACTTCGGTGAAAGCTCGATGGAACATCACCTGCGTGCTGCTGGGCACCAAAGAGAAGGCGATTGAGTTGGGCGGCGGCGCAAATCCTCGCTGTGCGGCGTCGAAACCGTACGCAAATCGGAACGCCTTGATGTCAGGCTCCAGACCGTTGCCGACCTCGTCACGCAGCGGCCTTCCGGCAAACGGATGGCGACCGCCGAAGAGAAGGTGAAAGATCAGCAGGGCCAACCCGAAGGCGTCGTGGTTCGCGGTGCGCGCGACCGTCGCAAACGAGGAGATCCCTTGCAACTCGGGTGGTGTGAAGTGAGAAACACCGACCTCGCACAGATGCAGTCGCCCGGCAGCATTGATCTGCATCGAGTCGCTGTCGATCAGCAACACTCGCGCATCGGCGCCGACCATGACGTTGCCTTGGTTCACGTCCCCGAGCACATGTCCGTGCCGATGGATGGTTTCGAAGGCGGCGGCGGTGTTGCGCGCAGCTACCAACAGGAAATCCCAGGCGGCCTTGGGGTAGTCCTGCTTACGATGAGCAGGGCTGTAGAGCATGTGGATCGGCTGCTTCTCCCGCACCCGCTCCATGAGGAAGCCCGTCACTGCGCCGCCAGGCGATGTGTGGAGGGTGTCCGTTGGCCACGCAGAATATGACAGCAGGTCCTTCGCTGCGCTGCTGGCCATGAACCGCAGCTTCTCCTGCTTCTGCTGCGTTGGCGCTTGGTGATAAAGCTTGGCAACCAGATTCGGTGAGGCCACCACTTCGAAAACGCTTCCCTCGCCACCCTTGCCGAGCTGGCTGCCCAGCGAGAGCGCAGCGCCGCTGCGAGTCCACAGGCTCTTGCTCATCTCAGTTCATTCCACCCACACAGCCAGTGCAAGGCTCTTGTCGTCGTCTGTGCGTTCGTTGACTTGCGGGCTGGCGAGGAACGCTGCGAGCTGGCTCTGCAGCATGTCCTCCTGCTGCGCGGTCGCTTTTGCAAGAACATCAAAGAATGGCGTGAAGAATGGCTCGTGCGGCGTCCCTTGCGCCATGTTGAGCGCAAGCCGCTGGATTCCGTCGCTGAAGACGGCCGCGCGCTGAGTCCGACCTTGATAGATCTTTTGAGCCATCACCTCCAGGTAATCGGGCTGCGTGACGAAGTGCGTCATGTTGGCGTATTCGCCCGTCATCGGCGGGGCCGTGAGCTCCAGTCCGGCACCTACATCCAGGACGATGGCGCCGTCGCCGATCTGAAACGCCAACGTCTTCTCTTTGCTGGAGACCAACCCAAGAAAAGTGCAAGCATAGTCGCGAGCCTGCAACGCATCGGTGGCGGCCTGGCCGTCGATCGCGGTGCGCACGGCTTCCAGGCAAGCGGGCGCCAGCGACTCTGTCAGTTCAAAACCCGGCCCTCGCATGGCAGCCGCCAAGTACGAGACTGCCGTCTGCACGGCTGTAGCCGCCCCCTCCAAACCCTTAGCGGCCGATCCCGCGCCGTCCGCAACAAAGATCGTCAGGACTTCTCCGTCGGATCGCGGCTCAACCATCGCCCAGCATTCATCCTGGCAAGGCGTGCCGTTCGCGATATGGGAGGTTCCAATCGACAGAGCCGAGACGACTCTCCAGGTCACACCGATGCCCAGCCGGTTGGTGCATCCAGCTTCACTTCCTGGCCCGGCGTGGATTGGGAAACCGATTTCAGCGACGACGAAAGCCAAGTGAAGAGCTCGCGGAACTTGAACCCATCGAGCGACAAGGGCGTGCGACTGCTGATCTGACTGAGCACTTCCATGTTCGCGCCCTTGACGCCGATCGCGAAGAACGCGAACGCCTTGGATGCCTCGCCTTCACGCACGGCGGCGGCCGCGCTCTTCCACTCGTCGGTTGGGCCGCCATCGGTGATCAGGAAGACCCATGGACGGTAATACGGAACGCCGTTGCTGCGGTACTCTTCCTTGCGAAGACGAACCAGATCAAGGCCTTGACGGATCGCCTCACCCATTGGTGTCGCGCCTTGAGCGGACAGCGTCGGGGGGTAGAAGCTTTCAGCTCCCGTAAAGGGCTGCAGCACCTGGGTGGGACCAAAGGTCACGATCGCCACCTCCACGCGCTTCATCGCCAAAGCATCTGCTGCGAGCTCGTCCTTGAATGTCACGAGGCCATCGTTGAGGTGCTGCAGGGGCTCTCCACTCATTGACCCCGACACATCGAGAAGAAGCACACACGGACACCGTGGCTCGGCATTGTCCGCGAAGTTCGTTGGGACGCCGAAGCTGATTTGTTCAGTCATTGAAGCAGTGATGGTTGGTTGATCGGGTGGTTTGACTTAAGGGCCATCGCTCTGCGGGCCGACACGCATAGGGTCTACATATCCTTGTTGAGACCGGCTTGACTCGACCGGCTCACCGCGCGTGACTACAACACCGCGTTCGATCGTCCGGCTGGGGAAACGCGAGGTCGTCGCAGGACCGGCGGACTCGTCTGAGGCGTACGCAGGCCCTCGGACCGGAGAAACTGTTGTCAGGCGACCGCGCGGCAACTCCGCAACCTCGCCGCGCGGCTGTATTCCAGTCTCCACCCCGATGGAGAGAGGGTCATCGGCGCCCGGAGGGCTACCTTCATCCACGGAAAGAGCCCGGACCGAACTCACTTGGCTGTGCTCACTAGCGAGCATCGATACCTGCGGCAGCTCGGTGAGATCGGAAACGGCAGGCGCATCCGACGCAGTCGGTGTAGCCGAGGTTGATTCGATGACCTTTGCCTCCTGCAATGGCGCGGTAGAGGCCGTCGACGATGCAGCGGCCGGCCGCCGATCCAGCACGGCGGTCGAGTCGGCGTAGTGAGTGAGACCTTCGGCGGTGAAGTACATGGCGATGCCGCCGACCACGAGGGTCATGCTCATTCGCGCTGCAGTGAAGGCGGCGTTGGAAGTGCCGCTTCGTTGATAGCGGGACCAGAAGTGAGGGTAGAGTCGCCAAGTCGCGAAAGCGGCCATCACGAACACGAGCGCTGAAGCGGCGGGCAGAACGAAAGATTTTCCGGCCAGGCAAGCGGCTGCAATCGCCCACAGCCCTGCCGTCCAGCCCAGTCGTGGCCCCATTGGCATTTGCGTGGGCACGATGTTGTCTTTGAAGCCTGTCTTGAATCGGCCGTCTCGTTTTCCAGAGTCGTAGTTGACAAGAACACCCAGGCCTGCCAGGAGGGCCAGCCATCCGATCGCTTCACTCACTGCTTCTTCTCCTATGCTCGCACAAATGGTAACAAGCCACAGGCAGGCAAACGCCGCGGCCGCAACAAAGCCGTCTGCGATGTGACATAGATCCGGTTGATTGAGCAAAGCTCTGGCGCAATAAGGTCGAAAAGTCCGAACTGTTCCGGTCCGATCGGTAATCCGGCGCCGCCCCAGTCGAGCACCGGCAAGGGGCGCCGTCGGTATCGCGAGATGACGTGCCACGACCGGACCTCGATCCAAGGGAACCCGGCCGCCTGGAACGCCGCCTTCTTGCGACCGGAAACGGCATGGGTGTGCCAGACTTCAATCACCAGCAGGATCCGGTCTGTCTGCGGGCACCGCACGACCAGATCCGGAACGAACCGGCTACTTCCAATCTTGATCGACTTTTCGTGTTCGACGACTACGGGCCTGCTCAGGTCAACGAGGCAGGCCAGGGCGCGCCAAGTGACTCCGGCATGAAACAGCCCCATCAGACCTTCGCGCGCTCTCAGTTCCAAAGTCAGGCGCCGAATCGCCTGATCATGCGGCGTCCCTTGCGGATCCTGAGGTCGCGGATTCTGATGCGTGCGCCGGGCGTTTCGCCGCCTGCGTGAATTCCGAAAAGTCTGCGTTGCCATGAGGGGCCCTTGAGGTGTTGGAGCGCCTTATGCTCTAGAGCATGACCCTCGCCGCGCAGTCCGAAACCCTCCTGGAAGCCTCCGCGGAGGACTCCCGCCCGCCAGAAGTGCAGGCCGCGGCGGTAGTGCTTGCTTACTTGGATAACACGCAGCTCGCGGTCCGACACAAGGCGTTCGAAGTGCTGAAGGAATTGGCCACGCAGACGGTGGCCCGCGCGTTGGAGGGAAAGTCAATCCACATCACAACGCTGAACCTTAAAACCGGCGTTGCGCCGGACATCGCCAAGGACCCCAGCGCATGGCTCAGCCCGCACTGGGCGCGACTGATCGAAGCCGAGAAGGAATGGCGGGAGGGCATGATTGCGGCGGCCCGTCGCGAGAGGTCGGAATTCATTCCGAGGCTCGAGAAGCTCCAAGGCAACCCTTCGACCTACCGGATCTTGGCAGATCCGCTTCCCCATGAAGGAGCGCCGGAGCCAGTGTCTCTCGTGCCGCAGGGCGGGATCTACTACACGCCGGAGAGCATCACTGCGCCAGGCGCGTGGCTAAGCAAGGCGCTGAATGCCGGCATCGTCCCATGGACGGCCGCTGCGCGATGGTCGTTGATGCTGACCGTCATGACGGGTTTGATCGCCGTGCTCATTCTGGCTTGGCTGTTGCTCTACTTCGGGATACGGGTCACACGTCCGCTCAGTCCGGCTGACGTCACGACCGTGTTCGTCTTTCTGATGCTGATCGCAGGCGTCGCATCAGTTTTCCGCTTCTTCGGTGAGCTGTTCGATCTTCGGATCGTCATGGCGCCCTCGCTGCTCACGCCTTTGTCGAAAGACAACGTCACGCTAGAACTCCGCCCGTCCACTGTGGACACCGCTGGCGAACTCGTTTTTGCCCGCTACACATCAACTTGTCCCATCTGCAACGCGAGCGTCGAGCTCTTCGATGGAGGCAAGGACTTCCCCGGCCGAATCGTGGGGCGCTGCCGGCGCTCCGCACGTGAGCACGTTTACAGCTTCGACCATGCGCGCAAGATTGGTCGACCCTTGCGCGAGTCTGCGAGCTGACCGGCAAATCAAGCAGTCTCGGCGCGCGGCTGCACCCAGAGGTCAGCGTCTTAGGTAGCTCTTCGCTCCTGTGTCACTCAAGCAATACTGGCCGCCACGCGGGCCAGTACAGATGTTGCCGGAACGGCAGGAGCATGTTTCGACAGCTCCACGCTGCGGAGTGATCAGGTTCAATGTGGGACTGCTGGATGGTGCGCCCGAACAAATCCTTTTGGAAGCGCTGATGGACCCGTCATTGCACACAAACCTGGCGCCAGCGCAATGCGCAATGCCACCCTTGCTGCCAGAGCAGGGATAGTTCGCGTGCGCCGCGAGGGCTGCCAGCAGAAGCGCGGCGCATATGAAAGCGCTCCGCAACGTCCGTCCGCTAGAGATGGCCATGTTGACGCAGGAGCGCTTCGAACTGTGCGCCGTCCATGACACGGATGTTTGCGCCGGCTGTGTTCAGCTGAGCAGCTTTTCGCTGCTTCGTGCTCATGCCGTCAGCGCCCACCAAAGACAGATCCTGCTCCCCGACCACGACGATGTTGGTTTTCTTGGAGACGCTGCTGCAGCTCCGGAGCCCGAGCGCTGCAGCCTTCGCTTCAGCGACGCCGCGCGGCATCGACAGTTCGCCAGTGAAAACAATCCTGAAGCCGGCCAGTGCTCCTGTGGGATTCGCTTCAGGAGCTGAGGCTTTTTGGGGCCGCATATCGCCGGCACCGGCAATTGCGCCGCGGACCATGTCAAACCAGTCCCGCGCCCAGGTATTGGTGTTCTCCTGCGCCTTGACAAACACCTGCCCGGCTGCGCGCGCATCTGCAAGCGCGTCGTGGTGATTGGATAGGCCGATGCCAAGTTGCGCACAAACCTTCTTCAATGCCCAGCCGCCTGCGGTGAACTCCGCGGGCCATGCCTGCTTGACGACGTGTTGCAGATCCAGCCACTGACCGTCCAGGGCGGGGAAGTTATAGCGCGCCGCAGCTTGAAGGAAAGCGCTGCGATCGAAATCACCGTAGCTGGCGACGCACGACCCATCAAGGCGTTTTCTGACTTCCCCCATAACCTCGGGCAACGTCGGCGCAGATGCAACTGCCCTGCGCCCGATGCCATGGATGCCAACGTTGATGACGTTGAATTCATCCTCGGGATTGACCAGCGTCGTCCACTCGTCAACGATTTTTCTGTTCTCGTAGACGACCAAACCGATTTGGCAGATTGACGCGCGACGGGAGTTCGCGGTTTCAACGTCGACGGCTACAAACCGAGCCATGACATCAACCTTCGTCGCACGGCGCCAAGGCCAACGCTTGAAGGTCATTGGTGAAGGTGACTTGCGTCTGAAAGCGAGTGCAGGTCAGACTGATCGTGGCGTCGGTGTCAATGTCGAGGTCTTCACCGCGCAGGCCCTGCCATGTCGCGAGGTAGTGCAGCGAACCGGTGCGTTTGCCTGCCTTCAGAGGTCTGTCCGACCCGCCCTTCCAGGCCAAGGGCGGCAACTCACCTTTGAGTGCGAGGACGCACAAAGCTGGCGATTCTTTGGCTTTCATAAGACCCCGCGCCCAAGAACAGATCAAACCCCCGTCGCGCCCCTCCCAGCGGTCGGCCCATGTCTCTTGGGGTGGCAGGGGGGCGCCGACAGCGTGGAGTATTCTTGTCATGGGATGTCTGGTTTTGAATATGAAAGGCGGCGGCGTGGATGCTTCCTTTGCCGGCGTCGGACGCAAGTCTTGTTTTCTTCTCTGGAGATCGTAGGCCGGGGTGCACAGTACGAGACGCGAACTTCTTGAAGATCCTCAACAAACGTGAACAAAGGCGCAGCCAGGCGAGCGTGATCGGTCGCCAGCGGAACGCTAAGCTGCTCGGCGCCGATCGGGCATCGCGTTAGCCTTGTCTCTAATGCGCCGCACGTCCGCCACGGCGTCGCCACAAACAAGGCCGTTCTTGCAGACAAAGCGAAGCATGCCGGCCAGCATCTGATAGCTGCTCGTCCCGTCATGGGAGTTCAGTAGGATGATTTCGTTGGCTTCCGCGCCGAGACCTGGGCCGGCCTCGTTGCAACCGTCTTTCCTGAGTTCATCGCCCGCGCAAGACCGAGACCGGGCGCGTGGTGACGGGCCGTCAAGGAAGAATGCGCGGGGTTGGTGCGGCCCGCAGCCGCAGACGAGGACACGGCCTCGCGCGCCTTGACGGCACGGAGGCATGCGCTACGTTCGCTGGAATGGTGATGAAAGAAGGGAAGACAGGGATGAGGCAACGACCGCACTTGGCGCCGACTCCACGCAAGCGAAGCGCGCAGGCCCGGATCAACGAGCCGGACCGAAGACGCCAGCCGACGGAGGGAGGGAACGCTGGATGCCCGAAAGGGGCGACACGCCGCAGGCGGCTCGATGCGCAGCACGACAGCGCGCCCGGTCGCCTTCTTGGCCGGGGACGCCCAGACTTGGATCGGCATTCGGTACCTGAACACCTGTTCGATCGCGGGCATTGAGGTACCGACAGAACTGGCTTGGTCAAATACGCTACCAGCCATCTTCACCATCAAAGACAGGCCATGAGCGCACCTCAATCCAAAAACTCGAAGCAGATCTGCGAGAACATCCTCATCGAGGGGAAGCACTACAACATCGAGCACAGCATCCTGCCCAGCGAGAACGCTGTGGCCGATCGGCTGCTCGCTCGCGGCATCGAGCTGACCGCGGCCTACGATGAACTGCATGGCAAGCTATACGCGCATCCCCACGCGCTGCAAACCTTTCTAGGACTCGTCCTGAGCACCGGCGCATCCTGGAGCCCAGACAAGATCGCGGCGGCGCGTACCGCACGCGGCGATCTCGCCAAAATCAACCAGCAGATTGCGAGGAGGGCGGCAGAGCTGACTGGTCTGCTACAGCAGCGCTCCGATCTGCACAACACCTCCGGCTTCAGCACCGACACCCACTACCACGTGTGCGATGTGATCGAGGCGGCGGCCAAGAGCAACTACCTTTTCATGTCGTACGTCCAGGAGCGCCTCAATGACCTTCACGGCCAGTTCGATCTGAAGTATTGGCCGTCGCTGAGCGACATCCTGCAAGAGCTGGCCTCCGATGCTGAGGACGCCGTCACGGAAGCCACAGACCCTTTGACTGCGGCCGCCACCATGGCTTCGCGCCCGTCCCGGGCCGATTTCATCAAGGCAGTGCTCGCAGCCATCGACGAGAACAGCGGGCGCAACTACGGCCAACTGCCCAAGGACTTCAAAGCCACCGACAACACTCTCGCTTCTTTGGCCAACTGCGTCCTGGACCTGAGCGCCGAAGACCTGGTCGATGGCCAGTACGTGAAGCGGCTCCGTCAGCGTGAACGCGATGGAGCCAAGTAGCCACCGACGGGCCTTCCGGTAACTTTGGTCCGGGCCGATCAGCCGCAGCCTATCCGGTGGCCTTCTGCAACGGGGTGCGCAAATGGCATGGGCCGGGGCCAGCAGTCTGTAGAAGTGGCGGTGGCGGATGTCGCAGTCCGCGAGGGCTTGCAGAGATTGACGCGCAGTGTGCGCCAAGGGGCCTTTCCCACCGCGCTGGCTCGACTGCCTGCGGGCTCGAGGGTGAGCCCCGTCTGGACTGGCGGCCCGTCAGGGACGCTGCTCCACGCTCCAAATTGCACTGCTAAGTGCAGTACATTTAAGCCTTTCTGTATCGGCTCACAGCATCACCAGCCTATGGCCACCACGCGCCGTCCAAAGGTCAAGACCGCCACGCTCACGGTCCGGCTCGACCCCAAGATCAAAGCCGCGGCCGAGGCTGCGGCAGAGCGCGAGCACCGCAGCCTCACCAGCTTTCTGGAGGTGCTCATCGTCAACCATTGCCGGACGCTGGGACTGAGCCCCGAACACTTTGCCAAGGAATCTCGTCAATGACCAAGACGCCGCAGACGGCGCGCAGACGTCCAGCCGCTCAGAGCGCTGCCATCCAGGACATCCGCTTCTATCGCGCCAATGAGAAGCCGTATGGCGCATTCAGCAACCTGTTCAAGCGGCCGATTGAGTTTGAGGGGACGATATATCCCACCTCGGAGCACGCGTATCAGGCCGGCAAGGCGCTCAAGCCCGCGGTGCGCCAATGGATTCTGAGCGCACCGACACCTGCGCTGGCTGCGATGGCCGCGCACGGCCTGTATGTGTGGGACGTGGTGCCCAATTGGGCCCAGATCAAGTTCGACCGGATGCGCGCCGTGCTGCGCGCGAAATTCGACCAGCACACCGATTTGCGAGAGTTGCTGCTGTCCACTGGTCGATCCAGACTGGTAGAGGCCGGGACCGTCAACAACGCCGTCAATCGACTCTGGGGCGAAGTGGATGGCAAGGGCGAGAACATGTTGGGGGTGATGCTGATGGAGCTTCGAACGGAGTACGCGAAGCAGCGCCCGGCAAGCGTACCTGCCGCGAAGAAGACGGCCGCATCCAAAAGGACTTCGGCAGGCCCGAAGGCGGCCTCCAAGCGGGTGACCGCGATCGCATGACCGCCCCCAACATGCTGTTGGCGCCCAATCATTACGAGGGCGAACTTGCGCAGTTGGGGAACAGCTACTCGGCGGCATGCGCTGCCGACATTGAGGCGTTGAAGCTTGCGATCGCCAGTACGGCCGAAGCTAGCATGATCGGCGTCGGCTCGGGAGGATCATTCACGGTGGCGTCCTTGCTGTGCAGCCTCCACGAGGCTTACACCGGCCGGGTTTCTCGCCCCTCGACACCGCTGGAGATCATCTGCACTCCGGCCCTGGCCTCGTCGAGTCCGGTCTTCCTCGTGTCCGCCGAAGGCAAGAATCCTGACATCGTGGAAGCGCTCGAACGCGCGCGCCGGTTCAGCTCGCGGACGGTCCACGTCTTGACCAACCGGCGGGACAGCCCTTTGATGACGCACGTGCAGTCCCTGCCGGGCGTCAAGCCCTACGTCTTCGAACTTGCGAAGAAGGATGGCTATCTGGCCACCAACAGTCTGCTGCTTGATGCAGTTCTGGTGGCGCGGGCTTACGGCGAACTCAACGGCCTCCGGCAGCCGATGCCGCCGGACATCGCAGCATTGCGGGTAGGCGAACAAAGCGTAGAAGAGTGGCTCGCGGTAGCCCAGCCCTTCATCGCCGAGGCGGTGCGGCGTGGCGTTCTCACCGTCGTCTACTCACCTTTGCTGCGGGCCATCGCGACCGACTTGGAATCGAAGCTTTCTGAGGGTGCGCTTCTGCACATTCAACTGGCCGATCTGCGTTCTTATGCCCACGGCCGACACTTGTGGCTCGCGCAGCGCCCGCAGGACTGCGCCATCCTTGCTCTGGTGGAACCGTCGCTGGACAAGCTGTGGGACGGAATGCGCAGCAAGTTCCCCAGCGGCATTCCGACGCTGACCATGTCCTTGTCCGGTGCCGATCCCGTTCACCTGATCGCGGGCCTGGTAGCGCAGATGCACCTGGTGGCTTCAGTCGGGCGCCAGCTTGGCAAAGACCCCGGTCGCCCCGAAGTGCCGACCTACGGGCGTGAGATTCACTACGCAAATCTGCGAGACGTGATACCGCTACCGATGCCGGCAGGACCTGCCGAGGAGCAGTCCAAGTACGAGGTGCTCGGTGCCCATTGGCCTTCGCAGCGAGACCACGGCACGATGCGCCGCGCGGCCCGTGCTTTTGCAGACACGATTCGCACACAGCGTTTCAAGGCCGTGGTGTTCGACTACGACGGCACGCTGTGCAGCTCGCAGAGCAAGGACGGCCCCCCGCCGCCCAGCGTCGTGGATCATCTCGTGCGGTTGAGCCGGGCCGGCATCGTCGTCGGCATCGCTTCGGGGCGGGGAGGCTCGATCCAGGCTTGCCTGCAAGACGTCATGCCGCACGACGTCCTGCCCAAGATCAGGCTCGGTCTGTACAACGGCGGCTGGATCGCCGCGGCGGATGTGCCGCCGAAGCCGGCAGCGGAAACCAGCGAGTTCCTCAGCCACGTGACGCGCATCGTGGTGCGCTTGAAGTCCCAAGGGGTGCCCATCCTGGCTCATCGCACCACCCATCCCTTTCAGGTCAGTGTTCGCTTCCGCGAGGGTCTGGCGACCGATGGCATGTGGTTCGTGATTGCCGACGCGCTGCGCCAAGCGGGTCTCGATCTCTCGACCATGGTTCGCAGCAAACACTCGGTAGACATCCTTGCCAAAGGTGTGAGCAAGTCGGCTCTCGTGGCGGACATCATCCAAAAGGACAAGGTCGACCCCTACGAAATCCTGACGATGGGCGATCAGGGGGCGTGGCCGGGCAACGATGCCGCACTGCTGGAGCACCGGTACTCGCTGAGTGTGGACATGCCCTCGCGTCGCTTGGACCGGGCTTGGAAGCTTGCGCCGGCTGAGAAGCGCGACGTCGATGCTACGTTGTGGTACTTGGAGCGGATGGTGCACGAGGAGGGCGGCGTGTTTCGCCTAGCTTTCCCGGATGCAGGCGACAGCGGGGGTGCCCAAGATGCGTGATCAGAACGCCGCCAAACTGCTGGCCAAGGTGATGGGATGGGAGGACTTGGAAACCGTGCCCCAAGTGTTGCCGACCCTGCAACTGCTGGCCGACTTCAAGTACGACCATTACCAGCGCTTCGGCCCCGGGCGCCGATTCATTGAGAGCCTGGCGTTGTGGCTCCACCAGTTCGAGCCGCAGGATCGGCAGACCGCCTTGCGGCTGGTCCTGGATCACTTAGTGTTCATCTCGGACGATGAATTCTCCCATCTGGTTCGTACCGCCTACCGTGACTGGATCGTTCAGGAACGCATGCGGTTGGTATCCGAGGAACACGAGATCCCGTCGTTCAGGGTCCAGGAAATCGCTCGCCACAGGCGCTTCGAGCAACTGCGTCTGACGTCGTTGTATCTCGGCCTGAGCGATGGTGCGCGCACCAACGAGCTGCGACGCGCCAGCGATGGCGAGATCGGCAACGAGCAGATTTGGCAGGCCTACGAGCTGGGCGACGAGAAAGCCGAAGACATGCTCCAGGACCTCGGCGCGTCGCTGCAACGCGCCGGCTTCGCATCCGAGGACCCGCGCTTCAATCTGATCTGGCTGCTAGATGATTTCTCAGGCAGCGGCAACACCTACATTCGCTATGACAATGTCTCGCGCCGATTCAAGGGCAAGCTGCCCAAGATCTATCAGCGGCTTCACCAGCGCGGCATGGTCGATCCTTCGCACTACGAAGTGTTTTTGATGCTGTACACCGCGACGCGCCAGGCGATCGACCACATCGAATATTGGTCGGAGCGGTTCACGACAGACCACGGCTACAAGCCACTCCAAGTGCGCGTCTTGTGCCCGATTGAGCCCGAAGTTTCGCTCACGTTCAATAGCAGTCCCGAGATGCAGGCCCTGCTGGCCAACCCGGCCTACAGCAACAACAGCGTGGTCGATAAGCACTTCCTTGTCGGTGGAACCGACGATGCCAGCCTGGGCTTTGGCGGATGCGCATTGCCGGTGGTCTTGGGCCACAACACGCCAAACAACTCGGTGTTCTTGTTATGGGGACCGGAGCAGTTCCAGCCGCACGGGCTATTCCCCCGCGTCAGCCGTCATCGGGAGTTCTGATGGCCTACAACGCCAATCCTTTTTTGGAGCGCATGTCAGAGCGCACGACCTCTGACACGGAGTTCGTCCGCCTGTTCTCTCCGAAGATTCTCGAGAAGCTGGCGGAGGATGCCTTTGATGGTGCCGTGCACGTGTTCCGAAGCTCGCCGGGTGCCGGCAAGACGACGCTTCTGCGCGCGTTCACGCCGCCGGCGTTGCGCGCCTTCTGGCATTCCCGCAATCGCCCCGAACTGTCCGAGTCGTTCCAGAAGCTGCTCAACCGCGGGTTGCTGACCGAAGGCGAGAGCCCGCAACTGCTGGGTGTCTATCTCAGCTGCGCGTCCGGATATGCCGATCTGCCCTCCAGCGAGGGCTTGCAGCAGGAGGGGCTTTTCCGGGCGCTGCTGGATTGCCGGATCGTGCTGCGCACGCTGCGCAGCCTGGGGGCGCTGCTGGGCTTCAGCGCCCCCGAGCAGTTGGCGGAGGTGTCGCTCGACCATTCGGCTTTGCCTGGCCTGCAGGGCATCCCGGGAATCTCGAACGCATTGGAACTGGCGACTTGGGCGGAGGAACACGAACAGCAAGTCTATGCGCAGCTCGACACGTTCATGGGGCCTGTCAACACGGCTCTGCCTGCCCAGGTCCGATTTGAGGGCGTGCTTTGGTTGCAATCAATTGCCTTCAGCCACGAGGGCCGGGCCGTCGGTGGCCAACGGCTCCTGATGGTCGACGACATGCACAAGCTGCGCCGCAAGCAGCGAGCGCTCTTGGTAGACGAACTGACGGTGATGCGCCCGTCCATCCCGATTTGGCTGGCCGAGCGCACCGTCGCGCTGGGGACTGAACTGCTGTCGCAGGGTGCCCGCGAAGGCCGCGATCTGCGCGAGTACAACCTAGACCGGATGTGGAGCGATGCCAAGGGGATGAGCCAGTTCGTCTCCTATGCGCAAAACATCCTGGATCGGCGTATGAAGAACCAGGACGCGGTGCCGGTGGGGTCGTTCACCCAATGCCTGCGTGACGAACTGGTCAGCGGCGAGGTGCGAATCCAGGTTGCCGAGGGCATCGAGCGCTTCCGCAATGAGGTGGAGCGCCACCAGTCCAAGCAGCGCTATGCCCAGTGGCTGGCGCGGGCGGACCAGTACACGTCCGACCAGAATCTGGAGTCGCTGCTGGAGCTCTATGTCACGCGAATCCTGCTGGTGCGGGACGAGTCCAAGCGCCAATTGTCCCTGGACCTGACCTTGACCGAGGAAGAGCTGGAGGACCGTGACAGTTCCCAGGTCCGCAGCGCCGCGGAGCTGTTCATGCACGAAGAACTGGGCATCCCCTACTACTTCGGATTCGACCGCTTGTGCGTGATGGCCACGAGCAATGTCGAGGAACTGCTGGCGCTCGCGGCAGCGCTTTATGTCGGCCTGCAGGCAAAGCAAGTGCTTCGCAAGTCCGAACCCATTCTCTCGCCTCTGGAACAGGACAAGCTGCTTCGCGAGGCTGCCGGCCGCAAGCGCGACTTCATTCCCAAGTCGCATACCGAAGGTACCCGGGCCCAGCGACTGCTCGATTCCATCGGCGCGTTCTGCTACGACCAAACATTCGCGCCAAATGCGCCCTATGCCCCAGGCGTGACGGGGGTGCGACTTTCGCGTGCTGAGTTGGCCAAATTGATCGCGCCTGGTGCCTTCGGTCCACCAGGAGTGGCGCTGCAACGCGTGTTGGCCGAATGTGCAGCGGAAAACTTGCTGGTGCAAAGGGAGAGCCAAGCCACCGGGTCGCGCGACAGCGGCACCATCTTCTACCTCAACCGATCGCTGTGTGTCAACTACGGCCTTCCATTGCAGATGGGTGGATGGCGCGACGTTTCCGTGGGTGAGCTGATGAGGTGGATGGAGCGTCGACTCACGCCCGGCCGTAAGAGCCTGGAGACAAGCTAGCATGCTTTGGGATCACTATGTTTTTCGCCGCGGCGATGGCGTCCACGAACTGTGGGACGACCTGCTGAAGGACCGGCCGGTCAAACTGCTGTACATCGCTGGCCGAGGTTTCGACGTGCGCGCGCAGTCGGTAATGCGCGAATTCGTGGCGGGTCAGCAAGGCGCGGGAAGGAAGACCGTGAGCGCCAAACTGCTGCTGCTGGGCTTTCAAGGCTACGAATTGGACGACGAGATCGAGACGCTCACGCAGGAAAACGCCGCAGCGCTGCAGGCGGTGTTCGCCCCTCTGGGCGAAACGGCCACGGTGACCGTCGCGCAGGCTGAGGGCGAGGAAGAGGCCAGTGCCAGCGACGCGCTGCGCCAGCGAGTCAAGGCCGTTCTCGACGAGATCGACGGCAAGACGGACATCGTCCTTGACGTCAGCTCGCTGCCCCGCGCGACCTATCTCGCGCTGCTCACAAATATTCTGCAAAGACTCGTGCCCAACAAGGTGCCGGTGGAGGGGGCGGACCACCCGTTGTATGCCAATGGCGTCAATTTCCAAGTGCTAGTCGCCGAGGATGCCAAGCTGGACGGACAGATCCGGGCCGAAGACCCGAGCAACGACCTCGTGAACATTCCGGGGTTTTTCGCGACCTGGCAGCTCGAGAGCGTGCAGGACTGGCCACTCGTGTGGTTTCCAGTGCTCGGTGAAGGACGGGTGAACCAGTTGCAGAAGATCGCAGCCTCGATTCCGACTGAAGCCGAGGTCTGCCCTGTAGTGCCGCATCCGTCGAAGGACCCGCGCCGCGCCGATCGGTTACTGGTCGAGTACCGGGAGCCGCTGTTTGACAGCCGCAGGACGCCGACGTCGAACATCCTGTACGCCCAGGAGTCTCAGCCGTTCGAAGCCTACCGGCAACTTTTAGGGGCCATGAAGCGCTACCGGAACAGCATGGCGATCCTGGGCGGATGCCGACTCGTGATGACGCCGTTGGGCAGCAAGCTCATCACCCTGGGCACGGGCCTGGCTTGTTTCGAGATGCGGCCGTCGGACTGGAACGCCAAGTATGGCGTTGCGATTCCCCACGCCGAGCCCAGGCGCTACATAGCGTCGGTCGATGCCCTGCGCCAGTCGAAGCCGGAAGTTTCGCTGCTGTTGCTCACGGGTGAAGCATATGGAGCGCCGAAGTGAGCGGGGAGTGCGCGAGCGATCCCCATGGCATCCGGCCCCGCCAGCTGGCCGTTTGGTAGCGTTGAGAACAGGACGACGGGATGCCGATCACTGCGTTTTCGAAGCAATGGGGGCGCGAACTCGATGTCGAACAATGGCTGCGTCTGCATGGGTATGCGGCGCAGGGCGATGCTGAACTGGCTGGCGTCCCAAATGCGTTGCGGGCATTGGCGTCCACCGACATCGAATGCAGCTGCTGCGGCGCCGCAGGCGCCATCCTGGTGGGGAGCGGCCGAGGGCGCGCGACGGACAGGGCGGTCACGCAGACCCATTTCCGCTTTCGGGGGCCGGACGGTAGCAATCCTCACGATCCACTATGCGACTATTTTGATGAGAAAAGAGTCTCTGGCGGCGATTACCTCACCAACTTCGCGAGCGACCGTTCGGCACTGACCCCGGCAATTCGCGAACTGGTATGCCGAGGCATTCAGGGCGGCCTGTTCAGCCTCGTCATCGTGGCCGACATCCGAGATTTCCCCCCAAAGTTCTGAGATGCCGGAGCTTTGCAGACTTTGCGGCCAAGACAAGCCATTGCTGCTTAGCCATATCCTGCCCGCCTTCGTTTTCAAGTGGAAGCGCGAGAGCGCGGGCGGCTCGCACTTGCGCAGCACCGCGGAGCCGAACCTTCGGGTTCAGGACGGCGTCAAGCTCCGCTGGTTATGCGTGGAGTGCGAGGAACTTTTCAGCAAAGACGAGCGCGCGTTCGCCGCTCGCATCTTTTATCCATTCCTTCAAGATTCAAGCCGCCGCCACCCATATGGCCCTTGGCTGCTCCGTTTCTGCTGTTCGGTGTCGTGGCGCCTCCTTCGTTTAGCGCTGGAGAAGAACGAGTTCGACGACTGGGACGCCGAATCCATTGAGCAGTGCAGACGCGTGGAAATTGTCTGGCGAGAATTTCTGCTGGGCAAGCGCGCACATCCAGGCGACTACCGGCAGCACATGGTGCCCTTCGACCTGATCGAGTCGACCTCCATGGATTCGGCCGCGCCCAACATCAATCGATACCTCACGCGAATGATCCAGATGGATCTTTGCCACGGTCGGACCTCCATCTTCACATTCGCGAAGTTGGGCCGCTTCGCCATATTCGGAACGGTGCGCCCCGACACCCAACGCTGGAGAGGCGCAGCAGTCGCAAGCAACGAGGGATGGGTCGGCCCGCGAGACTATGAATTGCCTGGCGCGCTTTGGGGATATTTGACTGATAAGGCCCTGGCGGCGGGCGCCGCATTGGCGGGTGTCACGGAGAAGCAGCAGGCGAAGATCGACGGCGCTTTCGCGAAGAACGTCGACGCTTTCGCAAGCAGCGACGCTTTTCGGGCGATGCAAGCCGATGTTGAAATGTTTGGCGAGGATGCATTTACCTCTCGTCGAGCAACAGTCGGACCGACCTGCCGCCAATAAAAAGTCGGAGGAGGAACGATGAAGGCGTTTTGGAGAAGCCGCGAGCTTTCGACTGTGTTCGGCGCCTCAGGCATCGACGAGAACAGCGCGACGGCTGCTTTGGGCTGGACGCTCGCGCAGTCACCGACCTTTGCGCGCGCCCTGCTGGAAGACTTGTTCGGCGAGCAGGTCGACGCGTCCGAGTTGCGGGTGGATATGCAGCGGCACGAGCCGGGAGCAGGCGGATTCACCGACCTTGAATTGCGCACAGGATCCGAGTGCCACGCGATCATCGAAGCCAAAGTTGGCTGGGTCATTCCGACCGAATCGCAGTTCAGGCTG
Source organism: Variovorax sp. LjRoot130 (assembly GCF_964253755.1). NCBI lineage: Bacteria > Pseudomonadati > Pseudomonadota > Betaproteobacteria > Burkholderiales > Comamonadaceae > Variovorax > Variovorax sp. LjRoot130. The sequence continues at coordinate 1,027,007 of NZ_CAXURM020000002.1, read as the reverse complement.
TATGCCGAGCGCATTGACCCCAAGGTGTCGAGGCTCACTAAGCTGGTGAGCCTCACGGCCATGAATCGCAGGTTCGTGAAACTGCCCCCGAAACTCGCTGGCGTACCGACGACCCATCGGTCATGGGAGGACATCGTTAGGCTGGCGGCGCAGTGCCGTGCGAAGACGCGTCAAGCCGTCGAAAGATTGTGGCTAGAGCAATTAGGCAACCACTTGGAGCGTTACATGCAAATGCAGGACATTCTCAGCAGCATCGTCTACCTCGTTCCGCTTGGCACCAAGGAGATAATCGAAGGCCGAGGTTACACATGGATCGATGTGGCCACGGGTGATCCGCCGCAGTATTTCCATCCCGTGGGCGGCCCAACCTATCCGCGCTTCCCTAAGGTTCCTCAGAACTACATCGGCTTCCGGTATCACGGCAAGGTGCAGAGCGTGCATTTCGTGGAGAAGGTCGACGTGCTGGTAAATCTCAATCGCCTCAACAAGAATTGGCCGGTTGGGCAGGACCCGGTCTTTCTCTACACGCTGGGGCCGGCGATGACCCCAGCCAAAAAGGTTCGGTCCGGCCGCAACATCTGGCCGACGGATTCGCATTACTGCGCGCTCGATACCTTGCTGTCTGGCCGCTATGAGACAGTTGCCGATGCCATCGCCGAGACCAATCGTCGCCGAAGGCTCATGAGGCTCGACGAATCCGATCCGCTCGAACAGCAGTAGTCGAAATGCCTTCCGTTGCTCAATGCACGGTCAAGTCGCCCCAGGCGTGCTCGCAGGGTGAACTTGGCGAGTTCTTCGATCTAGTCGCTTCGGCCGGCAAGGTTGCGACAGCCGGACTCCGAGGTCGACTTCAGGAGGCGCACAGCCTGGCGTTTTTGAGGCTGGATGGCGTTCTCGTCGGCGTCGCCGGCTTGAAGCGCCCGAATCAGGGTTACAGAGAGCGGGTCGCGGTGAGTTCCGGAGAGTCGTTACCGGAGCCGACCTACGCGTTCGAGCTCGGCTGGGTGTCAGTCGCTCCTTCTGCAGTGGGCGGAAAGTCCATAGCGCTTTGCGAGCCGCTCATCTTGTTGACGGCGACTGACGGCGTTTTCGCCACGACGGGCACCGACAACGGCCGAATGCAAACGACATTGGGCAAGCTGGGCTTCGCGCGTGTGGGCGCGGAGTGGGAGTCTAAAGAGGCCGACGAGATGCTTTGCCTGTTCGTCAAGAAGGCGACGGCATATGCCGTCGATTGACTCCGTGCGGCCTCGCTTCAGTCGGCTCCAACTGAAGCATATGTCTTGATCTGCCCACCCCAGAAGACGATCTCAAAAAGCCCACTAACGCCATCTTCAGGCTCTATTGCATGATTGATTTGAATCCCGGGCTGGCGCTCCAAAGTCTTTCCATGTGTCCGGATAACCTGCACAAACTCGCTGCTTGGCATATCGGGGCCATCCGCAAAAAATTGAATTCGTAGCGGTGGCTCGACGAACCGCCCCGTCTCGACATACACGATGCCTCGAACGATTTTCTCCGTGACTTTCTCGAACAGTTCCTTGGGATCAGGAATGGGATTTGGTCGGAGCGGGCCCGTGCCGCTTCAGTGCCAGCAGTCGGATAGACGTTCCGTGCCTCAAACGGTCCGTGGTAGATGCTTGCGGTGACACGCTTGGCTGCAGCCGTCCGCGCCAGTGCATCGACTTCATTTCGTGCGAATTCGGGTTTCAGCGAGCGGAGCACTTTTTGCGGAATGCCGGCGGTCTCCCTCACCTTCGGATCCAGCGTCAAAGCGATCAAAGAGATAAAGCGGCTCTCAACGCGTCCCAGAGCAGAGTTGCATGCCAGGCAGCTTGGCGCCTTCCATTTGTCGATGTTTGCAGGTGTGGTGTCTGGGTACCACCCGACTGGGAACACATGGTCCCAGTTTCGCTCAACGCTGTCTTTTAGACAGTGAACACACTTACCGATGGGCGGTCGCTTGGCCATACGTCATTTTGCCGCCCTGGGCGTACACGGTGCAGCGCGCTCACGTCCACACCTTCGTCGCCTACCCAAGGCTCGAACACCCGCGCATGTCCATTCAGATCGAGTTCAACGTGCAGATTGAGCGAAGCCCATGAACGACAAGTCGGGGTGATCTTACTGTTCGTGCAGTTCGATATGTTCATCTTGAAAAACCCAATGCACGACAACCACTTATGTGAACCATGCCGCACCAGTGGCAGCGGTCGCCACGTCGATCGCTGAGCCTTGACGCTCATGCGCCAGCTGCTCCGCCAGGGCCGTCAATGCCTCGCCCACCGGCTGCACGACCTTCAACGCCAACAGATCGTCGGCACGCGTGCGTCCGAGGTTGACCGCCGCCACCGGCTTGCCTGCGGCCACGGCCGCCTGCACGAACCGGAAGCCCGAATACACCATCAGCGACGAGCCGGCGACCAACACGGCATCGGCTTCACTCAGCGCCGCATAGGCGGCTTGCACGCGCTCGCGCGGTACGCTCTCGCCGAAGAACACCACGTCGGGCTTGAGCATGCCGCCGCAGACCGGACAGGTCGGCACGTCGAAGCTGGCGAAATCCTGGTCTTCGACGTCAGCATCGCCGTCCGGTGCGGCGCGGGCTTCCAGTGCGGCCCACGCGGGGTTGCGCGCACGCAGCGACTGCTGCATTTCGGCACGCGGCGTGCGCGTCTCGCAGCCGAGGCAGCGCACGGTGTCGATGCGGCCGTGCAGGTCGATGGTCTGGCGGCTGCCGGCGGCGTCGTGCAGGCCGTCGACGTTCTGCGTGAGCAGTAGTCCCACGCGGCCCGAGGCCTCGAGGCGGGCCAGCGCGCGGTGCGAGGCGCCAGGCTCGGCTGTCGCCATGGTCGGCCAGCCGACGAGGCTGCGTGCCCAGTAGCGGCGCCGCGTGAGCTCGTCGCCGGTGAAGGCCTGGAGGGTGACCGGCGACGGTCGCTTCCAGTCGCCGTTGACGTCGCGGTAGTCGGGAATGCCCGAGTCGGTGCTGCAGCCGGCGCCGGTCAGCACGAAGAGGCGGGGATGGCGCGCGGCGAAGTCGGCGAGCGAGGTGGAGGCGTCCATGGCAACCGAGCATACGGCGGCCGGCGTCGCCGCGCAGGCGGCGGGGCTCTTCGCGATGTTCAGCGGAACTGCTTGCGCAGTAAGGGCTTGTGCCTGGCGATGTGCGCGAGCTGAGCCTCGGCAATGAGGCCGCCCAGATCCACGCCGTCGCCGTTCAGCACCTCGTTAGCGTGCACCAGCGCACGGGCCACCACCTCGTCCTCGCTCACGCCGAGCTGCGCAGCGAGGTCGAGCGCCACACGCTTCATCGCGCGCTGCGACAGAATCCACATGGCGCCGAAGGCGTCCCACGCAGCGGCCGATTCCTTGAAGCGTTCGCGGTCCGCCAGAATCTCGTTGAGCGGCTTGGCCAGCAACTCGTTGACCGCGTCGAGTTGCTCGGCCAGCACCGCGTGCTGCGCCTGCGCGTCGCGCAGCGCGTCGGCCGCGCTATCCGCCGGCGGCGGCACCGGCGCGGCAAAGCTGCCGTCCGCGTTCGCCGTAGGGATCTGGAGCTTGTCGGTCAGGGACATGGCGTTGCCTTTCGTCGGGCAGCGTGTTGGAGTTCAAACGCCAGGGGCGCGCGGCAGGCGTTGCGTGCTTGACGAGACCGAAGAGTGTAGTGACCGCGCCCCACGGAACCGCGCCGCGCTCATCGTTGTGCCTCACTTCGGCAACAGCATCTTGTCTACCACGTGGAGAATGCCGTCCGACTGGGTCACGTCGGCAACGATCACGGTGGCCGTGCCACCCCTCGTTTGTGATCGCCGGCCGCCGCCGCCGGCCTTGGGCAAGCGTCCGGCCGTCCCATCTTGACTCAAGGTCAGGGCGCTGAGGGATGAGCCCCGGCGTAGGCGAGGCACTCCATTGGCGAGCACAAGAAGATGGATGTGGGAAGGCAGGCGGTGCCGGCGATCACTTCTTTTCCGTTTCAGCTTACGCTCTATGCTCCGTGTTCATGAACGACCATCCCCGACGCTTCGTATTTCAGCAATCGCGGAGGTGGCTGACACGCTCAATTGGAGTTCATATGTCCTTCTGGAAATGGCTTTTGAGCATCGGCGGCCGTCAGGTCCGCAATGGTCGGCGCGGCTCGCTCCCGGTCCGCTACTTTGCCCGTAAGGGCAGCCGCAGCCGCTGGGGTTAGCCTGCGCGCGGCTACGCTGGCCGCGTGTTGTCGTATGCCACCCGGGCTCAAGGCTTCCGCCGTCGACGTGCAGAGGTGTCGCCCTTCGCTGACTTTCTGACCAAAGCCTCGGCCAACATCCGCCGCGTTTGCTCGTGCGAGGCTTTTTCATCGTCGATCCGGCCCTGGAGCGCTTCAACGCTCGCCGCGAGCGCTTCTGCCTGGGTCCGCGTCTGCGCCAGTTCGATGCCTTGGACGGCCAGCTGCTCGCGCAGTCCAGCCTCGGCTTGCCGCGCCGCTTCCCGGAACTGGTGCAGCTTCTCGAGCTCTCCCTCCAGCCGCTTGGCCGCCTCTTCCTCGCCTTTGGCTCGCCGCTGCTGCTCCCTGGCCAACTCGGATTCCAGCGCCTTGGCCGCTTGCCTGGCCCGATCCACCTCCGCCAGCATCCGCCGCTCCTGTACAGCGTGCCGCTCTTCGGCCTGGCGCAGGTCCTGATCGCGCGCGGCCATCGCCTCGGCGTGCTCCCGACGCATCCGTTCCTGGGATTCGCTCGCCTGAGAGAGCAGGGCGGTCAGCCGCTTGATGTCGTCGTCCAGGCCGATGCGCACCCGGTGCGCCTCGATCGCGTGCTCCTTGAGTTGCCGTTCCAGGGCTTCACGCGCCTGCTGAGAGGAGGCCAGCGCCGCATCCAGGCTCACCCGCGCCTGGGCGAAGGCATCCTCGCGCTGCGCGAGCGCTGCCTGAGCCTCGACCAGTGCGTTCCCACGTTCTTGGAGCTCCGAGCGCACCGATTCCAGACCGACGCGCTGAACCTCCTCGGCTTCACGGCGCGCCGTCTCCCACAGCAGCCGTGTGGCGTTGCGCACGCTCATCGGCATGCCGTCGGGGTCGTTGCCGGCCGGACGCCCCGAAGCTGCGCCTGGCGTCGACGCCACCAGCCGTTCGCCGAGCGACGCGAACCAGCGCTCGAGCATCGGGCTCACGGTGTTGGGCGAGCCGCGCCCGATCTTCTGCCGCACGCGCTCGATCGTGGGCCGCAGGCCTTCATGAAGCAGCAGGTCGGCCGCGCCCCAGACGTCGTCTTCCTGGATTCCGCGGGAGATTGTTTGTCGAATTTCAGCCATTTGACCCTCGTACTTTCCGTAAACAGCCGCCCTGCCCCTTCAAATATTTACCATCGATAAGAGAATGTTATCGGGACTTATTGATGTATGATGTAGCAAATCATACGTCGTATGTAAGATCAACGCCATGAAAACAGCCGAAACGCACCCGCTGGCCAACCTGCCCGAGCACCGCCTGGCGCTGGATCCGGCGCGCCTCGCGCAGACGACCGAGGACGCGGCGCGCGCGCTGCTGCGCGAAGGCGAATCGGCCAACACGCGGGCCTCCTACGCCTCGGCGATGCGCTACTGGTGCGCCTGGTACGCCGCGCGCTATGGCCAGGCGCTGCGCATGCCGGTTCCAGTGCCGGTCGCCATCCAGTTCATCGTCGACCACGCCGCGCGCAAGGCGGATGCGCAAGACCCCGACCGCGGGGCCGGCCTGTTGACGGGACTCAAAACGGGCTTGGTCAGCGAGCTGCCGCCCGACGTCGACCAGGCGCTCGTGGCCAACGGCTACAAGACGCGGCTCGGCGCGCCCGCGCTCAATACGCTGGTGCACCGCATCGCGGTGCTGTCCAAGGCGCACCAGCTGGCCCAGGCGCCGAACCCTTGCGCCGATCCGCTGGTGCGCGAGCTGCTGGCCCAGACGAGGCGCGCCTATGCCAAGCGCGGCGCTCGCCCGCGCAAGCAGCGCGCGCTCACCAAGGATCCGCTGCAGGCGGTGCTGGCCACCTGCGACGACACCCTGCGCGGAAAACGCGATCGCGCCCTCCTCCTGTTCGCATGGGCGAGCGGCGGACGACGGCGCTCCGAGGTCGCCTCGGCCACGCTCGAGAACCTTCAGCGTGTCGATGCTCGCTCCTACCTCTACACGCTCGCGCATTCCAAGACCAACCAGGCAGGCGCCGAGCGCCCGGAGGACGTGAAGCCTCTGGTGGGCAGCGCGGCGCAGGCCATGCAGGACTGGCTCGCCGTGCTGACGGACAAAGGGATCACGGAAGGCGCCCTCTTTCGCCGCATCCGCAAGGGCGGGCATCTCGGGGAGCCACTCGCGCCAGCGGCCGTGCGCGACATCGTGAAGGAGCGGTGCGCGATGGCGGGGGTGGAAGGAAGTTTTAGCGCGCACTCGCTGAGGGCCGGGTTCGTGACGGAGGCCGGCCGACAGAACATGTCGCTGCCCGAGACGATGGCCATGACGGGGCACCACAGCGTCGCGACCGTGATGGGCTACTTCAGGGCAGAGAGTGCGCTCGGGAGCAAAGTCAGCCGGATGCTCGACGAGGACTAGCTGCATCGAGCAAATTCGGGAGGGACGGCGATTGTGCGACGAGCCGACCGAGGTCGCAGACGCGTGCATGCAGATGCTGTAGTAGTATGTGTACATTCGAACATTACCTCGGGCCATGTCTACTACCATGACCGTTCGCCTCGACGACGAAGTCAAGGATCGCCTCGACCATCTGGCCGAAGCGACGCAGCGCAGCAAATCGTTCTTGGCCGCCGAAGCAATCCGTGCCTATGTTGAAAACAACGAGTGGCAGATCGGCGAAGTCCAGGAGGCGTTGAAGGAAGCTGACGCCGGCGATTTCGCCAGCGACAAGGAGGTCGCGGCGCTCGCAAGGAAATGGAAGGTGAATGCGGGTTAGGTGGCTGCGCAAGGCGTTGCACAACTTGGACGAAGAAGCCGCATACATCGCCACCGACGATTTGGCTGCCGCGCGGCTGGTCGTCGAGCGCATTCTCGAATCTGTGGCTCTGCTTGCTCATCAACCTGGCCTTGGCCGTCCTGGGCGCGTGGCTGGAACTCGCGAATTGATCGTGCCAAAGACGCGTTACATCGTCCCCTACCACGTGCGTGGAGACGTGGTCGAGATCCTGCGGGTGTTTCACACATCTCGTCGCCTGCCGCAGCGCTGGTAAGGTTGACTGCGCGTGCGCGACGAACGCGTCGATGTCGTGCCGCACCTGGCCGACCTTATCGGCCACTCGTCGTTCATGTGCCAGGTCTACGCGGCCTATTTGCAGCGCCGCCGCAACAGCGCCGCGACGCGCGATGCTCGATTTCCTCGAACAGTTGACGGCTGCTGCCGGCGGCCTGCCTCGGTAAACCCGCTCGGCGGCTTCAACGCCTGCAGCCGCGTTTGCCGGAGACCTTCGCGCTCACTTCTCGTGCACGTCATTCCTGAATCGCTAAGCCCTCCCCGCCTCCGGATCCGACGCATTCTCCTGCATCCACTCCACGAAGCTGGCCACTTCGTTGCGCTGCAGGTGACGAGGCGGACACACCAGGAAATGGGCCTGCACCTTCACACACCAGCGCGGATCGAAGACCTTCGCCAGGCGGCCCTGATGAAGATGGCCGGCGGCGATCGACGAACTGTCCAGGGCCACGCCGAGACCCTGCACCGCGGCGTCCAGCGCCATCGACGTCCGGTCGAAGCGGTAGGCGAACTGCCCCGCCGGAAACTCGATCTTGCGGCTGCGGAACCAGTCTCCCCACTGCACGACGTTGACCATCGACTGGATGAGCGGGACATGCAGCAAATCCTCGGGCGTTCGGAGTTGGTGCCGCTCGATGAAATCGGGGCTCGCCATCGGCTGGATGCTTTCCTCGAACACCGGCTCCACATGGAGATGCGGCCAGTTCGGAATGCCATAGCGGATGTCGATGTCGACCTGCCCGCTCGAGAAATCCGAATGCGTCACGGACGCCGACAGCGATAGCGCGATCCCCGGATGGGCTTGCGCGAAGTCCGCGAGCCTGGGCATCAGCCACAGGCTCGCGAAGCTTGGCGCGGCATGCACGTACAGCGCATTGCGCACTCCCTTGCGCACGTTGTCCGTCGCGGCGCTGATCGCATCCAGCGCGACCGAGACGCGCGCCATGTATTCGCGGCCCGTGTCCGTCAGCGTGATGCTGCGCACCGAGCGCTCGAAGAGCCGCACGTCCAGCAGCTGCTCGAGCTTGGCGATCTGGTGGCTCACGGCCGAGGGCGTGAGGTGCAGCTCAACGGCGGCCGCACTGAAGCTCAAGCGACGCGCCGCGGCCTCGAACGCAAGCAGGCAGCTCAAAGGGGGAAAGGACGACCTCATCGGGTTAACCCTGTATGACGGCAATTCACTCATCGCTGAAGAAGTGTCGTTTGTCTTCATGCGTGCGGATGTTCATAGTTACCCCCATTCCACTCACCCGCATCAAGGAGACAAACAGTGCTGCTCACCGATCGTGTCGCCCTCATCACCGGAGGCGCCGGCCTCAACGGCCTGGGATTCGCCACCGCGCGCCTGCTGGCGTCGCAAGGCGCCCGCGTCGTCATCACCGACCTGGAGGGTGCAGCGCCGGCGCAGGCCGCCGCCGCCCTGGGCGACGACCATCTGGGCCTGGTCGCCAACGTGGTCGTCAAGTCCGACGTCGACGCCGCCATTGCGCGCGTGCTTGAGCGCTTCGGGCGCATCGACATCCTCGTCAACAACGCCGGCATCACCCAGCCGCGCAAGACGGTGGACATCAGCGCCGCCGACTACGACGCCGTGCTCGACGTCAGCCTGCGCGGCACGCTGCTGTGCTCGCAGGCGGTGATCCCCGCCATGCAGCGCCAGCGCAGCGGCTCGATCATCTGCATCTCCTCGGTCTCGGCGCAGCGCGGCGGCGGCATCCTCGGCGGCCCGCACTACTCGGCCGCCAAGGCCGGCGTGCTCGGCCTGGCGCGCGCGATGGCGCGCGAGCTCGGCGCCGATGGCATCCGCGTCAACTCGATCACCCCCGGGCTGATCGGCACCGACATCAGCAAGGGCAAGCTGAGCGAGGAGCGCAAGGCGCAAATCGCCGGCGAGATCCCGCTGGGCCGCATCGGCGTGGCCGCCGACGTCGCGGGCGCCTGCCTGTTCCTCGCGAGCGAGCTGTCGAGCTACTGCACCGGCATCACGCTGGACGTGAACGGCGGCATGCTGATTCACTGATCCATCCCATCACGACAACCGGAGACAAACCATGAAGCGCAGGAACATCGCCGTCCTCGTCGGCGCACTGATCACCACCGGAAGCCTTGCCTTCGCACAGGCGCCCGTCAAGCTGACTCTCGGCCACGGCGCGGCGCCGGGCAATCCGCGGCACGAAGCGGCCGTGAAGTTCGCCGAGACCGTCAAGGCCAAGACCAACGGACGCATCGACATCCAGGTGGCGCACTCCGCCCAGCTCGGCGACGACGCCGCGATGATCACTGCGCTGCGCTCGGGCACGCTGGACATCTCCGCCAACAGCCAGGGCGCGATGGCCAACGTGGTCCCCGAGTACGCGGCACTGGGTCTGCCTTTCCTGTTCACCGATATTCAGAAGGCCTGGCAACTGCTCGACGGGCCGATCGGCGAGGAACTGGCCAAGCGCACTGCCGCCAAGGGCATGGTCGTGCTGGGCTACTGGGACAACGGCATCCGCCACGTCACCAACAACAAGCGGCCGATCAAGACACCGGCAGACATCAAGGGCCTGAAGATCCGCACCCCGCCCGACACGATGACCATGGACATCATGCAGGCGCTCGGCGCGGACGCACAGCAGATCAAGTTCTCGGAGTTGTACGTGGCGCTCCAGCAGGGCGTGGTCGACGGACAGGAGAACCCGCTGACCAACATCGCCTCGGCCAAGCTCTATGAGGTGCAGAAGTACCTCTCGCTGACCGGCCACAAGTACGAAGCCAACCCCTTCGTGATGAGCAAGCGCTCATGGGAGCGGCTGAGTACCGCCGACCAGAAGGTCTTCATGGAAGCGGCTGCCGAAGCGACGCAGATGCAGCGAAAGCTCTCCAAGGAAGCCGACGAGAAGCTCACCACCGAACTGAAGACCAAGGGCGTGCAGATCGACACCGTCGACCGCAAGGCCTTCGTTGAAGCGACGAAGTCCGTCTATACCAAATGGACCGCAGGCCCGGCCGGCGATTTCGTCAAGCGGGTCGTCCAACAAGCGCAGTAGCGCACCCCCAGGCAGGCTGTCACGCAGCGCTTCCACGCCCTGCGGTGGCGTCTGTCGTCCCGAGTCCGTGATGTCGCCCTGGCGCGCGTCCTTTTCCGAGGGTTTTGATATGTCCTTCCTTCATTCAATTGACCGGTGCATCGGCGCAGCGTGTCGCGGTGTGCTCTATGTCACGCTGACCGTCGTGTTCCTGATTCTGAGCATCAACGTGGGCCTGCGCTACGTCGCGGGCACCAGCCTCGCCTCGGCCTCCGAGCTGCCCGAGCTGATGTTCCCGTGGATGATCATGGCTGGCGTCGTGCTGGCGGCCCAGCACGGCTCGCACATCGCGGTCGTCATGTTCACGCAGAAGCTGCGCGCGACGCGCCGGTGGGTTCTGGCTGGCGGGTCCCTGACCGTCGCAGCGCTCTATGGATCGCTGGCGGTGGCGGCCTGGCCCCTGATGGAGATCGCTGCCGACGAACGCAGCCCCATGCTGCAGGTTCCCGGCTCGGTCAGCGTCGGGGCGCTGATGCTGGGCTTTGCGCTGCTGAGCGTGGTGACCTTGTGCAAGGTGCCCGCACTGTGGAGCAGCGCCGGCGCCCAGGAGCCTGACGCCGAAGCCCTTGCTCATGGAGCATAGCCATGACCGCACTCATCATTGGACTCTTCATCGTCACTGCGTTGCTGTCGATTCCGATCGCGCACGCGCTGGTCCTTGCCTCCGTCGGCGGGCTTCTCATCATCGACAAGGTGCCCGTGCACCTGGCGGTCGAGCAGATGATCGCCCAGACCCAGAGCTTTCCGCTGATCGCCATTCCCTTCTTCATGATGACGGGCGCGCTGATGGTCAGCGGCCGGCTCGGCCAGAGCCTGGTCAGCCTGCTGTCGATGATGATCGGGCGCGTCCACGGCGGCCCGGCCCAGGTCGGCGTGTTGTCGTCGACCATCTTCGGCGGCGTCTCGGGCTCGGCCGTCGCCGACGCCTCGGCGATCGGCTCGATGCTGATCCCCTGGCTCAAGAAGCTGGGCTATCCGGCACCCTTCGCGGCCGGCACGCTGGCTGCGGCAGCGACCATCGACATCCTCATTCCGCCGTCCATCCCGATGATCGTCTATGCGCTGGTCTCGGGTGCATCGATCGGGGCGCTGTTCGTAGCGGGCATCCTGCCCGGGCTGCTGATGTGCGCGGGCTTCATGGCGGTGTGCTACGTGCAGGGCCGCCGCCGCAACTTCCCGCGCGACACGACGCCCTTCCAGTGGCCGGCGTTCTGGCGCCTGCTCGCCCACGCGGCGCCCGCGCTGGCAATGCCGGTCCTGATCATCGTTTTCCTGCGCTTCGGCATCGCGACGCCGACGGAGGTGAGCGTGATGTCCACGCTGTACGCCCTGGTCGTCTCGGGCCTGGTCTATCGGGATCTTACGCTGGCCAAGATCAAGACCGCTGCGATCGAAGCGGGAATCTCCACCGGCGTGGTGCTGCTGATCATCATGGCCTCGAGCGTCGTGGGCTGGATCGTGACCTACGAGCAGCTGCCGGCCGAGTTCACCCGCTTTGCGAAGGAGACGCTGCAGTCGCCCTGGCTGATCATCCTGGCGATGAACCTGATCATGCTGGCCACCGGCATGTTCATCGACCTGCCCGCGGCCGTGCTGCTGCTCACGCCGATGTTCGTTCCGCTGGCCGCCGCAGTCGGCATGGACACGGTGCAGCTGGGAATCATGATGATCGTCAACCTGTCGATCGGCCTCTACCACCCGCCCATCGGGACCACGCTGTTCATCACCAGCACCATCGCGAAAGTGCGCATCGGCGACGTGGTGAAGGAGCTGATCCCCTTCTATGCCGTCGCGATCGCCCTGCTGCTCGGCTTCGCCTATCTGCCCTGGCTCACGATTCGCTGAACCCGCTCTCGCTCCACTCTCATCTCAAAGGACCATTCATGTCTGATCCATCGACTCTTTCCGAGCGTGCCTACCGCATTCGGCGCTATGCGCTGCGGATGGGTGAAGTGCAGGGGCAAGGCTATATCGGCCAGGCCCTGGGCTATGCCGACGTGCTGGCCGTGGCCTATGGCCACGCCATGAAGTACCGCCCGGAAGACCCGCAATGGGAATCGCGCGACCGCTTCCTGCTCTCGCACGGCCACTACGCCATCGCCTTCTACGCGGCGTTGATCGACGCGGGGATCATCCCCGAGGACGAACTCGAGACCTATGGCAGCGACGACAGTCGCCTTCCCATGTCGGGCATGGCGACCTACACGCCTGGCATGGAGATGTCCGGCGGATCGCTCGGCCAAGGGCTGCCGATCGCGGTCGGAATGGCGCTCGGCCTGCGCCAGAAGCGCAACCCCGCCTTCGTCTACAACTCGATGTCGGACGGGGAGCTGGACGAAGGCTCGACCTGGGAAGGGGCGATGGCGGCTGCGCACCACCAGCTGTCGAACCTCATCTGCCTGGTCGACATCAACAACCAGCAGGCCGACGGCCCCTCGGGCAAGGTGCTGGGCTTCGAGCCGCTGGCCGACAAGTGGGCCGCCTTCGGCTGGCATGTGCAGCGGGTCGACGGCAACGACCTGCCCGCGGTGGTCGCCGCCTTCGACACCGCGCGCACGCTGGCCGACGCCAGGCCGCGCGTCATCCTCGTCGACACGCTGATGGGCAAGGGTGTGCCCTTCCTCGAGCAGCGCGAGAAGAATCATTTCATTCGCGTCGATCCGCCGGAATGGCAGCAGGCGATCGACCACCTGGACCAGACGCAACGCGAAGGAGCCCTGTGATGAACACCACGACCGACAAGAAGCCGCGCCTCACCACCTCGGCCATGATCGCCTCCATCGCCGGCGAGGGCCAGCGCGTCAAGGCGGCCCCCTTCGGCAAGGCCTTGGTGGAGCTGGCGCGCGAGCGCCCGGAGATCGTTGGCATGACGGCAGACCTCGCCAAGTACACCGACCTGCACCTGTTTGCGCAGGCGTATCCGGAACGCTTCTTCCAGATGGGCATGGCCGAGCAGTTGCTGATGGGGGCCGCCGGCGGCCTGGCCAAGGAAGGCTTCGTTCCCTTTGCGACGACCTATGCCGTGTTCGGCACGCGCCGCGCGTATGACTTCGTGCACCAGGTGATTGCCGAGGAGAACCTCAACGTCAAGATGTGCTGCGCGCTGCCGGGCCTCACCACCGGCTATGGGCCCAGTCACCAGGCGACGGAGGACTTGGCGATGATGCGAGGCATTCCGGGCCTGACCATCATCGACCCCTGCGATGCGCTGGACATCGAGCAGGCCGTGCCGCAGATCGCGGCCCATCCCGGGCCGGTGTACATGCGCCTGCTGCGCGGCAACGTGCCGCTCGTTCTCGACGAATACGACTACAGGTTCGAGCTCGGCAAGGCCAAGCTGCTGCGCGACGGCAAGGATGTGCTGGTCATCGCCAGCGGGTTCATGACGATGCGTGCGCTTGAAGTTGCCGAGCAGCTGCGTGCCGACAACGTGGATGTGGCGGTGCTCCATGTGCCCACGATCAAGCCCCTGGACGAGGCGACGATCCTGTCCGAGGTCCGGCGGCTCGATCGCGTGGTGGTCGCCGCGGAGAACCATTCGGTCATCGGCGGCCTCGGCGAGGCGCTGGCGAGCCTGCTGCTTCGCTCCGGCGTCGCGCCGACGTTCCGGCAGGTCGCCTTGCCCGACGCGTTCCTGGATGCCGGCGCCCTGCCCACCCTGCACGACCGCTATGGCATCTCGGCGGCGGCCATGGTCGATCGCATCCGGGGCTGGATGTAGCGACGGAACGCGGGCTGCGCACATCAGCAGCAAGAAGCCCGCGAGTTGGCAAGCCGGCCCCACCCAGCGCAACGCGCCGATGCCGATCGCATCGATCGCCAGGCCGCCAAGCTCGGAGCCGGAAGCGATGCCGAGGTAGGTGGCCGAGGCATTGAACGAGAGCGTCATCGGCGCCTGCGCGGACGCCAAGCGGATCAGCCGCATCGACTGCGCCGGGCCGAAACCCCAGCCGGCAAAAGCCCAGAGCGCGGCCAGCAGGACGGGCGAGACCGAGCGCACCGAGCGCCGCGAGCACGGTCACCAGCAGCTGGTCCACGCGCCAGCCGCCCCAGCTCGCAGTCCACGCGCCAAGCGGCACGCCGAGCGCGACTGCGACGCTGCCACCGCCGGTCGCACCGCCAGGGCGCGGCCTCGCAGGCTCGGCGCACTCAGCGAGGCCGCAACCGCGCTCGGCACGAAAAAGAGAGCCCCGTGCGTTCGATCAGATCGCTCGCGCCGCCCCTCAGGGTCCAACAACTGTCACAACGAGAACGAATATTGTCATCCTGATGTCGAGCTGACTGCCTTGTGCGCGTGAATCTCGATCACTTCCGACAAAGTGCGCTCACATCGGGGAGACGAGATCGAATCGCAACTCCGGCACGCAGCGTGCGTATCGGTGTTGCTCACGGTTCGGACAATTCGTCGTTCATGCCGGGGCATCAGCACGAAAACAACCTCCTGAGAAAAATGAAGCAAACAAACCTGAAACTGCACCGTTCGCGCGCTGCGGGTGCTCTGTTGACATCGCTCTTGCTGGTGGCATGCGGCGGCGGCGAGTCGGGCTCGCCATCGGTGGCCCAGGCACCGGCACCGGCACCGGCGCCTGCATCTACGCCTGCACCGGCATCTGCATCTGCATCTGCATCTGCGCCGGCAGCGGCACCGGCCACGACCAGCGATAGCGGCGGCTTCGCCGGCCAGGTCACTGGCGGCGGCAACGTCGCGGCGGTGACGGTCTCGACCGCGGCGCAGATGCAGGCCGCCATTAACGCCTACACCGGCAACGGCGGGCTCGTGATCCGCTACAACGGAACGTTCGACTTCGCCAGCATCACCGACGCCTGCACGCAGTGGAAGTTGCCCGCTGGCGCCATCGTCGAGATCAAGGACAAGAGCAACGTCACCATCGAGGGCGTCGATGGCTCATCGGCCAACTTCGGGCTGGCCATCAAGGCGGACGCCACGAACATCGTCATCCGCAACATGACAATCGGCCTGCTGCCAGGTTCGATCGATGCGATCGGCATCGAGGGCCAGGGGGGCAAGTTCCCGGGCTACATCTGGATCGACCACAACACGCTGTTCAGCAGCCTGAAGGAGTGCTCGGGCGCGGGCGACCTGGAGTTCGACGGCCTGCTCGACAACAAGGCCGGCGCCCACCACCTCACCTACTCCTACAACTACATCCACGATCACCACAAAGTCGGCCTCATCGGCTCGAGCGACAGCGATTCCAGCGATCGCTTCATCACCTTCCACCACAACGTCTACGAGAACCTCGGCTCGCGCCTACCGCTGCAGCGCGGCGGCTACACCCACCTCTACAACAACCTGTACAGCGGCGTGATCACGACGGGCGCCAACATCCGCATGGGCGGCTTCTCGCTGATCGAAGGCAACTACTTCGAGAATTCGCAGAACCCCGTGACCTCACGCGACAGCTCGGCCATCGGCTACTGGGAGCTGCGCAACAACAACATCAGGACCCCGGCCGACTTCAGCGGCTTCGGTATCACGTGGGTGGCCAGCGGGTCCTCGCCGTCGCGCGACGCCACCGACTGGATAACGACTGGCGCCTTCCCGGTTGGCATTCCCTACGTGTACACGGCGCAGGATCCCGCCTGCGTGAAGCAGAAGCTGCCCGCGGTGGCTGGCGCGGGCAGGGCGCTCGCCAGTCTCACCTGCAACTGACGGCTCTGGTGCAAATCGCGCCTCCAGTGCGGAACGTCAGTGGACTTGCCTTTCGCTTCTCTGGACTTTGCCTTGGGTCGTCGACTCCCGCTGACGCTCGTTTTCGACCCCCCGCTGATGAAGCCTCATGCGAGCGACGCCCAGCTGAGATCCCAGCTGGGCAGGGCAGAATCGGCCAACCGCCGGATTCGGCTGCGGATTCAACCGGTCGATGCAACGATCTGGCTGAACATCTCAGCCGGTGTTTGGAAGTCAAGAGTCTTCCTGGGACGCTCGTTCAACCTCCGCGCCAACGCATTGAGTTTGGCCTGTGAGTAGGTCGAGACATCGATGCCCTTAGGGGGGTACTGCCTCAGCAGGCCGTTCGTATTCTCATTCGTTCCACGTTGCCACGGGTTCTGAGGGTCGCAGAAATAGACCTTGATGTCGGTTGCCAGTGTGAACTGCTGGTGGCCCGCCATTTCTTTGCCTCGAGCGCCCCGAGGATGTGAAACCCCTGGTGGGCAGCGCGGCGCAGGCCATGCAGGAGTGGCTCGCCGCCAGCGGCATCCAGGAAGGCGCCCTCTTCCGCCGCATTCGCAAGGGCGGGCATCTCGGGGAGCCACTCGCGCCAGCGGCCGTGCGCGACATCGTGAAGGAGCGATGCGCGATGGCGGGGGTGGAGGGGAAGTTCTCTGCGCACTCGCTCAGGGCCGGCTTCGTGACGGAAGCCGGCCGGCAGAACATGTCGCTGCCCGAGACGATGGCCATGACTGGTCATCACAGCGTTGCGACCGTGATGGGGTACTTCCGCGCCGAAAGCTCGCTGAACAGCAAGGCCGGCAGGATGCTCGATGAGGAGTGAGCCGTCGCCGGCGTCCTACCCGGGGTAAACGTACTTCTTGTGTAAATCAGTGCGCTTTTCAATTTCTTGCGGCATAGCAAGATAGCTTCGCGACCGCTGCTACGCTGCCAGTCGTGTGAACTGCGCTCTCGATAGCAACCGTTTGAAGTCGCCGTCGAACGTGGCCAAATGCTCGCCTTGGTGGATGACCGCAGCAGCCAGCCAGGCGTCAGGTATGTCGTTGGCAGAAAGTGCCTTGTCAGCGCACAGCTTGCCGAGCACGGTCCACTCGGTGCCCAGTGTGGGTTGCTCCACACCCGGTGCGGCCAACAGCACATCCACGAAGCGCAAGGCTTCGATGATCGGCGTCGGGTTGACGAATATCTTCGGATGCGTCACAAGCCGCAGGAAGCTTGCGATCACCATGGGTTGCAGCTTCAGCGGCTTCCCTTGGGTTGCGCCGGCTATGGCTTCTTCCAGCCAGCTGCGGGCCACTGTATGGTGCGGATGATCGCTACGCGATGCAGCGACCAGCACGTTAACGTCAGGCGTCACGGTCGGCGGCGTCCAACATTGCCTTGTTGCTCAATCCGTCGAGCCCTGAGGCCAGGCCGCCCTTGCCTCGGTAGACGGGAAGGCGCACGAATTTCTTTTGAGGCGGGCGTGAGCGCAGGCGCAGTTGGAGCCCTTCTTCAATCAGGCGCGTCAGACTCGTTCGCTGCTGCACCGCCAGCGCCTTGGCTTCGGTCAGCAATGTGTCGTTGAGGTTGAGCGTGGTCTTCATGGGCTGCCGAGTCTGGGGACGCGGGTACAGATTTCTGTATTGTAGTGCCGCCCCTGGACGATGCCAAGGTACTTGCCCAAACGGGCCATGAGCAAGGTTGATTGTGCTAAATCAACTCGGCGAATCGATCGAGCTGCACCGACTCTGCCGATCGACCCAGGAAACCACGCTCCATCACGAACCGGATGGCCGCTCCCTGGACGACGACCACGGCAGCACCGGGCGAGCAGACAAACAGGAAGAGCTTGCCTGTGATGCCGATCTTCATCGATGGTGCATCCGCCGGCTACAAGATCCTGTCGCTTCCGAGTGCGTAGCCGCCAAGGAAAACCTGCACCGCGCGGCGGGTGGCCTCGCGCAAATCCTTCCTTGACGGGGGCCCTTCGATGCCGAGCAGGAGCGGCATGGTGACCTCCGAGTCCAGCAACGCAGTCAGGTGGCGCGCCGCTACAAGCGGATTGGCTTTGCGCAAGCGTCCTTCCTGCATCTGCTGCTCCAAAAACCCTGCCAGCTCGAGCAGGCCTTTCTTGGGCCCGCCTTCGAAGAATTGCCGTCCAATGTCGCTTCGCCCGGACTCCGCGATCACCGCCCTCATCGCCTCGATGATTTCCTGCGAGGACACCACGGCCATGATCTTTTCGCCATAGCGCTGCAACACGCGCTCCAGGTCGTCGCTGTCCTTCCCGAGGGCCGCGAAGATCGGGTCGAAGTGCGTCCCGGCAGCTCCGAGGATGACCGCGACGAAGAGCTCTTCCTTGGAGCCGAAGTACCCGTACAGCGTCGCCTTCGAACCCCCCGCCCGCGCGGCGATCTCCGACATGGAGGCGCCTTCGAATCCCATTTCCCCGAAGACTTCCGACGCCGCCTGGACGATCGCATCGCGCTTGGCTTCCGTCTTGACCCGCATCTCGTTGCCTCCTTATATCCGAACCAATGTGTTCATTATTGATTGACATCCGCAGGAAGTCAATCTACATTTCCGTACCGTACGGTTCGTTTAATAAGACGAATCCATCCCTCGTCATCCAGGAGATTCGCCATGCGTCCACCCCTCACCTTCGGCCTGACCTTCGCGGCCGCCCTCGCGTCCGCCTGCCTGCTCGCCGCGTGCGGCAAGCCGCCCGGCGGTCCGCCGCCGGCAGAAGGCACGCCCGTCGTCGGCGTGGTCACGGTGCAGCCGCAGCGCGTGGCCATCACCGCCGAGCTGCCCGGGCGCACCACGCCCTTCCTCATCGCCGACGTCCGCCCGCAGGTCGGCGGCATCGTGAAGACACGCAAGTTCCGCGAAGGCAGCGACGTGAAGGCCGGCGAGACGCTCTACCAGATCGATCCCGCCACCTACAAGGCCACCTACGACAGCAATGTCGCCGCGCTCGCCAAGGCGCAGGCCAGCCTGAAGACCACGCGGCTGAAGGCCGAGCGCTACAAGGAGCTGGTGGCCATCCAGGCGGTGAGCCAGCAGGACTACGACGATGCCGCCGCTTCGCTGCAGCAGGGCGAGGCCGACGTCGCCGCGGCGAAGGCCAATGTCGAGACGAGCCGCATCAACCTCGCCTACGCGCGCATCGACGCGCCGATCTCGGGGCGCATCGGCAAATCGACGGTGACGCCCGGCGCACTGGTCACGGCCAGCCAGGCGACCGCACTGGCCACCATCCAGCAGCTCGATCCGATCTACGTCGACGTGACGCAACCCAGCGCCGCGGTGCTCCAGCTCAAGCAGGCCATGGCGCGCGGCGATCTCCAGAAGAGCGGCGCCAATGCGGCCCGGGTGCGCCTGCTGCTGGAAGACGGCAGCGCCTATCCGCTCGAAGGCAAGCTCGAGTTCTCGGATGTCACTGTGGACCAGACGACCGGCGCCATCACGCTGCGCGCGGTGTTCCCCAACCCGAACGCCGACCTGCTGCCCGGCATGTACGTGCGCGCCGTGCTGCAGGAGGGCGTGAAGGAGCAGGCGCTCCTGGTGCCACAGCAGGCCGTGTCGCGCGACAGCACCGGCAAGCCGACGGCCTTCGTCGTGGATGCCCAGCAAAAGCTGCAGCGGCGCATGCTCGAGACGGAACGCGCCATCGGCGACCAATGGCTGGTGCGCCGCGGCCTGCAGGCGGGCGACCAGCTCGTGGTGGACGGCCAGCAGCGCGCAGCGCCGGGCGTCGAGGTGAAGACGGTGCAATGGAGCCCGAGCGTCAAGCCGGTTGCCGAAACGGCCAAGGCCGCCCTCCCCGCTTCCGGCAACACGGCGAACTGATCGCGAGAGACTGTCATGGCACGCTTCTTCATCGACCGCCCCATCTTCGCCTGGGTCCTGGCCATCATAGTGATGCTGGCAGGAGCTCTCTCCATCTTCACGCTGCCGATCGCGCAGTACCCGAGCATCGCGCCGCCCGCCGTCGCGATCACCGCCAACTACCCGGGCGCTTCCGCCAAGACGCTGGAGGACACCGTCACCCAGGTCATCGAGCAGAAGATGAAGGGGCTGGACCGGCTGAGCTACATGGCCTCGACCAGCGAGTCGTCGGGCTCGGTCACCATCACGCTCACCTTCGAGAACGGCACCAACCCCGACACCGCGCAGGTGCAGGTGCAGAACAAGCTTTCGCTGGCCACGCCGCTGCTGCCGCAAGAGGTGCAGCAGCAGGGCGTCACCGTGACGAAGTCGGCCACCAACTTCCTGAACGTGCTGGCCTTCACTTCGGAAGACGGCAGCATGAACGGCTCCGACCTGTCGGACTATGTGGCCGCGAACGTGCAGGAGGCGATCAGCCGCGTCGAGGGCGTGGGCGACACCACCCTCTTCGGCTCCCAATACGCCATGCGCGTGTGGCTCGACCCGAACAAGCTCGCCAACTTCAGCCTGACGCCGCTGGACGTGAAGACCGCCATCCAGGCGCAGAACGCGCAGGTCTCGGCCGGCCAGCTCGGCGGCCTGCCTGCCGCGGGCAGCCAGCAGCTCAACGCAACGATCACCTCGCAGACGCGCCTGAAGACCGCGCAGGAGTTCGAGGACATCCTGCTGCGCACGCAGACCAACGGCGCCCAGGTCCGCCTGCGCGACGTCGCCCGCATCGAGCTCGGCAGCGAGTCCTACAACACGGTCGCGCGCTACAACGGCAAGCCGGCCGCTGGCCTGGCGATCAAGCTGGCCACGGGGGCCAACGCGCTCGACACGGTCAAGGGCATCGACGCCCGCGTGGCCGAGCTCGAGAAGTTCTTCCCGCAGGGCATGAAGGTCCAGAAGCCCTACGACACCACGCCCTTCGTGCGGATCTCGATCGAGGAGGTCGTCAAGACGCTGATCGAGGCGGTCGTGCTGGTGTTCCTGGTGATGTATCTCTTCCTGCAGAACTTCCGCGCCACGCTGATCCCGACCATCGCGGTGCCGGTGGTGCTGCTCGGCACCTTCGGCGTGCTCGCGGCCTTCGGCTTCACCATCAACACGCTGACCATGTTCGCCATGGTGCTGGCGATCGGCCTGCTGGTGGACGATGCCATCGTGGTGGTCGAGAACGTCGAGCGGGTGATGACGGAAGAAGGCCTCTCGCCCAGGGAGGCGACACGCAAGTCGATGGGCCAGATCACCGGCGCGCTGGTCGGCGTCGCTCTGGTGCTGGCCGCCGTGTTCGTGCCGATGGCCTTCTTCAGCGGCTCGACCGGCGTGATCTATCGGCAGTTCTCCATCACCATCGTCTCGGCCATGACGCTGTCGGTGCTCGTGGCGATGGTGCTCACGCCAGCCTTGTGCGCGACGCTGCTCAAGCCCGTTGCCAAGGGACATGCGATGGCGACCACCGGCTTCTTCGGCTGGTTCAACCGCACTTTCGACCGCGGCAGCCATCGCTACCAGGGTGTGGTGCGCCACATGCTGGGCAAGGGATGGCGCTACATGGTCGTCTATGCGGTGCTGCTGGCCGTGGTGGTCTTCGGCTTCATGAAGCTGCCCGTCGGCTTCCTGCCCGATGAGGATCAGGGCAGCATGTTCGTGCTGGTCCAGCTGCCGCCCGGCGCCACCAGCGCACGCACCGATCAAGTGATCCGCCAGGTCGAGCATCACCTGCTGGAAGACCAGAAGGAGGCTGTGGCCGGCGTGTTCGCGGTGGCAGGATTCAGCTTCGCGGGCAGCGGGCAGAACACCGGCTTCGCCTTCGTCAAGCTCAAGCCCTGGGACGAGCGCAAGGGCGAGACGCTCGCCGTGACGGGCGTGGCCGCGAAGGCCGGCGCCTTCTTCGCGACGATCCGCGACGCGAAGGTGTTTGCCTTTGCACCGCCGGCCGTGTCGGAACTCGGCAACGCGACCGGCTTCGACCTGATGCTGCAGGACCGTGCCAATCTCGGCCACGAGGCCCTGATGCAGGCGCGCAACCAGCTGCTCGGCGAACTGTCGAAGGACAAGCGGCTGGTGGCCGTGCGGCCCAACGGCCAGGAGGACACGCCCGAGTTCAGGCTCGAGATCGATCCGCACAAGGCCCAGGCGCAGGGCCTTTCGATGGCCGACATCAACGACACCTTCTCAGCCGCCTGGGGCAGCAGCTACGTCAACGACTTCATCGACAAGGGCCGGGTGAAGAAGGTGATGCTGCAGGCCGATGCGCAGTACCGCATGCTGCCGGAGGACATCGACCGCTGGTATGTGCGCAACAGCACCGGCGCCATGGTGCCCTTCACCTCCTTTGCCAAGGCGAGTTGGAGCTCCGGCTCGCCGCGGCTGGAGCGCTATAACGGCGTGCCCTCGGTGGAAATCCTGGGCATGGCGATGCCAGGCAGCGCCTCCAGCGGGGAGGCGCTGGCCATCGTCGAGCAGGGGGTGGCGAAGCTGCCCGCAGGCATCGGCTACGAATGGACCGGTCTGTCGCGCCAGGAGAAGGCATCGAGCGGCCAGACCGGCCTGCTCTACGCGCTATCGATCCTGATCGTGTTCCTCTGCCTCGCGGCCTTGTACGAGAGCTGGGCGATTCCGTTCTCCGTCATTCTCGTGGTGCCGCTCGGCGTGCTGGGCGCGCTGGTCGGCGCGATCCTGACGTGGAAGATGAACGACGTGTACTTTCAGGTCGGCCTGCTCACGACCATCGGCCTGGCGTCGAAGAACGCCATCCTGATCGTCGAGTTCGCCAAAGATCTGCATGAACGCGGCAGTAGCCTGGTGGAATCGGCACTGGAAGCCGCCCGCCTGCGGCTGCGCCCGATCCTGATGACGTCGCTGGCCTTCATCCTGGGCGTGCTGCCCCTGGTGCTGGGCAGCGGCGCGGGCGCTGGAGCGCAGCATGCGCTGGGCACCGCGGTGATCGGAGGAATGCTATCAGGCACGGTGCTCGCCATTTTCTTCGTACCCCTTTTCTTCGTGCTGGTGCGCGGCCTCTTCAAGGGGCAGTCCGCCGCGCCGGCATCGCATGCACAACCGGCCGTGGCCGCTTCCTGAGGTGTCTGCCATGAATCCATTCCGCTTTGCTCCGCTCGCGCTCGCCGCCCTGATGGCCGGCTGCAGCCTGATGCCCGCGTACCAGCAACCCGCAGCGCCCGTCCCCGGCAAATTTGCAGGCGACGCCGGCGCCGCCGCCACCACGCCGGTGGCCGACCTTGGCTGGCGCGATGTCTTCAATGACCCGTCGCTGCAGCGCGTGATCGAGATGAGCCTCGCCAACAATCGCGACCTGCGCGTCGCGGTGCTGAACATCGAGAAGGCCCGCGCCCAGTACCGGGTGCAGGATGCGGCGCTCTTCCCAACCGTCAGTGCCAGCGCCGGCGGCAGCGGCAGCCGCACGCCGGCCGACCTGTCGTCCACGGGCGAGGCCCTCACGGCGCACCAGTACAGCGCCACGCTCGGCTTCAGCGCCTACGAGATCGACCTCTTCGGCCGCGTCCGAAGCCTGAGCGCACAGGCGCAGGAGCAATTCCTCTCCACCGCCGAGGCGCGTCGCAGCACCCAGATCAGCCTGGTGGCGGAAGTCGCGACCAGCTACCTCACGCTTGCCGCCGACCTGGACCAGCTGAAGCTCGCGCGCGACACCTTGCGCAGCCAGAGCGACTCCTATCGCCTCAACCAGCGCAGCTTTGAACTGGGCGCGGCCTCCGCACTCACGCTGAGCCAGGCGCAGACCAGCGTCGACACCGCCCGCGTCGATGTCGAGCGCTACAGCGCCCAGGTGGCGCGAGACCGCAATGCGCTGACGCTGCTCGTGGGCGCCGAAGTGCCGGACGAACTGCTGCCGCAAGCCCTGCCCGACGGCGCCGCGGCGGCCGCGAGCCCGCTGGCCAACATACCGCCCGGGCTGCCCTCCGAGTTGCTGCAGCGCCGGCCCGACATCCTGCAGGCCGAGCGAGATCTCAAGGCCGCCAATGCCTACATCGGCGCGGCGCGCGCGGCCTTCTATCCGCGCATCAGCCTCACGGCATCGGCGGGCACGTCCAGCAGCGAGCTCTCGGGCCTCTTCAAGGGCGGCTCGGGCAGCTGGAGCTTCGCGCCGCAGATCACGCTGCCGATCTTCGACGGCGGCGCCAACCGCGCAAATCTCCAGATCGCCACCGTCAGCCGCGACATCTCGGTGGCGCAGTATGAGAAGGCGATCCAGACAGCCTTCCGCGAGGTCTCGGATGCGTTGGCACAACGCAGCACGCTCGGCCGCCAGCTCGAGGCGCAACAGTCGCTGGTGAACGCCACGGCTGAGAGCTACAGGCTGTCGGACGCGCGCTTCCGGCGTGGTGTCGACAGCTACCTGAGCGTGCTGGATTCGCAGCGCTCGCTCTACACGGCACAGCAGAACCTCATCACCACGCGCCTTTCGCGCCTGACCAATCTTGTGACCTTCTACAAGACACTCGGTGGCGGCTGGGTGGAGAGCACCGGCACGCCAGTCGCAAACATGACCCACGACGCCCGGACCTGACGATTGCTAGCCCGTGGCAGCCCAGCTCTTGGGCACCCTGGTCATTTTTTTTAGTCCGAAGTTCCCCGAAGCGGCGGACGAGATTCCCTTGTGACTCAAGCACTTGCTTGAGTTGGCGAGGAAGTTTTCTGTCTACGGTTTGATGTTTTGCACGAGCGCGAGGGCGCGCAGGTGCAGCGGCTGCGCGTTGGTGAGGAGCTCGAAGGTGGGCGCCTCGGGGCCGGCCTGAGGGGTTCGGCAGGTATTGCGCGCGATGGTGGCGAGCTCGGCCATCAGGGTGGAGAAGCTGTGCACGGGGGTGCCGTCGTCCAAGGCGTGGCGCGCCGCCTTGGCCAGCGCCGCCTTGGAGCGCGTAGCCGGTGCCACGGGGTCACGCGTGGCCTTGGCGAGCTGCTCGGTGTCGGCGAACATCAACTCGCGCCAGGCCTCGCGCATGTGCCACTCGACGTAGTAGGCCAGCATGCACAGGAAGATGTGCGCGCGCACCCGATCGGCGGTGCGATGGTGGATCGGACGCACCTTCAGGTCGATGGTCTTGAGCGAGCGGAACGCGCGCTCGACGTTGGCCAGCGACTTGTAGTGGCGCACGCAGTCGGGCGCATCCATCTGTGCGGCGCTCACCGAGGTGCGGATGATGTAGAGGCCGTCCAGCGCCGCCTCGGCGGCGATGGCGTCTGTCTTGCGCGCGAAGGTGAAGGCGTTCTCGCCGATGGCCAGCTCGAAGTGCTTGGCCATCTTGTACTGGTTGATGACCTTGCCCACGCGCAAGCCGATCTCATCCTTGCCGGCGAGCTTGAGCGCGTCCACGCGGGCCTTGATCTTCTGGAGGTTGGCCTCGGTGGCCGCCAGTAACTCCTCGCGCTTGTGCGTGCGCAGCTTGGCGAGTTCCGGATTGCGGCATGCCACCAGGCGCTCGCCCGGATAGTCCGGCGAGCTCAGTTCGAGCAGGTTGCGCTCGTCGAACAAGCCCAGTTGCAGATGGCCCTGCTCGACCAGCGCGCGGATCGAGACGCTCTTCAGCGCGCTGATCCAGCCCACGCCTTCGGTCTCGCGCAGCTCCTGGATCGCCTTGTTGGAGATCATGCCGCGGTCGCCCACCATCACGAGTTGTTCGACGCCGAAGTCTTCGCGCAGCCGCTGGACCTCGGGCAGCAAGGTCTGGCTGTCGGCGACGTTGCCCTCGTGCACCGACACCGCCAGCGGGCAGCCGCGCGCATCGGTGAGCAAGCCGTAGTTGACCTGCAGCAGGCCCTTCTTGCCGTCGCGGCTGTAGCCGAGCTTGGCCAGCGGACAGCAGCTGCCCTCGAAGTAGCTGGAGGACTGGTCGTACAGCACCAGGCCACCGGGGCTCAGATGGCGCGAGGCGAGCTTCTTCTGGATGCGATCCTGGCGCTCGAGCAGCCAGTCCATCGCCGCATACAGGTCGTCCTCGTCGGCGTCGGCGACGCCGAAGTCCTCGGCCAGTGTCGTGGTGTGCCACCAGCGCGTGGTGGCGAGCTTCGTGTGCGGGGCGACGATGCGCGCGGCCACCATCGCCAGCACCAGGTCGCGCTCGCGGCAGGGCCTGGAGGCGAGCAGCGAGGCCATCTCCAGGCTGGCCATCGTGGCGCCTGCCGCCTGCACATGGCCGTGGGGACGCGAGCGCGTGATCTGGAACGCGGAAGCCACGGGCACGAAGGTCTCGCCCTGCAGCGAGCGCCGGATGATCTCGATGAGCTCATCGGGCAGGTGCGAGAGATTGCCCAGGGTCTCGTTCTTGACCTTGCCGTCCTCGCGGTAGCTGCGGCGCAGCAGATGGGTGCGATAGACCTGGTCCTTGTAGGTGCGCGTCGTAGTGACGACGTGAGCGGTACCTGTGCGGGCTGCCATGGGCAGAAATCTAGCCCAAGCACCATCAGTTGTCAAGTATATTTAGTGACTACATGTAGCATCCAAAAAAATCCTCCCAGAAGGAGGATTCATCAGCAGCGACAAGCACTTGTCGCCGTTGGAGTGACTACAGAGGTGGGGAACTTCGGTTTAGTCGGCAGACTCCGCTTTGGGTGATCAGATTTCGGTCGGCGCCCACAAGTCAGTGCTTCAGAACGACCTTGCCCGGACTGCCGGCGGCGACGGTCGCCTGGGCCGCACCGATATGCTCCAGCCGGAACGTCTTGGCGATGGGAATGATCAACACGCCGCGCGAAGCGGCGCTGGCCACCGCCGCCAGCGTGCCCGCGTCGGCGCGGTGGTAGAGCTCATGAATGCGCACGCGGTTGCCGGTGTTGGCCCCCTCGGGCACCGGAACGATGCTGGCGACCTCGCCACCGTCGCGCACGTGCCGTATGAGATTGAGCGCCACCGGGGCCGCAGCGCTGATCGCGTAGTCGAAGGTGGCGCCCGCCGGCGGCGCGGTGATGTCGAGCGCTTCGCCGGCCAGTTGGCGCGCCTCTTCTATCCGATCGGGTCGAACGCCGGCCACCGGCTTCGCACCGATTTCCTGCAGATACTGGATCGCGGCGCGACCGACCGCCCCGAGACCACCCGCAATCAGCACACGGGCACCCGCGCCCACACCAAGCGCATCGACCGACTGGCGCCCCGTCAGACCGGCTTTCGGCAACGTAGCGCCTTGCTCGAAGCTGAGATGGACCGGAAGCTTGGCGACGGCCGTGGCAGGCACCACCCCATACTCCGCATGGGCGCCCCTGCCATTGAGCGCGAAGTCGGCGATCACCCGATCGCCGATTGAGAACCCGCTCACGCCACTCCCAACGCCCGCCACGACACCGGCAGCGTCGCCGCCCAGCACCGCCGGCAGCTCCAACGGGATGAACTGGGCCATGTCGCCCTTGCGGACCATCAGGTCGAAAGGGTTGACCGCGGAAGCTTCGATCTTGATCAGAATCTCGCCGGCTGCCGGCTCGGGAATGGGGATGTCATCGATTGCGAATTGATCGATGTCGCCGTACGAATGAAGACGGGCAGCTTTCATGGATCGGCACCTCGGCAGTTGGTGGTTGATGTGAGATAGGGTTCAGTATCCGGCCGGCCGGATCACTTCAACTGAAGGCGGGTACGAGACCGTCCCAACACAAGTACTTCAGTTCCAGGAATTCTTCGATGCCATGGTGTGAACCCTCGCGACCCAGTCCACTCTGCTTCACCCCTCCGAAGGGTGCCACTTCGTTGGAAATCAGGCCGCAGTTGATCCCGATCATCCCGGACTCGATGGCCGCCGACGCGCGCCAGATGCGTGCGGCGTCGCGGCTGTACAGATAGGCGGCAAGTCCGAATTCAGTCGCATTGGCGATTGCGAACGCTTCCTCGTCCTGCTCGAAACGAAAGAGCGGCGCGAGCGGTCCGAAGGTTTCTTCCCGCGCCAGGGCCATGTTAGACGTAGCGCCAGCAACGACCGTCGGCTCGAAGAAGCGACCGCCGAGCGCATGGCGGCGCCCGCCGTGCAGCACCGTCGCTCCCTGCTCGATGGCGTCTGCAATGTGTTCCTCCACCTTCCGGACAGCGGCATCGTCGATCAAAGGACCGAGCTGCACGTCAGCTTCCAGGCCATTGCCCACCCGCAAATTCCGAACACGCTCGACCAGCTTGGCGGAGAACGCCTCGTACACGCCAGCCTGAACGAGCACCCGGTTGGCGCTGATGCACGCCTGGCCGGTGTTGCGGAACTTCGCCGCGACCACGCCATCCGCGGCAGCGTCCAGGTCCGCATCATCGAAGATGATGAAGGGTGCATTGCCCCCCAGCTCCATCGAGCATTTCTTGATGGTTCCGGCCGCTTGCGCCAGCAATACGCGGCCGACTTCGGTCGAACCGGTGAAGGTGATCTTGCGCACGAGAGGATGCGATGTGAGCTGGTGCCCGATGTCGCGCGTGTCGTTTCCGGTGAGGACATTGAACACCCCCGCCGGGACGCCGGCGCGCCGTCCCAGTTCGGCTAGCGCCAGGGCGGTGAGCGGCGTCTGACTCGCGGGCTTGACCACCATGCTGCAGCCGGCGGCCAGCGCCGGGCCCGCCTTGCGCGTGATCATCGCCGCGGGAAAATTCCAGGGAGTGATGGCAGCGCAGACCCCGATCGGCTCCTTCAGCACCACGATGCGCTGGGTGTCCTTCGGCGCCGGGATCACATCCCCGCGGACGCGCTTTGCTTCCTCGGAGAACCATTGCAGGAACGACGCCGCGTACTGGATCTCGGTTTTCGCCTCGGCCAGCGGCTTTCCTTCCTCCAGCGTGATCAGGGTCGCCAGGTCGTCGCCGTGAAGCATCATCAGGTCATACCAGCGGCGCAGGATCTCGGATCGATGCTTGGCCGTTGTCCGTCGCCACGCAAGGAACGCGCGGTGCGCAACTTCGATGGCGTGTGCCGTCTCGTCCTGCCTGAAGCGAGGCAGGTCCGCGAGCGGCTCGTCGGTGGCAGGGTTGCGCAGGGTGTACTTGCCATGCGGTGTGTCAGCGATCCACTCGCCTCCAACAAATGCGGCGTTGCGCAACAGTTCGGGGTCTTTCAGCAGGTTGTTCATGGTGTGTCGCTTTGCGAGCTGCATCAACCGATGCGCTTCGGTTCGAACCGGATGGGCAGGGGCGTCGCCAGGCCGGCGGAGCGGGCGAGGTCGAGAATCATCCCCGCGACCACCACATCCTGCAGGCCGGAACCGACCGACTTGTACATCGCCACCCCGCCCTCGCCGCTGGTTCGCTTCACCTTGCCGCACATCAGCTCGTTGAGGCTGACGCACTTCGTATCGGGTTCGATGCCCGCCTGCCGGGCGGCCAGCATGTCTCCTGACTCCTCAAGCACCTCTTCGACGTTGTCGCACACGATCAGCTCGGCGCGCGCCACCACGCTGCTGTCGACCTCCCGCTGGTCGGGAAGCGTCGACCCGATGGACACGACGGTGGCGTGGGGCTCCAACCAGGCGCCCTGCAGGATGGGCTTTTCCCCGTAGGAGCGGGCCGCGGCCAGCACGATGTCGGCGCCACCCACTGCTTCGGCAGCCGAATCGACTGCACGCACATGGACGCCCAACTCTGCGCCAATGCCCTCGGCGAACGCAGCCCGCTTCGCGGGCGTCGGGCTGTAGACCCGGATCTCGTGGAGCTCGCGCACTGCGGCAATCGCCAGCGTGTGCATGCGTGCTTCCAGACCGCTCCCCAGGACGGCAAGGCGGGCACCTCCTTGCGGCGCCAGATGATCCAGGGCGGCCGCGGACGTTGCCGCCGTGCGGTACGCGGTCACCAGGTTGCCGTCGAGGATCGCAGCGAGCGAGCCCGTCGTCGCGTCGAACAGCACCACGACGTACTCGAGCTGCCGACCTTCCTGCCCGAAAGCCATGCCCATCAGCTTGGCGCCGTAGTAGCGGGATCCCGGCGGCACCGCCGTCATGGTGCGCAGCGAAGCGCGTTCCGCCACCCCTGCGGCAATCGTGCGTCGAGGAACGGCATGGGGTCCCATGGGCCGTGCATAGGTTTCCTGCAGGGCCCGCACCGCGGGCAGCCACTGGAAAACGGCAGCGGCAGTCTCGGAAGAGACGAACAGGGGCGCGCCGGCCGCGGCGCTCACGGAGGGATTCACGTTAGAGGTGCTCATTCGAACTTGAGGTTGGCGTCGCGGATGACGCGTTGGTAGAGGTCTGTGTCGTAACGTACCTGCTCGATCAGCTCGCGCGGAGACCCGGAACGAGGGATCATCCCGAGTTCGCGGAAGCGCGCTTTCAGCCCCTCGTTCTGCAAGGCGACGTTCAGCGCGTGGTTCAGGCGATCGATGACGGGTTGGGGGGTGCCCAGCGGCGCGAACATGCCGAGCCAGGAGGTCGTCTCCAGTCCTTTCAGGCCCGCCTCGGCGACCGTGGGGACGTCCGGGATGCGGGGATCCCGTTGGTTGCCAGACACCGCAAGAATCCTCACCTTCCCTGCGTTCGCCAGCTGGGTGGCAGTGGCGTCGAAGGTGAGGTCGATGCGGCCTGCCGCCACTTCGGTCAGCGCGCCGGACGTCGATCGATAGGGAATGTGGACGAGGTGGGTGCGCGTCAAGGACTTGAAGAGCTCACCGCCCAGGTGCGCGCCACTGCCTGGGCCGGCGCTGCCGTAGGTCAGCTTGCCGGGGTTCTTGCGGGCGTATTGGATGAACTCCTGCAGAGTCTTCACGGGCAGCGCCGCGTTGACAACCACCGCGACCGGGTACACCGATGCGATGCCCAGGGGCGCAGCCGCCGTGAGTGCGTCGTACTTCACCGATGGGTCGACCAGCGGGAGGATGCTGTAGGCGATATTCGTGAGCAGAACGGTGTTGCCGTCCGGCTTCGCCGAGAGCGCAGCAGCCGTTCCGATACGCGTCCCACCGCCTGGCCGATTCTCGACCAAGACCGGCTGCCCCAATACCTGTCCCAGCTGCTCGCAAATGACCCGCGCGCCGATGTCGGTGATCCCACCCGCCGCATAGGGCACGATCACGCGAAGCACCTCGGCGGCGCTGGCCGATGAAATCAGCAAGCAGCCGAGTGCGCCGAGAAGCGCGCGGCGCGCAAGGGATTTCATGGTCTTGTCTCCGTGACCGCTTCAGCAGGGATGCCGCCCCACCATGAACGCGCTGTCGGGGTCGGATGTCACTGGAAGACCGGAGGCGGCCAATCCCTGGCGGAACAGCTTCATGAAGCGGTCCGGAATGCGCATGGCCGGCGCTCGCAGCGGGCCGCCGTTGAAGCCCGCCAGCCAGTCCTGGTACTTCCACATGGTGCGGTTGAGGACCGAGGTGCCGCCGATGTAGGCCTGGGTCGCCGCTCCGTTCGCACCGCGTGCCGGGTTGACCTTCCAGTACATCTCCATGGCCTGTTCCCACTCGCCCTTGCGGGCGAGTTCGAAGGCGCGGGGATAGTAGTCGCTCATCCACTGCGTGTTGCTGGTGCCGGAGAACTGCATCTTCATCACGCTCATGAGCGGGATGGCGTCACCCTCGATCGGACAGCTGATGACCACTTCGTCTCGGAAGTGGTGGTACATCTCGCAAATGCCTGCTGGCAGTGGAAAGCCCTGCTCGGATTTGATCGCCACGATGTTCGGACACGCCTGCAGGAGTCGCCGCACCAGGGCGACCGACATGCCCGCAGGATGAATGCGTTCGAACCCCCAGGCAGGCAAGGGAAAGAGCATCACAGCCAGGTTGGTCGCGTCGCAGAACTGCTTGGTGTAGTCGTAGACCTCCTGCTCCGTGGTGGGCCAGAACTGCGCGGGATACGAGAGCAGCACCATGGTGGCCCCGGCGGCTTCCGCCAGCTTGACCGCCTCGATGTTCTCCGCCAGCGAGTTGAAGGCCGCATGGAAGAACAGCCCGAAGCCGGGACCTGCCGTTTCCGCCGCCAACGCCGTGAACCTGGCGTTCTCCTCCGGCGTGATGGCGACCTCGGTGCACAGCAGCGTGTACTTGAATCCGAGCTCCTTGGCCAGTGCGACGTCATGGCGAATGCCGCGCTCATTCAGTCTCTTGAGATCCGCCGAGTAGCTGGGGATCGTCACGGCCGAGCAGCCGATCATGTTTTCCCGGGCCCAGGCCCGGGCGTCTGCGCGTTTGTAGGGGATCATGGTTGGTATCGATTCGCTTGTTGAGGGATGGATGGCGCCTTCATGAAGCGCCGCGGGGAATGCGGGAAGACCGGCATGGTCTACATGGGCTGGCCCAGGTAC
The DNA here is from genome assembly GCF_964253755.1 of Variovorax sp. LjRoot130. Classification (NCBI taxonomy): domain Bacteria; kingdom Pseudomonadati; phylum Pseudomonadota; class Betaproteobacteria; order Burkholderiales; family Comamonadaceae; genus Variovorax; species Variovorax sp. LjRoot130. Next base: position 994,889 of record NZ_CAXURM020000002.1, on the reverse strand, counting down.
TGGTATGTCTCCAGCAGGAGGGCTGCAGATCTCTGCGGGTTGGGAACCGGCTCCTGCTCGTACTTGCACAGTTGCAGCGACGCGCTCCAGACCGTCTTCACTCGCTCGAACCGTCGCTTCGTATAAGCAGCCAATGCCTCCTGCAGATCGACCTGGTCCTTCACACACTGTGCGAGGACCACGGCATCCTCGATGGCCATGCCGCCGCCGGAAGTCATCTGCGGCGTCGGCGAGTGCGCCGAATCGCCCAGGAGCACGATGCGGCCCTGGTTCCACGGGGCCGGTACGAGCGTGATGTCGAAGGGGCGGACCAGGACCTGTTGGGGCGCGGTCACGAGCGCCAGTGCATCCTGGATCACGGGGGCGGAGAAGCCGGACAGCCGCTCGCGCACGAGGACATGCAACTGGTCGTCCGGCCAGTGAAGGTGTTCGGCACTGTTCTCCAGGAAGAACAAATAGCATGTCTCCTTCGATGTCGGCAGCGCGCCCACGACGCGCTTGCCGTCCGGCGAGCGGTAAAGACAGAAGCCATCGACCTCCGGAGGCCGCGGCGCGTTGAAGCGCCACGCGCTCTGGCCGGCGAACCGCACCCGATGCTCGGCGCCAAAGAACTGTTCCCGCAGCTTGGAATACGCACCGTCTGCCGCGACGACGAAGTCGTACGCGGCCTCGCGTCCATCGGAAAACACAACGTCGACCCGGTCGCCGCGATCGCTCACGGTCGTCGCGGTGAGGCCGCGCTCCACGGTCGCGCCTGCCTCGCTGGCCGCGGACTCGAGGATCCGGGCGAGCTCCGGACGGCGGATACCGATGCCGGGGGGCGTCGGGTTCGACATGAACAGGTTTCCGGCAGCGTCGTGCTGCTTGAACACCTCGAAACGCAGGCCGCTTGCCAGGCACGGCTCGGCCAGCCCGATCTCCGACAGCGCCCGCATCGTGTTGTGAAGCAGGCAGATGCCCGAGCCGACCGTAGACCTGACCGGCTGGATGTCGATGCAATGTGTCTCCACGCCTGCCTTGGCCAGCGCATAGGCCGCCGTGGCGCCGCCAATGCCGCTTCCAACCACAAGCGCCCGTTTGGCTCTACTCATGTTTTGTCTCCTGTTCCTGGTTCTGACGAGGCGGTCCATCGCCTTCGAGAGCTGATTCAAAGAAAGATCACGTCCACCGTCGACTCGATCCGCATGAACTCACGCGCTCTGCGCATGGAGTTGCGCCTTGCGGCTGCGCAATTGCAGGAAGAAGCAGAAGGCGACGGCGCCGATGGCGACGGCGGCCCAGCCAATGGCCCCGTAGCCATAGAACTTGACCAAAGTCCCGCCCAGGATCGGGCCAGTGGCCGAACCCATCATCAGCATCGCTGGCGTTGCGGAAACGGCGCGCCCGGACGGGTCCAGCTTCGCCAGTACGCCGAACGTGAAGATGTGCGTGAAGATGACCGTGGAGACGAAGAAGGCGCCTGCGGCTGCATAGACAGGGAATGCTGAACTCGATACCAGGGTCAACGCCAGTGCCGCCTGCGCCACCACGCCGGCGAGCACGACCTTGCGGGCATCGAGCCTGTGCTGCAGCATGGCAGCGATCGCACCGGGTGCGAGGTTGACCACCCCGACGACGATCAACAGCAAATGCAGATTGGAAGCTGTGTACCCGCGGTCGGCGCCCATTCGCTCCAGGAAACTGAACACCATGGCTTGCGTCACGTTCATCAGGCTGATGCCGGCCATTGCGCACCATGCCGCATTCGGCAGCGGACCCGCGCTTGGAGCGCGCGCCGCTGCTGCGGCCGAGATGGGTTGTACGTTCGGATACGCCAAGGCCGTGATGCCGCACGCGGCGAGCATGATTCCCCCGAAGACGGCAAAGAGCCCCGGGCCCCCGACCGCGACGATGATCTGGGGTGCGCACACCATGTAGGCGATGCCGAAGAACCCCACCGCCACCTGCATGAAGCCAAAAAGCCGATGCGGGTTGCTCGTGAGGGCGACCGTGCCGTGCGTGACGCTCAAGCCGACCCCGGTGGCGATACCACCCACCGCGTGCAGGACGGCAAGCGTTTCGAACTGGCTGGTGCGCATGCAGGCCAAGAATGCGGCGCCTGCAGCGGCGTAGGCAACGGGGACGATCCAGCGCCCGCGCAAGCGGTGGAAACGTGGCGCCACGACCATGCTCGCCAAGACGGCGCCCGCCAGGAACAAGGTTGCCAACGCACCCGCCTGCTGGGGGTCGAAACCAAAGCGCGCGATCAATGTGCCGACCCACACCGGCAGCGCGACGATGTCCACCATGCCCGCACAGTGAGCCGCCATGAGTGCAATTCGCGTGCGCAGGTTGTCCGTCGAATTCATTGCAAGCCCCTTGGAAAGGTTGTCATTCATCAATGGCTGGTGCACTGATCCATAGCGCACCTGCCGCATCGCGCTCCACCATGACAGGCGTGAGCGATTGCCCGACACACGGGCCCTTCGTGCAGAACCCGGTGTCGATGTCGAACACCGCGCCATGCCCGTAGCAAACGATCGATTGCCCGTCGGCGCTCAGGTACGCGTCCTTTCGCCAGGCCAGCGGCGCCCCGTCGACATGCGGGCAGGCGTCCAGCCATCCCCTCACGCCATCACCGCGCCGGACCACGAACATCGTGTCCCGCAACACGCCTCGCGGGTCGAATCCGCGCGCTGCCCCGTCGGGGAGCTCGTCGACCCTGCACAGGTACGTTCGCATGGCTGCTCTTCAACTCGCCTGACCGGACGGCGGCGGACCACCGGGCGCCCACTTCTCACGGTGCTGGAGCAGAAAGATCTGCGATTCATCCACCTGCATGGGCGCTTCGCGGGCGACCCAGGCGTCGTCGTGCAGGTCCATGTCCGCGTCGTACTCCACGTGGCAGCCCACGGGGCTGTTGAAGTACCAGAACCAGTTGGATCCGAACTTGTGCCGCCCAGGACCCCAGAAGGTCTGATAGCCCTTGGCGGCAAAGCGATAGCCGCATTGCAGCACCGCGGTAGGGCCGCAGAGGTGGAAGGTGAAGTGCTCCACGCCCTTCATGAAGGCGGGAGTCTGGATCAGGAAGAGCGTGTGGTGATCCAGCGTGCCAGCGGGACGCAGGAAGCTGCCGGCGTTCGTGAACCGGTCGGTGCAGCGGAAGCCGAGCCGCTCCGTGTAGAACTTCGAGGCCTCGGCCAGATCGGGCACGAAGTACACCACGTGCGAGAGGGTCAGCGGCCGGAACTCGGCATCGGCGTTGGCTCCAAGGGTGTTGGGTCCGCGGCCGGGCTTGTTGCCGGGCGAGTTGACGGCTTCACCCGGGACGTCGATCTTGCGCCGCACCGACAGCTGGAAGCCGAGAACGAAGCCCATGTCGTCGGAAGCTTCGATCGAACCATCGGGCAAGCGCTTGACCTCGCGGTCGCGGCCGAGTTCGGCCGCAATAGCGTCCAGCGTCTGGCGATCTGCGACGCCGTAGATCGTCTTGCGCAGCATCGTTCCGGTTTCCATCGCCGCAGGCAGCGAGGGGTCGTCGCGGCGTGCAATGACGATGGATGTGCCATCGACAGCCTCGAAGCGCCCGCCGGAATCGCTCACACCGATCGGCGTCAGGCCGTAGTCGGTGAAGTACTGGACGCAAGCGGCGACATCATCGACGCCAAAGACCAGGGAATCAGGTCCAAGGATGTTCATCCGGTTTTCCTTTTTTCGACAGTGAAACGGCCCGAGGCCGACATGTGAACCGGTGCAATCCTATACGCTACGTCTCGTTATGATTTAGGGATAAACCCTTGATGACCTGTTCCGCATGGAAGGCTCACCCGTGACGGCGATTCACGTCGGAGATCCAGTCCCGGCGATTGAAATCGAGCGTCTTCGGGGTTTTCCCGGTATATTTCAATACGGTGCGTATTGTATTATTCACCATCAAACTCCGGGCGCTGAAATCGACCCGACGCCCGATCCACGGAGACGATTCATGATGATCTCGAGACGGCAGGCGCTGGGCGCCGCGGCCGCAATGCTGATGACCGGCGTTGCCGGCAAATCACTGGCGCAGGACTACCCCAGCAAGCCCGTGCGCCTCATCGTCGCGAACCCACCCGGGTCCGGCCTCGACGCCGATTCGCGCTTTTGGGCCGCAGGGCTCACAGCCGTCCTGGGCCAGTCGGTATTTGTCGAGAACCGCCCGGGCGCAGCGACGACGATCGGCACCTCGCTGGCAGCCAAGGCACCTGCGGATGGCTACACCTTGCTCATGGGGATTCCGAGCTCCCTGTGCTACATGTCCGAGCTGTACACGAAGCTGCCGTACAAGCCCTCGGACTTCGACGCCATCAGCCAACTCACGACCTTGCGCAGCGTGATCGTTGCCCACCCCAGCCTGCCCGCGTCCACGGCGTCCGACCTCGTCGCGTTGGCCAAGGCCAGTCCCGGGAGCATCAACGCAGGAACCGTCGGTGTGGGCACCTTCCAGCATCTGCTGGGCGAGTGGTTCGGCGCGATCACGGGGACGAACTACAAGTTCGTGCCGTACAACACCACCAGTCCCTACACGGCGCTGCTTTCGGGCGAGACGCAGGTGATGTTCGATGCACTCGCGGCCTCCATGAGCAATGTGCGCGGCGGCAAGCTGAAGGCGCTGGCGGTGACGGGCAAGAGCCGTCACCCGCTTCTTCCCAACGTGCCGACGTTCGAGGAACTTGGCATCAGGGACTACGACGCCTCGACATGGTTCGGACTCCTCGCCCCCGCAGGCACGCCTCAGGCCGCGCTCGACAAGCTGGCCGCCGCATGCGCCACCATCGCGCGTAAGCCCGAGGTCGCACAGCGGTACTACGACTATGGCGGCGAGCCGGTCGGGAGCACACCGGCGGAGTTCTCAGCCCATATCCGCGCTGAGCGCGACAAATGGATTCCAGTGGTCAAGCGCTCGGGCATCAAGCTCGAACTGAGCTGAAGCAAGTGGAGGCACGCATGTTCATCAAGAACACCTGGTACGTCGCTGCCTGGGACAAGGAAGTCACCGGGGACGGCCTCTTCGCGCGCACCATCATCGGCGTGCCGATCCTCATGTACCGCACTGCGGACGGAACGCTGGTCGCCATGGAGGACCGCTGTTGCCATCGCGGGGCGCCGCTCTCAGTCGGCAGGCGCGAGGGCGACTGCGTGCGGTGCATGTACCACGGCCTCAAGTTCGACTCGAACGGCCAATGCATCGAGGCCCCGGCGCAGCCCCGCATTCCGCCTCAAGCGAAGGTGCGCACTTTCCCCGTAGTCCAGCAGCATCGCTGGATCTGGATCTGGATGGGAGAGCCCGCGAAAGCAGACCCTGCCCTGATTCCGCAAACACCATGGCTGGACCATCCGGATTGGCGCAGCCTCGACGGCTACATCCACTACGACGTCAACTATCTCCTCATTTGCGACAACCTTCTCGACTTCTCGCATCTGCCGTTCGTTCACCCGACCACCCTCGGCGGCGGCGCCGACTATGCCTCGTTCCCGCCCAAGGTGGAGCGTCTCGATAACGGCGTACGCATCACGCGCTGGGCACTGGACACGGAAGCTCCACCGTTCGTCAAGGCAGTGAAGGACTGGCCCGGCAAGGTGGACCGCTGGAACATCTACAACTTCACCATCCCGGCCGTTCTCCTCATGGACTCGGGCAATGCGCCGGCCGGCACGGGCGCGCCGGAGGGCAACCGTGTCGATGCCGTGGAATTCAGAGGATGCCAGGCGATCACGCCGGAGACGGAAAACTCCACGCACTACTTCTTTGCGCATCCGCACAACTTCTCCATCGACAAGCCGGAGGTGACGAAGTCCATTCACCAGAACATCGTGACTGCGTTCGAGGAGGATCGGGCGATCATCACGGCCCAGCAGAAGAACCTCGCGCTGGATGCCGAATTCAAGATGACCCCCTTCGCGATGGATGCGGCGCTGTCGCAGTTCCGCTGGGTCGTGGCGCGGCGCCTGGAGCAGGAAGCGGCCGAAGTCGCGGCCACCGTCGCGGCCGGCGGGTCCCAGCCCGTCACCCTGTACCGACAGCCCGCCTGACCATGCATGACGTGGTCGTGTCCCGCCTCACGCACGAGGCAGAAGGCGTGCTCGGCATCGAACTGCGCGCGGCGGACGGCGGCGCGCTGCCCGCGTTCACGGCGGGAGCGCACGTGGACGTGCATCTTCCCGGCGGCTTGTGCCGGCAGTACTCCCTCACCAACGGTTCTGCGCAGGCAGACCGCTACTGCCTTGGGGTCGGGCTCGCCCCCCACTCGCGGGGCGGTTCCCGGCACTTGCACGAACGCCTGCGCACCGGCGATCGACTGCAGGTCAGCGCGCCGCGCTCCCTGTTCGGCCTGGCCTCCGACGCCCCGGAGCACGTCTTCATTGCCGGCGGCATCGGCATCACGCCGATCCTGAGCATGATCGAGGCCTGCCAGGCTGCGGGCCAACGCTGGCGACTGCTGTACTGCGTGCGCTCGCGCGCCCGCGCGGCCTACCTGTGGCGGCTGGTTGCCCACCATGCCCGCGTGCAGCTGCACGTGGACGAAGAGCAGAACGCGCTTCCCGATGTGGCCGGCTTCCTGCGCGCCATCCCGCGCACGGCCCATGTCTATTGCTGCGGGCCCGCGCCGCTGATGGACGCGGTGGGCCGGGAGGCGGCGGCAGCCAGCCTGCCCGCGCAGGCCGTCCACTTCGAGCGCTTCTCCGCCGACGCCGCTCCAGCCGATGCAGCAACGGACAGGGCGTTCCGGGTGACGCTGCGCCGCCGGGGGGCGACCTACGTGGTGGCGCCCGGGCGGTCGATCCTCGAGACGCTGGAGGAGAACGGCATTGCGCACCCCTGCTCCTGCCGCGAGGGCCTGTGCCGCACCTGTGAAGCGCCGCTGCTCGCCGGCAAGGCGGACCATCGCGACTTTGTGCTGAGCGAGGAAGAGCGCGTCGCGAACACGTCCGTCATCCTTTGCGTCTCACGCGCGCTCGACAACGAGCTGTTCCTGGACCTTTGATCCCGGCTCCATGCTTCTGAGCCTTCTCCCCTTCAAAATGCACACACTGCGAGTTCTCTGGTTCGTTCCTTCCCCATTGGCCGTGGTGGCCGACGCGTTGAAGCTGACAGCAGATGTGACCCTGCACGCGGAGCGCAACCCGTCTTCCGACGCCCAGTTCGAGGCACTCGCCACCGGCCGAGTGGATGCCGTGGTCACGGCAATGGACAACGTGATGGACTGGAACCTGCGCCCGGGACCACACGATCTCCGCGTCGTCGCACAGCTGGAGCGCACCACCCCGTTGACCCTCGTCGGACAGAAGGTCCGAGGGAAGCTCCAGGATCTGTGCGGCGCCACCCTGCTCGTCGACGCACCCCACAACGGCTTTATCGTGGCGTTGCGCGCGATGCTGGCCGAGGAGGGGATCAGTCCCGATGCATATGCGTTGGAACCGGTTGGCGGGGTGACGGAACGCTATGACGCGATCGTGGCCGGGCGCGGCGATGCCACTCTCCTCGGCCCTCCGTTCGACGCGATGGCACTTCAGGCAGGCCTCAGCCGCATCGCAAGCGTGCAGGAGCGTTACCCCACTTTCCCTGGACAAGGCCTCGTGGTGAGCGCGGGTGCGCTGGAGCGGCTGCGCCCCACCCTTTTCGCATGGCTGCGCGGCCTGGAGAGCGCGCGCAAGCGCATGGGCAGCGACCCCGACGCGGCACGCCAAGCCTTGGCCTTTGCAGGCTTCCCCGCTACGGCCGTGGAAGCCATGGTCCGCTCCGCGCCGGTCTCGCTGCGCCCGGATCGCGCCGGGGTCGAGCTGCTCATCGAGCAGCGCCGCCTTGTCGGCCTGCCAGGCGCCGATACGGTCTACGAGGAACTGGTGAATCCCTCGGTTCTGCCCGAGGACTGAAGCCGCCTCGCCCCGGAGCTGGCCAGAAGCCTAGGCAGCCTTGCGCCGCCTGGCCGGCGCCGCAGCGGGCTCCTGCTGCGAAGGAGCCAGCACCTGCATGATCGCGGCGCAGTGCGCATCCGCGAACTTCTTGTCCAGCGGCAGGTGCCCCATGAGCAGTCGGAAGTAGATCGGGGCATACATGACATCCATCTGCAGTTCCGTGTCGATGTCACTGCGGAACTCGCCGCGCAGGCGCGCTTGTTCCACCACTTCGCGAACGACGGCGCGCCGCCCGTACCAGAAGCGCTCGCGGAATTCGCGCAGCACGTCCGGGTCGCCCTGCCCCTCCGCCATGATCTGCGAAACGATCCGACCCGACCAGCCGCTGTACTCTTCCACCAGCAGATGGATATGGCGTATGAGTGCCTCGCGAGGGCTTATGCCCTTCGGCATGGGCGTGTGGCTCACGTGGGCATGCAGGAACGCCTCGATGACCACCGCAGCCTTCGAGTTCCACCACCGGTAGATGGTGGCTTTGCCTACTCCCGCCTCGCGCGCGATCGACTCGATCGAGATCTGCTGCAGGGGTGTCGTCTCCAGCAGCTTCAGCGCCGCATCGAGGATGGCCACGCGCGATGCGTCGCTGCGCACCCGCCCGGGCGAGCGCGGGCGCAGCGCGCCTGGGCCCGTGCCCACAGCAAGTCTTGCCGTGGTCGATGCAGAAGAACGGGCGCGAGCCTTGGCTGCGGCCCCCTTGGAAGAACTTTTGGTAGGCAAGGAAATCCCGATGCTAGTAAGACGGCTCCATTATCCGGGCCCCCATGCGCACAGCTGCACCGCGCAGAGGAGGCAGCCGGCCGGGCATTGCAGCGACGATGCGGCGTACCGTTCGCGGACGCGCCGGGCTCTTTCGCGTTCTGCTTGCATAGTTGCCTCAGTATCCACGCCAGGCACCTTCCTGGTTGGAATGTATCGAGTCGTCCCGTATTCTATTACGCGAGATCAGCCTCGCCGCTACCGCGCACGCGTATTGCGCTACTTGCCCGAACCTTCGATGTCCCGGTCGACAATGGCACCCGTATTCGGCGTTGCCGTCGCAAGGGTGCATCGAGCTGGCGGAAGAACGCCGAACCGATGGCGACGTCTGATGCCCCTAGGAAGTCCTTCCAGCAGAGACACCACACGCAGTTCCAGTCAACGAACACCTCGTTCATATCCGACACACCGAAGCAGATGGGGCCGAAGCCGGTCGTGTGCGGCGACGGCCGAGTGCATCGCCGCGCTGGAAAGTGGACCGTGTCGTGCTTCAGCCGGGAAAGTGACCTGGCAGGCGGCTCACACCTGGATGTCGCCGACGCAGAAGTCGAACTTGTTGCGAGAAAAGACCCTCAACTTCTCGAAGTTCTTGACTCGCCACACGATGTGGCCGATCAAAGGACTCGCACTACGCCGGCGATGTCTCCGGCGTTTCAGCACGATACGAACCCTCTTCCAAGCGGAAGCGGGTTTGCGCGTCCGTGCATCCGACAATGTCGAGACCGAAGTCCCGGTGGAAATGGGGTGGACGACTCCAGATCGTCCATACCGTAGATGGAACTGCAAGGTACTCAGCGCACGCTGTCGCCAGCCAGTGCGTCGGGCGAGAAATGCTTCTCGGGCAAAGGCTTCGGCAGGAGTCGATATTGCTCCTTGGAAGAATTCATCAGCTCGGCAACGAAATAGGTCCCCGAGAGCAGGTCATAGGTGCCCCATGCGGTGCCGACGACCGCGGGAATATCGGGCATCGCAACCGGAATGGAAAAAGGCATGCGCCAAAGTTGTCCATTGGCGTCCCAGCGGTCCGCAACAACCGGCCACCAGCTGTCCTCATCGACGTAGTAGCGACTCTTCGTGGAAGTGTGGCGCTGCCCAGGCTTCAGCTCGGCTTCTACCACCCAGACGCGGTGCAGTTCCCAGCGGACATGCTCAGGATGAAGATGGTGCGGACCCAACACATCCGTGTCCTTGGTGGGCACGAGCAGCCGGTTCGAGTTGTATGGGATGTACATCTCCTTCTTGCCCACCAGCTTCCAGTCGAAGCGCTCCAGGCGGGTGGCGAAAGTCTCGATCTCGTCGAACGTCACGATACCCGCGGACGTGGGATGCGGCGTGTCGCAACAGGAATTGGGCAGCTTGCGGACACGCCGCTGTCCCGTCAGGTAGACCCAGGTCGCGGTCTTGCTCTCATCGACGAACAGGTGCCCCAGGATCGCTTCGCCAGCCCGCAGAGCTGGAGCCGAAGTGGCAACTCGCACCATCCAGTAGGCGCCATCGAAGTTCTCCGCCGAACCCTCGCGGTAGTAGTAAGGGGCGATGTTGTCGACGTTCACCGTATGCACCAGAACCGGACGGCCATCGGCGGTCACCTGGTAGCCGCTGCTTTGCTGGTTCCATGCGGCGCCGCGCCAGCGCACCTGGGTGTTCAGCATGACTTCGGCTCCGTTCTTCGGGATGGGGAACGGAATGCCGCCGAACGCGCCCTTGGTGACGGGACCGGCGGACGTGTCCTGCGCTGTGGCCCGTGTCGCATTCTGGAAGGTGTTGTCATACACCCACTGCGGTGCCGCAGCGGTGCGGTGCGTGGGATACACATCGACCCGGAAACTGTCCGGGTACTTCCGAAGCATGGCCTTGGTGCCCTCGGTCAGCTTGTCCGCAAACTGATCCATGTTCTTCGCGGTAATCTGCAGCGTTGGCTTCTCTGACGCAAACGGGTCCGGCCTGCGGTCGCCATTGCGAAATCCCAGCGTCGCCGCCGTCAGGCCGCCATTCCAAGCCGGGATGGTGCCGTCACGGTTGCCGGCCCGCTCGGCGCCCAAGGGCGTCAGTTCGCCCTTGAGCTTGGCCGCCTCGGCGGCGCTCACGCCGGCGTGGGCGGCCCCGGCGGTGAAGAGTGCGGCAAGGATAGCGGCGCTGCACTTGATCGTGGTGGATGTCATGGAAATGTCCTCACTGGCGAATGTCACAGGGTGCGGCTTACCGACAGCGCGACGAAATCGCGGTCGCGCAGAAACTGGCGGTACGAGAAATTGTTATTAGTGTCCAACAGCGTCCCCTTGGAGCCGAAGAACCGCGTGTAGGCAAGACTGAACTTCCACACGCCCAGGTAAGTGCCGTTCAGACCCACGGTGAGGTCTCCGCCGTTCTCCGGAGGCATGGCGATGCCCAGCGCACGCGAACGCGAGCCCTTGGGGCTGTAACCAATGCCGATGGGAACACCGAGATCCAGCCCGGACACGACCTGGCGATACAGCGGTTCAAACTGCATGCGCAGCGCGACAGCATCGCGAGTGGAGTTGGCGTCCACCGCGCCGGGGTTCTTGCTGATCGACAGGACACGGTTCCAGCCGATCTCGCCCAGGAAGGTCGCTTCATTGAAGAGCGGTGTGCGCGGAACGGTCCACAGCGCGTTCAAGTTGAGGTGCGCCGTCTTGCCGACTGCATAGGCGGGGTTGCCACTGTTGTTGCTGGGCAGTCCACCGAAAAAGGACGCATCCACGGCACGGCTGCTGCTGGCGAGATCCTGGTTATGGCGAATCGAACCTTCGGCAGCGACGTTGACGTCGCCGAACGTGCGCGAAGCGCTGGCGCCGAATGCCGTGATGTTCTGGGGGTACACCAGCCGGTAGCTGACCGGCCCGGGAATGACACCACCAAAGGCCGCAGGCGCCAATCCAACGGAGATGATCTGCTGATGGGTCTTTTCATGAAAGCGGATCAGGTACAGGCCATAGTCGGTCTCGTCCGAGCGCAGCCGCAGTTGAACGCCGCCCTGGCCGCTGTCGCGGGCGCGCTGGTCATCAAGGCGCGGCGCGTTGGCTGCGAAAGGGCTGCCCGGGCCTGCGAGGAGGAGCCGCTCGGCACCTTCAGGATTGGCATCGACCCCCGAAAAGTAGCTGCCTACCGCCGGCAGGCGATTGGGTCGCCACTTGAACTGGTAGTACGCGCCGATCGAGAACGTGGGAGTGATCTGAAACTGAGCCGAGACCTGGGGAACCGGGCGAATCGCCTCCTTGAACTGCGTATTCGGCACGGACACGAGCTTGGTTACGTCGACCGGGTTCATGCCGCCCGCGATGGCGTTGTTTCCGAAGAATAGGCTTTCACCCCAGACCAAACTGTGCTGCCCGAGCCTCACAGTGCCCCGCGTGGATCCCATGTCGAAGCCGCCGAACACAAATGCGTCCAGCGCCTCGAGCTTGCGCCCATGCAACCGGCGTGTCGCATCCGTGAACGCATTGAAAGGAACCGAGACCTGATTGGGAAAGGCTCCGCCGGCGAAACCAGGGTTGTCGTTGGTTTGGTTGTAGACGTTGTCGTACCAGCCGGCGGCGCTGAAGCGCAGGCCGTGACGCTTGGCGTAGACGGCGTCGAGCTCAGTAAGAAGATCCAGGCGGTTGGAGATCAGGCCCTTGTTGAAGTTGCGGTCTCCGTCATCGTTGTTCGGTCGGCGCAGCAAGGCTGAATCCTGCCCTCGCAGCCGCGCGGCCGCACTGTACTTGATCGTGTTGTCCCAGCGCACACTGAGATCGGGGTTGCCCGTGTCGAACTCGATGGCGAACGCATTGGCTCCGGCCACACATGCCGTTGCCCCCAGCGCAAGCCGCCGCAGTCTGGCGGACCCCGGTAGACGGTTTCTTTTCACCTTGTTCTCCTCGTTGATGTAATCGTTGGTGGCAATGCGCGGGGTCTCGCTCGTCGGCACTAAGGCAGCACGGCCCGATGCTCCGCAGCTGCGAGGTGCTGAAGAGGATGGGCTGACGCGCCTGGATGCGTCGAGCGCTGCACTCGAGAGCATTCCCGGTTCCTATCGGGCGGTCGTCACGTGGGATGACCCAGGCGTTGGTAGGTCTGCAGCAGCAACGCCGCCGAACGCTGGGGGCTTGGAACAGAAGCAGGCTTCACTGTGACTCCGACAAGATCGAACCGAATGCGAAACTGTACGTCTCGATTTACTACAAGTTATTCGGTGTTTACCCCGATCTCCCAGTCACGCAAGACGCCGGTTTTCCCCATTGACGTCACAGTCACCCGCACCTAGCATTCGACGACGATACGGTCCGTATCAGTTCGCTTGGCGCATGGGACGTCGATGGTCGCCCTTCGAAAGCCGCTCTGCAAAACAATGGAGAAGTTGAAATTGAGCCCCCGACTAGGCACCGCGCTGCAAATGGCGTGCGAGCAAGGCGATCCCCTGCCGGAAGAACGCTCGCGCATGAACGAGGTTGCGACATGAAGCGACGTACGCTTCTTTTGTCGCTGGCAACATGCGGAAGTGCCTGGTCGGCCCCTGTGAGTCCGGCCCTGGATCGACGAGCGGTGACGGTTCGGGCCCCCTCTCGCGCGGTATTGCTGGGGGCAGCGCTCGCGGGCGAGCGCTTTGTGGCAGTGGGCGAGAGGGGCCTTGCCGTGGTTTCGGACGACGGCTGCCGCACGTGGCGCCAGGCGCAGGTGCCGGTCAGCGTGTCGCTGACTGCCGTCGCTTTCGCCGATGAACGACATGGCTACGCAACGGGCCATGGTGGCACCGTCCTCCGCACAACTGACGGCGGTCTGACCTGGGCGCGCCAGCTGGACGGACGTGCGATCGCCACGATGATGCAGGAATCCGCCATGCGCGGAGGAGACGCGGCCCAGCGCAAGGCGGCGGACCGAATGGTGGCCGACGGCCCCGACAAGCCATTGCTGGATCTCGTCGTGTCCAGCCCGTCGGAGGTGTTCGTCGTGGGCGCTTTCGGCATGGCACTGGCCACCGCTGATGGCGGCAACACATGGGCGGTGCGCTCAGGCCTGTTGGACAATCCGAAAGACTTGCATCTCTACGCTGTACGACGCCGCGCCCAGGTCATCGCGATCGCCGGTGAGCAGGGCCTCTTCCTGCGCTCCGACGACGGAGGTCATAGCTTCCGCAAGCTAACCCTGCCCTACCAAGGCAGCTTCTTCACCCTCGAACTGCCCTCCGAAAGGGACATCATCACGGCAGGCATGCGCGGGAATGTTTGGCGCTCCGCCGACGCGGGCAGCAGCTGGCAGCAGCTTTCATCGCCTTCCCCGGCCGCCATCATTGCCTCCACCTTGCGCCAGGACGGCAGCTTCGTCCTAGCGAGTCAGGCGGGCCAGTTGCTCTCCAGCACGGGCGCATCTCTCGAGGTGCTGAAGACTCCCTCACTGCCGCCGCTCACGGGCGTGCTGCCCCTTCCCGGCAAAGCACTTCTCGCGCTGAGCGTCGAGGGAGTGCATCTTCTGCCTCCCGTGGTCGCCCTCAAAAACACCAACTGATCCCTCCATGCATCCTTCGGCAGACAGCGCACCCGATTCGGGGTCGCAATTGAACCCGGCTTCCGGCTCATTTCTCGAGCGCGCGATCTTCAATCACCGCGGCATCATCGTGCTCCTGTGCGCGCTCGTCACCCTCGTGCTCGGCTGGCAGGCCACGCGGCTGCAACTCAATGCGAGTTTCGAAAAGACGATCCCGGTCCATCATCCGTACGTCCAGAACTATCTCAAGCACCAGGCGGACCTGAGCGGCCTCGGCAATGCCGTGCGGATCGCGGTGGCGAACCCCAAGGGCACGATCTACGAGGCCACGTACCTCGATGCGCTGCGCCGCTTAAGCGACGAAGTGTTCCTCGTCCCCGGCGTGGCACGCAACCAGATGAAGTCGCTGTGGACGCCCACAACACGATGGATTGGTGTCACGGAGGAAGGGCTGGAAGGCGGACCGGTGATTCCCGACGGCTACGACGGCTCGGCGAAAAGCTTCGCGCAGTTGCAGGCCAATATCGCACGGTCCGGCGAGATCGGCCAGTTGGTGGCCTTGGACGCTCGCTCCAGCGTCATCTACGTTCCCTTGCTGGCGAAAGACCCCGAGGGGCGTCCTACCGACTACGCCCGACTAGCCAACAGGCTCGAGGAGCTGCGCGAGAAGTACGAGGCGCAGGGTGTCACCATCCATGTGACCGGCTTCGCCAAGATTGTCGGCGATCTGATCGAGGGCGTGCGCTCCGTGCTGCTGTTCTTCGGCTTCGCCGTTGTGATCGCGGCAGGCATGGTGTTCTGGTTTACGCGATGCGTCCGTTCGACCGCGCTCGTGCTGGTCGCATCCCTGACTGCCGTAGTGTGGGAGATTGGACTCCTGCCAACGCTCGGGTTCGCGCTCGACCCATACTCGATCCTCGTGCCCTTCCTCGTCTTCGCGATCGGCATGAGCCATGGCGCGCAGAAGATGAACGGCATCATGCAGGATGTCGGCCGGGGCATGGACAAGCTCGTCGCCGCACGGCTCACTTTCCGACGCCTCTTCCTCGCGGGGTTGACGGCGCTGCTGGCCGACGTCGTCGGCTTCGCCGTGCTGCTGGTGATTGACATTCAGGCCATCCGCGAACTGGCCGTCGCAGCCAGCCTGGGGGTCGGCGCCCTGATCTTCACGAACCTGATCTTGCTGCCGGTGCTTCTGAGCTACACCGGCGTCAGCGCAAAGGCGGCACAACGCAGCCTGAAGTCGCAGCAAGTCGGTACGGCCAAACACCCCGTCTGGACCGCACTCGACCTGTTTACGCAGAAGCGGTACGCCACTCTGGCGCTGATTGCGGCCATGATCATGGCCGGGGCAGGGTTTCTTGCAAGTACGCAGCTGAAGATCGGCGATCTCGACCCGGGCGCCCCGGAGCTGCGCCCGGACAGCCGCTACAACCGGGATGCCGCCTTCATGAATGCTGCCTATGGCGCATCGAGCGACGTCCTCGCCGTCATGGTAAGGACGCCGGACGGCCAGTGTTCCGCGTACGAGACCCTTAACAAGATCGACGCGCTGGAATGGGAGTTGCGCCAGCTGGAAAGCGTCGAAAGCACTAACACGCTCTCACTGCTGAATAGGCGCGTACTCACCGGTTTGAATGAGGGGAATCCGAAGTGGTTCGAATTCCTCCCCAACCAGGACATGCTGAACACGGTGACGGCGGGCGCCCCGCGGGGACTCTACAACGACGCGTGCAACCTGCTGACGATATACGTGTTCCTCAAGGACCACCGTGCCGACACGCTGACGCGCGTGCGGGAGCACGTGGAAGCTTTCGCCCGGGAGAACGACACGCCTGACGTGCGCTTCCTGCTGGCCGCAGGCAATGCCGGCATCGAGGCCACTACCAACATCGTGGTCAAGGATGCGTGGCGACAGATGCTCTTGCTCGTCTACGGCGCTGTCATCCTCCTGTGCTTCGTCACATTCCGCTCCTGGCGAGCGGTGGTGGTTGCTGTTCTGCCCCTGGCGCTCACCTCCATCCTGGCAGAAGCCTTGATGGTGGCGCTGGGCATGGGCATCAAGGTGGCCACCCTGCCCGTCATCGCCCTGGGCGTCGGCATCGGCGTCGACTACGCGCTGTACATCCTCTCGGTGACGCTCGCGCAGCTGCGCGAAGGCAAGTCGTTGTCAGAGGCTTACTACAAGGCTCTGCTCTTCACCGGCAAAGTCGTGATGCTCACCGGGTTGACCCTCGCACTGGGCGTCGTGACGTGGATGGCGAGTCCGATCAAGTTCCAAGCCGATATGGGCGTGCTCCTCGCGTTCATGTTTCTTTGGAACATGCTCGGCGCCTTGGTGCTTCTGCCGGCTCTCGCGTGCTTCCTCCTGCCTGCGGCCGTTGCTCGCAATGGCACTGACGCCGCGCGAAAGCATTACGCGGGGCCGACCGCCGTGACGCGCGACCTGCTGAAGGTATGACGCGATGTCGTTTCCGTCCCCTCCTTCGTTTAAGGCCGCTTAGCGCTGCTGCCGCAGCCGCGGCAGCAACTCACGGGTTCAGGCAGGGCCGACTCCCGAATCGCGCCATCGGCGCCCGGTTCGTGAGGCCCTCTACGCCGGACGGCTACACACTGCTCATGGCGCCCATGACGTCCAACGCCATGTCAGAGAAGACGTTTGGCGCCGAAGCTGCTGGATACGAGGTCGCAAAGGATGTTTAAGCCGGCGGCCGCCGTCGGCAAACTCCCGCTGGTCATGCTCGTTTCAAAGCAAAGCGGCATTGGCGCCTATGCGGACCTGGACGCGCGGGCCAAACAACATGATCCACCGAGCACATCGTCGCCGAATGGTTCGGGCAGCAGGCGGGGATTGATCTTCTACGTGTTCCCTACAAGGGGTCCGCGCCCGCGATTGACCGATCTGTGCTCCGGCGAGATCCAGATCATGGTGACCACGTCGCCGACTGCCCTGATCGACCCCGGCACAGGCTGCATCGCTGCGATCTGAGTGTCCAGCCCGCAGCGGTTGGCCATCCCGCCGGACGTGCCGACCCTTGCAGAGGAAGGTCTGCCGCAGTTCGTTGCGGCATCGGTGTGTGCCGTGTTGGCCGAAGGGAACGCCTGACGATGCGATCGCGGCCTTGAACTCAGCGCTCAATGAAGCTTCGAGTTCCACCACCGGTAGATGGTGGCTTTGCCTACTCCCGCCTCGCGCGCGATCGACTCGATCGAGATCTGCTGCAGGGGTGTCGTCTCCAGCAGCTTCAGCGCCGCATCGAGGAGGGCCACGCGCGCGATGCGTCGCTGCGCACCCGCCCGGGCGAGCGCGGGCGCAGTGCGCCTGGACCCGTGCCCACAGCAAGTCTTGCCGTGGTCGATGCAGAAGAACGGGCGCGAGCCTTGGCTGCGGCCCCCTTGGAAGAACTGTCGGTAGGCAAGGAAATCCCGATGCTAGCAAGACGGATCCAGTATCCGAGCCCCCATGCGCACACCTGTTCCACCCGCGCCGGGGCGAGCTCAGGTCTTGGCGCCAGGCTACAGGTCCAGCAGCACAAAGGCCATGCGGCAAGGCTTGCCGGAGCGGTTCGACCAGCTGTGGTTGGTCGCCCGCTGGATCAGGATGTCGCCGGGGCGCATGAGCGTCTCGCCCTCATCCATCAGCGCATAGATCTCGCCCTCCAGCACGATCGCGTAGTCCAGGGACTGTGTCTTGTGGAACCAGAAATGCCGGGCTTCGCCCTTGTCGCGCACCCCGTGCTCGTCCAGGAACCGCGCCAGCTGCGACACGTCGTAGTTCTCGTCGGGCGGAAAGTCGACCACGCGCAGCAGCGAGCCATCCTTCGAGTGGAAGCCGAACGCATGACCTGCAGGAGCGGGATCGGCACCGGACGCAGCTGCCTCGCCCGTCGCCCAGAGCACCTGGGCCAACGGTGTGGCCGAATCGGTGGTGTGGTTCGGGGCCGGTCCGTCCGACACGAACACGGACTTGCCGTGCTCGTTCTCGCCAGTGACGATGCGGCGCACCGATCGCGGACGCACCGGGGTCTTTCCACGTTGTTCTTGGATAGTTGCTTCAGTATTCACGCCGGGGACCTTCCTGGTTGGTATATTTCGAGTCGTTCCGTATTCCATTGTGCGCGATCAGCCTCGCCGCTACTGCACACACGCATTGCGCTGCTTGCCCAGGCCCTCGATTTCCGAGTCGATGACATCGCCTTCCCGAAGGAAGCGGTTGTAGTGCGTGCCATTCCCCGCGGGCGATCCGGTCGCAATGAGATCGCCAGGCCAGAGCTGCACATGCGCCGTGATGTATTCGATCTGCCGTGCCACGTCGAACAGCATATCGGCCGTGGATTCGTCTTGCATCGTCTGGCCGTTCAGCTTCAAGGTGATCTGCAGCTTTTGCGGATCCGGCACAAAGCACGCGGGCACCAGGGTGGGACCGAAAGGCATGAAGCTCGGCGGAGACTTCGATCTCAGCCAGTCGGTGCCCAGCATCTTGTAGTCCGTGCGAGCGATAAGATCCCGCGCCGACACATCGTTCACGATCGAGTACCCGGCGACGTAGTCAAGCGCCTCTTCGCGGCGCACCTTACGGGCCGGCCGACCCATGATGACGGCGAGTTCCAGTTCCCAATCCGGCTTCTGCGTGGTGGCAGGGAGCACGAGGGGATCGAAGGCGCCCGTGATGGCCGAAGGCAGCTTCGGGAAGACGTAGGGCTCTCCCTGTGCCGCCCGCTCGTCCATCATGTCTTCGGCCCACTTCCGCAGGGCCGCGCCCTTCAGGCCCTCCGGCCCGACACCCATGTCGAGTGTGAGGTCGACGACGTGTTTGCGATAGTTGGCCCCCGTGCAAAGCACCTGTCGCGGCAGGTCCACGGGGGCATGGACCTGCAGGCTGGACATGGGCACGCTCGATTCGTGCCGGGCAGAAAGTTGCTCCGCCATGGCGCGCAGCACAGCCAGGTTTCGGTCCCAGTCCTGCAGGAGGTCGAAGACGGATGCGCCTTCCGACCACCGCGCGCCGAAGCGCGCCGCCTGCGCATGCAGCGAACGCAGAGGAAGCACATGTTCGCCGAAGCACAAGGCAGCGAATCGTTCGCCGCCGTCCTGCGAGAAGGTTCCCAGAGAGAATTTCACGTCTGTCTTCCTACATGAAAGGCTTGCGCGGGGTCGGCCACCATGTGCCCTCCTCACGCTGGCCCATGCGGTTGCGCAGCACGCCGACGCCCGCCACCTCCAGCTCCACGACATCGTCAGGGTTGAGGCTGCGCCCCAGCTCCAAGGCCGATCCATTGCCCATGGTGCCTGAGCCGATCACGTCGCCCGGCTGCACGTGGTCGCCCAAAGACACGTAGGCGATCAGCTCCTCGACGCTCCAGAGCATCTCCGAGGTGTCGCCCTCGCCCCAGGTCTCGCCGTTCACCCGCACGGCCATGCGGATCTGATCCAGCCGCGGGAACTCGTCGATCGTCGTGATCCACGGCCCGATGCCATAGGCGAAGTCCTTGCTCTTCGTCGGCCCCATGCCGATCGCAAATTCATTGGCCTGCAGGTCACGGGCCGAGAAATCATTGAAGATCGTTACACCGAAGAGATGGGAGCGGGCGGTGTCGGGAGTGATGTTGTGGGCGACTCGCCCGATCACCCAGCCGATCTCCAACTCATAGTCCATCTTCTCGGCGCGCGCCGGCCACGGCACCTCGGCGTCGTGACCGATCACCGTCCAGGGCGAACCCTTGAAGTAACCCGGGACCTGCAGCAACGCAGGCGCGGGCGTCAACTTCATTCGTTCATGAAACTGCCGGATGTGCTTCACGAAAGTGAGACCGTCGCGCACGATCGACGGGTCGCAGGCGGGTGCCCAATGCAGCCCTTCGAAGGGCAGCGACGCATCGTCTCCGTGGCGGGTTGCCGCCTCGTTCGCAGTCTCGAGGAACTCCTCTCCGAGCGCGATGGCCGCCGACATGCTTTCGGGGAAAACGACCGAGGCGTATCGCAGCGCAGCCTCGCGGCTCGCCCCGCGCGACTGTTGTCGCACAACCTCTGCCGCACGCAGATCGATGACGCGGGATTGCTCGGGCAGCACCATGCAGATGCGCTGAACCGGACCGTCAAGACCCTGAACCACAAACCTTCCGAGCTTCATTGATACTCCAATACAAAGATAGTTGCGATACTGTACGTCTCGGTTCTATTTCAATCAAATAAGTGCTTACCCCTAATCCTTAGAGGCAGAAGAAGCGTCGCTTTCGATTGACGCAGCCCCCGGCAGTCACCTAGTATACGCTGCGAGACGAATCGTATTGTAATTAATGGGGGCTTTGCTGCATTGCGCGATACCGCTCCAACTGGTCCTTGTCACCTTATTCCAACCCCTACCATGAGCAAGCGCCTTCCCGTCATCATTTCCTGCGCCCTGACCGGAGCGGGGGACACCCGAGCGAAGAATCCCGCCGTCCCTGCCTCGCCTCGTGAGATCGCGGACCAGGCCATCGCCGCCGCACGTGCCGGCGCATCCATCGTCCACATCCATGTGCGAGATCCCGAGACCGGCAAGTCCTCGACGAAGTTCGCATACTATGAGGAGGTCGTGCAGCACATCCGCGCCTCCCGCTGCGACGTCCTGATCAATCTCACGACCGGTCCGGGCGCCATGCTGACGGTGCCTACCGATGCGCCGTTCCGGGTCGTCTCCATCCCGGATGCCGAGCTCATGACGCCGCACGAACGGGTTGCGCATGTGGTGAAGCTGAAGCCCGACATCTGCAGCCTTGACGTCGCGACCATGAACTTCGGCGAAGCCGCCTTCGTGAATCCGGCGAACCACCTGCGCGAGATGGCCGCGGAGATTGCCGCCTGCGGCGTCACAATGGAGCTCGAGGTCTTTGACTTCGGTCATGTACGACTGGCGAGTCACCTCATCGCCACCGGTGCCATCCCGAAGAGCGCCTATTTCCAGCTGTGCATGTCGGTGCCCTGGGGCGCGCCAGCCACGCCTGCAGTGGTGGACGAGATGCAGCGCCTGTTGCCAACAGGCGCGCACTGGAGCGCGTTCGGCATTGGCCCCGACCAGTTCCCGATGGTCGCCATCGCGGCGGTGCTCGGCGGGCACGTGCGGGTGGGTCTCGAGGACAACCTGTATCTCTCGCCAGGCCAGCTCGCGCGCGACAACGCTGAGCTCGTCACCAAGGCGGCCAGGATCATCGAAGACCTCGGCTACGAGGTCGCCACCCCCGAACACGCCCGGGCCACGCTGCTGGCCTGAGTCTCAGAGCGACAGCAGATGTCGGAACGTTTGTTGGAAGGGGACAACCCGACCCGGGCTTACGTGGCAGAGGCGGTGTCTTCCGGCCGCCGTAACGTCCCCCTCGAGGTCAATCCTGCACTGGCGAGCCTGTCGGCCCTGCTTGTTGAGAGCCGCGACGGCGAACTTGTCATCCGCTTCACCGCGCCGCGAACTGCGACGCAGGGAAACGGCGTCGTGGGCGGGGGAACCTTGGCAAGCATGCTGGACATCGGCATGGCGATGGCGGTCCTGTCACGGCTGAAACCAGGCTACACATGCTCCACCATCAGCTTGACGGTGAACATGCAGAGCGCTGGGCAGGAAGGCCATTACATTGCCGTAGCGGGGGTGGATAGAGTCGGTCGGCAGGTCGCCTTCGCGCACGCGAAACTTTATGACGCGGAGCGCTCCCGCCTGATAGCGAACGCGACCTCTTCGCTCGCCGTCATTCCCGTGCGACCGTGAGGTCGTGCATCACGGGTCGAGCCGCGTTGAGCCGACACCGAAGCTGCATGCTGGAGCAAGGCCGACTGGGGGATGCCCGGCTCTTGAGCAGGCGGTTGTGCTGGCGCATGACCCGGCGCCGCTCTCCCTCGCATGACGATAGGCCAGCCGGTCCGGATCGGCATAGAGCGCGGCGCGCCGCCGATCGCGGTCGGCCGTGCTCTCGTCGCGCCGCAGGCGCACGAATTGGTTCAAACGCGCGGGTCGGTGGTGTCACGATGCTGGAGATCGCCGGGGGCCTCTCTCTCATTCGGGCTTGAAGCCCTCTTTCATGACGATCCGACCCTACTTTGCGAAGTCGGGCTCGGGAAAACCATGCATTTGGTTGATCGCCCTGTTGGTTGACATACCAACTATCTGCTCGGAGACTCCGTCTGGTCGTCACGTCGCTTCGAAGGTCAGTGACGGTCCATTCCACAAGACAGGAGACAAGGCATGAGCAAGACCACACGGCGTTGCGCGGCGGCATGGTGCGCGGCGTTGGCACTCGGCGGGACAGCGCTGCCGGCGCTGGCGCAATCCGCCATCAAGGTGGGCATCGTTGGCCCGTTCTCCGGGCCCTTCGCCCACTACGGCACGCTGTTCAAGACGGGCGCTCAGGCCTATGTGGATGCCCAAGGCGGCAAGTTGGACGGCCGGTCCATCGAGTTCATCTACCGTGATACGGGCGGCCCCAACCCGGGCCTGACCAAGAGCCTGGTTCAGGAGCTCATCGTCAAGGACAAGGTGGACTACCTCGGCGGCTTCGTGTTCACGCCGAACGCGATGGCAGTGGCGCCGCTGATCCAGCAGTCGCAAACGCCCACGGTCATCTTCAACGCCGCCACTTCGGCCATAACGGAGAAGTCCGACTACTTCATCCGTACCTCCTACACGCTCTGGCAGGTGACGGTGCCCCTGGCCAGATGGGCGGCTGGGCAGGGACTCAAGAAGGTGGTCACCGCCGTGACCGACTTCGCCCCCGGACTGGACGGAGAAGCAGCCTTCAAGGCCGAGTTCACCCGCCAGGGCGGAACGGTGGTGGAGAGCATTCGCATGCCGATCGCCACCACCGACTTCGCACCCTTTGTTCAGCGGATCAAGGCCAGCGGCGCGCAGGCGGTCTACACCTTCCTGCCGGGTGGGCCACCGAACCTGGGCTTCGTGAAGGCCTACAACGAGAACGGGCTTGCGAAGGCCGGCGTTCAGTTCCTCGGGACAGCAGAGACAGACGAGTTCGATCTGCAGAAGTTCGGCGATGCTGCGCTGGGCCTGACCACCGCCTTCCACTACTCTGGCACGCACGATTCGCCGGCCAACCAGAAGTTCGTCGCCGCCCTCAAGGCCGCCGATGCGCAGGCAGTCCCCAACTACGCCTCGGTGGGTGCATGGGACGGCATGCACGTGATACACAAGATGATCGAAGCCACGGGCGGCCGCAGGGATGGCCCCAAGGCGCTTGCCGCCGCCAAGACACTTCAATGGGACAGTCCGCGCGGTCCGGTGAGCATCGATCCAAAGACACGCCATATCGTGCAGAACGTGTATCTGCGCAAGGTTGAAAAAGCAGGCGGCATGCTGGTCAACC
Organism: Variovorax sp. LjRoot130; assembly: GCF_964253755.1. Classification (NCBI taxonomy): domain Bacteria; kingdom Pseudomonadati; phylum Pseudomonadota; class Betaproteobacteria; order Burkholderiales; family Comamonadaceae; genus Variovorax; species Variovorax sp. LjRoot130. Next base: position 971,379 of record NZ_CAXURM020000002.1, on the reverse strand, counting down.
GCGAACTGCAGAGCTTTGGCCCGCAGCCCGACTTCGGCCTCGAGACCAAGTAGCGAAGCAACCCGGAGGCTTCGAGTGAGCACGATCCTGAACGTCGGCATTGACGGTGTGGCCTACGGCATGGTGCTGTTCGTCATCGCCGTGGGCATGTCCGTCACGCTGGGGCTGATGCGTTTTGTCAATCTCGCGCACGGCGCCTTCGCGATGGTGGGTGGCTATGCGGCGGCATGGCTCACGCGCGACGTGGGCTGGAGCTTTTGGCTGGCTCTGCCGCTGGCCGTGCTGGCCGCCGGCGCCTTGGGAGCGCTGCTGGAGATGCTGGTGCTGCGCCACCTGTATCGCCGCAAGGAATTGGACCAGGTACTGTTCACCATCGGACTGACCTTCTTCCTGATCGCCGCCACCAATGCCATCGCCGGCCCGCAGGTACAGCTCATCGCGCTGCCGCCACTGCTTGCGCAACCGGTGGATCTGGGCTTTCGCACCCTGCCAGCACAGCGGCTGTTGGTCATCGCTGCGGGCTTGGCCGTCGCCGGCGGGGCCACCTACACCGTGCTGCGCACTCGCTTTGGGGTGTGGCTGCGCGCAGCGGTGGACCATGCGGAGACCTCCGCAACGTTGGGGATCCCGATTCGCCGCGTGCAGTGCCTGAGTTTCGCCGCCGGCGCGGCGCTGGCGGGCCTGGGAGGAATTCTCGGCGCGGAGTTGATGCCTTTGGAGCCCTACTACGCGCTCAAGTACCTGGTGCTTGTGCTGGTGGTAGTCGCCGTGGGAGGCATGGGCAGCATCGCCGGCACGTTGGCTGCAGCCCTGGTTCTGGGAACAGTGGAGACGGCCAGCAAGTACTGGGCTTCCGACTGGGGCAGCCTGTTCTTCTTCCTTGCCATGGCGCTGCTGCTTGCCTGGCGTCCCAGTGGGCTGCTGAAGCGATGACCCCGAACACCTTGCGCACCGCGCCCGCCTGGCGTGCTCCCCTGGTCGTGCTGATCCTGGGCGTGGGAGTCGGGCTGCTGCTGCCCGAGCAGTTGGGCCTGATCGTGCGCATCGCCGTCATGGCGCTGCTGGTTGTCTCCCTTGACCTGGTCGTGGGCGTGGCCGGCCTCGCCACGCTGGGTCATGCGGCTCTGTATGGCGCTGGCGGATACGCGGCCGCGCTGTTTGCGCTCCATGTGCAGGCCGATCCTCTGCTGGGACTGCTGGTGGGCGTCGCGGCCGGAGCAGCGGTAGCGCTGGTATCAGGCGCCTTGCTGCTACGCTACCAAGGCTTCACTTTCCTGATGCTCACCGTGGCCTTCGCCCAGATCCTGCTGGCGCTGGCGCAGAAGTGGCGCGACTGGACGGGTGGCGACGACGGGCTGTCGGGCTTCTCGATGGCGCCGTTGCTCGGCTTGTTCGCCTTCGACCTGGAAGGACGTACTGCGGCTTTCTACGCCATCGCGGTGCTCGCGCTGGGGCTGTACCTCGCGCAGCGACTGGTCGCCTCGCCCTTCGGCCTGTCGGTGCGCGGCATCCATGAGAGCCGGGCTCGCATGGCAGCTCTGGGCACGCCGGTTCGCACGCGGCTGCTCGCCATCTACACCGCGGCCGGCGCCCTGGCCGGCGCCGCGGGCGCCCTGGCAGCACAGACCAACGCCATCATCGGGCTGGACAGCCTGGGCTTCGGCCTCTCCGCCGAGATCCTGGTCATGCTGGTGCTGGGCGGCGCGGGGCGCTTGCATGGCGCACTGGTCGGCGCGCTCATCTTCACGCTGCTGCATCACACGGCCGCTTCCATCAATCCCTACCACTGGCTGTTCGCGGTGGGACTGGCCCTGATGGCAGTGGTGCTGGTGCCGCCTCGCGTGCTGTGGCTGCGGCTGCGCGCGCGCCTGGGCGCTGCCGGACGTCGTGCTCCGCTCGCCTCATCGCAAGAGGTTCTGCCATGACGCCGCTGCTGCAGGTCGAATCACTGGAAAAGCATTTCGGCGGGCTGCACGTCACGCGCGGCGTCTCGCTGACCATCGCGCCGGGAGAACGCATCGCGCTGATTGGACCCAACGGCGCGGGCAAGACCACGCTGGTCAACCTGATCAGCGGCGTCATTGCCCCTTCCGCCGGGCGCGTGCGCCTCGCCGGGGAGGATGTCACGTCGCAAAGTCAGGCGCGACGCGTGCGCTCCGGGCTCGTGCGTACGTTCCAGATCACCACATTGGCGCCGCACCTTCCGGTGCAGCGGCAGGTGGAGCTCGCGCTGTTCGAGCGCGAGGGCCTGGCCCACCGTGCATGGCGCCCGGTCGAAGCCTATCCAGCGCTGGCCGGCGAGGCGCGCGCCATATTGGCCACCTTCGGCTTGGCGAACCATGCAACCGTGCCGACCGGCCAGCTGGCATACGGCGAGCAGCGGTTGGTGGAGATGGCACTCGCGCTGGCCCTGCGCCCCCGTGTGCTCTTGCTGGACGAGCCCATGGCCGGCGTGCCACGAGACGACGGCCACCGGCTGCTGGCAGCACTGGATGCGCTGCCGCCAGAGCTGGGCGTACTCATCATCGAGCACGACATGGACCTCGTCTTCCGATTCGCACACCGCATCGTGGTGCTGGCCGAAGGGGCTGTGCTGGCCGCAGGGACACCCGAACAAATCCGAGGCGACGCCCGAGTGCGCGCCGCCTACCTGGGGCAGGGACTGCCATGATCACTCCCCTGCTGCAGTTCGACCAAGTGGTCGCGGGCTACGGGCCGACCACCATCCTCGACCGGCTGAGCTTCACCGTCCAGCCCGGCGAGCGATTGGCCATGATCGGCCGCAACGGTGTAGGCAAGAGCACCACTCTGCGGGCCATCATGGGCCTGGCGCGGCTGTCTTCCGGTCGTATCGTGTTCGATGGTGAGGACACGAGCGGCCTGGCGCCACACCAGCGCGCGCAGCGCGGGCTAGGCTACGTGCCGCAAACGCGCGACATCTTTCCCTCGCTGAGCGTGGAGGAAAACCTGCTGGCGGGCCTGAAGCAACGACCGCGCGCCGCGCTGGCCGAAGCCTACGCGCTCTTCCCGCGCCTGGCCGAGCGCCGTCACAACGGCGGGGCGCAGCTCTCGGGTGGCGAGCAGCAGATGCTCTCCGTCGCCCGCACCCTGCTCGGGCGGCCCCGCTTGCTCCTGCTGGATGAACCCTTGGAAGGCCTGGCGCCCATCATCCGCCAGGAATTGCTCGCGGCCTTTGGCCGGCTGGCAGGCGAATCCAGCGTCACCGTGCTCATCGTGGAGCAGCAGGTGAGCGAGGTGCTGGCCTATGCCGACCGCGCCCTCATCCTGGACCACGGCCACGTGGTGCACGAAGCACCCGCCGCGGACTTGCGCGCGGACCAAGCCACCTTGGAGCGCCATGTGGGCATGGCAGTCCATTGAACGTGAAGGAGCCCCCGACATGACGACCCTCAGTTCCGAACTCGACATCCCGGTCCTCGACATCGACCCCTATGCGTCGGCGAACCTGATCGACCCGTATCCGATGCACGAACGCCTGCGCGAGGCCGGGCCGGTCGTGCGCCTGGCACCGTATCCCTCGGTGGTGGCGTGTGCGCGCCACGACGAAGTGCGAGCCGTGCTCAATGACCACGCCACCTTCATCTCGGGCGCCGGCGTCGGCTTGACCAACTTCAACAAGGAGACGCCCTTCCGGCCTCGCAGCCTGATCCTGGAGGCCGACCCGCCGCTGCATACACAGACGCGCACCGTGCTCTCGCGCATCCTGAGTCCCAAGACGGTGATGCAGATCCGCGATCGCTTCGCCCAGGAGGCCGAGGCCCTGGTCGAGCGATGCGTCGCCAAGGGCGAGATCGATGGCATCCACGATCTGGCGCAGGTCTATCCGCTCAAGGTGTTCCCCGACGCGGTGGGCGTGGAGGAAGCCGGGCGCGAGAACCTCCTGCTTTATGGCGACATGATCTTCAATTCGATGGGACCACGCAACGAACTGCTGGCCAAGAGCGCCGAGCGCGTCGTCGCGGTAACCGACTGGATCATGGCCCACTGCCAGCGCGATCACCTTCGTCCGGGCGGCTTTGGCGACCAGATCTATCAGGCAGCCGACGCTGGCGAGATCTCTCACGAACAGGCGCCGATGCTGGTGCGCTCCTTCCTCTCGGCGGGGGTGGACACGACCATCAACGGCATCGGCAACGCCGTGTTCGCGCTGGCACACCATCCGGCCGAATACGCGAAACTGCATGCCGATCGGCAGCTTGCCCGCCCCGCCTTCGAAGAGGCGCTGCGGTGGGAATCCACTGCGCAAACTTTCTTCCGTACGGCCTCGCGCGACTGCGAGATGGCCGGTGTTGCGTTGGCGGCCGACACCAAGGTGCTGTGCATGCTCGCCTCGGCCAACCGGGACCCGCGCAAGTGGCCTGAGCCGGATCGGTACGACGTCGGTCGCCGACCGACCGGCCACATGGCCTTCGGCTCGGGCATCCACGGCTGCGTGGGGCAAGTCATCGCACGGCTGGAAGGCGAGGTGGTGCTGCAGGCACTCGCGCGCCGCGTCAAGGCGATCGAGATCACCGGCGCGCACACCCGCCGGCTCAACAACACGTTGCGCGCGCTGGACACGCTGCCGCTGCGGCTTATCCCTGTCTGAGAGCGTACTGACGCAGGCATTCGAAGGAGACACCATGCCCACGATCCGATTCATCCTGGCCGATGGCAGCGAGCGCGATGTTCAGGCGCCAGTCGGCCACACCGCGATGCAGGTTGCCACGGGTGCCGGCCTGTCCGGCATCATCGCCGAGTGCGGCGGCTCGGCCATGTGCGCCACCTGCCATGTGTATGTCGACGACGCCTGGACGGCCCGGCTGCCCGAGGCGCTTTCCAACGAGCGGGAGATGCTCGAATGCACCGCCGCCGAGCGTCGGGCGAACAGTCGATTGTCCTGTCAGATCCGGCTGGACGACGCACTGGACGGGCTCGTGCTGCATCTGCCCGAGGCGCAGCAATGACCCCCGCTGCGCTCGGCGCGACATGGGCCACACTGACGCGCATGCCTTCTACTCGCACGAGCTCCACCCGGTACGTTTCCATCGACCTGGAACGCTACGTTCCGGCCTTCTTCACCTGGATCGCCAACAAGCTCTCGCGCGGCGCCTCGCAGCATTACCTGCGCAGCTTCGGCGTCGGCATCGAGACCTGGCGCTGCCTGGTGCTGCTGGCGATCGAACCCACGATCTCTGCCAACAAGGTGTGTCGCATCATCGGGATGGACAAGGCCTCCGTGAGCCGCTGTTTTTCCGGCATGGAGGCGCGGGGCCTGATTCGCATCGCACCGGATCCCGCGGACGGCCGTGCGCGCGTGGCCACCCTCACCGAGGAAGGCCGGGCGCTGCATGACCAGATCATCGGCGTGGCGCTGGAACGTGAACGCGCCTTGCTCTCCGTACTCAGCAGTGAGGAACGCGAAGTGCTGATCGCCCTGCTGCGCCGACTGCACGAGAACTTGCCTGAGGTCGAAGCTGCCACCGACCGCTATGTGGCGCGCATGCAAGCGCCGGTCAAGCGCAGGGTGCGACCTCAGGCCGGCAGGGCCTGAGCGTTCTCGCGAGGCACTCCATCGTCTTTTTTTCATTCCCAGGAGCCATCCCATGAGATCCCGAGCCGCCGTTGCCTTTGAAGCCGGCAAGCCCCTGCAGATCGTCGAGATCGACGTCGCGCCGCCGAAGAAGGGCGAAGTGCTGGTGAAGATCACCCACACCGGCGTGTGCCACACCGATGCCTTCACGCTCTCGGGCGACGACCCGGAAGGCCTGTTCCCCGCCGTGCTGGGCCACGAAGGCGCCGGCATCGTGGTCGAGGTCGGCGAAGGCGTCACCAGCGTCAAGCCGGGCGATCACGTCATCCCGCTCTACACCGCCGAATGCGGTGAATGCCTGTTCTGCAAATCGGGCAAGACGAACCTGTGCGTCGCGGTGCGCGCCACCCAGGGCAAGGGCGTGATGCCCGACGGCACCACGCGCTTCAGTTACAACGGGCAGCCGGTCTATCACTACATGGGCTGCTCCACCTTCAGCGAGTACACGGTGGTGGCCGAGGTCTCGCTCGCGAAGATCAGCCCCGACGCCAATCCCGAACAGGTCTGCCTGCTGGGCTGCGGCGTGACCACCGGCCTGGGCGCGGTGAAGAACACTGCCAAGGTGCAGGAGGGCGACACGGTCGCGGTCTTCGGCCTCGGCGGCATCGGCCTGGCCGTGCTCCAGGGCGCCAAGCTGGCCAAGGCCGGCCGCATCATCGCGATCGACACCAACCCGTCGAAGTTCGAGCTTGCCAGGACCTTCGGCGCCAGCGACTGCGTGAACCCCAAGGACCACGACAAGCCCATCCAGCAGGTGATCGTCGAGATGACTGGCTGGGGCGTGGATCACAGCTTCGAGTGCATCGGCAATGTGCAGGTGATGCGCGCGGCGCTGGAGTGCGCGCACCGCGGCTGGGGCCAATCGGTCGTCATCGGCGTTGCCGGCGCGGGACAGGAGATCTCCACCCGCCCCTTCCAGCTCGTGACCGGCCGCCGGTGGCTGGGGACTGCCTTCGGCGGTGTGAAGGGCCGCAGCCAGTTGCCTGGCATGGTGGAGGACGCGATGGCCGGACGAATCCAGCTCGCACCCTTCGTCACGCACACGATGCCGCTCACCGGCATCAACGATGCCTTCGATCTGATGCACCAGGGCAAGTCGATTCGCGCGGTCGTCCACTACTGAATCCTGAACTAACATGGAACGCGACATCGTGGTCATTGGCGGCGGCCATGCGGCGGCGCAGTTCTGCGCCGGCATGGCCGAGGCCGGACAGGGCGCGCGGGTGCATCTGGTGTGCGAGGAGCCGGACCTGCCCTACCAGCGCCCGCCGCTATCCAAGAGCTTCCTCAAGCGACCAGACGAGGCAGCCCAGTCCATTCGCGGCGAAGCCTGGTACCCCGAAGCGGGCATTGAGCTCCACCTCGGTACGGCCGCTGAAGCGATCGATCGGGAGGCGCGTGTTGTGCGCCTGGCCGGCGGCCGCAGCCTGCCTTACGGCGTGGTCGTTCTGGCCACCGGCACGCGTGCGCGCGTGCTGCCGGGCCTGCCCAGCGGGCTCAGCAACGTAGTGCTGTTGCGCACCGCCGCTGATGCCCGCGCGCTGCGCACGCATTTGGGCGAGGCCCGGCAGGTGGTGGTGCTGGGGGGCGGATTCATCGGTCTGGAGATCGCCGCCACCGCGCAGGCCCTGGGCCGCCAGGTGACCGTGCTGGAGGCCGCGCCGCGCCTGCTCTCGCGCTCGCTGTCGCCGGAGATGGCCGAGCATGTGCTGCTCAGCCATCGCGCCGCGGGCGTGGACATCCGCCTGGGCGAGAAGGTGAGCGACTTCGAGGTTGCTCAGGCGAGATTGCGGGCGATCCATCTGGGCGCGCAGCGGGTGCCGCTGGACCTGCTGATCATCGGCATTGGCGCCAGGCCCGAAACCACGCTGGCGCAGGCGGCAGGCCTGGACTGCCGAGATGGCGTCGTGGTCGATGCGTTCATGCGCAGCAGCGACGCGCGCATCCTGGCGATAGGAGATTGCGCGCGCTTCCCGCTGTCGGGACAAGGGAGCGATCGCCGACTGGAGTCGGTACAGAATGCGCACGACCAGGCACGCACCGCGGTGGCCACGGTGCTTGATCGGCCAGCGCCGTATGCAGCGCTTCCTTGGTTCTGGTCTGAACAGGGCAGCATGCGCCTGCAGATGGCGGGCTGCATGCCCGCGCAGTCGGTGCGGCACCTGCGTCCTGGCGCGCGGGGGGACGCATTCTCCATCCTGCACTACACACCGCAGGGGCGACTGGCCTGTGTGGAGAGCGTGAACGCGCCCCAGGACCACATGGCGGCGCGCAAGTTGCTCGAGGCAGGACATTCACCGGCACCGGCGGCCGCCTGCAACCCGGCGACGGCACTCAAGACATTCACATAGGTCGGAGCCGCCACATGGCAAAGCACTGGGCGCGAGTCGGTATCGACGAAGACAGCACGGTGCCGTCCGCGGCGATGATTGCCCTCCTCGACCAACTTCGCGCCGGGCCGCCCGCGCTTGCTGCATTGCGATTCATCGCGCATCTGGTGCCGGTGGAGTACATCTCGCTGGTGGAGTACGCGGGCGGCGGCGCGCCAAGGCAGCTCGAAGGGCATGCGCGGAGTTCACAAGTCCAGGACACCACGGCGCGTTGCTTTTCGCTGTACCGGTTCGCCTTCTTCCGTGAAGACGAGGTCACCGCGTTGGCCGGCGAACTGGCTTCTATGAGCGAGAAAGCGCCTAGAGTGGACATGTTCCACTACCGCCAGCGCGACATTCCCAACCGGGACTGGCGCAACGAGATCTTCGTGCGCGAACGATTGGCCGGACGGGTGAGCCTGGTCTTCGCAGGGGCTGACCATCGAGCCTACGCGCTCAACCTGTACAGGCACACAGCGGCCGGCGAATTCGAATCCGATGAACTCGCTCGCCTGCGCACGGTGGCGCCGATCGTGAGGGCTGTGCTGCAGCCGCGGCTGGATTCGAAGTCCCGGACTTCGGATGCGAATCGCGTGGCGATGGCGTCCATCCGCCTGGGGCAGCAGTCGGACAGACTTTCGAAACGCGAACTGGAAGTCGCGGCGCGCATTGCGGCGGGCCTCAGCACGGACGGCATCGCCCAGGATCTGGGCATTGCCACCTCGACGGTGCTCACGCTGAGAAAGCGCGCCTATGCCAAGCTGAACGTCCACAGTCGGATGACTTTGGCGTGGGGGCTTGATATAGGGGATTCCCCGTCCCAATCGCTGGGTACAGACGCGCGCAGTGACGACGCCTAGAGTTCCGGGACGCCGCCCTCCGACGGCAAGAGGAGACATCCCCATGGACCGCCGCACGATGAACCAGATGCTCGCCGCCGCCGCCCTGGCGCCACTGGCCGCAAGCGCCCAGCCGAGCTTTCCTACACGCCCTATACGCATCGTCGTGGCCTATCCTGCAGGTGGGGCCTCGGACTTCATCGCCCGCATGGTGGGTGACCGCCTGTCCAAGACACTCGGCCAGCCCGTCGTGGTGGACAACCGCACCGGCGCATCGGGTGCGCTGGGTGTGTCCGAAGTGGCGAAGGCACCGCCCGACGGCTACACGCTCGGCGTGACCCTCGGCGATTCGCTGATCAACAACGTGGCGTTGTTCAAGGCGCTTCCATACGACCCCCAGCGCGACTTGGCTCTGATGACGCAGGCGGTGTTCAGTCCCGCACTCATCAGCGCCAACACGGATCTGCCGGTCAAGAACATCGCCGAACTGCGCCAATACGCTGCGCAGCACAAGGGGCAGCTGAGCTACGGTTCGTGGGGGATAGGCAGCCTCGGTCACATTGCCGGCGAGGCCTTGAGTCAGCGCCTGGGTGCGAACATGGTTCATATTCCCCAGCGCGGCGAAGGCCCCGTGCTGCAGGATCTGTTGTCCAAGACGATCAGCCTCGGCCTGAGCTCGGCCGGTCTGGCCAAGCAGCACGTACTCGCGGGAAAGATCACGCCCCTAGCCATTCTGGGACGGGAGCGTTCGAAGGCACTTCCCGGCGTCCCTACCTTGCGGGAACAGGGAATCGACGATCCGATCTTCGATGCAGCGGTATGGATCTGCTTCATCGCCCCAGGCAAGACGCCGCAGCCGGTGCTGCAAAAGCTCATTCAAGAGATCCGGACCATCCTGGCCTTGCCGGATGTGGATGCCGCCGTCGTCGATCGCGGCCTGGAAGTGATGGCCACCACGCCGGTGCAATTCCGCACCAGCTATCGCGGCGAGTTCGACATCATCACGCGCCGCATCCGAGAGATCGGCATCGAGCCGCAATAAGACCCAAAGGAGAAGCGAGCGTGTTTATCCGCAACCTCTGGTATGTGATCGCTTGGTCCCACGAAGTAGGCGCCGACGCGCTGTTCACGCGCACGGTGCTGAGCGAGCCCATTCTTCTGATGCGCAAGCAGGATGGCAGCCTCAGCGCTCTTCAGGACCGTTGCTGCCATCGCCTGCTGCCATTGTCGCGCGGTGCCCGCGAGGGCGACGCGGTGCGCTGCGGCTACCACGGGCTGAAGTTCGATTGCGGCGGCCAGTGCGTCGAAGTCCCCGGGATGGAGCGGGTGCCCTCGTACCTGAAAATCAAGAGCTACCCGGTGGTCGAGAAGAACCGTTGGATCTTCGTTTGGATGGGTGACCCGGAGCGCGCAGACGAGGCGCTGTTGCCGGACAACTTCGCCAACGACGATCCGCAATGGTGCAACAAGCCGGGCTACATGCACTACGAGGTCCCCTACCTGCTGATATGCGACAACCTGCTGGATTTCTCGCATCTGAGCTACGTGCACGCCAACACCCTCGGGGGCTCTCCGGAGATCGCGCGATCGCGGCAGAAGATCGATCGGGTCTTCGTTCCAGACGGCCGCCAGGTCGGGTTGAAGGTGACGCGCCGGGTCAGCGATGTGCCGCCCTCACCCTACTGGAAGAGTTTTCGCGATGGCCTGCGAGACGAAATGTACGAGCGGTGGTTCGACTATGACTTCGTGTTGCCCGGAACGCTGTTGATGGACTCGGGTGGACGTCCCATCGCGGCACCCGACGACGAAGCCCGCACCGTCCGGCTGCTGAGTTGCCAGACCCTCACGCCGGAGACCGAGACCAGCACCCACTACTTCTTCCAACAGTCCTGCCAGAGCGCAGACTTTGAACGCGCGCCAGAGACAGTCGACCGCATGTATGCCACCCTTGTTCGGGCCTTCCATGAGGATCAGGACACCATCACGGCGCAATATCGGGCGTTGCAGGCAACACCGGGAATGAAGATGCATGCCGTGCCGCCGTTCGATGGCGCGCTTGGGCATTTTCGTGGGCTGGTGGAGCAATGGGTAGCGGCAGAATCTTCGGCAAGTCTCAGCCAAGGCCAGTGATCGTGCGCTGGCTGCGGACGACGTCTACGTTCGCCTTCTGGAGTCACTGGGCGCGGACGTCGTTCTGACGCGGCCCGACTTCGTGGTGTATGGGCACGCCGATCGCGCAGGTCTCGCGCCTCTGGCCGAACGCTCCTGCAACAGCTGCAGTATTCCTCGACGAGGACGCATCACCGTGCCATCAGCGTCCTTTGTCCTTGAAGAGGCCGACGAAGAGATTCCGCATCCACTGGTGTGCCGGATCCGACTCGAAGCGGCGGCTCCAGTGGATCGAGACGGTCGTAGCAAAAACCAACTGTGTCACTCTTGCGCAGGCAAATGTGTCACTCGTCTTTTTGACACAGACCCGATTGGGGGCAAAGTCGCGTGCAGTAAGGGTTTGCGCGATTCCGCAGGAAATGTGTCAATCGCTCCTCACCGCCAGACCTGCAAAGACAATGTCGAGGCTCTTTTCCAGCGCAGGCGCCGTGTACAGCCGACCTTCTGCTTCGGCGACCATGGCCACCTCGTTCTTGTCGTCTTTCATCTTGTGCTCCGTTGCCCGTGCAATGTTCGCACTTTCGCTTCAATCGAAAACCCTCCTGCGTCAGATGCTCGCGCAAAACCAAAACGACTCTTGAGATCGAAAGCCTAGGCTCGGGGGCCGTTCAGACCGGCGTGATCCTTGGATCTTCGGAAGCCCCCTGTGCATTTTTCATTCGCCCACCGCGTTGGACGCCGGCAGAACTCAACGTGCTCCACCACCGGCGGCTGCGCAAAAAAGGCCTCACGATGGCGCGCCATTTCCCATAGGCTGGCGAGTTCCGGAAGCCGACCGTGTGGTCTTCCAGGCTGGCCCAGTGGATCAGCAGCACGTAGCGTTCAGCCGACTCGATGCTGCGCCGCACTTCGTAGTTGCGAAATTCCGGTGCCTTGGAAAGCACGGTGTCCAAGCCGCGTCGCGCGGCCTATTCGTCCTGCCGGCCGGGATGGATGCGTATATCTGCAAGTTCCAAGATCATTGTTTCGTCCTCGTGTTCAAAGGGCCATTTCCTTCTGGATCCAAGCAACCGCCGATTCGTGGCGCGGCGACCATCCCAGTTCGCGCCGCGCACGCGTAGCGCGGACCCGACTGTTGCTTCCGTAGGAGTAGTAGGCACGAGCCTGACCCCACATCGCCGCGGCCTCGTCCGCGGGCAGCGACTCGACACGGCCCAGTCCGAGGCGCTGGGCAATGGCTTCGCCGATTTCGACGAACGACGCTTCGCCGTTCTCGGCAAAGTAGAAGGCACCCGCTGGTGCCTTGTCGAGCGCCAGCAGGTACAGATCCGCCAAGTCGTCGATGTAGACGGTCGACCAGCGGTTGATGCCCTTGCCGACAACGCGTACCACACCATTTGCGCGTGCCTGCTCCACAAGAAACGGGATCTGGATGCTGCGCGTGTTCAAACCCGCGCCCACGCCATAGGTCAGCGTGGGACAGACGACGACCGAGCGCACGCCGCGCGCTGCGGCAGCGAGGACCGTGCCGTTCAGCGCGTGCCGCGCCTGCTTGGCGGGCGCGACGACGAAGGGCGTGTCTTCGTCGAAGACGCGCTCCGAGAGCCGGTCGCCATGGGCGTCGTCGCCGACAACGCTCGATCCGCTGGTGTGAATCAACGGCTTTCCGGAGCCCTCCAGCGCCGCGATCATGGCTTGCAGCGACGGGAGATGATCCGCGTTGGCCGTATTGACCACGCCGTCGGCCTCGCGCGCCTCGCGGGCAAGCACCTGCGCATCGTCCAGGCTGCCGATCACGGGTTCGATGCCGCATGCGAGAAGCGCGGAGGCCTTCGAATCGTTCCGCAGCAAGCCGCGCACGGTGTGGCCCCGGGCGACGAGGCATGCGGCGATGCTGCCTCCGGTGTAGCCGGCGGCGCCGGTCATGAAGAGTTTCACTACGATATTTCCTAGAGGGCGACGGTCGAAAGCCACGGCACGGTCGCGATCACGACCACGCTCACCAGCAGCGCGGCCATGTAGGGCCAGATAGCCCGCATCACTTCTTCCGGCTTGCCCTCCCCGATCCGGCACGCCACGGCGCGGCCGTCCCACCAGGGCATGCTGATCGCGATGCCGTTGCTCTTGTGGCCACCGTCAGGTGCTTTCTCCTGCGCGCCTGGGCGAGTTCGTAGGCGTACCTCAGCACGCGGTCGGTGCCGTGGCGCGAGAAGACCGATTCCTGGATCACGATCTCGCGCTCGGTGCCTTCGTACATCACGCCGCCGAGCGAGGTAATTGGTGTTTGTTGGGTCGACCGTGTCAATCTGTCGAAAAAATACTACTACCCCGAGGGCGAGTCGGCCAACACGCGCGCGTCCTATGCCTCGGCCATGCGCTACGGGTGCGCTTGGTACGCCGCGCGCTATGGCCGCGCGCTGCGCCTGCCGGTGCCCGTGGTGATCCAGTTCATCGTCGACCACGCGGCGCGCAAAGCGGACGAGGATTCCGAAGCCGGCCTGGTCAGCGAACTGCCACCCGACGTTGACCAGGCGCTCGTGGCCAACGACTACAAGACGCGGCTCGGCGCGCCCGCGCTCAACACGCTCGTGCGCCGCATCTCCGTGCTGCCCCAGCAATTCGTCAGCCTCGTCGATTCGCTGCGCTGACTGCCACGATGAATTGAGTCCGGCGCCCAATGTTCCCCCAAAGAGTCTGTGGAGTCGGCGTGTGGGCCCAGCAGAGCCGCCACATCCCTCACCTGAACAGCGTCAATGACCGAAGAGGGCTTGCTCGCGCTTCCACTCAGCCGCCCGCTGGCGCGTAGACAAATCTGGGCCCAAGCTGGGTGCACAACCAGTTTCGGCCTCGTAGACAGACATCATGTCGGTAGGCAAATAGATACTGGAAACACAACTCAATTGCTGATGCGAGTCGTAGTCGCCTTGCCGGGCTCGGAGCTCAAGGAGGCATCTGCGGAGTAAAGCCATAATTTTCTCCTTCAACGGGGTATCGCTCGGCACACAGGCAGCACTCAACCAGCTCTCGACTGGAGGGAGCAGGCGGTCCGGCGCTCTATCCGATCCACAGTCCGCCACCGTGACCACACTGCGACACCCGAGTCATGTCGCAGCCTCGCCTCACTCGATCCTTACAAACACCCTGCCGTCTTCAATCTTGACCGGATAAGTCCGCACCGGCGTTGCCAGCGGAGGGCCCTTTACGCACGTCGCCCTTCGCCGCGCATGATGGACTGGGCGAATGAGACAAGTACAGCCGCGGCCTCCGAAACCTTCTCCGGGAGAAGTGCGTGGCCAGAACCATGAATGATTTCCATCGTCGTCAGGTGGCCTACACGATCTCGCAAGTAATCTTCTTCGGGTACGGGTGCAATCTTGTCAAATTCAGGCGCAACATAAAGCACCGGCAAATTTTTGCCTACTTCGGTCCAACTACTGTCGGCCGTTGCATTCGTCGCCGCGAGCTGGAATTTAGAGACCTCTGTATGCCACCCGCTCAACCAAACGGAAGCATCGTGCCCCGGAGCGAAGAAGTCGCGCTCCAAATAAAATAGGCGGTCTGCTTCCGGCTTGGAATTGTCAGATACGACATTCACGGAAATCAAGAGCTCGGGCGATATTGTGCTGCCAATAATCGCCGCGAGAAGTGCGACAGATTTTGTCATCGAAGGCCAATGATGGGCGAGAACCCGCGCGACCCAGTTGCCGAACGCGTGGCCCACCACACACAATGCTTCAGGCTTCTCCGGCGCACAATCGGCTTCGATCGCAGCAACGACATCGGCGGCAAGATCGATCAATGTGATGCCTTCGGTCGGCCCCGAACTCGCGCCTATGCCGCGTGGCTGCGGTCGCAACACGCGGAATCCAGCCGCAGCAATTAATGGTGCAATTTCATCGAAATCAGTAGCGCCTCTCGCCAGCGAGGGGAGCAGGACAATGCGTGGGCCCTTGCCTTCGACTAGAAGTTCGACCTGACCTTCAGGCGTGGGGATCAGTTTGCGCTCGAGTTTTGACATTTTGTATCCTAATTTGGTCCGTTTAGATAGAATTCCTTGGCTATTAATATTGATCGATGCTCGCATGTGACTAGGCGTAGCTCGAACTCGCCGCTTCACTCCAAACCGCAGGTTATCGGGTCGACCATCAACAGCATTTTCGCCCGAGTGTGTTGGAATTGATAGAATTGCGAAGCCGTGAGAATATGAAAGCTCCGCCGCCGTATCCGATGACGTCGCAATCATCCAAATTCAGGCGCGCATTCGTCCTATTCCGCCGGGCTGGGAGCGCGATATCGTTCCAAGCAGTCAGTTACTTGGGATTATCTTCATGCGTTTCCTAGCAAAGTGCATCGTCTCCACGCTCATGGGTCTACCCCCCAATGAGGCTGGCCTCCCTCGGGAAGCCCTGCAGGAGGCCGCATGACGCGCGACGCCGCACTGGCCCAGGCTGCCGGCCACTTCGACAGCGGCGACTTCGTGCGCGACCTGTCGCGCCGTGTCGCCTTCCGCACCGCCAGCCAGGAGCCGGACTCCGGGCCGGCGCTGGCCGCCTACCTGCAGGACGAGATCGGCCCTTCATTGGCCAAGCTGGGCTTCAGCTTCAGCATCCACCCCAACCCCGAGCCCGCCTACGGACCGTTCCTGGTGGCCAGCCGCCATGAAGGCGATGATCTGCCCACGGTGCTGATGTACGGCCACGGCGACGTCATCCGCGGCCAGGACAAGAGCTGGACCTGCGGCGAGGGACCGTGGACGCTGGCGGTGGACGGTGAGCGCCTTTATGGACGGGGCACGGCCGACAACAAGGGCCAGCACAGCATCAACATCGCCGCGCTGGCCACCGTGCTGGCGCTGCGCGGCCAGCTGGGCTTCAACGTCAAGTGGCTGCTGGAAACCGGCGAAGAGACCGGCTCGCCGGGCCTGGCAGCGTTCTGCTCTGCGCACCAGGAACTGCTGGCCGCCGATGCGCTGATCGCCAGCGACGGCCCGCGCGTGGGCCGCGACCAGCCCACCGTCTTCCTGGGCTCGCGCGGTGTGGCGAACTTCAGCCTGACGCTGAACCTGCGCGGCGGCGGCCACCACAGCGGCAACTGGGGCGGCCTGCTGCGCAACCCCGGCACGGTGCTGGCCAACGCAATTGCCAGCATGGTGGACGCCCACGGCGTGATCCGTGTCCAGGGCCTGCGCCCGCCGCCCATCCCGGCCAACGTGCGCACCGCGCTGCAGGGCCTGCGCTTTGGTGATGACGCCGGCGACCCGGAAGTTGACCCCGGCTGGGGCGAGCCCGGCCTGACTCAGGCCGAACGGGTGATCGCCTGGAACACGCTGGAAGTGCTGGCCTACAAGACCGGCAACCCGGACTTCCCGGTCAACGCCATCCCGCCCGCAGCACAGGCCTTCATGCACATGCGCTTTGTCGTCGGCACCGACGTGAGCCGGCTGCGTGACGTCGTGCAGCAGCACCTTTCGACGCACGGCTTCGAAGGCGTCGAGGTCAGCGAACCCGAGGTCATGCACGCCACCCGGCTGGACCCGGACAACGCCTGGGTGCGCTTCACGCTGGCCAGCATCGAGCAGAGCACTGGCAAGAAGCCCGTGCTGCTGCCCAACCTGGGCGGCAGCCTGCCCAACGATGTGTTTGCCGACATCCTGGGCCTGCCCACCGTGTGGGTGCCGCACAGCTACGCGGCCTGCCAGCAGCACGCACCCGACGAGCACCTGCTGGCACCGGTGGCGCGCGAGGCGCTGCAGCTGATGACGGGCCTGTTCTGGGACCTGGCAGCGGCCGCGCCGGCGCTACCGCGACGCTGAGCGCGCCGTCTTCGGCGGCTCGCCCAGCGTGCCGCGGAATCCAGCCGCGATGAAGGCGCAGCGGCGCAGCATGGACCCTGATCCTGCGCGCGTTTGCCGAGCGGGCCGGCGCCACCCGCATCGGCCTGGGCGAGTGCCGCGGCACGGTGCGGCAGGTGCTCGCCAGCGATGCCCGGCGTGTCCTTCAGCGCGTTCCTAAGAAACACTCTGCGTTGCTGCCTCTTGGAGGGTGAAGCCGAATTCTGCGGCGCGGCGATGCAGCTGCTTGACGACCCGTTCCCGGTATCGGCGCTCGTAGTGGTCTGCACCGGGGTCCTGGTAACGGATGCCGAACCGCATGGCGTTGTAAAAGAGCACCGCGATCTTGCGCGCGGTCGCGGTTACGGCCTTGGCCTTGCCAACGCGCGCCGCCAGACGTCGATAGAACGCGCCCAGCGCGGTGTTGGTTCGACCGACGGTGACGGCGGCGAGTCGCAGGTGCGCACTCACCCGGTTGGTCGTCTTGCGCGTGTGCGCGGACAGCACCTTGCCACCGCTGATTTTGCAGCCTGGCGCCAAGGTCAACCACGACGTGAAGTGCTTGGCCGTCGGCCACCTGCTCAGGTCAGTCCCGCACTCAGCGATCAAGCGCAGTGCCAAGTAGGGCCCGATACCGTGAATCTGAGTCAAGTCCACGCCTGTGAGCTGATACAGCGGTCCTCGGGTATCGAAGCTCACGGCATTGGGCTGGACTGTCTTGTGCCGTGGTTTGGGCAGCGGCTCGACGGGGTCCTGCTTGTCGGCGTTCAACACGACCAGCGTGCGTTCGATCTGCGCATCGCATTCGCTAAGGCGCAGTTGGTAGAAGTCGTACAGGGTCAACGCCTGCGTCAACGCGAAGACGTGCTCGGGTTGGTAGTTCCCAACCAGCGCGGCGCGCACAGTCGCCATGCTGGCCTTGCAGCGCACGTCTCGCATCGTCGCGAGCACGTCTGGATTGCGTTGGCCATTGACGATGGCACGGACGATCTTCATTCCTGTTACGCCAGTCACGTCGCAGACCACATGGTGCAGCTGCAGATTCATCAGGGTCAGCGCCTTCTGCATGTGCTGGATGTGAGCGGCGGCGTAGTCAAGATGACTCTCGCGCAGCCGCAGGTAAGCCCTCAACGCAGCGATGTCGCGTTCGGGCCGGAAGCTCGGGCGAAGCAGGCCACAGGCATGCAGCCGCTGCAGCCACTGCGCATCGTTGACGTCACTTTTGCGGCCAGGTACCGCACGAGCCTCACGGGCATTGGCGACGATGACTTCGATGCCCCGACTCTGCAATATCTCGTACACGGGCACCCAATACACGCCGGTGGATTCCATGGCCACGGTCTCGATGCCAATCGACATCAGCCAATCTGCCATTCGCTCGATGTCACCGGTAAAAGCCTGGAACGTCTGCACGGCCTCCTCACACAACTCGGGCGCGACACCGACCACATGGAATCGCGAGCCGATGTCGATGCCCGCAGCGCGGTCATGAATAACGGGAAGGCCCGCCGGCTTGATGGATCGTCTTGCCATGATCACCTCCTATCGGTTGAGCACGCCGGACGGGGACTCGGATCAGATCAATTTCCTAAACGGGGTCACGCAAGGTGCCACCACAGCTGGGTCCGCAGCTTCCCCTGGGCCATGTTTTCCGACGGGATGAATGTCTCCAAAAAGCGAGCGGCCTCTGTCCAACGCAATCGCAGTCTAGGACCGTTGCGTGTTTCTATCCATCTGGGGCGCGGCGAGCCGCGTGGGCCGTTTTCCAGCAGGTTGGCCACGGCGCGTTCGAACAGCTCCACGTCGACTACGGCACCGGCGCGTCATCGCCCTGCTGCTCGAAGTCAGGGCCATGCCCTGGCGGCGCGCGCGTTCGGCAAAACGCAGCGTGATGTCGTCCAGCACCTCGCCCAGGTCCAGCTTCATGGGGCGCAGTTGTAAGTCCGGCTCGTCCAGCTGCGCCAGGTGGCCCAGCGTGCGCACCATGCCGGCGGCGTTGCGGGTGTTGCGCAGCGCGGTCTCCAGCAGTTGGTTGTCGGCCGCGCGGACGGCGTCACCCTGCCAGCGCGTCTGCAGCGTCTCCAGGCAGGCCATGGTGGCTTCAGCGGGCTGCGCAGGTCGCGTGAGAGGTTGCTGACGCTTTCGCGGCGAAAGCTGTCGAGCCGGCGCAGATCGTCCCACTGCTCGTGCGAGGCGGCCAGCAGGGGGTGGAAGCCACCACGCAGGCGGCTGAACTCGTCGTCGGCGCTGCCCTGGGCTGGCGCGACCACGGCCACGGCGCCGCTGAATCCTTCGCGCGCGGCGCTGGCCACTCGTCGCTCAGCACGCGCAGGGGCCGCATCACGGTGACGATGATCCAGCCGCCAGCGCCGACGCCAGCAGGATCCCCAGACTCGTTCGCGATGGCGTGCAGCGCCGGTCATCTCGCTGCGCCTGGATCGCCTGCGCCGCGCGCAGCGCATGATCCAGGCGCTTGTTCTCCACGACGGCAGCGGTGTCGATCTGCGGCAGATTGTCATAGAGCACGTAGGGCGGGCTCGGCCGCCCGCGCGCACCTCGATGCGCCCTCTGGGAAACTCGTACACGTCGATGTGTCGATGGATCAGCCTCCGGTTGCCTGGAAGCTGAGTGGCGACAGCTTGCGCCAGGCCGGCGTGATTCCGCAGTGCGCGTGGAGACGGAATCGGTGGAGGCGTAGCTGGGCGTATGCCGCGTGGTGATCTGGCCATCATCGTCCCCAAACGTGCTGCGCGCCAGGCGCCAGGGACTTGCACGCCATCGTTCGGACCGCGCTGCAGATGGCGCTTCAAGCGGAAATTTTCTGGCGTTGCGGTGCTTTTCGCAGCGCAACGGCTAGAGAATCTGCAACCCGGCTGCGCGTGAAGCCCTTAAACCGAATGCAGACTGAAGGCGGACCGTTGCGGCTCCCTAGGCAGGCAGTCCTGCCCAGAACTCGGTGAGCAGGCGCGCGAAGGCATCGGGCTGCTCCACTGCACTCAAATGTGCCGCGTCAAGAAAACGCAGCTGCGCGCCCGGGATGCGCCGGGCAATTCCCTCCGACATCACCGGCGGCGTCGCCTCGTCGCTACTGCCGGCGATCACCAGCGTGGGGCACGCGATGCTGGCGTTGCTGGTGTCGAGGTCGATATTGGAGACCGCCCCGCACGCGGCTGCGTAGAGCTCGGGTGAAGTGGCCTCCAGAACGGCACGTAAAGCGTTCACCTGAGCCTCATCATGTTGATGAAATCCCGGCGTAAACCAGCGCTGCATGGCGCCTGCGGCAATCGACGGCACACCCTGCGTCAACACCGTTGTGATACGGGTCTGCCACATAGCGCGTGCGGCATCGTCGTAGCTGCTGGCCGAGTTGGCAATCACCAAGCTGCGTACCAGTCGTGGGTGGCGAGCGCCCAGCGATTGGGCCGTCATGCCGCCCATCGAAAGACCGACGAAATGCACCGGCCCCACCGCTTGGCTGCGGATCAACTCGGCCGCGTCATCGGCCAAGTCTTCCATGGTGTAGGTACCGGCGCTGGCCGGGCTACGACCATGGCCCCGGTGGTCGTATCGCAGCACGGTGTAGCGGTCTTCCAACGCGACGGCTACGTCGTCCCACATGGTCAGATCACAACCCAGGGCATGGCTCAGCACCACCAGCGGGCCTTGCCCTTGTTGCACAAAATTCAGGTGGGGCATCACGCTTTCCAGCAAAGGGCGGTCAGTCGAGTTTGGCGCCGGATACTTTCACCCGTTCAGCCTGCACTTTGAAGTCTCGCGCCAAGTAGTTTTTGTACTCCTCGGGCGTGGAGCCAACGGCCACATAAGAATAGGCGTCGATTTGAGTGCTGCGGAAATCGGGGGCCATCAGAATCTTGCGAACGTCGCTGGCGATTTTCTCCACCACGGCCGAGGGCGTTCCCACGGGTGCCACGAGCCCGATGTTGAAAGCACCGTTGATGTCTTTCACGCCCGCTTCCTTGAACGTTGGCACTTCTGGCAGGGCAACACTGCGATTGTCGCCGGAAATAGCCAGCGCCTTCAGCTTGCCCGATTTGACATGTTGCTCGATGACTGAAACACCGAGGATCGCCGAGTCCACCTGACCCGAAATGACCTCGGGGATCAGCGGCGCTGCGCCTTTGTAGGGTACGTGCACCATCTCCAGATTCTCCTGTTTAGCAAACATTGCCAGGGGCAAATGGACAATGCCGCCGGCGCCGGAAGAGCCGTAGCTCATCGGCTTGTCTTTGGCGTTACGTGCCAATTGCACAAACTCTTTGAGCGTATTGGCCTTCGAGTTTTGCGGCACGATAAAGACCATCGGCACGGTGATCAGCCACGAGATGGGCGCAAAGTCCTTTTCAGCGTTATAGGGCAATTTCTTGTACAGGTGCGGGTTCATGGTCAGGGCCGCCTCCGTCGCCGCAAACAAGGTGTAGCCATCGGCCGGGCTCTTGGCGACGAACTCGGCACCAATAATCTCATTAGCGCCTGTTTTGTTGAGAACCAGGACTGGCTGGCCCCACTCCTTGTTCAGCCTGACGCTCAAGGCCCGAGTCAGGTTGTCCACAGGGCCGCCCGCGGAGTAAGGAACCACGATGGTCACCGGCTTGGCAGGGAAAGTCTCGGCAACCACGCCGTGCGAAGCAGCAACAACGACAAGGGATAGTGCAATTTTGAAAAGATTTTTCATAGAAGTTGTGTGAAACGGGATCGGGTTACAGAAGCAAGACGACAGGTTGATCTTTTGTCAGAACGCTCGAAATATGGCCGTTAGAGATGATGCACTTTGCTAGGAAGCGCATGAAGAATGCTCCCATGCAAACTGACTGCTTAGAACGATATCGCGCTCCCAACCAGGCGCGATAGAACAAATGCGCGCTTGAACTTGGATTATTGCGACATCATCGGATGGGGCGGCGGAGCTTTCATATTCGCACGGCTTCGCAATTCTATCGACCCCGTCACACTCGGACGAGAATTCCGTTATTGGTCGACCTGATGACCTGCGGTTTGGAGTGATGGCGGCGAGTTGTCGCCAAGGGAAGCGCGCTTGGTCACAGGCGCATCGATCAATGTCCCGGATTAATAGCCTAGGAATTCTTCTTCATGAAACTATATTGGTCATCAACATCTCCATTCGCAAGAAAAGTTACCGCAAGCGCCCACGAGCTAGGGCTAAGCGACAGGTTAGAAACGATTTCAACTCGAGTCGCACCGAACAAGCCTGACTTAGCTTTATTGCCATATAACCCGCTTGGGCAACTTCCAACACTCGTTTTAGATGACGGGACCGCGCTCTACGATAGTCTCGTAATCATCGAGCACCTCATTCATATGGCAGGTGGTGCTAAGCTTATTCCGTTGTCGCCGGAAGCGCGAATTGAAGAGCTTCGGCTGCATGCGTTGTGCAATGGTTTTCTCGACCTGTTGGTGCAATGGCGCATCGAATCAATGAAGGATACGAAGCAGATTGCGCTTATTAATGCGTTCAACTTGAAGTCGAGCATGGTATGGACAAGACTGGAGGCGACAGTCGAGCGAGTCGCGCAACGGCCTTTCGGGTTGGCCTCCATTACGCTGGCTATCGTTGCTGAATACGCTGACTTTCGGTTTCCAAGGCTCGGTTGGCGAGAAAAATACCCGGCGCTCTCTAGCTGGCATCAATCTATACAGTCACGGCCCTCTTTGGCCTCTACCAGATTTTTCGATAGCTCGAAGCCACAATAGGAAGGAAAGTATGGACCGCTGGTAATAACCTGCGATGTAATGAATCTTGATCATTGACGCAAGATGTTGCCGCGCGGCAATTGCAACGGTCCATATTGATGCTTCTTACAAGGTGACTACGGCTTACGGTCTCAACAGCTACCACCAAATTAGGATACTAAATGTCAAAACTCGAGCGCAAACTGATTCCTACGCCTGAAGGTCAGGTCGAACTTCTCGTCGAAGGTAAGGGCCCACGCATTGTTCTGCTCCCGTCGCTGGCGAGAGGCGCTACTGATTTCGATGAAATTGCACCCATAATTGCAGCGGCTGGATTCCGCGTGTTGCGGCCTCAGCCACGCGGCATAGGCGCGAGTTCGGGGCCGACCGAAGGCATCACATTGATCGATCTTGCCGCCGATGTCGTTGCTGCGATCGAAGCCGATTGTGCGCCGGAGAAGCCTGAAGCATTGTGTGTGGTGGGCCACGCGTTCGGCAACTGGGTCGCGCGGGTTCTCGCCCATCATTGGCCTTCGATGACAAAATCTGTCGCACTTCTCGCAGCGATTATTGGCAGCACAATATCGCCCGAACTCTTGATTTCCGTGAATGTCGTATCTGACAATTCCAAGCCGGAAGCAGACCGCCTATTTTATTTGGAGCGCGACTTCTTCGCTCCGGGGCACGATGCTTCCGTTTGGTTGAGCGGGTGGCATACAGAGGTCTCTAAATTCCAGCTCGCGGCGACGAATGCAACGGCCGACAGTAGTTGGACCGAAGTGGGCAAAAATTTGCCGGTGCTCTATGTTGCGCCTGAATTTGACAAGATTGCACCCGTACCCGAAGAAGATTACTTGCGAGATCGTGTAGGCCATCTCACGACGATGGAAATCATCCATGGTTCTGGCCACGCACTTCTCCCGGAGAAGGTTTCGGAGGCCGCGGCTGTGCTTGTCTCATTCGCCCAGTCCATCATGCGCGGCGAAGGGCGACCTACCTAAATCTACCTAGTCGCACGTGTGCTTCAAAGAGCCAGCATCTTTGCGGCTAAAGATTTTCCCGGCCCCGCTTTTCGCGCGGGGCCTTTTCCCACAGCTCAATTTTTCCAGGAGAACTCCATGAGCATTCAGCGCATCGAACCGGGCGCCCGCATGAGCAACGCCGTCGTCCACGGTAACATCGTCTATCTCGCCGGCCGGGTCGGCGAAGGCGAGAGCGTCACTGACCAGTGCAAGAGCGCACTTGCCGACGTTGACCGCCTGCTCGCTGCCGCCGGCAGTGACAAGTCGAAGATCCTGCAGACGATCATCTATCTCTCGGATATCGCCACTTTCGGCGAAATGAACGCCGTCTGGGAAGCCTGGATCGATCCAGTCAACCCGCCGGCCCGCGCCACCAGCGAAGCCAAGCTCACCACACCGAAATTCAAGGTGGAGTTCATCATCACGGCGGCGATCTGATCGCTCCGATATAGGGAACCGGAAAGCCGGCCTATCGCTCTGATAGGCCGGCAATCGGGATTCGAGGAGTATCCTTTAAGGGTACGGGAGAGATCGGTCACCTGCCCCCTCCCAACCGTACCAGCGTAGTGGCAGGGAAGTCCGTCAACTTGGAATGACGGATTGATGAAGCGAGCCAGGCTTACCGGATGTGCAGATCATTGAAGTTTCGAGCAGGCGGCGGGTGCGAAGCCCGTCGATCTCGGCCGCGAGCACGGCGACTCGGAAATGACGCTGTATAGCTGGAAGGACCGTCACGGCGGCATGGACGCTTCCGAAGCGAAGCGCCTGAAGCAGCTCGAGGACGAGAACGCCAAACTCAACAAGCTGCTTGCCGAGGAGTTGTTAGAGGTGGCTCGGTTGTTTGAACAGTTTTCGGGCTGTCGCTAAGTGCATTTCTGGCTCGGTCAAGCCGCCATCGTGATTGATCCTGCTTGAAGAACCAACTACTGAGTGAGCCAGATTTGTGTAAACTGACTTCCTCGATCGCGATAAGTCTAAATCCTGATCACTCTTTACAATGCTTTCGTAGAGAGAAGCCCATTGCGGCGATATAACGTCATCCACGCTTACCTTTGATTGTCGTGCTTGTGATGGGGTCGTTGCAAATTGAGCCCGGAAACATCGATTGAAGTGAGAGCTATCGGAGAAACCGGTGATTGTCGCGATTTCCGTTATTGACTTGGGGCTATTTAAAAGAAGCCAATATCCATAAGCAAGTCGAAACTGACGGCAATATTGCTGGACCGGCTGCTTCATTTCCTGCTGGAAAAGCCGTTCTATCTGCCGCTTAGAAACCCCCAAGGTTGACGCAAGAGATTCAACCTTCAATGGCTGCTGTCCAAGATTTCTTTCGATGATCTTGAGCGCCCGAAGTACTCTCGCATCGAGTGGATTTTCTCTTGTTCCAGAATTCTGCTCAGTTTCGGTGGGGGAGGCCGAAAGCTCTTGCGGCGCGGGAATCTCGGCGCCGATAGCGGAATAATGACGTTCTAAAAGCCATGATCCGAGTTCCAGTGCCGCTAGCCCTCCCGCACAGCTAACTCGCCTGCCGCTCACGACCAAGTTAAGGCCTGAGATTTGCTGCACCTCCGCGAAACGGGTATCTCGGTCGGCGCCGCGATACCAATCTGTTGCGCAGGGCAATCTATCGAAAAATCCGGCTTCGATTAGCACAAATAGTCCGGAACCTATTCCCGCAAGAGTTGCGCCCTTCATATCGGCGCTTGTGAGTGCTTCCAGAATCGATCTGCGGTCCTCGACAGGAGCAGCTGTCTTCCCGCCTATCACGAAAACGTAGTTGCAATCGCGAGCAGCGTGCAGGGGCGCTGTCGGAGGTACTTGGACCCCGCAGGTCGTTTGCGCTGGCTTTTGTCCTAGAACGACATATTCAAAGTCGACTCCGACCGCGGCTGCCGGGTCGGTGCAATGCTTCAAGATATAAACCAGGGCAGAGTACGAAAACATCGTGAAGCCTGGAAGGAGGATGAAGCCGACCTTCACTCGCCGCCGCGCCAGCTTGGCGGATTCGGCCTTCACACCAGAAACCGGCATCATCGTGGACTCTCCTGCCATAAGGTCGGCAATCGTAGCAGTTGCAGTATGTCCGCGCGCAATCGGATGCTCATGGCACTTGTCGCATAGAAGGTAAGCGGATGGCCGTCCGATCCTTGACGACTGCGACCGGCGGCACGCGGCAATTGGCCGCTCACGGCGGTCTCGCCGGGAGGGCACTTCATCGATTGCCAGCGGTGCGGCAGGAGATTGTCGATGCGCTGGCCATGTGCGTGGGCAGGCGCTGCAGGACGTCTTTAGGTACGCGTGCGGATCGGGGCCGCAGAGCTTGCCGCCTGCACCAGGCTCATCACGACGGCCGCGCGATGGCCGGCCAGTTCTGATTTTTTCAACTCCCCTGCCTCACGTTCCAGGCTTGGCGCTCGAACAACGAGAGGCTGGTTGGCTCCCGACCCCTTGCGGCACTATCGACTTCCAGCAACGATCCGAATAGACTTCGATATAGCAGGAGAGCGGGCCGCGCGAAGCGGCTCCACCGAAGGCGCAAACTCCCATAAACGCTCAGGTCGGCTCACGCGATGAGCCTGTACTGCATCAACTGTCAAAGCCGTCTGGAGAGCCATCACGCCATGTGATGCACCGAAGGAGCAAACCTGCTGCGGGCGCAGCGGGTGAATCTCTCAGGTACCGAGGACAGGGGGAGCGGCAACTTGGACGCATGGTCCGGTTGCTTTCTTTTCGAGCTTCCGTTTCTCCGCGTTCAAGCGCTGCGACCTCATAGGTTCACGAAATGCGCGTGATCGTTCTCGGCGCCGGCATGCTCGGGATATTCGTACCACAGGCAGCGCGCTCGCGCCCGCCCTGAGCGAGCCGAATGCCGACGATCAGCTCTCCGCCCCACTCGACGACCCCTATTTCGGCAATTGACCACTTACTTCCAAGGACACCAGAGAATGACAACGCAAGGACCCGACGTACGCCTCACCCAACTCGGCATCGAATTGCCGAAGGCGGTCGCCCCCGTCGCCAACTATGTGCCGGCCCGAAAGAGCGGCTCGCTGATCTACATCGCGGGCCAGGTGCCGACCGCCGGCGGCAAGGACCAGTACGTGGGCAAGGTCGGCCAGGACGTCTCGATCGAGAACGCCCAGAAGGCGGCGCGACTGTGCGCGATCAACATCCTTGCCCAGCTGCGCACGGCCCTGGGCGGCAGCCTCGATGGCGTCGCGGGCTGCGTGCGCCTCGGCGGCTTCGTTAATTCCACCCCCGAGTTCGGCGACCATCCGAAGGTGATCAACGGCGCCTCCGACCTGATGGTCGAGGTGTTCGGCGAAGCGGGTCGGCATGCGCGCGCCGCAGTCGGCTGCAATTCGCTACCGCGCAACGTCGCTGTCCAGGTCGATGCCATCTTCGAGTTGGCCTGACGATGAACCACGCCGCGGCCTGGGCTGACGGCTGTGTACCGATAAATGCGCTGACCGGCTTCCTCGGCAGCGGCACCCACGCTGCTACGCCATTTGCTGGCCGATGCCGGCGTGGCGGACACGGTGGTCGTCATCAACGAGTTCGGTGAGGTCGGGCACGACCACCTGTTGGTGCGCGCGAGCTCGCTGAAGACGTCGTCCTGGTGAGCTTGGGCACTCTACGAGTTCGGCCGGGCTCTATTGGCTAGACTGCGTTTCAGCGCGGGCGCAATACACGACGCGACGCGGACCAACCGTGAAGACCGCCTTTTTAGATGAAGGACTCGGTAAATCTAGAACACTGCTAGGGAAATGCTTATATGGCGCCTCCCGGATTACAAGCAACTTGTGTGTAAAGGATCAGGAGGCAGAGCTGCAGTCTCATATTCGGCCTGTTGTGCAGGCGTGATGCCTGCTGGCCCTGATGGTATTCGCTGACGAGGCTCCCTGATCATCGAGATTGGTGCTCTTGATCCCTATCGGAGTGTCCCCATCCCGGTCCGACCTGTCTGGCGCATCACACGCGTGGTCGCTTGCTCTCCTTCGAAGCGGTAGTTTCTAGGTTCCTGCCAGTGCACTTGCTGCCACGCCGCAGGTCTCCACGCCTGTCCGCGTGCCAACACCACCATATCGTTCGCGCCAGCTTGTTGGCCACCGCCGACGACTACGCTGTATGGCCGGCGCTGGGCTTCAAATTTGACCCGCGTGTTCAGCCTACCCCGATGCTTTTTTAAGCGGTGCCACCGCAAGAACAAGGCGGTGCGCGAGATCGTGAGGGCCACAAGCCTGTCGCGCAAGACGGTGCACAAGTACTTGCGCACGCCGGTGGCGCAGCTCCGAAGTACCGGCGCAATTCGGCGTCCCAGAAGCTGCATCGTCAGGTCCACAGCCCGCCATAGCTTTTCGGCATCGTGCCCTCCGCGAATGCTATTTGCCGCGCGGATGACGCTGCCCTAACCTTTTGGTCATTCGAAACGGAGGTCCTACGTGACTGTTTGCATGATTGCAATATGACATGGCACTTGACATAGCTGGTGAGTACGTCGTCCCTGCCTCCCTGGCGACTGTGTATTCCGCTGAACGACCCCGCGATCCTGAAGCAGTGCATCCCCGGCTGCGAAGAGATCGAGGAGAGGTCCAACGGCGAGTTCGCCGCGATCATGCGCTTCGAGTTCGGACAGCTAAAGGCGCGATTCAGGGGCAAAGTCCACCTCTTCGATCGGGATCCGCCGAACGGCTATCGGCTGGTCGGCGAGGGCGAGGGAAGCGTTGCGGGTTTTGCCAAGAGCTCAGCCGTAGTGGCCCTGGCGGACACACCGGAAGGGACAAGGTTGACCTACCAACTGGGAGCGAATGTCGGCGGCAAGATCGCTCAGCTTGGCCAACGCTTGCTCATGTCAACGACCAAGAAGATGCAGGAAGGAGGAGGCTAGTCGATCTCGCCGCGAATGAGGTGCTCGAGGCGCCATGATGCTTCGGGAACTCAGCGCGCCGCGATGCACTCCACTTCGACACGAGCATTAAAGGCCAGTCCGCTCGATCCGAACGCGCTGCGTGCGGGAAATTTCCCCGCCGAGAAATATGTCTTGTAGACGTCATTGAAGGCGTTCCATTCATTCATGTCGGCCAACATCGCGGTGCACTTCACTATGTCGGCAAACGTGTATCCATGCACCTCCAGTGATGTCTTGATGTTCTCCATCACTTGTTTGGCCTCCGGCTGAATGCCGCCAGGTGGCAGCTTGAGGCTGCCGGGGATGTTCCCAATTTGGCCTGACAGGTAGAGTGTCGAGCCCACTTGCACTGCTTCGGAAAATGGAAGTGTTGTGGGAAGAACCTTTCCGGAGTTCAAGTGCTTCGGAGCCGCACAGCCGCTGATTAAAACGATCGCCAGGCCAGCGAGCGCTACGGGAAGTATCAAGCGGCCGGCAGCGCCAACGCCGCAAGACAGTGGATTTGCTTGAAAGTGCTTGGAACTCATGGGGTACCGATCGCTGCAAGAAACTTATCGATGTCGCTCATGTCGTTGAAGACGGACGGCGAGATGCGTGCGTGATTTGCGCGCAAGGTAATTTCGATCTTCGCGGGTGCAAGGCGAGGCGCCAGCTGGGATGCGTTGAGATAGGCGAATGTCACGATGGCGGAGTTGGAATCGGTCGGCGTCACCACTTGAAAGCCTCTGGCCCTCAGGCCGTTCTGCAAAGCGTCGGTCATAGGCTTTCGATAGGCTTGGATCTTGCCGGGGCCCACGCTCTGAATCCAGTCGATCGATGCCGCGCAGGCAGCCTCGACCGCACTTGCCGGGAAGGATCCCATGAAATACCCAGCGACCGAGTTGATCTGAACGCTCTCGTATGGGACGCTGCCCGGCGGATCAAGCGGATACACATGAAGAATTGGAGCCGCAAAGTTGCGAGTCTGGCGATAGCCATACCATGGGCGCTGGAGTTGGGGCAGAAGGCTCTTGCGCACGTACAGAAACGCGAAGCCGAAGTCGCCCATGAGCCACTTGTAGGTTCCGCATGCGGCGAAGTCCACACCTGCCGCCTTGACGTCAATCGGCATGTTGCCGGCGGACTGAATCAGGTCGACGTACACGAGCGCCCCACGCGAATGCGCCAGGTCGCATACGGCCTTGAGGTCATGGGTAAATCCGTTGTACAGCGACACATGCGAAATCGCAACGAGCTTGGTTCCGGGTGAGATTGCCGCATCCAGAGCGGAAAGTGAGATGCGGTAGTCCGCGTCCATTGGAACGGTGATGACGTTCACCCCCCGGAGCCGATACTGCTCGTACATGTAGAAAGACCCGACGAAGTGAAGCGCGTCGGTCACTACCCGCCCGCCAGACTCGGGCAAGCCGAGGGCCTTCGTGACGAGGTACTCACCCATCGATGTACTCGGAACGTACGTGACCTCATCCGCATCGGCATTGATCAGGGCCGCGAACTTTGCCGTGGCCGTTGCGCTTCCGCCCGCAAGCGTTGTTTTCGATTGCGCATAGGACGCCAGGGCATCCTTGGCATAGGTGTTCCATGGGTGATCAGCGGCTCCGTTGAGGAAGATGCGGTCAGCCACGCCAGGGAAAAGCGCCTTCGCCGGCAGCGTCGGCGTGGACGCGGGTGGCTCGGCCGCAGTTGCTGTGCCGATCGGCAGGATTCCACCCGAACCGCCACCTCCACCCCCGCAAGCGGCGAGTTGTCCGCCCAGGACGCCCGCTACCGACGCGCTGCCCACAGTCTTCAGCCAGCGACGCCGAGAAGTAGCAGGCGCTGTCGTGTTTTCCGAATCGCTCATAATTGAAACTCCATGTTGAGAAGTCAACAAATCGTTGAATCTTGGTGCGTAGACGACCTACAGCGGAGCGACTCGTCCAAGCCGAGCTTGCGTTGCGCAAGCCGCATGCCAGAATTCAACATTGCGTTTATTGTTCTACATTTTGTTGAAACGTCGACTAGGGATTCCACTCACTATGCCCCGTTCCCCAACCAACACAAAGACTCTGCCCCGGCCGACGGCTACCGCGAAGCCCCGCCGTATCAAGCGACAAACATCCAACAGCGCCGAAGACGCATCTGTTTCCGCAGCCCTCAAGGAAGAGCGTCGGCGAATCATGGAAGTTCTCAAGCCCGTGGTGCACATGATGGGTTCAATGCTGGGCCCGAACACCGAGCTGGTCCTCCACGACCTCACCAACCCCGACGCGTCGGTCATCGCGATTGCAAATGGCCATGTTTCGGGTCGCGATGTCGGCAGCCCCATCCTGACCGGACCGAAGGACGACCGTGCGTTCTCTGCTGCATTGACTTCCGCCACTCACGCAGCGCACAGCGGTCATTCGGTCGTCGACGCTTATCCAACCATCAGTCCGAAGGGCACGCCCCTGCGTTCTGCGACCGTCGTCTACAGGGACGCGGAAGGAATCCCCTTTGCTGCGCTGTGCATGAACGCCGACCTTACGGTGCTGAAGCTTGCCCATGCCTGGCTTGAGCAATCCATTCATGGCCGGCCACCCTCTGCCGCGGCGAATGAGGTGCAAAGCGATCCGCCCGACATGGACGCATTGATGGACGAGATCATTCAGTCGGCCGTACAGAAATTTGGCAAGCCCGTGCAGTTCATGTCAAAGGACGAGAAAGTGCACGCCGTCGAAGAAATGCTCAAACGGGGCCTCTTCATTGTCAAGGGCGCAGTGGGCCGGGCGGCAGCGGCGCTTCATATGTCACGCTTCACGATCTACAACTATCTGGATGAGATTCGAGAGCGAGATGCGAAATAGACCCCACCCTTCAGAGCACAGCACCCACATCTCGCTACTTCCACTTATCTATGCACACCGACGAGGGGTTGTAGAACTGCCACGCCTGTGACATTGGGTTGGTCCGGCCGCCGACTACAACGATTTTGATCGAATCCTTCGGGTAGACCTGAATCTCCAGGTCGTCCGGCGCAGTCAGGTAGGACTCTGGCCAGCGCTTCGTTTGGTACGAAGCGCCCTGTCCTTTGATACCTTGCTCCATGAACGCGGTGTAGAAGTAGTCGCTTCTAAAGTCTCGCGCTGTTCGGGTTGCGCGCCTCCATAAATACTCGGATACGTCATCCTTTGTATAGCCGGCGTTCGCGAGCTTGTCGGCCACGATGGGATCGAGAAGTAGCAACGCTCCACGCGGCATCTCAAACTGGGCCAGCCCCCGCGCCATCGAGTCCAGTCCCAACTTCACGTCCGACATGAAGCGAGCGAAGGGCGACAGGAAGTTCCAACCGCCGTACATAACGGTCACCACATCTTCATCGGCCGAATAGCCATGGGACTCATGCCACGACGGCCAAGGACTTTCCTTTACGTTTTCGCTGAAAGCCAAGCTGTACTTCGTGGGGTTTCCGATGCTGCTCAGATCGCTCACGCCCGTTTTGGAGCCCCCTAAGCAGATCAAGGCCAGGCGCAGGAAGCGGCCCATGCATGCATTGACGGCGTTGCCTGTTCCGGCACCCAAAGCATTGGCTCCGACGTTCATCCCAAGCTCTGCCGCGATCGGCCCGCCGACGAGAGTTGCCAACGAGAACGAGGTCGTCGATCGCACGCACGACGCAAATGCCGGAGCGCTGACCGCTTCAACGATCGAAAGAAGAACCGGCATTTGCTGTGGGCTGCAGTTGGCCATCGCGCCAACAACTGCCACTTTCTCCACGGTGACCCGATAGCCTTCGGGGTGGAACCGTTCGACCACAATCTCCTCCGGAGACTTGGATGTGCCCTTGAGCATGCGATTGACCGCGGCTTCGGTAGGCGGAATGATCGGCAGGCCGTCAGTCCAGTCACGACGCGTGAAGAACCGGTTAACCTCTTCCAAGGTGCCGCGAAACGCAATGCGTTCTTCCCGGTGCTCGGTCCGCGAGCCCGCTGCGATTTCCAAGGGCGAAAGCGGTCTCGTGAGGCCAGCCACTAATTCCGAAGCGATTTTCCTCATGACAGGCTCATCGATCATGTCGCATGGATGCGGCACATGCACCCGCCTCAACGCCGGCATGCCCTCCTTCGCACACGTAAGTTCAACGTCCGACCGGAACGGCTCGTCAACTACATACACGCAGGGGATGCCGCGTTTCTCCAGTTCCACGGACCAGTGTGTTCCCCACATCGAACAAGATCCGCAGGCGCCGCAACCGTAGATCACCGCATCGGCTTCGGACTCAACACGCGCCCAGAGCTCGGGCTCGTCTGACATATAGGTACTTTGGCGGCGGACGAACACGCCAGTCACACCAGGAGCCACCGCAGGGAGATACTCGGCCATCCATTTCATGAACGAATCGGCTCCTCCGATGACCTGACTGATGCAGAAGACGACTTTGCCGTTCAAGTCGCTCAACCTTGTTTGCGGCGCGGCGACGGTACGGTGATTGGGCTCTCCTGCAGGACTGAGAACTTCGTAGTTCATTGAACGATCAACAACGACTTGCTCCATACGGATCCTTTGGTGATGCTGGGTCTCATTCGATGCGGATTCCCGCATCCTTGATGACCTTGCCCCAGACGGCGTAGTCCTGTTGAATGACCGCCGCGAATTCCTTGGGACTGGTGCCCGTGATTTCCACCCCGAGCGGCACGAACTGCCTTTGAACTTCCGGCGACCTGACAGCAGCCACCAGCGCCTTATTGAGCGCAGCGACGGTCGACCGATCCATGCCGGCAGGCCCGAAGACGCCAAACCAACCTGAGATATTGAGCGCGCCGAGGCCGAGCTCGACGCAATGAGGTACCTCAGGCAGCGCTTCAATTCGCGTCGATCCCGTAATCGCCAGCGCTTTCACGCGCCCTGCCTTGACGTGTGGAATCGCCGAAGACACCGAATCGAAATAGACCTGAACGATGCCGCCTTGAAGATCGCGCTGACCTTCTGAGGCGCCCTTGTACGGAATGTGATTCAGCCGAGCGCCGTATAACCGGTTCAGCATCTCGATGTAGAGATGCCCGCTCGTTCCGATGCCAGCGGATGCCGCTGAAATCTGCCCTTCCGACTTGGAAAGTTCGACAAGTTCCCTCAGATCCTTCGCCTTGAGCGACGGCTGAGCGCATACGACTACACCACTACGAAAGAGCTGCGTGATCGGCGTGAAGTCCTTGAGCGGGTCGTAGGGCAACTTTGCCAGTAGGTGCGGAACCTGAGTGTGCGTGCTGCTGATCGTCAAGAGCAGCGTGTGGCCGTCTGGTGGGGCCTTGGCCACGATGCCGGCTCCAAGGACGGTCGCCCCCCCGGGCTTGCTCTCGACCACAACAGGCGCCCCGCCTAGATGTGAGGTCAGCGTTGGACTCAGGGCCCGCGCCATAAGGTCCGCCGGCCCACCGGGGGCCGCAGGCACTATGATTCGAAGCGGACGGCCCGCAATTGGAAAATCAGAAGCCCAACCGCGTGTAGCGACAAGCGCCGCACCGGCACCCAGCAGTGTTCGACGGGTAAGTTTCAAGCTTGTCTCCTCAGGCGTTATCGACGTTCTCGGCTCTTGAGCAATCTATGCGTCGGTCAAATGGGACGCTCGAATCGCATTGGCGACTGTTCTGGCATCGGCTTCCGCGTTCGAAACCGTGAATCGAGCCCCGCATCGCGCGTCGCCTATCGCGAACACGTTCGGCACATCTGTCTGCATGCGTTCGTCTACCTCGATGTAGCCGCGCGCATCAAGGCCAACCGTATTGATCAGGAAATCCGTCGCTGGAGTGCGGCCGACCTGAACCACCAGTCCCTGGGCTGCCAATGACCTCGCCGAGCCAGATGAATCCCGCAGCTGTATGAGTTCGAGGCCGCTCGACCCCGATGCGCCGGTAAGCAGGGTGTCCCTGAGCACGCGAATGTTGGGCGAGGACTTCAATAGCGCTTCCAGATCCGCGCCACAGTTCAGTTGCGCTCCCTGCTCAACCAAAGTGACGGCGGCGGCGAAACGCGCCAGATGCAATGCGTCCACAACTGCACCTTGCCCTCCGCCACAAACGACCACCGACTGACCCCTGTAGAAGACCGCCTCGCAGGCTGCGCAGTCGATCAGGCCTCTTCCCTTGAATTGGTCCAGCGACATGGCTTCGATCTGTCGCCTCTTTCGCCCCGGAGCGAGCACCATGAAGGTGGCGGTGAGCGCGCGACCATTGGTGAGAACCGCAGCATGGGAGCTCGAATAGCTTTCGAGTTCCTGAACCCTCCCCTCGATGAATCGAACCCCTGCAGCCTGGGCATCATCGATCAAGCGCGCAGCGAACTCAGAACCCTGCACCCTGTGTCCATCGCGTGGGAAGT
Source organism: Variovorax sp. LjRoot130 (assembly GCF_964253755.1). Taxonomy (NCBI): domain Bacteria; kingdom Pseudomonadati; phylum Pseudomonadota; class Betaproteobacteria; order Burkholderiales; family Comamonadaceae; genus Variovorax; species Variovorax sp. LjRoot130. The sequence goes on along the minus strand of NZ_CAXURM020000002.1, from coordinate 936,666 downwards.
CATTCAGCCACTCCAAGTTTGGAAGATCGCCGACAAGCGACCCCTCAGACACCAAGGCTACCCGCAGGCTCTCGCCGGCCAGCATCTGGGCTGCAGTCAGCCCGGAGGCACCGCCTCCGATGATCACCACATCGTGTTCCAAGAATCGTCTCCTTATCTGCGTGATATCTGCACTTTGCAGCTATTATGCCGATAAGTCAAGTTTTGAGGCCTACAATGACGGGCATGGCGACAACCCCTCTTGACAGGCGAATCAACTACAGGCTGAACCGGATCTCTGATCGTTGGAGCGCGCTGGTCGTTTCCATGGCGCGCTCGAAATATCGGCTGAACCCGGCAGCGATGAAAGTGCTATCTGTCATCGCTTGTTACCAGCCTCTTTCCCCGGGGGAGTTAATCGAACGCACGTCCTCGGACTCACCAAAGGTTGCACGAAACATCGGCTATCTGACAGAGCAAGGACTGATCGAGCGCATTCCCGACCAGATGGACGGGCGCCGTGCCCTGGTGCGTGTCACTGCGAAGGGGGCGAAAGTCAATGCTGATATCGAGAAACTGTCCAACCTTGTCGAGAAGAGAATCACTGCAGCTCTGACCGAATCAGAGTTGAAGACCTTCTACCGAATCCTGGACACCATCGAAGTCGCCGTCCATCAGCAGCTCGGGAACTCCAGTTGGATGTCCCTTGTGAACGGTGTCGAAACCGGCGACGAGTAGCTCTCAGATGAAAGCAAGGACGACTCGGTCTGGCGACAGCTCGTAAGGCCACCCTCCACGCCGGAGCAGGCAGCGGGGGGACAGGATCGTCGGTACGCGCGGTGATCCCGTCTTGAGTTGCGGGCTTGTGTCCATGACGATGGTGTCCAAAACGATTTAGGTGAACACCATGGAAGACTCCAAGCGCGTGAGCCGGCGGCGCCACGCGCGGCCGATTTGGGGGCAAGTGCTGGCCGCGTGCGCGAAACCTGGAGCGTCGGTGGCTCAGGTGGCGCTGGGCTCGACCGATCTTGCGCGCATGGTCGAAGCTGTAAAGTAAGCGTCGGCTCGACACCCCCTTGACTGCCTTCTGATCGAGGGTCGCTCATCAGGGGCGTCAAGTTTGAATCAGCATCAATCGCGACGAGCCTGCAACGCGGCAGAGCGCAGTTAGTCGCACTGGTGTCCCAACCCTCGGACGTGCTTGACGAGGACTGCAACGAAGGCCGATGCCGCTGGACCCAACGGGCGCCTTGGATGCGTCACACAGACGATCTGGCGCGCGAGCCGCGGAGCAGTCAACGCATGGCCACGCAATGACGCATGCTCAAGTGGCTTCCGAACGGCCACGCGCGGGAGCACCGTGCAGAAATCGCTCTGGTGCACCAGGTTGAGGATGGCGCTGATCGAGTCGATCTCGACGCTCGGGGCCAACACCACATCTTCGGCTTGACCAATGCTTTCGATGATGCCGCGCAGGCCATGCTGACGAGTGGGCAACACGAGTTTGAGATGCGCCAGTTCACTGAAGACGACCGTGTCGGGCAAGGCCGCGTGCAGCGGCCCGGTGACGAGCAGCAGATCTTCTTCGGCGATCAGCTCGGAGTTGAGCGCCAGCGATCGCCGCGGCTTGTTGATGATCGCCGCGTCGAGTTGACCGACCGACACCGCATCGGTCAATGTGCCGCTGAAGCCGTCGGTCAGTGAAAGCTCCACTTTGGGATGCAGTGCCGAGAACTCGAGCAGGGCATCGACCAGCACACCCTGCGCGATGGTCGCGATCATGCCCACGCGCACTTGGCCGCTCAACTCAGCGCTGGTCTGCATGACCTGCTCGCGCGCCCGTGAAAAATCCCCCAGCACGGGCAGGAACAGGCGGTACATGCGCCGCCCGTCACCGGTCGGCTGCATGCCCTGCGGCGTTCGCACGAACAGCTGCTGCCCGATCTCTTCCTCGAGCTTGGCGATCTGCATGCTGAGCGCTGGTTGGACGATGTTGAGCCGCCGCGCCGCGCGCGTCACCGAGCCTTCTTCGTAGAGGCAGACGAAATACTGGATCTGACGAAATTCCATTGGACATCCCGTGAGGATGCATCAGTCTAAGTGATTGACCACATCATTTAATATTAATTGACCTGATGCAAGGCGATTTCTAGACTTTCTCCCAGACGGCCACCACTGCGCCGCTTGCCGGAGACAAGTCACATATGCCCTCATCGTCCGTGCCGAACGCGGCGGCTGCTGCAACGCCTGCCGCGAGCGGCTGCGCCATCGCCGACATCCAGGCCTGGGCCACGTCCTTTCCAGTTCCGACCGAGCACAGCGTGCGCCTGGGTGTAGGCCGCACGCTCAAGCGCGACGCGGTGATCGTCAAGGTGACGACCGAGGGTGGGCTGGTGGGATGGGGCGAGTCGCACCACGGCCGCGCGCATTCGAGCATCGCGCACTTCGTCACCCATGCGCTGCGGCCAATGGTCCTCGGCATGGACGCGACCGACGTCCACGGCGTGTGGCAGCGCATCTATTCGCGCCAGCTGGCGAGCCACGGCATCGGCGCCGGCTGCGCCATCGCCATGAGCGGCATCGACATGGCGTTGTGGGACATCCGAGCCAAGGCCGCAGGCTGGCCGCTCTACAAGCTGCTGGGCGGTGCATCGAAGCCGATCCCCGCCTATGCGGGCGGCGTGGCGCTGGGCTGGCAGGACCCGTCGGCACTGGTTGACGAAGCTTCGGCCCACGTGCAAGCCGGCTACAAGGCGGTGAAGCTGCGGCTGGGCGACACGGTCGAGCGCGACGTGGCGCGCGTCGCCGCGGTGCGCAAGGCCTTCGGCGAAGGCATCGAGATCCTGACGGACGTGAACGCCGCCTACACCCTGGCCGATGCCCGGCGCGCCATGCCGCAGCTGGACGCGCTGAACGTGGGCTGGCTCGAAGAACCCTTTCCCGCACACGACTACCGCAGCTACGAGCTGGCGCGCGCCTATGGCCGCGTGCCCTTCGCCGCCGGCGAGAACCACTACACGCGCTTCGAGTTCAACCGCCTGGTCGATGACCGCGTGGTGTCGATCCTGCAGCCCGACCTGTCGAAGACCGGCGGCATCAGCGAGACGATGCGCATCGCGGCGCTGGCCTCGGCGCACAAGCTGCCGATCCATCCGCACTCGTCGATGACGGGCATCAACATGGCCGCGACGCTGCACGTGCTCGCGGCCATCGAGGGCAACGGCTACTTCGAGGCCGACGTATCACGCGGCAACCTGTTTCGCGACGCGCTGGTCGCCACGCCCTTCGCGATCGGCGCCGACGGCTGCGTGCGTCCATCCGATGCGCCCGGCATCGGCGTCGAAGTCGACGAAGCCTTTCTCGACGCGCACCCCGCCATCGAAGGCCCGGCATACGTCTGACACATCCCGCATTCGCATCGCCCCACAACAACTTCCGGAGACAACACCCATGCAGACATTCCAGCGCCGCCGAGCGCTCCTGGCGGCCGCCGCCGGCACCGCTGTCGCGCTCGCCTTCGTCGCCGGTCCGGCACGGGCGCAGGAGAGCTACCCCTCCAAGCCGATCCGCATCGTCGTGCCCTACCCGACAGGCGGCTTCAACGACACGCTCGGCCGGCTGGTCGCGAACAAGCTGTCGGTCGCATGGAAGCAGCCCGTGATCGTCGACAACAAGCCGGGCGGCGGCACGGTGATCGGGACGCAGGCCGCGGCCACCGCACCGGCCGACGGCTACACGCTGCTGGTGGTGCAGTTCCCGTTCGCGGCCAACCCGTGGCTCTACAAGTCGCTGCCCTACGACAGCGCCAAGGCCTTCGCGCCGGTGGTGCTGGCAGGCCGCTCGCCGATGCTCATCGTGTCGCATGCCGCCGGCCCGTTGCGAACGCTGGGCGACGTGCTCGCCGCGGCCAAGGCGAAGCCGGGCGCGCTCAATTACGGCTCCTCCGGCGCCGGCTCTTCCAACCATCTCGCGATGGCATTGTTCGAGAGCGTCTCCGGCACGCGCATGACGCAGGTTCCCTACAAGGGCAGCACGCCGCTGCTGACCGATCTGGCCGGTGGGCAGGTCGACCTGGCCGTCGACCTCTTGCCGCACGCGCTCCCCTTCATCCAATCCGGCAAGGTGCGTCCGTTGGCCATCGCAAGCACCAAGCGATCGCCGCTGATGCCAGAGCTGCCCACGGCAGCCGAAGCGGGCCTGCCGGGCTACGAAGTGACCTCGTGGCATGGCTTCGTGGTGCCGGCCGGCACGCCGCAGCCGGTGATCGACAAGCTCAACCGCGAGCTGAACACGATCTTCGCGATGGAGGACGTCAAGAAGGTCTTCGCGCAGCAAGGCGTGGTGCCCGACGGCGGCACGCCGGCGGCGTTCAAGCGCTTCATCGACTCGCAGATGGCGCTGTGGAAGAAGGTAGTGCAGGACGGCCGCATCACCGCCGAATGACGCGCCCACCTCAGCCACATTTATGAACGACCTACAAGCCCTCAACCTCATCCACGGCGAGTGGCAGCCCGCGCAATCCGGCGCCTGGGGCACGCGCCGCAACCCGGCAGACGGCACCGAGCTCGGCCGCTACGCCGCCTCCGGCCGAGCGGATGCCGACGCCGCCATCGCTGCAGCGCGCCGCGCCTTCGACCAGCCGGGCTGGGCACAGAACCCGCGCCTGCGCCAGATGGTCATGCTGCGCTGGGCCGACCGGCTCGAAGCCCGGGCGGAAGAACTGGCACGCCTGCTCACGCTGGAGAACGGCAAAGTCATTGCGCAATCGCGCGGGGAAATCGGTGCGGCCGTTTCCGAGATCCGCTACTACGCGGGCCTCGCGCGCTATATGCCGGGCCATGTTTTCGAGGTGGAGCCCGGTGCCTTCTCCACGCTGCTGAAAGAGCCCGCCGGGGTGGCCGGCATCATCGTGCCGTGGAACGCGCCGGCCGTGCTGCTGATCCGCTCGCTCACGCCCGCGCTCGCCGCCGGCTGCACCACGGTCATCAAGCCGGCGCCGCAGACTGCGCTCGTCACGGCCGCGCTCGTTGCCGAGCTGCATGCCGTCGAAGCACTGCCCCCCGGTGTCGTCAACCTCGTGAGCGAGGACGGCCACGAGGTCGCCGCGCGCCTGGTCGAGTCGGCCGAAGTCGACGTCATCAGCTTCACCGGCTCCAACGCGACCGGCCAGCGCATCATGGCCGCGGCCGCGCCGACGATGAAGAAGCTGTCGCTCGAACTCGGGGGCAAGTCGGCCTGCCTGGTGTTCGATGATGCCGACGTCCAGGCCGTGGCGCCGGCGCTCGCGGCCGCCGCCACCATCATCAGCGGCCAGCAGTGCACCGCCGCACGCCGGGTGCTGGTGCATGCGAGGCACTACGACGCGATGAAGCTCGCGCTGACGGCCGCGCTGCAGTCGCTCAAGGTCGCTCCCGGCATGACCGAGGGCGCGCACATCGGCCCGATGATCGACGACGCCTCCGCCCGCAGCGTCGGCCAGCGCATCGACGAGGCCATGGCGGCGGCCGACGAGGTGCTGCTGCGCGGCGGCCGCGGCACCGGCGCGCTGGCGGGCGGCGCCTTCCTCACGCCCACGCTGGTCGCGCACCGCGACACAGGCGCCTTCTTCGTGCAGGAGGAGATCTTCGGCCCGCTGCTGGTGCTCGAGCGTTTCGAGGACGAGGCCGAGGCGGTGGCGCGCGCCAATCATTCGGAATTCGGCCTGTCCGCCAGCGTGTGGACGCGCGACGGCGCACGGGCCATGCGCGTGGCGCGTGCGCTTCGCAACGGCACCGTGTGGATCAACGACCACAACAAGCTCTTCGCCGAGGCGGAGACCGGCGGCTACCGCCGCAGCGGCCTGGGTCGCCTGCACGGCTACGACGCGCTGATCGACTTCCAGGAAATCAAGCACATCTACCAGCAGGTCGGCACGGCCTGAGCCGCAACACCACGCACCCGATCCACAGGAACGCAGACACCATGCACAAGAAGACCTTCCTCCATGGCCTCGCGGCCATCGCCATGGCGCTCGCGCTGCCCGCCGTCCAGGCCCAGCCAGGCAACTACCCGGACAAGCCGATCCGCATCATCGTGCCGTACACGCCGGGCGGCTTCAACGACACGATGGCGCGCGTCTTCGCGCGCAAGCTCCAGGACGGCCTGGGCCAGCCGGCAGTGGTCGAGAACAAGCCGGGCGCGGGCACCGTGCTCGGCACCGACGCCGGCGCCAAGGCTGCGCCCGATGGCTACACCCTGGTGGTGGTCGGCTTCCCGCTGGTGGTCAACCAGTACGTCTACACCAGGCTGCCCTACGACACCAAGAAGGACTTCGTGCCGGTCATCCTCGGCGGGCAGACGCCCAACCTGCTGCTGGTGCGCGCCGATTCGCCCGTCAAGTCGATGGCCGACCTGATCGCCAACGCCAAGGCCAACCCCGGCAAGCTGAACTATGCCTCGGCCGGCAACGGCACCTCGCTGCATCTCGCGATGGAGTACTTCAAGAGCGTGACGGGCACGGACATGAACCAGATTCCGTACAAGGGCAGCGCGCCGATGGTGACCGACCTGCTTGGAGGCCAGGTCGACGTCATGTTCGACAACCTGCCCAATGCCCTGCCCCACGTGAAGGCCGGCAAGATGCGCGCGCTGGCCGTGACGACCCCGAAGCGCCTGGCGGCGGTGCCCGATGTCCCCACGGTGGCCGAGCAGGGCTATCCCGGTTTCGAGGTCGCGGTGTGGTACGGCCTGGCTGCGCCCAGGGGCACGCCGAAGCCGGTCCTCGAAAAGCTCAACGCGGAACTGCAGAAGGCGCTGAAGTCGGACGACGTGAAGGCCATCTTCGCGGCGCAGGGCGTCGAGGTGCTGGGCGGCTCGGTGGGCGACTTCGAGAAGTTCTTCCAGGCGCAGGACGCGAAGTGGGCGCCGGTGGTCCAGAAGGCCGGCATCAAGGCGGAGTGAACCCTGTGCTGATGAGCGTACCTGCCCTCGCCGACGCGCCCGCGCGTCCCCATCTCGGCCGCCCGGCCGAGCGCGTGGAAGACCGCGCGCTTCTCACCGGCCGCGGCCGCTATGGCGACGACGCGCCCGTGCGCAGCGACACGCTGCACGCGGCCGTGCTGCGTTCGCCGCATGGACACGCGCGCCTGCTGGCCGTGCGCACTGCGCGAGCCGAAGCCATGCCCGGCGTGCGCGCGGTGCTCACGGGCGCGGACGTGCAGCGCTGGTCCAAGCCCTTCATCGTCGGCGTCAAGCAGCCGATGGAACTGTGGGCGCTGGCCGTGGACAAGGTGCGCTATGCCGGCGAGCCGGTCGCGGTGGTGGTGGCCGAGAGCCGCTACCTCGCCGAGGACGCGCTGGAGTTGCTGGAGGCCGACTACGAACAGCTTCCCGCCGTCGTCGACATCGAGTCGGCCGCCGCCGCTGGCGCACCGGTGCTGCACGAGCGCGTGGGCAGCAACGTGGTGAGCGACCGTTCTTTCTGCTACGGCGACCCGGACGCGGCCTTTGCCGCCGCGCCGCACCGCGTGGCGCTCAGCGTGCACTACCCGCGAAACTCCTGCACGCCGATAGAGACCGCGGTGGTCATCGCCGAGTTCATGTCGGAGCAGGACGGCTACGACATCCAGTCCAACTTCATGGGCCCCTTCTCGCTGCATACCGTGATGGCGATGGCGCTCAAGGTGCCCGGCAACCGGCTGCGGCACCGTACCTTCGCCGATTCGGGCGGCAGCTTCGGCGTCAAGCAGGCGGTGATGGCACCGGCCGTGCTGATGTGCCTGGCCGCACGCAAGGCCGGCGCCCCGGTGAAATGGGTCGAAGACCGGCTCGAGCACCTGAGCGCGGCCACCTCGGCCACGGGCCGGCTGTGCCATGCCGAGGCCGCGGTGGAAGCCGACGGGCGCATCACGGCGCTGTCGCTCGACCAGTTCGACGACTGCGGCGGCTACCTGCGCGCGCCGGAGCCGGCGACCTTCTATCGCATGCACGGCTGCCTCACCGGCGCCTATGCCATCGAGAACCTGCGCGTACGCAACAGGGTGGTGCTCACCAACAAGACACCCACCGGCCTGGTGCGCGGCTTTGGCGGACCGCAGGTGTATTTCGCGCTCGAACGCCTGGTGCAGCGCATCGCGGTCGAGCTGGGGATCGACCCGCTCGACGTGTATCGCCGCAACTTCATCACGCGCGATGCCTTCCCCTACCGCGCAGCGGCCGGCGCGCTGATCGACTCCGGCGACTACCAGACTGCCCTCGACCTGGCAGTGCGCGACGGAGGGCTGGCCGAGCTGCGCCTGCGGCAGGAAGCGGCACGCGCGGAAGGCAGGCTCTACGGCATCGGCTTCGCGGCCATCGTCGAGCCTTCGGTATCGAACATGGGCTACATCACGACCGTGATGCCGCGCGAGCAGCGCGCCAGGGCGGGCCCGAAGAACGGCGCCATCGCTGCCGCGACCGTGGGCATCGATCCGCTGGGCGGGCTTACCGCAGTGATCGCCTCGTCGCCGGCGGGCCAAGGCCATCGCACGGTGTGCGCGCAGGTGGTGGCCGATGTGTTCGGCGTCGAGCCGGCCGAAGTGTCGGTCAACGTCGAGTTCGACACACAGAAGGATGCCTGGTCGGTGGCAGCGGGCAACTACTCGAGCCGGTTCGCCGGCGCCGTGGCCGGCACCCTGCACCTCGCATGCGTGCGGCTGCGCGACAAGCTGTCCGTCATTGCCGCGGCGGCGCTCGGCTGTGCGGCGGCGGACATCGTGTTCGCCGAGGGCAAGGTTTACGCCAGGCACGCACCCGAACACAGCTTGCCCTTTGCCCGCTTCGCTGCCAGTCCGCACTGGGCACCGGGCCTGCTGCCGGCAGGAACCGACCCCGGCCTGCGCGAGACGGCGTTCTGGACCCCGCCGCAACTCACGGCGCCCGACGATGAGGATCGCGTCAACACCTCGGCCGCCTACGGCTTCGCCTTCGACATCTGCGCAGTGGAAGTCGACCGCGACACCGGCCGCGTGCGCATCGACCGTTACGTCACCACGCACGACGCCGGTACCCTGCTCAACCCCGCGCTGGCCGATGGCCAGATTCGCGGCGCCTTTGCGCAGGGGCTGGGCGCGGCGCTGATGGAGGAGTTTCGCTACGGCGCCGACGGCAGCTTCCAGTCGGGCACCTTCGCCGACTACCTGGTGCCGACCACCTGCGAGGTGCCCGACCCCGTGATCCTGCACCTGGAAACGCCCAGCCCCTTCACGCCGCTGGGCGCCAAGGGCCTGGGCGAAGGCAACAACATGAGCACGCCGCCCTGCATCGCCAACGCGGTGGCCGATGCGCTCGGCCGCGCCGACATCGTACTGCCGCTCACGCCCTCGCGCGTGATGCAACTGCTGGGCATGAACGACCCGCCGCCATCCGCAGGCAGCGTCGCCGCAGCCATGCCGACTTCGGAGCCAGTGGCGAATCTGAAAGGGAGCAAGGGCAAGGCACTGTCGGCGCGGGGCGAGATCCTGCTGCCCGCCACGCCCGAAGCGGTGTTCGCCGTGCTGCTCGACCCGGCCGCGCTGGCCCGCGTCATCCCTGGCTGCAACGCGCTGGAGCCGGTCGGGCCGAACCGCTATCGCGCCGACGTGACGGTAGGTGTCGGCATGATCAAGGCACGCTACGCGGCAGAGATCGCGCTCAGCGAGATCGAGGCGCCTCAGCGCCTGCGGCTCGCCGGCTCGGGCCTGTCGAGCATGGGCGCTGCCAAGGGCAGCGGCCTGGTTTCGCTCGCGCCCAAGGAGGGCGGCACGCTGCTGCGCTACGACTACGAGGCCGAGGTCTCGGGCAAGGTCGCTGCGGTCGGCGGGCGCATGCTCGAGGGCGCGGCCAAGATCGTGCTCAAGCAGCTGTTCGAGCAGCTCGGCCGGCAGGCCGGCGGCCAGGGCGCGGCGGCGGTGGCCGATCCGTGGTGGCGTCGCCTGCTGCGCATGCTCGGAGGCACGAAGTGAAGCCCGCGGCCTTCGACTACGTGCGCGCCGAATCGGCCGACGAGGCCGTGCAGCAGCTGCGTGCGCTGGGTGCCGATGCGCGCATCCTCGCCGGCGGCCAGTCGCTGATGGCCGTGCTCAACATGCGCCTGGCCCAGCCCAGCGCGCTGATCGACATCTCGCGCACCGCCGACCTCGACTACGTGCGCGTGGACGGCGGCATGCTCGCTGTCGGCGCGGCGGCTACGCAGGGCAGCGTCGAGTGGCGCCAGTCGCTCGTGCAGGAGGTCCCGCTGCTGGCGCAGGCCCTCCCCTTCATCTCTCACTTCCAGATCCGCAACCGTGGAACCATCTGCGGCTCGGTCGCGCATGCCGACCCGAGCGCGGAGATTCCGCTGGTGCTGCTGGCGCTCGGCGGCGAAGTCGTGCTGCGCAGCGCCTCGAAGCGCCGCACGCTGCCGGCCGCGGATTTCTTCCAGGGCATGCTGATGACAGCGCGCGCACCGGACGAGCTGCTGGCCGAGGTGCGCTTCCCGCTGGCCGCTGCCGGCCAGCGCAGCGCCTTCACCGAGTTCTCGGCGCGGCACGGCGACTTCGCCATCGTGTCGGCCGCGGCCACAACCGATGGGCGCGGGCTGCGCCTGGCCGTGGGCGGTGTGGCCGACCGGCCGCGGCTCGCGCAATGGCCCGCCGGCCTGCGTGGCGCCGACCTCGACAGCGCCCTCAACGACTTCGCCTGGGAGCTGGAGGCGCAGGACGACGCGCACGCCAGCGCCACCTTCCGGCGTCACCTGGTGCGCAGGCTCGGCGCACAGGTGCTCGCCCGGGTCACGGAGAACCGCTCATGAAACAGATCGGCCGCGACAGCCTGCACACGGTGCGGCTGCAACTCAACGGCACCGCGCGCAGTGCGCCCTGCACGCCGCGCATGCTGCTGTCGGACTTCCTGCGCGAGGGACTGGGCGCCACCGGCACGCATGTGGGCTGCGAGCACGGCGTGTGCGGCGCCTGCACGGTGCAGATCGACGGCATCGCCGGCCGCTCGTGCATGACGCTCGCGGTGCAGGCCGAAGGCCGCCACGTCGCCACGGTCGAAGGCCTGTGCGATGCCGACGGCCCGCTCTCCGACCTGCAGGAGGCCTTCAAGCGCCACCATGCGCTGCAGTGCGGCTTCTGCACCGCCGGCATCCTGATGTCCTGCGACGACTACCTGCGCCGCCGCCCCGACCCGAGCGAGGCCGAGGTGCGCGACATGCTCTCCGGCCACCTCTGTCGCTGCACCGGCTACACGCCCATCGTCCAGGCGGTGCTCGAGACCGCCGCCCTGCGCCGCACCGCCGCCGGCGCCCAACCCCTCCCGGCGGAAAACTGAGATGCTCGACCTCGCAACCACATTCCTTCAAAGCGTGGAGCGCAGTCCCCACGCGCTCGCGCTGGTGGACGACGGCGTTCGCCTGACCTATGCACAGTGGCGAGACCAGGTGGCGCGCGCCGCCGCCGGCCTGCGCAAGCTCGGCCTGTCGCGCGGCGACCGGCTGCTCTCGGTGCTGCAGAACCGCCACGAGGCGGCGACGCTCCACTGGACCTGCCAGTTCGTCGGCGTGGTGATCGTCCCGCTCAACTGGCGCGCCAAGCCGGAGGAGATCGACTACTGCCTGGCCGACGCGGGCGCCAAGGCCCTTGTCTTCGAGGCCGCGAGCGAAGCGGCCACACAGTACAGCAGCGGCGCGCGCGCCGTGCCGCGCATCGGCGTGGGCGCGTTGGAAGGCGACGATGCGACGCTGACCTGGAGCGCCCTGCTGGACGGCGAAGCCGCCGCGCTGGAATCCGCCGCCGAGGCCGACGACGTGTCTTTGATGCTCTACACCTCCGGCACCACCGGCAAGCCCAAGGGTGTGCCGAGGCGCCACCGCCAGGAGCGCGCCGCCGCGCTGGCGCACGTGGCGCAGAACCTCTACCGCCGCGGCGAACGCACGCTCGGCGTGATGCCGCTCTATCACACGATGGGCGTGCGCTCCCTGCTCGCGATGGCGCTGGTGGACGGCACCTTCGTCTGCCTGCCGCGCTTCGACACGCAGGCCGCACTGGCGCTGATCGCGCGCGAGCGCATCACCTGCCTCTACCTCGTGCCGACGCTCTATCACGACATGCTGACGCAACGGCAGCGCGCCGGCGGCGGCGACGGGCCGGGCGAGGACATCGCGTCGGTCACCAAGCTGGGCTTCGCCGGTGCGCCGATGAACGACGCGCTGCTGCAGCGCCTGACGCGCGCCTTCCGCCCCGAGCTCTTCGTCAACCACTACGGCTCGTCGGAGATCTACACCGTCTCGATCGACCAGGACGCGGTGAAGAAGCCCGGCAGCGCGGGACGCGCCGGCCTCAACACGCGGCTGCGCATCGTGCGGCTCGACGCGACCGGCGCGGACGACCGCGTCGGCCCCAACGAGGAAGGCGAGATCATCGCGGACCTGCGCGGCGACGAGGCCTTCGAGGGCTACTGGAACCGGCCCGACGCCAACGCCCGCGCGCTGCGCAACGGCTGGTACCACACCGGCGACATCGGCTACTTCGACGACGACGGCGATCTCTATGTCACCGGCCGCGTCGACGACATGATCATCAGCGGCGGCGAGAACATCTCTCCGGTAGACATCGAGTCGGTCATCTCGCTGTGCCCCGGCGTTGGCGAAGTCGCGGTGGCCGGGCTCTCGGACGAGCGCTGGGGCCAGCGCGTGGTGGCCTTCGTGACCCGCAGCGGCGAAGAGGCCGGGCTCGACGCGCAGACGCTCGACGCACACTGCCGCAGCTCCGACCTGCCCAACTTCAAGCGTCCGCGCGAATACGTCTTCGTCGCGGAGATCCCCAAGTCGCCGGTCGGAAAGATCCTGCGGCGCAAGCTCGTCGCCGGCGAATACGAAGCGCTCGGCAGCCATCCCGATACCCCAGCGGCCTGAGCGCCGCCGCCTCGCCACACCTTCCCCAGGCCGGAGAATATCCATGACTACCTCCTCGACGTCGACATCACAGGGCGCGCCCTTCACCGATCTGCGCCGCTGGCTCGCCCACCTGAGCGACAGCGGCCGCGTCGCGGTCATGCGCGAAGACACGCCGTTGCAGCACACGTTGGCCGCCATCGCCAAGCGCCTCGACGGCCGGCAGGCCGCCTACTTCCCCAAGCCGGGCGGCCACGCGGTGCCGGTGGTGTCCGGCTTCATGTCGCGTCGCGCCTGGATCGCCGAGGCCATGGGCGTGCCGGAGTCCGAACTGCTGCAGCGCTTCCGCGACGCGGCGGAGCGTCCCCTGCGCTGGCAGGAAGTGACCAAGGGTGAGGCCCCCTGCCAGCAGGTGGTGCATCGCGACCGCGACGTGCGCGAGGTACTGCCGGTGCCCACGCACAGCGAGCACGACAACGGCCCCTACATCACGGCCGGCCTGGTAATCGCCCGCAACCCGGCGACCGGCGTGCAGAACGTGTCGATCAACCGCATCCAGGTGCATTCCAGGGAGCGCATGGCGATCCTGATGCTGCCGCGCCACCTGTGGGCCTTCTACAAGGCGGCCGAGGCGCGCAACGCGGCGCTGGAAGTCGCGGTCGTGATCGGCATCGACCCGCTCACGCTGCTGGCCTCGCAGGCCATCGCGCCGATCGACTGCGACGAACTGGAGATCGCGGGCGCGCTGCACGGCGCGCCGCTGCGCGTGACGAAGTGCCTGACCAACGAAGTGCGCGTGCCGGCCGACAGCGAGATCGTGATCGAGGGCCGCATCCTGCCGGGCGTGAAGGAGCCCGAAGGCCCCTTCGGCGAATTCCCCAAGTACTACAGCGCGCGCGAGCACCGCGAGGTGATCCAGGTCGATGCCATCACGCACCGGCGCGACCCGATCTACCACACCATCGTGCCGGCCGAGATGGAGCACCTGCTGCTCGGATCGATCCCCCGGGAAGCCACGCTGCTGGCGCACCTGCAGCGCAGCTTCCCGAACGTGCTCGACGTGCACCTGGCCATCGGCGGCGTCGGCCGCTACCACCTGTACGTGAAGATTCGCAAGACGCACGAGGGCCAGCCGAAGAACGTGATCTGCGCCGCCTTCGGCGCGCACTACGACATCAAGCAGGTGATCGTGGTCGACGACGACGTGCAGGTGCACGAGCCGCAGCAGGTCGAGTGGGCCGTGGCGACGCGCTTCCAGGCCGACCGCGACCTGGTCGTGATCCAAGGCGCCCAGGGCTCGGTGCTCGATCCGTCGACCACCGTCGGCCAGGACTTCGGCGACGGCACCGCGCCGCCGCCGCACCTGCAGGGCCTGAGTGCCAAGATGGGGCTGGACGCCACTAGGCCGGTGGTCTACCACGAGCATGTCTTCACCAAGGTGCGCGTGCCGGGCGAGGACGAGGTCGACCTCGCGGCGGTGATCGACACGGCCGCGCGCGTGGACTTCGCCGCCGGAGCCGTGCGATGAGCCAGAGGAAGCGCCTCATCGTCGCCATCACCGGCGCGAGCGGCACCATCTACGGCGTGCGCCTGCTGCAGCTGCTGCGCGCCATGCCCGATTGGGAGACGCACCTGGTGATGTCCTCGTCGGGCGCGCTGACCGCCTCGCAGGAAATCGACATGAAGCGCGCCGACATCGAGGCCTTGGCCGACGTGGTGCACAACGTGAAGGACATCGGCGCGGCCGTCTCCAGTGGCTCGTTCCGCACCGCCGGCATGGTGATCGCGCCCTGCTCCATGAAGACGCTGGCCAGCGTGGCGCACGGCCTGGCCGACAACTTGATCAGCCGCGCCGCCGACGTGATCCTGAAGGAACGCCGCCGCCTCGTGCTGATGGCGCGCGAGACCCCCTTCAACCTCGCGCACCTGCGCAACATGACGGCCGTCACCGAGATGGGCGGCATCGTGTTTCCACCGGTGCCCGCCTTCTACGCGCGGCCGGACTCCATCGAAGCCATGGTCGACCACACGGTCGGCCGCGTGCTCGACCTGTTCGACATCGAGCACCACGACCTCGTGCGCCGCTGGGAAGGACTGCAGCGCCCGACCTTCGGCACCTGAGCCCCCCCTTTCATCCACCTTCGTCCCCGAGGAAACGACATGACCCAGCTCGCCCACCCTGCCCATACCCTGCTCGAGAAGCTCGACGGCTTCCGCGTCGAGATCGACGCCGCGCGCGAACGCGCCGACATCGTGCTGCAGCGCCCGCCTTTCAACATCATCTCGATGCCGCAGCGCGACCAGCTGCGCCTGGTCATCGAGTCGCTCGATGAGAACCCGGCAGTGCGCGTGATCGTGCTGCGCGCCGAGGGCGGGCATTTTTCCAGCGGCGGCGACATCAAGGGCTTTCTCGAGGCTTCGCCCGAGCACGTGTCGAAACTGGCATGGAACATCGCCGCACCGGCGCGCTGCAGCAAGCCGGTGATCGCCGCCAACCGCGGCTACTGCTTCGGCGTCGGCTTCGAGATTTCGCTCGCCTGCGACTTCCGCATCGTGACCGAGACCACCCTCTACGCCCTGCCCGAGCAGAAGCTCGGCCAGATCCCGGGCTCCGGCGGCTCCGCGCGCCTGCAGAAGATGGTCGGCATCACCCGTACCAAGGACATCGTGATGCGCTCGCGCCGCATCCCCGGCAAGCAGGCCTACGAATGGGGCGTGGCCACCGAGTGCGTGGCCGACGCGGAGCTCGAAGCCGCGACCGACCGCCTGGTCGACGAGCTGCGCACCTTCTCACCGCTCGCGCAGCGCACGGCCAAGAAGCTGTTGAACGACACGGAGGACGCGACGCTCAGCGTGTCGATCGAACTCGAAGGCCACAGCTACAGCCGCCTGCGCAGCTCCGACGACTTCCGCGAGGGCGTGGAGGCCTTCCACGGCAAGCGCAAGCCGAGCTTCAAGGGCAGCTGAGCGGCGATGCGGGCTGAACGCGCCCTTTCCATCGCCGAGCTCGCCGACGCCGCGCGCCGACGCCTGCCGCCCAGCATCCACGGCTATGTCAGCGGCGGATCGGAAGACCATGCGTCGCTCGACGCGAACCGAGCCGCCTTCGGTCGCTGGCGCTTCCTCACGCGGCCGCTGGTCGACGTGTCAAAGCGCACGCAATCGGTCGATCTCTTCGGCACGACGCATGCATCGCCGGTCGGCGTCGCGCCGATGGGCGTGTCGGG
This sequence comes from Variovorax sp. LjRoot130, assembly GCF_964253755.1. Taxonomy (NCBI): domain Bacteria; kingdom Pseudomonadati; phylum Pseudomonadota; class Betaproteobacteria; order Burkholderiales; family Comamonadaceae; genus Variovorax; species Variovorax sp. LjRoot130. The sequence goes on along the minus strand of NZ_CAXURM020000002.1, from coordinate 920,589 downwards.
ACTGTGCTGCTTCGACGGCGACGTGGCGCTCGCGCGCGCGGCGGCGAAGGCCGGCGTGCCCTCGGTGCTCAGCGCCGCGTCGACCGTCCCGCTGGAGCGGGTGATGCGCGAGGCGCCGGGCACCTGGTACCAGGCCTACCTGCCGGCGCAGCATGCGGTGATCGACCCGCTGCTCGCGCGACTGAAGGCTGCCGGGGTTGCCACGCTCGTTATCACCGTCGACGTCCAGATCGCGTCGGTGCGCGAAAACGAGTTGCGCAACGGCTTCAGCATTCCATTGCGCTTCACGCCGAGGCTTCTGGCCGGCGGGCTGGCGCGCCCGCGCTGGATGGTCGAGACTTTCGCACGCACGCTGTGGAAGCAGGGCGTCCCGCGCTTCGAGAATTTCACCGCGACGCGGGGTGGCCGCATCATCACCGCCGCCAAGGGCGACCACCGCGCGGGCCGCGCCGCCATGACCTGGGACGAGGTCGCGCGCATCCGCGAGCGCTGGCCGGGCCGGCTGCTGGTCAAGGGCCTGCTGCGGCCCGAGGACGCGCTCGCTGCGCATCGCATCGGCGCCGACGGCATCTTCGTGTCGAATCACGGCGGCCGCCAGCTCGACGGCGCGGTCGCACCGCTCGACGTGCTGCCGGCCATCGTCGCCGCCGCGCCGCAGCTGACGGTCTTGCTCGATGGCGGCGTGCGCCGCGGCACCGACGTGCTCAAGGCGCTGGCGCTGGGTGCCCGTGCCGTCTTCGTCGGACGCCCGGCGATGTACGGTCTCGCGGCCGGCGGCGAAGCCGGTGCGGCGCATGCGCTGGCGCTGCTGCGGCGCGAGATCGACACCGACCAGGCCCTGCTCGGCTGCGCAGATGTGCGGCAGCTCGGCCCCGACTGGCTGGTGCGCGACGACCGGCTGCCGCTGCAGGATGGCGAGCGCGCGGCCTTCATCCATCCTGCCCCATTGCTGAAGGCATCATGACAACCCCCACACTCCCCGAACGCACCGGCGGCCAGATCCTGGTCGATGCATTGCGCATCCACGGCATCGACACCGCCTACTGCGTGCCGGGCGAAAGCTTCCTGGCCGTGATCGACGCGCTGTACCACGCGCGCGAAGCCATCCGCCTCATCGTCTGCCGCCAGGAAGGCGGCGCCGCGCACATGGCCGAGGCGCACGGCAAGCTCACCGGCGAGCCGGGCATCTGCTTCGTCACGCGCGGGCCGGGCTCCACCAACGCGAGCATCGCCGTCCACACCGCACGGCAGGACTCGACGCCGCTGATCGTCTTCATCGGCCAGGTGGGCCGCGACGCGTTGGGACGCGAAGCCTGGCAGGAGATCGACTACCGCCACATGTTCGGCCACATCGCCAAGTGGGTCGACCAGGTGGACGACGCGCGGCGGCTGCCCGAGTACATCAGCCGCGCCTTCCACGTCGCGACCTCGGGCCGGCCCGGCCCGGTGGTGTTGGCGCTGCCCGAGGACATGCTGACTGACCTCGTCGCGGTGCCGGACGCGCCGCGCTACCGCCGCAGCGGCGCCGCGCCGACGCAGGAAGCGATGGACGGGCTGGCGGCCGAGCTGCAGCGCGCCGAGCGGCCGCTGGTGGTGCTCGGCGGCGGGGGCTGGACGCGCGAGGCCAGCGCCGACATCACCGCCTTCGCATCGAACTTCGACCTGCCGGTGGCATGTGCGTTTCGCCGGCAGGACCTGATCGACAACTTCGACGACCGCTACATCGGCGAGGCCGGCCTGGGCATGGACCCGCGCATCGCGCAGCGCGTGCGCGATGCGGACCTGGTCATCGCCGTCGGCGCGCGCCTGGGCGAGACCACGACACAGGGCTATGCGCTGCTCGAGGTGCCGCACCCGAAGCAGCGGCTCGTGCACGTGCACGCCGATCCCGGCGAGCTCGGCCACGTCTACCACGCCGACGTGCCGGTGAACGCCTCGATGCCGGCTTTCGCACGCGCCGCGCGGGCGCTGAGACCGGCGGGCCCCGCGCGTTGGAGCGACTGGACGCGCGCCGCGCGCGCCGATCAGCTCGACCACATCGAGCCTCCGGCGAGCATGCCAGGCGACGTCGACCTGGGGCACATCATGGTCCACCTTCGCGACACGCTGCCGGCCGACACCATCGTCAGCAACGGCGCAGGCAACTACACCCTGTGGGTGCAGCGCTTCTGGCGCTACCGCGGCATGCGCACCCAGCTCGCGCCGACCAGCGGCGCCATGGGCTACGGCCTGCCCGCGGCCATCGCCGCGAAGCTGGTGCACCCCGGGCGCACCGCGCTCTGCTTCGCGGGTGACGGCTGCTTCCTGATGAACGGCCAGGAGCTGGCGACGGCCGTGCAGTACGCGCTGAACGTGATCGTCATCGTCGTCAACAACGGCATGTACGGCAGCATCCGCATGCACCAGGAGCGACACCATCCGGGCAACGTATGGGGCACCTCGCTGAGAAACCCCGACTTCGCCGCGCTGGCGCGCTCGTATGGCGCGCACGGCGAGACCGTGACGCGCACCGGCGACTTCCCCGCGGCGCTGGAGCGCGCCCGCTCGGCCGGCAAGCCGGCCCTGATCGAGCTGCAGGTGAGCCCGGAGGCGTTGTCGCCGAAGCTGACGGTGTCGATGCTGCGGGGCTAGACCGGTTCAGTCCCGCTCCTTCGACACGTGGCTCGCGAGCACGCCGGCGTGCCGCGCGCCGACCGTCATCGCCCGCCGCAGATAGAGGCCTGCGTCGTACTCGTCGGCGAAGCCGATGGCGCCATGGAACTGGACGACTTCCTTCGTGACGCGCAGCGCCGCCGCGGCTGCACGATGCACGCTGGCGGCCGCGGCCCAGGCCTCTCGCGCGCTGCCGAAGGCGCGCGCCGCCTCGTGCGCCAGCGCGCGGGTGGCCGACGCGTCGACATGGCAGGCGGTGGCGCGATGCTGCAGCGCCTGGAAGCTGCCGATGGGCACGCCGAACTGCCGGCGCAGCCGCATGTAGTCGAGGGCGAGCTGCAGCGCGGCGTCCATCAGCCCGCAAAGGTAGGCCGCATCGCCGAGCCGCTGCAGGTTGCGCGCCCGCTTCCAGGCGGCCTCTCCCGCCAGGCCCGACAGCACGCGCGGCGCGCCGGCCCAGGCGGAATGCGCGATGGCGGCATCGGCGAGCCGGCTGCCGTCGACCGCCGCGCAATCGCTGCGCACGGCGCCCGGGGTATCGAAACGGACGATCCGCGCACCGAAGGCCTCTCCCTCTCCGGTCGCCACCAGCCATGCCGAGGCCGCCTCGCCGTCGGGTACCAGCGATGCACAGACGGCGCCGTCGCCATCGTCGGCAGTACCGTCGGCCAGCACCACATGCGCGTCGCCGCTCAGCAGCGCGCCCAGCGCCTCGCCGGCCGGACCCGCACCTTGAGCGAGCACACCGGCGGCCGCGATGCCCATGCTGAGGGGTACCATCATCAAGGCGCGCCCCGCCTGCTCCGCCACCACGGCCAGCGCCGGCGCGCCGAGGCCCAGGCCACCCTTGTCCTCGGGCACGGCGATGCCGGGCCAGCCCAGTGCGGCGATCGCCTTCCACGTCGCCGCGTCCCACGCCGAGGCGCCCTCGTGCACCCGGCGCGCGCGGGCGCTGCCGCCGTGGGCAGCCGCGAAGCTCGCGGCGCTCTCGCCGATCATGCGCAGCTGCGCGATGTGCTCCGCGTTCATGGCTTGCCGGCGGCCGCCGGGAGTCCGAGCACCCGCGTGGCGATGATGTTGCGCTGCACCTCGCTGCTGCCGCCGTAGATGCCCAGGCGGCGCGCCTGCAGGAACATCTCGCTCGTATCCAGCAGGTCGTCGCCCGCACGCACCGGTTCGCGCAGCGCGGCGGCCGGGCCGGCCACCTCGCGCACCAGGTCGAGCAGATGGTGCACGGTCTCGGTGGCCAGCAGCTTCAGATAGGAGCTGTCGACGGCGCCGGCCGGCGCATCCTCGGCCGCCTCAGCCGCGTCGAGGTAGGCGGCTACGAGCGTCTCCACCTCGACCTCGGCCAGCGCGGCCGCCTCCCGCACGCTCTCGCGCACGCTGCGGGCCGGCGCGTGACGCAGCATCATGCGCAGCCGCTCCCGGGCACGCAGCGCCTGCGCGGGCGAGCCGATGCGCAGGCGCTCCTCGCTCAGCACGGCGGTCGCGACCTGCCAGCCCCTGTCGATCTCGCCGACCACGTTCTCCAGCGGCACGTGCACGTCGTCAAGGAAGACCTCGGCGAATTCCTCGTCGCCGGCGATGGTGCGGATCGGCCGGCGGCGGATGCCCGCCGTGGCCATGTCGATCAGCACGAAGGTGATGCCGTGCTGCGGCTTGCCGGCGCCGGAGGTGCGCACCAGCGCGAACATCCAGTCGGCATGGTGACCCCAGGTGGTCCAGATCTTGTGGCCGTTGACGACCAGCGTGTCGCCGCGCACTTCGGCGCGGGTACGCAGGCTCGCGAGGTCGGAGCCGGAGTCGGGCTCGGAATAGCCCTGGCACCAGATCGCATCGCCGGCCAGGATGGGCGGCAGGTGGCGCTGCTGCTGCGCTGGCGTGCCGCGCGCGATGAGCAGCGGACCGATGTGGTTCAACCCCTGCGTGGGGATGTCGGGCGTGCCGGCACGCGCCATCTCTTCCATCAGGATGACCTGCCGGACCGGGCTCGCGCCCATGCCTCCGTGCGAGCGCGGCCAGTGCGGCGCGATCCAGCCGCGCTGTGACAGGGCGCGGTACCACGGCATGCCGTCGACCGGCAGCGGGCGAAATGTCTTGTGACGAAGCGCGGCGGGCGTGTGCGCTTCCAGCCAGCCGCGCACCTCGGCGCGGAAGTCCGCGTCCGCGGCAGATTCGGGTCTCAGCATGACGTCCGTCCCGCTCAGCTCACCGGCTGAAGCAGGCGCGTCAGCGCCATCTCGCGCAATTCGCCCTTCAGCACCTTGCCCACGCCGTTGCGCGGCAGCGCATCGACGAAGAACACGTGCTTCGGCTTCTTGTAGCTCGCGATGCGCGACTTGGCGTGCTCCTGGATCGCCTCGGCGTCCACCACCCGGCCCGGCCGGCGCTCGATGAAGGCCGCCACCGCCTCGCCGAAGATCTCGTCGGGCACGCCGACCACCGCAGCGTCGGCCACGTCGGCATGCTCGACCAACACCTGCTCCACTTCCTTGGTGTAGATGTTGAAGCCGCCGCTGAGCACCATGTCCTTCTTCCGGTCGACAATGTAGAGGTAGCCGTCAGCATCGAAGCGCCCCATGTCGCCGGTGTGGACCCAGCCGTCGATGATGGTCGCGGAGGTCGCCTCGGGGCGGCCGAAGTAGCCCCTCATGGTGGTGAAGCGCCCGGCCTCGCCGGAGCGCACCAGGATCTCGCCCACATCGTCGACCGAGACCTGCTGCCCCGTGTCGTCGACCAGCTTCACCTGCACGCCCGGCGTCACGCGGCCGACCGATGACGGGTGAGTGAACTGCTCCTCGTGGTCGAGCACCGTGACCGAGCCGACCTCGGTCATCGCGAAGAAGGAATGGAGCCGCGCGTTCGGGAGGTAGCCGATCATGCGGCGCTTGAGCTCCACCGGGAAGGCCTCGCCTGTCACGATGATGTGGCGCAGGCTCGCGCAACGCGCGGCCTGCTGCTCGAGCACCGGCATCAGCATGCGCGCGACGGTCGGCACCATGCCGGCGGCGCTCACCTGCTCGCGCTCGATGGTGTCGACGGCCGCCTGCGCGTCGAAGCGCTCCATCACCACCAGCTTGGCGCCGAGACACATGGAGTTCATCAGCCGCGCCAGCCCGGTGCGGTGCGCGAGCGGGGTCGTGACCAGGAACACGTCGTGCACCGTCACGCCCCACTCCACCGCATTGACGAAGGCATTGCCGATCACGAAGTTGGCATGCGTCAGGATCGCTCCCTTGGGCTTGCCGGTGGTGCCGGAGGTGTAGAGGATCATGGCGTCGTCGGACGACAGCGCCAGCTCGGGCAGGCGCTCGTCGGAGCGCGTGCGCAGCGTCTCGAAGGATTCAGCGCCCGCCACCTCGCCGCCCACCGCCACGCGGCGGATGCCGCGCAGGTCGCCGGACAGCGCGTCAATGGCCGCCGCGCTGTCGGCATGGAACACCAGCACGCGAGCCTGGCTGTCCTGCGCGAAATAGACCAGTTCGCGCGGCGTGTTGCGGGTGTTCACCGGGATCACGATGGCGCCGACCGAGAAGGCGGCGTACATGATCTGGACGAACTCCACGCAGTTGGGCAGGTAGACCACGATGCGATCGCCCTGCACCACGCCGGCGCGACGCAGGCCTGCGGCCAGCGAGCGCGAGCTCGACTGCAGCTCGCCATAGCTCAACGTCTGCGCACCGACCACCACGGCGGGCTTGGCGGGCGTGCGCAGAGCGTGCGCCGCCATGAAATGTTCGAGACGCATGACGCTCCCTAGGCGAGTTCGAAGGCCGGGTACGCATGCTCGGGCGCGAGCTGGTCCACCGCCAGCTTGACGCGCCGCCCGATCGCCAGATCGCTTGGAGCGCAGCGCAGCACGTTGGCGATGATGCGCACGCCCTCGTCCAGCTCGACGGTCGCCACGCACAGCGGAATTCGCCCCTCGACGCCGGGCCCCGGAATGCGCACCACGGTGCATGCGTAGATCGTGCCGGTGCCCGCGACCTCGCGCCACTCGAGCGTGCGGCGCCCGGTGAAGCCGCTGACAGGCTTCGGGTAGTGCTGGAATCGTCTGGCGACGGTGCAGTACTGCAGCACCAGCTTGCCCTGGGCGATGCCGTCCCAAAAAGGCTTGCTGTCGACGTAGACGCCTTGCTTCGGGATCGGGCGAGCCGGCGCGGCCGGCGGGACGGGGGTGGTGTTCGTGGTGTCGCTCATGCTCTTCATGCCTCCAGGACCATGGCCGAGCTGGTCCCCCAGTTGCGGCCGTAAGGGATCACGCCGATGCCCGTGACCAGCGCATTGTGCGGGTCCTTCACCTGGCGGCTGCCGCCTTCGCCGAACATCTGGCGCACGGCCTCGGCGAGGTTGAGCCCGCCGCTTGCGAGCCCCGGCTGGCCGGCCGAGATTTGCCCGCCGCCGGTGTTGAGCGGCAGCTCACCGTCGAAGGACAGGTCGGAGCGCAGCGTGTAGGCGCAGCCCTCGCCAGGTTCGCAGAAACCGAATGCCTCGAACTGCATCATCACGGCGATGGTGAAGTCGTCGTAGGGCTGGAACATGCGCACGTCCTTGGGCGCCAGCCCCGCCTTGCGCAGCACCTCGGGGCCGATCTTCGTAAAGCCCGAGCGCGTGATGTCAGCCAGCGGGTCGGCGCCGTTGAAGTTGGTGACTTCGCCATAGGCGACCGGGTACACCATCTTCGTCAGACCCAGGCGCTTCGCGTTCTCCTCGGTCGTCACGATGAAGGCGTTGGCGCCGTCGCAGAACATCACGCTGTCGAGTACTCGCAGCGGGTCGGAGATGACGCGCGACTTGAGGTACTCCTCCATCGTGAGTTCTTTCTGGAACTTCTTGTAGCCGTTCGGGTTGTGCAGCGCATGAGCGCGCTGGGTGATGGCGATCTTGCCGAGCGCCTCGGGGTCGAGCCCGTACTGGTGCGCGTAGCGGCTCATCAGCAGGCCGAAGGTCGCAGGCGGGCCCTGCACGCCGGGCGGGTCCTGGAATTCGCCGCGGTAGGCGCCGTAGTTGGAGCGCCAGTCGGAGCTGGGCGCATCGGACGACATCACCACCGCCAGCTTGCACATGCCGTCGCGGATGGCCGACATGGCGCGCGCCACGCCGCCTGTGGCCGAGCAGCCGCCCATGCCGCCGTAGTTGAGCCAGGTCGGCGTGATGCCCAGCGCTTCGGTCATGTAGACCGCGAAGAAGGGGTTCTGCGCCTCCGACAGCGCAGTCGTCACCGACAGGCCGTCGATCTCGGCCTTGTCGATGCCGGTGCGCTCCAGCAACTGGTCGAGCGCTTCGCCCGCCAAGTCGTAGGCACTGCGGCCGGTCTTGAAATCGATGGGTGTCTCGGCATAGCCGGCGATCACGATGTCTCTCTTTTTCATGTCCTACTCTCCTCGGAATGCGGGTGTGCGCTTCTCGCGGAAGGCGCCCAGGCCCTCCTGGCGGTCTTTCGTGAAATACAGCATGAAGGACACGTCGCCTTCCGCGGCCATGCCCTCGGCCAGCGGAAGGTCCATGCCGCGGTCGATCACCGCCTTGGTGAACATGACCGACAGCGGCGCGTTGCCGGCGATGGTGCGAGCCAGCTCGCGGGCCTTGTCGATCGCCTGGCCGGCCTCGGTCACGTGGTTGACCAGCCGGTACTCGCGCGCCTCGGCCGCGCTGATGCGGCGACCGGTCCACATGAGCTCCTTGGCCAGGGCCGGGCCGACGAGCCGCGGCAGCGTCTGCGTGCCGCCGCCGCCGGGCATCAGACCCAGCCGGATCTCGGGCAGGCCGAACTTGGCGTTGGCGCCGGCGACGATCATGTCGCCGACCAGCGCCAGCTCCAGGCCGCCGCCGAGCGCGAAGCCCTCAATCGCACTGATGACCGGCTTGGTGTAGCCCGGCAGCGCGCGGAACAGCTCGTTGACCTTGCGCGACCGCTTGCGCTTGCGATAGAAGTCGAAGTACTCGTTGTCGCCGATGGTGAATTCGCTGGTGTCGATGCCGGTGCAGAAGGCCTTGTCGCTGCCCCTCAGGATGACGGCGGCAATCTCGCGCTTCGACTCCGCCTCGCCCATCGCGTCGAGGATCTCCTCGGCGGTGGTCTCGCGCAGCGAGTTCAGCTTCTCGGGCCGGTGGATGGTGATCTCCAGCCAGCCCTCCACCTGCTCGGCAATGATGTCCTGGTAGCTCATGGGAAGTTCCGCTTTCTCTTAGTGCTCTGTCGTTGTGATGAGGGAGTGGGTCGGGGCGCCGTCCGCGTGCGCAGCGGTCGCATCGGGTGCCTCGCCGCCGATGGCGCGCTCGATCTGCTGGTGCATGCGGGCCATGCAGTTCGCGTCCCGCCGCTGCGCGGCGCCCACCTGCAGCTCCAGGCACACACGCGCCGGCGCGGCGAGCACCAGGATGCGGTCTGCGATCTCGAGCGCGTCCTCGATGCGGTGGGTGACGAAGACGCAGGTCTTGCGCTGCTCGCGCACGATCTCGGCGAAGTCGCGGCGCAGGGTCTGCGAGGTCACGTGGTCGAGCTGGCTGAAGGATTCGTCGAGCAGGACCAGCGCCGGATCGACCGCCAGGGCGCGCGCCAGCGACACGCGCTGACGCATGCCGCCCGAGAGCTCCGAAGGGTACTTGTGGCCGGCATCGCCCAGTTTCACGCGGCGCAGCCATTCGGCCGCCCGTGCGCGCGCCTCGGCCTTCGGCCGGTCGAGCAGCAGCAGGCCGAGCTCGACGTTCTCCTGCGCAGTGCGCCAGGGAAGCAGTCGATCGGTCTGGAAGCTCACGGCCAGCTTGCCGCGCAGCGCAACGAAATCGCGCGCAGGATCGGCGCCGGCAACGCGCACCGTGCCCTCGTCGGCGGACGAGGTGCCCATGAGCAGCGACATCACGGTGCTCTTGCCGGCGCCCGTCTGGCCCAGCAGCGCCACGGTTTCGCCCTCGCGGACTTCCATCGACAGGTGGTCGATCGCCGTGTGGTCGCCGAAGCGCTTGCTGACGTCGCGCAGCTCGATCAGGGATGTGGAGGTCGTCGTCATGTCAGCGCACCTTTGCTTCCTTGCGCCAGCCGAGGAAACGTGCCTCGGCCAGGGTCGCGAGCCACTGGATCAGCAGGTTCAGCACGACCAGCAGGACAGTCCATGCCAGCACCTGGTCGATGCGGAAGGTCGACTGCGCGAAGCTCATGCGCGAGCCGATGCCGAAGGCCGAGGCCACCAGCTCCGCGAAGATCACCATGCGGATCGCGTAGCCAATCACCGACTTCGTCGTGAGAAAGATGTACGGCACGATGTGCGGCGCGACCAGGTAGCGCAGCATCTTCCAGCGGCTCGGGCGAAAGCTCTCCAGCATGTCCACCCAGTCGGTCGACAGTGCCCGCACGCCTTCGTACACGTTGAGCGCATAGAAGGGCAGCAGGATCACCGTGAGGATGAAGAAGATGCGCGCCTCCGGATCCTTGAACCAGAACACGGCCAGCAGCATCCACGACAGCGCGGGGATGCCGGTATCCACCACCACCAGCGCCTTCAGATAGGGTCCCACCTGCTTGGAGGTGCCCATCAGCAGTCCGATCGCCACGCCGGCCACTGCCGAGAAGACGATGGCCACGCACAGCCGGCCGAGCGTGATGGCCACGTGCATCAGGTCGGTGGTGAGCAGCTGGGCCAATGCCTTCACGATCACCGTCGGCGACGGCATCACGTATTCGGGCACGTACCAGCTGCCGACCTCCATCGCGCCAAAGATCAGCACGACGACGACCAGCAGCGCCTTCAGCTCGCTGCGATCGCGCACCTTGGGCACGGTGATGGCGGCGGTGGTCGGCGACTTCCGGCCCGCCGCAGCGGAGGAGGAAGAGACAGGCTTGGCCATGTCGACGGCCCGGAGTTCGGCCTGCTTCATGCTGCGAAGAACCCGTTGTCGACCACCTTGGTCAGCGCGCCATTGCGCACCAGGAATTCGCTGGCGGTCACGATGCTGCGGCGGCCCTCCGCGGACTGCATCGAGACATGCTTGAATTCCAGGCGCTTCGAGGCGATGGCCATCTTCAGCACGTCCGGCGGAATGCCGGAGTTGGCGCCGGCGATCTTCACGGCCTCGTCCGTCTTGCCGTTGATGCCCTCGATGCAGTCGCCGAAGGCCTTGTTCAGGCGGGCCACCAGGCCCGGGTCGCGGGCTATGGCTTCCTTGCGCACTGCCACGCCGAAGTACGGCAGGTCGAGGTTGACGCGGCGTCGGTATTCCTCGCCGGCGTTGTAGAGCACGCGCATATCGGATACGCGAGCCAGGCCGACCGATACGTTGGGCTCCCAGGTCAGTCCGGCGTCTGCACGATTGGCCATCACCAGCGTGACTGACGCGGCGGGGTTGTCGACGTTCTGAACCACGGCATGGGTCTCGAGGTCGATCCCGGCGAGGTCCTTGACCACGGCGCGCATCATCCGGTAGGTGCCCGTGGACTGCGGGGCGGCCAGCGTCTTGCCCTTGAGTGCCTGGATCGTCTGCGGCCCCTTGGCCTGCGTAATGATGTTGATCATGTTGCCGGTGGTGACCGAGCACACGTACTGCAGTGGCACGCCGGAGAGGTGGCGCGAGGCGAAAGTGTCCCAGCTGCCGATGCACACGTCGTAGTTGCCGGCGACGAAATCGTTGTAGTAGGTGGTCACCGCGGTGTACGCGGTCGGCTTGCCAAGTTGGAGCCCGTTGGCCTTGTCGAGCTCCTTGGCGATCATGTAGTCGGTCAGCAGCGTGGTGAAGCCGGGCGTCAGGTTGGCCCACTTGAGCGCGGGCTGTGCCCTCGCAGTTCCGCCGGCCAGCGTGCCGAGCCCGAGGAGCGAGGCTGGTGCGAAGGCCGAGGCCCCCTTGAGCAGCGTCCGGCGCGAGAGTGCATGTCTCTTCATTGGCTTGTCTCCGTCTTGTGGTGGATCACGGAGCGCGGTGCCGTCAGCGGCCCGTGCTCTCTGTCTGTGTCGTGGGTCATCGTAGGAACAGGACAACGTTCCGAATAGCTGCAGGGATGGACCGGGCGTTCCATTCATGGAACGCCCGGATACCGCTTCGCCCGTCATGTCGACTACCCTCGGCACCTGTCCCAGCTTCCCGAACACACAACGATCTGCATGGCCGACAAACTCGATCTGAATTCGCTGCGCCTGTTCTACGACGTCGTCAACGCGCAGAGCATCACGCGGGCCGCAAGCGAGCTGAACATGCCCAAATCGACGATCAGCCGCAAGCTCACGCAACTCGAGCAGCAGGTCGGTACCGTGCTCCTGAAGAAGGGCCAGCGGCGGCTCACGACGACCGAGATCGGCACGCGCTTCTACGACCACTGCAGGCGCGTGGTGGACCAGGTCGAGCAGGCCGGGCTGGACACCCTGCAGCTGCAGACCGCCATGCGCGGCGCGCTGCGCGTGAGCATCCCGATCGACTTCGGTGTGTCGTGGATCGGCAAGGCGATCGCCGAGTTCGTGCTGGCCTACCCCGAGCTCGAACTGGAGGTCGACGTGAACAGCCGCCAGGTCAATCCAAGGGAAGACCCCTACGACCTGACGATCCAGCTCGGGCCGCTGAAAGACACGGACCTCACCTACCGGCGCATTGCGACCATCACACGCGGCGTCTACGCCAGCCCGGAGTATCTGGCGCGCCGCGGCGTGCCGCTCTCGGTGGACGATCTGCACCGCCACGACTGCATCATCACCGCGCAGCAGCGCATGGATGGCATCTGGACCCTGCGCAACCAGGCAACGCACCGCTTCGCCAACATCGAGGGGAAGGTGGTGGTGAACAACATCTCCATTGCGCGCGAGATGGCCATCGGCCACGTCGGCATGAGCATGCTGCCCAACGTCATGTGCGCCAACGACCTGCGCAGCGGGCGCTTGCAGCGCGTGCTGAAGGACTGGGAGAGCCCGTCGATGCATGCCACCGCGCTGGTGCTCAGCCGAAAGGGCATGCCCAGCAAGATCCGCGCTTTCCTGGACTTCCTCGCCGACAGGCTCAGCCTGGACCAGCAGGAGTCGCGCGGCACGTGAATGCGGCCGGACCTGTGCGCCTCCGCAAACGCCACGTATCCCCTGCCCCTTCCCCCGACCCATGACCGATACCGCATCCGATGCCTTCTCCCTCGAGTTGAACCATGTCCTGCGCGTCTACGCGCAGCCGGGAGTGGCCGAGGCCTGCCTCCTTCTGCAGGATCGCGCGGGCGTCGACGTGGTGGTGCTGCTGCACGCCATGTACCTCTTTGCCGCCAAGGGCATCGCCCTCGATGAACAGGCGCTTGCCAGCGCCGAGGCGCGTGTCGGATCGTGGCGGCGCGAGGTCATCGCACCACTGCGAGCGCTGCGCGCAGCCCTCAAGCCCGGTTTCGCCGGGTTGCCGCCTACCTCCGTGGAGCAGACCCGTCAGAAGATCATGGCAGCGGAACGCGATGCAGAGTTCGCCGCGGTTGCCGCGTTGTGCGGGAATGCCGAAACGCATCGGCAGGGATCGATTCCGGCGACCGATAGTGCAGGCCCACTGCTGGCTCGCGTGCTGCGTCTGTATGCAGCCAACGCCCCTCCAGCATCGCAGCACGATGTGGCGGTGGAGGCGGCGGTTCGACGCCTGCAAAGCCTACTCGATAAGGAAAGCTAGGCTCCGCAAAGCAGCCTGCGACCAGGGTGTCACAATTGCGCGGAGGCGTCGGGGCCGATCCTCCTTGCGACGTTGTTCACCACGACCAGGCGCCTGGTCGCGAGATTCGTTGGGGCACGCGTCTTGAACTGCGCAAAGTGCTCAAACGGCTGCACTATCCTTTGGAAGTGATGTTGGTCTGCGCCCGCTGGTATGCAGCCTGCCCTTTAAGTTTTCCCCATTCGGAGAAAATGATGAAGGCGCGCGGCGTCTTTGTAGATCACTCCACGGGTGCACCGCTGGGCTTTGAGAATCTGTCTATGCAGCCAACGCCTCGGACAACGCTTGTGCCAAATCTTCTCGCAGATCGTCAGCGCTCTCCAGGCCGATCGAGAACCGCAGCAGATGTCCGGCATAACTGTGCTTGCCGCTACGCAGGCTTCCCATGTCATAGGGCATGACCAAACTCATGGGACCGCCCCAGGACAGACCAACCCCGAACAATCGAAGACGATCGCAGAAGGAATCAACTTGTGCGGAGGTATGGGACTCGTCGATGAGCACCGAGAAGAGGCCGGCGGCTGCACTGCAGTGCGTCGCCCAGTATTCGTGCCCTGGACAAGATTCCAGCGCTGGATGCAGGACCCGGAGAACGCCCTTTTGCTTGGCCAACCAAGAGGCGAGCGCTCGAGCCGTAGCGTCGTGGAGGTCATAGCGAGCCTTGATGGATGCCAACCCCCGCAGGACCAGTTCCGCATCATTGGCACCCACGCCCATGCCGAGATCCAGGTAAGCGACGCGGAGTTTGTCATGCAACTTGTCGTCGTTCGTGATGATTGAGCCCATCAAGATATCGGCACCGCCAGAAGGGTACTTTGTCAGCGCGTGGACGCTGATGTCCACTCCCATCTCGAAGGGAGCGAAAGCGATGCCCGCACCCCAGGTGTTGTCGAGCCCGACTATCGCGCCAGCGTTCTTGATGGTCGCCACCAACGAGCGAAGGTCCGGAAATTCCATGGTGATCGAGCCGGGCGCCTCGACCCAGACGAGCTTGGTACGCACGCTGAGCTTGGCCTCCAGATCAGCGAGGTCCATCGGGTCGTAACACTGATGGGTGATACCCAACTGCGAGAGGGTCGTGCGTGCATGGCGCAGCGAAGGCCCATAGACGTTGGTCGGCAAAAGCACCTCATCACCGGCCGACAGCAAGGCGAGGTTGACCGTGGCAATGGCAGCCTGCCCGCTCGGGCAGAGCAGGCAGTGCCGGCCGCTTTCCAGCGTACACAGACGCTGTTCGAGGGTGTACGTTGTAGGCGTGCCGTAGAGGCCGTAGCTGTACCCGTCGCGGTGACCGAATGCCTTGGCACGTTCGCGCACCGTCGCCGCGTTCGGGAACAAGACCGTAGACCCCTTGAACACGCCGGGCGGAACCGCCGCATATCCGGCAGGCGGGACATAGCCGTGGTGAATCAATTTGGTGCTGATGTCTTGAGACATGGCGAGAGCTCTTCTACTGGTGAGGAGCCTCAATGTATCGGATCACGCGGCTGCCACCGATGCGGGCGTCCCCAGGCAAAATCGCACATCGGGTTGCGCCTATGTGGCAAGGCGGCCTTGGGCAACTTCTGCACGCTCCATTGCGCAGATTCGCCTTGCGTAGGCTTCGGCATGATCAACATACTGCGATTCCCGCCGGAATTTCGCTGCGCAGGGGATGGGCCTCACCTTGGCGGCATCCGGCAAAAGAAGCTATGACTGCAAAGCTGATCGAGAACGCGCCCGCGGAAGCCTATGGCCCGTCAGAGCGAGGGTTTCCGTTGCGCAAGCGCGAGGACTTCGTTCCTCAAGTGCAGCGCTGGTCTTTCCAATTGCCGCCCGACTGCATGCAGATGCGCGTGGGCTTTTGGGCAGTGCAGGGCACGGACGACGGAGCGCTCGCGCGGAGTGCGTTCTTCCGCTGGGCACAGGATGCGCTGTCGCATGCCGCCGGTCCCACGACCTTCGATATCGCGCGCTTCACCGATAGACAGGGACTGCGCAACCATGTCATCGCCGCCTATTGGGTTGACGAGGGCCGGTTTGAACGTTGGCGATCCGACGACGTACTGCAATCGTGGTGGGCCTCGAAAGAGCGCCTGCACGACCAGACGGGCGTGTGGCGCGAGGTTCTGCGTGTGCCGCGAGAGCGCCAAGAGAGCATCTACTGGCAGGACTACCCCGCAGGCTTGATGTCGAGCGATGAGGTTGCGATCTACCCTACTCCCTACTGTGGCTACTACGGTGCGATGCGCGACCGGATTCCCCTGGCTGCGCGCGATCCTCTGGATGCACCGGAAGGCGCCATGCTGGTCGCGCAGTCCGGGCGTGCCGGGTACGGCGAGCGCTGGCGGATCACGCCGCCTCACAATCTCGCCGTGATCCGGTCCGCCAATACGTGGGGGCGCATGGACGAAGAGCAACTGGCCGACTACGAGAGGAATCTCCAGCAGCCGCTGCAAGACGGCATGGCGTATCTGCGCGAATCACCGTTGCCCACAGGCTGTGCTTCGCTGAGGATGCAGCGCAAGTTCGACGCACAGGGGCGCCCACTGCCCGAGGAGCATGCGCTCGGGCATTTTTTATCGCTGCGGCACATGGAGGCGTGGGCGGAGAACCACGCGACGCACGCGGCAATCTTCAAGGCTGCGACCTCTCGCTACAAGCGCTATGGCGAGGACAACCAGCTGCGTACCTGGCATGAAGTTTATGTGCTTCCGGCCGGCGATCAGCTCTTCGAGTACATCCATTGCGGTCCGGAGACCGGTCTGCTGCGATGGTTCGACGGCGAGCGTGTGGGCTGAGGGGGCCTCACGTGTTATGCAACCCACTTGAAATACGGCGGGCCCGCCTTCTTGGTATTCGCCGAGAACCATAAGGGGCGCGCAGCGCTGCGCATCAAGAGGCGGCATCGAACCACGTGGCGTCGCCACCGAAAAGATCGGTCAGCTTGCGTGCCCCGGCGAAAAGCGCCTGAAGCATCGGCGCCTGATCGACGTTCTCGAAGCGATAGCGCGGTCCGGAAATCGTCAGCGCGCCTACCAACTGTCGATTCACGCTCAGCACCGGAACCGACAAGGCCGCGATCTCCGCGTCGTACTCGCCGAACGAGGCGCAAGACATCTCGGCGCGGATGCGGTCATATTTCTTTCCGGTCTTCTTCTCACCGAAAGCCAGAAGCACCTGTGGGGCGGCGCCCTTGTCGATTGGCAAGCGGTCGCCTTCGCGGATCGCATCCCGGATCATGCGGGCCGAGTCGACCCGATGAAGGCACACCGCATGTTCACCGTCGCGGATATAGAACGATGCGCACTCGTAGGTTGCCTCGACCACTTCGCGCAGCACCTCGGGGACGTGTTCCGAGGTGCGGCATTGCCGCTGGTAGATCGCACCGAGCCGCAGTGGCGCGGCACCCAACTGAAAAGAGCCGTCGGCCAGGCGCTTGAGGTAGCCCATGCGTTGCAGTGACTCGGCCAGCCGCAGGATCGTGCTCTTGTAGAGCCCCGTGCGCCGCGCAAGATCGGCGAGCGTCAACGCATAGTCCAGTTCGTTGAAAGCGTCGAGCAGGCTCAACGCTCGTTCCACCGCGCTTACCCCGGAATCATCGGCCATCGAATGCCACCCTGAAGAAGTTCGATCGAGTTTAGCGCGCCCTCCCGGACACCACGCCCCCGTTGGCTACTCTCAATGCGCGTCCACGTCCAGGCCCAGGAAGCGCTCGAGCAGCGAGGCGTCGGCATCGAGATCTTCCGTTCGGCCTTCGTAGACAACAACACCTTCCTCGAGGATGTAGTGCCGCCGGGCGAGCGTGCGGCAGACCGCGAAGCTCTGCTCCACCAGCACGATCGGAGTGCCCGATGCGCCAACGCCGCGAATGAGTTCCGTGAGCTCGTCCACGATCACCGGCGCGAGGCCTTCCGTCGGTTCGTCCAGCAACAGCAGCCTGGGGCCCTGCACCAGCGCGCGCGCGATGGCGAGCATCTGCTGCTCGCCACCGGAGAGCGCGCCGCCGAGGTTGCGACGGCGCTCGCGCAGACGCGGAAACTCATCGTAGACGCGGTCGAGTGTCCACCCCGCGTGTTTGCGCTGCGCGATCTGCAGGTTCTCCTGCACCGACAGCAAGCTGAAGATGCCGCGGTGGGCGGGCACCAGCGAGATGCCGCGGCGCGCAATGTCGTCGACCGCCATGCCGGCGATGTCGACGCCTTCGAAGCGCACCGAGCCGGCATGCGCACGCAGCAGTCCGACGATCGTGCGCATCGTCGTGGTCTTGCCCATGCCGTTGCGACCGAGCACGCTCACGATTTCGCCCGCATTCACGTGCATTGAAACGCCATGCAGGACGTGGCTCTTGCCGTAGGACGCATTCACGTCTTCCAGCACCAGGATGGCGTCGCTCATGACTGACTCCCCAGATAGACCCGCCGCACCTGGGCGTTCTCGCGGATTGCCGTCGGTGCGCCTTCGGCGATCACGTTGCCCTGGAACATGACGGTGATGCGATCGCTGATCCCCATGACCACGCGCATGTTGTGCTCGACCAGCAGCACCGCGTACCGGGCCTTGAGTCGCTGCAGCAGTTCGGTGATGCGAGGCACGTCCGCAAGGCCGAGTCCGGCCAGCGGCTCGTCCAGCAGCAGCAGGCGCGGTCGGGCGGCGAGGCACATGCCGATCTCCACCACGCGCTGCACGCCATGCGCGAGTGCGGCGACCGGTGTCGCAGCATGGCGCGTCAGTTCCAGCTCGCGCAGCACGTCCATGGCAACGTCGAGCCTTTGCGTCTCGCGCGTCCAGTTGCTCCAGAACCTGTAGGACCGCGACGGCTCGACGCCCATCGCCGCCATCTGCAGGTTGTGCAGCACGCTGCTTTCACCGAACAGGCTCGTCACCTGGAAACTGCGCGCCATGCCGAGCCGGGCTCGCCGATGCGCCCCGCAGCGCGTGATGTCCTGCCCCTCGAAGATCAAGCTGCCGCGGCTGGCCGGCAGGCGGCCGCTCACGATGTTGAAGAAAGAGGTCTTGCCCGCGCCGTTCGGGCCGATCAGCGAGTGCAGCCCGGTCGTGCCCAGTTCGAGGTCGATCTTGCCGACCGCGGTGAAGCGACCGTAGTCGAGCCCGAGCCCGCGCGCGCAGAGAAAGGGGTTGCCCGTGGTCATGCGTGATCTCCCGCGCGCACGCTGCGTCGAGCCCGCCAATGCGCCAGGGCGCCGCCGAGCCCGCTGGGCGCGAACAGCACCACGGCGATCAGCACAAAGCCGACGATCATCTGCCAGCGCGACCACAACTGAGACAGCTGCTCGGCCATCAAGGTCATGGCGAGCGCGCCGAAGGCCGCGCCAAGAAGCGACCGGCGTCCGCCGAGGATCGCCATGATGAGGATGGTCTCGGAGGTCATGAGATCAATGTTGGACAGCGGCGCCGAACGCAGCTGCAGCGCATAGAGCGCGCCGGCCAGCGCGGTGATGCCCCCCGAAAGGCAGAAAGCCAGCAGCTTGAGCTTCTGAACGTCGTAGCCGGCGGTCTGCGCGCGCACCTCGTTTTCGCGCACCGCATCGAGTGCGCGGCCAAAGGGCGAACGCACCACGAGGCGCAAGAACGCGATTGCAAGCACGAAAACCATGGCGATCAACGCATACTGGCTAGCGCCTTCGCCGACGATACCCTCAAGGCCCGTGATGGGGCGCGGAATGTCGAGCAACCCGTTTTCGCCGCCGGTAAGCTGGGGGAACGACAGCGCCGCAAAGTAAGCGAGCTGCGCCATCGCAAGCGTGATCATCACGAAATAGATGCCACGCTGGCGAATGCTCAGCATGCCAATCGCCAGGGCCACGATCATGCCGGCCATGATGCACACGAGCAGTGCCGCCATGCCCGCGCCCGGTGCCGCCTTCAGCACCATGCCGACGGCATAGGAGCCCACGCCGAAGAAGCTGCCCTGCGCGAAGCTCAACAGACCGGCGTAGCCCAGCAACAGGTTGCAGGCGGCCGCCGCAATCGCGAACACCAGCACCACGCCGGCCGTGGCCGTCGAGCCCATCACCAGCGGCATGGCCAGCGCAAAGGCAGCCAGCGTCACGCAGAACAGGCCGGAAGAATGTTTGATCTTTTCAAGCACGGCCGAACAACCCTTTGGGCATGACGAGAAGGATCGCCGCCATGACGATGAAGATGGCGAGGCGTGCGCCCTCGGGCCAGATCGCGCTCATCATGCTTTGCGTGACGCCGATGATCAGTCCGCCCACCAACGGCCCGCTGAAGCTGCCGATGCCCCCCAGGACAACGACGACGAACGCGATCACGATTGCCTCTGCGCCCATCGAGGGATCGGCGCCGCGCAGCGGTGCGGCGAGGCCGCCCGCCAGCCCCGCCAGGCCGGTTCCCAGTGCGAAGGTCAGGGCATAGACCCTGCTGACCCTGATGCCGAGCAGGTTGAGCATCTCGGACGATTCGTTGCCTGCACGCACCCGCGCGCCGAACAGCGTGCGTTCGAAGAGAAACCACAGGCCCAGCCCCACCACCGCACAGACCGCGAAGATGAAGATGCGGTAGACCGGCACCGGATAGGCGCCGAGCATCAACACGCCGGCAAGCATGTCGGGCATGGGCACCTGCTGCGACTCGGGCCCGAAGATCATCACCACGCCTTCGGTGAGGATGAATGTCAGGCCGACTGTGATGAGGATCTGCGACTCGTGCGGCATGCGATAGGTGCGCCGCAGCAGCCAGCGCTCCGCCACCACCCCGATGACGGCCACAGCCGCGAACGACGCGGCAAGGCCGAGCAGGAAGCTGCCGGTTTGCGCAGTGACGAACATCGCGGTGTAGGCCCCGATGAGGAACAGTGCACCATGCGCGAAGTTCACGAATCCGAGTAGCCCGAAAATGATGCTCAGGCCCACGGACAGCAGGAAATAAACCATGCCGACCCCCAGCCCATTGAGCGCCTGGAACAGGTAGATGTTCATGGCGTGCTCACACCAGCTTGCAATCCGACTCGGCCTGGGGAACCAGTGCACGCGACGAGGAGAGGATGTCGGCGTAATCGTCCGCGTCTTTCATCGCCGCTTTCTTCTTGCCGCGCACCAGCAGGTAATTCTTGGAAACCTGGTGATCGAAGGGGCGGATCTGCTCGTCGCCGGTGAGGCCCTGGTAGCTGTGGCCCTCCAGCGCCTTCACGATCGCGGCCGGCTCGTCGCTGCCGGCGCGCTTGGCGGCGTCGAACATGAGCGTGGCGACCTGGTAGTCGGCGGCCGAGTAGAAGCGCGGATTCTCCTTGAACTCGCCCTTGTAGACGCGCACGAAATCCTTGTTCGCGGGGGTATCCAGCGTGTGCCAGTACTGCAATCCGAAGTACATGCCGTCGGTCACGTCGGCGCCGAGCGCCTGGAAAGTGTCGAGTCCGGAGAACCACACGACCACCACAGCCATGCGCTGCTTCAGGCCGAAGGTGGCGGCCTGGCGCAGCAGGTCGAGCGTGTTGGCGCCGAAGTTCAGTACCACCAGCACATCGGCCCCGGACCCCATGGCGTTGCCAAGGTAGCCCGAGAACTCCTTCTCGGCCAGTGAGTGGTAGCTGTTGCCCACGTGTTCCAGCTTCGTTTCCTGCATCACCGCCTTCGCGTTGCGCAGCAGCGCTTCGCCGAACACGTACTGGCCGGTGATGGTGTAGACCTTCTTCCACTTGGGGTTCTGCTGGATCAGGGGCCGCATCACGGTGTTGACCGCTCCGTAGGTCGGCAGGCCCCAGCGGAACGTGGAGCGGTTGCAGTCCTTGCCGGTGACTTCGTCGGCACCGACATAGGTGATGTAGACGCCCTTGTTCTTGTCGATCTCCTTCATGATCGCCAGGGCCTCGTTCGACAGCGCGGCGCTGCCGAAGTGCCGCGCCTTGTCCTGGTCGATGGCCTGCTGCACCTTGCGCACGGCGATGGCGGGGTTGCCTTCGCTGTCGATCTTGCGGTAGTCGATGGGCCGGCCCAGCCCGTTGCCGAAGGCCGTGACTGCCGCGCGCACGCCAAGGTCGCTGTACTTGCCGCTGGTGGCAAAGTTACCCGAGAAGGCGTTGACGCTGTAGTAGCTGAAAGGCTTGGCCTGCGCGATAGCGAAGCGCGGCAGCATCAACGAGCCGGTCGCGACGCTGCCCGCGACGGTGAGAAAGGAACGACGGTCCATGGTGTGTCTCCGTTGGTTTTTTGAAGTGGATGCGCGCGCGGTTGCGGGACTCAGGCCGGCTGCGTGGCCGCGGCATGCCGGCCCGCGCGGCGGCCGAAGACCAGGCCGCGCAGCACCGAGGTCGAGCCTGTGTAGACCTGGTGATAGATGCCCATGGTTTCCCCGGCGGCATACAGCCCTGCGATGACACGGCCGTCCTGATCGAGCACCTGCGCGTCGCTGTTGACCTTGAGGCCACCGAAGGTGAAGCAGTTGGTGGAAATGATCGGATAGGCCTGGAACGGGCCCTTGTCGATCGGCCGCGACCAGTGGCTCTTGCGGACTGCAAGGCCGGTGGTGGCGCGGTGATCGACGTGCAGCGGATCGAAGTCGCCCTCGTCTTTCGGGCAGGCCGCGTTGAACTCGCTCACGGTGCGCGCGAGGCTGTCTGCGGGAACGCCGATCTGGGCGGCCAGTGCCTCCAGCGTGGGCGCGGTGATGGAGGGCTGGTCGGAGCGGATGCTGGTTCGCCAGCGCGGGATGTCCTCGACCTTCGCGTCGAAGATCACGTAGCTGATGCCGTCGGGTTGATCGGCAATGCAGCGTGAGATGTTGTCGTAGTGCGCGTCCACCGTGCCAGGGGCCTCGTCGGTGAAGCGGTGCCCGTGCTTGTCGACCAGGATGCCGTAGGGATAGATGAAGACCACCGCTTCGGCCATCTTCGAGCGTGGGTCCACCGGCTCCGCGTGGTACGAACCGTACTCGCCGGCGGGTGCCGCGCCGGCAGCCAGCGCCATGCGAATGCCTTCGCCCTTGTTGTAGTAGCCCCCGATGGCCACCGGACGGATATGCTTGCTGCGAAGGCCGATGTAGCGGGTCATCATTTCGGGATTGCCCTGGAAACCACCGCTGGCGAGCAGCACCTTCCTCGCGCGCAGCACCTCGCGCACGCCGTCGGGACGGGTTGTGACGACGCCATTCACTGCGCCCTCCTCCCCACGCACCAGGTCGATCGCAGTGGTCTGATAGCGAATCTCGCCACCAAGCGCGAGTGCTTTCGCGCGCAGGGTTTCTATCAGCGCCAAACCGCCGCCCATTGCCGCTATCCGCGTGGTGTTCTGGGTCAAGAGGTATATCGGCTGGGGGCCGAACTTCAATCCCAGTTCCTTGAGCCATGCAAGCGTGGACGGCACCGACTGCGCAAAGGCTGATATCACTTCTGGATCGGGCAGCGAATGCGCCTTTGCGAAAGCCGGCTGAAGCGCCGCGTCGTCCGTCAGTGCGTTGAGCACGTTGGGATCGATGTTCCAGCCAGCGTTGTGAGCGAAATGCTCTTCGAAGTCGTCCGAGACTTCCGAGTCGTTCTTCATGCGCATGTAGGCTTCGGTCCAGCGCGAATTGCCGCCGAAGTGCTCTTCCTCCGAGCGCTCGAGGTTGACGACTTTGAGCCCCGCTTCCAGCGCAGTGACCGCGGCCGAGAGGCCGGCGACGCCGCAGCCGACGATCAGCAGGTCGGTTTCCATCTTTGAATTCATGTTGTCTCCGGAGGTGGCGCGCGGGCGCCGGGGTTGGGGGTCAGCCGAGCACGAATGCGTTGGTGCGTGACGGTTGCGTGGTGATCCAGACGCTCTTGCTTTGCAGGTATTCCTTGATCGCGTCGACGCCGCCCTCACGCCCGATGCCGCTGCGCTTGTAGCCTCCGAAGGGCGTGGTGAAACTGGTGGCGCGGTAGTTGTTGACCCACACCGTGCCTGCCTTCAACCGATCCGACATGTGGAACGCGCGATGCAGGCTCTGCGTCCATACGCCGGCTGCGAGACCAAACTGCGTGTCGTTGGCGATGCGCAGCGCATCGACCTCGTCGTCGAAAGGAATCACCGAGAGCACGGGGCCGAAGACTTCTTCCTGCGCAATGCGCATGTCGTTGGTGACGTCGGTAAAGATGGTGGGCGCCACGAATTGGCCTTGTCCGTAGCCTTCGCCGGTGAGCGCATGGCCGCCGAGCATGCACTTGGCACCGCCAGCCTTTGCGATCTCGATGTAGCCCAGGATCTTCTGGAATTGGGCTGCTGTAGCGATGGGCCCGACCTGGGTTTCCATCTTCGCCGGGTCGCCCACGATGGCTTTGCTTGCGACGTCGATGAGCATCGCGACGAAGCGGTCGTGGATGCCGCGCTGTACCAGCAGCCGCGAGCCGGCCATGCAGGTCTGCCCGGCCGCACCGAAGATGCCAGCCACCGCGCCCATCACGGCCTGATCAAGGTCCGCGTCGTCAAACACGATGTTGGCGGACTTGCCTCCGAGTTCGAGCGTGACTTTCTTGAATTCCCGGGCGGCAATCTCGTTGATCTTCTGGCCGGCAACGTCGCCGCCAGTGAAGGCCACCTTGGCCACCAGAGGGTGGCTCACGAGCGGCTCCCCGACTTCACCGCCAAAGCCGGTAATGACGTTGAAGACGCCCGGCGGGAAGCCAGCCAACTTCACCAGGGCGGCCAACTCCAACAACGAGCTCGACGTGTACTCCGAAGGCTTGACCACCATTGTGTTGCCTGCTGCAAGCGCCGGCGCGATCTTCCATACCGTCAGGGCGAGCGGAGAGTTCCAGGGTGTGATCGCCGCGACCACACCAAGAGGTTCGTGCTTGACGTAATTGAAGACGCCGGTCTTGTTGATCGGCACCACCGCGCCCTGGACCTTGTCTGCCAGGCCTGCGTAGTAGTGAAACCACTGGGCAACGTTGTGGACTTGCCCACTGACCTCGGCGATGAGCTTGCCGTTGTCGCGCTGCTCGGTCTCTGCCAGAACGTTGACGTTCTGGCTCACCAGGTCAGCAAGCTCGCGCAGCAAGGCGCCACGCTGCGTTGCCGTCAGATCGCGCCAAGCAGGTGCTTCAAGCGCGTCATGCGCGGCGCGCACCGCGAGGTCGACATCTGCCACCCCTCCCCTCGGAACCTCGGCCCATGCTTTGCCAGAGTAGGGCTCGGTCGATTCGAACCAGACACCGGAGGCCGGGTCGATCCATTCGTTGTTGATGAACAGCTGGTATCGCTTCATGCGCCTGTCTCTCGTGTGTCGATGGCCGAAAGTCTAGGACAATTCTAAAATACATGCAAGCATTCTGCGCGGTAGAACGCCAGAACCGTGACAGCCGTGGCTGCGCGCAACCTAGGCGTTGTCATTGATCGTCGTGTTCTCGAAGGAAAACGCTGGGCTCACGCTGGCGCAACTTGCCAGGCACGAGGATCAGCCTGACGCTGCCGCCGGAGCCGTCGTCGGGGATCTGCCTTGGCGCCACCGCAGCGTTGGTTGATGACATCCACGCAAGCGAAGAACGGTCTTGCTAGCGAGCCTCGAACTCACCACACTAGCCGCGCGGATCAACGTCCGGGGGGCCGTTGAGCCATTCTTGCTTCGACTCGAACAGCCGCCGAAGATGCTCGGTGACGGCTCGGATCCGGGACGAGTATTGGAGGTCATGGTGCACGCTCACCCAGAGCGTTCGCATCACCCTCGCCGTGTCGGCAAGCACCGGCACCAGCGTGTCCTCTTTCACTACGGAGAACTTGGGAAGCAACACCAGGCCCAGCCCAGAGGCTGCGGCGGCCATCTGCGCCAGCATGCTGTTGGATTGGAAGCTCATGTTCGGTCTTGTGATCAGCTCGTCGAGCCAGCGTACGGCGTCGAGCTGGATCAAGTCGTCCAGATATCCCACGAACCGATGCTTTGGGAGGTCGGCCAGACTCGCGGGTGTTCGGTAGTTCTCGAGATAACTCCGCGAGGCATACAGATACAGCGCGAACGAGCCCGCTGTCTCGCATGCCAATCCCTGGCCGATCGGTTTGAAAAAGCTGACGAAGATATCGGCTTCCCTGCGGCTCACATTGACGATCGAAGAGGAAGTCACCAGTTCCACCCGCAGCTTGGGGTACTTGCACAGCAGCGATTCGAGGTGGCGAGCGACGAAGGTGGTGCCGATCCCCTCCATCATGGCCACACGCACGCTGCCCGAAGGCTCCCTGTCGGTTCCGCCGAGCTCCTCCTGAAGCGACAAGACCGCCCGCTCCATGTTCTCGGCCTGGAGCGCGAGGAGATGCGCCAGCTCGGTAGGCTTGAGTCCGGCGCGGTGACGTTCGAAGAGCGGGCCGCCCAGGCACAGCTCCAACTGCGACAGCCGTCGGCTGACCGTGGAATGATCGATATGAAGCTGCCTGGCCGCCTGGGACAGGCTGCCGGTGCGGTTGATATGCAGAAACAGGCGCACATCGTCCCAATCGAGGTTGGCGAGGGGTACCTTTTTGGTCGTCATGCGCCCTTCTCGTGCATCGTCGTGTGCAATCTTGCTCCTTTGGCCGGTCGGCCAGTGGTTACTAGATAGCATTTCACATGGAGATGCGCAATACAAGGGAACGCGCGGCCACGCGTGGCGGCTTCTTAGTCCGAGCGCAGCAACTCGGAATGAAAGATCCCGGGGTGAACTCAGCCTGTAGGCTGCTCGACGTGCGCCTGGCGTCGGTACAGGAAGTCCATCAGTGCGCGCCTGCACTCCGCATAGGTGGGGTCGGTTGCCAGGCTGACGCGGTCGCGCGGGCGTTCGATCGGGACGTCCAGGATCTCCCCGATGCGTGCCGCGGGACCGTTGGTCATCATGACGATGCGGTCCGCAAGGAGCACCGCCTCGTCCACGTCATGCGTGACCATGACGACGGTGCTTTCGGTTTTCTCGACGATGCCGAGCAGTTCGTCTTGCAACTTGGCCCGCGTGAGCGCGTCGAGCGCGCCGAAAGGCTCGTCCATCAGCAGGACCTGAGGTTCCATGGACAGCGCTCTGGCGATGCCGACGCGCTGCTTCATGCCGCCGGAGATTTCGCTAGGCTTCTTGTGCGCGGCATGAGCCAGGCCGACCATCGCAAGCGCCGCTTCGGTGCGGTGATCGACCGCGGAAGCGGACTCGGCACGAAACACGCTGTACACGGCCATGCGCACGTTGTCGAAGCAGCTAAGCCACGGCAAGAGAGAATGGTTCTGGAATACCATCGCCCGCCGAGGTCCCGGCCCACGGATGACCTCCCCATCGCACGAGACGGTTCCAGCGGTCGGGGATGCCAGGCCGGCGAGAAGATTGAGCAGCGTGGATTTGCCGCAACCGGAATGGCCGATCAGGGCAACGAACTCGCCTCTGCGGATCTCGAGGTTGATCTCGCTGAGCGCGGGAAATTCGCCATTGGGTGTGCTGAAGGTCTGCCGCACATTGCAAACGCGCAGAAACCCGGGCGTGGTGGTCGAGACAGTTGAGAAAGACGGCCGCAACATCGTCTGACCTCTCATTCACGGAAGCTCAACTGCTTCATCAATGCGCCGAGCGCCTGGTCGAGCACCAGACCGACAATGCCGATCATGACGATGGCGACGATGATGCTGGAGATCTGCAAGTTGTTCCATTCGTTCCAGACGAAGAAGCCGATGCCGCTCTGGCCCACCACCATTTCCGCCGCCACGATCACCAGCCAGGCGATACCGATCGAGATGCGCATTCCCGTCAAAATCATGGGAACTGCTGCCGGAAAGACGATCTTGCGCGCGCGCTCCAGTGGTGTGAGTCCGATGACGCGACCGACATTGGTCCAGTCCTGACGCACGCTCGCGGTGCTGTAGAGGGTGTTGAGCAGGATGGGCCAGATCGAGCAGATAAAGATGATGAAGATCGCCGAGGCGCCGCTGTCCTTCAGCGTGTAGAGCGCGAGTGGCATCCAGGCCATGGGCGAGACAGGCCGCAGCAGCTGGATAAAAGGATTCAGCGCCTGGCCCAGCCATGGAACCAACCCCAGCAAGAATCCCAAGGGAACGCCGACCAGCACGGCCAGCGCGTAGCCGCTGAACACGCGCCTGAGCGAATCGAGCAAGTGCCAGGCAATGCCCAAGTCGTTCTCGCCGTTGCGGCGGAATGGGTCCGCGAACAGTTCGCCAGCGCGCTTGAACACGTCTATCGGCGTCGGAATGGCCGAGCGCTCCACGGATGCACCGGGGCTCTTGCCCATCAGCCTGTCGTAGTCCGAAATCTCCGCCGGCGCACTGCCGCCCCCGCTGGAGGCGAGAACATGCCAGACCGCCAGAAGCAGCAAGCCGATCGCCAGGGTAGTCAGCCAGGAGCGTGAGGTCGAGATCGAGCTCTGCATGATCACGCCCTGCCCAGCGACTTCAGATATTCGACGGGGCGGTCGGAGTCGAAGCTCTTGCCCAGAATGGTTTCCTTGCGGAATCCGATCTCGGGTGCCCTGCCGCCGCGCTCCTCGATGAGGCGCTTTGCATCGGTGGCCAGCATCACCTGGCGGGCGAGACCCTTGTAGTCCAGGTCTTCCTTGATCATGTTCCATCTGCGCATCTGCGTCAGAAGCCAGACCGCGCTGGAATAGTGGGGGAAAGGCTGAAAGTCGATGCGGCGCGGCAGGGTCTTCACGTTGCCGAGTCCATCGGCATACCTGCCGGTGAGGACCTGGTCCACGACCGTTTCCGGTTGGTTGAGATACTGGGGCTGGGCAAGGATCTTGGCCATCCCCGTGCGATTGGCAGGCTCGGACACATGCAGGCTCGCTGCGATGAGCGCGCGGTAGGCGGCCATGAAGCTGTTCGGATGTGCCTTGATCCAGGCCTCGGTTGCTGTGACCGAGCAGCAAGGATGCTCCGGCCAAATCTCGCTCGAGACCAAGTGAATGAAGCCCGCACCTTCGTACACGGCCCGTTGGCCGCCCGGCTCGCCGCCGAAAAAGCCGTCGATGTTGCCCACCCGAAGATTGGAAACATACTCGGACGGAGGAACGACGCGGTAGGACACGTCCCGCTCCGGGTCCAGCCCTGCCGATGCGAGGTAGTGGCGGAGTTGGAGCATCTGATGGGATTGCTCGAACGGCACGGCGAACCTGAAACCCTTCCAGTTCTTCGGGTCACGGTTGTCCTTGTGCTTCATCGCAAGGACCAGCGAATTGCCGTTCTGGTTGAGCACCGTCATCACACGGACGGGGATGGGAGCCCCGCCAATGCCGGCCGACATGGCCAGCGCAACGGGCATCACCTGCTGGGAGATGTCCAATTCGCCGTTGACCATCTTGTCGCGAATCAGCGCGATTCCGGCGATTTTCTGCAGGCTCAGTTCCAGGCCCTCGCGCGGGAACAGTCCGAGTTGCTCCGCATAGATCAGCGGCGTCGCGCATGTGATGGGCAGGAAACCGACAGCGAGCCGCTTTTTCTCCGGCGCGCCCTGGCGCTCCTGCGCAACGGCGGCAAGCTGGGTCAGTGGCGTAAAGGTCGTGAGTGCAGCCAGCGCCCCCGCCCGACCCAGCGTCTTGACGAAGGCTCGGCGCAGGCTGCGCTCGGGAAACAGGCCGTGCAGCATGCCCTGGGCCATGGCGCCGGCCAGCGCATCGTCGGCATTCGCAGGCTTTTTCGCGAGGCACTCCTCATCGTCACCATTGGTGCTGCCGCATGCGCAGGGGCCGGTGCGGGAAAGCCGAACGTACTCGTGTGATGGGTCCATAGTCCCTCCAGGCTGGGTTGAACGGAGCAGGTCCGTGACATGGTGATGGTGAGCATGTTTTGTGCAAATGGCCGCCGGGAAATTCGCAAGCCTCTGTGCGCAGATCCTGCATCGACAGTGGAGCCTGCAAAAATGCACCTCTCGTTGCGCTTTTGTGAGTATCTGCCCAGCCACACTGGCAACTATCCTGTGCGCCTCTGCAACGCATAGCGAGACCTGACATGAGTTCATTGCCCCGGGTGAAAGTTGCCGCCGCCCACGCAGCGCCGGTGCTGCTCGACAAGACCGCCACGACCGAGAAGGCGGTTTCGATCATCAAGGAGGCAGCCCTCAATGGCGCACAGGTGATTGCGTTCCCAGAAACCTATATTCCGGCATTCCCCGTGTGGGCGGCACTGTGGGCGCCGATCTACAACCACGATCTGTTCGAGGCAATGGTCGAGAACAGCGTCTACCTGCCGGGGCCCGAGGTGGCCTTGATTGCTGCGGCCGCCAAGCGCTTCGGGGTGTGCGTGTCGATGGGCATCAGCGAACGCAGCACCGCCAGCGCCGGCTGCATCTGGAATTCGAACATCCTGATCGGCGAAACGGGTGAGTTGCTCAACCATCATCGCAAGCTGGTGCCGACCTTCTACGAGAAGCTGGTCTGGGCGCCGGGAGACGGACAGGGGCTTCGAGTCGCCCAGACACGTTTCGGGCGCATCGGCGGCTTGATCTGCGGCGAGAACACCAACCCACTCGCACGCTTCTCGCTCATGGCGCAAGCAGAGCAGATTCATGTATCCAGCTGGCCTCCGATGTGGCCCACGCGCAAGCCGTCGGGGGGCGGAAACTTCGACAACGTTGCGGCGAACCGCATTCGGGCGTCCGCTCATTCATTCGAAGCCAAGGCGTTCGGTATCATCTGCGCGAGCTTCATGGACAAGGCCATGCGCGACTTCCTGGTGGATCGCGATCCGGCCGTGGCAGAAGTGGTCGACGGCACTCCGCGCGGCGCGTCGATGTTCGTGGACCCGACCGGCACGCAAGTCGGCGACACGCTCCAGAATGAGGAGGGGATCGCCTATGCCGAGTTCGATTTGAACAAGTGCATCGAGCCGAAGCAGTTCCATGACGTGGTGGGCTACTACAACCGATTTGACGTTTTCTCGCTGGGTGTCGAACGCCGCCGCCACGAGCCGGTCGTTTGGTCGGGGCAGTCCGATCCGCAGTTTCCGCGGCTGCTCGACGATGAGATGACCGTTGGGATTCCGGATGAATAGCTCCATGTTTCTGCCACCACTTCCCGAGGGGGAGGAGCGTCGATCAGTCGTCCTTAGCCGGTCTCCCGGATTCCATCTGAAGCCGCCACCCATCCCTGCGGGGCTGCGCGACTTCATCACATCCGATGCGCAGCTCTTCGAGACCATCCACATGGGTTCCGTCGAAGTCGACGCCAAGCGCTGGCGACTGCAAGTGGACGGGCTCGTTCGCAGGCCTTTCTCGATCGATCTGGACGGTCTGAGGCGACTGCCTTCAGTCTCCGTCACCGCCTTCCACGAGTGCTTTGGCAGCCCCCTGGTACCGGCCAGCGCCAATCTCTGGCGCGTGGGCAACGTCCGATGGACGGGTGTGCCGCTGGCTGTGCTGCTCGAGCACGCGCAGCTCGAGACCGGCGCCACCCATGTCTGGTCGGACGGCCTCGACAGCGGGGAGTTCGGCGGCCGCAGGATGAATCGGTATCGCAAGGATTTGCCGATCTCGAAGGCTCTTTCGCACGAGGTGCTCGTCGCTTACGAGTTGAATGGCGCACCCCTGACGCGCGAGCGGGGCGGGCCGGTCCGGCTCATCGTGCCTGGTTGGTTTGGCACCAACATGACCAAGTGGCTGTGCCGGCTGTCGGTTCGGGGCCGGCGTGCGAACGCCCCCTTCACTACCGTCTGGTACAACCGCGACAAGGAGCACGGGGGCGAAGTCGTTCAAGAGCCGGTGTGGGCAGTCGAGCCCAATTCGCTGATCACCCATCCCGCGCCCGACGACACCATCTCCACGGATGAGGTGGAAGTCAAGGGCTGGGCCTGGAGCGACAACGGCATCAGTGGCGTGGCTCTCAGCACCGATGGCGCGGCAACGTGGCAATCGGCCGAGGTCCGGCCCCGTCACGAATTCGAATGGCAGCAGTTCGCAGCGACGCTTCCGCTGCCGCGAAGGCCCGGCCCAGTGAGCATCATCGCGAAGGCCCGTGACACCGATGGATCTATTCAGCCATTGAGCGGGGCACGAAACGCGGCCCATTCGGTCCAGATTCAGCGGCTTCTGTCGGGCTCTAAATCAGAGTGACGATGGCTTCCTTCGCCGGGGCTGCGATCGTGAACGTATAAGGTCCTCATGTTCTGCCGCGACCCGATGGGGCCTAAGGTAGAACTGTTTGCAGCAAACCCGGCTCAAAGCCAGCGGACACTAGAACCTAGGCGGCAGATCGGCATTTGCGTGAGGCGGCTACCTCAGCCCCATCGTCTCCAAGATCCCACCAGATTCCGGCCATCACGGCCAAGGCTTCACGCGCTACCGACCCCAAGAGGTGTTCGTTCGGCGCGTGCTGCGAGCACGCGGCATAGGAATGGGGAACCCATACCGTGGGCAAGTTAAGGATCTCAGCGAAGATCGCATTGGGAACGGTGCCCCCGATATTCGGCAGCAGGGCAGGCTTTTTCCCCGACGTCGCTTCGATCGAGCGCAGCGTCCATGCGACCCAAGGATCGTTCAGATCCAGGCGAGTTGCGGTCGCGGAGGGCTGCACCGTGACCTTCACGGATGAGATTCCGTTGGCAGCGAGGTGCTCTTCAAGGTACCGGTGCGCGTTCTCCCAGTCCGTGCCAACAACGTACCTCAATTGGCAATGTGCCCGAGCTGTGGGGGGGATTGCATTGACTGGTGCGTCGGGATTTCCCGCCTTGAACGCAACCACCTCCAACGCGTTCCATGCCCAGACCCTTTCTGCCGGGGTCAACCCAGGCTCTCCCCAAGATGGATCCACCGCGGGGGCGTGCTCGTCGCCTCCGAGGACGAGATCGGAAATCGCGGCACGTACAGCGGAAGAGATCGGAGGAGGAAGGAGCCCTTTCACCAGGATGCGGCCATCCTTGTCGATCATCGTCGCGATCGCATGAGACAGAACGACGGCAGGGTTGCGTAGCGCGCCTCCCCAGTTGCCAGAGTGATGTGCGCCGTCCCGTAGATCGACCTCGAGCTGGAAGTTGAGCTCGCCGCGTGAGCCGAGGAAGATGGTCGGTCTGTCTGCTGCAACGCGAGGCCCATCCGATGCAAGGAAGAGATCGCCTGCCAGAAAATCCTTCTCGGCTGCGCAAACGGCCTCGAGCCCCGGCGAGTCGATCTCCTCGCCGGTTTCAAACACCAGCTTGATGTTGAAGCCGACACTCCCATTTCGGGCCGCGATCACAGATTCAAGCGCGGCGACGTTGATCGAATGCTGCCCCTTGTTGTCGGCGGTGCCGCGTCCATACCAGCGATCTCCTTCGACGACGACCTTCCAGGGCTCAAGACCTATTCGCCATTGGTCGTCATAGCCACGGACAACGTCTCCATGCGCATATGTGACGACTGTCGGCAGGTCCTCCCCCTCGATCCGTTCTGCCAGAAGAATTGGAGCGTCTACGCCCGCCGGGTTGGCGACGATCCGGGATGTGAACCCGAGACGACCGAGAGCCGGTGCGATCTCGTTGCGCAAGTACGCGTGAAGCACAGGGGCGCTGCTTTCGACTTGGCTTTCCGTGCGGTACGAAACCCGGCGATCCAGATCGGCCAGGAATCGACCCGAATCGAACGCTTCAAGCGCCGCCAAGATTGCGGATTCTCGAGTGAAGTGGCGGGGATGATTCATATCAGGTCAGCCGCCTATTCGTTGGGATAGACCATCGCGTGCGCCGCGTCGAGATCGACTTCAACGCGCTGCCCGGCATGGAACAACTGCCTGTCAGGGGTCATCTGCGAGCGAGAGAGGAGTTGAACGTCGCCAACTTCGACAAGCACCACCTGAGTCGTCCCGGCGTACGCTGATTCAACAACGCGAGCTGGCCCATCTTCGGAAAGACGCAGTTGCACGTTCTCCGGACGAATCGCAAGTCGGCCAGAGGTTGAACGGGTGAGGACCCGTTCAACGGGTATCGACCGCCGAGTTCCCAACGAGGCGATTTCTGCGTTGATTTCCGTTCCAGCCGGCGACAACACCACGGGCAGGAAGCTGGTTTCCCCAATGAAATCCGCAACGAACGCGCTCGCGGGGCTCTCATAGAGGTCGCGAGGTGATCCAAATTGCTGTAAGCGACCACCTTCAAGAACCGCGACTCGGTCTGCCATCGACAGCGCTTCTTCCTGGTCATGGGTTACAAAGATGATCGTGCTCCCGATCTGCCTGTGGATTTGCTTGATCTCCAGTTGCAACTGCTGGCGCAGCTTGCGGTCCAGCGCGCCCAATGGCTCATCCATGAGCAAGAGAGGCGGCTTGAATACAAGAGCACGCGCGAGAGCGACCCGCTGCTGCTGACCGCCGGACAGTTGGGCTGGCAGCCTGTTCCTCATCCCTCCGAGCGCGACCAGGTCCAGTGCCTTGGCCACCTCTGCCTGGACCTCCGTGCCCTTGACTCCACGACGAAAGAGCGGGTACGCCACATTCTCAGCAACCGTCATGTGTGGAAACAAGGCATAGCGCTGGAAGACCACCCCGAAGCCGCGCTTGTATGCAGGCTGGTCGTTGACGCGTACACCTTCCACCAGGAGGTCGCCCGAGCTCGGTGTTTCGAAGCCCGCGATCATCATGAGCAGAGTCGACTTGCCGGAACCACTGGGCCCCAAAAGCGCGACGAACTCTCCCGGTTCGACAGCGAGTGAGACGTTGTCGAGCGCCTTGAACGCTCCATAGGACTTCGAGACATTCGAAACGCTGACTCCAGCCTTTCGTCTCCCCACGGGGGTTTCGGACACGTTGCGAACCGATTCCATGCGGCTGATCATCATGCTTTCACCCCAGTTTCGAAGATCTTGCGGGGCGTGCGAGTCAATCGCTCGGCGCCGGATTCTGTCACCAGGACCGTGTCGCTGACGGCCAGGCCGCGAGCGGACGTGTACATGTGGAACACCATGCCCTCCTCGAGACGCCATGTGGCAGTCGGTACGAAAGATCTGTACAGGTCGCTGACGCGCTGGGACGACGGTGCCGAAAAGCCCAAGGTGTAGCCCGTGATGTTTTCATAGTCGGGCCTCAGGCCCGCCGACAGCACGCCCTGGCGCACGATGGCGTCAACGTCCGCGGCCACCGCGCCAGGGCGCATTGCCTTGAACTGCTCATCTTGAAGCGCGCAGAGAGTCGCAAACGTTGCCTTTTGGATTTCAGTAGCCCGCCCCACGGCCACGGAGCGCATGATCCGCACCGAATAGCCCTTGAGTTTCGGCAGAAGCTCGATGTGAACCAGCGCACCATCTCCCATTGGCTCGTCATTCATCGAGCTGTGCAGGCAATCCCAATCGGAACCAGCCGTCACGTAGCCAACGAAGCCATCGTCGAAACCAAGCCGGTAGTACTCGGCAGCGGCGACGGCTGCGACGTCTCGCTGCGAGGCGCCTGGTCGAATGGCGTCGGTCACTTTCAAGACTGCTCGGTCTAGCAAGCTCGCAGCCACCCGAAGATGTTCAACTTCCTCCTTCGACTTGCATCGACGCGCGTCCCAGACCGCCCGTTCCAGGTCGCAGAAACTCGATTCAGGAAGAGCACGCTCGAGAAGGTCTTGTCGTTGACGGGTGAAGGAGTGAGACTGGAAGTCGACACCGATTCGCCCGTGTGCCCCTCGGGGCCTCAGGGCCGCGGCCAAAACCGAAACAGGCTCCTCCCAGTCCGAGAAGGCAACAATGTCTTTCAGCCAGCTCTTCGCACGTGCAGGCGCCATGTCCAGTTTTCGGATCAGGAGAAAGGGGTCGCCGACCACTGGGACGACGCACGCGCGCCACAGGTTCTCTCCCACGGCATAGCCGGAGACCCAGCCCATGGTCTCGGGCTCGTCAAGGATCGCCCAGTCAAGATGACGAGCGCGCATCACGTCTTGCACCATGCAGAGGCGACGCCGGTACTCCTCGACGGAGAAGACAAAGGGTCCAATGCTGCTCATGTTCAGATATCCTTCAAGTGCGAGCGATGTTGAAGAGCCGCTGACGCAAACATCTTGACCGCGACAAGCGCCGCCAGACTCGCCAGAAAGAGTACAGCTACAACGGCAATCTGCGGGCTGATTTCCAGGCGGATGTCGTCCCACATGCGGATCGGCAAGGGCGTTGAGGATGGACCGCTCACAAACAGGCCGTAGACAACGTCGTCGAATCCCGTGATGAACGCGAACACGAGCGCGCTGGCCAGCGAAGGAAGCAGCAGCGGGAGCGTCACGGTACGCAACGCTGTGAGCGGATGTCCGCCGAGGCTGATCGCTGCCTGTTCCAGGCTCCGATCGAACTTCTTGAGGCCTGCGATCAGGATGACAACCACGTACGGGGTTGCGATGATGGTGTATGCAAGCACAAATGCGGTCGCTGTGCCAATGAGCGGGGTCTTTGCGAAGCTGAAGAAGAAGGCCACCGCCATGACCACATGGGGAACGATCATCGGAGAAATCAGAAGAAGATAGAGGGGAACCCGACCAACGAACCGGAAGCGTACGAGCGCAAACGCGATGGGTACGCCAATCGTGATGGCCAGAATGGAGGCTAGAAGCGCTGTCCGGGCGCTGAACGAAAGCGCGCTCAACCATTGCGAGTTGCTGAAGAACTTGGTGAACCAGCGCAGCGAGTAACCGGGCGGGGGAAAGCTCAAGTAGGCGGCGTCGCTGAACGCAAGCGGGATCACCACCACAAACGGAAGGACAAGCAGGGCGAGCGTGAATGCGGACAGCAGTACGAGAAGCGGTGAACGAACCGAGGAAATCACCTCAAGCGCGCGTTGAAGCGCTTTTCTAATTGGTTCAGGAATACGCGGAGTCGCGGAAAGATCTCGAACCTTCTTCGCAGATTGGCTCGACTGGGATTCGTCCTCCAGCTCTGTCGCAACCTTGGTGCGGAAGATCACGAAGACCGTTGCAACCATGGCGAGCAAGACTGTCGCCTGAGCGGCAGCAGCTTCGAACTCACCAAGGGTAAGGACTCGGATGGTGATGCCCTGAGCAATCATGTAGTCGTTCGGACCACCAAGAAGTGCGGGCGTGATGTAAAAGCCGAGGCAGGAGAGAAACACGAGGGTGCAGCCGCTGACAATACCGGGCGTGGAACTGGGGAGCGTGATCCGCAGGAAGGCATCTGCGGGCGAACTTCCCAAGCTTTGCGCAGCGACGCTTAGTTTTCTGTCGAAACGAGCGAGTGCGGCATACAGCGGAAACACCATCAGTGGCAGTTGCACTTGAATCATTCCGATATACACGCCGATCTTGTTGAAGACCAGGCGCAGCGGTTCCGAAACGATCCCCAGGTACAGCAGCAGCTGGTTGATCAGGCCCGCCGGACTGAGCAGGACGGTCCACGCGTATGTCCGGATCAAGATGCTGGTCAGGTACGGGAGAGTGACCAGCACCAACAGGAGGCTTGCCAGCCACGGGGGGCATCGAGAGATCGAGTACGCGAGCGGATAGGCCAAGATCAGGCAGGCCAGCGTCACGACGACCGCAAGCAGTAGAGTCTGGAACAGGACCCAGGCAAAAACTCCTGAGCTGGCAATTTCCTGGTAGTGCAGCAGCGACCAAGTGCTCTCGTTTCGGAAGCTCTTGAGTACCAGTTGGGCTACCGGGAAGAGATATCCCGCCGCGAATATCGCCAATGCCGGCACGACCAAGAGCAAAATCAATGGCACTCGGCTCCTGCGTGCGCTCTTCCAACCAAGCTTCATGAGATGTTCCGAATGACTTCAAGGCGTGTCTAGCCAACGATCGGGTATGACGGGGCACGCGCCTGCATGTGCCGTGCGGCGTCAAGATCCGACGAAGGAACGATTCAATTCGCTAGATGCGCCTTTCAGCGCGCACCGACCAGCCACCGCTCCCATTCCGCCACCGCGGTGAGATTGTTGGGGCGACCGTTCTTGCCCAGCGCGTTCCAGAAGGCGTAGTCCTGAACAATCTGCTGTTTTTTGAATTCGGCATACGTCGGCAGCATCTTTGCGCGTTCCGCAGGAATGAAGTCGTAGGCGCGTGAATTCGGCGGCGCATACAGAATGTGCTTGGAGAAGTTCGCCTGCACTTCTGCGCGCGACATGAAAGCGAGCAACTTGTTAGCGTTATCAAGATTCTTGGAGCCCTTGAGAACCACCCAGCTGTCGTATTGCAGGATGCCTTGGTTCCAAGTGAATCCGATTTTCTGGCTCTTTTCGTTTGCAGCGTAGATTCGCCCATTCCATCCGCTGCCGGCGGTCACCTGTTTGTCGATCAACAGCTGGGGGCCCTCGGCACCGCTGTTCCACCATTTGACAATCTCTGGCTTGATGCGGGAAAGGCTCTTGAATGCACGATCCCAATCAATCGGATAGATCTTTGCGGGGTCCACGCCGTCCGCCAGAAGAGCCGCCTCGAAGACAGCGCCGTCCGGCCCGCGTGTCCCCGTGCACAGTGTGCGACCACCCGGGAACTTCTTCGTGTCCCACACATCGGCCCAGGAAGAGATCGAGTTGCTGCCGAACTTCGCGGGATCGTAGGCGATCAGCAGTGAATAGATGATGTGCGGGACGGTGAACTTCCCTGTCGGAACAGGGTTGAAAGCGTCCAGATCGGCTTTGCTGAAGTATCCGTAGTCGATCGGAACCAGCAGGTTCTCGCGCTCGAAGGCCGTGGTATTTCCGCCCGTCAAGATGGTTACGTCGTATCGCGGGGAGCCAGCCAACGCGCTCGCGCGAACAGCGCCCAGATCGGTACGCGGCTGCGCAATGACCTTGATCCCGGTCTCCTTCTCGAAGGGATCGAAAAGCGCCACTCGCTTGGCCTCTCCCCACGACCCGCCGCCGTCGTACACGACGACCTCGCCGGTGCCCTTGAGACTCTGGGCCAGTGCCGGTACTGCGAGGAATGACGGCGCAATGACTGCCCCGCCGACTCCTGCGACACCTTTCAGAACTTGGCGGCGATTGATGCTCATGAGCTTGCTCCTTTAAAATGGTCAGTCTGCTGAACTGTGTAGGCCCGGGTGTGATGAAGTAGGTTCACGCCCATCGCCGCCATCGGTGAGGAGAATTCTGGTGCGCGCAGAGCGAGAAAAAACACCGATCCCCCGTGTGATTCCGCAGAGTTGACGCGTTATGGGACGTTTTATTGCACGTATGGTGCTTGGCTCCGTCCTGGAGCGGCATGCCCGCTCTGGAAGCGGCTCAGTGCCCTATTCCAGTCACTTCTCAGCCAGGGGAACGCTCAGTGTGACCTTGACACGCTGCATGGCGACATAAGTCTTGAACCCCTTGACATTCCCCGAGCTGAAGAAAAGGTCGCGGGTAAGTTGTTCATACTCCGTCATGTCCTTGACGACCATCACGAGCACAAAGTCGAACTCCCCCGTGACGTAATAGACCTGCTGCACCTGCGCACAGGCGGCAAAGCGTGTCTTCACCTCGTCGAGCAAATCAAGCCTCTCACTCTCGAGTTTTACCTCAACGAGGATAGTGATGGGGTGACCCACGGACGACGGGTCGATTACGCACACGGTGCCGGCGATCACCCCCGAGGATTCGAGAGCTGCGATCCGACGATTGACCGCGGACGGAGACAGATTGACAGCCTCCGACAGTTCGCGCTGCGATATCTTGCTGTCCCTCTGGAGCAGACCCAAGATCTTCACGTCGTAGTTATCGAGTTGCATGCCGTCCATTATCTGCCCTTGGTGGCCAGGGCGAGAGCGCTCGCGTACGCAACAGCCTTTCATTCTTTCCCATGGATCTGGTTCGTTCTCCTGTTTTTGCAGTCCAGATCGCGCCAAGCGACACAAGAAGCGGTCCTAGGATTCATGGACTCCGGGCGTTCGAGCCAGCGGAGCGCAAACAACCAACGGAATCGAAATATGCTGATTGCCAATGAACGCGCCACGCGCAGCGCGTATCCCAGTGAACTCCGGTCGGTGATGTCCATCGCCAAGGCCGAGGAGAGCCGCGACTGGATCTCGTCCTGGGATAGTTTGAATCCGGGCCCCACTCCGCTGTACGAACTCAGTGACCTGGCTCGCAGCCTGGGAATCGGAAAGCTTTATCTGAAGGATGAGTCTTGCCGGTCCGATCTCGGGAGTTTCAAGGCGCTTGGAGCGCCGATTGCTCTGGCTCGGCTGATTCTTCGCTTGTGGCCTGATCGCAACCTGGATCCCAAAGTGCTTTTCAAAGGCGGCTACAGGTCGTTGTTGGAAGCCTTTACAGTGATCAGCGCGACAGATGGCAATCACGGAAAAGGCCTTGCGGCGGCAGCAAAGAGCATGGGCTGCCGTTGTGTGATCGTTCTCCATGCGAATGTGAGCGAAGAGCGAGAGCAGGCGATCGCCAAATTTGGCGCCACGGTGTTACGTGTCCAGGGGAACTACGACGCTTCTGTCGAGGAAGCCGCTCACCTCGCCAGGGCCAACGATTGGCATGTCGTTTCAGACACTTCATACGACGGCTACGAGGAGGTCCCGCGGGATGTCATGCAAGGGTACGGAACTGTCGCTGCTGAAATTGTGGAAGCGTTCGGTAGCGACGAAGCAGTGCCGTTCACCCATGTCTTTCTGCAAGGCGGCGTTGGCGGCCTCGCGGCAGGAATCCTGAGCTACTTTTGGGAATGCTATGGGGAGCGTCGCCCCACGGTGGTGATCGTCGAACCGGCACAGGCGGACTGTCTTTTTCAAAGTGCATTGCGCGGCGTTGCGTCCAAGGCAACGGGCTCGGTCGACTCCGTGATGGCGGGCTTGGCCTGCGGCGAAACATCTCCACTTGCATGGAGGTTTCTTGTGTCCGGAGCTGACTACTTCATGACCATCAGTGATGACGACGCGATTTCTGCGATGCGGGTCCTGGCGACCGGCAATGAATTGGATCTCCCTGTCGTCTCTGGCGAATCAGGTGCGGCTGGCCTCGCAGGCCTCCTCAAACTAGGAAAGCACGCGGAACAAGCCGCCAGGGTCGGCCTGGGGCCCGATGCGCGCGTGCTGCTGATCAGTACCGAAGGTGCCACTGCCCCTGCCGCCTATCAGACGCTGGTTGGACAGTCTGAAGCGCAAGTGCTGGCACGCCAAAGAAGTAGCGTGAGACTCAGCCAGAGCACCTGATCAAGTACCGCATCCAGTTCGGCGGAGGCGCGCTTCAGCGCTCGGCTTCGCTCACCGCTCGGCGAGCACCGCTGCCAGAACACGCATTCCCTGATCGATCTCCTCGACCGTCAGACTGGCATATCCCAGAATCAGCCCGGCTGGCCGGGGTTGCATGCGCGACTCCGGCTTGGCGAACAGCGGCGACACCGGGTAGACGCCCACGCCCTTGCTACGGACAGCAGCCGCCAGCGCGGGCTCGTCCTGCGGCCGCAGGAACGGCAGCCAGAGCACCCCATGCAGTCCGGCCGCCGTACCGGTGACTGCGGCGCCGCCGGGCAGGTGGCGCACAACTGCATCGAGCAGCGCCGCGCGCCGGCGTTCGTGCGCGCGGCGCGTGCGCCGCACGTGACGCTCGTAGGCGCCGCTGTCGATCAGCGACGCCAGCACACGCTGCTCCAGCACAGGCGCATGGCGGTCGGCCAGTCGCTTGGCCTGCCGGAACACCGGCACCAGTTCAGGCGGCAGCACCAGGTAGCCGAGCCGAAGCTGCGGCGACAGCGCCTTGGAAAAAATGCCTATGTAGATCACGCGGCCATCGCTGTCCACCGACTGCAGTGCGTCGATCGGGCGCTGGCCGTAGCGAAACTCGCCGTCGTAGTCGTCCTCCACGACCCAGGCGTGGTGCGTTCGTGCCCAACGGAGCAGCTCGAGGCGCCGGCCGATCGGCAGCACACCTCCCAGTGGAAATTGGTGCGAAGGCGTCACATAGGCCAGGCGGGTGCGATCGTCGTTTGGCAGCATGGCGGTGTCCAGGCCTTGGGCGTCCACCGGTATTGCCAAGGCCTCCGCGCCGGTGGCCTCGAAGCACCGACGCGCCATCAGGTAGCCGGGCTCCTCGAAGACGAAGGCGTCGCCGGGATTCAACAGGAGCCGCGCGCACAGGTCGATGGCCTGCTGTGAGCCGTGCACCATGAGGATCTGCTCGGCATCGCAGGCCAGGCCCCGCGCGCGCCGGAGGTATCCCTGCAGGGATCGGCGCAGCGACGCATCGCCTTCGGGCGCGACGTAGTAGAGCCGGCGTTGATGGCGCAGCAGTTCGGCCTGGTAGGCACGCCGCCAGG
Organism: Variovorax sp. LjRoot130; assembly: GCF_964253755.1. Lineage (NCBI taxonomy): Bacteria > Pseudomonadati > Pseudomonadota > Betaproteobacteria > Burkholderiales > Comamonadaceae > Variovorax > Variovorax sp. LjRoot130. Next base: position 879,231 of record NZ_CAXURM020000002.1, on the reverse strand, counting down.
CCAGCGCCGGAAAGTCGCGAGAGGCCACAGCGCCGTACAGGAAGTCGATGCGGCAAGGTTCCGCAGGAGCAAGCCCGGGCATGTCGATCGCCGCCAAGCGACAACCGAAGGCCGAGAGAGTCGGTGCAGTCCTGCCGCGCTGCTTCGGCTTCGTATCGGGACGCTCGGGCGCAGCCAGCGGACTTGCGACACGGGCAACCCGCCCGGCCGACGTGGCAAGAAAGCCCTCGGCCGCAAGCTGCTCGTAGGCGGCGTTGACGGTGGTGCGCGACACCCCCAAATCTGCCGCCAGGGCACGCGTGGACGGCACCTGCGCGCCTGCGGCGAGCGTCCCGTCGGCGATCTGGGAACGCAGCAGGTCGTAGATGCGGCGTCCGGCCCTGTCGGCACCAGAACTTGGGCTTAGCGGCGTATGAAACTGGTCCATGCAAAAGGAATGGAATTGGACCTTCCCATTGTGCCGGTTCCGCGCGACAGTACCAGCTGCCCACACCATTCCCACCTTCCCCCGATGTACATCCCCACGCACTTCGCCGAAACAAGACCCGAGGAACTGACCCGCATCATCCGCGAGCATCCGCTGGGTGCGCTGGTCACGCAAGGGACCGCGGGCCTGGACGCCGATCACCCTCCCCTTCGAGTTCGATCCCGATGTTGGAGCACATGGCTTGCTCTCGGCGCACGTCGCTCGCGCCAACCCGCTGTGGCAGCGCTGCCCCACGGGAACTCCGGTGATGGTCATCTTCGGCGGTGCCCAGGCCTACATCTCGCCCAGCTGGTACCCGTCCAAGCAGGAGGCGCACCGCCAGGTGCCGACCTGGAACTACGAGGTGGTGCACGCGCACGGCGTGCTCACCGTGCATGACGACGAGCGCTTTGCGCGCCGCATCATCGCGCGCCTGACGCGGCGGCACGAGGCGGCCGAGCCGAAGCCCTGGAAGATGGGCGACTCCGCACCCGAGTACATCGACAGCATGGTGCGCAACATCGTGGGCATCGAGATTGCCGTCACCTCGCTGGTGGGCAAGTCCAAGCTCAGCCAGAACAAGGAAGCGCGTGACCGCCTCAATGCCGCAGAAATGTTGAAGGCGCGCGGACGCGAGGAAATGTCGGAATTGATGCGCAACGCCAGCGGAGTGAGCTGACGAGCCTGCACGACCCATGTACACGTCCACCTTCACTTTCGCAAAGGGCGAGTTCGACGACGAGTTCCATGCCTTGGACAACGTCATTGCACAGCTTGCCAAGTCCATCCCAGGCTACCTTGGCGAGGAGAGCTGGGAGAACCCTGCAACAGGGCTCGTCTCCAACGTGTACTACTGGAAGACGATGGAGGCGCTCCAGGACCTCATCGGGCACCCCGCACACATCGCTGCAAAGAAGCGCCAGGCGCTTTGGCTCAAGGGCTACCAGGTGGTCATTGCACAGGTTGTCCGCTGCTATGGTGATGGCGGCATTCCGCACCCGCTCGCTGGCGAAACGCGATCAGTACCTTGTGTCCGCTGAAATTCGGCGGTCTTATGAACAACGATAGAGTCGATCGGATGCGGCGTCTGGATCGCCGAACTGAGAATCGTATGGCCTGGATGCTTCTGCTTGTCGCCGGTCTTCTTGAAGTAGGCTGGGCCATGGGCTTGAAGTACACAGATGGATTCACCAAGTTGTGGCCAAGCAGCAGCGGCCCATTGTTCGACGACTCGACTCTGCCTTCTATCCGGCCTGCCCGTGGCCATTAGTATCACGAGTGGCATGAACGCGATCGCGCATGCGGCCGAAGGCCTGTACGCGCGCGACGGCAATCCGGTGATGGACCTGATGGCCGAGGAAGGCATCCGTGCACTGGCCAGGGCACTGCCGGCCATCCTTCGGCGCAGTGACGATATCGATGCGCGCGGGGATGCGCTGTATGGTGCCTGGCTATGCGGGACGGTGCTGGGCAACGTGGGCATGGCGCTGCACCACAAGCTGTGCCACACCCTGAGCGGCAGCTTCAACCTGCCGCATGCCGAGGTGCACACGGTGGTGCTGCCTCACGCCCTCGCCTTCAACGCGCGAGCGGCGCCCGCGGCCACGTCCCGCATCGAGCGCGCGGTGGGAATCGGCACCGGGGTGCGAGGCAGCGCCGCGGCGGCCCTGTTCGACCTGGCGCGAGACAACGGGGCACCGGTGGCGCTCCGGGACATCGGCATGAAGAAGAATGACCTTGACCGTGCCACAGATCTCGTTGTGAGCAACCCGTACTGGAACCCGCGAGAGGCCGGCGTAGCTCAGCGAGGCGAGATCAGGGGACTCCTGCAAAAGGCCTTCGAGGGCACCCGGCCTGAGGAGGCCGGTTATCTGCGACCGAGATCAACTGGTATCGGTACACCGGCCACGGCATTGAAGAAAAACAGTGTTGATCAAACCGGGCAGGTCACTAATTGGAGTCGGCTGTTTTCTTTCCTTGGCGGAAGGGAGTTAGAAGGATCCGAAATGCCGCACCGAACGAGTCGCACCCGGCATTGGTACGCCTTGGCAAGGCAGCTAACTTATTGATAGTAGACGATCTGGCGCAAACTTCTCGACCGTCTTTAATCAAGAGTTCGCCGGAACATTGTTCGGTTTTTCACTGGCAATGGCGCGAACTAGCCGAAGTAATGAGGGCTGCAGAATACGTGTTTCGAAATCGCGACGCGGTATCGCGAGCTGCGCCATGATGAGTCCGTTAACACAATTCAACACAAAGGCATAATCCAAATCTGGATCACTGGACCCAAGTTTCAGAAAGCTATCCCGCATCAGACTGGCATGTATCTTTCCCCATTTCACCAGCACGCTACCCAACTCTAAGTCGCGCGACCCCGCGAGCGTAAGTTCGGTGATCGCCATGCCCATCGCATGATCATTGACCATGTACTTGATGTTGTGCTCCGCAAGAACGGTGGCGAACCGATCGGCGTCGTCCGCGCACTTCCCAAGTTTAGGCGTGACGAGGGTGATGTTGTTTGCAATTCGACGGCAAACATCTTCAGCGAGTGCGCACATTAGGGCGCTTCGGGAGCCGAAGTAATAGTTGATCGCTCCATGACTTGCATTGGCTTCGACTGAAACCGCTCGCAAGGTTACAGCATGATGCCCGTCGCGAACTAGTACGCGAAGCGCCGCTGCGATCAAGTCTTTGTGACGCTGACTTCCACGCGCGCTTAGTGGCAAATCTGGTTCAGCAAAGGCGCTCACGGAAGGCTCTTAAAAGTCGTTTGGACCATCAGCTTAGCAGAAGAGGACGTTCGATCATCGGGCCTCAAGTGGGAGATTTAGGTTCAAGCAGACCGTCTCTAAGAGATTGAAATGCGTCCGGTTTTGTCGAGGCTCAACACTCTCAAAGGATAGGGGGGTCGCGCCCCATTCCGTGGTGTAGGTCCACAGCCCAGAGAAGGCTGAGTTGCACGGTACTCAGCGAGCCACTGCGGACAGCCGAGTGGGCGCAGTGTCGCTCAGGGTCTGCAAGCCTTCAAGCTGCATATAGCGCCGGTTGAGCGACCACTCGTCGTTCTGTTCGAGCATCATGGCGCCGACGAGCCGCGTGATCGAGGCGTCGTTGGGGAAGATGCCCACGACGTTCGTGCGTCGCTTGATCTCGGCATTCAGCCGCTCCAGCGGGTTGGTCGAGTAGATCTGCGTCCAGTGCGCCCGCGGGAAGGTCATGAAGGCCAGCACGTCGTTCTCCGCGTCGTCCATCAGAGCGCCAAGCTTGGGGAACTTGTCTCGGAGCTGGTCGGCGACCGACCTCCATTGCGCCCGCGCCGCTTCGGCCGAGTCCTGCACGAACACCGTGCCGATGGCGGCCGAGACCATGCGCCGCTGCGTCTTGCCGGCATGCGCCAGGGCGTTGCGCATGAAGTGCACCCGGCAACGCTGCCAAGTGGCCTTCAGCACCTTCGCGGCGGCCGCCTTGATGCCCTCGTGGCTGTCGCTGATCACGAGCTTCACACCGCGAAGACCTCGACGGTTCAGGCTGCGCAGGAACTCGGTCCAGAAGGGCTCGGCCTCCGAGGCGCCGACCTTTAGGCCCAGCACCTCGCGCTGGCCATCGGTGTTCACGCCCACGGCCACTATCACCGCCACGCTCACGATGCGCCCGGCCTCGCGCGTCTTCACGTAGGTGGCATCGATCCACAGGTAGGGCCAGTCGCCCTCGATCTGACGCCCCAGGAAGGCGTTGACGCGCTCATCGAGTTCGCCGCACAGCCGGCTGACCTGGCTCTTGGAGACGCCGCTCATGCCGAGCGACTTGACCAGATCGTCCACCGAGCGGGTGGAGATGCCTTGCAACTTCACAGTTCGGCCTCGCCGAGTCCCTGGAGTTGTTCGCTGCTGAGCATGGGCGCCAGCTTGCCGAACTCCGCGGCACGCGGCCTATTGGCAAACGTCCCAATTGCTGCTTGGCCACTTGACGCTCACGCCATGTTGATGTGACCCTGCCTCCATCGCCCAAGCGCTGCCGCAGTGCCCGAGCACAAATGCATTGAGCTGTTCACGCGACAGGCCATCTGTGTCGCAGGGCCATGTTCGCCCAGCGGAAGCAGCCTTGACTCCGCTGGCGCCTGCATAGCCAGACCATCTTGCACAAGGACCATGCGGTTGCCTTGTCAGTTGGCGAAGAGCCAGGCGCGATGGGGCCCTCGCCGTGTCAGTGACAGCGTGCAGGTTCGGCCTCGCGAGCCACACAGCACCAAAAGATCAACGCTGCACGATGAGATGGAGAGTTCAGGCACCGGGCTCTCACCAGCCTTGCGCGCTGACGGCGTCGCGGCACTCCAGCCCCCAGTGCACTAGGCGGTCGCGTTGGCCTTGAGCCACCGTGATTCCGGCCACTGAAGCTTCGGATTCGCGCCCAGAACTGTTGGCCTTCAGGGTTGCATCAGGGGTCGCGTCGTGAATCACTTGGAGCTCTCCCTTAGATCACCTGCGCGACTGCTCTCGGGTAAGTACTAGTTCCGCCCGACCCCGCGGCAGTTAGATTACCCAGACTGCAACTTATCCACTTGGAGTACTTTTCTGATGGCACCAACAACCTTCACGCGGAGGCACTTCGCCCGCATCGCGACTTGGGCAGTGGCTGGGTTAGGTCTTTCAAGACAAGCGCTCGCGCAAAACCAGAAGCCTGTGCTGAAAGGCCAGGTGGTGAAAATTGCAGTGATCGAACCCTTGTCCGGGATGATGGGTTCCGTAGGCACAAACCTGCTGAGGACCTATCAGTTCCTAGCAGAACAATTCAGCAAATCTAACGCAGCCGGCCTGCAATTTGAAATCGTTGCGTTCGATAACAAGCTGAGTCTGTCTGAAACTGTCTCAGCACTTCAGAGCGCACTAGATCAGGGTATTCGGTTTGTTGCGCAAGGCACTGGTTCAGCGCCGGCGCTGGCGCTTATCGACGCGATCGAAAAGCACAACCAGCGCAACCCAGGACGGGAAGTCCTTTACCTAAACCACGCTGCCACCGATCCGGAGCTGACTGGCAGCCGATGCAGCTACTGGCACTTCCGCTTTGAGGCTGACACAGCGATGAAGATGGAGGCATTGACAAGCTTTATAAAAGACCAGCCTATGGTCAAGAAAGTATATTTAGTCAATCAGAATTATTCCTCGGGCATCCAAATCGCAGAAGCCGCGAAACTCCGCCTGCGGGAGAAGAGGCCGGATATCGCAATTGTTGGCGACGATCGCCATCCACTCGCACAGACACGTGATTTCGCACCTTACATGGCAAAAGTCCGCGCTTCTGGAGCGGATACGATCGTTACAGGGAACTGGGGGACAGACCTTTCGCTGCTTGTGAAGGCCGCAGAAGAAAGCGGTTGGAAAGGCGCTATCTACACCTACTACGCGGCGGTTGCCGGCACCCCCACAGCACTCCGCGGGATTGCCGACAATCGAGTGTTTCAAGTCGCCTTCAGTCATTACAACATGGGCGGTCAAATGAACGTCTGGATGAATGAATTTCGTAAGCGGTTCAACGACGATTTCTATACGCACAGTATTGCCTTAGTCTTCGAACTGTTAAGTAGGTCAATTCAACAGGTGCAATCTGTAGATGTGGTCCGGGTGGCAGCGCAGATGGAAGGAGCGAAATTCCGCGGCTTTAATGGCGTGGTCGAAATGAGAAAATCGGATCACCAACTTCAGCAGCCGTTTTTTGTAACTGTATGGACGAGCGTGAGCGCTCAATTCCCATACAGTGCCGAAGGAACTGGTAAAACATTCGCGCCTGTGCGCGAGTTCGCTGCTGAAGAAATTGCAAGACCCTCAACCTGTCGAATGGCACGCCCCTGAACAGAGTTTCCCCCGGAAAAAAAATTTCTCCGCAACTTCTCCACTTGGAGCATTGTATAAATCCATGAACCACTATTCCAATACGCTTTTCGACCTTGAAGGTTCCACCGCTCTTATCACGGGCGGGTCGCGAGGCATCGGGCTCCAAATTGCGGAGGCGCTCGGTAGTGCTGGTGCGCGGCTCATGCTGACGGCAAGAAAGGAGGCCGAGCTCGAGGCCGCAGCCGCTCACCTGGGAAGTCTTGGAATCGAGGCGTCCTGGGTTGCGGCCGACTCCAGCGACTCGTCCGAGGTCCAACGTGTTTGCAGCAGAACTCTCGACACGCTCGGCCATTTGGACATATTGATCAACAACGCGGGAACTTCCTGGGGCGCCTCGGCTGAAACCCACACGCTTCAAGCCTGGGACCGCGTCATGAATCTGAATATCAGAAGTCTTTTTCTTTTTAGCCAACAAGCTGCCGTGGGAAGCATGATCCCGCGCAAGCGCGGTCGCATCATCAACATCGCCTCAATTGCTGGGCTCGGCGGGAATCCAGCGCCAATGGAATGCGTCGCTTACAACACCAGTAAAGGAGCAGTTATCACGTTTACCCGTGCACTTGCTGCCGAATGGGGTAAGCACGGAATTACCGTAAATGCGATCTCCCCGGGGCTTTTCCCAAGCAAGATGGCAGACGGGGTGATTGCAGCGTTTGGTGAGGAAAGAATCATCAGCACGACGCCTCTTGGGCGGCTGGGCGATCCAGACGACCTGAAAGGCGCTGCTCTGTTGCTCGCTTCTGCAGCCGGGAAACACATGACCGGTCATGCAATTGTTGTCGATGGTGGCACCAGCGCGGTGATCGGCGCGTGAATGCACGAATATCAATTCGCCAATGAACGAAAGCTTACCCTATGACGTTTGAGTACGAACCATCAGAGTTGACGCAGCGTGATGAACTGCTTTACGCATGCCAAGAGTTGAGCCCAATCTTGCAAGCGGCAAACGACACGGTAGAAAAAGAAAGACATTTGCCAAACGAACTTGCCGAAAGACTGGCTCAGGCCGGCCTTTATCGCATGTTCGTTCCGCGTGCACTCGGTGGCTTGGAGGCGGATGTGCATACATTCGTGGCCGTCGTTGAAAAACTGGCACAAGCTAATGCTGCGGCGGCATGGTGCACGTTTATCTCGAACACATCGACCATCATTGGGGGTTATCTTCCTGGTCCCGAAGCAAAAGTAATATTTAAGAATCCAAACATCAAAATGGCCGGAGTATTCGCGCCGCGCGGGACTGCGGTCCGCACGGTAGTCGACGGGGTACCGGGTTTCCTGGTAAATGGAAGTTGGATGTGGGGATCAGCATCGTACAACGCTGATTTCATCACCGGCGGATGTGTGATTTTGGGAGAGGATGGAAAACCAGAAAAACTGGCGGACGGGACACTGGAAAATCGTTCCATGGTCTTTAGAGCAGAGCAAGTGTCGATAGCCGACACGTGGCACACGCTCGGTTTGCGCGGAACAGGTAGCAATGAATACAGCGTAAAAGATGCATTCGTCCCTGCCGGCCTGTCGGCATCGATACTTACCGACGTACCGATCCCAGGTGCATTGTTTAAGTTTCCGGTGTTTTGCATTCTGGGCGTGGGCATTGCAGCAGTAGCGCTCGGCATCGCACGTCTTGCCATCGATAGCCTGATAGAGCTCGCAACAAAAAAGACGCCTCAAGGCAGTGCCCGTCTTTTGGCCGAGCGCGCCTCAACTCAGCAGCATGTAGCAAGGGCGGAAGCCCAGCTTCGCTCCGCTCGGGCCTTCCTGATTGACGCGGTTGACCGGGCATGGTCGGCGTCCACCAACTCGGGGGAGATTTCTGTGGCGCTACGCCGAGACCTTCGACTGGCGACGACCCATGCAAGCGAGCAAGCGGTCGAAGTCGTCACTCGGGTGTATTCCTGTGCGGGTGGCAGCGCGATCTTTGACGACTCTCAACTTCAGCATTGCCTGCGCGATGTCTTAACTGCGTCCCAGCACATGATGGTCAGTGAGTCCACGTATGAACTCACGGGCCGGCTGTATCTCGGCCTTCCGACGAATTCCGCAATGCTTTGAGGACGCAAATGACAATGCCTGAAGACTGGCTCAGACGGTTGAAATTGCCGCTCCTTATCGCACCGATGTTTCTGGTGTCTACCGTCGAGCTGGTAGTGGCTGCGTGCCGTAAAGGTGCCATTGGAACCGTTCCGGCCGCGAATGCCAGGACTGTTGAAATCCTGGATGAGTGGTTCCATCGGATTTCAACTCAGCTAGGGCCGACTGATGCGCCGTGGGGCGTGAACCTGCTGGTTCATAAAAGCTATCAGCGGCTCAGCCAAGACCTTGATGTAGTGGCGCGCTATCGGCCACCGCTAATCATTACAGCTCTTGGCAGTCCTAAGGAGGTAATCGAATGCGTGCACTCGTATGGCGGACGAGTGTTTGCTGATGTGAACTCTGTACAACACGCCCGAAAAGCCGTATCGCTCGGAGTCGACGGGCTTGTCCTAGTAGCTGCTGGCGCGGGAGGGCATACCGGGATGATGAGCGCCTTTGCAATGGTCCCGGCCATTCGAGAGTTTTTCGGCGGGACGATAGTCTTGGGCGGGGGAATCATCAATGGGTCCGGTATTCGAGCTGCGGAGACGCTGGGCGCGGACCTTGCGTCCATGGGTACAGCATTTATCGCCTGCCCGGAATCAATGGCCAGCGACTCATATCGTCAGATGTTGCTGGATTCGGATATTGACGATCTGATCTTGACTAAAGCTGTTTCTGGAGTGCCGGCGTATTGGCTGCGAAAAAGCCTGGCCGCGGTCGGCATTAATGCAGACGAACTCGAGTCTGCAGAGCCGGTGCGCAACGGAGACATTGAGCGTTGGACGAAGGTGTGGTCAGCCGGCCATGGTGTCGGATCGCTCAATGCGATTGAGCCAACGGCCGCTTTGATGGACAGGCTAACCCGCGAGTACTGGTCCGCCGTTGAAAGCGGACCTCAACTGCAGCATTTCGAGGCCGCATGATGACTAATTCCTCGCCACGGATCCTCGGCATTGGGGGTGGGACAAGACCCGGTTCAAGTGCCGAGCGCTATCTGCAGCTTGCACTCAGCGCCGCTGAAAAGGCAGGGGCAACCACAAGCTTCCTCGGTGCCAATTCGCTTCGTTTGCCTCTCTATGAACCCAGCGCAGCGGCAGACGTTGCAGCACAACTGCTTGTTAAAGAGTTGCGCAGAGCCGACGGAATCATTATCGCTTCGCCTGGCTATCACGGAACCGTATCCGGGTTCATGAAGAACGCGCTTGACTATGCCGAAGAAACCAGAAGTGATAAGCGCCCCTATTTCAGCGAACGAGCGGTCGGGTGCATGGCCATAGCTGGTGGATGGCAGGCGGCCGTCGGAACGATGGCGTCCTTGAGGGAGATAGTGCATGCGCTGAGAGGGTGGCCTACCCCGATGGGCGTCGCCATCAACATAGCTGAAGCGCCGCTCGATTCTGAAGGCACCTGCCAATCGATTTCCGTGATACAGCAAATTCAGCTTATGGCCAGCCAGGTTGTTGAATTCGCAAATCTTTCGACCAATCGACAATTTTAAGCAATTTGAACTCGGAGATATCCCATGACTGACCTTTCGCAACTATCCAACAAGCAGTTCGTTCTCAGGCAGCGTCCCAGTGGGCTGCCAAAAGAAAGTGACTGGCAGCAGGTAAAAACGACAGTAATGGCACCAGAGAACGGAAAGGTGCTCGTGGCAGTCACCTTCATTTCTGTGGATCCCGCCATGCGGTCGTGGATGAATGAAGGGAAGTCCTACATGGAGGCAATTGCTATCGGTGATGTCATGCGGGCCGCCGGGGCCGGTTTGGTCTTGCAGTCCGACGACGCGAGATTCAGCGTCGGTGACGCCGTGCTAGGAGCTTTTGGTGTCCAAGAGTTCGCAACCATGAATGCCAATGAACTTACGAAGATTGATATCTCAAATGTGCCAGCAACGGCTTATATGGGCGCCCTTGGTACTCCTGGTTTTACGGCGTACTTCGGTCTTCTGGAAATAGGGAAGGCCAAGTTCGGCGAAACGGTCCTGGTGTCCGGCGCTGCAGGAGCCGTGGGTTCAGTTGTCGGCCAAATCGCCAAGATCAAGGGATGTCGCGTCGTTGGTATTGCGGGGGGCGCAGAAAAATGCGCTCACCTTGTAAACAATCTGGGGTTTGATGCTGCCGTTGACTACAAACAGTCTGACGCACGTGCTCAGTTGTCAAAAGCATGCCCGGAAGGTGTTGACGTTTACTTTGACAATGTCGGCGGCGAAGTACTTGATCTAGCTCTCGGTCGCATTCGCCGCGGTGCGCGTATTGTGGTCTGTGGGGCCGTCTCACAATACAACAATGTAGCGCGCGGCAACGGGCCAAGAAATTACATGTCTCTGCTCATGAACAGAGCCACGATGGAAGGGTTTGTAATTTTCGATTATGAAAAGCGTTATCCTGAGGCACTGCATGCATTGCGAGGTTGGTTAGCTGCCGGCTGGATCAAATCCTACGAAGATGTGCTCGAAGGCATTGAGACTTTCCCCACTGCCCTGCAGCGCATGTTTGAGGGGGGAAACACCGGAAAAATGCTTATCAAACTCCCAGCAACCGCTGGCCTTGCTGCAACTGCGAAGTAGCGGGGGCAACTAATGAACAATCGCCCGTGGCTGGAGTGGTATCCGCCTCAAGTTCCGCACACTATCGATCCCTTGAAGGAGTACCGGACCCTTGCCGATTTTTTCAGTGCTTCGTTTTATCGTTTGAGCGATCGCATTGCTATTCGTCATGAAGATAGTGAACTCAGCTATTCAGATCTAGATTCGTTGAGTCTAGGAATTGCAGCGCATCTACAAACATTGGGGCTCGAGGCGGGAGCAAAAGTAGCCGTCGCTCTTCCCAATTCACCACAATACGTTATAGCGGCAATCGGTGTAATTCGAGCGGGGATGGTATTGGTCAACGTTAACCCCGCCTACACTTCTCGGGAGTTTCTGCTGCAAGTATCGGACGCTGAAGCTGAGGTGGCCATATTGCTCGAAAGTCAATTCGATGCAGTGAAGGATGGCCTATCCCAGACGCGGGTTGACCATTCAATTCTGTGCAACCTGCGCAGTGATTTGAAACCCAGGCGAGAAAATCCTGGCACAAATCATGCCGTCAAATCAGTCATCGATATGCCTGAAGCGCTCTCGCTTGGGTTGTCCGCGACGTATTCGACGCCCAAGCTGGCCAAAAGTGACACCGTGGTTCTGCAATACACCGGCGGGACCACGGGGGTTTCCAAGGGGGCAATGCTCTCTCATGAAAGCTTACTGGCCAACACTGCTCAAAACTCCGCTTGGTTCCAGCCCGCATTGGCAGACATACCCGTCCCGGTGTTCGCGTGTGCATTGCCTCTATACCACATAGTTTCTTTCATAACACTTCTGGCGAGTATTAAATTGGGGGGAATTGTGCTCTTGATTACCGATCCTCGCGACTCGGCGAAGATGCTGGCGAAATTGCGTGAAGCCCCTTTTCATATGCTGCCCGGCATCAATACGCTGTTTAGCAACTTGATGAATGATCCTGAGTTCGACACAGTCGATTGGCGACATCTCAAGGTTACCACTGCTGGCGGAATGGCCACGCAACGTCCAATTGCCGCGAGATGGCTCGAAAGAACAGGTTGTTCCATTAGCGAGGGATACGGACTTTCCGAGACGTCCGGAACGGTAAGCTGCAACCCACCTCACGGCAATATTCGCCAAGGGACCGTCGGCCCGCCAGCACCGTCAACGGAAGTATTGATCCTTAACGAAAAATTCGAAGCCCTGCCATTGGGAGAGATTGGACAAATTGCAGTTCGCGGCCCACAGTTGTTCAAGGGTTATTGGCAGCGCGACGCCGAAACTGCTCGTTTCATGACGAAAGACGGTTTTTTTCTTACCGGCGATCTCGGTTGTATTGATGAACACGGCTATCTGTGTATTTCTGGCCGGGAGAAGGAAATGATGCTGGTGAGCGGGTTCAACGTTTATCCCAGCGAGATTGAAGCTGTCGCTATCGAAATGGATCAGGTGCTTGAGTGCGCGGCGGTCGGCGTTCCTGATGAGCTCACTGGAGAAGCCGTGAAATTGGTTGTGGTGCCTCGAAGTGACGCGCTAACTGAAGAATCAATTAGACAACACATGAAGGCAAACCTAACTGCGTATAAGCGTCCAAAGATCATTGAATTTCGGACAAAGCTCCCTCGGTCAGCAGTTGGGAAATTGCTACGCTCCTCGCTTGGTGCCGCGCTGTGACATTGAAGATTGGCGTGCCTGCCGAGACAATGGCCGGCGAAACCCGCGTGGCCGTTACGCCCGAGACGGTGAAAAAACTTGTCGCCACGGGGCACGCGGTTCGCGTGCAGTCGGGGGCCGGCGTTGCAGCCAGCGTCACCGACGCCGCCTACCAGGCGGTCGGCGCCGAAATCACCGACGTGGCGACCGCCTTCGGGGCCGACATGGTGCTCAAGGTGCGCACGCCCAGCGATGCGGAAACCGCGCTCATGAAGCCGGGCACCGTGGTGATCGGCATGCTCAACCCGTTCGATGCCGCCGGCCTGCAGCGTCTGGCCGGTGCCGGCCTCACGGCGTTTGCGCTCGAAGCTGCGCCGCGCACCACCCGCGCCCAGAGCATGGACGTGCTCTCATCGCAGGCCAACATCGCCGGCTACAAGGCCGTGATGATCGCGGCCGACAAATACCAGCGCTTCTTCCCCATGCTGATGACCGCCGCCGGCACCGTGAAGGCGGCGCGCGTGGTCATCCTGGGCGTCGGCGTGGCGGGCCTGCAGGCCATTGCCACCGCCAAGCGCCTGGGCGCCGTGATCGAGGCCTCCGACGTGCGTCCGAGCGTCAAGGAGCAGATCGAATCGCTGGGCGGCAAGTTCATCGAGGTGTCCTACGACACCGACGAGGAGAAAGAAGCCGCGGTCGGCGTCGGCGGCTACGCCAAGCCCATGCCCCCCAGCTGGCTCGCGCGCCAGCAGGTCGAAGTGGCCAAGCGCGTGGCGCTAGCCGACATCGTCATCAGCACCGCGCTCATTCCGGGACGCGCCGCGCCCACGCTCATCACCGAGGACATGGTCAAGGCCATGAAGCCGGGCTCGGTGATCGTCGACATCGCGGCCGGCAAGGGCACGGGCGGCGTGGGCGGCAACTGCCCGCTGTCGGAAGCCGACAAGACGGTGATCAAGCACGGCGTGACCATCGTGGGCGAGACCAATCTTGCGGCGCTGGTGGCGGCCGACGCGTCGGCGCTCTATGCGCGCAACGTGCTCGACTTCCTCAAGCTCATCGTCACCAAGGAGGGCGGCCTGAAGATCGACCTCGAAGACGACATCGTCGCCGCCTGCCGCGTCGCGCACGACGGCAAGGTCACGAAGAAGTAAGCCACCCCCGGCACCCACGCGAGGAGAAGAATCCATGGATCCCGTTTCCCATACCGTCATCAACCTCATCATCTTCGTGCTGGCCATCTACGTGGGCTACCACGTGGTGTGGACCGTCACGCCCGCGCTGCACACGCCTCTCATGGCCGTGACCAACGCGATCTCTGCCATCGTGGTCGTGGGCGCCATGCTGGCAGCCGCGCTCACCGAAACCACGCTGGGCAAGACCATGGGCGTGCTCGCGGTGGCGCTGGCCGCGGTGAACGTTTTCGGCGGTTTCCTCGTCACGCGGCGCATGCTCGAGATGTTCAAGAAGAAAGAGAAGAAGGCCGCGCCCAAGGCTGAAGAGGGAGTCGCCAAGTGAGCATGAATCTCGTCACGCTGCTGTACCTCGTTGCCAGCATCTGCTTCATCCAGGCCCTGAAGGGCCTCTCGCATCCCACCACCTCCATCCGCGGCAACATCTTCGGCATGACCGGCATGGCCATTGCCGTGCTGACGACGGGTGCGCTCATCTACAAGCTGGCGGGCGGCAATCTCACCGGCCTGGGCTACGTGCTGGTTGCGCTGGTGCTCGGCGGCGGCCTGGGCGCCTACATGGCCAACAAGGTCGAGATGACCAAGATGCCTGAGCTGGTCGCCTTCATGCACAGCATGATCGGCCTGGCGGCGGTGTTCATCGCGGTTGCGGCCGTGGCCGAGCCGCACGCCTTCAACATCACGCCCAAGGGCGAGATGATTCCCGCGGGCAACAGGCTCGAGTTGTTCCTGGGCGCGGCCATTGGCGCCATCACCTTCAGCGGCTCGGTCATCGCCTTCGGCAAGCTCTCGGGCAAGTACAAGTTCAGGCTGTTCCAGGGCGCGCCGGTCCAGTTCAAGGGCCAGCACATGCTGAACCTGGCGCTTGGCTTGCTGACCATCGCGCTCGGCCTGGTGTTCGTCTTCACCGAGAGCTGGACCGCCTTCTTCCTGATGGTGCTGCTGTCCTTCGTGATGGGCGTGCTGATCATCATCCCGATCGGCGGCGCCGACATGCCGGTGGTGGTCTCGATGCTCAACAGCTACTCGGGTTGGGCCGCGGCAGGCATCGGCTTCAGCCTCAACAACGCGATGCTGATCGTCGCCGGCTCGCTGGTGGGTTCCTCGGGTGCGATCCTGAGCTACATCATGTGCAAGGCGATGAACCGCTCGTTCTTCAACGTGATCCTGGGCGGCTTCGGCGGCGAGGCGGCCGCGGCGACAGGCGGCGCCAAGGAGCAGCGCCCGGTGAAGAGCGGCAGCGCCGACGACGCGGCCTACATGCTCTCCAATGCCGAGACCGTGATCATCGTGCCGGGCTACGGCCTGGCGGTGGCCCGGGCCCAGCATGCGGTCAACGAGCTGGCCGAGAAGCTCACCCACAAGGGCGTGACAGTGAAGTACGCGATCCATCCGGTGGCCGGACGCATGCCCGGCCACATGAACGTGCTGCTGGCCGAGGCCGAAGTGCCCTACGACCAGGTGTTCGAGATGGAAGACATCAACGGCGAGTTCGCGCAGGCCGACGTCGCGATCATCTTGGGCGCCAACGACGTGGTGAACCCGGCGGCGCTCACCAAGGGCACCCCGATCTACGGCATGCCGATCCTGGAGGCCTACAAGGCCAAGACGGTGATCGTGAACAAGCGCTCGATGGCTGCGGGTTATGCCGGTCTGGACAACGAGCTGTTCTACATGGACAAGACCATGATGGTCTTCGGCGATGCCAAGAAGGTGGTCGAGGACATGGGCAAGGCTGTTGAGTAAAGGCTTTGCTGATGAACGCAACAACACAGAGCGATTGGCAACACGGAGGCGGTGTTCCCGCCAACTGTGGTCATGGTCAAGGATTGGCCAGCTGTGGGCCGGATCGTTCTTGCCAGCGTCTTGCTAGTGAAAGAACGCTGCGTTGCTGGACCCGCGGTGCGCGAGATGAGTGCATCGGGCTTCTGCATCGGTCAGGTCGCCTTGATTGAAGCCTCGTCCTATAGCGGCTTCAGTGCCTGACCTCGCTCTTCATCCACCCCATTCGGCGCAACCCGTGCCGGACCACCCGAAAGGCCCGAAATGACTCCCTCCCTCCAAGGCAAGATCGCTGTCGTGACTGGCGCAAGCACCGGCATCGGTCTGGCCATTGCAAAACGGTTTGCAGCCGAAGGCGCACGCGTCGTTATCACCGGTCGGCGCCAGAAAGAGCTTGACGTTGCGGTCGCCGAAATCGGAGATCAAGCCTCCGGCGTCCGCGCCGACGCCTCCAGCTTGCAGGATCTCGACACCCTCTTCGCGACCGTCAAGCAACACCATGGACGCATCGACGTCTTGGTCGCCAATGCGGGAGGCGGCAGCATGGCTCCGCTTGGCGCGATCACGGAAGAGCTGTTCGACCAGACGTTCAGCACCAACGTGAAGGGGGTGCTCTTCACAGTTCAAAAGGCACTTCCCCTGTTGGCGGATGGCGCGGCAGTCATCCTGGTTGGTTCGACCAGTTCGATACATGGCGTGCCTGCATTCAGCGTCTACAGCGCTTCTAAGGCGGCAATTCGGAACTTCGCTCGTAGCTGGATTCTGGACCTCAAAGGTCGCAACATCCGCATCAATGTCCTCAGTCCCGGACCGACGAAAACGCCTGGGCTGGTAGGCCTGGTGCCAGTAGAGCAGCAGCAGGGGCTGCTTGATGGTTTTGCGGGTCAGATCCCGATGGGTCGGATCGGGGAACCCGATGAAATCGGCAAGGTCGCAGTCTTCCTGGCCTCGGACGCATCGAGCTTCGTCACCGGCATCGAGCTGTTCGTCGACGGCGGCATTGCGCAGATCTAGAGCGATGAAGCTGTTCAACCTGCTGAGCGCTCAGGCTTTGGCTGCAGCTCCCATGCTTGGCCAGATTGCATCTCCGGTCGCAGCGGCCGAGCGTGTCAGCCTCGTCGACCATTTGAAGTTCACTGGCCTCAGTCCCGAGCGCGGCGGAACGATCGAGATCGGTCACTACCACTTCGACCATGTGGGCCAGGCGACCGACTCTCCCCGGGGCCAAGCTGTTGATCGGTTTCGGAGCAACCGTTGCCGCCCATCGGATCGGCCTGACCCTCGTGGCCTGGGGAGCCTTGCGCGCAGCTTCCCACCTTCCTTCGACCGCGAAATATAACGAATAGCGTATCCATGCCGCGCTCTACCGCTGCACCGCAGCCTCTTCAACTTCCTCCAAGGACCTGACCATGAAACTCGACAACGCCACCGTCCTCGTCACCGGCGCCAACCGCGGCATTGGTCTCGCTTTCGCCCGCGCCGCTCTGGCCCGCGGCGCCCGCAAGGTCTACGCGGCAGCGCGCGATCCCGCCAACGTCACGTTGGCCGGCGTCGAACCGATTCGCCTCGACGTCACCAGGCCCGATGAGATTGCCGCAGCGGCACGCCATTGCGGCGACGTCACGCTGCTGATCAATAACGCCGGTATCGCGACGCTCGGCGGCTTCCTTGCCGAGGGCAGCGTCGAGGCCGCCCGCGCCCAGTTTGAGACCAATTTTTTCGGGCCGCTGCGCATGGCGCTCGCCTTCGCGCCGGTGCTCGCAGGCCACGGCGGCGGCGCGATCCTGAACGTCCTGTCGCTCGCAAGCTGGATCACCGCACCGCGTCTCGCGACCTATGCCGCCACCAAATCGGCCGCCTGGTCATTGACCAACAGCCTGCGCCACGAACTGCGCGCCCAGGGCACCCAGGTACTGGGCATGCACATGGGGTTCGTTGACACCGACATGGCGCGCGGCAACGATCAGCCCAAGTCCAGCCCGGACGAGGTGGTGCGCCGCAGCCTCGACGCCCTCGAAGCCGGGGCCGAAGAGGTGCTGGCCGACGAGATCACCCGGCAAGTCAAGCAAGGCTTGTCGGCCGAGCCGGGCGTCTACCTTCGGACGACCTAAGGCTGAGCTGCGTTCCGGCAAGCTATGCCCGCACCTACCTGATTGAACGGTAATCCCGAGACCCTAGACATGACAGAAGCTCAAACCGGCACTAAGCCCATCCCCGAGTCTCATGCGTTCGATGTGGCCGCGCTGCGCGCCTATCTCGAGCCGCGGGTCGACGGCTTCGAGGGACCACTCACGGTCGAGCAGTTCAAGGGCGGGCAATCGAACCCAACATACAAGCTCAACACGCCGGAGCGCTCTTACGTGATGCGCTGCAAGCCCGGCCCGGCGGCGAAGCTGCTGGTCTCGGCGCATGCGATCGATCGTGAATTCACTGTGATGCGGGCGCTGCGCGCGACCGACGTGCCGGTCCCGGACATGTACCTGCTGTGCGAAGATGAATCCGTGATCGGCTGCGCCTTCTACGTGATGGAGTACATGGCCGGCCGCGTGATGTGGGACCCATCGATCCCCGATGCCGACGGCACGCGGCGGAGTCGAATCTACGACGAGATGAACCGCGTGATCGCCGCGCTGCACAACGTAGACGTTAAGGCAGCGGGTCTCGAGAACTACGGCAAGCCGGGCAACTATTTCGAGCGCCAGATCGGCCGCTGGACGAAGCAGTACGAGGCTTCGATCACGCAGCCGATCCCCGAGATGGATCGGTTGATGGACTGGCTCCCTGCGCACATACCGGCCAGCGCGCGCGACGAGAGCCAGGTGTCGATCGTGCACGGCGACTACCGGCTCGACAATCTGATGTTCCACGCCACCGAGCCACGTGCGATCGCCGTGCTCGACTGGGAGCTCTCGACCATCGGACATCCGCTGGCCGACTTGAGCTACCACTGCATGTCGTGGCACATCCAGCCGGGCCAGTTCCTCGGCATTCGCGGGCTCGACCTCGCCGCCCTCGGCATCCCCGACGAGAAGACCTATGTGCGCCGCTACTGCGAGCGGACAGGCCGCGCCGACCCCGACGCGGTGATGGCCGATTGGAACTTCTACCTCGCCTACAACATGTTCCGGCTCGCCGGCATCCTGCAAGGAATCGCCAAACGCGTGGAGACGGGGACAGCATCGAGCGCACAGGCAAAGCAAGCGAGCGCTGGTGCGCGGCCGCTTGCGCAGATGGGTTGGGCGCTAGCACAATGCGCTTGAACGAGCGCGCGCCTACTCCAGCGACGCCCTCAAAATGCTCATCCCTTCTCGATGCAACAATGAATGCCTATGAGCCAGCCTCCTCCCCTTCCATCGGAATCAGCTTTGGGCGCAATTGGAAATACACCCGTCGTAAAACTTCGCCGGGTGGTACCGGAGGGCAGCGCATCTGTATACGTGAAGTTGGAGTACTTCAATCCAACAGGTTCATACAAGGATCGCATGGCGAAGACAATGATCGAGCAAGCAGAGGCCCGAGGGACTCTCAAGCCTGGCATGACTGTCGTCGAAGCAAGCGGGGGAAGCACCGGTTCGTCTCTTGCGTTTGTCTGTGCCGTCAAGGGCTATCGATTTCGCATCGTTTCATCCAACGCATTTGCCCAAGAGAAACTGAAAACGATGGCTGCGTTCGGCGCAGAGGTTGAGCTGATTCACAGTCCGTCCGGGAAGATTTCGGCGAACTTGATTCCTTCGATGATTCAGCGAGCGAAAGCGATCGCCGACGAGGGAAATTGCTATCTGACAGACCAGTTCAACAACCGTGATGCCCTCATCGGGTACGAGCAGATCGGGATCGAACTCATCAAGCAGATTCCCAGCGGAATTTCGGCCTTCTGCGGAGCAGTAGGAGTGGCGGGCATGGTGATGGGGGTATCGAGAGCCCTCAAGGCAGCTGCCCAAGGTACGCGAATTGTCGCCCTCGAGCCTGCTACTTCGCCCGTTGTATCTCGCGGCTACGCTGGCGAGCACCATGTCGAGGGGATTGGCATCGGCTTCGTTCCACCGCTGCTGGATCCAGAGCTCTATGACGAAGTACGGGCGATCTCCGAAGACGAGGGACGTCGGATGTGCCGGCGCCTGGCGAGCGAAGAAGGGTTGCTTGCCGGGACATCGACCGGCCTTAACGTGACCGCGGCAATACAGCTCGCCCGTGAACTCGGGCCCGATGCAACAGTCGTCACAGTCGCATCGGATACGGGCCTCAAATACATGAACGGCAATCTCTTCTCTGCGCCTTCTGCATAGTGAGGGATGGAAAAAAAACGCAGCGATTAAGCCGCGGGCTCTGGTACGTCTTTCAACTTAGCGGCGGTGGTCGCATCTGGATAAGCCGTACCCGCGTCATGCAACGATATCTTCGCCGTTTCCGGCAACATCAATCCACCCATCAATCCCATCACCGCGATCCCGACCAAATACAACGCAGGCGACATGTTGTTGCCCGTCGTCGTGATCAACCCAAGGGCCATTGCAATCTGATCTTCGTCCAGTCCCAGAAGTCGAGCAGCGCCAGCCCGCCGCACGCAGCATGCCAGTCGATCCAGTGGATGTGCCAGCCTATGTCTCGTACCGGCTTGGGCCCGGAGGAGTTCACCACGAAGATTCGTACGGACACAGCGCGCTTCAAACGCTTGGCCCAGTCCGAACGAAAGGTCACGCCTCAATAGCAGGCAAGTGAGTTGAGCGGCACGGTCTCCGATGATTTCTCTTTCATCGGAGACCATGTCGCTCAGGCCGTCAGTGCAAGCACTTCAACCGCGATCCTTACGTCTTGCACCGGCAGCGGCGACGCCTTGACCACGGACTTGGCCGGCGCAGTCGGGAAGTGCGCGCGCCAGACCTCATCGAAAACCGCAAAGTCGGTCAAATCCGTCAAGAAAACCTAAGCCTTCGCCACGTGGGCAAGGTCGCTACCGGCACTTCGCGGCGCGGCATCCAGCCGCGCCAGCACCCACTCGGTCTGCAGTTTGATCGCCGACGTGCGGATATGCAGGATGCACCACGCATTCCGACGGTAGTGCCCCGGTATCGAACCCCGGAAAGATACCGGTGTGCACCAGACAAGCTGTACCACTCGGCTGGGACCGCGCTTTCAAGAGCTTGGACAAACTGAAGCCGGACATCATCAAGTGGTGGAACAACGGCGCTGAAGCCCCACAGTTGCTGCTGGACCGGGAGGTGTCCATGGCGAGCGCCTGGAATGGCCGCGTGATCGCCACTACACCTACAACCAACGAATTTTGCAGTATGACTCGTGGGTCATCCTCAAGGGGACCAAGAACTACGAGAACGCAACGAAATTCTTGGCCTATGCCTCTAGCCGCGAGCCGACGTCGAGAAGAATATCCACCAATCGGGGGAGAACGAGATCAGTCCAACCGTCGAAGACGGCTACTCTCGGACAGGGGGCGAGTGATCGCGCACTGCCTCGAGGAGCTGGTCGGACTGCACCTTGGCCTAAGCCAGCAGCAGCACGTTCAAGTGGTCCGGCATACGCCAGGCCATTGGGTGGATCGCGTACTTCATCGTCACGACTCTCTCGGTGAGTTTGGCCACGAGCTTTCACCGCGTGCTGCGCGCGCGCATCCGCCAGACCGTACCCCGATACGATCACCTCCGTCTCGGCGTTGCCGAGTGACGGGCTTCGGCGCCGCCGGTCGCGGTCGCCGCAGCGGCGTCGCCGCCGAAGACGCCCTGAATCATGTTGAAGAACGAGCGGTGCATCGCACCAAGAATCGCACGCGAACTGCCTACCAGTGATCCGGCGATGATCAGGTTGAGGTTAATGCCGGACCCGGCCACAGCCGAAGTAGCTTTGGGTTAGACGGGTCGAGCCCAAGTTGATGGGTCAAAAGCCGGATTTGGCCGCCGGTCTGCGGCTGATTTTGCTGGGCTTTTCCGCGTGACGTAGAGCCAGCTGCGAGCCCGAACAACAGTATTTCCGGTTAACTTGACGGCTCCGGCCGCGCGGCTCAGAACTTCTCAGCGACTTGCTTGCCGAGGTCGAGTTCGACTCCCTTAGGCTGCTGCAAGCCGCGTTCGAAGAGGCTGCGCACGTGATCTGCGTTCTCCGGACGACCCGCCGTGCGCCTGAAGGCGGCCATAGCGGCTGCGTAGTCCCCCGCCGGGATTGCGGTGGCCGCGTCGACGAACTCCTTCGTGCCGGCGACCCCGGCCTTGCTAAAGCCGGCGATGCGGCGGGCGAAGGTGTCGACGAAGTCGTCCAGCTCGCCCTCGGGAAGAACGCGGTTGACGTAGCCGTATTCGGCGGCGAGCTTGCCCGGGAAGTCGTCTCCTCCCACCACGATCTCCATCGCGCGACCTCGGCCCACCAACTCGGCCAGTCGCCCCATCGGGTTGCCGCCGGGTACGGCGCCGAAGCCCACCTCGGGCTGCCCCAGGATGGCGTTGGGCCCGGCGAAGCGGATGTCCGTGTGCAGGACGAACTCACTTCCCGCTCCTCGGACGCGGCCGTTGATAGCCGAGATAGTGAGGGCCGGGACCCTGCTGAGGCGCAGAAGGGTGTCCGGGTGGGGGAGGAGCCCGGTGGGGCCCGGCGCCGTAGTGTAGACGCGCTGGATGTCGGACTTGAGGTCGAAGTGTGCCATGAAGAAGTCGGGGTTGGCACTCTGGAACACGACGACGGTCAGATCGGGGTCCTGCTCGATGCGGGTCACCAGATCGCCAAGCTGATCGATGGTGTCCGGATCGATGAGGTTGATCGGGCCGTTCTCGAAGGTCACCTTCCAGTAGGACGGCGACACCGCGCGTACTTCAAATTGGGTTCGGTTGCTCATGGACATGATTCCTTAGTTTTAGATCGACACCAGATGTCGCAAAATGCTGACTCGGTCAGCCCCGATCCTTGTTCGGATTGACGAGGTACTTCTCGCCGGTCGACGCCTTGCTGTAGGCCGCGATGGCGTCGAGCTGCAGCGCCTCGCCCATCGACACCTCGCACGTGTAGTGGCTTGCAAAGGTTGTCTTGAGTTCGGATGCCACGCGCTGCTTCAGCCGCTCGGCCTCGGCCGCGCCGACCTTCTGCAGAAACTGGAATAGCAACCAGCCGCCCATGCCCCACGACATGCCGAAGCCGCGGGTGAATTCCGTCGCCCCCCGATCGAGGCTGCCGTAGATGTAGACCTGCTTGTGCACGGCCGAGCCGTAGCGGTTGTATTCCTTCGCATTGCGGTTCACGGCCGCTTCCATCGCCATGAGGATCTGGCCGGCCAGCTTGCCGCCCCCGATCGCGTCGAAGGCCAGCGTCGCGCCGGTTGCGGCCAGCGCGTTCGTCAGGTCTTCCATGAAGGTCGGCGACGTGCTATTGCAGACGAATTTCGCGCCGAGTTCGCGCAGCAGCGTCTCGTGCTCGGGCTTGCGTACGATGTTGACGAGGCCGATCCCGTCTTTCAGGCAGACCTTGTTGAGCATCTGCCCCAGGTTCGACGCGGCCGCGGTGTGGACCAGCGCGGTGTGGCCTTCTCGCTTCATCGTCTCGGTCATGCCTAGGGAGGTGAGCGGATTGACGAACCACGAGGCGCCCTCCGCGGCCGATGTTCCTTCGGGCAGCGGCAGGCACTGCGCGACGTTGACCGCGCAGTACTGCGAGTACATCGCGCCGCCGATCACGCCCACAGTCTTGCCGAGCAACGCCTGCGCGGCCGGTGAACTCCCGGCGCCGACCACGACGCCGGCGCCTTCGTAGCCGACCGGCACGGACTCGTCCAGACGGCCCGCCACGGCCGGCAGCATGCGCGGCGGCACGGTGGCGGTGACGACCGGGCGGTCGGCCGTGCCGGAGGCCCTCGCGGTCGACATGTCGGCCATGCCAAATAGCACCATCAGGTCCGACGGGTTCAACGGGGCCGCGTCGATGCGCACGAGCACCTCGTCGGCTTTCGGTTCGGGCATCGGCACCTCGGCGAGCGAGAGTTCAAGCTCGCCGCCGGCGCGGACGATGGAGCGGAGTTGCAGCGGCATGGGGGTGTCTCGTAAGTTGGACGAAGGCGGTTTCATTGAAGCTGAACGCCTCTGATCACCAGGACTCGCGGAAGGGCCGCACTTCCGTCAGGAACGACCAGGCCGAACGCGGCTGGTGGGTGACGTGCCAGACCTCTTCGGCGATGTCGGATGGCTTGATGAAAAAGTCATCCGGCTTGTCCGCCCACCGCGCGCGGGTCCAAGACACGTCGATGATCGCGTCGATCATCATGAAAGACACGTGCACGCCCCGGGGCCCCATCTCGCGGGCGATGGACTCGGCCAGAATGCGCTGCGCCGCCTTGCTTGGCGCAAAGCCGGCAAAACCGGCCTTGCCACGGACGGCCGAGGTGTTGCCTGTTACCAGCAAGGCGCCGCCCCCTGCTGCCTCCATCCGCGGCGCCGCCCACCGCGCCAGGTGCAGCAGGGCCATGACATTGATCTGGAAATTCTGCAGGAGAACTTGCGGCTCGATGTCGAGGAAGTTGCCGAAGGCACCACCCACGGCGTTGTGGATCACCACCTTTGGGACGCCTGCACGTTGCTCGATGGCATCGAGGGCGGCCGCTAGCGCAGCAGGGTCGGCCACATCGCAGGGGACCGCAAAAGCGTTTGGAAGTTCGCTCTCGAGATCGGTCAAGCGCTCGACCGTGCGCGCGAGCATGGCCACCTGGTAGCCGCCATCGTGGAACCGCCGGACCATTGCCGAGCCGGTGCCCGGCCCTACGCCGGTGATGATGACAAGTGGCCTCATGCGACCTGCTCCAGGCGAGCTTGCACGAAGTGCAGGCGGTCGTTGCCGAAGAACATATCGTCCCCCACGAACAGGGTCGGCGCGCCGAACACGCCACGCGACGCCGCCCCGGCGGTTGCCTCGTCCAGGAGGGCCTGCGCGGCCGGCGAGTCCATCCGCCCTTCAAGCGCCTCAGCGTCGAGCCCCGCGGTGCCCAGCAGGGCCGCGACCTCGGCCGCCGTCCCCAGTGGCGCGGGAGTTGACCAAAACGCGTTGAAGATCGCGTCCACCGCCGCGGGCATCGCGCCCATTTGCCCGGCCACCAGCGTGGCGCGCAACAGGCGGCTGGCGTCGATCTCCGAGCCCTGGGGATGCCGGTTGAGTGGAACCCCATAGTGGGCAGCCCATCGGCCCATGTCCGTCATCACGTAGCGTCCTTTGGGTGCGCAGGTGATGCTCGTCGGCACGTTACCCACCGCTTTCATAAGTGCCCCAATTTCGAATGGATGGAAGGCGATCTCGACATCCATCTTCCGGACCTGAGACAGTGCAAGGAAGCTGTAGGGGCTGCGATAGTCAAAGTAGAAGTCAATCGTTTTCATTTGGGGTTCCTTTGGTGCAATCCGTAGTTGTGAATGATGTTCATAGTCCGCGGCCGGCTCCGCGCTCGGTTGCGAACTTGGCGAGATAGGGGCCGAACTCCGGCGCGAAGGCCGGATCAGTCGCGAGGCGGTCGAAATGCGCCATGGCGCGGGGAAACCGCTCTCGGGCGTTGCCCAGGAACGGCGCCTTGCCGAGCGCTTTCAGGGCCTCGCTACGGCCCAGTTCATTGTGGAAAACGGCTAGTTCACAGGCGAAGCAGATGTCGGCCAAGCTCACCCTCTCGCCGACAAGGGTCTGGCGGGCCGGCTCCAAGGCCCTGTCGATGCCGGCCATGTAGGTCGTGAACGCCTCGTCGGCGCGAGCATGGACGTCCGCTGAAAGTTTGGAGCCTTGCATGGCGAGGAGGTAGATTTGCGCATCGCGACCGAACACCAGACTGACATCCAGAAAGCTGTCTATCCGCGACGCCTCGAATGGATCGTGGCCATATAGCCCGCTCCGCTCCGCCTAGCGGGCGACTGCGCGCATGATGCTGTTGGACTCGAAGATGCCGACCTGCCCGTCCCCGCTGAAAGCCGCGGGGACTGTCCCAAACGGCTGAGCTACAAGAAAGGCGTCGGTCTTGTAGAGCTTGCGGCCCTTGAACCCGATGCGGCCTATACGCTCAGCGGCGGCGCGTGCTTCGGCGGACACTTCGCTTAACGGGCGGGCGTCGAAATCCCAGAGCCAGTCCACGAGTTCGCCGCCCGCAGCGCCCCGCACCTCCAAATCGACGCCGCCGATGCGCGCGGCGATGACTGCCTTCCACACACGAGGATTGGGCAAGTAGGAAAAGATCCGCACCTCGGCCATCGCGCTGTCTCCATGGTGCGCCGACAAGCGGTGGCGCAGTTGTTCGTCCAGCGGGCTGTGGGGCCGGCGACTGCCGACACCATCCGCTGTTCATGCCCCATTCTGCATGACGATCATCATCCTGTCTACCGCATTGCTTCGCCAAAAGATGTTTCACCTGCACTGGTTTACCCGGAGACGGGATGCATCAATCAGAACGCGACGGCATGGCCCTGGCTGGTCCATTACTGGAGCGGCGACCGTGCAGCGTGGCTGTTGCAGCCGCCGGGAACAAATGGCTCGAACGGTCTGGGCGGTACTTGGCCCTGGACGACGGGCATGCCCGCCAAAGCGTGGCACGCGCGCATTGCTCGCGCGGCGGGATTACGCTTTGAAGGAGCGCAAGCGACCGCGCGCGAAGTGGGCCAGACAGGTCGGGCCCGAATGAGATCACTCCGATAAACAACCTGAGCCACAAAGGTCGGCCCACAGATGGGAGCTGCTTGTAGCCGGGGTGGGAGCTCACATAAGCTGAATAGGCGTGTCGGTCAGCACCCCGCGCTCAGGCACTGCGCTCAGCACTCATGCAATTTGAGTTCCACCACTCGCGACGAAAACCTGCGAGCGCTCACCGTCGGGCGCGAGGACCTGACATGTTCCGCAGTTGCTGAGCACGCGCCGAGGGGAACGCGTACCGCCCGTGCCGCGACTCAGGTTTGGTCCTGGTTGCCTGAGCGCGTCCGCTCATTGGGCTCGTTGAACGCCACCAACTGCTCGCGCACGCTGCGGAGCAAGTCGTCCGAACGGGCCGGGTCTGCCATCACCCGCGACAGGGCCAGAGCGCCAACCATGGCGCTGACGGTCAACATCGCTCTGGAATCGTCGTTGTCGTCAAGGTGGCGCCGAGCGGCGGCAATATAGTCCTCGATAGAGCCTGACATGACCGCCCTGGACTGGGCGTCGGCGCGTCCGACATCGGAGATCAACGCCGACACTGCGCATCCAGTGCTGCGCGAGTCCCGATGGCTGGGGCTCAGATAGTCGCTGACGAAGCCGGCGAAGCCGGTCGGACGCGCTGATTTCTCCCTCGCCGCCGATCGACGTACGCCATCAACCAGGGCTCGCCTGAGGGCCTGGGCGAGCAAGTCCGCGCGAGATGCAAAATGGCCGTAGAAGCCGCCATGCGTGAGATTCACGCTCTTCATGAGCTTGCCCACGCTCACCGACTCAAGTCCGCCTTCTCGAATCTGGTCGGCGGCCTCCCTCAGGATCCGCTCTCGACTTTGCGCCTTTTCGGCCTGCGAATGTCCCAAGGCAAACGCTCCTATGCAATCTGATCTGGATGACGGTCAACATCTCATTGTAGGCATTGATGACCCCATGATGCATTTGCGCCTCCTCTTCAAGCCAGCGAGAGCAGAGCTCGAACCAACTGCTGCGGCATGGACAGGAATGGACTGTGATCCGAGTCCAGCCGCAGCACCTGCGTCTTGTTAGCAGGCGTCGCGGTGTCTGCCTGCGCCACCATCAGGTCCTGGAGCGCCGGCGGGATGGTGTTGTCCGCGCTGGTCCGGATATATGTACGGGGGATGGCTCCCCAGCGCTGCACCGACGTCGCGATTGGCGAGACCATCGCACCTATAGGAATATCCGGCGACAGCAGATTGAGAGCGGCGCGCGCTGTTACTGCGTCCACTTGCCCGTAAAACAGGTTGATGAGCCCCGCGCGATAACTAGCGTCCGTGGATGCGGGGTCGAGTCGCAGGGCGCCGGTGACACCAGGATCGCTGCGCAGCAGCGGCGTCAAAAGCGACGGCGGTGCCTGCGCATCAGGGGGGAATGCCACCATCGGTTGGCCGTCCTTGGGCATGAAGGCCGCGACGTAGACCAGGCGCGCTATCTTGCCGGGGCCCAGCAGTTCGGAGGCAGCATGGATTGCGCCGCCACCCATGCTGTGACCCACGACGATCGGCGCCGGGAAGCCGGCGGCCAGCAGGGAGTCGACGGCATCGGCCACGGCCCGAGCGTAGTCGGCCAGCGTGATACCCGCGATCGGTGAGAATTCAGTCGCCAGTGCCGACGTGCGGGGCTGAATGTCGAACGCCGCCGGAAATGCCGCATTGAGGCCGTGCCCCGGCAAGTCGATCGCCAGCACCGCGTGGCCGGCGGCAGCCAGCAGTGGATTGATCTTGCCCCAGCACCAGGCGCCATGCCAGGCGCCGTGAACCAGCAGGAAAGGGCTTTTGAGCGCGGGCGCGGGCGCCGATTCTGCCTGCGTTCCAGTGCAGCCGGCCAGGGCCGCGCCCGAGGCTGCGAGGGCAGATGAGACGATGGCGCGTCGAGAAAGAAGCATCGCGATGTATCCGTTTATGAGGTTCCGCAGCATCGGTGGTGTGCGGCATCGGCGCTATCGCCTCAGTGCAATTCAGCGGATTGCGTGCAAATCGCCGACCCGGGATTTCCCTCTTATGAATCACGCGCTGCTGGGCCATCGTCCGTTCCAGTGATCCCCATGACGCCGTTCCCTTCCGTTGAGTTCGACCATGGAGGCACATGGCTGCGGGGCCATCGTGTGGCGGATAGCCATGATGTTGACGAATCACCCCTGCAAACCGCGCCCTTTTTTGGCGAATGCCGGCTTCAGCGGCTGCGGCGTGACGATGTGTTCCATGGCACGCTCGACTGCGTTCCGATGGGGCCTGTGTCATTCAACCGCACACGCTGGGGAGCGCGTGTTTCACTCGAACCTCTGTCACAGACCTTGCAGGGCTACTACCTGATCAGCCTGCCGACTCGAGGAGCAGCGCAAGTACGCCAAGGCGGTGAATTGCACCAACTGGTTGCGCAGAGTCCAGGCGTTTTCAGTCCAGTTCGCACCTTCTCAATGGAAGTGCACGAGGGATATGACCAACTGCTGATCCGCGTTGATAGCTCATTGATTGCAGATGCCTGGCAGGGCCTGACCGGCCGGCCGCTGATGGCGCCCTTAATTTTCGAAACGCCCCTGCCCACGCGACCGCAGCTGAGCCAGGCGTGGCACGGCATTGTCGCCCTTGCCGGTGTGGCGTCGGCGCTCCCGCCATCCGGCAAGGCGCGGCAATTCGCGCAAGCATCGCTGGCGGACGCTCTGGCATCGCTTCTGCTCACCCAGCATGCCCACAATCAGCAGTCCACGCTCGACGCACGCGCGACCTGCACGGCTTCGCCGCGGATTGTCAGGCAGGCGGAGGAGCTGATGCTGCGTCGGCTGCGAGCCCACGTTTCGGTGGACGACCTTTGCGTCGAATGCGGCGTGTCGCGCCGCACGCTGTTCGCCGCCTTTCAGTCTTGCCACGGCGTGGGGCCGATGACGTGGCTGCGGGAAAGGCGGATGGAAGCGGCGCGGGGCGCGCTGCAAAAGCCAAGCCGTGGCGGAATTCGCGTTGCCGACATCGCCCTCGAGTACGGCTTCGCCCATCTCGGCGACTTTGCCGGGGCGTATCGACGGCGATTTGGCGAGGCGCCATCACAGACATTGAGGCGTGGCTGGGCGTACGCCTGAGACGTCCGCCACGCTGGAGATCCTGAAGAGAGCTCGCTAGATCGGGATAGAAGTACGGGGCATCGATTTTTCTCCCAGCATCGCGATCGTCGACTTGACATTGCCCTTGGAATCCGTACCCCTAGCCGAGCTCATGAGTTGGCTTGCTTTGGTTGATTGGCAAGCCCGTCCTGCTCAAACTGCATCGGGATGACATAGGGCAGCGTTGTTGGTTGGAGTGGCCCCGCGGCTGGACCACTGGGCAAAGCAGAACTGATCCGCTTTACCCGGAGGCATCGCGCCTCGCATATGCAGACCGATTTCCGAATGTGCACCCTCGAACTGCATCAGCTCGAAGCCGTGTCTCCTCTTTAACGAGCGATTCCATTGCGTCGTCCGCTTTCCGCCTCGGGCGACAGAGCGCGCCATCCAATCACGCACGACGTGACGCACAGCGCGATGCCGAGAAAGGAGAAGAGCAGCACCAGCGCTTCGCGCAACCATGGCCGTTCGCGCAGCGGCTCGAAATCAAGACTGTGCAATCCCTGGTACAGCACCCGCTGCCACCGCCCCGATGGGTCGGCCCGCAAAAGCAGCTTGCCCGAAGTGGCATCGGCATAAAGGTCAACGCCGTCTGGCCAATGAGCGCGCCAGACAGGCAATGGCCGGGTGTCCAGCGCTTCCGCCGAGGCCGGATTCTTCGCATAGTAGACATCGTCGTAGCGATCCATCCGCGTCACATTCGAAGGGAGGTGATCGACACCGCGCAGGCGCCGCAGAGCGCCCGCCATCAACCCGTCTGGCAGCGCCAATTCCACCGCCGGCGCGACGCCGGCAACGTCCGCCCGCACCCACCACCGCCGTTGCATGCCTTCGAGGCGGTACCAGACTTGCCCGTCGACACGAATCCGTTCAAGTTCCAGCGGCTGTGCACCGGCTTCCCGCGACCGTACTGCCGCCAAGGCAGCCTGCGGACTGACAAGGGCCTTCCCGTCGGCGCCGAGCCAGTGTTCCCGCTCAGAGGCCGAGGCTCCCCGTGACGAGAACACCCCGTATGGATTCATCGACATCAAACCCGAGAAAATCCAGGTGAGCGTGAACACCGCGGCGACGAGGCCGGCAATGTGGTGCCAACGCATCCACAACTTGCGATAGGGAATCCAGCGGGTTCTGTTGAGGAACAGCTGCCAGACTCCCAACACCAGTCCGGTTCCGGCCAGCAGCACGCCCGGGATCGACAGCCAGACAACCACCTGGTTCCACGCCTTCGGGAACTGCCGCAGTACGGTCGGATAGATCCAGTGCGGCACGGCGCCGACCCAGTTCCAGAACCGTTCGGCACGACGCGTGTCAAGCACCACTTCGGCGGCGGCGCTCGACGCATACAGTTCGAGACCGTCGTCGCCATCGAGACTGACTTTGAAAAGTGGACGGTAGGGGTTCAAGCCTTGCGGAACGGTCCATTGGTCACGCTCCAGCCCCTCGGCCAGCACCGCTCGCCGCCCGCTGAAGGACTCGGCAACCTTCATGGCCTCTACGGATGTCAGCGGCGCCTTCATGGCACCGGTACGGGCGTCGAGGGCTTGCCACTGCGGGGTGTGCTGCTCGCCGGCATCGACCAGCAGGCGCCAAACCGGCACCTCCTGGTCGGCCATGCCGAGGCGCGCTTCGGTGAACGCGACGCCGGCTCGCCTTGCGGCTTCCTCGGCGGTCAGGCAACAGCCGACAGCCTGTTTCAGGGGCTGCAGTCCCGCGCGGCGCTCTGCCTGCGTCAGATTCGGGAACGGCACGTAGTACAACACGAGGCCGCTGAGGAACCACATCAGAAACAGTAGCGCCAGCGAGATGCCGAGCCATTTGTGGATGAAGATCAAGACCCGCTTCATGCCATCATCAGAAGGCGGCCCGATAGCTGACTTCGAAGCTGCGCGGTGCACCGACCATGACCTGGTTGTTCGCGTTCGCGCCACTCCAGTAGGCGTAGAGCTTGTCCGTCAGGTTGCGCACACGAAACGTGAGCTCGCCCTTCGGCAACGTCCAGGTCGCATAAGCCGTCGCGATGGTGAACCCGTTCATGCGCAGCGTGTTGGCGTTGTTGGCGTAGGAGTAGCCGGTTCGGTTGACGCCCGCACCAACTCGCACCGGCCATCCGGGCACCTTGTAGTCGGCCCAGAGGTTGGCCACCGTCTTCGGCACGTTCGGTGGCGTATTGCCGGCCCGCGAAACGTTGCCGGCCTCGATGAGCTGGTCGAACTGCGCATCGACCCATGCCAGATTGCCACTCAGCGTCAGGTCACGCGTGGCCTTCCAGGCCGCAGCGAACTCGATCCCGTGCGCGGACTGCTTGCCGCTGTTGACGGTGAGCGTCGAGTTGCTGAAATCGCGCGACAGCACGTTGTCGAGTTCGATCTTGTAAGCCGCCACCGTGTAGTCGAGCCGCCGATCGAAAGCCGACTGCTTGAGGCCGACCTCGAGCTGCCTGCCCTTCGAAAGGCTGAAGGCACCGTTGGCGGCCGAGAGCAGCAGCAAGTTGCCCGTGCCGACGGGCGCGCTCGCGTTGGTGTACTGCGCATAGACCGAAGTGTCGGGGTCGATGGCGAAAACGACGCCCAGGCGTCCTGATGTCGGCTTGTACTTCTGGGTGAACGACGTGAGGGCGCGGGTGTTCAGATCCAGGCTCTGGCGATCAAGCTTGACGTAGTCCTGCCGCAAGCCCCCCACGATGGTCCATCGGTCGCTGACGGACAGGGCGTCTTCCAGGAAGAGCGAGCTGGTCGGGATCTGTGCGTTGAAGATGCTGCGGTTGCCGGCACCGGCGTAGAGTGGAGGGTTGGCGGCGAAGGCAGCGTAGCTGCCCGGAAAGGTGGCAAATTCGCCGACCGACAATGCATTGTTGGCCGCGGTGGAGCCGTTCGAGAAATCACGATTGGAAGAGAAGTCGGTCTTTGTGTACTCGAGGCCCGCGACAAACTTGTTCTTCATTCCGGCAACGGACGACGTATTGGTGAGATCGAGCCGGTCGGTCAGGATCTGGTGGTCGTGCGTGATGCCGACCAGGTCGCGCACGATGCGCTGGGGCGCGGCAAAGGCGTAGGACTCCGAGTTGCGCCAGGCCCGATCCGCTGTGTAGTAGGACAGTTCGTTGCGCAGCTTCCATTCCGGCGCGATCTGCCAGGTCAGCTTGGTGCGCGTCCAGAGGCTGTGCGCGCTCATCTGCGCATCGTCGACGTTGTAGTTGCGAAATGCGATGCTGCGATCGACCACCCGGCCGGTCGAGTCGCTGACGATGTCGGTCGGCTGCAACGCATAGGTGCGCGGCACCAGTGGGGTTCCCTGGTACGACCGTGCGCTGTCGTTGGCATAGTCCATCGTCAGGTCGAACGTCAGGTCGCGGGTCAATGCTGTGGTGAAACCCATCGTGAGGTTGTCGTAGCGCTGCTTGTTGCGATCGACGTGGCCGTCGGTCTGCTGGTGGCTGTAGTCCAGGCGAAAAGCGCTCGACTCGCCGACGTTCACGCCCAGCCCGACACCGGTACGGGCAGTGCCGAAGCTGCCATAGGACTGCATGGCCTCGGCACCCGGATTGTTGCGGTCGGGCCGTTTGGTCACGAAGTTGACGGCGGCGCCGATCGCGCCTTCGCCATACAGCACCGAGGCCGGGCCTTTCAGCAGTTCGATGCGCTCGTAATTCCAGGTGTCCTGTGGCCGGCTCACCATCGAAGCCACTGCGACCCGATCGCCGTCGAACAGGTAGGTGATGAAACTACCGGTGAACCCGCGGGTGGAGGCTGCCGATGGCGAGCCGGGCGCACCGCCTGCGGTCATGCCCACGCTGCCGCGCAGCGCCTCCTCGAAAGTCCGCGCACCGCGCCTTTCCATCATTTCCTGCGTGATCACCTCGGCCGAGGCCGGCGTCTCGCGCACGGTCAGCCCGAGCCTGCTGCCCACCGCAGGCGTTGCCTGCAACGATGGAGACTGATCCTGCTGCGTGGCTGTCACCTCAACGGCTTGCAGGCTCACCTGCGCCAGCGTCGAGGTGCTGACCACCAGAACGACGACGCCCGGGAATGCAATGTGTTTGACCATGGGAGAACCGGAGAAGAAGAAAATGGAAGCGCTGGGCAGAGAGGCACTCGTGGCCACCCGACCGCAGCCGCGCCGCGTGCCGGCAGCTGTCGGTTCACCGACGTACGCTGCGGGGCGACATCAGGAGGTCCGCGAAGGAAGGGGTGTTGGGGGCGCGTCTTCCCGAAGGCCGGGCATGACGGCCGCTTGCGCACTGCGTGCGCGCCTGGCACTCCACGCCCAGATGCCCAGCATGACAACAACCAGCGCAGCGCCGGCGAATGAAAACGCCATGTCGTCGAGTTCGACTTCCGGCAACAACACCTTGGCCACGTTGTAGACGGCTACGCCGAATGAGATGGCAACGATGAGCCAGCCCAGTGTCCGGCGCACGCGGCGCCCTGCCTCCGGATTTTCGATGCCTCGGCCGATTCGGCAGATGATCCGGCCGTCCAGCGTATCGGTCACCATCATCCCTGCCGTAAAGGTCATCCCTGCGAGCAAGGCAGCCCATGCACCGCCGTTCTTGTTGCTGGCGACGTAGCCCCAGGCTGCCGCCTGTGTGGCGGTGTCGAAGACGGTGGCGAACAGCACGCCAATGACCACCACCGACCAGGCACTCGTCTGTTGCCGCAAGCGCGCAGGGATCAGGCTCATTTTCCAGCCGGTCGGCACGTAGGCCTTGTCACTGCGCAGCAGCAGGCGCAGATTGAGGCAACCGACCACGATCAGCAGCAAGGTTGGAATCCATCCGAAAACGGTCACCACAAGGCCCGGGGGATCGAAGTGCAGCGCCAGCTTGCTGACGACCACCGCGATCAGCGTGACCAGCAGGCCGTGACCGAGCGCGAACAAGGTCCCGATGCAACCTGCATGGGCATGCGAATGATTGAGTGCGCGCCAGGTCAGGCCATCGATGCAGGCGATGTGGTCGGGGTCCAACCCGTGCCGCAGGCCCAGCACGAACATCAGGACCAGCCCCGAAAAGGACAGCCACTCGGCGCTCATTCACTGCTCCGCACCGGCCGATCGGCCAAGACCCGGGCCAGTTCGCTTTCGGTGACCACCTGCTGCCGCTCCAGAACCTGCAGCAGCGCGCCGAAGAACCGCTCGTAGTAGTCCCAGGGCGGCTGCGCTGCGCAGTCGAGCCGTTCCCAATCGCCGATCGATTCAATTAGATGCTGGCGGAAGTCCTCCCAGTCGAAGTGGCCCTGCTTGGCCACGGCCAGCGTCAACCCGAAGAGCTGGCGCTGCCAGGCCTCTGCAAAGAACAACTTGCCCTGGCTGCGCGGCGGCGAGTCGGCATGACCCAACATCTGAGAAGCCGCATATTCCTCGAAGCGAGTGAACATGGCCCCCGCCTCAGGTCGCTGCAGGCGGCGCTACCAGCGCGACGCCCATCATCGCCTCCGGCGTGACCAGCGCAGCCAGTTGCTCTTCGCTGAAGCCGTCGGTGTTGGCCGGCCGCTCGGGCACGACGAACCAGCGGATCTGCGCGCTGCTGTCCCATACCTTGACTTGGGTGTGCTCGCTCACCGGTACGCCGAACTCGCGCAAGACCGCGCGCGGCTCGCGCACGCCACGGGCGCGGAACACCGGATCCTTGTACCAGTACGGCGGCAGCCCAAGCACCGGCCACGGATAGCAAGAACACAGCGTGCAGATGATCAGGTTGTGCACACCCGGACTGTTGGCCACCGCGGCCATGTGCTCACCCTCGGCGCCTTCCATGCCCAATGGCAGCTGAAGTTCGGCGATGGCCTGGGGCGTGTCGGCGAGCAGGCGCTGCTTGTAGGCGGGATCGACCCATGCCCGCGCAACGATGCGCGCGCCGTTGAACGGTCCCGCGATCTTCTCGAAATGATCGAGCACTGCATCGACCGAGTCGCTGCCGATCACGCCTTTCTCGATCAGCAGGGCCTCCAGCGCGCGCACCTTCGCTGCACTCGCCGCTTCGCGCTCGTCGTTGTACTTGAACAGATCGCTGCTCATGGCGTTTTCTCTTCCTCGGGCGTTGGGGATTGCAGGTAGACCTCGAAGAGGTCGGCGTAGATCGTCGTGTTCGGCTCGCACAGGTCGGGGCCCCAGATGTCGCGGGCGTCGAACGCGATGCGGTACACCGGCATCGGTCCTTCCAGCCCGTCCGGCCCGGTCGAACAGAAATACTCGAACGCACCCGGGTACACCTCCCGGACAGTGCCCTTCTTGTTGCGCAGATAGCCGGGTAGCCGCGTGTGGTCGGCCGCCGCGGGGTCAGCCACGCGCACCATCTGGCCGGCCGTGAACCGCGGTGCATGCGGCAGCGGCCGCAGGCTGGAGTCGCCATGCAGCAGGTAGTCGACCACCTGCCGCTTGATCGGTTCGCTCGGACGCTCGGGCAGCGGCGCGTCAGGCTGGGTGCGGTAGTGCGCAGTCAGCCGGGCCAGCTCATCGGCGGTGATGTAACCCTTGTCGACGAAGAACTGGCTGATGCCCATCAGCCATTTCTCGTAGTAGCGGAACTTGAAGTACTCGAAGGGCTGCATGCCCTCGGCACCGGTGCGCAGCGAGGCCCAGGTCCAGGTGTCCTTGAACGTGGACGGCAAGGTGGCCATGGCGTACTTCGGCAATGCATCGGCGAGGTGGGCGCTCTCGGCCATCATCACGGTGTGGATGCCGAAGATGCGCTTCTCCCAGTCCTGCACGAAGACTCGGGGTTCGAGGTTGACAGGCCCGAGGTTCTCGAGGCCGCCCAGCGCATGCTGGAGTTTCATGGGTGCTCCGTTTCAGATTCGAAGGCAGGAGCCGGCATCCATTTAGGTTGAATCGCCAAGCATCCGAGGAAGCCCTCGCGCAAGGCGTCGACTGCCAGTTCCCGCCCGATGAAGACCAGCTTGCTGCGGCGCGGCTCGTCGGGGCCCCACCGCCGCCCAGGGCGCGCATCGAGCAGCATGTGCACGCTGTGACAGTGGAATTGGCGCGCCTCGCCGTTGAAGTGAAGCACGCCCTTCGTGCGCATCAGCTGTGCGCCTTCGCTCTGGACCAGCCGGTTCATCCAGCGGCTGAACCGCTCCGGGTCGATCGCGCCGTCGGTTTCCATGCAGCACGAGCTGATCGAGGTGTCGTGCTCGTGGTCATGCGCCTCGCCGTCCAGCAAATCGGGCTCGATCGACAGCACGTGTGGCAGCGAGAAACGCTTCGCGCCCAGCAGCTCCGCCGCCGGAACCTGTGCGCGTTCCGTGCGGATGAGATACGCGACCGGATTCAGCCGGCGCAGCTCGCGCTCGAGCCGTTCCAGCTCTTGCGGGCTGGCAGTCTCGACCTTGTTGAGCACGACGACGTCGGCGAAGGCGATCTGCTCGCGCACGATGTCATCGTCGACGTGGAGCAGGATGTGGTGCGCATCGGCTACGGTAACCACCGACTCGAGCTCCACCCGCTGCAACAGGGCCGCATCGGCGAGAAAGCTCTGCAGCACCGGTGCTGGATCGGCCAGGCCGGAGGTTTCGATGATCAGCCGCTCGACCGGGCGTTCAGCCCGTTGCAGCAGTTCGTTCACCGCCTCCGTCAGGTCCTTGCGCACCGTGCAGCAGACGCAGCCGTTGGTGATCTCGATCAACGGCTGGTCATCTGCGACTATCAGCTGCCCGTCGATGCCGACCTCGCCGAATTCGTTGACGATGATGCCAATGTAGGTGCCGCTGCGCTGCGCCAGCAGGTGGTTCACGAGCGTGGTCTTGCCCGCCCCGAGAAATCCTGTGACGATCGTGACGGGGATCTTGGCGGGAGCCATGCCCGTTCGCACTACCGTCCCGACGCAGCGAGTGCCGCGGCGGGGGGCAGCGTCTCCGTCGCTGCAATCGGCTCGCG
The DNA here is from genome assembly GCF_964253755.1 of Variovorax sp. LjRoot130. Taxonomy (NCBI): domain Bacteria; kingdom Pseudomonadati; phylum Pseudomonadota; class Betaproteobacteria; order Burkholderiales; family Comamonadaceae; genus Variovorax; species Variovorax sp. LjRoot130. The sequence goes on along the minus strand of NZ_CAXURM020000002.1, from coordinate 842,006 downwards.
CATATCGAGCCCCCGGCGGTCACGGATGCAGATCGCCCCTACAACCAGCGTGAGCAGCGATACGGCAATCGTGTAGACGAGGCCGCGGAAGATGTCGCCGCTGCTCACGACCATCGCGGTAGCGATGAAAGGCGCGAAGCCTCCGATCCAGCCATTGCCGAACTGCAGAGCTACAGAAACACCGCTGTAGCGCACCTGCGTCGGAAACTGCTCGACGAGGAACGCGCCCATCGGCCCGTACACCATGGTCGCGAGCAGGACCAGCACGAACAGCATCAGCACGACCATGGGTGCATCGACACGCGCCGGATCGGCTGTGAGCGGCATTCCGCGCTCGACCAGCACGCGGCGCAGCGCCGCTTCATCGAAACCGGTCAGCGTCGTTTCGCCCACCACGAACCGCAACTCGCCCGCCTGCTGCCGCAGCGTGTACGGCACGCCTTGCGCCGCCAGAAACGAGCGGGCGCGCGTGCAAGGCTTGGTCGCCTTCGGCTGGAACAGCTGGCCTACGAAGGACTGGTCCTCGCGGCAGTCACCGCCTTCGATGACGACCTGGGTGCTGGCGCGGAACTCCTGCTGGGCGGGGTTGCCGTACTTGGCCATGCCCTGGAAGAGCGGCATGAACAGGATCGCGGAGAGCAGGCAACCGGTCAACATGATCCACTTGCGCCCGATGAGGTCGGACAGCCAGCCGAAGAGCACGAAGAATGGCGTGGCCAGCACCAGGGCGATCGTGAGGTAGGCGTAGGCGGATTGCGGCGGCAGCTTGAGCGTGGCGGTAAGGAACTGCAGGCTGTAGAAGTGCGCGGTGTACCAGATCACCGCCTGGCCGGCCACTGCGCCGAAGATCGTCACCAACACGATGCGCAGGGTCCGCGGGTCGCCGAAGGTGTCCTTGACCGGGTTTCGCGAGCCCCTGCCGTGCGCCTTCATCTCGAGGAACACAGGCGACTCCTCCAGCCGCATGCGAACATAGAGCGAATACGCCAGCAGCCCGATCGACAACAGGAACGGTACGCGCCATCCCCACATCGCGAAGGACTCGACGGACATCGACGAGCGCAGCAACATGATCACGCCCAGGGAGACGAGCAGCCCGATGGTGCCGGTGATCTGCAGCCAGCTGGTCATGAAGCCCCTGCGCCGCGGATCGGAATGCTCAGCGATGTAGGTGACCGCGCCGCCGAACTCGCCACCGATCGCCAAGCCCTGCACAAGACGCAGCAGCACCAGGATTGCGGGTGCAGCCCAGCCGATGGTCTCAAACGTGGGGAGGAACCCAATGGTGGCGGTGGCGACGCCCATGATCATCATCGTCACCAGGAAGGTTTTCTTGCGCCCGACCAGATCGCCCAGTCGCCCGAAGACGATCGCACCGAAGGGCCTCAGCACGAAGCCTGCGCCGAAGGTCGCGAGCGACGCGAGGATGGCCGCCGACTCATTGCCCTTGGGAAAGAACAGCCCGCCGAAGAACACGGCGAGGCTGCCGTAGATGAAGAAGTCATACCACTCGAACACGGTGCCAAGTGCCGCGGCGAAGACCACACGGCGCGTTTCACGCGAACGCTCGGGCGTTGCGGGGGATGAGTCGACTGTTGTCGTCATGTCCATACTCCTTGATGTATGGCGGGCGGGCGTCAAGCGCCGCTCCGGTTGTCGATGCGAGCGATGAAGTCGCGCAGGATCGCATTGAAGCGCTCGGGCTGCTCGAGCATCGGGAAGTGCGCGGCGCTGGGCACCAGCTGCAGTATCGCGCCGGGAATGCCGGCGGCAAGCGCATGCGACTCCGCCGGCGGCGTGATGGCATCCTCCTCGCCGCAGACGACGAGCGTCGGCAATGCCAGGCGCGCGAGCTGCGCGCGGCTGTCGGCTTCATTGAGCGAGACGATGGCCTCGCGAGCGACGAATTCCGGCGTCTGCGCCACCTGTTCGCGCGCAAACGCCAGCAGCTCGGCCGAGGCGGCGGAGCCGAACGAGCGGTCGATCACCGCCTGGCTCGCCGCGGCAACGCCGAGGCTATCGATGGCCTTGAGGACATTCTTCACGCTGACGTCGGGGCCGAGACCGTGCGGCGTGGCGCCCACCAGCACCAGCGCGCGCAAACGGCTTGGGTGCGCGAGCGCGAAACGCTGGGCGATCGTGCCGCCCATCGACAGCCCCACGAGGATGGCATCATCGAGACGCAGCTTGTCGAACAGCAGCACGAGGTCGTTCACGAACGCGTCGATCGTGTAGCGGCGTGAGCGCGGTGATGCCGAGCGGCCATGGCCAGGCAGATCGGGCACCACCAATCGGTGGTCACGCGAGAACGCGCCCACCTGCTGGCGCCAGAACTCGCCGGTCGTGGTGTAGCCGTGGCAAAAGACGAGCGCCGGGCCGTGGCCCGCCACACGCACGTGCATGTCTCCGATTGAAATAATGTCGTTCATGTGCATTTCCAGGTGAAAGGGTGGAGGCCGCCGCGCGCGTCGAACGCGAGGCGGAGGGCACAGAGCAAATCCGGGGCCAGCTCGGCGGACGTCTTCGCGATTGCGCCAAGTGCTTGATTTGCTTGGATAAATGCTCACCACGGCTTCCATTGACGGGCTGGAGCACATGCCTTAGTCTCAGTATTGAGTCCTAACGTCGCAATCACGAGACGAGAAATGCCCTTTCCCGAATGGTTCGGCTCCGGCCAGAACGAGGCCGAGTTCCTGCGCCGCGTGCTCGACCACGTGTCCGATTGCCTGGTGGCGGTCGACACCAACGGCCGCGTCGTGCTCATCAATGCGCCCTACTGCCGCCTGCTGGGCGGCCCGCCGGAAGACTTCATCGGCCGGCACATTACCGACGTCGTCTCTCCGCAGACGCGCCTGCACCATGTGGCGCGCGGCGACATCACCGTGACCATGATGCCGCTCGAAGTGCGGGGCCACCAGTTGCTCGCGCGGCAGGTGCCCGTCTATCAGGACGAGCGAATCATCGGCGCGGTCGGCCTGGCGCTGTTCTCCAACATGGCGGCACTGAAGAAGGCGGTCGCCGTCGTCGGCGACCAGGGGCGCGCCATCCAGAGCCCGCTCACGCCATGGACCGCGCGCTACGGGCTCGACGACATCCTGGGCCAGGGCGCCGGGATGGATTCGGTGCGTGCGGCCATCGAGCAGGCCGCGCCGCTGTCGCTGCCGGTGCTGGTCCAGGGCGAGACCGGCAGCGGAAAGGAACTGGCGGCCAATGCGATCCACGCGCTGTCGCCGCGCGCCAGGCGGCCGTTCGTGTGGGTCAACTGCGCTTCCATTCCGGAATCGCTGATCGACGCGGAGCTCTTCGGCTACGAAGGCGGCGCCTTCACCGGGGCGCGGACGCGCGGCAAGCCGGGCAAGTTCGAGTTGGCGAGCGGTGGCACGCTGTTCCTCGACGAGATCGGGGACATGCCGCTCAACTTGCAGGCCAGTCTGCTGCGCGCGGTGCAGAACCAGGAGATCGTGCGGGTGGGCGGCGTCTCGCCGATCCCGATCGACACGCGTGTCGTCTGCGCCACCCACCGCGACCTTCAGGAGCGGGTTGATGCCGGCCAGTTCAGGGCCGACCTGTACTACCGGCTCAATGTGCTCGGCGTGCACATGCCCGCGCTGCGCGAACGCGACGACCTGGCGTGGTTGGCCGACCAGTTGCTCGAGCGCATTGCGATGCGAGAAGGCCTGCCGGGCCGCCGCGTGTCCCCATCGGTGCGCGCTCGATGGCTGTCCTTCGACTGGCCCGGCAACGTGCGGCAGCTGGAAGCCGCGCTGCTGCGCTTCCTGCTCTCTGGCGAAGCTGGGCTGCCGGAAGCGCCTGCCGCGACGCGCCCACAGGCGGTTGCCGGCAGGCACGGGACGACGCCAACGACCACGCTGCAGGCACACCTCGACCGCGAGCGCGATGCCTGCATACGAAAGACGCTTGCGGAGACCGCCGGGGACAAGGACGAGGCCGCGCGCCGGCTGGGCATCAGCCGCGCGACGCTGTACCGGGAGCTTCGGCGCTCGCCCGCTTGGTCTTAGCGACCCACGCTCGGCTTCGCACTCCGCTCGGCGATCACCGCAGCCAACACACGCATTCCCTGATCGATCTCCTCGACCGTCAGACTGGCATATCCCAGAATCAGCCCGGCTGGCCGGGGTTGCATGCGCGACTCCGGCTTCGCAAACAGCGGCGACACCGGGTAGACACCCACGCCCTTGCTGCGGGCAGCAGCCGCCAGCGCGGGCTCGTCCTGCGGCCGCAGGAACGGCAGCCAGAGCACCCCATGCAGTCCGGCCGCCGTACCGGTGACTGCGGCGCCGCCGGGCAGGTGGCGCACAACTGCATCGAGCAGCGCCGCGCGCCGGCGTTCGTGCGCGCGACGCGTGCGCCGCACGTGGCGCTCGTAGGCGCCGCTGTCGATCAGCGATGCCAGCACACGCTGCTCCAGCACGGGCGCGTGGCGGTCGGCCAGCCGCTTGGCCTGCCGGAACACCGGCACCAGGTCAGGAGGCAGCACCAGGTAGCCGAGTCGAAGCTGCGGCGACAGCGCCTTGGAGAAGGTGCCGATGTAGATCACGCGGCCGTCGGTATCGATCGACTGCAGCGCGTCGATCGGGCGCTGGCCGTAGCGGAACTCCCCGTCGTAGTCGTCCTCGACGACCCAGGCGCCGTTTGTTCGTGCCCAACGCAGCAGTTCCAGGCGCCGGCCGATGGGCAGCACACCCCCCAGCGGAAATTGGTGCGACGGCGTCACATAGGCCAGGCGGGTGCGGTCATCCTTTGGCAGCCTGGCCGTGTCCAGGCCTTGGGCGTCCACCGGTATCGCCAAGGGCTCGGCGCCCGTGGCCTCGAAGCACCGGCGCGCCATCACGTACCCAGGCTCCTCGAAGACGAAGGCATCGCCGGGATCCAGCAGCAGCCGCGCGCACAGATCGATGGCCTGCTGTGAGCCGTGCACCACGAGGATCTGCTCGGCATCGCAGGCCAGGCCCCGCGCGCGCCTCAGGTATCCCTGCAGGGATCGGCGCAGCGACGCATCGCCTTCGGGCGCGACGTAGTAGAGCCTGCGTTGATGGCGCAGCAGTTCGGCCTGGTAGGCACGCCGCCAGGCCAGCGCCGGAAAGTCGCGAGCGGCCACCGCGCCGTAGAGGAAGTCGATGCGGCAGGGTTCTGCAGGAGCAAGTCCAGGCATGTCGATGCCCGCCACGCGATGGCCGATCGCCGAGAGGGATGGTGCAGTCCTGGTTCGCCGTTTCGGCTTTGCGTTGAACTGTGCAGACGCAGCCAGCGGGCTCGCGACGTGGGCAACCCGCCCGACCGACGTGACAATGAAGCCCTCGGCCGCGAGTTGCTCGTAGGCCGCGGTGACGGTGGTGCGGGACACCCCCAGGTCGGCCGCCAAGGCACGCGTGGACGGCACCCGCGCACCCGCGGCGAGCATCCCGTCGGCGATCTGGGAACGCAGCAGGTCGTAGATGGAGCGCCCGGCCCTGCTGGCACCGGAACTCTGGCTCGGCGGCGTACGAAACTGGTCCATGCCAAAGGAGTAAAACTGGACCTTCCCATTGTGCCGGTTCCGCGCGACAGTACCAGCTGCCCACACCAGTCCCCACCCTCCCCCGATGTACATCCCCACGCACTTCGCCGAAACAAGACCCGAGGAACTGAACCGCATCATCCGCGAGCATCCGCTGGGCGCTCTGGTCACCCAAGGGACCGCGGGCCTGGACGCCGATCACCTCCCTTTCGAGTTCGATCCTGAAATCGGAACGTATGGCTTGCTGTCGGCGCATCTCGCTCGCGCCAACCCGCTGTGGCAGCGCTGCCCCACCGGGACTCCGGTGATGGTCATCTTTGGCGGCGCGCAGGCCTACATCTCGCCCAGCTGGTACCCGTCCAAGCACGAGGCGCACCGCCAGGTGCCGACCTGGAACTACGAGGTGGTGCACGCGCACGGCGTGCTCACCGTGCATGACGACGAGCGCTTTGCGCGCCGCATCATCGCGCGCCTGACGCGGCGCCACGAGGCGGCCGAGCCGAAGCCCTGGAAGATGGGCGACTCCGCACCCGAGTACATCGACAGCATGGTGCGCAACATCGTGGGCATCGAGATTGCCGTCACCTCGCTGGTGGGCAAGTCCAAGCTCAGCCAGAACAAGGAAGCGCGTGACCGCCTCAATGCCGCAGAAATGTTGAAGGCGCGCGGACGCGAGGAACTGGCGGGATTGATGCGCCATGCCAGCGGAACGAGTTAAGGCCGACACAAACCCATGTACACATCCACCTTCACTTTCGCAAAGGGCCAGTTCGACGACGAGTTCCACGCTTTGGACAATGTCATTGCCCAGATTGCCAGATCCATCCCCGGCTACCTGGGCGAAGAGAGCTGGGAGAACCATGCAACAGGACTCATCTCGAACGTGTACTACTGGAAAACCATGGACGCACTTCAGGAACTCATGAAGCACCCGGCACACATCGCTGCGAAGCAGCGGCAAGCGCACTGGCTCAAAGGCTATCAGGTCGTCATTGCGCAGGTCGTCCGTTCCTATGGCGATGGCGGCATTGCGCACCCGCTCGCTGACGCAACGCAGTCAGCACCTTATGTCCGCTGAATTTCGGCGGGCGCTTGAACGGTGACGGAGTCGGTCTGATGCGGCGTCTGGATCGCCGCTGCAGTGGAGAATCTCATATGGCATGGATGCTTCTGGTTGTCGCCGGTCTTCTTGAAGTGGGTTGGGCCATTGGCCTGAAGTACACGGATGGATTCACCAGGTTGTGGCCAAGCATCTTCACGGTCGCTGCCATGGTCATCAGCGTCGTGCTGCTGGGAATCGCCATGAAGTCCCTACCCGTTGGCACCTCCTACGCCGTCTGGGTAGGAGTCGGGGCCGTCGGCACAGCAATCCTCGGCATCATCCTGTTCGGCGAACCCGCAGCGCCCGGTCGGCTGCTCAGCCTGGGGCTCATCGTCGCCGGTATCGTCGGCCTCAAGCTGGCAAGCTCGGCGTAGTCTGCTTGGGTGCAGGTGCAAGCCTCCGAGTACGCGTGGCTTGCCTGCATCATCAACGCCGTGCATCGCAAGCACGTTCGTGGCCAGATCGATACCAACATGAGCAATGGCCATGGGATCCAACGGAACTCGCATCAATAGTTCCGCCCCACAAACCTTCTGGAGATACTGAGAATGGAAAAGCACCCGTCTGCAATCAAGCCGGAATCGTGGCTCGTCACGGCAGGCCGCTCCCCCGAGCCCGGCGCTCCGTTGAGCGTACCGCCAATCCCAGCTTCGAACTTCATCATCGGCAGCGGGCGCGAGTATTCGCGTGATGATGGCACCCCGACCTGGGAAGCACTCGAGGAAGTTGTCGGCGGGCTTGAGTCCGGCAAGGCCGTCGCGTTCGCCTCCGGCATGGCCGCCATTGCCTCAGTGTTTGATCAGCTTGCGGCTGGTGCCGTTGTCGTGCTGCCAGATGATTGCTATCAAGGTGTTGCGGGCCTGGCGGCAGCGGGCGCTGAAAGAAGGCGTTGGTCGGTGCAGCGCGTTGCAGTGGACGATACAGCCGGTTGGATTCACGCCTGCGGCGTCGCTGACCTGATTTGGCTTGAGTCGCCCTCGAACCCCCTGCTGACCGTAGCGGACCTGGAGGCGATCTGCGCAGCTCCGCGCAAGGCCGGAGCGATCGTGGCAGTGGACAACACCTTCGCCACTCCTTTGAATCAGCGCCCGCTTGACTTCGGTGCCACGGTGTCTCTGCAATCGGCAACCAAGTTCATTGGCGGCCACTCCGATCTACTGGCAGGGGTCGCCACGACAACAGACGACGCGCTGTGGCACGCCCTCAGGAAATCCCGCGAGCTGACTGGCGCGACACCAGGAACGCTCGAAGCTTTCCTTGCCGTCCGCGGCGCGAGAACTCTCGCGCTTCGCTTACAGCAGGCCCAACAAACAGCCATGGTGCTTTCAGAGCGGCTTGAGGGGCATCCGCTGATCACCCGTGTCCGGTATCCAGGCTTGCCCTCACATCCGACGCATAGTACTGCCAAGCGTGTGCTCAAGGGCTTCGGAACCATCATTTCGTTCGATATGCGTGGAGGAGCTGGTCTTGCTGACAGCATCTGCAAAAACGTCAGGCTCATCCGTCATGCCACCAGTCTCGGTGCCGTGGAATCAACGATGGAAAGAAGAGCTGCGATCCCGGGACAGGGCCACCTTCCACCTTCGCTCCTGCGGCTCAGTGTCGGCATCGAGGATGCGGACGATCTCTGGGACGACCTCGACTCGGCTATACGTTCTGCTTCACCATGACTCTGTCGATAATGGTGCAGCGCGGCGATCGTAGCCCGGACGGCTGATCGGCCCCATGGGAGGTCGGCTGCCAACTCGATCACGCACACAACTACTAACCACAGAACACCATGGCGATCGAAACACTTGACCGGCCGCTGCGGTATTTTCTGTGCATAGCGGAGCTCGGCTCGCTATCAAAAGCTGCCGACAAGCTTGACCAAACACAGTCCGGATTGAGCAAGCAATTGGCTGCGCTCGAATCGAACCTTGGTCAATCACTGTTCGTTCGAACGGGACGCGGGGTTGAACTCACCGAGGCCGGCACGAGACTCTATGACGCCCTGGCGCCAGCCTTCAGAGAAATCGATCGGGCTGTCGACAGCGTACGCCGGCAAGGAGTCACTCACGGCACCGTCCGGCTGGCGACGGTCCATACGCTCAGCTACTACTTCGTCGCCGAAGTGGTTTCGCTGTTCGTCAGCACGCACCCGGATGTGAATCTCTCGCTTCTGAGCCGCAGTTCGCCCGAAGTCGTAGCTTTGGTCGACCAAGGCAAGGCGGATCTGGGGTTCGTCTATGACTCTGCAGTGGACTGCGGTACCTTGACATCGAAGTCGCTGTTCGAGGACGAAATGGCATTGATCGTCCTCGATGACAGTCCTCTGAACACACCCCAGGACCTGTCTATCCTCAATCTGCGCCTGGTCGGCTTTCCGGCTCACTACGCGCTCAGACGGATGATTCATAGCGCTGGGTTGCAAGCTACCTATGTTGCCGAAGCAGAAACCATAGACGCCATGCTCAAGCTTGTTTCCTCCGGCGTTGGCAATTGCATACTGCCGTCACGGATCCCCGAAAAGCTACTCGCCGACTACGGGCTTCGCAAGGTTCACATCGAGCGACCTGCGTTACGTCGCCGGGTGGTAGCGATCTCCAAGACGGCCAAGGCGATGACGCCCCTGACCTCTGATCTCCTCGTTTGCGTCTTGCAGGTCGCTGAACAACTGCAGCGTGAGCAGCCGGAATAGCTGATATGAGACCGCCTTCATTGGCGCTCACGACTTTGCACAAACAGAATCGCACCAGCTTCTGAAGCTGTCCTGCTGCGAAAGTTCCTGCTCCTCTAGGAGGATTTCACCGCAGACGTCGTGCTCCTGAGCCGCGAATGCAGCGATGCCATCGCGTTTGCATCTGTCCGCTCGATGCAGGGCCCGAGCGACTTGCTGGACTCGAAGTTGAAAGGAACTTGTGATGACCTCCGCAGCCAATCAGGCAACCCGCTCAAGGCGGCAGTACGTGACCGCTGGCCTGGCGAGCATGATGGGCACAACCATTGAGTGGTACGACTTCTTTCTCTATGGCACCGCAGCGGCGCTGATCTTCAACAAGATCTTTTTCCCGTCGATCGACCCATTGACTGGAACCTTGGCTGCGTTTGCGACCTACTCGGTCGGATTCTTCGCGAGACCCCTCGGCGGCATCATCTTTGGCCATTTCGGCGACCGAGTTGGTCGCAAATCGATGCTGCTCATCACACTGTTCCTGATGGGCATACCAACCATCCTCATTGGCCTGATTCCTTCGTATCACAGCATCGGCTACTGGGCAGCAGTGCTGCTTGTTCTGATGCGCTTCCTTCAAGGCCTCGCGGTCGGTGGCGAGTGGGGAGGCGCGGTGCTTATGGCCGTCGAACATGCTCCAGAAGGGAAGAAGGGGTTCTTCGGAAGTTTGCCGCAAACAGGTGTCGCACCGGGTCTGATTCTGTCGTCGCTTGCAATGGGTGCGGTCGCTCAGCTCCCGGAGTCAGACATGTTGAGCTGGGGCTGGCGCATCCCATTCCTTGCCAGCGTCTTCCTCTTGCTTGTGGGCTGGTTTATTCGGGTCAAGGTGGCCGAATCGCCGGACTTCGAGCATATGGAAACCAAAGGAGACAAGGTGGAGGTGCCCGCTCTTGTGGTTCTGCGCCAATACCCAAAGGAGGTTCTCGTGGTGGTGGGCGGCCGCTTGGCGGAGGTCACCTGGTTCTACACTGTCGTCACATTTTCTTTGGCCTACGCATCTGGAACGCTAGGCATTCCACGAGCATTGATGCTTGACGCAACCGTATGGGGCGCCCTGCTTGCATTGTTCACCATGCCGATCTTCGGGGTCCTCGGCGATCGGGTGGGCTTCAAATGGATCTTCCTGGCCGGATCCGTGGGTATCCTCGTCTTTGCACCCGTGTTCTTCTCGCTCCTGCAGACCCTCGATGCGCGGTCAATCACCATGGCCGTCGTCATCGCTATCGGAGTGGTCTACGCATCTTTGTACGGTCCCGAAGGCGGCCTGTTCTCCGCCCAGTTCCCCCCTGAGGTTCGCTACAGCGGCATTTCCATTGCAGTCCAGGTGTCGGGTGCCATCGGCGGCGGACTGGCCCCCATAGTCGCGACTTCATTGCTCGCCTATGGAGGCGGTAGCCCCCGATACATCGTGTGGTACCTCAGCGCGCTTGGCGTCGTTGCGATCGTCAGCTCGCTCTTCATGCACGGCCCCTCTAAGTTCTCGGTCTTGACAAGAGCATCTCAACCGGCCCGGTCGTGAGCGATTCACAGGTCGGCGCGCGAGGTGGTCGTCGATACTTTCGATTGTTCGTCTGGCCACTATCGGCTGCAACCGCACCCATTGCTTCACATCTCATCGTGGCTGTGGCAAAATAGTCCTGTATCGAACCTGCTTCAGGGCAGAGTTCGATCGGATCTTCTCGATCCACGAGATGGGTGTGAGTTGGTTCAGAATAAATCTCTCCAACGCTGCTATATCCGCCACCGCAACGCGGATCAGATAGTCACCATCTCCGGGTCATCAGATAGCACTCCATGACCTCGTCATGCTCGGCGATTCGGCGCTCAAACTCGGCGAGTGACTCCTTGCTCAGTGTCGTCAGGCTGATGGAGACGAAGTCGTTCAGCCCCGAGACCAAGCGACGGAGCGTTGCACAAGGCAGCATACAGATCGATCACGGCATCAGACTCCAGTGCTTTCACGCGTACCAGGCCGGGCGATGGAGATGACGACGCGCTGGAGTGCGCCTCCTGGAGAGCTCTACAGGAACCCGGCTTGATGATCGGGTGATGCCCATGAAGCTGATCATGATTCAGCGGGGTGAACCAGAAGCGCATCGTTGCGTCGATCATGCGAACGGAACAGCCCGAACGCCCCTGCCCTTGCGAAGGCGGGAGACGGCAAGGATATGCCGGCTCCGCTCAATTCCGCTGCTCATTCCAGACGCCGACCAGTGAGTGAGCGTTAGGGAGACGCTGATTAATTGATCGATCCCGGCACGGCGTATGCATGCGTGAGAGGACCACGTTTGAGGGCATGACGGACATGAGCCAACGCAGTTTTGCCAGCGCCGAATACGCATTGAAGAAGAAGCGCACTCGTCGCGAGAAGTTCTTGGCCGACATGGAGCGCGTCGTGCCTTGGGCGCGCTTGGTCGGCGTGATCGAGCCGCTGTATCCCACGAGCGGTCGTGTCGGCCGCCAGTCGATCGGCGTCCCCAGGATGCTGCGCATGTACTGCTTGCAGCAGTGGTACGGCCTGGCCGACGAGGCGTTGGAAGACGCGCTGTACGACAGCCAGGCGCTGCGCGACTTCGTGGGCATCGATCTGTCGCGCGAGTCGGTGCCCGATGCCACCACGCTGCTGAAGTTCAGGCGACTGCTGCTGGACAACGACCTCACCAAGGCCCTGTTCGAGGAGATCAACGCCCATCTTGCCGAGCAAGGGCTTCTGATGCGCGCGGGCACCATCGTGGACGCGACCATCATCGCGGCGCCGAGTTCGACCAAGAACGCGGGCAACACACGCGACCCCGAAATGCACCAGACCAAGAAGGGAAACCAATGGCACTTCGGCATGAGATGTGGTCGACCACATTTCAGCCCTAATGTGGCGTTGGTCCATATGTGGCGCCAAGCGGCGTCGCCCTCGGGACGCCGTTTGCTGAGCGCCACATAACTTTCCAATCACAACGGTCGCCGGAACTACATGATGTGCGGCCGGGTATGCCACGGCTTGCTTGACGGGTGGAACCGAATCGCTGGTGGCACCCGACGCAGCGAAGTGCGCGACAAAGCGGCCTCGCTCCTTGGCCGCCGGTCCAACGAGATGCCGGGCCACGACGGGCGGATACCGATACAGAGTCTCGAACATGATCGGATCTCCCTTGTGAACTGAGGGAATCCGAGACTACGTCGCCGTGAAACTTATGTGGCGCTCATCGACCAATCTCCAGACGGCGGACTCGCTGGGCGCCACGTATGGACCAACGCCACATTAGGGATGAAGGCCCATGTGGGTGTGGATGCCGGATCGGGTCTCGTGCATTCGGTGGTCGCCACGGCGGCCAACGTCAACGACGTGACGCAAGCCGGCGCGCTGCTGCACGGCGGGCGAGGAGTCCGTGGCCTTCGGAGATGCGGGTTACCGGGGTGTCGACAAACGCGCAGAGGCGCGGGGCCCGAAGTGGCATGTCGCGATGCAGCCGGGCAAGCGTCGGCAACTGGACCCGACGCGCAAGTGGGCGCGCCTGCTTGAGAAGGCCGAGCAGCTGAAGGCGAGCGTGCGGGCCAAGGTCGAGCACCCGTTCCACGTGATCAAGAATCTGTTTCGTCACAAGAAGACGCGCTACAAGGGCCTGGCCAAGAACGAAGCGCAGCTGTTCAGCCTGTTCGGGCTGGCCAACCTGGTCATCGCCAGGAGGTCGCTCCTGCAAGTCGCAGCCCGAGGTGCGTCTTGAACAACGAAAGTAGCCTCGAACGAGGCGCAAAACCTAAGCGGCGAAGGCCGCGCACCGCGAAGTCGACGGATTCCTCGGCTGCATTCCTTCGTCATGTCTTCAACTCTGGCTGCGACGCTCATAGTTCAGCGTCTCCCTAGGTGTTCACTCCCGCGTCCCTATGGTTACTTCAATGAGTCAAGTGCCTGTCGAAGGTCAGCGATGATGTCCTCCGCATCTTCCAGTCCGACGGACAACCGGATGAGGTCCATCGTCACACCTGCGCTGAGACGTGCGGCAGGCTCGACCTTTTGACGCGCAAGAATCAAGGTGCCTGGATGCGTGATCAAAGTTTCCGTGTCGCCCAAGCTGATTGCCCTGGATACGAGCTTCAACCGGTCGATCATCGCGATCGCACCGCCGACACCGGAGTGCAACTCAAAGGACATCATCCCTCCACCCGCACTCATCTGCGAGATGCCGAGTTGATGATCAGGACTGCCCTCCAGGTAGGCATACCTCACAAGCTTCACTGCCGGATGGGATTTCAGCATGCGAGCGACCTTCAACGCACTTTCGCTGTGCTGGCGCATCCGCAACGTCAACGTCTTCAGCCCACGCATGACCAGGAAGCACAGCATTGGCGAGAGCGTCGCGCCCGTCATGTACTTCAAGCCCGCCGACCTGATCCGCTTGATCGTCGCCAGATCTCCAAGCACGACTCCCGCGAGCAGATCGCCGTGTCCGTTGATGTACTTCGTCATGGAGTGCACGACGAGGTCGGCACCGTGTTCGATAGGCCGCTGCAGGGCGGGCGATCCGAACGTCGAATCGACAAGCACCCGAACCCCAGGACGGCTATGCGCCACCGTTGCCAGCGCACTGATGTTCAACAGCTGGGCCGTCGGGTTCACGGGCGTTTCAAAGTACACAAGCCGCGTGCGATCGGACAACGCCTCTTTCAGGCTCTCGGGCTTGGTGAGGTCAACCTTCGTGACTTTCACACCGAAGCGCGGCAGCCCCTCGTCGACCAACGAAGCCGCCGTCGAATACATGGTGTGATGCACGATCAACTCATCTCCGGCGGAGAGGAGCGTGAGCAAGGTGGAGCAGATTGCGCCCATCCCTGACCCGGTGGCCAGAGCGGCCTCGGCCCCCTCAAGCTCTGCAAGCCTGGTCTCCAGGAGATGCTGTGTCGGATTGTGCTGCCGGCCGTAGACGTACCGCTCGCTTTCTCCGGAGAAGACCGCTGCTGCTTCTGCCGTGTTCTCGAAGGCGAAGGTTGAGGTCATGTAGATCGGTGGCGAAACGGCCCCGTAGGGATCCGATCTATCGTGACCATGATGCAGCGCGCGTGTCTGGAAACCCAGGCCCTGCGATTCCTCTTTCATGCTTGACTCTTTCATTGTGAAATGTGCCGGTGAGGCCTATCTGGCTCAGCAACCGCTGCGCCTAGTGGACTATCTGATTCAAGAACTGGCGAGCGCGATCTGTTTGCGGGTTTCCAAAGAAAAGCTCGGGGACGTTCTGTTCGACGATCTCCCCTCGGTCCATGAAGATCACCCGGTCCGCAACCTTGCGGGCGAAGCCCATCTCGTGCGTCACGCAGAGCATGGTCATCTTCGTCTCCTCGGCCAGGCTGACCATCACGTCGAGCACTTCCTTGACCATTTCGGGATCCAGTGCCGAAGTAGGCTCGTCGAACAACATCACCTTTGGCGACATGCACAGCGATCTGGCGATCGCAACGCGCTGCTGCTGCCCCCCAGACAACTGGCCCGGGTATTTGTGTGCCTGATCGGGGATGCGAACTCGCTCCAGGTACTTCATTGCGATCGCCTGCGCTTCGGCCAACGGCTTCTTCAGAACCCAGGTCGGGCCCAGCGTGAGGTTCTCCAAGACGGTCAGGTGAGGAAACAGGTTGAAGTGCTGGAAGACCATTCCGACTTCTTTCCTGATGGCCTCGATGCGCTTCAGGTCATGGATCAATTCGACGCCGTCGACCGTGATGACCCCCGACTGGTGCTCCTCGAGCCGGTTGATGCACCGAATCATCGTGGACTTGCCCGAGCCAGATGGGCCGCAGATCACGATCCGCTCTCCTTTGCGAACGCTCAGGTCTATGTCCTGCAGGACATGGAAGTCTCCATACCACTTGTTGACCTTCTGCAGACTGACGATCACTTCGTTCATTGATGTTCCCTTTGTGGGTTCGAGATGCCTCGGTGCCTGTCGCGCGTGCGTTGCGACGAAACGCTAACGCTTCTGATCCCGCTCAAGAGATCGGCTGTACTTGGATATCGAATAGCAGAAGACAAAATAGATCATGCCGATGAACAGGTACGCCTCTACGCCGAAGCCTGCCCACGCTGGATCAGAAAGAGCCGCCTTTGCTGCTTGCGTCAGGTCGAAGATTCCAATGATGACGACCAACGACGTGTCCTTGAGCAGCGCGATGAAGGTGCTCACCAAAGGCGGAACTACAACCTTGAGGGCCTGCGGCAGGACGATCTTGCGCGTCTGCTGCCAATAGCTCAGTCCGATGGATTCGGCGCCCTCATACTGGCCCTTGGGAATCGACTGGAGTCCGCCACGGACAATTTCCGCAACGTAGGCCGCCGCAAAGAAGATGATCGCGAGCTGTGCCCTCAATAGCTTGTCGATGTTGAAGCCCTCTGGCAGGAACAGAGGCAGCATCACCGACGACATGAACAGCAGGCTGATCAAAGGCACGCCGCGTATCAGCTCAATATACGCAATGCACATAGCTTTGATCGCCGGCATTTGGGAACGACGTCCCAGGGCGAGCAAGATACCTATGGGAAAGGCGAACGCGATTCCGAACGTCGACAGGATCAACGTCAAGGGCAGGCCGCCCCAGCGCGTGTTTTCGACGAACTCCAGACCCAGGAATCCGCCCCACATCAAGGTCGCCACTGCCAGGATGGTGAGCACCCATAGCCCGGCAATCTGAAGTCCGCTCAGTCGGCGCGTGGCGGTCCAGACGATCGACGCCATCAGCATCCCCGTCGCGAGCAATGGTCTCCATTGCTCCGCGTGTGGGTAGGTACCGAAGAGGATCAGCCGGTACTTCTCGCGGATGAAGGCCCAGCAGGCTCCGCCCGCTTCTCTACAGGCCTGTGCGTCAGGGGCCCGGAAGCTCGCCTTGACCAGCAACCACTGCACCAATGGAGGCGCCAGCATCAGCACAAGCCAGATCGTCAGGACTGTCAAGACCGCGCTCGTCGGGGACTGGAAGAGGCTTTGGCGAAGCCTGGTCAAGGGCTTGACATGGACTTTGGGTGGAGCCTGCACGGTGGGCCGATTCGTGTGAGTCGTCGTACTCATGCTTATCTTTCCACCAAGGCGATGCGCTTGTTGTACCAGTTCATCAGCAGCGAGACCGTCAGGCTCACAGTCATGAACGCAGCCATGATGATCAAGATGCCCTCGATAGCCTGGCCGGTCTGGTTCAGGACGGTATTGACGACGGAAACCAGATCGGGATAGCCGATCGCGACGGCGAGCGAACTGTTCTTGACCAAGTTCAAGTACTGGCTTGTTGTAGGAGGAACGATCACGCGGAGCGCCTGAGGCAGAATGACAAGCCGAAGCACCCGTGCTCGCGTCAGTCCGAGCGTCTGTGCCGCCTCCCATTGACCATGGCTCACCGATTGAATGCCAGCGCGAACGATCTCTGCAATGAATCCGGCTGTGTAGGTGATCAGGCCAACCAGCAATGCGAACAGCTCGGGAGATAGCGCCCAGCCTCCTTCGAAGTTGAAGCCGCTCCGGTGAGGGATGCTGAAGTGAAATTCGCGCCCACCAACGAGCCAGCCAACTGCCGGCATGACCAGGAAGAGGATCAGGCCGAACGGCCATAGTCTTGACTGGACCCCGGTCCGGCACCGGTTGGAGCGCTGGTAGCGGCCAACGGCCACCGTGGCAATTGCAGCGAGCACCAATCCTGAAAGGATCCCCGCAACGGCCGGCCCGTCAACCGACGGCATCAGCATGCCGCGGTTCGACATGTAGATGCCCGGAAGCGGATGGAAGGCTGATCTCGGACCAGGTAGAAGTTCACCAACAACGGCGTACCAGATCAACAGTTGCAGCAGAAGCGGCACGTTGCGGATCAGTTCGACGTACGCACTTGCCAGCCGCACGATGAGCCAGTTGTTCGACAGCCTGGCAATCCCGACAATGACGCCGAGAATCGTGGCCAATACCAATGCGACGGCGGAGACCCGCAACGTGTTGACGAGGCCGACAAGGATCGCCCGAGCGTAGGTGTCCGAGGGTGAATACTCGATCAGCGACTCGCCGATCGCAAATCCCGCTTCTCTTTCCAAGAATGCAAAACCAGTCGCGATGTTGCGCGTTGCGAGGTTGTGCAACGTGTTGGAGATGAGGTAGTACGCCAAGAGGGCGGCCAGGCCCACAACGACGAACTGATAGGCAATTGCCCTAAACTCTGGATTGTTCCAGTTGAATCTAAGCGGAGCGCGTTGGGGTGAGCTCATGGGGAGGTTGAGTGCGGATCTGGCGCGATCGCGACGATGCGCGCGCCACTCGCGCGTCGCATCTGTCGCATGGGCGTGGAGCTATCGAATGGGCCACCCGTACATCAAACCGCCCTTCGTGTACAAGGCATTCAAGCCGCGCTCGAGCTTCATCGGACTCCCAGCCCCCAGGCTCCGATCGAACATTTCGCCATAGTTTCCGACTTGCTTGATGATGTTGTATGCCCACTTGTCATCAAGTCCGAGTCCTTTTCCCATCCCCGGGGTGGTGCCGAGGATCCGCTGGATGTTGGGCGGGGCGCTGCCCTTCGCAACCTCGTCGACATTCTTGGACGTCAGGTTGTATTCCTCCGCCTCCAGAAGCGCATTGAGAGACCAACGAACGACGTTGAACCACGCTTCGTCGCCTTGACGGACCATCGGTCCGAGTGGCTCCTTGGAAAGCGGTTCCGGCAAGATCACGTATTTGTCCGTGTTTCCAAAAGCGATACGCGCCAGCGCCAGTTGCGACTTGTCCATCGTGATGCCATCACAGCGGCCAGACGCGAACGCGCGCTTGATCTCGTCGACGGTGTCCAGCAGCACCGGCTTGAACGTTTGCTTGAGACCGCGGAACCAGTCGGTGAGGTTCAGTTCGGTAGTGGTTCCCGGCAGGACGCAGATGGTGGCGCCCGCAAGGTTCTTGGCACTGCTGACGTTGGCATCCTTGGTCACCATGATGCCCTGGCTGTCATAGAAGTTCACGCCAACGCCAATGAGGCCCAGGGTGGTATCGCGCGACATGGTTTGGGTCGTATTGCGCGTCAGCACGTCGACTTCACCGGACTGAAGTGCAGTGAAGCGTGCCTGGGTCGTCAGTGGGATCACCTTGAACTTGGTCGCGTTTCCGAACATCGCGGCTGCAATGGCGCGGCACGTGTCGACGTCGATGCCCTGCCACTCCCCCTTGCTGTCGGTGAACGCGAATCCCGGAAGATTCGTAGAGACGCCACATTGCACAAAACCACGCTTCTTCACCGTGTCGAATGTTTGGCCGGCATGGCCCAGGCCTGAGAGACAAAGGCCCATCAGGGCGGCGGTCGCGAGGTGGACAAGTTTCATGGCTATCTTCCTTGTGGACTGAGGTTTTTTCAGCGCAGGCGCTGGGCGTGGAGAAGTGGGCGGGCGAGCGAATGGAGGACGAACATGCCTGGCGCATGCTCATCGGAACCAACGCCGGAAGGCGGCGCGGTTGGGCAAGTGCTCTATTGGCGCAGTTGGTCGGCGAGCGGCGTCGCCGAGCCTGCTTCGGTCTGCCTGCACCAGTAGTCGAAGGTGCTGTTCACGATCGACGGCTTCAGGAGATAGTCGTGAGCCTCGCGCGCCAAAGCGTCGTCTACGGGCGTCAAGGGACCAAATGCGGCTTGCGCCCGCATCTGCATCCTCGCAGCGCGCTCGAGGTATACCGACAAGTAGGTGGCTTCCTGTGTGGTCTTTCCCGCTGTGAGGTAGCCGTGGTGCGCCAGGACGATCGCTCGCTTCGATCCCAGTGCCCTGGAGATGATGACCCCTTCGTCATCGGCAATGGGAACCCCTGGCCAGTCCGGCAGGAACGCGCAATCGTCATGGAGGGGGGTCATGTCCATCTGGGCGATGACCAATGGCTGCCTGGCTGCAGCGAGTGCGGACGCCCATGGCGAATGCGTGTGGATGATGGACTGAACGTCGGGACGCGCCTTATAGACCCACAGATGAAAACGCGTCGCCGGATTCGGCATGCCGATACCTGTCAGCGTGTTCAGGTCGCCATCGACTTCGATAAAGTCGTCCGGAGTGGCCTCGTCGAAGCCGAGCCCAAACCTGAGCGTCCAGTACGCGCCTTCGCGGCCGGATCGAGCACTGATCTGGCCTGCAAGCCCCGCCTCCTGCCCAGTCATGGCGAGAATCCGGCAAGCGCAGGCCAGCGTCTCCTTCATGGTCCGGCGAGGCGACGCCAGGTGCTTGGCCATATCCTTCGTGGCACGTTCGTCAAAGTAGTCCTTGGATCGCAAGTCCTCAGCCATGTGGTGTGCCTCCTGATCAGTCTTTCTGTCGCAGGATCGCCAGGAAAATATTACCTGGCGATGACACAAAGTATCCTGGGCGACCGCACAAGAAGCCATGCACTGCAGTGCATAGCAGCTATGAGCTGACTAGGCCCGTTTGAGGGCCTGGTCTATCAATGACTCGTCAACACCAAATTGCCGGCACACGGCAACGGAGTCTTGTCCGATCTTCGGCGAATGGCATCGATTCGGTCGTGGCGCATTGATGCCCGGCAAGCTTACGAGCGGCAGCTGACCAAGGGCGCCGGCATTCGTCCAGCGATATGCCCCAGTCGCGAGGACCTGTTCGTTGTTCAGCCACTCACCGTAAGACTGCACACGCTCGACGAGCACTCCCACGTCCTGAAGTGCCTTGAGAAGAGCCGCGGTTGTCCAGGGTTGCGTCAACCGCGCCAGTACTTGCATGAGCACGGCCTCGTTTAGGACTCGGTCCTCGCCGGACTTGAAGCGCGTGTCGTCCGTCAGCGCCGGACGCCCGAGCACCTGGCAGAGCAGGACATAGTGTTCTTCCTTCCGGCAGGAGACAGAAACACCTCCGTCGCAGGTTGGAAGGTATCCGACGGGCCCATAGAAGGACTTGGGTTCGCCTCCGCTGGCATGAAACTCCGCGATCTTCGCACCCTGAAACGCAGCGGCAGACTGCATGAGGCTGAGGTCCAGGTATCCCCCTTTGCCGGTCTGTTGCCGCGAAGCAAGCGCAGCTGTCAAAGAGGAGAACACATACAGACCCGTAACAACATCGGCAGCGACCATGCCTTGGCGCTGGGGCACGCCTTCGGCAGTGCGGTTCATCACCATCATCCCCGAGAAACCCTGGATCAAGGAATCCACTGTCCCGCGCTGACTGTATGGGCCCGTCTGTCCGAACCCAGAAACCGAAACATAGATCACGTCGGGCCGGATCGCCTTCACAGCTTCATGGGAGAAGCCGAGGCGCGATATCACCCCGGGCCTGAAGCTCTCGATGAAGATGTCGCATTGGCTCGCAATCTTCGTCAGGATCTCTCGGCCAGCCGCTGTTTTCAGATCCAGCGCAATCGACTTCTTTCCAAGGTTGTAGTGCCACGAATGCGCGCAGTGGTCCTCGCTTCGGGGGCCCAGCAGTCGCCCCCAGTCCCCTTCGGGAGGTTCCACCTTGACGACCTCCGCGCCATACTGTGCCAGCAACATTGTCGCGTGCGGTCCCGCGATTCCCTGGCTGAGATCACAGACGCGGATCCCCTCGAACGACTGACCCAGGTCCATCGCAGGTCCCTTTCATGGATATCGCCGAACCAGGTGGCTGCCGATCCGTTCATTCAAGATTTCGGTAGTTCCATCCGCATAGCTCGCCATCTTGACCTCTGCCAGCTGCCGGTGCAGTCCATGCTCGCGCGATAGCGCATTTGCCCCCATGCTTTGCATGCAGCGCTCGATGCCTGAGACCGCGCTCGACGTTGCGAATTTCTTTGCGTGCGCGGCCGGGAGCTCAGCGCTCTCGCCGGCGCATATCAGCCGCGCCGCGCGCAGCACGAGCGCATTGGCTGCCTCCAGTTCGTTCGCCACATCGGCCAGCTGCCAGCGCAATCCTTGATGCTCTAGGAGAGGTTTGCCGAACACGGTCCTGCGCTGCCCATAGCTGACTGCCACTTCAAGTGCACGCTCAAGACAAGCCGTCGCCATGGCGGCGACATGCACCCTTGCCCCGTTGATGGCTGCCATCGAACGCTTGAATCCCTCCCCTGGCTGCTCCAGAAGATGATCTTCCGGAACGAAGGCGTCATTGAACCTCAGCCCACCGACACCACTCGCCGTGCCCGCGTCCAGCGGATGAGCGCCCAACCTCTCTGCGCCTCGCTCCCACAAGGGCACCAGGAACCGTCCAATGCCCTTTGTCCCGGTGCCGGTCTGCGCACCAACCACGGCGAGATCAGAGATCGTCGCGTTGGTGATCCAAGCCTTCTCGCCGTTGAGGATCCAGCCACCCGAGACCTTCTTCGCAGTAGTTTTCATCGCGGCCAGGTCGCTGCCGCCGCCGCGCTCAGTCAGGGCAATACAGGCGACCAGCTTCCCGGACAGAAGATCGCCCAGATAGCGTTCTCTCAACTGCACCGAAGCCTGAGTCGCCATCATTTGGACCATGCTGTGCGAATTGTTCAGGCTGAACGCCGCCGCAAAGGCTGAGCGTGACAAGACCTGCACGACCCGAATCTTCGCCAAGTAGGAGGCCCCTTGGCCACCAAGTTCGCGTGGGGTCTGCAGTCCCTGAAGGCCGAGCGCTGCCCAGCATTGAACGAGCTCTTTAGGAAGTGCGCTCCCAGTCCGATGGGCGTGCTCGGCGAATGGAATCAACTCGGAATCACAGAAGGCCTGCGCCTTTCGGACGAGATCTACTTCCTCTGGTGTCAGGAGGGCATCCCATTCGTCATAGATGCTCGACGCGAGGTTTGCCTCCGATATGGGTCTCATGATCCAAGGGCCTTGGATATGGTCCTCTCTAGCATGTCGAGTCGATCCTGACCCCAGAAGGCTTCGCCGCGAAAAAAGTAGAAAGGAGCTCCGAAGACGCCGCGCTCTATCGCTTCATTCGTGTACTTCATGTAGGTCAGTTCGGTACGAGGATCCTGAGCCGCTTTCAGAATCTTCGTCCCGTCGAACCCCATCTCGTCGCCAATCGACACCAGCGTGGCCGGGTCCTCGGCATTGCGCTCTTCGACCCAGATCGCCCGCATGATGGCTTGGCTCAGGTCCGCGACGTCATGCCCCAACTCTTCCGCCGCTATCACGAACCATGACGGTAGATGCCCCGTGACGCAAAAATACTTTGGTTCGAGGTTGATCGGCATGCCGAGAATCTCGCGAAATCGCTTCATCTCCAGAAGGCGATAGTTCTTCCGTTCCGCCGAGCGGTACGGAAGCTTTATGCCGCCCGTGCGTGCATAGACAGTCGTGAGATCCACCGGACGGTGGTTGACCTTCAGGCCATGACGCTCACCCATGGCCTTCAGGCGTGGGCCTCCGAAGTAGGCCCAGTCAGAATGAATCCAATAGAAGGCGTCGATCGAATCGGTCATCTACCATTCTCCTAGTCGATTGTTTGTTGCTTTCAATCGCGGGCCGACAAAGGCTTCTGCGGATCACCAGACCGGCTTACCACGACACCGTGCCATTGCTGCCGCCAGCGGCCGCTCGAGACGACCAGCCGATCGCATTCCTTTACTCATCGGGCTTCAAGATGCCTTTCTGAACCAGATGTTCGGCGTCGCGGTAGTCTGCCCGCGCGCGATCCGTGAAGCCCTTCTGGTCGGTCGCCAACACAACGAACGTCGATGCTTCGAGTTGCTTCCTGACTGCGTCACTCATCATCACCTTGTGCACTGCGGTCTGAAGACGGCCGAATACCTCGCTGGACGAACCCTTCGGTGCCACGATGCCGACCCAAGCGGTCGACTCGAAACCGGGCACAGCGCTGTTCATGGTTGGAACACCGGGCAGCGCGGCCAGGGGCTTAGTCGCACCGACCGCCACCGCATTGATCTTCTTCGATTGAATCAGCGGCAGGGCCGCCGTGACCGACACCAGAGCCATGTCAATTTGCCCACCCACCAGCGCCTGCAGGGCGGGGGCCACTCCCGGGAACGGAACGTAAGTCACCTTGGTGCCCATTGCCTGGTGAAGCAGCTCAGGCTTCAGGACGCTGGCTGCGCCGGGCCCAGTAATGGCCTGGTTGAGTGCACCAGGCCTTTCTTTCAACGCCGTGATCAGCTTGGGCAGCGTATCCAGGCCAGATTGCGTGGACGTCGTCAGAACGAGGGGGGAGTAGCCCAGCAACGAGATGTAGTCGAACGATTTGAAGGCATCCCACTTGAAGTTCTTATAGAAGAGATTCGTCGTCGCATGCGTTTCGTAGACTAGCGACAACGTGTATCCGTCAGCCTTGGCACGAGACACCTCGTTGGCGGCTACGTTGCCACCGGCTCCCGCCTTGTTCTCGACGACGATCGGCTGGCCAAGCTCCTGGCCCAATGGAACGCTGATGACGCGCCCCACGAAATCGACCGGGCCACCCGGTGGATAGGGTACGACGAGCCGGATGGGTGCGCTCGGAAAGTCACTTGCCTGCGCGGCCCCCAAAGCGAAGAGCATGAAAAGACCGGCGGCAGCACTCGATTTTATTGACATCCACTTCTCCTAGAGGCTTGCGTTACAAGACGACATGCGGGCGTCGAAACCGTCGCTGCTGACTCCGGCCGAAACGGGGCATTCTGGGCGGGTCGCTCAATCCCACTTGAGGGAGCGTTCAACCGACATGTCTGGATCACTGCATACCTCGATCAGTACCGGTCCCTTGATGCCCATGGCTTGCTCGACGATGGCTGCGGCATCCCTGGCGTGCTCAATCCTGAATCCACGAGCTCCAAATGCCTCGGCAAGCTTCGCGAAGCCGGGATTTGCCAGATCAGTGCCGCTGATGCGATTGGGGAAGTGCCGCTGTTGGTGGGTACGGATCGTTCCGTACGACCCATTGTTGGACACCACCACGCGCAGGTTCAGCTTCCTATCGACTGCGGTAATGAGTTCGTTGCCATTCATGAGGAATCCTCCATCGCCGACAAAGGCGAGAACTTCTCGACCCGGATAGCGCAAGCCAGCCGCTACCCCAGCGGGGACGCCCGTCCCCATGGCTCCGCAAGCCGAGCCGAGCAGCCGATTTGCCGGCGTCATCTTGAAGATGCGGTGAACCCAGGATGCAAAGTTTCCAGAATCGGTCGTCAAGACCGCGTCGCTCTGGGCCAGCCGTGCAAGCGCCATGATCGTGTGGCCCATGACGTCATTCGCCACCACGTTCTCCGGCTGCCACCCGTGTGCACGCTCAGCAGTCTCGCGCACCCGCTTTAGCCATTGGCCGGACACCGATGCCGAGCCACCATGGCGCAGTGCAGCACGCACGAATCCATGCGCCGTTGAGACCATTGGCAATTCTGTCGGAAAGTGACGCCCGATCATGGACGGATCGGGATACACATGAACGAGCTTCTGCGGATTGGCACCTTGTCGCGGGAAGGCGAATCCCAGAGACGACACATCACCCATGCGGCTGCCGATCGCGACAAGCAGGTCAGCTTCGCTGAAGAGGGCCGTATGGGCGGGCGAGGTGAAGAAGCTCAGCTGACCAATCCAGTGAGGATCTGTGTTCGAGAACTGGTCCTGGTTCTTGTTGGTGAGGGCGATGGGAATACCCCACCGGCTGACGAGCTCCTGGAGGTCGCTGCGGAATTCCTGGGTCCGGCATTCCCCGCCCACGATCAGGATCGGGCGGCTGGCCTTGGAAAGCAGCTCGTGCACGCGCGCCGCGTCCTCCAGCCTCGCCTCCGACAGCGCCAAGCCATGGACCCGCGCGGGCTGCCGGTCGACCAGCTCGTTCAAGATGTCCTCGGGCAACTCCACCGCGACCGGACCAGGGGTTCCCGACGCAGCTGCAGAAAAGGCTCGAGCCATTACTTCGCCGGCGCCGGCCGCCCTGTCGATACGTCCCGACCATTTCAGCAAACCAGAGAACGCTTTTGAGGAGTCGATTTCTTGAACGGCACCCCTGCCCAGGTTTGGCGTTTCGACCTGGCCGATCAAAAGGATCAGTGGAGCCGCTTCTTCGGCCGCGACGTGTACTCCGATCGCGGCATTGAACGCCCCGGGCCCCCTGCTTGCCATGACGATGCCGGCGCGGCCGCTCAGCTTGGCGTCTGCGATCGCCGCCAAGGCAGCAGACCCTTCGTGGCGGCATGTCACCAAATCGAAGTCGTGCCGCGCGTGAAGCGCGTCAAGGAGCGCCAGAAAACTTTCACCGGGAACGCTGAACGCACGGTCCACACCATGCGCGACCATGCTGTCAACGATTGCCTCGGCAACTCGATACGTCATGACTGTCCTTTTACGGCGCGTTCACGTTGACAACCAGACGGCCTCGGATCTCGCCCTGCATGAGTCTTGCGGCGGCGTCAATCGCCTGTGCCAGTGGGATCTCGCCCGCAATGTCTTCCAGGATCGGGCCATGCAGGTCCCGGGCCAGCCGTTCCCAGGCTGCGACGCGATCTGCCTTTGGACGCATCACGCTATCGACACCGATGAGGCTTACGCCACGAAGGATGAAGGGCGCGACGGACGCAGGCAGATCAAGGCCTTGCGCCATGCCACACGCAGCGACCACGCCGTTGTATCGAAGTTGCGCGCAAACGTTGGCCAGCGTATGGCTGCCAACAGAGTCCACGGCGGCGATCCAGCGCTCCTTCTGCAGCGGCTTGCCCGGTTCGCTCAACTCGCTGCGATCGATCAGGTCACTTGCACCAAGGCGCCGCAGATAGTCAGACTCATTGAGCCGCCCCGTGGACGCGGTGACTTTGTATCCAAGGTTCGCCAGGAGGGCGACCGCAACGCTTCCTACGCCACCATTCGCACCTGTCACGAGCACCGGCCCATCCGCCGCCTTCAGCCCATGCCACTCCAGGGCCATCACGCACAGCATCGCGGTATACCCCGCAGTACCGATCGCCATGGCGTCTCTGGCGCTGAAACGCTTCGGGAGAGGAATCAACCAATCGCCCTTCACGCGCGCCCGCTGTGCGAGTCCGCCCCAGTGCGTTTCGCCAACTCCCCAGCCGTTGAGTACCACCGGGTCGCCAGGCTTGAATTCGGGATGGTCGCTCTGCTCTACCACCCCGGCGAAGTCGATGCCCGGCACCATGGGAAAGCTCCGGACAACTGGGCCCTTTCCGGTGATAGCCAGCCCGTCTTTGTAGTTCAGCGTGCTGTATTCGATCCGGACTGTGACGTCTCCCGCAGGCAGGCGGCTCTCATCAATCTCACCCAGCGAGGCGCGGTAGCCTTCCGCGTCCTTTTCCACAACGATGCCTTTGAACATGTTTTCGTTCCAACAAGAGATTAGTGATCCGCTGCGCTGCGGGGCGAGGCCTGGGCGCGCACACCCAGGCTGGACAGAAATGCCTCGATGAAGGTCACCAGGGGACGGTCCGTCTGAACAAGCCTGGCTCGAAGCACGGCCCCTTCCCAAGCGATCCAGAAGAATTCGGCGAGCTGCTCGACGTTCAATGTTGCGGGGATAGTTCCTGCGGCTTGAGCCTCCTTGAGGCAGCGCGCCACCCGCTCCTGCCAACCGACAAGAATTGCGTCAAGCCGTTCGCGAAACCCTGAAGGAAGCGCACCCAACTCCTGGCTCAGATTGCCGACCAGACATCCCCGTGTGAAGCGGTGCTTGCGCATGCCTCTGGATGCATCGGCGATGAAGTCGGCAAGCCGATCAAGCGGTGCGCGTTCCTGGTTCAACAACCATCGATCGAGCTTTCGCTTGAAGTAGTCGTCGTAGGCGTCCATCACTGCCGCTCCGAACGCATCCTTGTTCTCGAAGTAGTGATAGAACGAGCCCTTGGGCACAGTCGCCCGCTTCAGCACGGCATCCAAGCCGGTCGAACTGAAACCCTGCTCGGTGAGCAGTTCCATCCCGCACCGAATCAGCACATCGCGCGTCGCCGCATACGCCGGTGACGGTCGCCGTCCGCGCGCCACGGCCATCCTGGGTTTTTCATTCATTCGTCAATTCTAGACCGATCGACTAGGAAGTACCTACAGTTTTTTCCGGGCAGACGCGCATCCTCAAGAACTGCACCAACATGCGCCCATACACGCCCTGACACTGTGCAAGTGGCGGTTTCATCGCAGAGAAATGGGCGTGAGATCCACGATCTCGCCGGTTTCATCGTGGGCCCGACTCTTGCTCGCAAACCCTAGGACGAGTCCTAATTGACACAATGTGTCCTTGACCGCAATACTTTCATCACCTCCTCACCTTTTGCAGAAGGAAGCCCAATGAAGCTCAACTCAATCAGAAAATGGCTTGTCGCCGCCGGCGTCGCCTGCCTGGCTATCGCGCCGGCGCTGGCGGACGAGCCGTATCCGTCGAAGCCGATCAAGCTCGTTGCGGCTTTCCCGCCCGGTGGGCCCACGGACATCATTGCCCGCGTCATCGCACAAGCACTGGGCAAGGAACTCAATGGCACGATCATCATTGACAACCGCGCCGGCGCCGGCGGCGTCGTCGGTGCCGAAGCCGTCGCCAGGTCGAAGCCGGACGGCTACACCCTGCTCGTTGCGGTGGAGTCCTCGCAGACGCGCGGTCAAGCCCTGAACGCAACGCTTTCCTATGACCAGTTCAAGGACTTCGCCTATATCAGGAATGTCGCCAAGCAGCGAAACCTGGTCGTGGTGAATCCCGACGTGCCGGTCAACAGCGTCAAGGAACTCATCGCCTTCGCCAAGGCGAACCCCGGCAAGCTGAATTTCGGGGGCACCTTCGGCGCTACATCGCACATCGGCGGAACGCTCTTCGACGCAGGCAACGGCACGCAGCTTACGTTCGTGAACTACAAGGGCGGTGCGCAGCCCATCACCGACCTCATGGCCGGCGTGGTACAGGTCGGCTTCTTCACCGAGGCGACCGTCGCCCAGCACATCCGCGCCGGAAAGATCAAGGCCCTGGCAGTCGCCGCGCCGGAGCGTTCGCCCGCGTTTCCGGATCTCCCGACGCTCCAGGAAGCCGGCAGCAAGCCGATCGACCTTTCGCCTTGGTTCGGCATTGCAGCTCCTGCCGGCACTCCGAGCGCAGTCATTCAAAAGCTAGCGGCGGCGCTCGACAAGATTGTGGCGAATCACGAGTTCCTGGCGCAGCTGGAGACGCTCGGCGCGGTTCCGGTGAAGGAGTCGACACCCGAGCTCTATACCAAGCAGGTGGCCAAGGAGATCGTGTTCTGGAACGATTGGGCGAAGACATTGAAGACCCCCCTGGCCCGCTGAGCGGCCCGACAGAGAGCGTTCGAACGCGATGAACTTCTACGACCTCTACGACGAGAGACTGTCCGCGGCGGAACGAGCGCTCGTGCAGGCCGCAAGCGACTTCTGCCGCGGCGAATTCAGCGTCCACCTTCTGGAATCGCACACGCAGGGTCGCGCCTACGATGTCTCGTGGATCGACAGGTGGGCAAAGGAAGGTTTCCTGGGACTTCAAACGCCAAGCGAGCTTGGGGGCCACGATGCTTCGTTCATCTGCAAGATCCGCGTGGCGCAGGCGATGGCGGAGCATGGGTTTGCGGCCGCCTTCGCCATCAACAACCTGCAAGGGTCCGTGACACGCGTGGCGCGCTCCGGCTCCGAGAAGCAACGTGCCGAGTTCCTCGACGGCATGCTGAGCGGGCGAACGCTGTGCGCCCCCGCCATGTCGGAGCCCGACGGCGGCAGCGACCTGGGCGCACTGAAGACGAAGGCACGGCGCGTGGACGGCGGATGGCTCATCAGCGGCACGAAGTCATGGGTCACCAACGGTTCGATCATCCAATGCGCCAACCTGCTCGCGAGAGTTGATCCCATCGGAAAAGAAGCCGGCGAGATTGCCTCTTTTCTGGTGCCGCTGGCAGACGGGCCGACGCTGCGCAGGGAAGAGCTCGTCATGCCTGGCGCCCAGTCCTTCCGGCTGTCCCGCCTGATCTTCCAGGACCATTTCGTTCCCGACTGGTGTCTCTTCGACCCGCCGGGGCAGGCGTTCAAGTCTTCCATGGCGTCGGTCAATGCCGCACGCGTTCACGTCGCGGCGATGTGCGTGGCCTCAGCCAGGGCTGCCTTGGCGGAAGCGGTTGGCTACGCGGAAACAAGGCAAGCCTTTGGCAAGCCGCTGCTCAGGCACCAGGGACTCGGGTGGGAGCTCGCAGAGGTCTCCCTGCGCCTGGAGGCGGCCAATGCACTCGTCCTGCGCGCGGCGATTGCCGTGCAAACAGGAAAGGCGGCACTGACGCTGGCCGCGCAGGCGAAGAAGTTCGCAGTCGACGTCGCCACCTGGGGGCACGACCAGTGCCAGCGCGCAATGGGCGCTGTGGGCGCGAGCGCCGATCACCGCCTTGCCATGCTGTCGAGCGAAACACGGCTGGCGGCATTCGGCGACGGCACCAACCAGATGCTGCTCGACCGCATAGCCAAGGGCTTGGCCAAAGACTATGGGCCTTCGCCCATGCAGAAGGAATCTGATCAATGAGGAGTGTGGTCGTCAAGGATGCGAACGCCGCCGTCGAGGGCTTGCGCGACGGAGATACGGTGATGGTCGGGGGCTTCGGCGGCGCAGGCGTTCCGCGCGGGATGGTCGAGGCGGTGCTGGACCTGGGCGTGCGCGAACTGACTGTCATCTCCAACAATGCAGGCTCCGGCGGCCAGGATCTTTCGCTGTGGTTCGGTGCACGCATCGTCCGGAAAATCGTCTGCTCCTACCCGCGAAGTGCGGACGTGTTCGCCGATCAATACCGAGCCGGCGAGGTCGAACTCGAGCTGGTTCCGCAGGGCACGCTGGTCGAGCGCATCCGCGCCGGGGGCGCGGGCCTCGGCGGATTCCTCACTCCCACGGGTGTGGGCACCGTGTTCGAAAAGGGCAAGCAGAAGGTCGTGGTCGATGGCCGCGAGTTCCTTCTGGAGAAGCCCTTGCGCGCTCAGTTCTCGCTGCTCAAGGGCCGGCAGGCCGATGTGCTCGGCAACCTCAACTACAGCAAGACGGCACGGAATCACTCGGTCGTGATGGCTACCGCCGGCGAGGTGGTTGCAGTGGAAGTCGACGAACTCCTGGAACCCGGCGAGCTCGACCCGGAGGGCATCATCACGCCCTGCATCTTTGTCGACCGCGTATTTCTCTCGAGGCACGCATGAACTCGCTATCCAGACTGGAGCTCGCCCGCCTGGTCGCCAACCAGCTTCCGAAACAAGGGTTCGTCAACCTCGGCATCGGAGCGCCGACGAGCGTGGCGGACTATCTTCCCTCCGATACCTCGGTCATGCTTCACAGCGAAAACGGCATTCTCAACGTCGGGCCCAAGCCAGCCGTGGGAGAGGAGGACCTGGACCTGATCAATGCCGGGAAGATGCCTGTCACCCTCGCCCGTGGCGGATCCTTCTTCGACTCGAGCCTGTCGTTTTCGATGATGCGCGGAGGGCACCTCGACATCGCCATCCTGGGTGCGTTCCAGGTTTCACAGCACGGCGATTTGGCCAACTGGACCACTGGCGATCTGAACGGTGCGCCGCCGGCCATCGGCGGGGCCATCGATCTCGCGGTGGGAGCAAAGCAGATTTGGGTGATGATGGAGCACACCACGCGCGACGCCCAGCCGCGCCTGGTCGAGCGCTGCACCTTGCCGCTCACGGCGGTGGGGGTCGTGGCCAAGGTGTTCACGAACCTGGCGATCATCGACGTCACCGGCAATGGATTCGTCGTGCAGGCGCTTTTCGAGGGTGCCTCGCTCGAATCCGTGCAGCAACTCACCGGGGCGCCGCTGAAACCGGCGCCAACGCTGAGGCGATTCTCTTCGGACGGGGTGCTGACGTCGCTTCGCTGAGGCCGGGAGCCAAGGTGCCGGGCGCGAACCGCGCCTCTGTCGGACCTATGCGGTGGCGGCAATCACGACAAGGGCCGAAGCTGGTTCGTCGGTGAGCGCGGTCAGCTTGTGCGGAATCGTGGAGTCGAACTGCACACAGTCGCCGGGCTCCAGGCGCTCCTTGCGTGCCCCGATTTGCATCTCGATGTGGCCGGTCAGAACAAAGAGGATTTCTTCGCCCTCATGGTGGCTCATGATCCGGCCGCGCTTCTGCGTTTTTCCCGGCCGCACGATAAATGCCCGCATCACGCGATCGTTGCGCAGCCCTGCGACCAGCGAGAGATGCGTCGTAGGATCTCCCGCGATAGATCCATTGCCCCGGACGATGGAAACGACGTCTTCCTCCGACTGTTGCCCGAAGAGCCGGTCCACCGTCACACCCAGGGCCTTGGCAATATTGAGCGCCGACTCGATCGAGGGCGTGGATACGCCGCGCTCGATCTTTGACAAATAGCTGCGCGTCAGCCCCGAATCTCGAGCGAGATTCTCTAGCGTCAGCCCGCTTTGGACGCGCAGGTACTTCAGGTGTAGTGCCAAGGCTTTGAACGGGTTCAGGTCAGGCTGCTCTGCTGCCCGGAACCCACTGGAAATTGCTGCGGGGCCCGATTCTGGCACGAGTATCTCGACCGTCGTCTCGACCGGGCGCGGCGCGGCATGCCTGCTGCGTTCCAGAGCCACGGCCTACAGATCGAGCACCAGGCGCGGCCCTGCGCACCCCGCAACGCATACGATCACTTCATGTGCGCGCTCCTGAGGACTCAGCACACGATCGTGATGGATCGGCGGCCCTTCGATCCAGCGCGTGCGGCAAGCGCCGCAGATGCCACCAGCGCACGACACCGAGAGATCGGTATCCGCCGCTTCCAAGGTGGCCAGAAGGCCCACCTCGGGCCGGACCACCAATTCGCGTCCGCTCCTGGCCAGCACCACGCTGTAGGGTCGTGCCTTCAGGGCAGGAACCAACTTCGGTGCGGTGAATCGCTCCACATGCTTGCGGCTTTCGGGCCATTTAGCGACGACAGACTCGAATGCATCGAGCATCCCCGCGGGTCCGCAGCAAAATGCCTTCGCATCCTGGCCAAAGGCCTCCAGGAGAGATTGGATGTTTGGCGGACTGACCTCGAGCGTGTTGTAGAGATGGACACGTCCGCCCTTGACCGCTGGCCCCAGCATGTCGATCAGGCTCGGATGCCCCATGCTGGCCCAGTGCAGCTCGTAGTTCGTCTTCCCCTCGCGCTCCAGCGCCAGAATCGCAGAGACGAACGGCGTCACGCCTATTCCGCCAGCAACAAAGATGTTCATCCCGGTGGGCGAGAGCTCCAGCCCGCTTCGAGGCACCGAAACACCGATCACTTCGCCGGCACGGACCTCGTCGTGTATGTGACGGGACCCGCCGCGCCCCTCCTCTTCGCGCTTCACTGCAACAACGTATCTCCTGCAGTCGGCGGGATCGTTGCACAACGAATAGGTGCGTACGAGCCCATTGGCCAAATGGAGGTCGATGTGCGCTCCGGGCCTGAACGCAGGCAAGCGCCAACCGTCCTGATCTGTCAATACCAGCCGCTTGACGCCCGGTAGGGGCTCATCGATTTCCCGAACGACAGCTTGGAGATGCTTGATCGCCTTCGGCATGTCACACCTCTCGGACGGCGTCGCCCACGCGGATGACGCCGCCTTTCAGAATCCGGCAGTTGAGCCCCGACCTATTGATCAATGGATCGAACACGGCCTTGCCGAGGACCTCCTCGATGTGGCGGCACGGCGTGGACAGCCGGGTTGCCTCGAGAAGCGTTTCCCCCACCCAGAACTGGCGGCCGACGAGATGATTGAGCGGCACACCTTGTACGGTCACGTTTCTTCGATGCTCCTCAGGCAGCATCTGGATTTTTGCATCGCGTGCCAGGGCTTCGAGCGTCTCGATCTCGAACAGCGTGATCTGTCGTCCCTCCTCCGGCTTGTGGGAGTAGAAGCCGGACTCCCGGCCGATCATGTATCGGTCCCCCTCGATGCCCTTGCCGGCCACGAGCATCAGCTCGTCGAACGCCTCCATGGGAAGGAAGGCGCGGGGCGTGACGTGCAGATGTCGAACGACCCCCGTCCAGGCAGGAACGACTTGCCGTTCTTCGAGCTGCGGTGGGTGGTCTGCGGCAGCAAGCATGTAGACGCTCCTTGATAACGGCGATCCAGCCGGTCTGATAAACGAACGTCATTATAGGACACTTTGTGTCCTATGAAACTCACCAAAGCGTTTCAGGGTCGATACGGCCGAATCCGGCATCGATACACGAAAACTGGTCTCGCTGTGTCCGGGGTCAAGCGCGCCGCTGCCAAGAACGTCCTTGTCGACCTGATCGAGCATGACGCGCGCCGTCTCAGCCATCGTCACGGCCCGCGGTGCTGCGCCCTCGTGGAGGTGTACTGCAGTTGCTGCAGGAGGCTTTCGGTCAGATGCGAGAGACCTGCGCGATCGGCGTGCCCGTACACCACGAAGTCAGGCCGCATCAGAACAACATCGGCATCCAGCGACTTCAGAAAGGGAGCATATACGCCGTCGACATCCAGCACATGATTGCCCTGGCTCGCGCCCGACGGCGGCGCCAGCTCGACGAGCCGGACACCGACTGCCCGAAGCGCGGCCCTGAGGGCGACCGGCATTTTCGTCTGTGACCTCGGCGCTTGCGACTAGGGCGAAATTGAACCCCATCAGCGTCCTTTGTCCTTGAAGAGGCCGACAAAGAGATTTCGGATCCAGTAGTGCGCCGGATCCAACTCGAAGCGGCGGCTCCAGTGGATCGACACCGTGAAGGTGCTGCGGGGAAGCTCCGCCGGAAGCACCGCGTAGCGCTTCGGCTCGATGAACCTGCGCGCGATCGCCTGCGGCATCACCACGGCGAAATCCGTGCGCGCAATGATGGCCGGCAGCGCAAGGAAGTGCGCCGAGTTCAAGACCAGCCTGCCATCAAGGCCGAGCTGCTGCAGGATGCGGAAGGTCTCCGAGTGCGAGCGGACGGCCACGTATTCCAGGCGCCGCAAGTCCTGGATCGTCATGCGGACATCCGACGCGTTCGAGGCCTTCGCCATCGGATGTCCGGCCCGCACCACCACCGCATAGCGGTCCCGCAGCAACTCGACGCGCTCCGTTCCGCTGACCGAAGGCAGAAAGCCGAGCGCGAAATGAATGGCCCCGGTCTCGAGGGCATCGGCGATCTCCCCGTGCGGCAGCGGGGTCGTATGCACCCGCATGCCCGGTGCCTGGCGGTGCAAGGCCGCCATCAGTTCCGGCAGCAACCGGGCCTCGCCGATGTCGTTCATGTGCAGCCGAACGGTCATGCGCGAGCGCGACGGATCGAACGTGTCTTCTTCTCGAAGTACATCCTCGATGGCGGCCACGGCCGGCTGCACGACGCTTGCCAGCCGCTCCGCCCGCAGCGTCGGCCGCATGCGCCCGTTGGCGCGCACGAACAGCGCATCGCCCAGGGCGAGCCGCAGTCGCGTCAACCCTTGGCTGGCTGCCGGCTGGGACAGTCCCAGCGCATCGGCAGCGCGGCTGACGCTACCCAGGCGGTACACCGCTTCGAACAGGCGAAGCAGGTTCATGTCCAGTTTTTCACTATGCATACTGCTTATTTTCTTCTAGACATTCCATTGTATTGATGGATACAGCCGAACCCGCAAAACTCCCTGATTCCATCAAGGAGCATTCATGGATCAACGCGTCAAGCCGCCCGCGCAAGAAGCCCTCGCGGCGGGCAGCACCCTGACCGTGCGGGACGCCGTTTTCAGGCTGCTGCGCGCCTTCGGCATGACCAGCGTATTCGGCAACCCCGGTTCGACGGAACTGCCGCTGTTCATCGATTTCCCGGAAGATTTCCACTACGTGCTCGGGCTGCAGGAGTCCGTGGTCGTGGGCATGGCGGATGGGTACGCGCAGGCCACGCACAACGCGGCGTTCGTCAATCTGCACTCCGCCGCCGGCGTCGGCCATGCGATGGGCAACATCTTCACGGCCTTTCGCAACCGCACGCCGCTGGTGATCACGGCCGGCCAGCAGGCGCGGTCGATCCTGCCCTTCGAGCCCTTCCTCGGCTCCACGCAGGCGCCCGAGTTGCCGAGGCCCTACGTGAAGTGGAGCGTCGAGCCTGCGCGAGCCGAAGACGTCCCGCTGGCGATTGCGCGCGCCTACTACATCGCGATGACGCCGCCGCGCGGCCCCGTGCTGGTCTCGATTCCGTCGGACGACTGGGACGTCCCGACCCTGCCGGTCGATGCACGCGAGGTCAGTCGCCACCTGCGCCCGGATCCAGATCTTCTCGCGCGCATTGCCGCGGCCATCGATGGCGCCCGCTCCCCGGCCTTCGTGGTCGGTGCTGCGGTCGATCGCGATGAGGCTTGGAAAGAGACGGTCCAGTTGGCCGAGCGGCACAACGCGCGGGTTTATGTCGCCCCCATGTCGGGCCGGTGCAGCTTCCCGGAAGATCACCCCCTGTGGGGAGGCTTTCTGCCGCCAATGCGCGAGCGCATCGTCGAGCGGCTCGCCGGCCACGACCTGGTGTTCGCGCTCGGTGCGCCGGCGTTCACCTACCATGTCCCGGGCCACGGGCCGCACCTGCCCGAGGGGACCGAGTTGGTGCAGCTCACAGACGATCCCCAGGTCGCGGCCTGGGCACCAACAGGAACCTCCGTGGTCGGCAGCATCCGCCTCGGATTGCTGGATCTGCTCGAACAGAGCACGCCACGGCATCGTGCGGCGCCATCTCCCCATCTGCGGCCATCGCGCGTTGCAGAGCCTGCGCCCGACGAACGCCTGCCGGTTGCGTGGGTTCTGCAAACGCTGGCCGATCTGCGCGCGCGCGACAGCATCGTGGTCGAGGAAGCGCCCAGCGCACGGCCGATCATGCACGCCCATCTACCGATCTTCGAGTCGGAAACCTTCTACACCATGTGCAGCGGCGGTCTGGGCTATGGTCTTCCGGCCGCGGTGGGGGTGGCACTGGGTAAGCCGGGCGCGCGGGTCATTGCGTTGGTGGGCGATGGCTCGGCGATGTACGCGATCCAGGCGCTGTGGAGCGCGGCGCAGCTGGCCTTGCCGCTGACGATCGTGATCCTGAAGAACCGCCGCTACGCGGCGCTGTATGAGTTCGCCCGGATCTTCGGCTACCGGCCCGACGAGCATGTTCCGGGCACCGACCTGCCCGATCTCGATTTTGTCGCGCTGGCTGGCGCGCAAGGCATGAAAGGGCTGCGCGTCGAAACGGCTGAGCAGCTGCGTCCGGCATTGCGCCAGGCCTTGGACTCGACTGCACCGATGCTGGTCGAGGTCGAAGTGGCCTGACGGTTTTCGCTTTTTCCCCAACTACTAAGGAGACCAGACCATGGGCACGATTTCGATGTTGATCAACGGCGAGTCCCGGCAGGCCGAGAACAATGCCACATTCGAACGCCGCAACCCGCTCGACGGTACGGTGGCCACCATCGCACCCGCCGCCACGACAGCTGACGCTGTGGCCGCGGTCGAGGCAGCCGCTGCCGCATTTCCGGCCTGGTCCCGCACCGGCCCGGGCGAACGCAGGGCGCTGCTGTTGAAGGCGGCACACGCCATCGAAGCCAAGGCGCAGGCCCTGACGGATGCAATGGCGGCGGAGACCGGCGCTGCCGCTCCGTGGGCGGGCTTCAACGTGCATCTGGCGGCCGGCATGCTGCAGGAAGCTGCCGGCATGACGACCCAGATCGGCGGCGAGGTCATCCCCTCCGACGTGCCTGGCAGCCTGGCGCTGGGCCTTCGCCGCCCGGCCGGTGTGGTACTTGGCATCGCCCCATGGAATGCACCGGTGATCCTCGGCGTGCGTGCGATCGCCACACCACTGGCGTGCGGCAACACGGTGGTCTTCAAGGGCTCGGAGCTCAGCCCGGCCACGCACGGCCTGATCGTCGAGGCGTTCAAGGATGCGGGCTTCCCGCCCGGGGTCGTCAACTTCGTGACCAATGCACCGGCGGATGCAGCCGATGTGGTCGAAGCGATCGTGGCGCACCCGGCACTGCGCCGGGTGAACTTCACGGGCTCCACCCGCGTCGGCAGGCTGATCGCGCTGACTTGCGCCAAATACCTGAAGCCGGCTGTGCTGGAGCTGGGCGGCAAGGCCCCGCTCGTCGTGCTGGACGATGCCGACCTCGATGCCGCAGTCAACGGTGCGGCCTTCGGCGCCTTCGCCAACAGCGGCCAGATCTGCATGAGCACCGAGCGCATCATCGTGGACCGCCGCATCGCGGACGCCTTCGTCGACAGGCTCGCCGCCAAGGCCACGCAGCTGCCGCTGGGCGATCCGCGCAAGGGGCCGGTGGTGCTGGGTTCGGTCGTCGATGCGAGCACCGTCGAGCGCTGCAATGCGCTGATCGACGATGCCCTTGCCAAGGGCGCGACGCTCGTGTGCGGCGGCAAGGCCGAAAGCACGCTGATGCCCGCGACGCTGCTCGACCATGTGACGCCGCAGATGCGCATCTACCATGAAGAGAGCTTTGGGCCCGTGAAGCCGGTGGTGCGTGTCGACGGCGTCGATGAGGCGGTGCGCGTGGCCAACGACAATCCCTACGGACTGTCCGCAGCGGTGTTCGGGCGCGACATCGCCCGTGCCTGGGAGGTGGCCAATCGCATCGACTCGGGCATCTGCCACGTGAACGGCCCGACCGTGCACGACGAGGCGCAAATGCCCTTCGGGGGGGTCAAGGACTCGGGCTACGGCCGCTTCGGCGGCAAGGCCGGCATCGACGCCTTCACCGAACTGCGGTGGCTCACGGTGCAGACCACCGACCGCCACTATCCGTTCTGATGAAGCGCAGGAGACAGCTCATGAAATCCCTGCTCGCAACCGCGGCGCTGGCCCTCGGCCTCGGACCGTGCGCCATCGCCCAGGCCCAGGACTGGCCGAAGCAGCCGATCAAGATCGTCGCCAACTTCGCCCCCGGCGGCGCGGCCGACCAGCTGGCCCGCGCGATCGGCGCGCCACTGCAGGAAGCGCTCGGGCAACCGGTGCTCGTCGAGAACAAGGGCGGCGCCGGGGGGAACCTCGGTGGCGAGTTCGTCGCCAAGTCACCCCACGATGGCTACACGCTTCTGATGAGTTCCGGCGGCATGGTGTCGATCAATCCGCACCTCTACGCGAAGATGCCCTTCGATCCGGCGAAGGATCTCGTCCCGGTCGCGTCCGTCGCCCGTGTCCCGTTCTACCTGGTGATTCGCGCCGACAGCGCGATCAAGGACTTCAAGGGCTTGGTCGCCGACCTGAAGGCGAACCCCGGCAAGCGATCGTTCGGTTCGCCCGGCAACGGGAGCTCGCCCCATCTCGCGGCGGAAATGATGACGGGTCGGACAGGGACCACGGCGGTCCATGTGCCGTACCGTGGCGCGGCACCCGCGCTGACGGACCTGCTGGGCGGCCAGATCGACTTCCTCTTCGATCCGGGAATCAGCATCCAGCACGTCAACACCGGCAAGCTGCGCATGCTGGCGGTGGCAAGCCTCAAGCGGGCTCCCCAGATGCCGGAGGTTCCGACGCTCGACGAACTCGGGCTGAAGGGCTTCGACGCCGATGCCGTGTTCGGCCTCTACGCCCCTGCCGGCACCCTGCCGGCCGTCATCGAGCGGGTCAATGCCGAAGTCAACCGCGCACTGGCTAGACCGGCGGTCAGGACACGCATCGAAGCCCTCGGCAACGTGCCGGAGCCTCTGACGCCTGTAGCCTTCGGCGACAAGGGCGCGGCCGACTTCAAGCGCTTGGGCGCCGTGATCCGGGAGCGCGGCATTCGCGCCGACTGAGGCATGAAGAAGAAAGACAGCCGATGATCGCCACTCCCCGACCTGCCACCGGCCACCCTCCCCTCATCGCCACGGACGTCCTCATCGTCGGCGGCGGCCCCTGCGGCCTGATGCTCGCCAACGAGCTCGGTCGCCGTGGCATCCGCTGCCTGTTGGTCGACGCCAAGCCAAGCACAGCTTTCAACCCGCAGGCCAACGCGACGCAGGCCCGCACGATGGAGCATTTCCGCCGGCTGGGCTTCGCGCACGAGATCCGTGCGCTGGGACTGCCCGCCGACCACCCGACGGACATCGCCTACTTCACACGCTTCGCCGGGCATGAACTGGCGCGCATCAGCCTGCCTACGGCCGCAGAGGCCACGGTCAAGATCAAGTCTATGACGGGCTCCTGGAGTGCCGCCGAGCTGCCGCATCGCGTGTCGCAGAAGTTCGTCGAGGAAGCCCTGCGCCGCCATGCGCAGGCCTGGCCGTCCACCGATGTGCGCTATGGCTGGCGGCTGGAACGGTTCAGCGATGACGGTGGTTCGGTGAGCGCCACGGTGCAGCCCAGCGACGGAGGTCCGGCGCAGGACGTACTCGCGAAGTTCCTGATCGGCGCCGACGGCGCGCGCAGCTTGGTCCGGCAACAGCTGGGCATCGAGTGGGGCGGCGTCACCGGCATCCAGCGCGAGTTCATGGGGGGCAAGATGTTTGCCATCTACCTGCGCGCGCCCCGTTTCCTCTCCATACTGCACCATCCCAAGGCTTGGATGTACGTGGCGGTCAACCATGAACGGCGCGCCTTCATGGCCTCGGTGGACGGCGTATCCGAGTACGCGTTCCATGCGGCGCTGCGTCCCGGCGAAGACGCCGACGGCTGGACCGAGGCCGATGCGCGCCGCGTCTTTGCCGAGGCGGTGGGCCTCGAGGTGCCGATCGAGATCCTCTCGATGGGCACTTGGCTCGCCGGGCACGCGCTGGTGGCCCAGCGTTTCCAGAAGGGCCGGGTCTTCGTCGCAGGGGACGCGGCTCACCTGTTCACGCCCACTGGTGGGCTGGGCTACAACACCGCCGTCGAAGATGCGGTCAACCTGGGCTGGAAGCTGGCGAGCGTGATTCGCGGCCAGGCGCCGCTGGCGCTGCTGGACAGCTACGAGGCCGAGCGCAGGCCATTGGCCGAACGCAACACGGGCTATGCGCGCAAGTTCGCCGACTCGGTGGGACTCTTCGCGGCGAAGCCCGAGTTGGAAGAGGCCTCGGCGCGGGGCGATGCCGAGCGCCAGCTCGCGGGCCGGCATCTGGACGAGCATGCCCGCCTCGAGTTCAACATTCCAGGAGTGACCTTCGGCGGCCGATACGACGGCTCGCCGATCGTCGTCGGCGACGGCGACGGCGCTGCGCTACCGCCCGACGAGCCGAATGCCTACACGCCGACCGCCAGTCCCGGCGGCCGGCCACCGCACGCCTGGCTGGACGACGGGCGCTCGCTGTTCGACCTGTTCCACGCCGAATGGACCCTGCTGGCGCTGGGGCCCGATTCCCCCGCTACCGATACCTTCGAGGCCGCGGCCCGGACGCTGGCGATCGACATGCGCGTGGTGCGGCTGCCGCAGGCTTCCCTGCGCAAACTCTATGAAGCGCCGCTCGCACTGATTCGGCCGGACCAGATCGTCGCGTGGCGCGGTGCAGCCCCGGACGATGCGGCACGCGTGCTGTCTCGCGTCACCGGCAGGCCGAGTGGCGCGGCGCCGCATGCCGCTTCAACACCTTCAACAATTTCCATCGATGCGACGAGAGGAGATCCGGCATGAAAGCCACCACCCAGCTTCTTCGGCTTTCGGCCCTTGCAATGGCTTTGGCGATCGCGCCCTCGGCCTTCGCGCAGGCCTGGCCCACAAAGCCGGTCCGTCTGATTGCGGCATTTCCGCCGGGCACACCGGGTGACGTGATCGCCAGGTTGATACAGCCGGCGCTGCAGGCCGCCTGGAACCAGCCGGTGGTCATCGAGAACAAGACAGGGGCGGGAGGCAATCTGGCCGCCGGAGAAGTCGCGCAGGCCAAGGACGAACACACCCTGCTCGTGGGACCGGACACGATCCTCACCATCAATCCCCACCTGTACAAGAAGCTGAGCTTCAATCTGCGGGCTTCGCTCAGGCCCGTGACCTACTTCGCCAGCTTCAACCAGACGCTGGTGTGCAATCCAGCCGCCGAGATCACGTCGTTCGGGAAGTTCGTCCAGCTCCCGTCGACGCGGCTGTATGCCTCCGGTGGTGCAGGGACACCGAGCCACATGACGATGGAAATGCTGCTAGCGACGACCGGAACCAAACTCACCCATGTTCCCTACAAAGGTCCCGGCCCCGCCGCGCAAGACGTGATGGGGCGCCACGTCGACTGTGGGTTCATCGTCTCCTCCATCGTCCTGCCCCATGTCCAGAGCGGGCGGCTGCGGGCAATTGCCGTCTCCGGAAAGGAACGATCGGGTCTGTTGCCTGACGTTCCGACGGTCGCTGAGAGCGGACATGCCGGCTTCGATGCGACCTTCTTCGAGACGCTGATGGCGCCGGCAAGCCTTCCGGTCGCTACCGTCGAGAAAATCCAGCGCGACGTGCGTACCGCGCTCCAAGCTCCGGGCGTGAAGGCCAGGTTGGCAGAGATGGACCTGCGAGTGGAGGGGTTCAGTTCGCAGGAGGCTCAACTGCGCAGCAAGGAGGACTTCGCCAAGTGGGGTACGGTCGCGCAGCGGGCCCAGCTGCAGCTGGACTGAGAGCGATCATGCGCAATCTGGACCAACACACAATCACCGAAGCCGTGCTTGCGCGGCAGGCGCAGACGGCGAACCCGCGGCTCAGGCGCGTGTTGGACAGTCTTGTGAAGCACCTGCACGCCTTTGCGCGCGAAGTGGAGTTGACCGAGGAGGAGTGGTTCAAGGGCATCGAGTTCCTGACCCGTTGCGGCCACATCACCGATGACAAGCGCCAGGAGATCATCCTGCTGTCGGACGTGTTGGGCCTGTCGATGTTGACGGTGGCACAGAACAACGACAAGCCGGCAGGCTGCACCGAGGCGACCGTCTTCGGCCCCTTCCACGTGGAAGGGGCGCCGCACTACGAGCTCGGTTCGGACATTTCCAATGGCGCCCGAGGCATCCCGTGCCTGGTGCGCGGCACGGTTCGCGGCATTGACGGCAAGCCGGTCGCCAACGCGCACATGGACGTTTGGCAATCGGATGAGGACGGCCTGTACGACGTGCAGCACCCCGAGATCGGCCATGCACAGGCGCGCGGCATCGTGCACTCCGACAGTGAGGGTCGCTACCACTTCCGCTCAATCCTGGCAGTCCCCTACGCCATCCCGCATGATGGCCCGGTGGGCGACCTGCTCCAGGCCACCGGACGGCATCCCTGGCGTCCCGCGCACCTGCACTTCCTGATCAAGGCGCAAGGCTACGACAAGCTGATCACGCACGTGTTCCGCAGCGACGATCAGTACCTGGATTCGGATGCCGTGTTCGGTGTGCGTCAATCGCTGATCGCCGACTGGAAACAGCAATCCGATGGCTCCTACATCGTTGAGTACGACTTCGTGCTGAACCCCGCCAAGCAGGGCGCTGCGGATGCCTGATCACCCGCCCTCGCTGCGACCCATAGAGGGTGCATCATGATCCGGCACATCGTGATGTGGAACGTGAAAGGCGCCACGGCCGAGGAGAAGCAGGAAAACATCGAGCGTCTGCGAAGTTGCTTCCATGGCCTGCGTGGCCGTGTTCCAGGGCTGCTCCACCTGGAAGTCGGCAAGGATGCAAGCAGAGTTGACTATGCCTGCGACGTCGTCTTGTACAGCGAGTTCGAATCCTGGGAAGCACTGGCCGCGTATGCGATGCATCCGGAACATCTGCGGGTGCGCGACGAGCTGGCTGGCGTCCGCATCGCCAGGCATCAGGTGGATTACGAAGTCCAGGCCGATTGAGCCTGGGCTGAGCACGATGCATTGGGGATCGCATGAAGGAATTCGTCTACAACGGCCAGCCGTCGCGGGTGGTGTTTGGCGCCGGGACCCTGGCGCATCTGGAGCGCGAGATCGAACTGCTCGGGGCGCGCCGCGCGCTCGTGCTGTCCACGCCCGAGCAGCAGGGTCATGCGCAGCGCGTGGCCGAGCGTCTTGGCAGCCGCGCGGCGGGCGTTTTCGCGCGCGCTGTCATGCATGTGCCCATCGAGACCGCACGCGAGGCCCGTGAGGAGGCTCGCCGCCTGGGCGCGGACTGCGCCGTTGCCATCGGCGGCGGCTCGACCACCGGACTGGGCAAGGCCATCGCGCTGGATTCCGGCTTGCCCATCGTGGCCATCCCGACGACCTATGCGGGAAGCGAGATGACGCCGATCTATGGCATCACTGAGGGCGGCTTGAAGAAGACCGGCAAGGACGCGCGTGTGCTGCCTCGCACCGTGATCTACGACCCGGAGTTGACGCTGACGCTGCCTGTGGCGATGAGCGTGACGAGCGGGATGAACGCGATCGCGCATGCGGCCGAAGGCCTGTACGCGCGCGACGGCAATCCGGTGATGGACCTGATGGCCGAGGAAGGCATCCGTGCACTGGCCAGGGCACTGCCGGCCATCCTTCGGCGCAGTGACGATATCGATGCGCGCGGGGATGCGCTGTATGGTGCCTGGCTGTGCGGGACGGTGCTGGGCAACGTGGGCATGGCGCTGCACCACAAGCTGTGCCACACCCTGGGCGGCAGCTTTAACCTGCCTCATGCCGAGGTGCACACGGTAGTGCTATCTCATGCCATCGCCTTTAACGCGCCGGCGGTGCCTGAAGCCATGACGCGCATCCGGCGTGCACTTGGAGCGCAAGGACACGGCAGTGCCGCCGCAGCTCTGTTCGACTTAGGGCTATGCAACGGTGCGCCGGTGGCGCTGCGCGACATCGGCATGAAAGAGGATGATCTGGACCGCGCGGCGGAGATCGTTGTGGGCAACCCGTATTGGAACCCGCGAGAGGTCGGTGCAACACAGCGAGGCGAGATCAGGGAACTCTTGCAAAAGGCCTTTGAGGGCATCCGACC
The DNA here is from genome assembly GCF_964253755.1 of Variovorax sp. LjRoot130. Taxonomy (NCBI): domain Bacteria; kingdom Pseudomonadati; phylum Pseudomonadota; class Betaproteobacteria; order Burkholderiales; family Comamonadaceae; genus Variovorax; species Variovorax sp. LjRoot130. The sequence goes on along the minus strand of NZ_CAXURM020000002.1, from coordinate 798,052 downwards.
TGAGTAGGCCACTTGCCTGGGCGCCCGTTGATCCGACGATAGAGATGCCTTGCCGTACTCCCACAGAGTATGCAGTGAGAGATCTGCGTTCCGATTAGCCACATTGACTGGGAGATAGACCTGCTTCCGTTCGCCGCACTGTTGTTCTAGCCGACACGTTTGACATAGGCAGTGATGGTCGCCTGCTGCCAGACACCGGCCGTGAAGAACGGGTCGTCGTTATGGTAGGACTCCGCGGCCGCGCGGTCGGCCACGTCGACAACGAACAGCGATCCCTTCATGGTCTGCCCGTCGTCCTCCACCAACGGCCCGGACATCAAGGTCTTCACGCCCTCGCCCTCAATGGCGGTGAGATAGGCCTTGTGGGCGTCGTAGTTCGCCAGCCGCACCGGCAGCGCACCTGGCCGGTCGAGCGCATGAATCACGAACAGCATATGCGCTCCTTTTCTTCTTCGTCAAACATAGTGATCCTCGATCCGGGACCACGTGGGCAGGCCGACCAGGTTCTTGTACTCCTCGAAGCTCACGCCGGAACCGGACAGCCGCAGCTCGCCGCTTGCGATGTCGGCCAGCGTCTCGCGCATGGTCGCGCACCGTCTCATCCGGGCGGCGCCAGGATGCCCTCCCGCACTGGACCGTAGCGCTCCAGCCCGTCGATCAGGTGTCGGCGGTGCTCGACCAGCGGGACACCCACGATCCCGGCGAAGTGAATCAGCAGCGAAGGATGGGCGCCCAGCACGTAGAGCAGGCCCAGGTCGGCGCGCGCGAAGGCATCGCGTTCCTCCTCGGTCAGCGCGCGATCCTGCAGCACCGCCTGCCTGTCGGCTCTGAACCGCTCCTGCAGGGAAGCAGTCCTGTTCAGGTCATACAGGAGCTTCTGGATCTGGTACAGCGACATGGCCCCCCTCCCGAGAAAACGCACGCGCGGGCCCGGTGGGCAGCACCGGCATCACCGCCGCGCAGGAGCCGATCGAGAACGCCGGGGTGCCGTGATAGAAGAGAAGTTCACCAGGACTGCCGCCACCCGCAGCAGCCGCGATGGCCACGAGTGTCCTGATCTCGATGCCGCCATGGCCAGCTTCGCGCAGCACTTCCTCGTCCGCATAGGCGAGGAGCGCATCGCGGTCGTTGCAGGTCCAGCGCCGCAGAAACTCCCGGTCGAAGTCCTCGTTGATGCGCCCCATTTGCGTGGAACCAGGCCAGTGCGAGATGCCGCCCGTCCCCAGCAAGGCCACGCGCTGCGGCAGCGCGTCGCCGGCGCGCCGCAGGGCCTGCCCGAAAGCCCAGGCGCGCGCCAGCGGCGTGAACGGCGGCTGCTGGCAGTTGATGTTGACCGGCACGATCGGGACGTCGTAGTCAGGCGTGAGGTAGTGCAGGGGCACCATGATTCCGTGGTCGAACTTCCACTCCTCGCAATACGCCAGGTCCACCTCGTGGATCAGGTGCTGGATGATTGCGCGGGATGCGGCCGCGTTGCCGGGTACCACGGTACGCGGTATGCGCAGCCACTGCTCGTCCTCGATCGGTCCTTCATAGCGATCGGCCATGCCCAATGCATAGGCGGGCATGTTGTCCATGAAGAAATTGGCGAAGTGCTCGGCGGCGACCACCACCAGCAGATCGGGGCGGGCGGCTTCCAACCGGGCACGCATTTGCGCGAATCCTTCGAAGACCGCCTCGCGGTCCGCTGCGGGCGCTTGCCCGATGCGCCCGGTCAGCCCGGGTGCATGGCTCATGATGCCGAGGAAGACGACGCCCATCGATCAAGCACCAGCCGTCCGCGCGGCCAAGACCTGAGCGACGTTGCTGCGGTTCACGCGGGTGGTGACGTCGAGTTCGGTCACTTCGACGGACAGCGCGATCGGCGTGTTGGCGAGATGAGGAGCGAAAAGCGCGGAGAGTTCGTTCGCGAGCGCCGCGGCCGAGGCGCGACGCGCCTCGGTGGAGAAGCCCGTGCCAATACGGATATTGACGTGCACGAAGCCCGCGCCGGGGCTGCCGTCCGCGAGGCGGAAGTGCTCCAGCACGTGCAAGCGGGTGCGCACGCCGGGTTTCGGATAGCCGTCGATCCCACAGGCGGCTTCGTGCAAGGTACGGGTCAGCGTCTGCGGATCGACGAGGGAAGTGGCCGACGCCGTGGCCTCAATGATGATGTGCGGCATGGAAGTGCGGTCAGGTTGCAATCCGGGAAAATCCGGCCAACCAGGGATGGATCGCCGCGGCACATGCTTGCGGCTGCTCGAAGGTCATCAGGTGCCCCGAATCTTCGACAACGGCCAGATGCGCGGCGGGAATGGCCGCAGCCATTTCCTCGTGCGGCGGCAGAGGCATCGCCGCATCGCCCCTGGCCGCCAGCACCAGCGTGGGACAGGCGATGCCCGGCAACAGCGACGAAAAGTCGGGCCGGGACAGGCCCATGCGCACCTGCGCGCGCACGGCTTCGAGTGATTGGCGGGCAACCATGGCGGTCAGCGGCTGCAGCTTGCCGGCCTCGGCCGCCCAGCGCGGGTGCACCATGCGGGCCACCCACTGTGGGGCGAAGGCGACCAGCCCCTCGGCTTCGGCGCGCGCGACCATCGCTTCCCGCGTTGCAATCTCAGACTGCCCTGCTTCGCCCGGCGCGCGTGCCTTGTAGGCAGTGCCGAACAGGCCGAGCAGGCGCACGCGCTGCGGCGCGCGGCGAACCACTTCCAATGCCACACGTCCCCCGAGCGAATGCCCCGCGAGGGCGAACTGCGCAGGCGCCGTGGCCAGCACCTTGTCGGCCATCGCTCCAACGGAATCGATGCTGCCCAAAGTCATGACACGAATGTCTGCCGCGTCGTGCAGCAGCGCCGCGGTCGGCTCCCAGACGGTCGCGTCGCACAGCATTCCGGAAACCAGGATCAAAGGTGTCTTCATGCCTCAGTCCAGCTTGAGTTGCAGGTCGCGGACCACGGCGCCCCAGCGCTCGCGCTCGGCCTTGACGAAACGGTCCATCTCGGCCGGCGTGCCGGGCAAGGGCTCCACGCCCAAGGCCTGCAGGCGCGCCTCGACCAGGGTGTTGTTGAAAGCCTCCAGCAGCGCGCTGCTCACGCGGGCCACGTGGGACTTGGGGGCGGCCATGGGCACGGCCAGCCCCTGCCACGCGAACCCTTCGAAGCCCTTGAGGCCTTGTTCCTGCAGCGTGGGCACGTCCGGCAAGGTCTTCATCCGCGCGGCGGTTGAGACGGCCAGCGCGCGCAGCTTGCCGCCGCTGATCATCGGCATGCCGCTGGCCGAATCCACCAGCATGAAAGGCACTAGGCCGCCGACGACATCTTGCACCGCCGGCGCCGCGCCGCGGTACGGCACATGCGTCGCCTGCACGCCCAGGCTGCGCAGCAGCTGCTCGGTGACGAGATGGTGGGGCGTGCCGGCACCGGGGGAGGCGAAGGCCACGGGCCCGCCCTGCGACCGGATCCACGACAGCAGGTCCGGGAAGGTGCGGGCCGGGTGCTGCGTGGACACGACGACGACCAGCGGAAAGCGCACCAGCATGCCGACGTTCGCCAGGTCCTTCTGGGCGTTGTATGGCAGCTTGCTGTACAGCCACGGGTTCACCGCGAGGGCGGCGAAATCGGCCGTCAGCAGCACGTGTTCCACGTCGCGCGCCTTGGCGACGTAGTCGGCCGCCAAATTGGTGCCCGCGCCCGGTTTGTTGACCACCACGATCTGCCGGCCGAGGCTCTTGGCCATCGGCTCGGCAAAAGTGCGGGCCACCACGTCCGAGCCACCGCCCGGCGCGGCGCCGACCACCCATTCGATCAGCTTGTTGTCCTGTGCCAGGACGGGCGCGGTTTCGGCGGCGACGGCGCAGGCTGTCCAAGCCAGGAGGTCGCGGCGGCTCAAACGGGTACGGTTCATGGGGTGTCTCCTTCGGGGCGCCCAGTGTCCTCGGCGGCAGCTGCCGTGTCTGTCCCCTTCCGCTGGGGACATGTAGCCCTCTATCATGGGAGGACGAAGGGACGAGCCCATGATCCTCAGCAGCAATGCACATGCCGATGACGGCGCCCAGCTTGCCGGCCTGCTTGTCAGGCCGATCCTCGCGCTGGGCCGGCCGGCGTTCGCGGATGCCCTGCTCGAAGTCGTCGGTGCCGTCGTCGGTGCCGACTTGGTGTCGGCCTTCTCCATCGACGGGGATTGCAGGCCGCATTACCGGCTCTCGTCGGCGGTCGCCGAACTCGGCGGCAGCTTCGCGCAGCGCGCCGGTGTCCGCTATGCCACGGATTACTGGCAGAGCGATCCGGGCTTGAACCAGCTGGTGCAGGCCCATCGCGCAGGCTCGGGCACGGTGGCGTGCCAGCAAGCCTGGAACCAGATCCCGCACGCCTGGTACCGTGCCGTGTGCTACGAGCAGCCGCAACTGGTCGACCGGATCTCGGTCCTCGGTGCCGTCGGCGGGCGGCTGTTCCTCTTCAGTGCGTACCGCCGCGCGGTGCACGGATGCTTCGGACCCGGCGAACTCCGGCGTTTCACTTCGAGTGCCGACGTGCTCATGGCGCTCGTCGGCCGACACGTCGATCTTGCGGCCGCGCAGCCGCAGGCTCACGGCTGCGCGCCGGCAGCGCTGGAAGAACGACTGGCCGAGCGTTTCCCGACACTCAGCCTGCGCGAACGGCAAGTCTGCGCTGGCATCGTCGGGGGCCTTGCCGCCAAGGACATCGCCAGAGCCTGCGACATTGAGCCGAGCAGCGTGATCACCTACAAGAAGCGCGCGCTGGCCAAGCTCGGGCTGCCCAACCAGCGCGCGCTGGTCGCGCAGTGGCACGAGGCATAGAGCGATTTCGCCCCAAGCACGGCATCAGCCATGCCGCGCACAGGCAGGCTGAGACTGCCTGACGACTTGATCGGCGGCGCTGTCCCCATTGCAAGGGGGCAGACGCACGCGCAGAGGACGCCGACACTTCTGCGCCAGCGACACACCAGTTCGCACAGGACCCTCCGCACATGAGCCACTGCCCAGCCATCCATGGACTGCACCATTACGCCGCGCGCTGCCGCGACGCCGAAGAGACCCGACACTTCTACGAAGACCTGCTCGGGCTGCCGCTGGCCCACGTCATCCGATCGGACACCGTGCCGAGCACGGGCGAACTGTGCCCCTACGTGCACTTGTTCTTCCGGTTCACGGACGGCTCTTGCTTCGCCTTCTTCGATCTGGGCGATGGCACGGCGGCGCAGCCCTCGCCCAATACGCCTGCCTGGGTCCAGCACATCGCATTGCGCCTCGATTCGCTGCAAGCCCTGCAGGCGATGAAGGCGCGCCTGCAGGCCCACGGCATCGAGGTGCTGGGCCCTACGGACCACGGCTTCGTGCAGTCGATCTACTTCTTCGATCCGAACGGGCTGCGGCTGGAACTGACGGCCGTGACGGCAACACCGGCCCAGCTTGCGCGATACGAACGGGAGGCCCACGCCCAGCTGGAGGATTGGACGCGGGAGAAGCAGGCATGAAGCAGATCGACCGCACGCACGATCCGCTGCGCCGCAGTTGGGTCGAATCGGCCAACGCGCCGGACAACGACTTTCCACTGCAGAACCTGCCTTTCGGCAGCTTCGCCACTTCCGGCGGCGTGCCCCGCGTGGGGGTCGCCATTGGTGACAGCGTTCTCGACCTGTGCGAGGTGCAGGCACGCGGGTTGCTGACGGGTCTGGCCGCCGACGCCGCGCAGGCGGCAACCAGCAGGGGATTGCCGGCGCTAATGGCCGGGCCTGCGTCTGCGATGTCCGCGCTGCGTGCCGCATTGTCGGACCTGCTGTGCGACGAGGGGGTGCCGGGCACGCAGGCAAGACGCCATGCCGATGCCATCCTGCGGCCGGCGGCGCAGGTCACCATGCACTTGCCCTGCCCCATTCGCGGCTACACCGACTTCCTGGCCTCGGAACATCACACGGAACGTAACGGGCGACTCAAGGGCCTGGCCGTTCCAGTGCCGGAAGCGTACCGCTGGGTGCCGGTGGCCTACCATGGCCGCGCGTCGACCATCGTGACGAGCGGCACACCGGTGCAGCGGCCCCATGGCCAATGGAAAGGCGGCGACGGCCGCGTTGTGTTCGGGCCGGTGCAGGCGCTGGATTTCGAGCTCGAGATGGGTCTGTTCGTAGGCAGGGGCAACGACCGCGGCGTCCCGATCCGCCTGGACGAGGCCCGCGAGCACATCTTCGGTACCTGCCTGCTCAACGACTGGTCCTCCAAGAGCGTGCAGTGGTGGGAGCAGATGCTCGGGCCCTTCCTCGGCAAGAATTTCATCACCTCGATTTCGCCGTGGATCGTGACACGCGAAGCGCTCGAGCCGTTCCGGGTGGCAGCGCCCTTGCGCGCGCCGGCGCATCCGCCGCTCCTGCCCTACCTCGACTCGGCGCTCGATCACGAACTGGGCAGCTGGAGCATCGCGCTGCAAGCCAGCCTGTCCACGCGCCGCATGCGCGAATCCGGCATGGGCCCCGCAGTCGTCACCCGAACGCACCTGCACCACCTGTACTGGACGCCCGGCCAACTGATCGCCCATCACAGCAGCAACGGCTGCCAGCTCGAGACCGGCGATCTCGTCGGCACCGGGACCATCTCGGGCCCGGACGACAACAGCCGGGCCTGCATGACGGAGCTGACGAGCGCTGGCGCCCTGCCCTTGACCCTGCCGGACGGCCAGCAGCGCGGCTGGCTGGAGGATGGCGACGAGATCGTGTTCACGGCGCGCGCTTGCGCGCCCGGCTTCGTGCCCATTGGCTTCGGCGAGTGCCGGGGCATGGTCACACCGGCACTCCCCTACTGAACCACCTGAAATCCATCCACCCAACCCCATTCGCAAGAACCATTGCCATGAGCACACCCTTCGCTTCTACCGCCGATACCGCCGAGCAACGCCCGCAAGTCGTGGAACTCGGCTCCGATGTCTACGGCTACATCAGCAACTCGGACCCGAACTGCGGATTCGTTGTCGGCCGCGACTGCGTGCTGGCTGTCGACACGACCGCCACGCCGACCCTGGCCCGGCGCTGGCTCGCCGAGCTGCGCAAGATCACCGACAAGCCGGTGCGCTATGTGTTCCTCACGCACTACCACGCGGTGCGCGTGATGGGCGCGTCCGCCTTCGAAGGCGCGACCATCATCACCAGCCAAGGAACGCGCGACCTGATAGCCGAGCGCGGGCTCGCCGACTACGAATCCGAGCGCGCGCGCATGCCGAGGCTGTTTCCCGACGTGTCGGACATCCCTGGCCTGACCAGGCCGCACATCGGCTTCAAGGAAGAGCTAGTAATGGACCTGGGCAACCACGAGGTGCGGCTCATGCATCTGGGCAAGGGGCACTCCGCCGGCGACGCAGTCTGCTGGGTGCCGGGCGCTGGCGTCATGTTCGGCGGCGACCTCATCGAGAACCGCTGCGGCATCTATTGCGGCGACGCCTATTTGACCGAATGGCTGCAGACCCTGGAGCGTCTGCGGGCCTTCCGTCCCAAGGTGCTCGTTCCGGGGCGCGGCAGCCCGATGCGCACGCTCAAGGAGATCAGCGACGCGATCGACACTCACAAGGACTTCCTCGTCACGCTACTGACCATCGTGCGCCAGGGACTCGCTCAAGGGCTGGACCTCAAGGGCTGCTACCTCCTGGCCGACCAGCAGCTCACGCCGCGTTTCGGCCACTGGCCGGTGTATCGCCACGTAATGCCCTTCGACGTCGCGCGCGCCTGGGACGAACTGCGCGGCATCGAGCATCCGCAGATCTGGACTAACGAAAAGGACAGGGAGCTCTGGAATGCCCTGGCCTGACCTGACGAGCGATCACATCACATCATGAATCCGACAGGCACACCCTACGCGCCGTGCGCGTACCCCAACGGCTATGAATTCACGGAGGGCAGCGGCTACACGCTGCCGGAATATCCGTTCGCTCCGCCACCCGAGCTGACCGGCGCACGCAGCCCGCGGCATGACATCGCGATCGTCGGCGGTGGACTGGCCGGCCTGACGCTGGCCTGCTGCCTCGCACGGCTAGGCATTGCGGCGGTACTGCTTGACGAGGACAACACCGTCGGCGTCAAAGGCGCGTCCTCGCGCGGCATCTGCTACACGCAGAAATCCCTGGAGATCTACCAGCGCCTGGGCATCTACGAGCGCATCGCGCGCAAGGGCGTGGAGTGGAGCGTAGGCCGCACCTACTGCGGCGACGACGAGGTATACGCCTTCGACCTGCAGCGCCAGAGCGGCTTCGAGATCTCCAACCAGCCGCCTTTCATCAACATCCAGCAGTTCTACATCGAAGGCTACCTGGTCGAGCGCCTGCACGAACTGGGCAGGGTCGATCTGCGCTGGCGCAACCGGGTTACGGCTTTCGAGCAGGGGCCGGAGGGCGCGCGCCTGACGGTCGAGACGCCGGCGGGCAACTACCAGCTGGAGGCCAGCTACGTCATCGACGCTACCGGCTCGCGCAGCCTGTTTCGCGACTGGGCCGGGGCCTCCGTCACGAGCAAGAAAGGGGACGATCGCTGGTGCATCGCCGACGTGCGCTTCACTGATCCGCCGCCCCTGGAGCGCCATACCTGGGTGGAGGCCCCCTTCAACGATGGGCGCGCGGTCTGGCAGCACCTGATGGCCGATGGCGTCTGGCGCATCGACTACCAGATGGCGCCCGATGCGGATCCCCGGGCCGTCGGCCGGGAAGACGCTGTGCGTGAGCGGCTGGCGCAGCACTTCGGCCCCGAGCGCGCGGTGGAGGTGATCTGGGTTGGCCCCTATGCCTACCGCAGCGAGTGTGTGGACGCGATGCGCCACGGCAGGCTGTTCTTCATCGGCGACGCGGCCAAGGTGGTCAGCCCCTTCGGCGCGCGCGGCGGCAACAGCGGCATCGCTGACGCCGACAACCTGGCCTGGAAGCTGGCCGCGGTGCTCAAGGGGGATGCGCGGCCGGCGCTGCTCGACAGCTACCACGAAGAACGCCACGAGGCGGCACGCGAGAACATCCGCGTTACCGACCGCACGGCGCGCTTCATGCGTCCGCGCGACGGCATCGAGCGGCTGTTGCGCACCGCTGTACTGGAACTGGCACGCCAGCATCCGTTCGCGCGCCCGTTCGTCAACACCGGGCGCATGGCGGTGGCCAACGCGTACACGCGCTCCAGTGCGTGCAGCGCCGGTGGTGGCCGTTCTGTCCAGAACGTGGCGGTGACGCTGGGCGACGGCAGCCACGGCCTGCTCAACGATCTGCTGCGAGCCGACGCGAGGCTTGTTCTGCTGATGTTTGGTGGACCGCGGGACCGTGCCCGGCTGCGCGATCGGCTGGCAGGGCGGCCGGTACGATGTGTGGACGTGCCGGGCACGACCGGACCGGTCCCGGCGCAGGATCGTGTGCACCAAGTCGAAGATCAGCTGCGCCTCGCGTGCGGCGTTCCGGCAGCCTGCCCCTGGGCCTTGCTGCGCCCGGACGCATACCTGGCCGCCGTGGCACAGTGCATGGAGGACGATCCGCTGCCGGCGGTGGAGCGCGCCCTGGGCTTGCATGAAGAGCTTGTCGCATGAATACCCAACCGAGCATCCTGGACCCGGATGGCTTCTACGAACACTTGCTCGACGCCCATGCCGGCTTGTCGGACCATGAGTCACAGCTCGTCAATGCCAAGCTCGTACTCTTGCTGGCCAACCAACTCGGCGACAGCAAGGTGCTGAGGACATGCATCGAGGCCGCGCGGCCCGACGGCAGCCCTCGCCGTCAAGGGGCATATCAACTGAAGGAGACAGACAAATGATGACATTCACCTCTATGTCCAAACACACGCTGTTCGCCTACGTTGATGGCGCCGACCTCCACGAAATCGCCGATTCTTTGGAAAAACGCTTGGACGCCTTTGCTAGGGAAGGCGACTGGCGGGTCGCTGCTCCACTCGTAGTCAACCGGCGAGGCACAGACGATGGCCTTCGTGCCGGGGACCTGCCGTCGTGGGACCTCGGCCTCAACCTCGCGCTTCCTGACGTCGGGCAAGAGCCCGATAGATGGTTTGCCGACGTCGAGCGCATTACTGTTTTCCTAGGCACGCTGCACTCTGCTTTCGGCCGCGACTTCGTCATCGGCATTGCCGACAACGTCACGGGCATCGCGGAGGACCTCTTCTTCGTGGAATCGGCGGTGCCGAGTCTAGACAAACCTGCGCCGCGCGGTCGGCGTTGGGGAAGGCGGCTAGCATCAGCGGCTTGCGGCCATCAGCTGCCGCTGGTGACGGGCGGCAATACGGCGTATCAGCTAGGCGCGACTGTCCAAGAAGTCTTCGAGATCTACCGCGATTGTGACGGTCGCCGCACGAACGCGGTGGTTGTGCGCACCGCGACGGAAGCCACCCCATCTTGCGCATGCACGACTCACAGGCATCGAGCTCTTCTTCCACCTCGTGTTCGTGTTCGCGGCGACGCAGCTGTCGCACACCCTGCTCGCGCACCTGGGCTGGTTGTACCGGCATCGAGACGACGCTGCTCTTCCTCGCCCCCATGGTTGATCTGGACGTACATTACTTGACACGGCTCGCTCCGTCACGACGTTCGACCGCTGACGCCAACCGCGAGCGTGGCCGGAGCTGATTTTCAACAACCGATGAGGTTCCTACTCGAACACCGCTCCATGGTCTCGATCGCTTCCTGACATGCCGACGACGATGCGGGCGGGCGCAAGACGCCGGGTCGACCTCCTTCGCCGTGCGCTCCGCTGGGGTGCCGTGATCGGCGCGGTGGTCGGGAGCACGAGCGGCTACGGGTTCCCCGACGCGCCGCTCTTCGGCGCAAGCTTCGGTGCCTTGGCGGGCGCCACCCACGGCGTGCTGCTGGCCGGCGCGATTTTCGGCGCCGAAATCTTCCTTCCGCCGACGCGGCTCGGTCACACGCTCGAACGGGCGCCGTTCCTCGTCAGCTTCGCGATGAAGTTGCTTGTCTATGGCGCCGTCATCGTGCTCGTTATCGGAGCCAGACCAGGCTGGCAGCTCGCCGGCGCCATCGCTGCCATATTGCCCAACCCCGAGCTCGCAGCGGCGATCTCCGTGAAGATCGCGACTCCGAGGGCGCCATCGGTTGCGCTTGCGTTCCTGATCCTAGGTGCCGGCATTTTTTTGCTGCAAATGGGCCGCCTGGTCGGCGAGCAGACCTTGCGCGACATCGTGTTGGGCCGCTACCACCGCCCGCGCACGGAGGAGCGGTTCTTCCTGTTCGTCGACATCGTCGGCTCGACGCCGCTCGCCGAGCGGATTGGCCCCGACGCGGTCCATCGCTTTCTCGGCGAGGTCTTCCGGCTCGCCTCGGACCTGATCGATGACCACCTAGGCGAGGTCTATCAATACGTCGGCGACGAGATCGTGATCACCTGGGCGGTGGCCGAAGGGCGCGAGGGCGCTCGACCGGTCGCCTGCTACTTCGCGATCGAACAGGCGCTCGCGCGGGCTGCGCCGGAGTTCGAGCGCGAGTTCGGCGCGGTGCCGCGGCTTCGCGCTGCGCTGCATGGCGGCCCGGTCATCACCGGCGAAGTGGGAGGCAGTCGGCGCGCGATCGTGTACCACGGTGACGTGGTGAACACCACGTCACGCATCGAACAGGCGACGCGAGACCTCGAGCGCCAGTTCCTGGTCTCGGGCGACGCGCTGGAGCGGCTCGAGGATCTCGAGGGCTGCGCGCTCGAGGACCTCGGCCTCCAGCAACTGCGTGGCCGCGCCGCCGCGATGCAGGTCTACGCGGTCAGGGCCAAGGCCTCAACGAACAGCCAATAGAGGATTTAACTGGAACCGGGGCTGTCGATCTAAGCCGAAGTTCCCCGCCCTCTGTAGTCACTCCAACGGCGGCAAGTACTTGTCGCCGCTGATGAATCCTCCTCCGTGGAGGATTTTTTTGGGCGATACATGTAGTCACTAAAGTGACTTGCAAATTTCACATTCATCGACTAGATTTCTCTACATGGCAGCCCGCACCGGTACCGCTCACGTCGTCACTACGACGCGCACCTACAAGGACCAGGTCTATCGCACCCACCTGCTGCGTCGCAGCTATCGCGAGGACGGCAAGGTCAAGAACGAGACCCTGGGCAATCTGTCGCACCTGCCCGATGAACTCATCGAGATCATTCGGCGCTCGCTGCAGGGCGAGACCTTCGTGCCCGTGGCTTGCGCGTTCGAGATCACGCACTCGCGTCCCCATGGCCATGTGCAGGCGGCAGGCGCCGCGATGGCCAGCCTGGAGATGGCCTCGCTGCTTGCCTCCAAGCCCTGCCGCGAACGCGAGCTGGTACTGGCGATGGTGGCCGCGCGCATCGCAGCGCCCCACACCAAGCTGGCCACCACGCGCTGGTGGCACACCACCACGCTGGCCGAGGACTTCGGCGTGGCAGAAGCCGACGAGGACGATCTGTATGCGGCGATGGACTGGCTGCTCGAACGCCAGGATCGCATCCAGAAGAAGCTGGCCTCGCGCCATCTGAGCGCTGGCGCCCTGGTGCTGTACGACCTGTCCTCGAGCTACTTCGAGGGTAGCTGTTGTCCGCTGGCCAAGCTCGGCTACAGCCGCGACGGCAAGAAGGGGTTGCTGCAGGTCAACTACGGCTTGCTCACCGATGCGCGCGGCTGCCCGGTGGCCGTGTCGGTGCATGAGGGCAATGTCGCTGACAGCCTGACCTTGCTGCCCGAGCTCAAGCGACTGCGCGAAGACTTCGGCGTCGAGCAGCTGGTGATGGTGGGCGACCGCGGCATGATCTCGAACAAGGCCATTGACGAGATGCGCGAGAGCGACGGCATCGCCTGGATCACGGCGCTCAAGAGCGTGTCGATCCGCGCGCTCGTGGAGCAGGGGCAACTGCAACTCGACCTGTTCGACGAGCGCAATCTGCTCGAACTGAGCTCGCCGGACTACCCGGGCGAGCGCCTGGTGGCGTGCCGCAATCTGGAACTGGCCAAGCTGCGCACGCACAAGCGCGAGGAACTGCTCGCGGCCACCGAGGCCAACCTGCAGAAGATCAAGGCCCGCGTGGACGCGGGCAAGCTCGCTGGGAAGGATGAGATCGGCTTGCGCGTGGGCAAGGTCGTCAACCAGTACAAGGTCGCCAAGCACTTCGAGCTGGCGATCGGCGACACCACCTTCACCTTCGCGCGCAAGCGCGACGCCATCGCTGCCGAGGCGGCGCTGGACGGCATTTACATCATCCGCACGTCGGTGCCGCCCACACAGATGGACTCGGCCGACTGCGTGCGCAACTACAAGTCACTGGCCAACGTTGAGCGCGCGTTCCGCTCGCTCAAGACGATCGACCTGAAGGTGCGCCCGATCCACCACCGCACCGCCGATCGGGTGCGCGCACACATCTTCCTGTGCATGCTCGCCTACTACGTCGAGTGGCACATGCGCGAGGCCTGGCGCGAGTTGATGTTTGCCGACACCGAGCAGCAAGCCAAGGCTACGCGCGATCCCGTGGCGCCGGCCACGCGCTCCAAGGCGGCGCTGGACAAGGCGGCCCGTCACACACTGGACGACGGCACCCCCGTGCACAGCTTCTCCACCCTCATGGCCGAGCTCGCCACCATCGTGCGCAACACCTGCCGAACCCCACAGGCCGGGCCCGAGGCGCCCACCTTCGAGCTCCTCACCAACGCGCAGCCGCTGCACCTGCGCGCCCTCGCGCTCGTGCAAAACATCAAACCGTAGACAGAAAACTTCCTCGCCAACTCAAGCAAGTGCTTGAGTCACAAGGGAATCTCGTTCGTCGCTTCGGGGAACTTCGGTCTAAGGCCTGCAGCCGATGACCTTCGGGCTCGCCGATACCGGGCGTGTTAGGCCGCACCAGAGACCAGTAGAACTCAATCATGGATCCAAAGCTGCCGATTCTCGACTACACCGTGATCTTTGCTCGCCTGCCAGCGATGCGGGAGTTCTACAGCACCGTGCTTGGCTTTCCTGTGCACAGGCTAAATCTCAGCATAGATCTCCAAGACATTGCCGTCAGGATCTCGGAAGAACAGTGTTCGATGGCCCCATGGTTGGTCAGTGGGACCCGAGATGATATTGACACCACGCTCCGCGAGGGTACTTGCACAGGTCGCGACCTCGCTTGGCGTAACACGAAACGCAAGCTGCAGTGACAGCACACCAAAATGTCGTCAGTCCAGTGACCGCTTCGCGGCGATCGGACCCACATCTTGAACAGCCGCTTTGGGCCCATTCCAGCCCGCCAGCGGACATCATGATTGCCGGAAGGCGGTCGTCGGCAGCGCCAGCCAACCCACGACCAGGTCATGCGGCCTGGCAACCGGAAAATTCAATCAATGGTGAAAAACCCGCCCGAAAATTCAAAGTGTGGTGAACAGCGGGTTCAAGGTAGCGTGCGGAACCGGCGCCTAACACCTTGATGCGCAGCGGTCGGCGGAACCATCATGGCGTCAAGATCGACTACGTGCTCGAGATCGACGTGCCTTTCGCCGACATCATCGAACGCATGAGCGGCCGTCGCTCGCACCCGGCATCGGGACGCATCTACCACGTCAAGTTCAATCCGCCGAAGACCGAAGGCAAGGACGACCTCACCGGCGAAGACCTGACCGAGGAGCAAGCGTCGCACTTCGGTCGAGCCCGTGAGCGTGATCTTGCGCACGAGCGGGGTGCGAAGTCAGCGTGCCGTCGAGGGCGGGGGCTATTGCCAGTCACGACGTTGAACACCCCCCGCCGGCACGCGCGCGCTGGGCGAGCTCGGCCAGCGCTAGACGGTGAGCGGCGTCTGGCTCGCAGGCATGCCGTGCACGCTTATAGGGGATAGGCGTGCAGGCGCTGTTCATTTCAGTGCTTCAGCACGACCTTGCCACGGCTACCGGCGGCCACCGCCGCGTGGGCAGCGCCGACTTGCTCCAGCCGGAACGTCTTGGCGATGGGGATCATCAATGCGCCACGCGCAGCGGCGTTGGCCACGGCTTCGAGCGTGGCCGCATCGGCGCGGTGGTAGAGCTCCTGAATGCGCACGCGATTGCCCGCGTTCGCGCCCTCTGGCACCGGAACGATGCTGGCCACTTGACCTCCGTCCCGCACGTGCTGGATGAGGTGCGTCGCCATCGGGGCCGCCGCGCTGATGGCGTAGTCGAACGTGGCGCCGGCTGGCGGCGCGGTGATGTCGAGCGCGTCACCCGCCAGCTGGCGCGCTTCTTCGATCCGTTCGGGCCGGACGCCGGCCACCGGCTTGGCGCCGATCTCCTGAAGATACTGGATCGCGGCGCGACCGACCGCACCGAGGCCCCCGGAAATCAGCACACGGGCACCCGCGCGCACGCCCAACGCATCGACCGTCTGACGTCCGGTCAGTCCGGCTTTAGGCAGGGTGGCGCCCTGCTCGAAGCTGAGATTGGCCGGAAGCTTGGCAACGGCCGTGATGGGTACGACCCCGAGTTCGGCATAGGCCCCCTTGCCGTTGGTGGCGAAGTCGGCGATCACCCGATCACCGACCGAGAAGCCGCTCACGTCACTTCCCTTGTCCATCACGACACCGGCAGCGTCGCCACCCAGCACGGCCGGAAGGTCCAGGGGAATGAACTGGGCCATGAAGCCCTGGCGGACCATCAGGTCGAAGGGGTTGACCGCAGAGGCTTCGATCTTGATCAGAACCTCGCCGGCACCCGGCTTGGGAATGGGCACTTCATCGATCACGAATTGATCGACATCGCCGTACGAGTGGAGACGAGCAGCTTTCATGGATTGGTACCTCGAGAAGTTGGGAGTGTTGTCAGACGCCGCTGGCGTCGCCCTGCAACGCCAGCCTGACCAGGTCGGCCAGACTCGCATCGCGCTCGAAGCCGGCGGCCAGCGCGGCGTCGGTGCGCAGCTCGCCGAACGACCCGAACAAGGCCTCGATGTGCGGCTCAGGCTGGTAGGTGACCAACGGGTGCACAGCCGCTCCGCGGACCTCGCCGATCGCCGTGACGAGCTGGCGCATCGAGAACCGCGACGTCGGCAGCGTGAACGTGCGCCGGCTCTCCAGCCCCGGCAGCGACGGCGCCGCAGCGTGAAGCAGGTTCGACACCACGTTGGGCAGCGACGAAGCCCAGGTCGTGGCTTCGGCCGACATCGGGCATGTGAAGGGCCGGCCGGCAGCAAGCTCGCGGATGATGTCGCTGAGAAAGGCCGAGAGCTGGCCGGTCCGTGCCGGCGGCCGCGCGAGCACGCCGGGGATGCGCAACGAGCGCCCATCGATCCAGCCGCGGCGGCTGAAGTCGTCGATCAGGATCTCGCCCACCAGCTTCTGTGCGCCGTAGGTCATTGCCGGCCGCGGCAGGGCGTCGTCAGTCACCAGGGGCGGCATGGCGCCGAACACCGCGATCGTGCTCGCGAACACGAACACCGGCGCCGGGCCACCGGCCGCCGCTTGCGCCTGCCCGCGTTCCAGCAGGTCGATCGTCGCATTCAGATTCACGCGGCGGGCCAGCGCGTAGTTGGCCTCGGCGCTGCCGCCCGGGATGCTGGCGAGGTGGAACACCACGTCCACTGGCCAGGCTGCCAGCACGGACGTCAGCCACGCCGGATCGGCCAGGTCGCCGGCATGGCGGCGCAGGACGCCTTGCGCAGACGGCGCGTCACCGAAATCGAGATCGAGCGCGCTCAGGCGCTCGATGCGGCGCCCCTGCAGCGTGCCGTCGGCGAGCAGGCGCGCGCCGAGGGCTCGGCCGACAAAGCCGTTCGCACCGGTGATCAGCACGTGCATAGTCATTGCTCCTGCGCGCGCACGACACGCTGGTCAATGACGCCGAACGGCCCCTCGCGCCCATCGGCGAAGCGCGCCTGCATGCGCAGGCGGTCGCCGAACTTCATGAAGCCGGTGAGGATCTCGCCCACGTCCAGCTTCTCGATCACGCGACGTTCCGCGATGCACGCCGATCCGGCCGTGCGCGCGACGTTGGAAACCGTGCCCGAGCCCAGGATCGTGCCGGCGGTGAGCTTGCGCGTGCGCGCGGCATGCGCGACGAGCTGGCCGAAGTCGAAGTTCATCTCGCCGCCCGAAGGTTCGCCGAAGCGTTCACCGTTCCACTGCACGTGCAGCGGCATGCACACGCGCCCACCGTTCCAGGCGTCGCCCAGTTCGTCGGGCGTGATCGCGATGGGGGCGAAAGCGGTCGATGGCTTGGCCTGCAGGAAGCCGAAACCCGTCTTCATCTCGCGCGGGCCCAGCACACGCAGGCTCCAGTCATTGGCCTGCACGATGAGGCGGATGCATTGCAGGGCCGCCTCGGGCGTGACGCCCATCGGCACCGGGCCGCAGACCACGCCGAACTCGCCTTCGAAGTCGATGCCGTGCGCTTCGTCAGGCAGCGGCACGTCGTCCATGGGGCCGAGGAAGTCGTCGCTCGCGCCCTGATACATCACCGGCACGTTCTCGAAGTCGGGGATGGGCGGCGTGTTGAAGGCGCGCTCCATCAGCCGGCCATGGTTGAGGAAGGCCGAGCCGTCCAGCCATTGCGGGCTGCGCGGCAGCGGCGCAGCGCACGCGGCGGGGTCGAAAGGAAACACGCCGTCGACGACGCCCGCGTTCAGCGCATCGGAAAGATCCTGCAATGCCCGGCGCACGGCGTCCCAGCGCTGCAGTGCGTCGAGCAGGCTGGGCGCGACCCTCGGCGCGGCGACGGCATGCTTCAGGTCCTGCGAGACGACGACCAGGCGCCCATCGAGCGAGCCGTCTTTCAGTGTGGCGAACTTCATCGTGATTGCTCTTTCGCAGCGGCTCAGCGCCCGGCCAGCGCAGTCGCAATCGACGGCTCGTAGGCGCCGTCGATCAGCACGAAAAGCATCCGGCAGGGCCGGCCCGAGCGGTTGGCCCACGCGTGGTTGGTGCCGCGCTGAATCACGACGCTTCCCGCCTTGAGCGACACCTCGGAATCGTCGAGCACCAGCGTCATCTCGCCTTCGATCACCACGCCGTAGTCGATCGACTCGGTGCGATGCATCAGGGGGTGCGGCGAGTCGCGCTTGACGGTGGAGGCGGCCACGTCACCCGCCTGCGTGAAGGCATCCTTCATCTGCGCGGCGCCTTGCGCCAGGAACTCTTTGGTGTCCGGCGGGATGTCGACGAAGCGAATGCGCGTGCCGAGCTTGGGCGGCGGCAGCTTCAACGGACCGGTGGTGGGGTCCGCCGCGTTGGTCAAAGGCGCCGGCGTGGCGTGCGTCTCCCACACCTCATGGAAGACGGTGCCGGGGATGGCCTGAAGCTCGATCACGGTGGGCAGCGGGCCATTGCTGGTGACGATCGCCTTGCCTTCGGCATCGTGGCCGGTGACGACGCGGTGGATCGGGGGAAAGCTCATGGTGGACTCCTGGAGAGATGTGAGATGGGAGACGCTTCGTGAACGCAGGTCAGCCCTGGTCACTCTTCGAAGATGGCGACCGCGCGAGTCCATCCGGCGCTCGCGCCGCGGATCTTGTGCGGGAAGCAGCTGATCGTGAAGCCGTGTGGCGGCAGCGCCTCGAGGTTGTGCAGCTTTTCGAGGTGGCAGTAGCCGATGTCGCGGCCCGCCTTGTGCCCTTCCCAGATCAGCGCCTTGTTGCCGGTCTCGGCGACCTTCTTCGCGGTGTAGGGGAACGGCGCATCCCAACTCCACGCGTCAGTGCCGGTGAGCCGCACGCCGCGCTCGAGCAGGAACATCGTCGCCTCGTAGCCCATGCCGCAGCCCGAGGACACGTAGTCCTTGTGGCCGTAGCGCGAGCCGGCGCGGGTGTTGACGACGACGATGTCCAGCGGCTCCAGCACGTGGCCGACGCGCTTCAGCTCGGCCTCGACGTCGGCCGCGGTCGCGACGTAGCCGTTGGGGAAGTCGCGGAAGTCGAGCTTCACGCCGCGCTGGAAACACCACTCGAGTGGCACCTGATCGATCGTGATCGATGGCCGACTGCCGCCAAGCTTCGCATCCTGCGTCGAATGAAAGTGGTACGGCGCATCGAGGTGGGTGCCGTTGTGCGTGGCCAGCGTCACCCACTCGGCGGCCGCGGCCTCGCCGTCCGGATAGTCCTCAGGCTTCGTGCCGGGCAGCATCGCGATGAACTCGGGCAGTGTGTCATGCTTCTGGTAGGTGATCTTCGGCGCCAGCGGCGGCGGATCCGACAGCACGTCGTTCTCGAGGTAGATCGACAGGTCGACGAAACGGCGCCGAATCTTCATGGCGAGGGGACCTGAATGAAGGAAGAGTTCAGGCCTGCGCCGGCGCAGGCGTGGGCCTCGGCGCGGCAGCGCTCTGGCGTGGCAGGCGCGAGTAGCACAGCACCGCGCCGCAGCACAGCACGATCGCGGCGATGCCGAGACTGCCGTAGCCGAAGAACTTGATCAGCGTGCCTCCGAGCACCGGCCCGATCGCCGCGCCTGTCATCAGCATGGCTGGCGTGGCCGACAGCGCGCGGCCCGTGGGCTCCAGCCGCGCGAGCAGGCCGAATGCGAAGGTGTGCGAAAAGATCGCGACCGCGACAATGACCGACGCCGCGGCGCCATAGGCGAAGAAGGCGGTGGTGTTCATCACCGTCACGGCCAGCGCCGCCTGCACGACCGGCGCGCTCACCAGCACGAGGCGCGCCGGCAGCCGCCGCTCCAGCAGCGCGGCGAGCGGGGCTGGCAGCAGGTTGACGAAGCCCAGCGCGATCAGCACACCGGCGACCGCCTCGGCACCGAAGCCGCGCGCGTTGCCGACGCGCTCGACGAAGCTGAAGACCATCGCCTGCGTGACCGTCACCAGCGCGATGCCCGCGATGCCGAACCACACCGCGCGCCCGAAGCGCGCCGGCGCCTGCATCGTCGGCGCGCCGGCGACAGCGGCAGCCGCCGGTGCGGTCTCGGCGGACGGGAATGCAAAGAGGCTGACCAGTGCGGCCAGCGCCATCACGGCGCCGAACACGAGGAACAGCGCCGGGCCGCCCGCCTTCGCGACAATCTGGGGCGTGATGCCGAGATAGAAGACGGCGGCGATACCGAGCGCGGTGTTGACGATCGCGAACAGCCGGTGCGGTCGCGCGCTCAGCGCAATCGTGCCGTGCGTGACGCTCAGCGCCGCGCCGGTCGCCGCGCCGCACAGCGCGTGAACGAGCGCGAGCATCACGAAGTCGGTCGTCAACGACGCCGCGCCGAAACCGAGCGCGCACGCGAGGAAGCCCAACGTCGAAACCGCACGGCCCGACAGGCGGTTGAAGCGCGGCGCGAGCAGCACGCTGGCCACCACGACGCCGCCGAGAAAGAGCGTGACCAGCAGGCCCGCCTGCTGCGGGTCGAAGTGGTACGCCGCCACCAGCGTGCCCACCCAGACGGGCAATGCCACGGTGTCCAGCATGCCGGCGCAGTGCGCCACCATCAGCCCAATGCGGCCGCGGGTCGAATCGGTCTTGATCATCGTCTTCTCCTGCGGCACAGGGGCCGTGGTTTTCATATCGGCTGCGCCAGCGCCATCAGCGAGTTGCGCATGATCCCGGTGTGCTCCTCTTTGTCGCCGCCGTCGATCTCGATCTCGCCGAGGCGGGCCGAGTTCTCGACGACCATTCGGCAACGCTCCCAGCGCCGTGCCTCGAACGCCGACAGCGCGGCTTCGACACGGTCGTGCCGTCCGACCTCCTCGGCCAGCACGAGTGCATCCTCGATGCCGATGCAGGCACCCGACGCCAGGTGCGGCGTGGTCGCATGCACGGTGTCACCGATCAGTACGATGCGGCCCTTGGACCATGGTCGCGGCATCAGCAGCGCTTCGAGCGGGCGGAACACGACCTGAGATGTCGGCCCGAGTCCTGCGCGAATCGCCTGCAGCTCCGGCGCGGGAAAGTCGGCGAGCAGGCCGCGCAACTGATCGACAAAGGTCGCCGGATCGACATGCTCGTTGACCGGCCGCGGCTCGAGAAGGAAGAGGTACATCTCGGTCTTCGACACCGGGTTGACGCCCGGCTTGACCTGCGGACCGATCCACATGGTCGCGTTGCGGATTTCCGGCGGACGCGGCACCACGGCGCGCCAACAGGCCTGGCCGGTGTAGCGCGGCTTGGGCGCGTCGGGGACGAGGGTCTCGCGCAACTTCGAATACAGGCCGTCGGCTCCGATGACGAGGTCATAGCGGCGGCGCTGTCCGTCGGTGAAGCTCAGCTCCACGCCTTCGGCATCCTGCTCGATGGAAGTGAAGGTACAGCCCAGGCGCACCGTGGTGCCGGCGGCACGTGTCGCGTCGGCCAGCAGCCGGCCGAGCACCGGTCGCATGATAGCGCCGCCTCCTGGCACGTCGGGGCCTGCGATGCGCGGCGTCGGCAGCTCGGCGACCTGCGCCCCATTGGGCAGCCGCAGCGAGACGCCGTCGTGCGCGGCGCCGTGCTCGAGGAAGGCGTCGAGGATGCCGAGCTGGCGGAACGCGCGCAGCGTCGCGCCGCCCAGGCTGATACCGGCGCCGTAGTTGCGCCAGCCTGGGTCGATCTCGACGAGGTCAACCTCGGCGCCGAGCTTGCGCAGCTCGATCGCGGCCGACATGCCGGAAAAGCCTCCGCCGACGATGAGGATGTGTTGGGCTGCAAGGGTCATGCCGAGTCTCCTGAAGTGGTGATGTTGCTTTGCATGGCGGCTGCGACCAGCAGCAGCTCGCCCTGATCGGTGAGCGCGAACGGTATCGGCCACAGCCGATCGCCGAGGCACGGGCCGTGGACGCACAGGCCGCTGTCGATCTCGAACAGCGCGCCATGCGCGGCGCAGACAATACGGTCGCCGGCCGCGTTGAGGTAGGCATCCTTGCGCCACGGCAGCGGCGTGCCGTGGTGCGGGCAGCGGTCGGCCCATACGCGCACCGTGTCGCCGCGTCGCACGGCGAACACGGTGTGGCGCCCGCGATCCAGCGGATCGAAGCCGCGCGCGCCGCCGTCGGGCAACTCGGCGAGATGGCACAGCCGCCGTGGCGGCGGCGTACGGTCACCGGCCTCAGGCATAGTCGCCGTCCTCCGTCGTGCCCGGCCCCGGCGACCACTTCTTGCGGTAGCCGAGCAGGAAGGCCTGCGAGTTGTCGGCACCCATCGCCATCTCGCGCGGCGTCCAGGTCGCATCGTGCAGGTCCATGTCGGCGTCCATCTCCATGTGGCAACCGAATGGGCTGTTGAAGTACCAGAACCAGTTCGAGCCCAGCTGGTGCCGCCCCGGGCCCCAGAACGGCTGGTAGCCCTTGGCGACGAATCGCCAGCCGTTCTGCAGCATCTCGCCCGGGCCGGCGAAGTGGAAGGTGAAGTGCTCGCAGCCCTTCATGAACGCAGGCGCCTCGATGAAGAAGTGGGTGTGGTGATCGAGCGTGCCGGCAGGCTGCAGGAACGGGCCGACGCCGGTGAAGCGATCAGTGCAGCGGAAGCCGAGGCGTTCGACGTAGAAGGCTTCGGCCTTTGCCGCGTCGACGACGAAATAGACGACGTGAGAGAGCGTGCGCGGCTTGATCTGCGGCGCATCGGCGTCGACGCCGAGCTGGTTGGCCGGCCGCCTGAACGGCGAACCCGGCGCGTTTGCGATCTCGCCGGCTCTCTCGAACGAACGGCGCATGCTGACCTGGAAGGCGATCGCGAATCCTTCGTCATCAATCGACTCGATCGAGCCGTCGGGCCGCTCGCGCACCTCGCGGTCGCGCTTCAGTTCGGCGGCGATCGCGTCGAGGTCGGCGCGACTGGCAACGCCCATCACGGTGCGGCGCAGGCGGCAGCCAGGTGCCGGCGGCGCCGGCAGCGTCGGGTCCTTCTCGTCGATGATGACGATCGCGGTGCCGTCCATCGCCTCGAAGCGGCCGCCACCGGCGTCGGCCAGGCCATAGTCGCGGAGGTACTGCGCGCCATTCGCCAGATCGTCGACGGCGAAGACGAGTGTTTCCAGTCCGATGATGTTCATGAGAGTCCTTGCTTGCTGGTTGAGGGATCAGCCGGCCGTGGCTGCGATGCGGCCGCCGAGGGTCTCGGCCACCCAGTCGGCGATGTAGTGGCCGGCGTTGATGCTGTTGTCGAAGCTCGCGTGCTGCGCGCCGCCTTCTCGATCAGTGAAGACCTTGAGTTCACGCTTCGGGCTGTTGACGAGCTGGTCGTAGGTGCGCTGCGCCCACTTCAGCGGGATCTGCGTGTCCTTCTCGCCGTGCGTGACCAGGAAGGGAACGCGGATCTTCTCGACGACTCCGTCCAGGTGCACGTTCTCGGCAATGCGCATGAAGTCATGGACGTCCTTCGCGCCCCAGACCCAGCACACGTGTGCCCAGTAGTGCGGCACCGGAAAGTCGCCTTCCTTCTGCAGGCGCTTCTTCTGCACGTCGCGCCAATCGTGGTTGGCGCCCCAGCAGACGCCGGCGGCGAAACGCGGCTCCATCGCCACTGCGCGTGGGCAGTAGTAGCCGCCCAGGGACACGCCTTCGCAGCCGATGCGCTTCGGATCGACGTCGTCGCGCGTCCACAGCCAGTCGACGATGCGACTGGCCCAGTGCTCGCTGTCGTAGCGCGCCGTCATCCCGTGCAGACGCAACGCCTCGCCAGTGCCGGGCTGGTCCACCACGAGCGAGGACACGCCGCGCCGGGCCAGCCACCCCGGCAGGCCGACGCGGTATTTCATCTCCTTGGTCGAGTCCAGGCCGTTGAGCTGCACCAGGATCGGCGCCCTGCCCTGCACGCCCTCGGCGCGCACGTACAACGCCGCGAGGTGCTTGCCTTCGTAGGGGATCTCGACGCGCTCGCAGTTCTCGCCGACCAGCCGCACGCCCGCGTCGAAGAGGTCGAGCTGGCGGCGATACAGCGCCAACCGGCCCGGCGCGTCGTGCGCCTGAAGCCGCTCGGCCGTGATGAGGTAGCTGGAGGCGCGCGCAAACTTCTCGCCCGCGGAGAGCAGCCGGCCGCGCACCCGGTCCTCCTCGGCCAGCATGCACAGCTTGTCGGCCATGCGTACCCAGGTCTCGCGGAAGGCCTGCGTGCCCGCTGCGTCCGGTGCCTTGGCCGCTTCGTGCAGCGGGGCGCACATTTCCTCGATCTCGCCAATGCGCGCGCCCATCTCGATGGCGAGATCGACCGAAAGGTTCCAGACGTAGTTTGTGGGGAAGTAGCGAAACATGGTCATTTCAGTGCAGCGCCGGCATCTGCCGGACGTACCAGACGAGCAGCGCGAAACCGGCCAGCGCGGCGGCCGCCAACGCGGCGCAACAAAAGCGATCACCCCAACCGCACCATCGAGGTCGATCGCCGCCCTGCGTCGCCGGGCCGTTGTTCGGGTAGTGAGCAGCCATCGTCATCTCTCTCTCGCCCGGATCTACAGATCCAGCACCAGCCGCGGCGACTTCGAGCGTGAGCAGCAGGGCGTGAACTGGTCGCCGCGGGCGCGCTCCTCTTCGGTGAGGAACATGTCGCGGTGATCGGGCGTGCCGCCGATCACGCGCGTCAGGCAGGTGCCGCAGACGCCCTGCTCGCAGGAGACCGGCACCTGCACGCCGGCCGCGGCCAGCGCGGCGACCACGGCTTGATCGGACGCCACGCGGATCACCGCACCAGACGACGCAATCTGCACCTCGAAGGCGTCATCGGCGTCGCACTTCGTTGCGCCGCCGGCGAAGTACTCGCGATGCATCGCCGCATCGGGCCAGCCCGCGGCTCGCGCGGCCAAAAGCACCGCCTCCATGAAGCCCGCGGGTCCGCACACGTACAAATGCGTGCCCGCCTGCGGGTTCGCTACGACGCGGGCGATGTCGATCCTCTGCGCGGCCGGCCCCTCGTCGTGGTGCAGCTGCACGCGTTGCGCGAACGCCGATGCGTGGATGCGCTGCACGAAAGCCGTCCGGTCGGCCGAGCGGGTGCAATAGTGCAGATCGAACGCGGCGCCCTCTCCCCCCAGATGCTCGGCCATGCACAGGATCGGTGTGATCCCGATGCCACCGGCAAGCAGCAGGTGGCGGTTTGCACCGGGCGCCAGCGCAAAGTGGTTCCGCGGCGCGGAGATGTCCAGCTCTTTCCCCGGCTCCAACGCATGCATCGCCCGCGATCCGCCGCGCGAAGCCGGTTCGCGCAGCACCGCGATCTGATAGCGCTGCGTCTCGCGCGAATCGTTGCACAGCGAGTACTGGCGCACCAGACCGCCTTCAAGACGCACGTCGATGTGCGCGCCGGCGGTGAACGGCGGCAGCGCGCCACCATCGGCTGCGACCAGCTCGAAGCTGCAAATGTCCTGCGCCTCGAGCGTCTTGCGCGCAACGCGCACGCGGCGCGTCGTCATGCGGCACGCTCCTTGTCGATCACCGAGCCGCGGATGGCGCCTTTCAGAGCGCGTCGTGCGCGCGGCCCCATGAGCGCTAGGTCGCAGCTGGCATGGATCGCGGCGTCGAGGATCACCTCGTACGGCCGACCCCCTGTCTCCACCATCGAGGCACCGTCGACGTTCGCGGCGCGCGCCGACGCCTCGGCCTTGGCCACCGCCGCGCGCGCGTTGCCCGCGGCGGCCTCCGTGAACATCTCGGGCGACATCGCGTGCAGCAGGGCACCGTTGCAGCTGGCAGCCGCTTCGGCACGCACGTGCAGAAAGGTCTGCCGCGCCCCGGTAGACTTCGCGTATGCCACCGCGTGATCGAGGGTGACGGTGGCCAGCGGTGTGCCGTCGATGAGAACGAGAAGATGCTTGTACATGCATGCACTCCGGTCACGTGGCCGCGGCCTGCCCGGCGAAGACTTCGGCCGTCAGGTCTCCTGCCGCTTTGGGCCGCTCGAGGAGGAAGTGCGCAAGTGCCGGCAGCAGCACCATCGCGCCGAGCATGTTCCACAGGAACATGAAGGCCAGCAGCAGTCCCATGTCGGCCTGGAACTTGATGGGGCTGGCCACCCAGGTGACCACGCCCACGGCCAGCGTCACGCCGGTGAGCAGCACCACCCTTCCGGTGAACAGCAGCGCACGGTAGTAGCTCTGCGACAAGCTCTTGCCTTCGCGCAGCTGCGCAAGCGTGATCGACAGGATGTAGAGCGCATAGTCCACGCCGATGCCAACGCCGAGCGCGATCACCGGCAGCGTGGCCACCTTGACGCCCATGCCAAGGCTGACCATCAGCGCCTCGGCCAGCACCGAGGTCAGCATCAGCGGCAGCACCGCCACCAGCACCGCCCGCCACGACCGGAAAGTGATGAAGCTCAGCAGCACCACTGCGCCGTAGACCAGCAACAGCATGGTGCGCCAGGCATTCTTGACGACGATGTTCGTCGCCGCCTCGATGCCGGCGCTGCCTGCTGCCAGCAGGAACTTCACATCAGCGGTGTCGCTCGCATTCGCGAACGACTCGATGCGATTGACGACGCGCGTCAGCGTCTCGGCCTTGTGGTCACGCAGGTAGACGTAGACCGTCAACAGCGAGCAGGCGTCGTTGTAGAGACCGCGCGGCGCGCCCGCGGTGATCGTGTTGAGCATGTCCTGGTTGGGCAGGAACTCGTACCACTTGGGATTGCCTTCGTTCAGCCCGGTGAGCACGCGTCTGTTCAACAGCGCCAGTGAGTTCGTGGTTTCGACACCTTCGAGCTGACGCAGCTGCCACTCGAGGGCGTCGATCTTGTTCAGCGTCGCGTACTGCGAGCATTGGCCATCGGGCGTCTTCACCATCACCGCCAGCACGTCACTCGACGCGCCATAGGCGGTGTTGATGAATGCGACATCGCGGTTATAGCGGCTGTCGGCCCGCAATTCGGGCGCTCCGGGATCGAGGTCGCCGATGGCCAGTTGACTCGAGACAGCCAATCCGCCTGTCGCGAGAACGGCGCTCGCGGCCACCGCAACCGTCGCCCAGCGGCGCTGGGTGAACCGGTCCAGCCAGCGCCACAGCGGCTGCTTCTGGACAGCCGCCTCGGCGCGCAGGCTGCGCTGCGCGGCGGCCGCGCTGACGCCGGTGTAGCTCAGCAGGATCGGAAGCAGGATCAGGTTGGTGAAGATCAGCACGCCCACGCCGATCGACGCGGCAATGGCCAATTCGCGGATCGCGTGGATGTCGATCACCAGCAGTACCGCGAAACCCACAGCATCGGCCAGCAGCGCCGTCAGGCCCGCCAGGAACAGCCGCCGGAAGGTGTGGCGCGCGGCCACCAGCTTGGGCTGGCCCCGCCCGATATCCTGCATGATGCCGTTCATCTTCTGGGCGCCGTGGCTCATGCCGATCGCGAACACGAGGAACGGCACGAGGATCGAGTACGGATCGAGCGCAAAGCCCAGCGTCGGCAGCAGGCCGACCTGCCAGACCACCGCCACCAGGGACACGGTGACAACCAGCAGCGTGGAGCGCACGCAGCGCGTGAACCAGAAGACCATCGCCGCGGCAATCGCCACTGCGAGGGCGAAGAACACCAGCACGGCACGCACACCGTCGATCAGCTCGCCGACGATCTTGGCGAAGCCGGTGATGTGCACTTCGACGCCCTGTTGCTCGTACTTGGCGCGTAGCTCGTCGAGACGATGAGCGAGGGCGCCGTAATCCAGCGGCTGGCCCTGCGGGTCCTTGGCCAGGAGCGGCACAAAGATCACGCTGGACTTCGCGTCCAGCGCGACGATCTGCCCGACTTCTCCCGAGCGCGCGACATTGGCGCGCATCTGCTCCAAGCTCTTCGGTGAGCCGTCGTATCCATCGGGGACGACCGGCCCGCCTTCCAGGCCCTCCTCGGTCACGCCGACCCAGCGCGTCGTCGGCGTCCACAGCGACTTCATCTGGTTGCGCGCCACACCAGGCACGAGGAACACCTCGTCGCTCATGCGGCGCAGCGTATCGAGGTACTCCGCGTCGAAGATCGTTCCCTTCGGGTTCGCGACCGCGATGCGTACCGCGTTGCCCAGCCCAGTCAGCTCGTTCTGATATTGCAGAAAGTTGCGGATGTACGAATGCTTCTCAGGAATGGTCTTCTCGAAACTTGCATTGAGCTTCAGGTGGGTGGCCTGCCAGCCGAGCAACAAAGTGATCACCGTGCACAGCGCGACCACGAGCAGCCGATTGTTGAAAAGCGCCCGCTCGACGAGCGAGCCGGAGCGTGGGTCGAAATCCTGAGGCGTCATGGCTTGGAGGAAATGGGCATCGCGCCCTGGACAGACAGGGCCAGCAACGCGCCGTTGCGGGCGGCGGCAAGACCGGTGAGCGAAGGCAGCGGATCACGATTGACCGGCGCGAAGGCGTCGCCCCGTCGGGCGAACACGAAGCCGGCCTGGTTGGCCAACAGCAGCGTGCCGTCGGCCGCGAGCTGGCTCGCGACCACGGACACCGGCATCGGGAGCTGCAGCGCCTGCCACTCGCGCCCGCCGTCGAGCGTGCGCCAGACGTTGCCGCGCAGGCCGGCCAGCACGACCTCCTGCTCTCCGGTGAGCTCCAGTGTGAAGAAGCTGCCCTTGTACGGCGTGTCGATGCGCTGGAAGCTCTGGCCAGCATCGTCGGACTTCAGGACCAGACCCTGCTCGCCGGCGATCACGATGCGACTACCGCGCTGACGCACCGCGTACAGATGCAAACCCTTCGGGTTGTCCAGCCGCCCGGCCCACGAGGTCCATGTCTTACCACCGTCCTGGGTGGCCAACGCCAGGCCGTAGGCTCCGACGACCAGTGCACGATCCCGTCCGAGCGGCAGGACGTCGAGAAGCGGCTTGTCGGGCCCGTCGGCGAGCAGCTGCTCGGCCGCCTTCTGCCCGGCCGCGTCCTGACGCGCCTTCGCGTCGGCCAGCATCAGCTCAGCGATGCGCCTCCCGTCGAGGCGGCGCTCCCAACGATGCCCGCCATCCGTCGTGACCAGCACAGTGCCACCGTGCCCGACCGCGATGCCGTTGCGCTCGTCGGCAAAGCGCACGGCGGTCAGCGTCACGCTGGTAGGAACGGGAACCTGCTGCCAACCGCTGCCGCCATCGTCCGAACGCAGCACGAGACCACGCTCGCCGACCGCGACCCACTGCGCGCCGACTTGCGTGGCGCCGAGCAGCACGGCGCGCTCCGGCGCGCGCACCGCCAGCGCAGGACGGTCGAGCGCGGCGCCGACCGGCTCGGCCGCGCCCGTCACAGAGAAGACTGCAAGCGAGGCGATGCCCGCGAGAAGCCGCTTCATCCCGCCTGCTCCTGCGCGATGAGCTGCTCCAGCTTGCGCCGCACGCGCATCGAACCCGGATCGCCCGGGAGCAGCACCGGGTTCAGCGACACGAACTCGGCATCGCCGATGACGCGCTGCTGCGCCTCCAGCATCGGTTTGTCCTGCATCGAGAACGCGTGCTCGACGAGCTTGCGGATGTGCCCGTTGGCTTCCGGGTCGACCGCGAAGTCGCGCGTGGTCCAGAACCAGTAGTGGCAGCTCCTGGACGTTTCCGGTGTCACCAGGTGCAGGTTCAATGAGTCCACGCCACACTCGCGTGGCTCGCCCAGCAGCGTCGATCCGACATTGAGCTGCATGCAACCGGGTGCCGTCCAGATGACTTCGGTCCACTGGTCGGTTGGACGCCCCTGCTCGCGAAGATGCATGTCGAATGCCGGTGGCGTGAGGTCCCCGCTGGAGATCCACGCGATGCCCACGCTGCGCTCACCGAGGTCACTGACTTGCGGCTTGCATCGGGTGAGCGCACCACTGCCCAGCGTGCCGGCATGCAGGTAGTCGGCGTGCGTCAGGTCAAGAATATTGTCGACGAGGAGCTGGTAGTCGCACGCGGTCGGCATGTAGCCGCGCACGGTGGCATCCTCTGACGCCGAGGTCACGTGCGAGTAGTCGGGGATCAGCGACTCGTCGGCACGCGTCGGGTCGCCGGCCCACAGCCACACCAATCGGTCGCGCTCGCGCGCCACGCGCGCCGGCACAGTGGCCGCCTTCGGGAGGCGACCGTCTCCCTGGGGGTTGTGTACGCATGCACCATCGGCCCCGAAGCGCAGACCGTGGTAGGCGCACTCCACCGATCGGCCGCCGTCGCACACCTTCCCGGCCGAGAGAGGTGCGAATCGGTGCGGGCAGCGGTCGGCCAACGCGGCGATCCCTCCTTCGGACGTACGGAATAGCACCAGTTTCTCGTCCAGCAGCGTGCGCGCCACCAACTTGCCGGGCGCAAACTCGTCGGCGAAGCCCGCGACGTACCAGGCGTTGCGCTGATAGGTTTTCATGGATTCAGTCCCAACTCAGTCGTCGAGACGCTCGTAGATCGACACTTCGGTGGCGTAGACGAAGAACGACTGCGCCGGCACGTAGAACGCCGCACCAAGCTCCGCATTGATTGCGAGCAGCGCGCGCTCGTAGTCTCGGTACGCGCCTACCGACGCGGTGTCGGTGAACCAGAGACTTGCGACGCCCTCGTAGATCGGCACGTCCTTGGCACCGAAGTACGCGAGCATTGGGTTGAACTCGCTGACTTGGTGGTTATGCACGCAGCGGCGCATGGCCGCCGCAGCCATGGGAGCGGCCACCAGCGCGCGCTCGTGGGCCCGCGCCCAGCGCCCAAAGAATTCAGTCAGCGTCAGTCCGTCGGCCATGCGCAGGTAGTGCAGCACCTTGGCGCCGGCGGCCCGCCCAGGGTTCGGCACCGGCTGCTCGGCCTCCACGGTCACCACGCTGAGCGTGCGGTTCGTATCGGCGAAGTTCGCACCGTCAGGACCGGTCTTGGTGCGCACATGCTCGTGCGCAAAGGTCGCCTGCATGTCCCCGGGGCTGTCCCACCACAGTTCGGTCACCGAATCGCGCGCTACCGTCATCGCATGGATGGCCTCGGCGCTGCTGCCGAACGCCGCGTCGAAGACGTGGTTCTGCACGTAGCGCCGCAGGGTCACAGGGTTCTCATTGGAGATTGCGCCATGCACATGCTGCACGTAAGCCAGGTACTCCGCGTGTGTCATGCCGGGACGCCGGCAGATTGCGGCCATCATCTTGATCATCTGTAGTCCTCCTTCGGGTTCGCGTTCAACGGGCGCCGGCAGCGACCGCGTCTGGCGTGAACGCGCTCTCCGGGTATGGGGGCATGACCAGGTATTGCTTGCTCTTGGCGTTAAAGAGATTGCCAATGAAGGCCGTGCCCGAGAGCAGGTCGTAGAAGCCCATCGAACCTCCCATCAGGCCGGGGACGTCTGGCGCGACGAAGGTCTGGTTCCAGAGCGTCTTCCAGAGCTGGCCGTTGGCATCCCAGCGGTCGCCCAGCACACAGATCCAACTGTCCTCGTCGCAGTAGTAGCGGCTCTTCGGAGCCTGGTGCCGCTTGCCCTCGCGCAAGGTGGCTTCAACGACCCAGACGCGGTGCAGTTCCCAACGCACGCTGTCAGGGCTCAGGTGGTGTGCGCTCATGACCTCGGCGTCGGTCTTGGGCTGCAGCAGCCGGTTGGAGTTGTACGGGACGATCATCTCCTTCTTGCCCAGGAGCTTCCAGTCGAAGCGATCAAGCCGCCCAGTGAAGACCTCGATCTCGTCGAAGGACATGACGCCCGCTGCAGCCGGCGTCGGCGTGTCGCAGCAAGGGTTGGGCAACTTGCGCACGCGGCGCTGGCCGGTGAGGTAGACCCAGGCCGTGCTCTTATCGGGATCGACGTTCTGGCCGCCGACGATGGCCTCGCCGGCGCGGATCGGCGGACCGTCGTTAAACAGGCGCACCTCCCAGAAGTTGCCCTTGGCCGCAAACTGCTCCGGGGTTCCCTTGGGCAGGTAGTAGGCCATCTGCTGGTCACCCACGCCGTCGGTCGTCAGCACGGCCTTCCCGTCCGTGGTGAGCTGGTACATGTTGACGTGGAACTGCCACGCGGTGCCACGCCAACGCAGCAGATGATTCCACATCACCTCGGCGCCGGTCTTCGGGATGGGAAACGGAATGCCGCCATACGCGCCGTCAACCAGGTCGCCACTGAGCTTGGCGCGGGTCGCGTTCTTGAACGTGTTGTCGTAGACCCATTGCGGCGCCGCCGCGGTGCGATGCGTCTTGTAGACGTCGACGCGATAGGTGCCCGGGTACTTCTTCAACAGCGCCTTTGTGCCGTCGGTCAGCTTCTCGGCGTACTCGTCGACGTTCTTTGCGGTGATGGAAAGGAGCGGCTTCTCGTCCCTGAACGGATCGCCTCGCCTTCCACCCGGGTTGTCACCTGGGATCGGGATCGTGTAGCCGCCCGTCCAGCCGGGAATGCTGCCGTCCTTGTTGCCGGCCTTCTCGCCACCCAGGGGCGTCAGGTCGGTCTTCAGGCGCGCAGCCTCTTCGGCGTTGACGCCGGCTGAAGCTGCAACAGGCCAACCCAGTGCGGCCACACAGGCAGCTGTGGCGACGAAGTATCGTTTCATTCGAGTGTCTCCTTGTTCAGAACGTACGGCGCAACGTGAGCGAGACGAAGTCGCGGTCGGCCAGTGCGTTGCCATGGCCGAAGATCGGGCTGCCGCCATTCAAGGACGGCGAGAAATCGACGAACGGCACGGCCTTGCCGATGAAATGCGTGTAGTTCAGTGCGAACTGCCACACGCCGAGGTAGTTGCCCTCCAGGCCCACGTTGACGCTGCCGTTGCCGCGGGCATCCCAGGCGGTGACCGACGAGCGTCCGTCCAACGTGTACCGCAGGCCGATGGGTATGCTCAGATCGAGTCCGGGCAGCGCCTGACGGTACGTGGGCGTGAAAATCAGCTGCAGCGCGGTGGCGTCACGCGTGCGACCGGCGTCGAGTTCGCCATCTGGATCGGTCTTGTGCAGCACCCGGTTCCACGCGATCTCCGCGACCAGGCTCGACTCGCGCGAGATGAAGCTCGGACCGAAGCTGGCCAGGGTCGACAGGTTCAGGTGCGCCGTGCGACCGGTGGCGTATCGCGGCTGCGGCTGGCCGGGGAAAAAGCCGTACAACATGTTGGTGCTGCGCAGCGGCATGTTGTCGCGAACCGAGGCTTCGCCGGCGAAGTTGAAGTCTCCGACCGAGCGCGAGGCGCTCACGCCATAGACCTTCACCGCCTCGGGAAACACGAAGTACCAGTCGCCAGGCAGCGTGCCGCCCGGCCCCGGAGTGCCCGCCGGGTTGAGTCGGCCGTAAAGCTGACCGCCCTTGTCGTGGTAGCGCGCAGCGTAGAAGCCGAGATCGGTGTCGTCTAGGCGCCACTTCAGCTGCAGGCCAAACTGGCCGGAGTTCTTGGGCTTGCGATCGCCGCCGGGCAGCAGACCGAAATTGCCGACGTTGGGGATGCCGACGAATTCGGGCTGCTCGGATCCCCAGGGGATGTTGGTGGTCGAGAAGTAGCTTCCCGAAGGAGGCAGGCGATCGGCCTCCCAGCGGAACTGCGCGTAGCCGCCAACCGAGACCTCGGGCGTGACCTGAAACTGCGCCGACAGCTGCGGTACTGGGCGGATGATCTCTTTGAACTGCGCGTTCGGCGAACCGAGCAGCTTGAGGATGTCGATCGGTCCTTGGGCGCGCGCGATGCCGTTGTCGCCGAAGAACAGGCTTTCGCCGTACTGCAGCGCATGACGGCCCAGGCGGGTGGTCAGTCGGCGGCTGTCCCCGAGGTCAAAGCTGCCGAAGACGAAGGCATCGAGGACCTCGGCCTTGCGACCGGCGAGCCTGCGCGTGTGCTCCGGGAACTCGTTGATCGGCGTCTGGCCGTTAACCGGATCGGCCGCATCGGTGGTGCCTCGGTAGGCTGCGTCGTACCACGTAGCTGCGCTGAGTCGCAGACCGTAGTCCTTTCGGTACACCGCATCGAACTCGCTGAGCAAGTCGACTCGCTGGGACACGAGGCCGCGCTTGCGGAAGTTGTCATCGCCGGCGTTGAAGTTCAGCGCCTGCGGGAAGGCCGAAGCCGACACTCCAGGCACGAGCAGGCGGAACGAGTTGACCAGCGCTGGATCGGCGTTCTGGGTGCGCGCCATCAGGCCCGCCTTGACCGTGTTGTCGAAGCGCAGCGACCAGTCCGACTCGCCGAGATCGATGCCAACTGCTTGCGCTGCGCCGGCCGCGAACGCGGCGGCCAGCGCTGTGGCAGTGCGGCCGGGCCGCGGTGAAGCTTGTCTCATTTGGGGATTCCTCTCTCTCTGTGGTTAGTGGGGTCGAAGAGGCAGCTAGGCTGGCGTCGCCACAAGCCTGTCAATCTCGCCGGCGAGCTGCAGCAAGTCGGTTGCAGGCTCGGGCTGCGTCGTCCAGAGGGCTGCGCGTTCGGTCAGCTCATGCAGACACCGCACGCGCTCGCTGCGCCGCTCGGTGAATTGCCGCAGCAGGCGCGGGCGGTCGAGCCCCGCGGCCGCCAGCTCGCCCAACACGACGGCGTCTTCCAGGTCCTGCGCTGCAGACTGCCCGAACGGCGGCGCGATGACATGCGCGGACGCGCCGACACACAACACCGCACCACGATGCCAAGGTGGGTCGCGCAACCAACTGGTAACGCGGTGCAGCACGACCGGCGCCGACGGGTCAATCGCCGCGGCGATGCGCCGCGGAAAGGAACCCCACGACTTCAGCTGTCGTGTCAGGGCGTATCCGTCAGTGGGCCCACTCGCCTCCTCAGTGCTAACGACGGCCACGCCCGCTCTCGACATGCTGATTGGCACGAGCAACAACCTGCGACCCACCGATCCGGCCATCCATGTCGAACGGTCCAGCCAAGGTGGACGTGGAAGCAGTGCGTGCCACCAGGCGTGGCGCAGCACGCCCGGTCGCGCCGGGCCGAGCAGCGCACTGGCCAGCGGCGATCCGGCGCCTGCAGCAATCAGGACAAGATCTGCTTCCCATACGCGCCCGTCCTCGGCGATGACGCGCCCGCTCTCGGAATCGACCCTGCTCACCGTGCAGCCGCGGTGCACGTCCACGCTGGATCGCACCGCGGCACCTTCGAGCAGATCCAACAGGTCTGCGAGCGCAATGCCGACGGCGGGCGGGAGCTGCGGCCCCGCGAGCGACGGCGTCGGCAGTCGAAAGCCCTCGTCACCGCGCTCATCGACGACCGACAGACCGCTGTACGCAAAGCCGCGCTGCACACAGGCTTGCGCGACGCCGAGTCGCGCCAGATCGCGAAGCAGATTTGGAACCACATCAATGTGCGCAGGCAGCCGAGTTGCCGATGCATGCGCCTCGATCACTTCCACATGCGCGCCGGCGCGCGCGCAGGCCAGCGCGCAGGTCAATCCGGTGATACCGCCGCCGACAACGACGATGCGACGGACCAGAGCACCCGCCGCGGACCGCCCTCCTGAAATTCCGAGCGAAAGCTCGCCCGAAGCATGGTCGACGACCATTCGTTGTCTCCGCTTATTAGTGTGAGCCCTGTACCGGACTCGGTGCACGGCAGACTAAACTCCGGGCGGATTCAAGAGAAATCCTTTCGATCGAAGCGTCAGTTCGATGGCATGGAATGATCGAGGGCAAACCCGCATCACCCCGTCTCGTTCGGATGACTGGGCGCAGTTGCGCGACCGCGCGTGAGGATTTCTACGCCGCCCAACACCCGGATCGAAAGACGAGGCACACGTGCGATTCCACAATTTCGATCTGAACTTGCTCGTGGCTCTTGACGTGCTGCTGAAGGAGCGCAGCGTGACGCGTGCGGCCGAGGCCCTCAGTCTCAGCCCGTCGGCCATAAGCAATTCGCTGTCGCGGTTACGCGAGTATTTCGACGACGATTTGCTCGTTCAAATCGGCCGCAAGATGGAACTGACCCCGCGCGCCGAGGGCCTGCGAGAGGCTGTGCGCGACCTGCTGCTGCGCTTCGACAGCACGATCGCTGCGCCTCCGGTGTTCGAGCCGCATGCCAGTGATCGGGTGTTCCGCATCTTCTCGTCGGACTACGCGCAACTGGTGCTGGGGCCTGCGCTGATGACGCTGGCAGCACAGCAGAAGGCCAGGGTTCGCTTCGAGTTTGCGCAGCAGGTCGCACAGCCGCACCGCGACCTCGAGCGCGGCGAGGCAGACCTGCTGATCATTCCCACTGGATTCATGTCCCCCGACCACCCGCGCGAGGTGCTCTACAAGGAGGACTTCGTCTGCATGGTCTGGCGCGATGCCGAACTGGCCCGCGGCGAGTTGACATTCGAGCGCTATGTCTCCGCCGAACATGTCGTGATGCAGCCCAGCAACGGACGTGTGGACGCCTTCGAAGGCTGGTTCCTGAAGCGCTACGGCGTCACGCGGCGCGTCGAGGTCCTGACCTACAGCTTCATCACGCTGCTCGCCTTGCTGGTCGGCACCAACCGCGTTGCCACGGTGCACGAGCGCGTTGCCCGTCGCCTCGTCGGCGTCTGGCCACTCGAGATCCGCCCTACGCCGATAAAGATCGATGCCATGGAGCAGGCCATGCAGTGGCACAAGTTCCGTACCAATGATCCGGGGCTGAGTTGGCTGCGCAGCCTGGTTGCAGAAGCAGCAAGTCGCATCGACGAGTACTGATGGCGGCTCATCTCGGCTTCTCCGGCCGGCCGCACGCCAGCCGCATGGCGCGCTGAGCGACGCGATCCCGGCAGCGCGACCCATCCGCATTCTGCAAGACTGCTATTCATCGACGGCAGTGCCCGAGCCGCGTCTTTTTACGTAACGTTCGCCACCCTGCGGTCCGCCCCCTTCTGCGCGTGGCCGCTCCGATATCGATTTCAAGAGGTGGCACATGCGCGCGAACCGCCGAGATTGGTTGCAAACAGTGGTGGCAATCGCCACCGCACTGCCGATCGCCCAGGCAATCGGGGCCCATCGGGCGTCGCAGTCCGGGCCTTCAGTGCCCACGGAGCTGCTCTTGAATGAGCAGGCACTGGTGGAGAGCCGTCTGTTTGCTGCCGCTTGGCGGGGAGGCATCCAGCAAATCAATCTCGGCCCCAGCGTCGACGAGGCGCTGTTCGGTCCCCATGCCGTGAACTGGCGCCGCCTGCGCGGCCCCGTGATCGGCCTCACGACGCCAGCGACGCTGTTTTGCCTGGAGCAAGTCGCAGCGGCAGACGGTGTACGCACCGTCGCGCGTGTCGCAGCGCCGGAAGCCGGCGCGGTTGCCATTGCCGTCGAGCGGCTGCGCGCGCGACTCGGCGCTCCGTCGTCGTGGCGACCACTGGAACCCACCTTCGACGCCGCGCCATATCGATGGGTCGCGTGGCTGATGGCGCCACGCTTGGCGCTGAACTTGGATTCTTGAAAGAAGACGCATGGCCCGACGTTTGCCCCCAGGTGTCAGTGATCGCGACTTTGCGGCCGCGCTGACTCAGTTCGCTGCCGCGGTCGGCAGCGACTGGGTGTTTACCAGCGAGGCTGACCTCGATCTCTATCGCGACGCCTACTCCCCGCTCTGGGGCACACGCGAAGAGCGCCTGGCGAGCGCTGCTGTCGCGCCCAGGTCGGTCGAACAAGTTCAGCAAGTCGTACGTATCGCCAACCGCTACAAGATTCCCCTCTATCCCATCTCGACAGGGAAGAACCTCGGCTACGGTGGCTCCGCGCCGGGCTACAGCGGTTCGATCGTCGTAGACCTCAAGCGCATGAACCGCATCGTCGAAGTCGACGACCGGCGCCACTTTGCGATCGTCGAGCCAGGTGTTTCGTATTTCGACCTCTATAACTACATCCAGGAGCGCAAGCTGCGCGTCTGGATCGACTGCCCGGAGCCCGGCTGGGGCAGCGTGCTGGGCAATGCGCTGGACCGTGGTGTCGGCTGGACCACGGGGCACTTCCGCGACCACTTCGGCTCGCATTGCGGTTTGGAAGTGGTGCTGCCCAGCGGCGAGTTGATGCGCACCGGCATGGGTGCGATGCCCAACGCCGACACCTTCGCGCAGTTTCCCTACGGCTTCGGCCCGACCGTCGATGGCCTGTTCGGGCAGGGCAACTTCGGCATCGTGACGCGCATGGGCATCTGGCTCATGCCCGAGCCCGAGGCCTACGCCACCGGCAAGGTCCGGGTGCTCCGCCGGCGCGACCTGATCCCCTTGATCGACGTCACCAACCGGCTCGAGCATGGCGGGCTGATCGGCCTGCCGATCTACGACAGCCCGCTCGCCAGCCTCATCGACCCCGAGCTCACGGCACTGACCAGCCGCGTGGATGTACCGGACAAAGAGCTCGATCAGTTCGCGGCGCGGCGCGGCCTGCCCATATGGGACTTGACGCTGCAGTTCTACGGCCCGGCGGAGACGGTGGCGGCGAACTGGTCGTATGCGAAGCGCCTGGTGCGCGAAGCGATCCCCGATGCCCGCTTCGAAGACGGCCCGACATTCAGGTTTCCGATGTCCGCACAGGACCAGAAACAAGTGCCATTCCGGGTGTCGATCGGCGCACCGAGCCTGGAGGGCTTTTCCCAGGGGCCGGTACGTTCGCGCTTCAACCCCTATCCGATGGACGGACACGTCTTCTTCTCGCCGATCATTCCCAAGACGGGCGAGGCGGCCCTGGAAGCCACCCGTGTTCTTGCCGATGTGATGGCGGCGATGCGAATACCCGGCTTGAACCCCCTGTTCCGGCCGCCCCAGGCGTCAATCTTCCGGTCGCTGCTGCTGGTGGTCGGCCTGCCAATCTCCCGGACCGACCCCAAGATCAACGAAGCCTCGATGAAGATCTTCCGTCATGCGGTGAAGCTCAGTGCCGAACGCGGTTGGGCCGAGTACCGCACGTCGCCGATCTTCAGCGATCTCATCTCGAGCGTGTATTCGTTCAACGACCATGCCCTTCGCCGGTTCACCGAGGCGCTCAAGGACGCGGCAGACCCGAACGGCATCATCGCGCCGGGAAGGGGAGGCATCTGGCCCAAGCACCTGAGAAAGGGGCGGCAGAAGTGAAGACGTCGTTCATGCTGCGCATGCTGTCGATCCCTGGCCTGGCATTGGCGCTGCTGTGCGCCGGCACCGCCCGGGCCGACGAAGACACGCTGTCGCCGCGCCAGGCCATCGGCAAGCGGGTCTACGAGACCTGGTGCGTGGCCTGCCACGGACCGGGTCCCGGCTACTACGGTCGAGGGCTCACCGGCACAGAAGCACTGGAGGCCAAGTACGAAGGCAAAGTACCGCCGGTGCTCGACCAGCGCACCGACCTCACGCCCGAGTTCGTCACGGTCTTCGTGCGACACGGCGTCTCGGTGATGCCGTTCTACCGGCGCACCGAGATCAGCGATGCGGACCTGGCAGCGCTCGGCGCCTACCTGTCGCGCCGCAATCCGGCGCTTCCCCCCGCCGAGGCAAGCCGCCCCTGATGAACCCGCCCACGATGCGCGCAGTACGCTTTCACGCGACCGGCGGCCCCGAGGTGCTGCGCTGCGAGGAGGTGCCGACACCTAGTGCGGGCCCCGGCCAGGTGCTGGTGCGCGTACTGTCGGCCGGGGTGAACTACGCCGACGTGTTGCGTCGCGCCGGTGAACCCTATCCGGTGCCGACGCCGCTGCCTTTCAATGCAGGGTCCGAGGTGGCCGGCGTCGTGTGTGCGCTCGGCGACGGTGTCGATACCGGCTGGATGGGCCGGCAGGTGCTCGGCGCCAGCATCATGGGCGGTGGCCATGCGCAGTACATCGCGCTGCCGTGTGCCGAGTTGCTGCCCTGGCCCGCAGGGCTGGATGCGCGGCTGGCCGGCACCTTGCTGATCCAGGGGACAACGGCCGCGCTGGCGCTGCACGACTCCGGTGAACTGCGTGCAGGCGAGCGCGTGCTGGTGCTCGGGGCTGCCGGCGGCGTCGGCTCGTGGCTGCTGCAACTGGCGCGTGCGAAGGGCGCCTCACTCGTGATCGGCGGCGCGCGCGGGGCGTCCCGATGCGATCAGGCGACAGCGCTCGGCGCGCACGCCAGCGTCGACTACAGCCACTCGGACTGGCCCGAACGTGTGCTCGAACTGACCCAGGGTCAGGGTGTGGACCTGTTGCTCGATGCCACTGCCGGCGAGTTGCTGCGCCAGGGCAGCGAATGCCTCGCCGCTTGGGGACGCATGGTCGTCTACGGCACAGCGGCGCCCACGCCCGGGGCGCTGGATTTCTTGCGCATCACCAGCCGCAACCAGCGCCTGACCGGCTTCTTCCTGGGCGGCTACTTTCAGCACCGACCGGCTCGTGTCGCCGAAGCGCTGTCCGAATTGGGAGCGCTGGTCCGCAGCGGTGCCGTCGCCCCCGCCGTGCACGGCGTGCTGCCGCTCGAGCAGGCCGCCGAAGCGCACATCCTGATGCAGGGGCGTGACGCCGTCGGCAAGCTCCTGCTCGACCCCTGGCCGGACAGCCACGACATGGACAGTGTCGCGCCGTGAGCGGTCGGCCCAACGCGATCACACCGGCCCTCTGAGGTTCATCGATGCCCAAACTCAACATCTGCGCGGCCCGCCGGCCGGGCATGACCCATGCACAGTACAGCCGCTATTTGCGTGACGACCATGCGCGCCTGGTGCTTGGCACCGAGGCTGTGGCGCGCTATCTGCAGGCCTACGTGCAGCAGCATGTCTACGACGGCTGCTACGGGCCCGAGGCGCCCGCGTGGCGGTATGACTCGGTCAGCCACATCCATGCGGCCACGCTCGCCGACCAGCAGGCCGCCAGCTCGACGCGCGAGTACAAGGAAATCATCGCCCCGGACGAGGGGCACTTTGCCGACCAGCGCTCGCCGCTGTTCCTGATGTTCGACGAGTCGCCGCTGCCGCTGCCGCTGCCCTGCAGCGGCGCGTCGACCCTGCGCCTGCTGCATTACCTTCGTGCGCGCAGCGCCGAGGCCGCCGCGGGCCTGCGCGCCGCCTGGGCCGCAGCGCACCAGGCACTGCTGGACGAAGAACCGGTGCTCTTCGAAGGCGTGCGCCGCGCCACGCTGAACATTTCCCTGTCACCCCCCGACGCCGAGCCGCCGCCTTATGCGGGAATGTGCGAGCTGGGGTTTCTGCAGCCGAAGGACGAGCCGGCCATGGCCGAGTACGTCGCCCGCATCGAACGTCGCCTCGGCCCGCTGATCCAGCGAGATGCAGGCTTCTACCTGCTGGCCGAGACCGTGCCAGTGCGCGGCACCTTGTATTGAAGCGGCCGCGCACGCGGCCCGAAACCCCTGCTCAGGAGACCCAAATGTCTACAGAAAGATCAACGAACTCGCCCGCGGCGCATCCGTGGAAGGGCCGCGTGGCGTTCGTCAGCGGTGCCGCCAGCGGGATCGGGTTCGGCCTCGCCCGCGTACTGGCGTCGCGCGGCGTGCGCGTCGCGATGAGCGACGTGCGCCGTGAAGCGCTCGATAGCGCCTGCGCCCGGCTGGCGGCCGAAGGCGCCGACGTGGCGCCCTTCGTGCTCGACGTCGCCGACCGGGCGGCCTTCTACGCCACTGCCGACGCCGTCGAACAGCGCTTCGGCAAGGTGCACTACGTCTTCAACAACGCCGGCGTGGGCGAAGTCGGCACCCCGCTCGACCAGGTGCCGGATCGCGTGTTCGACTGGGTCATCGACGTGAACCTTCGCGGGGTGTTCAACGGCATCAAGGCATTCGTGCCCAAGCTGCGGCGGCACGGCGAAGGCGGCCACGTCGTCAACGTCTCGTCGATGGCTGCGTTGGTGCCCGACCCCGGCTGGCACCAGGGTGTCTACGCGGCCACCAAGATGGCCGTCACCGCTTTGTCGCTGGACCTGCGGCTCGCGTTGGCCGGCACAGGCATCGAGGTGTCGATCCTCTATCCCGGGCTGGTTCGCACCGACATCGCAGCCAACGTCGGTGCGCTGCGACCCGTGGCCTACGACATGCCGCCCGAGACCCCGGCCTTGCTGGCCGCGGCCGACATGCCGCCCGAAACGGCGGCCGAGATCGTGCTGCGCGGCATGGAGCGCCGGGCTCCGTTGATCGTCACGCACCCGCTGATGTGGCCTGTCGTGGCCCAGTTCCACGACCAGGTCCGCGCGGCGTTCGAGGCTGCTCCGTAGTTCGCGGCTTCGCTACCCATTCCCGCCCATGCACCTGGTGCATCTGGCCATTGATCTGTCAACCCTTGAAAGACCCGTCCATGATCGTCGTCACCGGGGCCAACGGCCAACTCGGCCGCCTTGTCATCGAAGAACTGTTGAAGAGCGTGCCCGCCTCGGGCGTGGTGGCGGCCGTACGGTCACCCGCGAAGGCCCAGGACCTGGCCGCCCGCGGCGTGCAGGTCCGCCAGGCAGACTACGACCGGCCGCAGACGCTGGCGACGGCTTTTCGCGGGGCGGACAAGGTGCTGCTGATCTCCTCCAGCGAGATCGGGCGCCGCGTGCCGCAGCACCGCGCGGTGGTCGATGCCGCGCGCGCCGCCGGCGTCGGGCTGCTGGCCTACACGAGCGTGCTGCGCGCCGACGTCTCTGCTCTGCCGGTGGCCGGCGAGCACCGCGAGACCGAAGTCCTGCTGAAAGCCTGTGGTCTCCCGCACGTCCTGTTGCGCCACGGCTGGTACACCGAGAACTGCCTGATGAGCCTGCCTGCCGTGCTGCAACACGGCGCACTGATCGGCGCCGCCGAAGACGGCCGCATTGCGGCGGCGTCGCGCGACGACTTCGCTGCCGCAGCCGCCGCCGTACTGGTGGCCGACGGTCAGGCCGACGAGGTCTACGAACTTGCGGGCGACAGCAGTTTCACACTCGCTGAACTGGCCGCCGAGATCGGGCGCCAGGTCGGCCGGCCGATCCCGTATCACAACCTGCCCGAAGACGACTATCGCGGGGCCCTGATGGGCGCGGGCTTGCCCGAACCGGTGGCCACCATGGTCGCTCAGTCCGACACGGCGGCGGTAGAGGGTGCGATGTTCGACGACGGTCGGCAACTCAGCCGCCTGATCGGGCGGCCGACAACGCCCATGGCCACCACGCTCGCGGCAGCGCTTGCCGCGGCGCACTGACCCTCACCGCGCTTCTAAGGTAGCCATGTCCATCGCAAAGCTGCTCCCGCCGGCTTGGCCGGCACCATGACCCTGGCTCATGCGGACGCCAACAGCGTGGCAAATGAAGAGCTCGCGTTTCATCGCAACTGCGCTGCATGCCACTCGCTCGAGAAAGGGCAGAACCGGATCGGCCCGTCCCTGACTTCCATCCACGGGCGGAAGTCGGCCATGGCCGAAGGCTACAGCTACTCCGCAACCTTGCGGCAGCTCAACCTGGCGTGGTCGAATGCCACGCTGGAGCCCTTCCTGAGCGACGCGCAGCGGTTCGCGCCAGGCAGCAAGATGTGGGTCGAGTTGGACGACGAGAAGACGCGCAAGCACATCATCGAGTTTCTTCAGTTGCAATCCCCGGCCCGACTGCTAGTCGCGCCGCTTGTCGCGAACCTCAACGAAATAGGGACCTCATGAAGCCAGGCATCTCTCACTGCGCCGCGGGCTTGGTGCTGGGCGCGCTCGCCGCCTTCGCGGCGCTGGGCGGGCGGATCTCGAACGCCTTCGCGGCGGTCAAGGCCGCGGATGCCAAGGCGCTCGA
Organism: Variovorax sp. LjRoot130; assembly: GCF_964253755.1. Lineage (NCBI taxonomy): Bacteria > Pseudomonadati > Pseudomonadota > Betaproteobacteria > Burkholderiales > Comamonadaceae > Variovorax > Variovorax sp. LjRoot130. Next base: position 754,800 of record NZ_CAXURM020000002.1, on the reverse strand, counting down.
GGCGCTGCTCGGCTGCCCGGTGATCACGCCCGAAGGCGCCAACAAGTACCGCATCGCCCGAGACATCGCCAACACGCCGTCGCCCAAGGCCATGGTGCTGTGGGAGCCTCAGCATGACGCCCCTGCGCGACCGCAGCCCCACCGACACAGCGTTCTTCCACCGCGAGAGTCGGTACAACGGATTCATCCTGACGCGCTGGTCCGACCCCAAGGACGGCCGCAAGAACATCGAATGGGTGCGCAGGCTGTGGGGGGGCACCTGAAGCCCTTCGCCACCGGGCAGATCTTCATGAACTTCACGAGCGAAACTGATCCCGAGTGGGCCGGCATCAGCTACGGGGACAACCTCGCCAGGCTGGCCAAGATCAAGCACCGCTACGACCCGGACAACGGGTCCAACTCGACCGTCAACATTCGGCCGCAGGCTTGAACGGCGATCTACTACCAATCAGACGACCATGCTGGACACCAATGACCTCCCGCCCCTGCGCTATCGGCCGGCGGCCGGGACGGCGCGCACCGGCTACCCTGGCCTGCGACCCGCATCCAAGGTACTCAAACGCGGGCACGTGCACCGCGAAGGCGTCTTGCCGCTGCAGTGCGACGTGCTGTTCGAGCAAGACGCGGAAGTGCAGCTGCGCGACGGAACGCGCATCTACGTGGACGTGTTCCGCCCCGTCGAAGCACACGACTGCCCGGTGCTGATCGGCTGGAGCCCCTACGGCAAGCAGTTCGGCCCGCTGAACCTGGACACGTTCCAGCACCCTGCAAGGATGGACGTGCCGCGGCAACTCGAGGACGGCCTCAACATGTTCGAGGCACCGAACCCGTCGTACTGGGTTTCGCACGGCTATGCCGTCATTTCGCCCGACCCTCGCGGCATCTTCTCGTCCGAAGGCGACATCCACCTGTGGGGGGAGCGCGAGGCGCGCGACGAGTACGACCTCATCGAGTGGGCGGGCACCCGTGCCTGGTCGAACGGCAAGGTGGGCCTGGCGGGCAACTCCTATCTGGCGATGACCCAATGGTTCGTCGCAGCGCAGCGCCCACCACACCTGGCCGCCATTGCGCCGTGGGAGGGCGCCTCCGACCTGTACCGCGACTCGTCCTGCCGGGGCGGCATTCCGGAAACAGTCTTCTCACCGGCGATTCTGGGCACGCTGCCCGGCGAGCGCAGGATCGAGGACGCGCAGGTTATGCAGGCGGAGCACCCGCTATACGACTCGTACTGGCGGGACAAGGCCGCGGCGCTGTCGCGCATCGAGGTGCCAGCGTACGTCACCGCGTCGTGGACCAATCTGGTCCATACCGCGGGCACGCTGCGCGGTTGGTCACAGCTCGGCAGCACCCGGAAGTGGCTGCGGGTGCATAACACGCACGAGTGGAACGATCTTTACAACCCCGCCAACGTCGAAGACCTGCGCCGCTTCTTCGACCACGTCCTCAAAGGGCTGGACAACGGCTGGCAGGCCACCCCGCCGGTGCGGCTGACGGTGCTCGACCCCGGGCATGCCGATGTGGTGTACCGCGCGGAGGACACGTTCCCGCTGGCTCGCCAGGAACTGCTTCCGTTCTATCTCACTGCCGAGGGCAGCCTGGAGCGCGCAACGCCGAAACAGGAGGCAGCGCTGTCGTACGACAGCGCCGACGCCACAGGCATCAAATTCCGCGTCACCTTCGATCGCCTAACCGAGATCACCGGCCACGTGAAGGCCAAACTGTGGGTAGAGGCGCCGGACCATGACGACATGGACCTGTTCGTGACGGTGCGAAAGCTGGACGCCCATGGACAGGTGCAATCGGCGCACGTAGTCACCGGCGCCAGCCACGAAGGACCGAACGGCCGATTGCGGGTGTCGATGCGCCGGCTCGATCCCGAACGATCGCGGCCGGAACTGCCGGTACACGCCTTCGACACGGTGCAGAAGCTCTCGCCGGGGGAGACCGTGCCGGTCGAAATCGATGTATGGCCCATGTCGATGCGCTGGCATGCGGGCGAGACGCTCGAGCTGACGGTCAACGGCGTGGACACGCTGGTGCGACCCGAGTTGCCGCAGCTGCCGGCGCTGCCGACCTTGAACAAGGGCGCGCACGTGCTGCACGTCGGCGGGCGATACGACGCCCACCTGCTGCTGCCGTTCGTCTCGCCCGCCTGACATCAACCGGCCACCGGCGTCACTGCAGTTCCCGCAGGAACTCCAGCACCAGCGTGTTGAAGGCCTACAGATTGTCTCGATGAACGCCGTGGCCGCACCCCGGGACGGTGTGCGTGCGAGGCATCAGTTCTGTCAGAGCCGCGAACGTGGCCCGGTGCACGGGCATGGTTCGCTCTCCCCGAAGCAGCAGCGTCGGCACGCGCAGCGCGGCGAGCGCATCCGCATCGACGATCGGATAGGGGTTCGAGGAGAGCGCCAGCGCGTGCATCGCCTCGGCTTGCACAACCGGCGGGCGAGACCCGACGGCGTCGTCGCCTCGCTCGGCCCCTGCCGTTGATGCCCGTCGTCAGGAGTTCCACGGCACGCCCGGGACGGCCGGCCCGGAAGTCCTCGCCGGACGGTGCAAACACCTCGCGTTCGAACTGCAGTCGGGCTTCCCGGCCCCCGCGCACCCGATCAGCTGAAGGCAAGACCGGCGGCTCGGTCAAGGCCAGCGCTCGCACCTTCTCGGGGTGCGCGATCGCCGCCCACAGTGCCGTGTACGGGCGAGCCCGGCCCTGGGGGCGCTCTCAATGGCCGGCGGCAGCCTCCCGTTCAGCTCTGATCAATCCCTCGATCGTTCGGCGCATGCGCACGGGTCCGGCATCGATGGCCAGCAACGCGGGCTTCATGGCCCATAGATCCTGGTCGCCGACGACCCGCTGCTGGGCGTCGACGATGGGTTTGTCCTGCTCGGCGAATGCGATGCGGCGCAGGCGCGCCAGCTCCTCGTCGGTGGCTGCATCGAACGCCGTGCCGGGCGGCCTCGCGGAGGCAAAGTGATAGTGCGTAGTCGATGAGGTTTCGGGCGTCACCAGGTGGATGCCGTAGTACCAACCACGAACCTCACGCTCGCCGCCCCGCGCCTTCACGCCGGCGTCGAGCAGATAGCAGCCCGGCGCCGTCCAGCGCATGTTCTGCCAAGCGTCCACAGGCTTGCCGTCCTGGCGAAACAGCATGTTGAAGACCGCTGGCACGTCCACGTTGGGCATGTCGCGGTCCACGTGCAGCGCACCGTTTTCCTCGCGGACGACGGGGAGGGTCTGCAACATCTGGGCGCTGCCGAGCAGGCCCTTGTGCAGGTATGCCACATGGCTGAGGTCGAGCAGATTCTCGCCCATCAATATGTAGTTGGCGGCGATGTTGATCGCGCCCTTGGTGGTGTGGAAGCCCGAGCCGGCGTCCAGCATGCTGTAGTCGGGAATGAGTGCGGCATCGGCCTCGCGATCGCCCATCCAGATCCACACGATGCCGTGCCGCTCCACCACCGGGTAGCTTCGCACATTGGCGGCGGCCGGTATCCTGCCGTCGCCGTGCGGATTCTTGATGCAGCGGCCCGTGCAGTCGAACTGCAGGCCGTGATAGCAGCATTCGATCGTGTCACCCTTCAGATGCCCAAGGTGCAAAGGGATGAATCGATGCGGGCAGCGGTTGAACAGAGCCACCGGATCGCCATCGGCCTTGCGATAGAAGACCACGTCCTCTTCGAGCAGCTTGCGACGGAACAGCTCCCCCGCTTGGACGTCTTCGCTCCAGCAGGCCACATACCAGGCATTGCGCAGAAATCCCATGCTTCTCTCCTGTTCCGGTATTCGATTCAACGGGGCGCGATGAAGACGTGCCCCTGCTCGATCCACACCAGGGTAGGCGTCGATCGGTACGCCGCGGGCGCACAAGTGGGTTGGCCGTTCCGCACATCGAACCTTGATGCAGCGGACATTCACGGACGCGGCTGCCCGCCGGGCCGCAGCACGGCCGTCTCGCGCGCGATCTGCTGCGACAGCATGCGGCGCACGCGAATGCCCGCAGCATCCTGCAGCCCGGATTGCTCTTGCGCCGTGGTTGCGCGTGCCGCGGCCGGCTCGATGGCCTCCAGTGCGTCGATGTCCTCCTGCCGAATACCGCGGTCGATCTGCGCAAACTGCTGCGAGAACGCCTCATCATCGAGCCGGTAGTCACGCGAGAACGCGGAGAAGTAGTGCGTCGAGGAGCGGGTCTCCGGGGTGACGCCATGAAAGACTCGCAGCGCTCCGCCGCGCTGGCCGTCAGGATGCATGATGGCCAGCGACCCGGCCTTCTCGTCGTGCAACCGGTGAACCGTGCCGGTCACAATCAGTGCCGGCCCATGGTAGTCGGACGGCGAGTCGAGATCCATCGTGCCCTGCCCAGGGCCAAACTGCAGCGTGGCGTAGTCGTCATACGGCACGCCGCACAGCGGCCGGGCGGCGAAAAGGTGGTCGCCCTCCACGCGCAGTGACAACGGCGCGTCGAAGCCCGGGGGGTCCTCGCCTTCGGGGAAGTTGAACACCGAGGCATGCACGTAGGCTACGTGAGTCAAGTCGAACAGGTTGTCCAGAAGCAGCGTGTAGCGCGCCTTGATGTGCGTGGTGATGCCATGCCAGAACAGCCAGCCGGGCCCGGCGCAAGCCGGACGAGGAAGCAGCGCCGGATCGGCCAGCGTGGGATCGCCCATCCAGACCCATACCCAGCCCATATGCTCGGCCACCGGGTACTGGCGCACCCGCATCGACGTGGGCACTTTGTCCTGTGTGGGGATGTGCACGCAGCGGCCGTCACCGCCGAAGACGAAGCCGTGGTAGCCGCAGGCGACGTCGTCGCCCATCAGCTTGCCATTGACGAGGGGAAATAGCCGATGTGGGCAGCGGCCGGCCAGTGCCACCGGCTCGCCATTGGCCTTGCGGTAGAACACCAGCTCTTCCTCGAGCAGGGTGCGCGCCAGCAAGGTGCGGCCCACCTCGCCGCTTTGCGCCGCCACCCACCACTGGTTGCGCGGAAAGAGTTGGCCATCTTCGAGCGGATACATCGGGATTTCCTGACAGAAGCGATGCAGCACATTATGAAAATCCGGACCGGCGGCGTCATCGCACTTTCGGCACGGTGCGCGCCAAGCAGCTCAGCGTTTACCCGCTCTCGCCGTCGTGCCCCGGGGCAACGCCGAAGCACTGGCGATAGGCACGATGGAAACTGGCCGGATGGCGATAGCCGGCAAGGGCCCCCGCCTCGGCCGCGCTGACCCCCGTGCGAGCCAGGTGGCGCCGCGCCATGTCGAGCCTGATTTCCAGCAGCAGCGCGCGGAACGACACGCCGCGGGCCGCCAGCCGTTGCCGCAGCGTGCGCGACGCGATGCCGATGCGCCGCGCCACCTCTTCCAGCGACGGGAAGCCGTCGTCGCATTGCGCCATCAACAGTTGCCGAACCCGCCCCTCGATCTCGACCGGATGCTGCTGTCGCTGCCAGGCGCCGAGGGCGCGCAGGGGCGCGGCCGACACGACCGAGCACGGGTCACGCGGCTGTTCCAACCATGCGGCCGGCTGCCGCACCTCATGCCAAGCATGGCCGAATTGCACGCGACACCCGAGCCGCCGGCGGTATTCGGAAGCGTCGGGCGGGGTCCGGAAACCGTAGCGCACTTCAAAGCGATCCGGCTCGACGCCTGGCACCAGTTCGCGCGTGACCGCGGCGCTCATCGCCGTCATCGCCTGGGCCAGCGGCACCGGATGACATACCGCAGAGGGTTGTGGGAGATAGCGGCAGACCACCATGTCGCGTTCGCGGAACACCTCCAGACGCACATGCCGCCACGCGGAGCCGTAGAAGCGCTGCGCGAGATTCAGCGCCTCCCCAGACCTCCCGGCGCCCAGCAGGGCTTGGCCGAAGATGCCGAAGTCGCGCAGGCTCAGTCGCAAGCCCAGCTGCAGGCCGGGCACCGGCAGGGCATGCGACGCATGCAGCCAGCTGAGCAAGGCATAGAAGGCGTCGAAGCTCAGGCGTTCCGACGCGGTAGCGACGTCGTCGCGCGTGAGGCGAACACGGCACAGCGCTTCCTCGGCCAGCCCCACACCTTGGCGTCGCAGCAGGTACAGCAGGTTTTCGAAGTAGGTACGCAGGATCTCCCGCTCGGGCGCCTCCCCGTCGCTCGGAGGGTCGTGCCTGCACGAATTCGGCAACATACCGAGGAACCCCGCTACTCGAATCGCAGCCGGGCCCGTTCCGCTATCTGCCGGTGCAGCCGCACATCCTCACGGATCTGGCGCAGCATGCGCTGGGCATCACCGCCCTCAGGCGTCAACCCCATGTCCTGCAGCCGCTGGCGCAGTGCCGGTGCTGCCAGTGCTTCGTTCAGCGCGGTGTTCAGGCGCGTCACGGTGGCAGCCGGCGTGCCCGCCGGCGCCAGCAGACCGACCCAGCTCACGACCGCGAAGTCCTTGAGCCCCGCCTCCACCGCCGTGGGCACGCCCGGCATGCGAGGATCGCGGTGCACGCCTGTGACGGCCAGCATGCGCACCTTGCCTGCCTCGGCATATGCCTTCGCGGTGGCATCGAAAGCCATGTCCAGCGTACCGCCGGCCACGTCGTTGAGTGCGCCAGCGGTGGACCGATAAGGAACGTGAACGATGAACGTGCCCGTCAGCGACTTGAAGTACTCGCCGAGGAAGTGCGTGCCGCTGCCCGGGCCCGAGCTGCCATAGCTCAGCTTGCCGGGATGGCTGCGCGCATAGGCCACCAGCTCGGGCAGCGACTTCACGGGCAGCGCATTGGCCACCACCAGCGACAGGCCATAGCTGGCCAGCATGCCCACCGGCAAGAGGCTCTTGTCGGCCTCGTACTTCACGGCCGGATCGACGATCGGCAGGATGGTGTAGCTGGTGTTGGTAAACAGCAGAGTCTGCCCGTCCGGCGCAGCCTTCATCACCACGTCAGTGCCGATGCGCGAACCACCGCCAGGCCTGTTCTCAACGATCACGGTCTGCCCGAGCGCCGGGCCCAGCCGTTCGGCCAGCCCGCGCGCCGCCAGGTCTGTCACGCCACCAGCCGGGAACGGAACGACCAGCCGAAGCGTGGCCGGAACCGTCTGCGCGGCGCACGACAGCGAGACCACCGCTGTGGCCAGTCCCATGAGGAATCGATGTTGTCTCATGCCCCAGGTTCTCACGCGCGACCTCATACTGCGTCCAGCCCGTCCCAGCAGAGGTACTTCACCTCCACGTACTCGTCGATCCCCAGGTGCGAGCCCTCGCGGCCCAGGCCGCTTTGCTTGATGCCGCCGAAGGGCGCCACCTCATTAGAGATCAGCCCGCAGTTGATGCCGACCATGCCCGCCTCGATGCGCGCGGCATTGCGCCAGATGCGTGCCGCATCGCGGCTGTACAGGTAGGCGGCCAGGCCGAACTCGGTGTCGTTGGCCATCGCGATGGCCTCCTCTTCGGTCTCGAAGCGGAAAAGCGGCATCACCGGGCCGAAGGTCTCCTCGTGCGCGATGCGCATCGCGCTCGTCACGTCGGCCAGCACGGTCGGCTCGAAGAAATTGCCCCCCAGTGCGTGGCGGCGCCCGCCATGCAGCAACCGCGCGCCCTTGGCAAGCGCATCAGCCACGTGCTCCTCGACCTTCTCGACGCCGGCGGCGTCGATCAGCGGGCCGAGGTTCACGTCTGGTTCCAGGCCGTTGCCGACCCGCAGCTTCGCCACGCGCTCGACGATGCGTTCGGCCAGCGCGTCGTAGACGCCGGACTGCACCAACACGCGGTTGGCGCCGATGCACGACTCGCCGGTGTTGCGGAACTTGGCCGACATCACGCCGTCGGCAGCGGCATCGAGGTCGGCGTCGTCGAAGACGATGAAGGGCGCATTGCCACCCAGTTCCATCGAGCACTTCTTGATGGTCTGCGCGGCCTGCGTCAGCAATACGCGGCCGACTTCGGTGGAGCCGGTGAACGTGATCTTGCGCACTGCGGGGTTGGAAGTGAGCTCGCCGCCGATGGCACGCGTGTCGTTGCCGGTGAGTACGCTGAACACGCCCGCTGGCACGCCGGCGCGGTGGGCCAACTCGGCCAGCGCGAGCGCCGTCATCGGCGTCTGGCTGGCGGGCTTGACCACCATCGTGCAGCCGGCGGCCAGCGCCGGGCCGGCCTTGCGCGTGATCATCGCGGCAGGGAAATTCCACGGCGTGATCGCGGCGCATACGCCGACGGGCTCGCGCAGCGCGACGATGCGTTGCGTCTCCTTGACGCCCGGAATCATGTCGCCGCGCACGCGTGTGGCCTCTTCCGAGAACCAGCGCACGAATCCGGCGGCGTAGTCGATCTCCCCGCGCGCCTCGGCCAACGGCTTGCCCTCCTCGAGCGTGATCAGCGTGGCCAGGTCTTCCTTGTGCTGAACGATCAGCTCGTACCAGCGACGCAGCACCTCGCCGCGCGCCTTGGCGGTGGTGCGCCGCCAGGGGCCGAAGGCGGCCTGCGCGGCATCGATGGCGCGACGCGTCTCGTCCTCCCGGCAGCGCGGAAGCTCGACCAGGCGCGAGCCGTCGGCCGGGTTGTGCAGCGCATAGCGGCCATGCGGCGTCGCGGCCACCCATTCGCCGCTGATGAAGGCGGCTTCGCGCCAGAGCGTGGCGTCTTTGAGCAGGTGTTTCATCGTGGACTCTCGCTCAGCACGGGTAACGGCCGACGATGAAGGCCGAATCGGGGTCGGGCGTGACTTCGCAGCCCGAGGCCACCAGCCCCTGGCGCAGCGACTTCATCCAGCGGTCGGGGATGCGCAGCGACGGCGCGCGCAGCGGCCCGCCGTTGAAGCCGGCCAGCCAGTCCTGATACTTCCACTGCGTGCGGTTGAGCGCGCCAATGGCGGGCGCCGAGGCCGCCGACGCGGCTGTGTTGGCCTGGCGGGCGGGGTTGACCTTCCAGTAGAGCTTCATCGCCTCTTCGAAACGGCCGGTACGGGCCAGTTCGAAGGCGCGCGGATAGTAGTCCCCCATCCACTGCGTGTTGCTGGTGCCGGAGAACTGCAGCTTCATCAGGCTCATCAGCGGGATCGCGTCGGCCTCGATCGGACAGCTGATCACCACCTCGTCGCGGAAGTGGTGGTACATCTCGCAGATACCGGCAGGCAATGGGAAGCCCTGCTCGGACTTGATCGCAACGACGTTGGGGCAGTCCTTCAGCACTCGGCGCATCAACTCCAGCGACATGCCGGCCGGGTGCACGCGCTCGAAGCCCCAGGTCGGGATCGGGAACAGCATCACGCCCAAGTCGGTCGCGTCGCAGAAGGCCTTGGTGTAGTCGTAGATCTCCTGCTCGCTGGTGGGCCAGAAGTTCGACGGGTACGACAGCAGCACCAGGTCTGCACCGGCCTTCTCGGCCAGCTTGACGGCCTCGATGTTGTCGGCCAGCGTGCCGAATGCGGCGTGGAAGAACAGGCCAAGCTTGCTGCCCGCGGTGTCGCGGGCCCAGTCGGTGAACTGGGCGTTCTCCTCGGCGGTGATCGCCACCTCGGAACACAGCAGTGTGTAGGTGAAGCCCAGCTTCACGACGCGCTCGATGTCGTGGCGGATCCCGAGCTCGTTCAAGCGCTTGAGGTCGGCGCTGTAGCTGGGGATGGTGACTGCCGAGCAGCCGACGAGGTGCTGGCGCGCCCATGCGCGGACGTCGGTCTTCTTGTAGTTGGGCATTCGATTCTCCTTGAACTTCACTTGGCAATGGGCACGATGCTGGCGGGCATGTCTACACCGCGGCCGAACTGGCGCGCACGGGCAAACAGAATCTCGGCCACGACGATGTCCTGCAGCGCCGAGCCGACCGACTTGTAGAGCACGATGTCGGCGGCGCTGCGCCGTGGCGCAATGCGGCCGGCCACCAGATCGGAAAGCGGCACCAGCTTGCCAGACAGATCGACGCCCGCATTTGTGGCAGCAATGCCGTCACCCGTGTCGTGCATCACTTCCTCGGGCATGTCGGCGACGATGCAGGCGGCGCGCGCCATCGTCTCTTCGTCGACCTCGCGCTGCTCGGGCAGAGTCGAGCCAAGCGAAACTACGGTGGTGCCGGCAGGCAGCCAGGCGCCGCGAAGCACCGGCGATTCGTCGCGGCTGCGCGCCGCGCACAGCACGACATCGGCCGCGCGGACCGCGGCCTCGGGGGAGTCGACGGCCGTGATGTCCAGCGCGGGGCGGAAGCCCTGCGCGAAGCGTTCGCGGCTGGTCGGCGTTGGGCTGAAGACTCGCACCGACTTCAGTGTGCGCACGGCCGCTAGGCATTCGAGCGCACCGCGCGCCTCAAAACCCGAGCCAACGACGCCCACGGTCAGCGGCCGCTGCGGTGCCAGCCGGTCGACAGCCAACGCTGCGGTGGCTGCGGTGCGCAGGCCGGTGACGCGGTTGCCGTCGATCAGCGCCGTGAGCGCCATGGTCTGCTGGTCGAACAGCGAGATGAGGTAGCTGGCGCGGCGCGCGCGCGGTGAGGCCGCGATGAGCTTGCAGCCCATGGTCGCGCCGCTGGGAGAGATGGCCGTCAGGCTGCGCAGCCAGAAGCCTTCGCCGCGCGCCATCGAGCGCGGCGGCACCATGGCAGCCGAGACCGGCAGGCCGTAGGCGCGGGCCAGGGCGTTGACGGTCGAAGGCCAGTCGGCGAGCGCAGCGACGTCGGCGTCACCGAGGAACAGGGTGGGCGCGGGCGGCGCCAGGGTAGCGGTGTCGGACACAGGACGGCGGCAGTGTTGGGATGGATCGGAACATTAACGACTTAGCCGCGGTCCGGGCACTGCTGCCAGCGCAAGGCAGACTTGCGAAAAACGGATGGAGCGTAGCGCCCTCGTCAGCGGGCGGTGATCTTGTCCGCGAGCGCGCAGACTAGCCGATGCACCTCTCGTGAGGCGCGCGTGTGAGGCCGGCGCGGCGATTCGGCGAGCACGACGAAGCGCTCGAGCTGGGGCTGCACGATGCACGCGGAAGCGAGCCGCGCGTCGCCCGCACCGTCAGGGACCGCCGCAATCGCATAGCCACCTCCCGCCGCCGCGACCTCGTACTGCAGGTGCACCGAGTCGGCCTCGATCACGACGTGCAGGCGCAGTCCGTGTTCAGCCGCCAATCGATCCAGGCGCGTGCGCAATAGGTGCGGTCGGGCAGGCAGGATTAGCGGCAACTCGGAGATCCTGATCAGTGGCACCTCCCCTCCCGCCAGCACCGCGTCACCGAGACGGCCGATCAAGTGCAATGGCACCCGCGCAAGGATGCGCTCGTCGCCAACGCTTGTTGCGTCCTCACGCAGCACCACTGCCATGTCGAGCCGGCCTTCGCGCAACTGTTCCTCGAGCTGCGCGCTTGCCCCTTCGACCAGGTGCAGCCGCACACCGGGCATGCACTCACGCACCGTCGACGCCAGCGGCCCCGCGTAGCGCGGCACCGCTGATGGCAGCAGCCCGATCAGCACGTCGCCCATCGGCTGACCCCGCGCAGCCCGGATGTCTTCGACTAGCGTGTCGGCGTCCGCCGCCAACCGAACCACGCGCGGCAATAACTGTGCGCCGAACTCGGTGAGCACAACGCCGCGGCCCGTGCGCACGAATAGCCGCTCACCGCATTGCCGCTCCAGGTGCGCGATCGCTCGGCTGATCGCCGACTGCGGCATTGCCAACGCGGCGGCCGCCTTGTTCAGACTGCCGGCCTCGACGACGCGCAGAAACACCCGCCAGCGAGAGTCGATCACTGCCCAGGCGGGTGCCGCGTCACCGTCTTGGGTGTGCGGAAGCGGCGCGGCCAGATCGGGCCTGTCGGCGCTCACCGCAGCACCTCCGCATCGCCACGCAGCACGTCGCGTACCGGGCCTCCAGCATGCTGCATGAACACGCCGACGCAGTGCGTTCGACCCAGGTGAGGATGGACCAGGGAATCGGTCGTGGTGAACCTGATCGTGCCAGTCAACTCAGTGGCCCTCACGTCGATGGACCGCCGCGCGCTCGCGACAACGATCTCGATCGAAGCCCGGCATCAGCCGGTTGCCGGCCCCCTCAGTGAGCTCGTGGTGCAAGCGGTAGAACAATGGTGCGCCGATGGCCTGCTCCAGTGCCTGGATGCGCAGGGCCGTGGGATCAGAGACACCCAGCATGCGTGCCGCCGCCGGTGATCGCCACCACATATCGAAGGTCGCTCCAGTCATTGCTTGTCCATTTCCGCATGGCCGGTTGACAGGCTTGTGCACACTCGGAACCCGGACGCACCGAACACTCCGTCGTATCCTTCCGCGGTTCTGAACCTGGGGTCGCTCTCCAAGCCAGCATCTGGGTGGCCCGGCTCCTAGCCTTCGCCTCCGGCCTGACGGGCGTAATCAAACTCACCAAACCAATTGCCGAACTTGCGGCGATGTTGCCCTGGACCGGCGAGGTCTGCGCCCCCATTGTGCACACGATGGGTCAGTCAGTGGCCCGGTGATCGATTCCATGCCCATCTCGGCCATGCGCCGCATGTATCCGCGCCGTCCCTCGATGCTGCGATCGTGCGTGGGGTCGTGTCCGGCAGGAATTCCGATCACCCCCTCGGCGCCCCTTCTTCAGCGCTGACGCGCGCAGACGCGCGCCGGGCAGGAACCGAGCGCCCATCATGTCGCGCAGCGCAACCTCGAAACGCTCGCCGAGTGCGCCGGCGGAATAGGCGCTGCGAACCCATGGTCCAGCGTGATGCGCGCGTTCTGCGCGGTGATGAGCAAGTGCTTTTCGGGCGGCAGCTTCATCGTGTGCATCACCCGCTCCACTGAAGAGGGCCAGGTCAGATGCGCCGCGGGGCACCCGTTGCACCCTACGGTGCCGGTGCGCCGTGTGGCGAACGTTGTCTGGCGCGGTGTGCGTTTGTCCGAAGTGCTGAAGCAGGCGTGCGTATCGCCTGCCGCGCGTTTCGTCTGGTCCTACGGCGCAGATGGAGGCGACTACCACGGCATCGATATTCCCGCCTATATCAAAGACATGCCAGTTTCGGAGCTGCATGGCGGCGAGGCGATGCTCTGCGGACGCCATCATCGCCAAGGCCTCAGCCAGTGCGCCGATGCTTTCCGGCAGCAGCTCCCATGATTCTGACTGGAATGCGCATCTCGATCGGCATCGCCTGGCTGGTGATCGTGGCGGCGGAAATGGTGGTGGGCCAGAGCCGCATCGGCTTCTTCGTCTGGAACGAATGGAACAACTTGCAGATCTCCAGCATCATCGTCGCCATCGTCATGATTGGCATTGTCGGTCTGGTGCTCGACCAGGCGCTCGGCGCATTGATGAAGCAGTTGAGCTTCCGTGAATGAGAGGTCAGACGATGTTGCGGCCAACTTTCTCAACTGTCTCGACCACCACGCCCGGGTTTCTGCGCGTTTGCAATGTGCGGCAGACCTTCAGCACGCCCAAAGGCGAATTTTCCGCGCAGCGAGATCAACCTCGAGATCCGCAGAGGCGAGTTCGTTGCCCTGATCGGCCATTCCGGTTGCGGCAAATCCACGCTGCTCAATCTGCTCGCCGGCCTGGCATCCCCGACCGCTGGAACCGTCTCGTGCGATGGGGAGGTCATCCGTGGGCCGGGACCTCGGCGGGCGATGGTATTCCAGAACCATTCTCTCTTGCCGTGGCTCAGCTGCTTCGACAACGTGCGCATGGCCGTGTGCAGCGTGTTTCGTGCCGAGTCCGCTTCCGCGGTCGATCACCGCACCGAAGCGGCGCTTGCGATGGTCGGCCTGGCTCATGCCGCGCACAAGAAGCCTAGCGAAATCTCCGGCGGCATGAAGCAGCGCGTCGGCATCGCCAGAGCGCTGTCCATGGAACCGCAGGTCCTGCTGATGGACGAGCCATTCGGCGCGCTCGACGCGCTCACGCGCGCCAAGTTGCAGGACGAACTGCTCGGCATCGTCGAGAAAACCGAAAGCACCGTCGTCATGGTCACGCATGACGTGGACGAGGCGGTACTCCTTGCGGACCGCATCGTCATGATGACCAACGGTCCCGCGGCACGCATCGGGGAGATCCTCGACGTCCCGATCGAACGCCCGCGCGACCGCGTCATCCTGGCAACCGACCCCACCTATGCGGAGTGCAGGCGCGCACTCATGGACTTCCTGTACCGACGCCAGGCGCACGTCGAGCAGCCCACCGGCTGAGTTCTTCCGGCCCCGTTCTCCAGCCCGAACCTTCAACTTCGGGTGGAGAACCCTCTTCGCCGGAAAACGGCCGCTTGCCCCGCAGGCGCCAGCCCATGCGTCAAACGCCACGGCCTAGCGACGGCCATGGCACACCGCCGCCGGCGACGGAACGCAAATTGCTTTCCCGCTCCCATCGTTGTCGTTCAAGCGCAGTGTTCTTCTGTATTGCGCATCACCATACAAACTGATATCTAAGCCACGAGGAGCAACATTGCACACGACCACGCACAAGAAGGCCGCATGACGACCAAGAAGGTACCTCTCACCAATCTCAATTGGGACGATGTGCGCCTGTTCCTGCATATCAACCGCACCGGCAGCCTGTCCCAGGCGGCTAGACAGCTCCACATCGATCACTCCACGGTCAGCCGCCGGCTGTCACAGTTGGAGCTGTGTTTGGGCGGTCCCCTGTTCGAACGTCGCCGCGCCGGACTCAAGCCCACCGAGCTGGCTCATGTCCTCGCGCTCCAGGCCGAGAACATGGAGCGCGCGATCCTGTCGCTGCAGGAGGAACTCGGCGGAACCGACAGAGAGCCGTCGGGCAGCGTGCGCATCGCGATGATGGAGGGGATCGGTACCACCTTCGTGGCTCGCCACCTCGCCTCACTGCTGCGCAAGTACGTCAAGCTGCGGGTGGAACTCGTAACTTCCCCATCCATTGTCAATGTCAGCCGCAGAGAAGCCGACGTCTTCGTCAGCTTTTTCAAACCGATCGGACAAGGATTGGCATGCGAGACAGCGGGCTCGTTCGCGCTGTACCTGTATGCCTCGCGGAGTTATCTCGAGAACCACGGAACACCCGCGAGTCTGGCCGACCTTCCGAAACATCAGTTCGTGGGATATCTGGACGACCTGATCCAGCTCGACGCCGTACGCTGGCTCGATGAGCTGATCACAAGACCGAACATGAGCTTCCAATCCAACAGCATGCTGGCGCAGATGGCCGCCGCAGCCTCTGGACTGGGCCTGGTGTTGCTTCCCAAATTCTCCGTCGTGAAAGAGGACACGCTGGTGCCGGTGCTCGCCGATACGGCAAGGGTGATGCGAACGCTCTGGGTGAGCGTGCACCATGACCTCCAATACTCGTCCCGGATCCGAGCCGTCACTGAATACCTGCAGCGGCTCTTCGAGTCGAAGCAAGAATGGCTCAACGGCCCCCCAGACGTGGAGCCGCGCGGCTAGCCGACGCGCCCGCACCGTGGCCTCGTCTGCGGGCATGCAGAATGCAGCACCGGCAACGGGATCCTCAGGACCGCGCCCGGTTCGTTGCCCGCGGACTTTCCCTCACGTGCATGGACTTTGCCAGTGCGGGCCCCTCGCGTGGCGGAAGCCCCGGCGCCGCGAAACAGGCTTTCTCAGCCCACACGCTCGCCGTCGAACCATCGCAGCAGACCGGTTTTCGGGCCGCAATGGATGTACTCGAAGAGCTGATCGCCGGCCGGAAGCACATAGACCTCATGCCAGGTACGCAGCTGATTGTCAGTGCCGTAGCGCTTGTAGCGAGATATCGCGGCTTTGAAGATTGCCGCATGCGTCGCGTGGTTCTCCGCCCAAGCCTCCATGTGGCGTAGCGAAAGAAAATGCCCGAGCGCATGCTCCTCGGGCAGTGGGCGCCCCTGCGCGTCGAACTTGCGTTGCATGCGCAACGAGGCGCAGCCGGTAGGCAACGGTGATTCGCGCAAGTAGGCCATGCCGTTCTCCAGCGGCTGCCTGAGATTCTTCTCGTAGTCGGCCAGTTGCTCCTCGTCCATGCGTCCCCACGTATTGGCTGAGCGGATCACGGCCAGATTGTGAGGCGGGGTGATACGCCAGCGTTCGCCGTATCCAGCACGCCCGGTCGGCTCAACAAGCCCGGAGTCTTCCGGCCCATCCAGGGGATCACGCGCGGCCAGCGGAATGCGGTCGCGCATCGCACCGTAGTAGCCACAGTAAGGGGTCGGATAGATCGCCACCTCGTCGCTCGACATCAGCCCTGCCGGATAGTCCCGCCAGTAGATGCTCTCCTGGCGTTCACGCGGCACGCGCAGTATCTCGCGCCACACGCCCGTCTTGTCGTGCAGACGTTCATTCGAGGCCCACCACGACTGCAGCACGTCGTCGGAGCGCCAGCGTTCGAACCGACGCTCGTCAACCCAGTAGGCCGCGATCACGTGATTGCGCAATCCCTGCGCGTCGGTGAATCGAGCGTGATCGAAAGTCGTCGGACCGGCAGCATGCGACAGCGCACTCTGTGCCCATCGAAAGAAGGCGCTTTGCTCGAGCGCTGCATCGTCCAGGCCTTGCACCGCCAGGAAGCCCACGCGCATCTGCATGCAGTCGGGCGGCAACTGGAAGGACCAGCGCTGCACTTGGGGGACGAATCCCTCGCGCTTGCGCAAGGGAATTCGGCGATCTGAGGGACCGTAGGCTTCTGCCGGCGCTTTCTCGGTGATCCTTGCTGTCATATGGTTTTCTTCAATAGTGTGAATCAGTGCCCTACGCCAAGCAGCCTCTTTTGCAATGCAGCATCGCTCGAGAATGCGGAGGTTGTTCCGCTGTAGCGCACGTGTCCTTTCTCAAGCACAACGACCCGGTCAGACACTGCCAGGCAGAATGCGAGGCTCTGCTCGGCCAGCACCAGGGTCAGCCCAGACCGCTTGAGTTCCCGGATCTGGTCGCGCAGCCGCTGCACGACGATCGGGGCGATTCCTTCCGACGGCTCGTCGAGCAGCAGGAGGCGGGGGGATGTCATTAGCGAACGTGCAATGGTCAGCATCTGCTGCTGTCCACCCGACAGCAGCCCACCCTTGCGAGTCGCGAACTCCTGAAGCTCGGGAAAGAGCGCATATACGCGTGACAGCGTCCATTCTCCGCGCGCGTCCGCAACTCGCAGATTCTCCTCGACGGTCAGATCAGCAAAGATGCGTCGGTCCTCTGGGACGAGGCTGATGCCCAGCCTGGCAACCTCGAAGCCCGATGCTCGGCCAAGGTCGCGACCGCGGAAGCGCACGCTGCCACCGAGGCGGCGTGTCAGGCCGAGCACGCTGCGCATCGTGGTCGTCTTGCCCATCCCGTTACGGCCGAGCAGGCAGACGCATTCACCGTCATAGACATTGAATGCAATGTCAAAGAGAATTTGGCTAGAGCCATAGCCGGCCTTCAGCGCAAGAACTTCGAGGATTGGTTCCATGGTCGGATAAGTTCGGAGAAGGCCTGTTGGTCACTGCGGTGCCGACGCCTCGAGCGCATCGCTCTGGCCGAGATAGACAGCCTGCACCCTCGAATCGGTACGGATCTGCGCCGCTGGCCCACTGGCGATCAAGCGCCCCTTGTCCAGTACCACGATCACGTCGGCAATCTCGAACACCACATCGATGTCATGCTCAGTGAACAGGAGCGTGATGCCGCGCTGGCGAACCTCGTCGACGATGGCTGCGACGGCTGTTCGTGTCTCCACCGGCGACATTCCTGCCAAAGGCTCGTCCAGCAACAGCACCTTGGGCGTCTGGGCGACGGCCATGGCCAGCTCGAGCTGCTTCTGATCGCCGTGCGACATGGTCTTGGCCTGCAGATCCAACGCGTCGCCGAGCTCGAAGCGCGACGCGAGCGCCTGGACGTCCGACTCGAAGAAGGCAGTTGCCGCGCGCCAGAACGACCAGACGTGACGTCCCTGGCACAACAGCGCGGTCCGAAGGTTCTCCCGCACGCTCATTTCACCGAACACACTGGTGCGCTGGAAAGTCCTGCCGAACCCGCTGCGTACCCGCGCCTCCGGTGGCAGCGTGGTGATATCGCGGCCCCGCAGTCGGATTGCCCCGCTGCTGGGCACAAGCTTGCCCGTGATGAGGTTGAACAAGGTCGACTTCCCAGCACCGTTCGGGCCAATGACCGCCGTGATCTTGCCTTCGGGGATGGCAAAACCCACCTCGCTCAGTGCCTTGAATCCGCTGAAGGTCTTGCTCAGGCCCTCGATCTCGATCAGCACGCTCATTGAGGCCTCCGGAGATCGGCTTCAAGATCGGTCACGGATTGGCCGGCTTTGCGTGCACCCTTGCGCTTGGTTAGCTCGAACAATCGCTGCAGACCGCCCGCAAGACCGCCGGGCGCGAAGAGGATCAGCGCACCAAGCATCACACCGGTCACTGCGGACCAGTACTCGGTGACGGCGGTAGCCTCCTGATTGATGAACAGCAGCGCGGCGGCTCCGAGCACAGGTCCGAGCAACTGATTCATGCCGCCCAGAACGACCATGTTCAGCGCCTCGGCACCCTTTGTCCAGAACAGATAGTCGGGAAACAGTCCCCGGGTATGGAAAGCGAACAGCGCGCCAGCGAGTCCCGCCAGCGCACCGGCGATCACGAAGGCCACCAGCTGCACCCTCGGCACCGAGGTACCCAGGAACTGCACCCGCTCCGGGTTGAGCTTCGCCGCATTGAGCAGGGTGCCAAATGGAGAGCGCGCCAGGCGATACAACAAGTACAGGACGGCGCACAGCAGCACGAGGCAGATCCAGTAGAACCAGCGCTGATTGGTCCACCCCAGCAGGTTCTCGAACTGCGGCATCGGCAAGCCATTGATCCCCTGATCACCGCCAGTGAGGTCGTTCCATCGGAAGGCCACCGCCCACACCAGCTGACTGAATGCGAGTGTCAACATCGCAAAATAGACCTTCGATCGCCGCACGCACAGCATGCCGAACAGCAACGCGAAGAGTGCCGCCAAGCCCATGCCGATCAATGTGGCCGGAACGAGCCCGATGCCCCAGCGCATGGCGGCGAGCCCCGCGCCATAGGCGCCGAGGCCGAAGTAGGCGGCATGGCCGAACGACACCATGCCGCCAAAGCCGACCAGGAGATTCAGACTGACGGCGAACAATGCCCAGATCGCCACCTCGGCACCAAAGTTCAACCAGAGGCGGGAGCCGAAGATGCCGATGCCGAGCGCCAAAGGAAACAGGATCAGCGCGAGCGTGGCTTCAGTATGACTCTTCATGATGCACCTATCTGCGGGAGCACTAGCCAATCCGCCGACCGAGCAGGCCCTGCGGGCGCAAGGTGAGGGTGATCACCATGAGGGCTGCGACAACGAACAGAGCAAGCTGAGGGAAGAAGTACACGGTGAATGAGTAGACGACGCCGTAGACGAGCGAACCCACAAGCGTGCCGGCCAGTGAGCCAAGCCCGCCGATCACCACGATGATGAACAGTACGATGATGATCTCGGAGTCCATGCCTGGAACCACCGACACCAGCGGCGCCATCAGCGCACCCGACAAGCCGGCGAGGAAGGCCCCCAGCGCGAAGACGCCGGTCTGAATCCAGCGCACGTTCTTGCCGAGCATCAGCAGCATTTCTCGATCCTGCGACGCAGCGCGGATCAGCTCCCCGATGCGGGTGCGGTGCAGCAGGAACCACAGACCGAGCACAATGGCGAATCCCACGCCAATGAGCAGCAGGTTGTAGTGGGAAAGCGTCGCACCAGCGAGTTCGAAGGATCCGGACAGCATCGCCGGTCGCATCACGGATTGCTGGTTGACTCCCCACACCATCCGGACGCAGTCGGCCAGCACCAGGACCAGCGAATAGGTGAAGAGCAGCTGAAACAGCTCCTCCTTGCCGTACAGACGTGAGATGAGCCAGCGTTCCAGAGCTGCACCGATCACCCCCACCGCGACTGATGCGATGAACAGCGCGGCCACGAAGCCGACGCCCGACGCGCCAAGCAGCCGCGCCAGCGAGGCGAGCAGGAAAGCGCCCAGCATGAACAGACTGCCATGAGCGAAGTTGAGAATCCCCATCACACCGAAGATGAGCGACAGGCCTGAGGCCGTGACGAACAGCGTCATGGCCGTCGTCAGTCCACTGACCAGCTGCGCCGGAACAAAAGAGAGGTCCATGGCCGCGCTCCCGAATCCGACTGACTAGTCCATCAGGCCGCCGACGGCGATGCTGCGGATGTTGGTGAGAACCGGGGTCTCCGAGCCGGCGACCTTGGCCGCTTGGCCCCATAGATGCGCCCGATCGGCCTGCTGATCCTTGGCGCGCATCGTGATCGGCCCTTGCGGCGAAGCGATGGTCAATCCCTTCATCGCCGCTGAAACCTTCACGGCATCGACCGAGTTGGCCTTCTTGATCGCCTCGACCAAGAACTGCATGGAGATATAGCCCTGGATGACCCATGAAGAAGGAACGGCCTGCTTGGTGACTTCGCGCACGCGCGAGAGGTATGCCTTGTGCGCCGGCGATGACTCCCAGTTGTCGGCGTCGTAGGTGTTACCCCAGATCCCCAGCGGATATTCGTCGCGCAGCGCTTTCAACATCTCCACGGAGCCCGCCTCACCGACGGCTACCAGACGCGGCCCCAGCTGCTTGAAGTAGCCAAGCGCGCTGGCCTGCTTGGCGAAAGCGTCGAAGTTGCCGCAACAAATTACCGAGAACACTGCCTCCGGCTTCGCCGCAAGCTGTGCGGTGACGAAGGCCGTGTAGTCGGACTCATTGAGCTTGGGCCATTGTTGGTCCACGATTTGCACATCGGGCACCAGCTTGCGCAGATGCGTGGCAAAGGCCGTCACCGCGTCACGGCCATAGGCAAAGTCCGGCGCGATTGTCGCGATTCGCTTGACCTTCATCGAGGCGACGATCTCCGCCGCCACCCGGCCCTCGGTGGTCGTGTTTCCGGAAGTGCGGAAGATGTAGGGATGCAGCTGATCTGGCGCGGTCAGGCGGTCGGTCTTGGGCCCCGGAACGATCGTGACGATCTCGTTCTCTTTTGCGACCTGCGAGATCGCCGTTCCCTCGGCCGAAGTGAAGGTGCCGACGAGAAAATCCACCTTGTCGCGCAGGATCAGCTCCCGGGCCACCCGCACGGCTTCTTCCGGGCGGGACTTCGTGTCGCGCGGCACCAGTTCAATCTTGCGGCCAAGCACGCCGCCACTGGCGTTCACCTGATCTGCATACAGGCGCGCGCCATCCAGAATCGGGGCGCCGAACTGGGCGCCCGCCCCGGAAAGGATCATTGGGACGCCGATCTTGATGGGTTGGGCCGAGACTTGCGCTGTAGCAGCGAACAGCACGCCTGCTACCAAGAACAGAAACCTCACAGATTTCGCGAGCATGTCTTCTCCAGCGTCTTCGCCGAATGCCACAATGGAGAGGCCCATCCTCTCCGCATCAGCAATCGAGCGCGGCGTCGCAGTATGTTGGCCCGCACAGGCTGCACGCAATGTGAATCTGCGCAATGACACTTGCAGCAAACGGCCAAGCGATACAGCGCCAGCTCAGAGCGCGAGTGCGCCTACTTGGACCTTGCGCTTCGGTCCGGGCCCGATCTGATGACGCCCGACGACTTCATCGAGGTCAATCAGGACCTCGATACACTCACGGGCGAGTCCCGCCACCCGCTTTCACCTCCGGTTGTTTCGCGCCCGGCAAGACGTCAGATCGATCATTCGCAAGCACTCCCCAAGGGCAGCGAGGCGGACTACCTACTCGGACCTGAGGGTGACCGGCAGATCGAAGGTGCGGCGGAGTCCTTGTCAATTGCTCGTCTCGCGCCCCGGGGATTGATAGGCGCGCCCTCCCCGCAGCACTTGCGGCGCTCTGGAGGCAAGTTCCTCAGCGCGGGTAGTGAACGTGACGTTCAAGAATTCGACGTCAGCCGAGCTGAGGTCGACCGACCACCTGCATGTTCGTCGCAGGCAGCATCATGCCAGCCACCGCAGAGATCGCCGACACTCCGGCCATGATCGCGGTCGAATGCCAGCTACCTGTCGTGCCTGGAAGATAGGTCCCGATGATGGGCGCCGTAGCACTAAGAAGTTATCCGTAAATAATATTCACCGCCAGCGGCACCTTTCGGTAGGCAATGATTGCGGCGGCAAGATGATTCAGTGCGAGGAAGCTGCGTTCGAGCTTCTCGTAGCGCACCAACAGCTTGCGGAAGCGGTTGAACCAACTGTGGCATACCTCGACCACCCAACGGCGAGCCTTCTTCCACGGCTGGCGCCGTTTGGCCTCAGTCTCTTGCCTACGGTCCACGACATGAGGGATATAGCCGTGCGACTCAATGATGTGAAGGGCCTCCGCGCTTCGGTAGCCGGCATCTGCGCACAGGTGTTTGCTGCGTCGAATTGGCGTCCGCTCGCGCTCGACCACGATGGCGCTGAGGACCTCATCGATTCGCTTGCCGTCATTCACGTTGGCCCCGGTCACGATGAACGACAACGGGACGCCACGGCCGTCCACCAGCAGGTGGCGCTTGCTCCCCTTTTTTCCCCCGGTCCGTCGGGTTCGGTCCGACAGATTCTTGCGCCAAGGGAGCCTTGAACATCGCCCCGTCAACGCTCTGCCATCGCCAGGCGATGCCTTGCATCTGGTCATACTCCGCCAGCCCTGCCTTCCACAGTGCCTCGAAGAAGCCTGCCCTCTCCCACTCGAGAAAGCGCTTGTGGATGGCGCTGGCGCTGCCGAAGCGTTCCTTGGGCAATGCTTTCCACTGGCACCCCGTGCGCAGCACGTACACGATGGCCTCGAACACCTGCCGCGCAGGCTTCGGCGGTCGTCCTGCGCCAGGACTTCGAACGTACGCCTTCTTCGGCAATGCGGCGCGCGCCGGAATCAGCGGTTCGACCCGCTGCCAGAACTCATCCGTCACCACCCAGGACTCGACTCGCTTTGCCGTCATCGTCTCGCTCCGACACCGCGCTCAATGCGGCTCGGAGGCGTAGTTTACTATTTACGGATAAGCTCTAAGGCGCACGACGGATCGCCGCATCGCCGGATGACTTCAGACAGGGAGCCCTGCACCATGGAACGTCCGGCCTGCTCAAGCTCTTCGATGGTGCGCAGCATCTGAAGCCCCCTCCCTGCAACGGCGGCGACTGGTAAGCGCAAGGCGACGCCCTGTGGCCCTGACACCAGTGCCGATCGCTGGCTCGTTGCATTTGGAGGCAAGTTCAGCGAGGTTGCGCGAAACGGCAGTCGTTGGAGGCGCGCCGGCAAGCCAGGTGCTCTTAAGCAGCACGTTGTTGGCGACAGGTCCGCAAAGGCCGTTCCCTCCACCACGCAGGACGGCCTGCAATCTTCGAAATGGGACCGCTGTAGCCGCGGCGCTGCGGTGAGGGTGCCGCCGCGGTTCTTGTCGGGCAGGCTGAGGGAAGTTCGTCAAACTTGGATGTTGCCCGGTTAAAGGGGCGGAGCCTGCCTATCGGCCTATACCGCCGCTGTATAGCTCTGCCATGAATCGCCATTGGCGCTATTGGGCGTCGGCTCCTAGACTCGCAGCGACAGCACATCCCCACTTCCCTGCGCGCATGACCACCATCTTCAACCCGCCTTCCTGCCGGCGTGTCGGCAGCGACGACCAGCACTACTTCTTCGGGTACTACAACAAGTCCAACTGGGACCGCGAGAACCGACTGGTGCTCGCGCTTCAAGTGCCCTGGGCCGACCGCGAGCTCACGCACGACCTGGTGGCCGGCGTTGGCTACTTCGACACGCAAGACGGGGACCGTTTCGTGCGCGTCACCGAAACAGGCGCTTGGAACTGGCAGATGGGCGCGCAGCTCCAGTGGCTCGACAACGCTCCGGGGCAAAAGATCATCTACAACGTGCGCACCGCCGCGACAGGGACTCGCTACCCCGGTTTCGGCAGCGAAATCTGCGACATCCTGACCGGTGAAAAACGAAGCCTACCCATGCCTGTGTACGTCACGGCGCCCAACAGCAAGTGGGCCCTGTGCGTCAACTATCGGCGCCTTTGGGTCACGCACCAGACCATCGGCTATAGCGCCGATCAAGACGCCCCTCCGGACGGCGATCTGGCGAAGCATCCGGCCGACGACGGTATCTACCGCATGGACTTGGCCACCGGCACCGCCGAACTCGTCGTGAGCTATCAGGCCCTTCGCGACTTTCACGCACGCCAGTCAATGGAAAATGCACTGCACTGGGTAAGCCACGTCGAGATCAATCCTGCGTCAAGCCGCATCCTGTTTCTGCATCGCTGGACCGAACGCGTGGCCGATGAAACCTGCTTCCTGCACCGGCTCATCACCATGAACCCGGACGGCTCCGACCTGCGGCTGCTCGAATGTTCGGACCATCCGCTGCCCCAACTGGCCGACGACTTCGACCCGAGCGCCGTCGGCACCTTCGACTATGAAAAATCGGAATACCAGATCTCGCATCCGCTTTGGCAAGACGACACGCACATTGTCGTGTGGGGTCCGCATCTGGGCGAAATTCACTACCACCTATATACCGACGCGCCCGACGGCCACGTGCAGGTGATCGGCAAGGACGTGCTGACCGAGAATGGCCACATGAGCTTCTCGCCGGTGAGCACGCGATGGCTGCTGAGCGACACATACCCGGACGCCCGCACCCACCAGCGCGATCTATTTGTCTACGATATGCAGACCGGCCAGCGGGTCGATATCGGGCGCTTCTACACCAGCCCCGATCTGAGCAAGGAGAATCGCTGCGATCTGCATCCGCGCTGGAGCCGGGACGGCCGTCAGGTGTGCATCGACTCGATACACGATGGCGAACGCCGGATCTACATCCTCGACCCCGGACTGCCCCGCTGAATCAAGCGCGAGACGGTTCACGCCGTCCCGCTGAGACAAGACCTCCGGCGCGCGACGGCGAGCCGGAGGTCTTGTCTCTTACGCTGCCAAGGCAATCACCTCGACCGCGATTCTTGCACCCTGCACGGGCAGTGGCGATGCCTTGACTACCGAGCGGGCCGGCGCCGTTTGAAAGTGCGCGCGCCACACGTCATCGAAGATGGCAAAGTCGTTGAGGTCCGTCAGGAAGACCTGCGCCTTGGCAACGTGTGCGAGGTCGCTGCCGACCCTGCGCAGCGCTGCGTCCAGGCGGGCCAGCACCCATTCGGTCTGCAGCTGGATGGACGACGCGTAGTGCGGATATGCGGCATGCACCACGCACTCCGGCGGCATCTCGCCGGTGTCGAAGCCCGGGAAGATGCCGGCAGAAAACACCAACTCGCCGCAGCCGATGGCCTCCGGGCCTCGCGAGCCAATTTCCGGCGGCAGCCGCAGTGCATCGCCGGTATACGCGGTGAGGTCGATCTCAATGATCGTCCCTGTCACAAGCAGTGAGCCGATGCCCGTCACCGCGAGCGCGGGTTTGCGCGGGAAGGTCTCGCGCCAGGCGCAAAGGAAGTCGTGTTCGTTGCTGGTGTCGAGCAAGAGCGCCTGGCCCTTGACGACTTCCGTGGGCTTGGCGCCGGCGGCAGCCAGCGAACGCGCCATGTTCTGCAGGGTATAGATGGTCTGTTTGGCGAGGTCGACCTGCCCATCCGGTCCCGCGGCCTCGGGCGGCACACCGGCCACGGCATTGTGTGCCAGTTGACCCGAGGTGAACACAAAGTCGCCCGCTCGCATCGCTTCGACTTTCTTGGTCAGCGGACGGGGCGCATCGGAAACTGCGGGCCGCATCGGAATGTCGGCATCAGATGCGACGGCGATCAGCGCGATCTCCAGTCGCGCGCCGGGAATCAGCAGCCCAGCGGCGCCGACGGTGGTGCGTGTCGGCGGATTGGGAAAGTAGCGCTTCCACACGCGATCGAAACCGGGAAAGTCCGTGCTGTCGAGCAGGAACACGTGGGCCTTGATCACACGGTCCAGCGCGCTGCCGGCTTGCTGTAACGTTTTCGAGAGCGTGCGCAAGATGTAGTCGGTCTGGAGTTCGGCCGCCGAATCGAAATACGGAAACTGTGCATCGATGACGGCTTCGGGTGCGATCGCATGAACCCAGTCGGTGGCCAGCACGGCGGAGGTGAAAACGAAAGCGCCGGCCCGCACGGCTTCGGTTTGCCAGATGGGGGCCGGAGATTCGTGGCTGCGGGTGTGCGCAAAGTTGCGGCTTTGAGGGAAGTTCATTCAGGATTCCTGGAGTTGAGGGAGAGAGAGGCAATTCGTTCGATCCAGTGCGCGGCTTCAAGCAGCTGCCGGTCGCCATGCCGCGCACCGACGAGTTGGACGGACAGGGGCAGTCCCAGTGGCCCCCGGGCTACGGGAAGCGAAAGACAAGGTAGCCCGAGCAACGACCAACTCAGATTGAAAGTCGCGTCGCCGGTCGATGCGAGTCCGGCTGGCGCCTCACCTGGAGTGGCGAGCGTCAGCAGCACATCGTGATCGGCGATCAAGGCCTCGATCGCGACGGCCAAGTCGAGGCTGGCGGCCTTAGCACGGACGTAGCTTTCGTCGTCAACATGCCGACCGCGCTCGATCTCCGACAGCAGCGTCGGGCCGAGTTCGCCGGCTTGGGCGCTGCATTGTTCGGGCAGCAGCGATCGGCCCATTTCGTAGCGGGAAACAGTGCGATGCCAGTCGAGGGACAGCTCGAATCCACCCGGCCATCCGGGGCTGCGGACCATGGCCCCAGCGCGGCTGCATCGAGCGGCCACCTGGTCCAGCACCGCCATCGCAGCGGGGTCGGCCCGGTCCGCGAACGGACCGGGGAAAAAGCCGATGCGGGGCGCGGGCCCCGCAGATGACAGCGGTGTCGATTCGTCACGTCCTCGCAGCACGTCGAAGAACAGTGCGACATCAGACACGCAGGTCGCGAAGGCGCCGACGGTGTCGAGCGACCACGAATAGCCTTTGGTGCCCGCGGGAGAGAGGGCACCAAATGTCGGCTTGAAGCCGACCGCGCCACAGAATGCGGCCGGACGAATGATCGACCCGCCGGTCTGCGTGCCTGTGGCCAGCAGAATCTGGCCGTCAGCAACAGCGGCAGCCGAACCGGCTGAAGACCCTCCGGGTGTGTGCAGCTTGTTGTGCGGATTCGTCGTCGCACAGGGGCGCGTCGCACCGAACTCCACGGTGGCCGTCTTGCCCAATATCACTGCGCCCGCCGCACGCGCCAGGGCCACGCACGCGGCGTCCATGAACGGACGATGACCCGCATAGGCGGGCGACCCATACGCCGTTGGCAGTGCCTGTGTGTCCGACAGATCCTTGATGCCGATCGGAAGACCATGCAACAGCCCGCGGCGCGTCTGGCGATCACGCTGGCGCGCTTCCTTCATTGCTTCCTCCACACCGAGGCAGGCCCATGCATGGAGGTCCTCTTCTCGCGCTATCGCTCTTTCAAGGCTGGCACGCACCATCTGCTCGGAAGTCCATCGGCCGGACGTGATGCCGCGCACGCAGTCCGTGGCAGTGGAGGCAAAAGCGTCGGCGGCTGAGGCGTTGGGCATGCGGACAAGTCTAGAAATTCAGACATATATCCACAAATGATTTATTGCCACACCTCTATTCAGCTTTCACATACATTCGGCCATTACCCATCCCACCGGAGTTGCCATGGGCCGCCCCTTGAATTCACGCCAGATCGAAGCGTTTCGCGCCGTCATGCTCAGCGGCACCACCACGGCCGCCGCGCAGATCTTGCACACCACACAGCCGGCGATCAGCCGCACGCTGGCCCAACTGCAGTCGGCCAGTGGCATCCGGTTGTTCGAGATCCAGCGCGGCCGGCTGTTGCCGACGCCAGAAGCGAAGGAGCTGTTCGACGCAGTGCAGCGGCACTTTCTCGGTCTCGAAAAGGTGGAGCAAACGATCGCGTCGTTGAAGCACACGGGCGTCGGGCTGCTGCGTATCGCATGCACGCCAGTTCTGGGCCTCGCCGTACTGCCTTCCGTGGTGCACGGCTTCAAGCTCGACTACCCCGGCACGCACATCACGCTGCACACCATCGGCACGCACCTCATGCGCGACGGCCTGCTAAGCGGCATGTACGACATTGCGCTGTCGACCAGCGACATCAGCACGATCGGCCTGGATCCCGTGCTGATGCACCAGGACCGGTCGGTGTGCGTCATGCACAGGAAGCATCCGCTGGCAGGCAAGCCCAGCGTGCACGTGCGCGATCTGCAGCACTACCCTTTGCTAGCCCACCATGCGGACGACGCGCAACACCAGATGCTCCAGCAGGCCATGACAAAGCACGGGGTCGTACCCCCGTCGATCGTCGAGACCAACTATTCGGCCACGATCTGCAGGCTCGCGGCCGAAGGCGTGGGCATCGGCCTTGTGAGCACCTATGCGGCATCGGTCTTCGCGGACCTGGTGCGTGCCGTCCCTTTCACGCCGGGAATCGTGGTCCAGACGCACATGGCTTATGCACCCAACCTGGCGCCGTCGAAGCTCACGACGGAATTCGTGGCGCGCCTGGAGGCCTATTTCAAGACCCTGAAGAGCTGAGGCGCACGAGGCGGAGCGGCTTGATTTGGCTCATACCAAATTTACATAGACACCCCGCGATAGATCATTTGTGCGCATTCGTTTCCACTCCTACACTTTTGCCGAAATAGGAGCCCGACGCATGGTTGTTGATCTTTCGCATGTGTTTCACGACCGAATGCCCGGCGTTCGCTTCAAGAACGACGCTGGCGAGCCGATGGAGCTGACCGCCCGAATGCGGCCTTTCATGACCCATTCGCAGTCGTGCGCGCACTACGAAGGAAAGGCGTCCTTCGAGATTACCGACGTTGCGTTCCAGACCTCAGTGGGAACCAAGATGGACGCGCCGCGCCATCGCTTCGAGGGCGCCGCCGACATCGCCTCCATCGCACTCGACCGATTGATCCTCGACGGCGTCGTCATCGACGCCCGCCATGCAGGACCGGAACAGGAGCTAGGCCTGGGCGACCTTCGGATTCCCAGCGATATCGCGGGCAAGGCGGTGCTGTTCAACTTCGGCTGGGACCGTCATTGGGGAAGCGAAACATACCGCGCGCACCCGTTCGTCTCACGCGAGGTGCTGACACGACTTTGCGACGCAAACATCGCATTGTTCGGGGTGGACTGCTCGAACGCCGACTCGACCAAGGATCCGGAGCGCCCGGCGCACACTTGGTTCCTCAAGAAAGAGATCCTTATCGTGGAGAACCTGACCCGCCTCGAAAGCCTGCACGGCAGGTCGTTTGACTTCTTCTCCATTCCGCTGAAGGCGCGCGATGCGGCCGCCTTCCCGGTCCGGGCTTTCGCGCAGCTGCATCCGCCGATCGAGCTCACGTCCGATCCTCGATAAAAGGAATAGTCGCATGTCCAAGTTACTTGTATTGCTTTGTCTGTGGGCCGGATCTCTTGGAAGTGTCCATGCGCAGGAGATCAAACCGCCGGCGCAGCTCGTCACGCCGGGCCGGCTGACCTATGCGGTGGCCGGCACTTTCGCGCCCTTCGCGTTCATGAAAGACGGGGCGCTCACCGGCTTTGACATCGACATGGGCGCCGAGATCGCAAAGCGCATGGGTCTTGCCGCCCAACCCCTGAGCATCGAGTTCAAGGGCGTCATTCCCGCACTGCAAGGCGGCCGCGTGGACTTCATCAACGCCGCGATGTACATGAACGAGGCGCGCGCCAAAGAGGTGGACTTCATTCCCTACTTGCGCATAGGCACCGAGGTCGTCGTTGCGAAAGAGAACGTGAAGAAGATCACCGGCCGCGACGACTCGTTGTGCGGCAAGCGGGTGGCAGTCACGCTCGGCGGCATCCAGGAGACGTATGCGCGCGGCGACGACGCTCGCTGCAGGGCCGCGGGCAAGGACGGCGTCATCGTCATGACCTTTCCCACGGCGCAGGACTCGCTCCTGACGGTGCGGCAAGGCCGGGCAGACGCACTGTTCGACTCGACCCCCGGTGCCATCAAGGCCATGAGCGAACTGCCCGACGTGTACGTTCGCGTCGGCAGCACCTTCGAAGCGAACACGCGGCTTGGGTACGCCGTGCGCAAGGGCGATCAGGCCATGCGGCAGGCGGTGGAGGACGCACTCAAAGCCGTGGTGCGAGACGGCACCTACAAGCGCCTTGTCGTGAAGTGGGGCTTCCCCGCAACGATGTCCATCTTCGAATAGGCAACGCGATGACGCTGTCGCCCGAGCTTGTCCTCCAGTATGTCTTCTCGATTCCCTTCGCCAAGGGCGCCGGGGTGACACTGTTACTCACCGTGGCGTCGCTCATCTGCGGCTTGGCCATCGGGATGATGCTGGCGCTGGCGCAGGACTCGCGGCTTCGCCTCTTTCGCGGCAGCACCATCGCTTACTTATGGCTGTTTCGCGGCACACCGGTGCTGTTCCAGATCATTTTTATCTTCAACGTGCTGCCGACATTAGGCGTCACGCTGACCGGCTTTGCCAGCGCGGTGCTAGCACTCTCGCTCAATGAGGGTGCCTATATGGCCGAGGTGGTGCGCTCCGGCCTTCTCGCAGTGAAGAATGGCCAGCGCACTGCGGGACTTTCGCTCGGCATGCGGGATTGGGAAGTGATGCGTCACGTCGTGATTCCGCAGGCGCTGAAGGTGATCCTGCCGCCGCTGGGCAACCAGATGATCGGCATGCTGAAGCTCAGTGCGTTGGTGTCGGTGATTGCTGTCGAAGAGCTGCTGTTGATTGCCAATCAAACCGCAAGCGCCAACTTCAAGTATTTCGAGGCGCTGACCGCCGCAGGCATCTACTACCTCGCGATGACAACCGTCTTTATGGGCATACAGGCCCTGACCGAACGTGCCGTCAATCCTCGTGCGCGACGCACCGCAGCCTCCTCTTCGCTGACGCAACGCCTGCTCGGTATCACCGCGACCCGTACCCCCATCCGGTAAGAGCATCATGTCTTCATCCCTCAGTCGCGACGAGCTACTCTGCATGACGGGCATCCAGAAATACTATGGTGAACACCATGCGGTGCGGAACTGCTCCTTGACAGTCGCCCCTGGCAAGACGGTCGTGATCGTCGGCCCCTCGGGCTCCGGAAAATCCACGCTCCTGCGTTGCATCAACCTGCTGGAAACCATCAACGAAGGCTCAATCATCTTCAACGGCCAGGAGGTCGGCCGTGATCGCTCAAAGGCGTACCTGACCCGCAGACAGATGGGCATGGTGTTCCAGAACTTCGAGTTGTTCCCCCACCTGAGCGTACTGGAAAACATCATGCTCGCGCCGGTGCGCATCCTTCGCGCGGATGCAAGCCGGACACGCCGCGAAGCGTTCGAGCTGCTGGAGAAGGTCCGCATTCCTGACAAGGCGCATGCGTACCCCGACGATTTGTCCGGCGGCCAGCAACAGCGCGTGGCCATTGCTCGTGCGCTGGCCATGAAACCCCGCCTCATGCTGTACGACGAGCCGACATCCGCGCTTGATCCTGAGATGATCAAGGAAGTGCTCGATGTCATGGCGGACCTCAGCGAAGGCGGCATGACGAGCGTCGTTGTCACGCACGAGATGGGATTCGCAAAACGAGTCGCAGATCAGATCATCTTCATGGACGCCGGAGAGATCGTCGAGAACACCGCGGTGGACGCTTTCTTTTCGGGCGATATCACGCCGCGAGCCCAACGCTTTCTGCAGCAGATCGTTCATTGACGAGGTCCGCGGTCCTCAGGAGCACGCGTTCAGGGAACGCCCGATGGGCGCCTTAGGTCGTTTGACCTTCGACTATCGGGCTGCCATCTTCCAGCTACCGAAAAAAGGAACACTCCAGCGGGCTCTGCCACGACAGCGCCCCACTGCTCGCGCTGGAGGCGTTGGCAACCGAGGTCGTCCGCCTCATTCATTGCGGCGGCTTGAATCAGACGATGTTCGCCGAGCTGCTGTTAGCGGTAGCTTCTGCTGGCCGGAGAACCTGTACCCGAAGCCGGCAAGGCAGGGCACATCACCGGGCTGCTCCGGCGGTGTGATCGAGCGGTTCGCCCTGCCGATCATCTTAGATGAGCAGAGCTTTTGCGCCCCATTTTCTTCGCGAGCGCCTGCGCTGGTTCAGCGTCGGGACATGATGCTCGAGGGACCTCATCGCTCGACACCACCAGCTGAACGCCAGCCCCCAACCTGCCAGAGTTCTTCCAATGGATATCGCTGCCGCTGGAAATCTACATGCCCGGTCCTGCCGCCCTGACAGAGGACTGGCTCGACGAAGCACGCTGTCGACATGCCTGGTAGTTGGGCTATCGGGATGAGCGGGCATCGCGCCAGCCGACCTATATCAATACGGGATAGAGATGTGCCGACGTTCTATTGTTGTTCACAACCTAGAGAACATAGACTTTGCAGATGCTCCAGCGTCGTCAGCCTCCAGACACAACCCTTCCGCAGCCGTCACGCGACTACGCCGCGATTGCCAGTGCGATGTTGTCATGAGCGCCTACTGGTCCACCGGCGTCGACCTGCCGAACCTACAGCAACCTGCCCTTGCCCGGTTGACCGACTTTGTCACGCCGCTAGAGCACGTCTTCTTCTTACGCCACATGGCTATGCCGGAGATCGACAGGGCGACCTGGCGACTTGCCGTCGGCGGGCTGGTCCAGTATGAGTTGTCGCTCTCGCTTGCCGATCTCGAAGCCATGCCGCAGACCGAGGTCTGTGCAGTTCATGAGTGCGCGGGGCACCCGTTGCACCCTACGGTGCCGGTGCGCCGTGTGGCGAACGTTGTCTGGCGCGGTGTGCGTTTGTCCGAAGTGCTGAAGCAGGCGTGCGTATCGCCTGCCGCGCGTTTCGTCTGGTCCTACGGCGCAGATGGAGGCGACTACCACGGCATCGATATTCCCGCCTATGTCAAAGACATGCCAGTTTCGGAGCTGCATGGCGGCGAGGCGATGCTCGCCACGCACATGAACTCAGAGCCACTCAGTGACAAACATGGTGGACCGGTGCGCCTGGTCGTGCCTGGCTTCTACGGAACGAACTCAACCAAATGGCTGGTACGACTCGCGTTAAGCGACACGAGATCTCCGGGTTATTTCACGACAGTCATGTACAACGACCGCGTCGTCAAAGACGGCATTGAGCAGCTTTCTCCCGTCTGGAGGGTGGCACCTCACGCGGTGATGGTTCAGCCATCTGAGCACGCACGACTAACCTCCGGCAGTCAGAAGATCGTCGGTTGGGCATGGGGCGCTGATGCAATCACGCGCGTCGAGGTCAGCACCGACGAAGGCACAAGGTGGGCAGACGCACAACTTGACGCGCGCAATGACCATGCATGGCAGCGATTCGAGTTCGAGTGGTCGCCGCCATCTTCGGGTACCTACCAGCTGCGTTGCCGTGCGTTTGACAGTACCGGCCTCGGTCAGCCAGAACATGGTGTGCGCAATGCAGTTTTCTCGATCTCCGTCACCGTCGAGTAGTCGACATTCACCGCGTTCCATCCCCTAGGATTTAAGAATGAAGAAACAACTATTGGCCGTCGCACTCGCCGCGATGACAACGGCCTGCGTGTTCGCACAGACAGACAACACAGTCGCCAAAGTCAAATCTTCAGGCACCATCACCATGGGCGTGCGCGAGTCGTCGGGCGCCCTTTCGTACATGATTGGCGACGGCAAGTACGCAGGCTTTCATGTGGACGTTTGCCAGCGCGTCATCTCGAACCTGGAGCGCACGCTAGGCACGAAGGTCGAGGTTCGTTATCAGGCAGTGACCTCGCAGAATCGCATCCCGCTCGTGCTGAACGGCACAGTAGACATTGAGTGCGGCTCGACCACCAACAATCTCGCCCGCCAGAAGGACGTCGCCTTTGCGCTCACCACCTACGTCGAAGAAGTGCGCGTTGCAGTCAAGGCCGACTCCGGCATTGACTCGCTCACGCAACTGGCGGGCAAGGTGATCGTCACCACGACAGGCACGACGTCCGTTCAACTACTGCGCAAGCACAACCGCACAGCGGAACTCAAGTTCAAGGACGTGTTGTCCGGCAAAGATATGGCGGACAGCTTCCTGCTGCTGGAGTCAGGCCGTGCGGACGCCTTCGTGATGGACAGCCAAGTGCTGGCCGGCAACATTGCCACCTCAAGAAGTCCGGCCGACTACCGGATCGTCGGCGAGCCGATCAGCATCGAGCCAATCGCGATCATGCTACGCAAGGACGATCCAGCATTCAAGAAGGTGGTCGATGACTCCATTCGCGAACTGATCAAGACAGGAGAACTGGCCAAGATGTATGACCGCTGGTTCGTGCAGCCCATTCCACCGAAGAACATCAAGCTGAACGTCCCTGCCAGTGCTGCGACACGGGCCGCATGGGCCGATCCCAACGACAAGCCGCTGGAATCGTATGTGTGCAGCCCGCCTTCGTGCGTGCCGCCAGCGCCGGGTCGGTGACTCCGGCGTCTGCGCATATGCAGTGAAGCGCTAAGATTGAGAAGTCACCTTTCCGGCGAGTAGATCGCCGGCCTGCCCGCCGAGATGTCCCGGTTCCCCGATGACGAGGTGGCGATGCTGGCGCAGGAGGCCAAGCGCTATGGCAAGCGCATGGCTGCGCACGCCCTGTCCAGCGAATCGGTGACGCAGGCGTGCGCCACGACATCGAAATGGTCTACCACGCCAGTTTTGCCGTGCCGAGGCCTTGGACATACTCAAAGCTGCAAGGGACAGGCATTACGTCGCACCCGGGCATCGGTTGGTTGATCCGCACTACCTAAAATGCCGCCGAATTCGGCATCACCGAGGCCGCAGCCACGCGGATGGGCTACAAGCAAGGAAGTTGCGTGGGCTTCGCTGCGCGAAATGCACAAGCGCGGGGTCCGCATCCTCCCGCGCAGCGACCTTGGCTTTGCGTGGATGCCGCACGGCACCAACGCCAACGACCTGCAGCACTTTGTCGACTCCATCGATGACGTCCACGTTGGCTTTGCTAGCTGCAACTCAACTCGGTGACCAGATCATGCAAAGACCTGACGAACTCGGCCAATTGAAGGCGGGCTCACTGGCAGACATCGTTCTGGTGGACGTGATCCCTTGATGAATCTGGCTTTGCTCACGAATCCGGCCAAGGTTCAAAGCGCAATGAAGGAAGGGACGATCTACAAGGACTGCGCAACACCAGTGCCTCCAGGTGCGGCGCTGAACCAGGATGGCGCCCGACTCTCCGTTGCGAGAGCAGGGTATCCGGGAAGCGCTTGCCGAGATGAGCTGATTCGCACGAGAGAACGTGCGCGGCCGCCACATCTTCTGCGGACTTGTCAAAGCGAAAAGCGCGACTTTGGTTCTCGACAAAAAGGGATCAGGTCGAGAGGTCGAGACTGTCACGCCCGCTTTGGGGCTTGAAGCCGACACAGGCGACGGCGACACAAAGGGTCTCGGCCGATTCCGGCGGTCCGCCACATTCTGCCCTGCTCGCCGCTCTTGCCAGCGCCCTGCTTTGCGGTGCCGGTGGACTGCGCCCCCGCCTATCACTCTCTCCTCCTGGCATTTGGCTCGAGGTCCCCTGCGGCACGGACGGCGGTGGAGGAGGCTTTGGGTCAGGCTCGCCGTCGTAAGGCTCGCGGCTGGCTCCGCCCTGCCAAGACGAGTTCAAACTAACTGCAAAAAAGCAAGGTAAGTTGAGAACCGAGCTCAGAGTTACGATTGGCTTCCATCCGTAAGCCGCCCATGCTCCTCCGCGTCGACGAAGAGATCACTTTCCGCAAACTCGAGATCCTCCTGGCCTTCATGGAGACCGGCAATCTCGCCCGCGCGGCCGAAAAGCTTGAGATCAGCGCCGTCAGCGTGCATCGCGCCCTGCATGCGCTGGAAACCGGGCTGCGCTGCGCGCTGTTCCGGCACGAAGGCCGCAACCTGCACCCGACTGAAGCCGCGCACGCATTGGCCGAGGTGGCCCGCGAGGTGCTTCGCACGATGTCAGAGGGCATCCGCGCCACGCGAGAAGTCGCCGGGTACTCGGCCGACCGGATCCGCATCGGTTCTCTCTATTCGCTGACGAGTCGCACGGTGCCGCAGCTGATCATGGGAATGAAACTGCGCAAGCCGGAACTGCACACCGAGCTCGTCCTCGGGTCCAATGCCGACCTGCTGCAGAAGCTTCGGGAAGGCGCGATCGATGCCGCCCTCATGGCGATCCCCGAAGATGCTTCCGACGTCGAATCGGAGCCGCTGTTCCAGGACGACATCCAGTTCGCCGCACCAGTGGACTCTCCTTATTCAGCGCAGAAGGAGATCGACCTGAGCGCCTGCGCCGGCGAGCGCTTCGTGAGCCTGAGCGAAGGCTTCGTCACCTACAGCGGTTTTATGGAGTCGTTTCGTGTGGCCGGCTTCACACCGAACGTGGTGATGAAGACGGGCGACATCTTCTCCCTGATGAACCTGGTAAGCGGGGGCGTCGGCTACACGCTGTTGCCGGGCCGTGTGCGCGGCGCCATGCCTCAGAAGGTGCAGTTGATCCCGTTGCAGCCCAAGTACCTGATGCGCCAGACCATCGCGCTCAACTTTCTGCGCACTCGCGAACGCGATCCCAACCTGCTCGCGTTGCTGTCAGTGTGCCGCCTGGCGAAGGCGGAACTCGGCTGAACGGGAGCCATCGACTGGGCTCGGGTTAACCCTCGATCGTTTCAATTCGCGTAAGGATCGACGCGACAGCTTCATTGATCGTCCTGGAGGGGGTGCGTACCTTACGCACCCAGATGCACAGCCCGATGCGTCGAACCCCAAAACCCCCGGAGACGCGTTGATGAGTTCTCATTGGATTTCGATTTACGCACTGGTCGGCATGTTCGTGCTCGCCACCGTGCTGCCGATCAACATGGGCGTGATCGCCTTCGTCGGCGCCTTCCTGGTCGGCACGCTGGTAGCCGGCATGAACGCCAAGGCGATCATGGGCGGCTTCCCGGCCGACCTGTTTCTCACCCTGGTCGGCATCACCTACCTGTTTGCGCTGGCGCAGAACAACGGCACCATCGACTGGCTCGTCAAGCTGGCGGTGCGCGCGGTGCGCGGGCGCATCGCCGCCATTCCGTGGATCATGTTCTTCATCGCCGCGCTGCTCACGGCGGTGGGAGCGGTCAGCCCCGCGGCGGTGGCCATCATCGCGCCGATCGCGCTGGGTTTTGCCGCCAAGTACGGCATCAATCCGCTGCTCATGGGGCTCATGGTCGTGCACGGCGCGCAGGGCGGCGGCTTCTCGCCGATCAGCATCTACGGCGGTATCACCAACAAGATCGTCGCCAAGGCCGGCCTGCCGCTCAACGAGATCGCGACGATGCTGGCGAGCCTCGGCGTCAACCTGTCCGTGTCGCTGCTGCTGTTCTTCCTCATGGGCGGCATGAAACTGCTGCGCCAGAAGGCCGACGTGACCGGCGCAGTGCCAGCAACGCGTCGCACTGCGCATGCACAGGGCGGAGCGCAAGTGTTCGGCGGCGCGGAGGCCGAATCGTTCGCGGAAGAGCGGCGGGTCGCGACTGCGGCTGGCGAGTCGCTCATGGACGCGGCGCCGGCGGTCCCGGCCGACCAGGGTTCGCGCCTCTACCAGATCGTCACCGTGCTGGGTCTGCTGGCGCTGGCCGTGCTGACGCTGTTCTTCAAACAGGACATCGGCTTCGTGTCGATCACCATCGGCCTCTTGCTGACGCTGATGGCCCCCAATCTGCAGAAGCGCGCCCTGGGCCAGGTGTCGTGGCCCGAGATCATGCTGATCGTGGGTGTCAGCACCTACGTGGGCGTGATGGACAAGATGGGCACCATCGATTTCGTGGGCCACAGCGTGGCCGGTCTCACCTCGCCCATGGTGGCCGCGTTGCTGTTGTGCTTCGTCGGCGCCGTGGTCTCGGCCTTCGCCTCGTCGACCGCGGTGCTCGGCTCGCTGATCCCGCTGGCGGTGCCGTTCCTGCAGGGCGACACTGGCGTCAGCGCAATCGGCTTCATCGCGGCGATGGCCGTGTCCTCGACCATCGTCGACGTCAGTCCGTTCTCCACCAATGGCGCACTGGTGCTCGCCAATGCCAAGGGCGTGGACCGCGACGTGTTCTTCCGGCAGCTGATGGTGTACGGCGCCATCGTGACCCTGGTGGCCCCAGTGGTGGTGTGGCTGCTCTTCGTGGTGCTGTGAGGCGGCGCTCTCATTCGGCCGACATCCATTCAACCCTATCGGACTCCAATGAACTCCAGATCCTGGACCTCCAAGGCCGACGACCGCGCCGCCCGGCTGGCGCGCGCAGCCGATGCACTAGGGACGCGGCTCGCCGGCAAGCGTGTCGAAACGCAAGCGATCGCCACCCTGCTCGAAGCGGTGCTCTCGCCCGGCGACCGCGTCTGCCTCGAGGGCAACAACCAGAAGCAGGCCGACTTCCTGGCGCAGGCGCTGGTGCAGGTCGATCCGCAGCGGGTCCATGACCTGCACATGGTGCAGTCGGTGCTGGCGCTGCCCGAGCACCTGGACATCTTCGAGAACGGCGTGGCCGCCCGACTGGACTTCAGCTTCTCGGGGCCGCAGGGCGCGCGCCTGGCCAAGCTGGTGTCGGCCGGGCGCATCGAGATCGGCGCGATCCACACCTACCTCGAGTTGTTCGCGCGCTACTTCGTCGACCTGACGCCCAAGGTCGCGCTGGTCGCGGCGCAGGCGGCCGACGCCGAAGGCAATCTCTACACCGGCCCCAACACCGAAGACACGCCGGCCATCGTCGAGGCCACGGCGTTCTCCGGCGGCATCGTGATCGCGCAGGTGAACGAACTGGTCGACGGCAAGACCACGACGCTGCCGCGCATCGACATCCCGGCCGGCTGGGTGAGCTTCGTCGTGAAGGCGCCGCGCCCGAACTTCATCGAGCCGCTCTTCACGCGCGACCCGGCGCAGATCAGCGAGGTCCAGGTGCTGATGGCGATGATGGCGATCAAGGGCATCTATGCCGAGTACGGCGTGCAGCGCCTGAACCACGGCATCGGCTTCGACACCGCGGCCATCGAGTTGCTGCTGCCGACCTATGCCGAGTCGCTGGGCCTCAAGGGCAAGATCGGCAAGCACTGGGCGTTGAACCCGCACCCGGCATTGATCCCGGCGATCGAGGCGGGATGGGTCGAATCGGTGCACTCCTTCGGCTCCGAGCTCGGCATGGAGGACTACATCCGCGCGCGCTCCGACGTGTTTTTCACCGGCCCCGACGGCAGCCTGCGCAGCAACCGGGCGTTCTGCCAGGCGGCCGGCCACTACGCCTGCGACATGTTCATCGGCTCGACCTTGCAGATCGACCTCGACGGCAACAGCTCCACCGCGACACTGGGCCGCATCGCCGGTTTCGGCGGTGCGCCCAACATGGGCGCCGACGCGCGCGGCCGGCGCCATGCCAGCCCGGCCTGGCTCAAGGCCGGGCGCGAGGCGCGTGCCGGGCGCAGCGGCGCGGCCGGCACGCCGCGCGGCCAGAAGCTGGTCGTGCAGATGGTCGAGACCTTCCGCGAGCACATGCAGCCGGCCTTCGTTGAAAAGCTCGACGCCTGGACGCTGCAGGAGCAGGCCGGCATGGACCTGCCGCCGATCATGATCTACGGCGACGACGTCTCGCACATCCTCACCGAAGAAGGCATCGCCAACCTGCTGCTGTGCCGCAGCGACGCGGAGCGCGAGCAGGCGATCCGCGGCGTGGCCGGCTACACCGCGGTCGGTTTGGCGCGCGACAGGCGCGCAGTGGAGAACCTGCGCGACCGCGGCGTCATCCGCCGGCCGCAGGACCTGGGGATCGACCCACGCCAGGCCACGCGCAACCTGCTGGCCGCCCGCAGCATGCGCGACCTGGTGCGCGCCTCGGGCGGGTTGTACCAGCCACCCAAGCGCTTCAGAAACTGGTAACAGGAGATTCGACCATGAGCGACGTTCCCGCAGGGCTCGAAACCCTGGACTTTTTCTTCTCCGGCGGCCGGCCGGCCGGCGCCTTTGCGCCAGTGCTGGTCGGCGTCGTCGGCTCCGGCAACCTCGAAGTGATGCTCGAGCCGGCCGACGGCAATGACTGCGCAGTGCGCGTCGAGACCTCGGCGCGCGGCTTCGGCCCGATCTGGCAGGCCGTGATGAACGACTTCCACGCGCGCCATCCGCTGGCCGGCGTGCGCGTCTCGATCAACGACATGGGCGCCACGCCCGCGGTGGTGAGCCTGCGGCTCGACCAGGCCGTAGCCGAGATCACCGGAGGCAAGCCATGATCAGCTATGCCGAATGCTCGGCGCGCGAGCGGCTGGCGCTGCTGCTCGATCCCGGCAGTTTTCACGAGTGGCTGCCACCGAGCGAACGGGTCACCAGCCCGCACCTGGCGCAGCTCGGCGTGCCATCGGCCTTCGACGACGGCGTGGCGATCGGCCGCGCGACGCTCGACGGCCACGAGGTCTTCGTGGCCGCGCAGGAAGGCGCGTTCATGGGCGGCGGCGTCGGCGAGGTCCACGGCGCCAAACTGGTCGGACTGCTGCAGCGCGCCCTGCGCGACCGGCCGGCGGCGGTGCTGTTGCTGGCCGAATCAGGCGGCGTGCGATTGCACGAGGCCAATGCCGGATTGATCGCGGTGTCGGAAGTGATGCGCGCACTGCTTGACGTGCGTGCCGCCGGAATCCCGGTGATCGTGCTGATCGGTGGCGCCAACGGCTGCTTCGGCGGCATGGGCATCGTGGCGCGCTGTGCCGACCACATCGTGATGAGCGATGCGGGGCGCCTGGCGATGTCGGGGCCCGAGGTGATCGAGGCATCCCACGGCGTGGAGGAATTCGATTCGCGCGACCGTGCGCTGGTCTGGCGCACGACCGGCGGCAAGCACCGCTGGCTGACCGGTGACTGCGACGCGCTGGTCGAGGATGACGTCGCGGAATTCCGCGCGGCGGCTGTCGCGGCGATCGATGCGTCGAAGCCATTGACCCTCGCGGCGCTGGAGGAGGAGCACGCGTTGCTCACGGCGCGCCTGCACGCACTGCCCTCTGACACGGTCGGCCGCGATGAAGCGACGCTGCTCTGGAGCGCACTCGGCATCGCCGACGCGCAGCGGGTCCCGGAGCTTCCGGTGGAAGCCATGCGCGCGCTGCGCGCTTACTAACCGAGGCGCATCACATGCAATGGAATTCCCTTGTCACCCAGCTCTTCGGCTCATACCACGGCATGCGCGCGGACGGCGACTTTCTACAGGGCGAGGTGATGTTCGAAGGCGAGCCGCTTACGGTGATCGGCACCACGAATCACGCGCCGATCGGGGTCCGGCTCGCGCTGGCCCAGGCCCGTGTGGTGCTCGACACCATCAAGCAGCACCCAGGTCGGCCTATCCTGCTGCTGATCGACACGCAGGGCCAGCAGCTGCGCCGACGCGATGAATTGCTCGGCATCAACCGTGCGATGGCGCACCTCGGCGCGAGCATCGACCTGGCGCGGCGCCGCGGCCACCGCGTGATCGGCCTGGTGTACGACCAAGCCCTCTCCGGCGGCTTCATCACCTCGGGGTTGATTGCCGACGCCTGCTACGCGCTGCCGGATGCCGAGATCCGGGTGATGCGTATTCCCGCCATGGCGCGCGTGACCAAGCTGCCAGAGGACAAGCTCACGGCGTTGTCGAAGTCCAACCCGGTATTCGCACCGGGCGTGCGGAACTACGTGGCGATGGGGGGCGTGCGTGCGCTGTGGGAGGGAGACTTGCAGGCCGCGCTGCACGATGCGCTGGCCCATACGCCGACGCAAGATCGGCGCGCGCAGGACGGCGCCGAGCGCGGTGGACGCCAGCTTGCCGCCGCCGTCGTGCAGCGGGTGCTGGACGCCGCCTGACCGTCGCAAGCGCCATGGTCTTCCTGCGCCGCCACCAACTCGCCCGGCTCTCGGAGGCTGGGTGGTCCGCCGTCCTCGCCCGGCCCTGGGACAGGCATGCGCGCGACTGCCTGACGCATTGGGCGACGCATCGACTGCCGCTGGTGGTGACACGTCAGTCAATCGACGCCGCCGCCAACGGATGGATCGCACTGGGTCTGCCGTCGCCTGAGCGTTGGGAAAAGCGTCGGCTGGCGCTGCAGGTGTCGCGCGCTGCGGTGCTTGGCCTTGACGAGTTCCCGCGCCTTGCCGAAATCCAAGGGCTGCTGCCGCCGTCGGCGCGACGCGCGGTGAGCGATCTTGGTGACGAGCTCGACGCGTGCCATGCGGCAGCGCGCGTCTTCGGAAGCTACGGCTGGCAAGCGATCAGCGGTCTCGATCACGTGCGGCCGGACTCCGATCTCGACATGTGTTTGGCGGTCGACGGAGCGGCGCACGGGGATGCTGTGACGCGTGCGCTCCAGTCCTTCAGCACCACACGGCCCCGGCTGGACGGCGAGCTCGTGTTCGGCGACGGCGCGGCAGTGGCGTGGCGCGAATGGGCCGCATGGCGCGCCGGACACACGCGGGCGGTGATGGTCAAGCGAATGGACGGCGTGACCCTGCAGCGCGACACCGCATGGTGCCAACGTGTCGCATTGCCGGAGTTGGACGAATGACGACCGTTGCGCTTTCATTGCAACCGGATCCGCGGCTCACGCCCGCGGCGATCGGGCGCGCGGCCACGCTTGCGCTGTATGACGAGCTGTCGCTGACACCCAAGCCCGGACTGGTGACATTGATCGACTGCGGCAGCCACGAAGACATGGACGCGCACACCTTCATGCGCAGCCTGTTCGCGCTGCGCCGCTACTTCGCCCAGATCGCCGAAGGCGGCTTCGGCGGCGCAGATTTCGCCCTGCTGGAGCGGTACGGTATTGCC
Source organism: Variovorax sp. LjRoot130 (assembly GCF_964253755.1). Lineage (NCBI taxonomy): Bacteria > Pseudomonadati > Pseudomonadota > Betaproteobacteria > Burkholderiales > Comamonadaceae > Variovorax > Variovorax sp. LjRoot130. The sequence continues at coordinate 712,203 of NZ_CAXURM020000002.1, read as the reverse complement.
GCGGAAGCACGCATGCTCGCCGCCACCGGTGGCATCAACACGCATCGCGGCGCGATCTTCATGCTCGGCCTGCTGTGCGCCGCGGCGGGCGCCGCCCTGCGTGAGCACGGCGGCGCATTGCATCCACTTCAACTGCGTGATGCGTTGCGCCGGGACTGGGGCGATGCCCTGGCCACGCGCAGCCGACGCCCACCCACCCTGCCCGGGGGCATCGCCGCACGCCGTCACGGCCTGCGCAGCGCGTCCGAAGAGGCGGCGCTGGCGTTCCCGGTGCTGTTCGAGACGGCGCTACCCGCGCTGAGGGCCGCGCTGGCCCGCGGCCTGACGTCGCAACAGGCTCGGCTCGACACCTTGTTCCACATCATGGCGGTCCTGGACGACAGCAATCTCGCGCACCGCGGCGGCCTCGCCGGATTGCGCTACGCACAGCGCGCTGCGCGAGAGTTTCTGGATCGCGGAGGTGTCGCTCGGCCCACCGGACTTCAGGAGGCGCATGCAATTGCCGACGAATTCGTGGCGCGGCGCCTGTCGCCCGGAGGCGCGGCAGACACGCTCGCCGCAGCATGCTGGATCACGCGTGTGTGTGGAGGTCCATGAGCTTCGCGCTGCTGTTCTCCGGCCAAGGCAATCAGCACCCGGCGATGCTGCCGTGGATTGCCGACGATCCAATCGTGCGCGACATGCGAGCGCGCCTCGGTGTCAAGGACTGGCGCGCAGCGCTGGCCGATCCTGGCTGGGCCGAACGCAACGACAACGCGCAGACTCTGCTGACCGGCCTCGAACTGGCAGCGTGGAATCAACTGGCGCCCTTCGTGGCGCCACCCGCCGCGATAGCGGGCTACAGCGTAGGAGAACTGGCAGCCTTCAGCGCGGCGGGCGTGCTCGCTCCCGATTCAACCATCGAGCTTGCACAGCGGCGGGCCCAGGCCATGGATGAATGTGCGGCGAGTGCCCCCGGCGGACTGCTGGCCGTCACCAGTCTTTCCATTTCCGCAGTGGAAAGACTTCGCGCGGCAACCGGCCTCGCACTCGCCATCCGCAACGGCGAGGACAGCGTGATCCTCGGCGGACCGATGGCTGCATTGGTACAGGCGGAGCGAATGGTCTTGCTCGAAGGTGCACAGTGCACGCGGTTGCGCGTCAATGTGGCATCCCATACGCCGTGGATGCGCGAGGCGGCTGACAGCTTTGCGCGCACGCTTGAGAACGCTTCGTTCCATGCGCCACGAGTCGCCCTGTTCAGCAATGCAGCGGACCGCATCCGGGACGCAAGGTCTGCACGCGTCGCGCTGGCCGCCCAGATCGCCACGACGGTTCGTTGGGACGAATGCATGGAAAACGTCATGGCACGACACATACGCTGCGTGCTGGAGATCGGCCCGGGCCAGGCGCTTGCGCGCATGTGGAATCAGCGTTACCCGACTGTTCCGGCTCGCGCCTGCGATGACTTTCGCAGTGCTCCAGCGGTCGCTGCCTGGCTGAACAGCCATGCGGACCGATGAATCAACCCCGTCCTTTGGACGTCTTAGCTCAAGGCTACACAGGAGATCTACCGTGAACGAAAAAGAAACAAGGACCCATTTGATTCCAGTCCCGGATATGAAGGACGCCCATGTACCCGGCATGGCGGCCTACGACAAACTGGTAGCCGAGGCCGATGCCGATCACAGCGCCTACTGGTCGCGCCTCGCGCGCGAGTTCCTGATCTGGAAGACGCCGTTCACGAAGGGGCTCGACGACAGCCGGGCGCCGTTCTTTGAATGGTTCGAGGATGGCACGCTGAACGTCTCGTACAACTGCCTCGATCGTCAGGTCGAGCGCGGCCTGGGCGACAAGACGGCGATCATCTTCGAGGCCGACGACGGGCAGGTGACGCGCGTCAGCTACCGCGAGCTGCTGGCGCGCACCTGCCGCATGGCCAATGCGCTGAAGGCGCGCGGCGTCAAGAAGGGCGACCGCGTGGTCATTTACATGTCGATGAGCATCGAGGGAGTGGTCGCGATGCAGGCCTGCGCGCGCATCGGGGCCACGCATTCGGTGGTCTTCGGCGGCTTCTCGGCGCAGAGCCTGCGCGACCGCATCCAGGATGTCGGCGCAGTGATGGTCATCACCGCCGACGAGCAGCTGCGCGGCGGCAAACAACTGCCGCTCAAGGCGATCGTCGACGACGCCATCGCCCTGGGTGGCTGCGAGAGCGTGAAGGATGTCCTCGTCTACCAGCGCACCGGCGGCCCGATCGGCTGGAACCCCGCGCGCGACCGCTGGCTGCACGAGGAAATGAAAGACCGGGCCGAGACCTGCGAACCCGAATGGGTGGGTGCCGAGCATCCCCTGTTCGTGCTGTACACCTCAGGCTCGACCGGCAAGCCCAAGGGCGTGCAGCATTCCAGCGGCGGGTACCTGCTGCACGCGGCGTTGACCACGAAGTGGACCTTCGACCTGAAGGACGACGATGTGTTCTGGTGCACCGCCGACATCGGCTGGGTCACTGGCCACACCTACATCGCCTACGGCCCGCTCGCGCTGGGCGCAACCGAGGTCGTGTTCGAGGGCGTGCCCACCTATCCCGACGCAGGCCGCTTCTGGAAGATGATCCAGGACCACAAGGTCAGCGTGTTCTACACCGCGCCCACTGCCATCCGCTCGCTGATCAAGGCAGCTGAGGCTGACGAGGCGGTGCATCCGAAGCGCTACGACCTGTCGAGCCTGCGCATCCTGGGCTCGGTCGGTGAGCCGATCAATCCCGCTGCCTGGGAGTGGTTCCACCAGCACATCGGCGGCGGCCGCTGCCCGATCGTCGACACGTTCTGGCAGACCGAGACCGGCGGCCACATGATCACGCCGCTGCCGGGCGCGACGCCGCTGGTCCCGGGCTCCTGCACCCTGCCCTTCCCGGGCATTGCCGCGGCAATCGTCGACGAGACGAGCACCGACGTGCCCAACGGCCAGGGAGGCATCCTGGTGGTCAAGAAGCCCTGGCCAAGCATGATCCGCACGATCTGGGGCGACCCGGAGCGCTTCAAGGCGAGCTACTACCCGCCGGAGCTCAAGGGCTACTACCTCGCTGGCGATGGCGCCATCCGCGATGCAACGACGGGTTACTTCACGATCACCGGCCGCATCGACGATGTGCTCAACGTCTCGGGGCATCGGATGGGCACGATGGAGATCGAATCTGCGCTGGTGTCTTGCACCGATCTGGTGGCGGAAGCCGCGGTGGTCGGCCGCCCCGACGAAACCACGGGCGAGGCGATCTGTGCCTTTGTCGTGCTGAAGGGTCCCCGCCCGAGCGGCGAGGAGGCGAAGAAAATCGCCAATGAACTGCGCAACTGGGTCGCCAGGGAGATCGGCCCGATCGCCAAGCCCAAGGACATCCGCTTCGGTGACAACCTGCCGAAGACGCGCAGCGGCAAGATCATGCGCAGACTGCTGCGCTCGGTCGCCAAGGGCGAGACCATCACGCAGGACACGTCGACGCTGGAGAACCCGGCGATTCTGGAGCAGTTGGCCACGAGGAACTGAGGGAACTAAGACGGTCGATGTGGCCTTCGGCCCGACCGATGTACCTCTAGACAAAATGCCCGCGAGTTCACCTTGATCCTGCGTGGAAGTTCGCCAACCATCAATCAACATCCCATGCCCTTCGACAAAGTCTCCCCAGGCAAAGACGCTCCTGAAGCCTTCAACGTCATCATCGAGATCCCGATGAATGCCGACCCGATCAAGTACGAGGTCGACAAGGAATCGGGCGCGATCTTCGTCGACCGCTTCATGACGACCGCGATGCACTACCCGACCAACTACGGCTATGTGCCGCAGACGCTCTCGGGCGACGGCGATCCGGTCGACGTGCTGGTCATCACCCCCTGGGCGCTGGTGCCCGGCGTGGTGGTGCCGTGCCGGCCGATCGGCATCCTGATGATGGAAGACGAGGCCGGCGTAGACGGCAAGGTGCTGGCCGTGCCCACTGACAAGGTGCTGCCGATCTACAGCCACTGGAAGAAGGTCGAGGACGTGAACCCGATGCGCCTGAAGGCCATCACGCACTTCTTCGAGCACTACAAGGACCTCGAAGCCGGCAAGTGGGTCAAGGTGCTGGGCTGGGAAGGCATCGATGCCGCCAGGAAGGAAATCATGGACGGCATTTCCCGAAACGTCCAACGCATGCCGGAGACGCCATGAGACTGATGCTGTTGGGCGCCCCCGGGGCAGGCAAAGGCACGCAGGCAGCCTTCATTTGCCAGAAATACGGCATTCCTCAAATCTCGACCGGCGACATGCTGCGCGCCGCCGTCAAGGCCGGCACACCGCTCGGGCTCCAGGCCAAGGCCGTGATGGATGCCGGCGCCCTGGTGAGCGACGACCTGATCATCAACCTCGTCAAGGAACGCATCGCGCTGCCGGACTGCACCCAGGGCTTTCTGTTCGACGGCTTCCCGCGCACCATTCCGCAAGCCGAGGCCATGCGCTCGGCGGGCGTCAAGATCGACTACGTGCTCGAGATCGACGTGCCTTTTGCCGACATCATCGAACGCATGAGCGGGCGCCGCTCGCATCCGGCGTCGGGGCGCATCTACCACGTCAAGTTCAACCCGCCGAAGACCGAAGGCAAGGACGACCTCACGGGCGAAGACCTGATCCAGCGCGAGGACGACAAGGAAGAAACCGTGCGCAAGCGGCTCGAGGTCTACAGCCAGCAGACCCGGCCGCTGGTCGACTACTACTCGGCCTGGGCCAAGGCGGACCCGGCCACGGCGCCGAAGTACCGCGCCATCAGCGGCGTCGGCACGGTCGACCGGACCATGTCCTTAGTTCGGGCGGCGCTCAATGACTGATTACGCAGCAGCTCTGTCCGAACTTGCACAGCGCTGCGGGCGTTACGATTCTTGGTGGCTGGCCCTTTTTTTTTCGAAAGATGGTTTGGGAGCTTTGTAACAGCCACCTATCAATCCCTTTGCCAGCGACCTCCCCTTCTCTTCAAATTTAGCGACTTACGCCCCTGCCTTCAACGCCATGGGCCTTAAGTAAAGTGCCATTCGTATCTGACACCTGGAGCAACGCATGATCGTCGAGCGCATCTGGACCGGCAATGCCTATCGCAACTACAACTACCTGATCGTTTGCCCCGAGAGCGGCGAGGCTCTCGCCATCGATCCCCTGGACCACCAGAAATGCCTGGCCGCCGCCAAGGAGAAGGGTTGGCAGATCACGCAGATCCTCAACACGCACGAGCACCACGATCACACGGGCGGCAATGCAGCCGTCGTCGCGGCGACCGGCGCCAAGGTGATCGCGCACCACCGGGCAGGTTCCCGCATCGAAGGCGTGGATCGCGGCGTCAAGGCGGGCGACGTGATCAAGGTCGGCAAGACTGTCGAGCTCGAATGCATGGACACGCCCGGCCACACCATGTGCCACATCTGCCTGCGCTCCCACACCGAGCAGCCGGCGCTGTTCTCCGGCGATACGCTGTTCAACGCCGGCGCGGGCAACTGCCACAACGGCGGCAACCCGGAAGATCTCTACACCACCTTCGTCGAACAGCTGGCGAAGCTGCCCGCCGAGACGCGCGTCTATCCGGGCCACGACTACATCGAGAACAACCTGCGCTTCACGCTCGCGCGCGAAGCCGACAACGCGGCCGCCAAGGCGCTGCTGCCCGAAGTGGCCGGCCACGATCCCGCGACCGTGCGCGTCACCACGCTGGCGGAAGAAAAGCAGATCAACACCTTCCTGCGCCTGTCGAGCCCGAGTGTCATTGCGGCGCTTCGCGAGGCCTTTCCCGACCTGCCCGAAAAGCCGGATCCGAAAACCGTGTTCGTCAAACTTCGCGAGCTGCGCAATACATGGCGCTAGCTAACACTACTGCGCCTGCGTCTGCGCTTCGGCATCCACGAAGTCCGTGCGCATCGAGCTGCTGACCCGCCAGCCCACAAGGCGACGGGCGAACACATCGATTCACGAAGGCCACGTTAGCCAGCCCTGCCACGTGACACGTGACACGTACATGAAATCGCTGACCCACAGTTGATTCGGGCGCTGCGCGCAGAACTGCCGGTTGACCGGATCCAGCGGGCATGGTGGCATCGCTGATCGTGGTCTTCACCACCTTGCCGCGCATCACGCCTCGCAGCCACAGGCGCCGCCTCAGCCGCTCGACTGTGCAGCGCGCCGCCGCAGTGCCCTCACGCACCAGTTGCCTCCACACCTTGTCGGCGCCATGAACCTGCATGTTGGCCTGCCAGACCTGTTGTATCTCTGATGCGAGGTCATCGTCGCGTTGCGCTCTGGCGCGGCGCCTGTGCGGCTCGAGCAGCAGCGCCGCGAGGCGCCGATAGCCCGACAGGGCCATGTGCAGACCTTGCAGATCGGTTCGATCCCGAAGCTGTCGCGATGCTTTTCGATGGCGAAAAACGCGCTCGCCAGTTTAAGGATCTCGTTAGTCCCGCGCAGCTCCTTGGCCTCGCGCTCGAGTTCCTTCCTCCGCTGGGCCGCGCTGGTCGTGACCCTTCGCGCACGCCGGAATCAACCTCGCCGCGCTTGACTCATTCATGCAGGGTATGCGGCACGCAGCCGATCTCGGTGCAATCGATTCGATCGCAACCGGGTGCTCTCCACGGTGTTCCTGCACCATCCTCACCGCGCGCTCACGGACCTCGGGTGAGAACTTGTTCGACTTCTTCGTGGCTCAAACCACTCAAAGTGTTGAGCCTTCACAGGACCCGGGTGATTCAACATATGGATATCTTTAAACACGGTTTGCTTTCAACTAAATCTCCACACTTGGGCCCGATGGTCGTGCGTTTTCTTCTGCTAAGCTGATGGTCCAAACGACTCTTGAGGCTTCCGTGGGCGCCTTTGCTGAACTCAGTGAACCAGCTTTGCCGCTAAGCGCGCGTGGATGTCAGCGTCACAAGGACTTGATTGCAGCGGCGCTTCGCGTATTGGTTCGTGACGGGCATCATGCTGTAACTTTGCGCACTGTTTCAGTGGAAGCCAATGCAAGTCATGGGGCGATCAACGGGTCTGATCGCCGGCGGCCACTGTGTGACGACTTACTACACCGCCGCCGTCGCCAAACGTGAGCTTCCAGCTCTTGTCACTGAGCTCAAGGCTCAAATAGAGATCGCCCGGCGTAGGCGTTTCCTTGCGATGCAGCGCGGCCTGTGTCGTAGACATTTCCAAGCTCCTTTCGACAAACTGGGCCCCCGTTTTACGCCCCCAAGCCCTCCATAGCATCTATTACTTCGGCTCCCGAAGCGCCTTGATGTGCGCGGTCGCTGAAGATGTCTGCCGTCGAATTGCAAACCACCTTGCTCTCATCACTCCTAAGCTCGAGCAATGCGCGGACGATGCCGATCAGTTCGCCACTGTTCTTGCGGAGCACAACATCAAATATATGGTGAATGACCGTGCCATGGGCATGGCCATCACAGAACTGACGCTTGCCGGGGCGCGCGACGAAGCGTTGCGTGGCGTACTCGTGAAATGGGGAAAGATGGATGCCAGTCTGACGCGGAATAGCTTTCTGAAGCTTGGATCCACTGATCCAGATTTGGACTATGCTTTCGTGTTGAATTCTCTTGGCGGGCTTATCATGGCTCAACTCGCGATACCGCGCCGCGACTTCGAGGCGCGAATTCTGCGGCCTTCCTTGCTTCGGCTTGTTCGCAGTATCGCCAGCGAAAAACCGAATAACCGCTCGCGCGACATTTCGTAGTTAATCGATGGTCGAGAGGTTTTTGCGAGATCGCGGGCTGGCTGAAGACCGACAAGAACCCGGGCGGCCTCCCGATCGAGGTGTTCGACGGCATCCGCAAGGGCGAGTTGGAGAACCGCTCGCAGCTGTATCTCGACATTGCCTCGGGCCCGTTCTTCGGCTTCAACCGGCCGGGCGCGAAGGTGTCGCAGGGCTCCATCCAGTCGTTCTGGGCACAGGGCATGCAGGGCGGCCACAAGAGCACCTACGACTCGATTGCCGCGTTCTCTGCCACCCTTCACCGAAGACCTGAAGCGCTTCGACGTGCCGACCCTCGTCGTGCACGGTGACGACGATCAGATCGTGCCGATCGACGCATCGGGGCGGGCTTCCGCCAAGCTGATCAAGAACGCCAAGCTGATCGTCTATGCGGGCGCACCGCACGGACTCGCCGACACGCACAAGGATCGGCTCAACAACGACCTGCTGAATTTCATCAAGGAATAAGCAGGCTCCGCGGCGAGACCCTCCCCGGGACCATCGGCTTCCTGGCGCATGCGACATGCGCCAGGAGGCCGCAAGCTTTTGAAGGGGTCCCTGGGCAATGCCGCTCGGCGAATGCCCAGTGCCTAGTCCAGCGGGAGACGCCCCCAGATAGCATGAGCGCTGCCAACGAGAGATGCGTCTAACGGCACGCAGCACCCGGGTGTTCTCGCCATGCTCTCGCCCTTAAAAGTACCCCTCGTGTGAGGAAAACGGACGCCGTACTGCGGGTACATACGTCGCAAGTCGGGGCACGTCTCTATCTCGCCGTCGAGGCCCAATAGCTCGGAAGCCTGTCAGCAGCGCCGCCTGCATGCGCATGATGGGAAGCAACTGGATCATATAGATCAGACCGGCCCAGGTGTTCTTTCAGCTGTTGAGGTGACACGCGGACCAGTGCCCTGGCGCCACGGTCTTCGGCTGCGGACTCTCCGTGGCGCAGACCGGCATCGCGTGCGGGCACCGAGGATGGAAGGCGCAGCCGCCCGGAGGATTCATCGGGGAAGGAAGCTCTCCCTTGATGGGCACGTAGGTGCGCGAGCCGCCGTCCAGGCTCGGTACCTCGTCGAGCAGTGCACGGGTGTAGGGGTGTGCAGGCCTTATGAACAGTTCGCGCGCCGGCGCGGCTTCCACGATGCGACCAAGGTACATGATCAGCACGCGGTCAGCGATGCGTTCGACCACCGCGAGGTTGTGGCTGATGAACAGGTAAGCCAGTCCCATGTCGCGCCTCAGGTCCATGAACAGGTTGAGCACCTGCGCCTGCACCGACACGTCGAGCGCCGCCACGGCCTCGTCACAGACCAGCACCTTCGGCCGCACGCCGAGCGCTCGCGCGATCACGATGCGCTGGCGCTGGCCGCCTGAGAACTGGTGCGGAAAGCGATGGCGGTACGACGGGTCCAACCCCACCCTTTGCATCAGCCCGGCCACGCAGTCGTCCAGCTCGGCCTTTGCAACGATGCCGTGCACGCGAGGCGCCTCCCCGATGGCATCGCCCACGCGGATGCGCGGGTTAAGCGAGGCGAACGGGTTCTGGAACACCATCTGCACGCCGAGCTCGAAGGCGCGTCGCCCGGCGCGGTCCATCGTGAGGACGTTCTCTCCACCGTAGCGGATCTCACCCTCGCTCGGTGGCGCGATGCCGGCAGCGATGCGGCCGAGCGTGCTTTTGCCGCAGCCCGATTCACCGACGAGGCCGACCACCTCGCCCGCGTGCAGCAACAGTTCGACATGGCGAACGGCATGTACCTCGCCGGGGGGGTTACCAATCCCGAACCGTGCCATCCAAGCGGCCGCCGCGGAGGGGTGTACGCCGAAGCGTTTCTCGATGCCCATGAGTTCGAGCAGTGGCTGCCCCGGCGCCGGGCCTGTGTCAGCGGTGGTGGTGGTCGCTCCGGCGCGCTCGAGCTGTTCCGGTTTGCTGGTCATCGTGTTCATGCGCGTGCCTCCGAAGCGTCCATGCTCAGCGGAAACCAGCATCGCCACGACACGCCCGGCCGTGGGCTGGTGACCTCGGGCGCTTTCTCGCGGCATAGGACTTGCGCGTGCGGGCAACGTGGCGCAAAGGCACAGCCTGCGGGGCGCTCCAACGCACCGGGGGATGTGCCCGGAATCTGTGCCAACGGCTCGCCGTGCGCCCGCCCCATGCGGGGCACGGCAGCGATCAGCCCGGCGCTGTAAGGGTGGCGCGGGCGCTCAATCAGCTCACGCGTGGGGGCAGTTTCGACGATGCGACCGGCATACATCACGGCAACTCTGTCGGCAAGCCCTGCCACCACCGCCAGGTCGTGCGAGATCCACAGCAGGGCGGTGCGCGATTCGCGGCACAGCCGCTGCATCTCGTAGAGGATCTGGCTCTGGATGGTCACGTCGAGTGCCGTGGTGGGCTCGTCCGCGATGACCACGTCGGGCTGATGCAGCAGTGCAATGGCGATGGCCACACGCTGGCGCATGCCCCCCGAGAGCTCGTGCGGATACGCCGCCAGCCGCTTCTCCGGCGCGGCGATGCCCACCTTGATCAGGCTCCGCAGCGCGCGTTCCCGCGCTTCCTGTCGAGTGACCTTCACGTGCGCTGTAACTGCCTCAGTCATCTGTGTCCCGATCCGCATCACCGGATTGAGCGTCATCATCGGGTCTTGGAAGATCATCGCCAGCTTGCGCCCGCGCAGCGAGCGCATCGCCGAAGGCACTTCGCTCAGCAGTTCGCGCCCGTCAAGCAGCACCCTGCCCTGCAACACCCGCCCTGGCGGGTCGACCAAGCCCATGATCGAAAAGCCGGTCACGCTCTTGCCCGAGCCTGACTCACCAACCAGACCCAGGATCTCGCCACGGCCCAGTTCGAGGTCGACGCCGTCCACCGAGCGCACCGTTCCTCCGCGCGTCTCGAACACAGTGTGCAGGTCCTGCACCGACAGCACCGGCGAGGCCGCTGACAAGACGTCAGACGGCTTCATCGCGCGGCCCTCGGATTCGCGATCTGTCGCAGACGGTCACCCACTATGTTGAAGGCGAGGATGGTGATCGCCAGCGCCAGCCCAGGGAACAGACTCAGCCAATAATTGCCTGATATGAGATAGTCGAAACCATTGGCAGTGAGCATGCCAAGCGACGGCTCGCTCACCGGCACCCCAACGCCCAGGAAGGACAGCGCCGCCTCGGCGGCAATGGCCTCGGCAAAGCCGATGGTGGCTAGCACCATCAACGGCGGCATGCAGTTGGGCAGCAGGTGTCGCACCAGGCGCCGCGCCGGGCTGAAACCCAGACCCTGCGCGGCCTCCATGTACTCCTTGTCGCGCTCGACCATTGCCGCAGCACGCGCCGCACGCGCAAGGAAAGCCCAGCCGCCGACGATCAGCGCGATAGCGACCTTGTCGACTCCCTTGCCCAGAATCGACAGCAATATGAGCGCGATCAGCACGCCCGGTAGCGCCAACTGGATGTCGACGATGCGCATGATCAGCGCGTCAGCCCAGCCGCGCGCATAAGCGGCGATGAGCCCCATGAGCGTGCCGATTACCAGCACCCCGCTGACGGCGAGCACCCCAACATAGAGACTGATGCGCAGCCCATAGAGGATGGCCGACAGCAGGTCGCGGCCCTGCTCGTCGCTGCCCAGCCAGTAGCGCATGCTGCCGTCGCCAGAGAGGCTGCCGGGGGGCAGCTTGGAGTCAAGGATCTCAAGGCTTCCGAGGTCATAGGGGTTCTGCGGTGCGATCCATGGCGCCAGCACTGCGGCCAGCACGACAATGCCGAGCAATATGGCGGCCGCGCCGGCGATGCGACTTTCGAAAAGCTGCGCGAACAGGTTGCGCCATGCGGCACGGGTACGAGGGGGAACGGAGGCGGCAGCAACCTGTACAGCTGCATCGTCCTTCAAGGGCTGCGCCGCAGGTGCGGAAGCAGCCGCGAGAACGGGCTCCTGCGATGCAAGCGCGCTGCCCGGCAGCCCTTCGACGGAGGCATCGGCGCACATGCCTTCCGCGGGATCAGGGGAATGCGGATGAACAGGTACTGCACTCATGCGGCACGCCTCTTGAGCCGGATACGCGGGTCGAGAATTCCATACATCAGGTCCGCCAGCAGGTTGAGCACCACCAGGAAACTGACCACCACCATCACATAGGCCACCACAACTGGCCGGTCCAGCGCCAGGATCGAATCGATCAGCAGCTTGCCCGCGCCCGGCCACGCGAAGATCGACTCGGTGATGACCGAGAACGCCACCAGCCCGCCGAACTCCATGGCCAGCACCGTCACCAGCGGCACCATCAGGTTGCCCAGCAGGTGCACGCCCACGATGCGAGAGGCGCGCAGCCCCTTGGCGCGCGCGAACTGGATGTACTCACTCGACACGATCTCCATCGCCGCCCCGCGCGTGAGCCGCGCCAGCAGCGCGATCTTGGGCAGCGCGAGCGTGAGCGCCGGCAGCACGAGGTGGCGCAGCCATCGGCAGTGAGAAAGCTCCACTGGATGCCGAACATCTCACGCGTCTCGCCGCGGCCGGACGAAGGCAGCACACCCGCCCACACCGACAGCACCATGATCAGCACGATCGCGATCCAGAACGACGGCAGGCTGAGCCCCACGATGGAAAAGCCCATGCCCGCGCGCGACAGCCACGCCTCGGGTCGCACGGCCGCCAGCAGACCGAGCGGAATGCCGACCAACGCCGCAAGGCCCATGGCCGCCACTGCCAGCTCCAGGGTCGCCGGCGCGCGCTGGAAGATCAGGTGCATCGCCGGCTGTCCCGCCATGAAGCTCTTGCCGAAGTCCGCGTGCAGCGCGTCACCCAGGAAGCGCGCGTACTGCACCCACAAGGATTGGTCCAGGCCTAGAGCGCGGGCCACGCCCAGGCGCTCCTCGGGCGTGGCCAGGGGGCTGATCATCACGTCGACCGGGTTGCCGATCACATAGACGCCAGCAAACACCAGCGCGGACACCGCCAGCAGCACGACGGCGGTTTGCAGCAGCCGGGAGGACAGGAAGCCGAGCATGTGGAATCCTGGTCGGACGCGGTTGAGGAGTAAAAGGCCTGCCTGGTGCAGCGGCCTACTTCGCCGATCGCGCGACGGCGGCGTCGGGGCGCACGTTCTGCGACAGGTACAGCTGGTCGGCGCGTGGCACGTAGTCGAAGCCGCGCCGCATGGCAACGGCCGATTTCTCGAAGTGCAACGGAATCACTGCCACGTCGTCGACGGCTGCCTGCTCCACCTTGCGGGTCAGGGCGACGCGCTCGGAATCGTTGAAGTCCACCGCAGCCTTGTCGATCAACGCCGTGAGTTCGGGGTTGCGGTAGCGCCCGTAGTTGGTGGCGCCGTCGGCCGGGCGTTCGCCGCGTGGGGCGAACATCGCACGCAGGCGGTCGGTCGACGACGTGTCGGCCCAGCCCGCGATGTGGCTCGGGTACTCGTACGCCACCAGGTTCTTGAAGAAGATAGCGGTGGTGGGCGTATCTAGCGCCACTTTCACGCCGATGCGCCCCCACATCGAGGCCACTGCCTGCGCGAGCTTGGCGTCGTTCACGTAGCGGCCGTTGGGTGCGCCGAGCGGCATTGCGAAGCCGTTGGGATAGCCAGCCTCCTGCAGCAGCTTGCGCGCGCCGGCCACGTCGGCCGCAGGCAGCTTGGCTCCGCTGGTGCCACCTTCCATCATGGGCGCGATCACGTTCACCGTCGGTTGCGACATGTTCTCCATGATGCGCTCCCCAAGCACCTTGCGGTCGATGGCCATGGCCAGCGCGCGGCGCACGCGCACGTCCTGCAAGGGATTGGCCTCAATGCCGGCCAGCTTGGGCGGCGCGATGTCCAGGCCGATGTAGATGATGCGCGCCGTCAGCGCCGTGGCCACCTTCAGCTGCGGATCCTTGGCCAGGCGCGGCAGGTCGTCCGGCGAAGGGTCTTCGACGATGTCGACGCCGCCGGACATCAGCGCGCTCAGCCGCGCGGCCGGATTCGGAATGACGCGCAGCACCACGCGCTGCCACGGCACCGGCGCGCCCCAGTAGTTCGGGTTGCGTTCCAGCACGATCTCCGCGCCCCGGTTCCAAGACGTGAACGCGAAGGGTCCTGTGCCGACCAGGCCATCGCCGCCGTTGAGCTGCGAAGTCGTCTTGCCCTCTGGTGCGGGGCCCGAGGCGCGCTGCTTCGACATGATCATCACGCGCTCCACCATGCGCGGCAGGTTGGGCGTGCGCGTGGCGGTCTCGATGCGCACGGTGAGCGCGTCGACCGCCGTCACCTGCTTGACCCCGCGCACCAGCAGCGCGAGCGGCGAGGGGCTATTGGGCACTTTGGCCAGCCGGTCGAACGAGAACACCACGTCCTGCGCCGAGAAGGGCGTGCCGTCGGAAAAGCGCACGTTCGGCCGCAGCTTGAACTCCCACACCGTGGGCTCGACGGCCTTCCACTCGGTGGCCAGCGCGGGCTGCAGGCGCAGATCTGGCGTCGAGGTGACCAGCGCATCGAAGATGTGGCCGGCCACCTGCATGTCGGTGGTTATGGCGCGAAATGCCGGATCGAGCGACATCGGCTCGCCTTTCATACCCACCGTCAGCGTCTGCGCATCGGCCGGTGCGGCGGCAGCCAGGGCGAGTGCGGTTACGACGAAACCCAGTTGCCGGAGGGCGCGAGCAAGCTGCTTCATGGTGGTTCCTCTGAAATGACAGACGTTTGGGATCGGGTTCGATTGACAGAGCGGAGTGCCGGCTTCAGGTCACATGGATGCCTTCATACTGCGTCCGCGCGCAGGTAGCGTTCCACCAGCCGCACCCAGTAAGTGGCGGCAATGGGCAACAGGTCGTCGTTGAAGTCGTAGCCAGGGTTGTGCACCATGCAGCCACCGGTGGCGTGTGTCTCGCCCACGCCATTTCCCACGATGAAGTAGCAGCCGGGAACCGCTTCGAGCATGAACGAAAAGTCTTCGCTGCCGGTGACCGGGCGCACGCCATCCATCAGGCATTCGGGCCCCAGCCACTCGACGGCAATGTCCCGCGCGAAGCGGGTTGCGGCGTCGTCATTGATCGTGGCCGGACAGCCCAGGCGATAGTCGACCTCGGCGGTGCACTGCAACGCTGCCGCCTGCCCTTGCGCCACTTCGGCAATGCGCTGTTGCAGCTGTTCGCGCACGGCCGGGTCGAAGGCACGCACCGACAGCGTCAGCCGAACCTCGCCCGGAATCACGTTGGAAGCCTCGCCACCGTGGATCGCGCCAACTGTGATGATCGCCGTGTCGCGCGGATCGACGTTGCGCGAGACGATGGTCTGCAGCGCCAGCACGATGTGCGACGCTGCCACCACCGTGTCGTTGGCGCGGTGCGGGTTGGCTCCGTGCCCGCCCTTGCCCTTGACCACGATGTGCACCGTGTCTGACGAGGCCATGAAGCATCCCGACAGAAAGCCGAAGCTGCCCACTCGCGCGCCCGGCATGTTGTGCAGTGCAAACACCATGTCGCACGGGAACATTTTGAAGAGCCCCGCCTTGACCATGATGTCGGCGCCGCAGTCACGCTCCTCTGCTGGCTGGAAAATCAGGTGTAGCGTGCCGTCGAATTCGCGCGAGCGGGCCAGGTGGCGCGCCGCCGTCAGCAAGATCGCGGTGTGGCCGTCGTGGCCGCAGGCATGCATCACGCCGGGGTTGCGGCTGGCGTAGTCGAGGCCGGTCTCCTCGTGGATGGGCAGCGCGTCCATGTCGGCGCGGATGCCCACGCGCCGCTTACCGTTGCCCAGCTTCAGCGTACCGACCACGCCGGTGCCGGCCAACCCGCGGTGCACTTCGTAGCCCCATTCGGCCAGCATTTGCGCTACCAGCTCGCTGGTGGCGCGCTCCTTCAGCGACAGCTCGGGGTTCGCGTGGATCTGGTGGCGCACGTCGACCATCTCTTGCGTGATGGCGCGCACGCCTGGGAGCACCTTGTCAAAGTGCGGGGGAGTCGCGACGTGAGCGTGAGCGTCCGCGTGCGTATTCGTTTCAGTGTGCGTGTACATGGATGTGCGGTTGGAAGGGGTTGGCGGCGACGCGAAGCGTCAACCCGCCACCAGCGCTTGCTCCAGATCGGCGACGAGGTCGTCGGGATGCTCGAGCCCGACCGACAGCCGCAGCAGCCCTTGCGGCACGGTGCTGCGCGGCCCTGCGATCGACGCGTGGTGCTCGACAAGGCTCTCGACGCCGCCGAAGCTCGTGGCGCGGGTGAAGAGCTGCAGCCTGGCCGCCAAAGCCATGGCCGCCTTCATGCCTCCCTCGACTTCGAACGACAGCATGCCGCCGAAGCCGCGCATCTGCGCGCGGGCCACGTGGTGCGTGGCGTGACCGGGCAGGCCGGGGTAATGCACCGCCGTTACGCGCGGGTGCCCGACCAAGTACTCGGCAAGGCGCTGTGCATTGGCGCAGTGCACTCGCATGCGATGCGGTAGCGTCGGCAGCGAGCGCATCAAGAGCCAGCAGTCGAAAGGCGACAGCACGCCGCCGCCATACACCTGTGCGGCGCGCACGGCCTCGAAATGATCGTCGTTCTCGCGCGAGACCACCACGCCGCCCAGAACGTCGCTGTGCCCCCCGAGGTACTTGGTGGTCGAGTACGTCACCATGTCGCAGCCCAGCCGCAACGGCTGCTGGACCACGGGGCTCGCGAAGGTGTTGTCGACAACCACGCGAATGCCGCGCGCATGGGCCAGTTCGGTCACCGCAGCAATGTCCACGCACCGCAGCATCGGGTTCGACGGCGTCTCGATCCAAACCAGCCGGGTCTGCGGTGTCAGACTCGCACGCAGCGCGTCAAGCGAAGTGAACTCCACGAACGAGCGCTGCAGGCCCCACTTGGCAAAAATGCGGTCGAGCACGTTCACCGTGCCGTAGTAGCCCTGGGCCGGCGCCACCACGTGGTCGCCAGGCTGCAGGCCCTGGAAGATCGCCCCCGCTGCGGCCACGCCGGAACTGAACGCGGCCGCCGCCGCGCCGCCGTCGAGCAGCGCCACCGCCTCTTCCAGCGCGGCGCGCCCAGGATGGCGGTTGCGCCCATACATGAAGCGACGCGGATAGCTGCCGTCCACGTCGCGCTCGAAGGTGGTTGACAAGTGAATTGGCAGTGCGACCGCGCCGGTGCCTTCGTCGATCGCGCGCCCCGCGTGGATTGCCAGTGTTTCCAGCCGCAGGCCGGCCGCTTCCACCCCCTTGCCGCCTTCACCGCCGTCGCTTCTCGTGCGCATGCTGTTCATTCGTGGGCTCCCGATCGCCGCTGCAACGGACATCGATGCAGCGCGGACATGAATCTAGGGCTGACCAAAAGCAAAGTCCAATGCATTGTTGTATTGAATATGATGACTACGATTCATCATTTAAGGCGGCTCTCCGATGACCCTCGTTCAACTGCGGCATCTCGTCTCCCTTGCCTCCACCGGCTCGTTCACTCGTTCTGCCCGCGAGACATTCGTGACACAGCCTGCGCTCAGCCGCAGCATCCAAGCGCTGGAGGAAGAGCTTGGGCAGCCTCTGTTCGACCGCGTCGGCCACCGCGCAGAGCTCACCAACTTCGGCCGCGAGATCGTGCGGCGGGCGCGCCAATTGCTGATTGACGCGGACGAGCTCGTGACGTGTGGCGGCCGCACCGCCGACGGCCGCGCGGGGACCCTGCGCGTGGGGCTGGGCTCTAGCCCGGCCGCGATGCTGATGGCGCCCATCTTGCAGCTCGCCGCGAAGCACAAGCCCACATTGCGTGTGGGCGTGTCGCACGGCGACTCCAACCAACTTGCCATGGGCCTGCGCAGTCGCGATCTGGACGCGCTCGTGGTCGAGGTCCGGTCGCTCGAGCCCGCCACCGACCTGCACGTGGAGACGCTCGTGCAAATGCAGGGCGCTTTCCTGTGCCGCCCAGGCCATCCGCTCACGCGAGTGCGCGGCACCATCGGTTTCGACGCCCTCGCGCGCTATCCGCTCGCGTCCACCCTGCTCGACGACGACATCGCCCGCAGCATGATCGAGCTCTACGGCCCTCAGGCGCACCCCGACCATTGCCTATCGCTTCAGAGCAACGACCTCGCCAGCCTGGTCAAGGTGGCGCGCGAGAGCGACGTGGTCATGCTGGGAATTCCCCGTGCCGCTCCCGACTTGGTGGTGCTGCCCGTCAAGCCCATGCTGCCCGGTGCGGCACGCTTCGGACTGGTGACGCTCGCGGGGCGCACCGAGGCCCCGGCCATGCCGCTGTTGCGCGAGGTGTTGAGGAATGCGCTCGGCGATTTTGGAGGCTCCGCTGCTGATGAAGACTCATGAGACGCCAAGCTGAGATCCCGGCTGGGCAGGTCAGAATCGGCCAACCGCCGGATTCAGCTGCAGACTTTCGTCGAGCCACTGAGCTCCGTGCAGCTGACATTGCGCTCCGGACTTGCGGGCCCCGGGCTTTTTCTACACAGGCTACGCTTTCGCGCTCGCCGCCTGCTGAGTGAATGACAACGCCAAGAAGTCCACGAAGGCCCGGACCCGCGCGGCCAGTTGGTGCCGCTGCGGGTACACCGCGTAGATGTCGGCATCGGGCGTGAAGTACTGCGGCAGCACCTGTACCAGCCGGCCGTTGCGAAGATAGCGTTCGATGTCCCACTCGGCCCGCATCAGGATGCCGTGGCCGTCGAGCGCCCAGTTGACCGCGATCTCGCCATCGTTGGTCGCCAGGTTCCCGCGCGTCTTGACCGCTTCGGTGTTCGCACTGCGGCCTCTCCCGCTCGCCAGCCGCCAGACGCCGTAGGCTTCCTCGCCCTGGCGGATGCCGATGCAGTTGTGCTTCGTCAGGTCGTTCGGAACCTTCGGGATGCCATGCCTGGCCAGATAGGCCGGCGCCGCGCACAGCAGGCGGCGGTTGGCCGCGATGCGCCTGGCAATGACGCGGCTGTCCGGCGGTGCGCCGAATCGCACGCAGACATCGAATAGGTCTTCGGTCGGCGCCGGAGGGTTGACCGACAACTGCAGCTGCACCTCGACCTCCGGATACTTGCGCACGAACCGCGAGATCAGCGGCGCCACGTGGCTGCGCCCGAAGCCCAGCGTGGCATTCACCCGCAGCAGGCCCTTCGGGACCGCCCTGGAAACGCCGAGCAGTTCTTCCATGTCATCGATCTCTCCGAGGATCCGCCGCGCATGCTCCAGGTACAACTCGCCTTCGGGCGTGAGACTCATGCGGCGCGTCGAGCGATTGACCAGCGACACCCCGACGCGTGACTCCATCAGCGCGAGATGCTTGCTCACCGCAGGCGTGGTGATCCCGAGTTCTCGCGCCGCGGCGCTGAGACTTCCCGCACCGGCAAGCACGGAGAAAAAGCCCAGGTCCGCCGGCAGGATTGCACTGGTCATGGTCGCTCCACTGTTGAACTCAGGTTAACAATGGATTCACTTTAGCGCCGCTTCGATGGGGTGTCGAATTCTTACAGTACCCCTACCCCTTCAACACCACCCCCTCGGAGACAACCCCATGAAGACGTACAAGATCGCAACCATTCCCGGCGACGGCATCGGCAAGGAAGTCGTGCCCGCCGGCCAGCAAGTGCTGGAAGCCCTGGCCTCTGCCGGCAGCAGCTTCAAGTTCGAGTTCGAGAACTTCGACTGGGGCGGCGACTACTTCCGCGAGCACGGCGTCATGATGCCGGACGACGGCCTGAACGCCATTCGCGACAAGGATGCGATCCTGTTCGGCTCGGCCGGCGACCCGCACATTCCCGACCACATCACCCTCTGGGGCCTGCGCCTGAAGATCTGCCAGGGCTTCGACCAGTACGCCAACGTGCGCCCGACGCGCATCCTCCCCGGCATCGACGGCCCGCTCAAGCGCTGCGGCCCGGACGACCTCAACTGGGTCATCGTGCGCGAGAACTCCGAAGGCGAATACTCCGGCGTCGGCGGCCGCGTGCACCAGGGCCATCCGATCGAGGCCGCCACCGACGTGTCGATGATGACCCGAGCCGGCGTCGAGCGCATCATGCGCTTCGCCTTCAAGCTGGCGCAGTCGCGGCCCCGCAAGCTGCTGACCGTCATCACCAAGAGCAATGCCCAGCGCCATGCGATGGTCATGTGGGACGAGATCGCGCTGCAGATCTCCAAGGAGTTCCCGGACGTCAAGTGGGACAAGGAACTCGTCGATGCATCGACGGCCCGCATGATCAACAACCCGGCGTCGCTCGACACCATCGTCGCGACCAACCTGCACGCCGACATCCTGAGCGACCTCGCCGCCGCGCTGGCCGGCAGCCTGGGCATCGCGCCCACCGGCAACATCGATCCCGAGCGCCGCTACCCGTCGATGTTCGAGCCGATCCACGGCTCGGCCTTCGACATCATGGGCAAGGGCCTCGCCAACCCGGTCGGCACCTTCTGGTCGGTCGTGATGCTGCTGGAGCATCTCGGCGAGACCGATGCCGCGAAGCGCGTCATGCAGGCCATCGAGAAAGTCACTGCCGACAAGTCGCTGCACACGCGCGACCTGGGCGGCACGGCAACGACAGCTCAAGTCACCCAGGCCGTGTGCGACCAGGTGGCCGGCAGCGCGCAACGCAAGGCGGCCTGACGGCCCCTGACCCCGGCCGCCGGCGGCCGGGCTTTCCCTTTAGCTGAACCGATGGGCCGCGCGGTACGCGCCGCCTCTCAGCCTGAAGCGGCCGCCAAGCGCCGCAGGGACGAACTCGTGCCCACACATCCACCAGGAGACAAACCATGCGCCGCTTCTTCGGAAAGCTGTACGTCCAGGTGCTCGTCGGCGTGTTCGCCGGTGCGGCCCTCGGCTTCTTCGTCCCCCACATCGGCAGCGACTTCAAGCCGTTGGGCGACGTCTTCATCAAGCTGATCAAGATGGTGTTCGCACCGATCATCTTCGCCACCGTGGTGCTCGGCATCGCCCGGATGGAGAACATGAAGGAGCTCGGTCGCGTCGGCGTCCGGGCCCTGATCTATTTCGAGATCCTGTCGACCTTCGCGCTGGCACTCGGCCTGGTGGTGGTCAATGTCGTCGGACCTGGCAAGGGCATGAACATCGACCCCACGCAGCTCGATACCAAGGCCATCGCCGGTTACACCGCCGCCGGCGCCAAGCCCGAAGGCTTCATCGACTTCCTCATGCACCTGGTGCCGACCAGCGTCGTCGACGCACTCGCCCGCAACGACATCCTGCAGATCCTGGTCTTCGCCACCATGTTCGGCGTCGCGCTGTCCCACATCGGGCCGCGCGCCAAGCCGGTGGTGGACTTTCTCGACTCGTTCACGCACGGCGTGTTCTCGATCGTCGGGATGATCATGCGGCTGGCGCCCCTGGCGGCCTTCGGCGCGATGGCGTTCACCGTCGGCAAGTACGGCCTGGGCTCGGTCGTCTCGCTCGGCAAGCTGATGGGAACGATGTACGTCACCTGCTTCCTGTTCGTCGCTGTCGTGCTCGGATTCATCGCGCGGCTGTCGGGGTTCAGCCTGTGGAAGTTCCTCAAGTACATCAAGGACGAGCTCTTCACGGTGCTGGGCACCAGCTCTTCCGAATCCGTGGTGCCGCAGCTGATGCGCAAGCTGGAGCACGCCGGTATCTCGAAGCCGGTGGTCGGCCTGGTCGTTCCCTCCGGCCTGACGTTCAACCCGGATGGCCAGTGCATCTACTACACGATGGCCGCGATCTTCATCGCGCAGGCCACCAACACGCCGCTGACAATGACCGATCAGCTGGTGGTGCTGGGCGTGTTGCTGCTGACTTCCAAGGGCTCCGCCGGGGTCACGGGTTCCGGCTTCATCACGCTGGCCGCCACGCTCGCCTCGATGGGCAAGATCCCGGTCGCCGGCATGGTGCTGCTGCTCGGTGTCGACCGCTTCATGTCCGAAGCACGGGCCATCACCAACACCATCGGCAACGCGGTTGGCACCATCGCGATCGCCCGCTGGGTCGGTGCGGTGGACCGCGATCGCCTGGCGCAGGTACTCGACGGCAAGAGCGATCCAGAGAACCTGGACGAGCTGTACGAAGGGGACGACGACGAGGCAAGCAACGTCAAGCCGATCCGCGTCGAGCTCGGCGGCGCACGGATCGCGGCCTGAATCGGATGGCTGCTGCCATGAATTCCGCAGACCCCCGCAACGTCCTGCACGCCATGTTCGACGCCGCGATCGCCGCCGCCCAGCCTGCGCTGTGCGTGCCGCGCCACCTGCCGTCGCCGCCGAAAGGCCGACTGGTGGTGATCGGCGCCGGCAAGGCCTCGGCCGCGATGGCCCGGGCGGTCGAAGATCATTGGCGCGGCCCGCTGAGCGGCCTGGTCGTGACGCGCTACGGCTACGCCGTGCCCTGCGAGCGCATCGAGATCGTCGAAGCCGCGCATCCGGTGCCCGACGCCGCCGGCGAGGCCGCGGCGAGACGCATGCTGGAGACGGTCCAGGGTCTCACCAGCGACGACCTGGTGCTGTGCCTGATCTCAGGCGGAGGCTCCTCGCTGCTGCCGCTGGCGCTGCCGGGACTCACGCTGGAAGACAAGCAGAGGCTCAATCGGTCCTTGCTCGCCAGCGGGGCCAGCATCACCGAGATGAACTGCGCGCGGCGCCACCTGTCGGCCATCAAGGGCGGACGACTGGCCGCGGCATGTCATCCCGCTCGCGTGGTCAATCTGCTGCTGTCCGACGTGCCGGGTGACGATCCCATCGACATCGCCTCCGGGCCCACCGTGCCCGACCGCACGACCTGCGCCGACGCGCTGGAGATCCTGCGTCGGTACGAGATCGACGTGCCACCACGGGCCCTCGCGCTGCTTGAAAGCGGCGAGGGCGAGACGCTGAAGGCGGGCGATCCGCGCCTGCCTCCCATCGAAACCCGCTTCATCGCGACACCGCAGATGGCACTGGAGGCCGCGGCGGTGGTCGCCCGCAATGCGGGCCTGAGAACTTGCATCCTCGGCGATGCAATCGAAGGCGAGGCGCGCGAGGTTGCACGGACCCTGGCCGGCATCGCGCTGCAGGTGGCACGCCATGGCCAGCCGGTGGCGGCGCCGTGCGTGCTGCTGTCCGGCGGGGAGACCACCGTCACCCTGCGAGGACGCGGTCGAGGCGGGCGCAACGTCGAATTCCTGCTGGCGCTGGGCATTGCGTTGAACGGCGAGCCCGGCATCCACGCGCTCGCCGGCGATACCGACGGGGTCGATGGCCAGGAAGAGATCGCCGGCGCACTGCTGGCACCCGACACGCTGGCCCGCGCCCGCGCGCAGGGCCTGATGCCGCGCGAGCACCTCGACGACAACGACGGCCACGGCTTCTTCGAGGCGCTCGGCGACTCGGTGGTGACCGGTCCGACCCTGACCAATGTGAACGACTTTCGCGCGATCGTGATCGCTGCCGGTCCCGGCAGCACCGAGCGCGTCCATAGGAGAAACTGAGATGCGAAGAGAAAAGCACGCGAAGATCGTCGCGACCCTCGGCCCCGCAAGCGACGAGCGGCAGACCATCCGGGCGTTGTTCGATGCCGGCGCCGATGTGTTCCGGCTCAACTTCAGCCACGGCACGCACGAAGACCACAAGCGGCGCCTCGATCTGATCCGCGAAGTCGAGCGCGAGAGCGGGCGCCCCATCGGCGTACTGCTCGACCTGCAAGGGCCCAAGCTGCGCATCGGCACCTTCCCCGATGGCCCTGTCGAACTGGTCGAAGGCAACACCTTCCGGCTCGACCTGGACACGAAGACGCCCGGCAGCGCGGCGCGCGTCGCACTGCCGCACCCCGAGATCTTCGCGGCGCTCGAAACGGGCACCGACCTGCTGCTGGACGACGGCCGGCTGCGACTGCGGGTGCAGAAGTTCGGCCGCGATTTCGCCGAGACGCGGGTCGTGAACGGCGGCCAGCTGTCGGATCGCAAGGGCGTGAACGTCCCCGGCGTGGTGCTGCCGCTTTCCGCCATGACCGCGAAAGACCGCGCCGACCTGGACTACGGGCTCACGCTGGGCATCGACTGGGTCGCGCTGTCGTTCGTGCAGCGCGCGGAAGACATCACCGAAGCCCGCGCGATCATAGGTGGGCGCGCCGGGATCGTGGCCAAGCTCGAAAAGCCGGCCGCCATTGCATCGCTCGATGCCATCGTGGCCGAGACGGATGCGGTGATGGTCGCCCGCGGAGACCTCGGCGTCGAGATGCCTGCCGAGCAGGTCCCCTCGATCCAGAAGCGGATCATCCGCGCCTGCCGGCGGGCCGGCAAACCGGTGATCGTCGCCACCCAGATGCTCGAGTCGATGGTCAGCGCGCCGGTGCCCACGCGGGCTGAGGCCTCGGACGTGGCGACCGCGATCTACGAAGGCGCCGACGCGGTCATGCTGTCGGCGGAATCGGCCAGCGGACGCTATCCGGTCGAGGCGGTGAAGATGATGAGCAGCATCATCGCGCACACCGAGAGCGATCCGAACTACCGCACCGCGATCGATTCCTCGCGCGCTGAGCCACTGGCGCGCACGGCCGACGCCATCGGCTCGGCGATGCGCGACATCACAGGCCTGCTCAACGCGGCGGCCACTGTCGCCTACACAAGCTCGGGCTACTCGGCGCTGCGCATGGCGCGCGAGCGGCCGCGCGCGCCCATCATCGGCATGACGCCGCGGCTCGCCACGGCGCGCCGCCTGGCGCTCGCATGGGGCGTCCACGCCGTGCTCTGCCACGAAGTGGTGGACGTGCCCGAGATGAGCGAGCTCGCCTGCCGCACCGCGCAGAAGGAAGGCTTCGGGGCCGTGGGGCAAACCATCGTGATCTCGGCCGGCATGCCCTTCGGAACCTCCGGCACCACCAACCTGCTGCGCATCGCGCAGATCTGAACGGGAGCAGACATGGCATCGATTCAACACATCCGCGGCTTCGAGATCCTGGACTCCCGCGGCAATCCCACTGTGGCGGCCGAGGTGGTGCTCTCGGACGGCGCCAAGGGCTTCGCTGCATCGCCCTCCGGCGCTTCCACGGGCGCCCGGGAAGCCATCGAGCTGCGCGACGGCGACCCGAAGCGCTACTTCGGCAAGGGCGTCACCAAGGCAGTCGGCCACGTCAACGGCGAGCTGAGCCGGGCGCTGGTCGGCCGTGCCGCCGAAGACCAGGCCGCGCTCGACCGACTGATGATCGACTTCGACGGCACCGCGACCAAGTCACGGCTGGGTGCGAACGCGATCCTCGCGGTGTCGCTCGCGGCCGCCAAGGCCGCGGCGGCCTCCAGCGGCGTGGCGCTCTATCGCCACATCGGCGGAGAACGCAAGCCGGTGCTCCCGCTGCCGATGATGAACATCATCAACGGCGGCGCCCACGCCGACAACAACGTCGACATGCAGGAATTCATGATCGTGCCGGTGGGCGCGCCCAGCTTCTGCGAAGCGATGCGCTGGGGCGTCGAGGTCTTCCACACGCTGAAGGGTCTGCTCAAGAGCAGGGGCATGTCGACCGCGGTGGGTGACGAAGGCGGCTTCGCACCCGACCTGCCATCGAACGAGGCGGCCATCGAGATCATCCTGGCTGCGATCGAACAGGCAGGGTTCAAGGCCGGAGCGGACATTGCCCTGGGCCTGGACGTTGCCAGTTCCGAGTTCCACAAGGGCGGGCAGTACGAACTGGCCTCGGAGTCCAGGCGCTTCGACTCGGCTCGCTTCGTCGACTACCTGGCGCGCTGGGTCGATGCCTATCCCATCGTGACCATCGAAGACGGCATGGCCGAAGACGATTGGGATGGGTGGGAACTGCTGACGGCGAAACTCGGCCGGCGCGTGCAACTCGTCGGCGACGACCTCTTCGTCACCAACACCGAGATCCTGCAGCAGGGCATCGCGCGCGGCGCGGCCAACTCGATCCTCATCAAGCCGAACCAGATCGGCACGCTGACCGAGACGCTCGCCGGCATCGCCATGGCCGACAAGGCCGGGTACTCCGCAGTGATCTCGCACCGCTCGGGCGAAACCGAAGACACCACCATCGCCGACCTGAGCGTGTGCACCGCCGCGACGCAGATCAAGACCGGCTCGCTGTGCCGCTCGGATCGCATGGCCAAGTACAAC
This sequence comes from Variovorax sp. LjRoot130, assembly GCF_964253755.1. NCBI lineage: Bacteria > Pseudomonadati > Pseudomonadota > Betaproteobacteria > Burkholderiales > Comamonadaceae > Variovorax > Variovorax sp. LjRoot130. The sequence continues at coordinate 686,462 of NZ_CAXURM020000002.1, read as the reverse complement.
CGCCTGCTCCTCATCGAGGCGGAGCTCGGACGCGATGCCGTGTTCGCCGGGCGTGCGGCCATCCGATCCCTTCGCTGAGCTCGCCTGCACCGTTGAATTCAAGTTAACGCCGGATTCACTTTCGGGCCCGCATTGAACACCTCGCGGCTACCTACAGTCGCTTCACACCCACAAGGAGACAACCATCATGAAGACTTCCGCATTCCGCCCCCGCACCGCCCTGACCGCCATCGCTTTCGGCTTCGCCGCATCGCTCGCCGCCGCGCAGGCCTGGCCCGCGAAGCCCATCACTCTGATCGTGCCGTTTCCAGCCGGCGGAAGCTCGGACGCGCTGGCGCGCGCCATCACCACGCCGCTGTCGCAAAGCCTCGGCCAGCCGGTGATCGTCGAGAGCAAGCCCGGCGCCGGCGCAACCGTCGGCGCGGACTACGTGTCGAAGGCCAAGCCCGACGGCTACACGCTGCTCATGGGCGCGGTGCACCACACGATCGCCACCAGCGTCTACAAGAAGCTGCCCTACGACTTCGAGAAGAGCTTCGCGCCCGTCACCACGGTGGCCCTGGTACCCAACGTGCTGGTGGTCAATGCCAAGTCTCCGGCCACCGACGTCAAGAGCCTCGTCGCGCTGGCGAAGGCCTCGCCCGGCAAGCTGTCGTACGGCTCGAACGGCAACGGCACGGTGCAGCACCTGATCGGGACGCAGTTCTCCGGCATTGCCGGTGTCGACCTGCTGCACGTGCCCTACAAGGGCAGCGCGCCGCTGACCACCGACCTTCTCGGCGGCCAGGTCGACATGTCCTTCGACACGCTGACGCCGCTGGTGCAGCACATCAAGGCCGGGAAGCTGCGTGCGCTGGCGGTGACCACCGCGAAGCGATCGAGCACCTTGCCCGATGTGCCCACGCTGGCCGAAGCCGGCATCAAGGATTTCAACCAGGGCACCTGGTTCGGCATCCTGGCGCCGGCCGCGACGCCCAAGGAGGTGGTCGCGAAGCTCAACGCCGAGATGGTAAAGATCATCAAGTCGCCCGAGTTCAGGAAGCGCATGGATGAGATCGGCGCCGAGCCGGTCGGCGACACGCCAGCCCAGATGGCGACTCAGATCAAGGACGACACAGCGAAGTACTCCAAGCTCGTCAAGGATGCAAAGGTTGCGATCGAGTGAGTTGACGCCGGGTCACCTTGAGGTATCCGGCTGAGGCGGATAGAAGGCAGAGTGGAGCATCGAACAAAGGGCCGCTGAGGGCAGCGTTGCGGACATTCGACGCGAGGGATTCAATGCCCGCAGCGGGCCCACAAGAGACCTTCGCATCAAGCCCAAAACTGACGTACGTGCGCGGCGCGCGCGAAGCTCCCAGCGGCGCCAGTCTCGCAGCTCGACCCTCCGTAGTCGCGCACTGCAAAAGGCAACGTTCCGCGACTCAAAAGGCTGCAAAAGGCAAGGTCCGGCGCCTCACCGAGGCAAAGTGCGGCTACTCACCCGTCTGCTTTCTGAGGGAGGCTGCGCGCGCCAGGTGTTGTGGCTCTTAGATCCTGCCAATAGGCCCATAGTTGATGCCAATGCCGCCTCGACGGCCCTTCTCTTTCAGCATCTGCTCATGCCTGCTGACTGTTCGAATCAGTTTCAGCATGTTGGCGCTTCCTCTGACCCGTGCGGCAGGCAATACAGTCAGACGCTCCTTGTGGATCGGACAGACGGATGCCGTCGGCAAGAGCCAGTCCCGTTTCCAATAAGGCGACTCGACCTCCAGCGGATTGAGGAATACGCATCGGCGGCAGTACGAAGTGCCTCTGGCTTTGACCGGAGCTGGCTCGACCGCCAGGGCCGAGATTGCCGCGGCCGGAGAGCGTGTGAGCCAGCCAAGTCGTTCGAGTGATTCCCAAGACATCGGCTCCGGCGACAACCATGCGAGTGGTCCGCTCAGATCGAGTCCGAGTTCGTAGTCCGCGTCGAGTTGCGAAACGCCAATCCTGTAACGCGCTGCCAGTCGGCCGATCCAGCTTCCCAGCGCTTCGTCCGGGAACGCACGAGGTGCAAATGGCAGCGGCCTCACGTGCGTAGCCCTGTCGAAGTACCGGAGTGCTTTCAGGCCGCCAACTGCGCGACCTCTTCCAAATGCGCGAGGCCGATGCGCTCGCTGCCGTCGCGTATAGCGATCTCGGCGGCCAGCGTCAGAAGTTGCGCGACTGCACCGGTCAGTCCGCCGGTGGTGGCGAGCACGAACCGCACCAGATCCCGCTGCGCGAGGGACGAAGGGCGCCTCAAAGGCAATAGCTTCTCGAATGCGTGCAGGAAGCGCCGGAAGTCTTCGCTCTCGCTCCAGCGGGGCAACTCCACCGGCGAGAACCGGCTGCTCATCTGTGGATCCGTTTGCAAGGCCACGACAGCATCAGCGGTCCCGACAAGAACCACGCTCATCTGCAGGTCATTGGCGAGGTACTTGAGAAGGTTCATCGAGGCGCGTTGCTCGCGATAGTTGCCAGCGAGCAGGTGGTGCACTTCGTCTACGACCAGCATGCGCGGCTTCATGGCACGCAACAGAGCACGGGTCAAGCCCTCCAGAACGGACACGCCAGCTTTTGGGTTGTGGGGCGCGCCGATCTCGAAGAGAAGCGCGCTGTAGAAGCGGTGCTGGTCCGGAACCGGCGGCATCTGCATGCTGATGACCTGACGCTTCTCAACGCCGCGCCGATCGTCAAAGCTCGGCGGATGGTCACGGATGAACTTGCGTACGATCTGCGTCTTGCCGATGTTCGACTCGCCGTGCAAAAGCAGGCACGGCATCCGGTCGCGCTCCGGCGTGGCCAGGAGACGGCCCAGCAGATGGAGCACCGCGCTGGCGCGAGCGTAGTCGATCCAGCGATCACGCTGCATTGACTGGATGCGTGCCTCATCGTCCAGGAGCAGCATCTCCCGCACGCCAGGCGCGAGGTGGGCAGCAGTGCTGTCACCAGACTTCGACATACGACTCCTCCGGCACCTGGCTGTAGTCGACCTCCGGCTTGGGCTCACCTGTGGCTGGGGCAGTTTCGGGCCAGGGTGTGTCGCGAAGCCGAGAGCGACGGGTAGAGGCGGTGACAGCGCTCATCCGCCTGGTTTGAGAAGAGGCGCTCGCCACGATCCGGCGCTGTCGCTCGATCGTCTTGAAGATCAGCGCTTCGCTGATGTCGGGAGAGCCAGACGCCCTTAACGCTTTGCGCGCCATGCGTTGCTCCCAGAGGGAAATGCGCGGTCGCCTCAGATCGGCGAACCGAGCTTCGACATAAGACTTGCCGTCGGCGCTGACGAATAGTCGAGACAGATCCTCGGGGTGGTAGCGCACGCTCACCTTGCTGCGTGTCTCGCGCCAAGCCGCAAAGATCGGATGCCAGTAGCGCAGATAGAAGATCGTCAAACCGTCATGCTGGATGGTGCGCGTCGCCATCGGCAGGAACTGGACGAGAAAGCGCAGCTGCTTGGACGGATCGCTGGGTAGTGCCCGAAGAGCGTGCGCGGCGGCCAGGGCCTGCCATGCGCTCGCGGGCGTCGCGCCCATCAGTCCCCGATGCTCACTGTGGTGATACCGCTGGGCGATCTCGAGTGCGAGCCATTGCTCGAACTCGCGCAGCGTCAGCTGCGCCGTTTGCTCGGGCGGACGCACCCTCTTCGTCCGCCTTGCCTCGATTGAAACAGTAGCCCCTGGCAGGCCACGCAACCGGTCCATCAATGTGCGGTTCAATCGCTCGATATGTCCCCCGAACTGCGGACGGCGCACAGGGCGGTAAGTCAACTCGATGCCGTACTCACGACAGCCGCTTCGCAGAGCGCGGCTCTTGAACTCCGCGGCGTTGTCCAGGTGCAGCGTCTGTGGCACACCGCTCATCGGCCACTCCACGTCAGCCAAGCCGAGCGACGCCAGCCAAGCCGCCTTGGGAAGCGCGACCCGGGTCAGCAACAAAGCCACGGTGGCGGCGTTGGGCCGTTCCATCGCGAGATAGATGCCGACCACGGCTCGGCTGGCCACATCGATGGCCACCGATAGCCATGGGCGTCCGATGGCACGGCGGGTCGCCTCGTCGACGACGAAAAGATCTGCCTGGGTATGGTCGATCTGAACGAGCTCCAGCGGCTTGGTGGCGATCAGGTGGCCTGGTGGTATGGCAGCGCCGGGTTCGTTGGCCAGAGCGAGCGCTTGCTGTGCGCGCAGCGCCTCCCAGCGGCGCGCAACTGTGGCGCGCGAGACCGGTTTGATTCCGGCTCGCTTGCAGTTCCTGCGCACCTCCATGGTCACGTCTCGCATCGGATGGGCAAGCTGGCGCTGTCGCGGCAGCCATTGGGTCAACACGGCGTCAACAATGCGCTCGGCACTGGGCGCCAGCGTCCGAGCGCCCGTTGAAGGCCCTGGCGCCTGCGGCCGCAGGGACGATGCGACCGGGTCGGCCAGGAAGCGCTTGCGCAGGCGATAAACCGTCGACCAGGAAACACCTAGCAGCTTCGCAGCCGCCTTCGCCTGGCTCAGGCTGAGCGGACCGTCGCCGAGCGCGCGAAACACCTTGGCAATTTGAACTTCGCGCTGCGCTGGTTCTGGATGTGCTGCCATCCGACGCATTCACTCACAGGAGAGATTGCACATTGGCGTGATCTTTGAGCCAAACACGGACATTTGCAACAACCGGGAGCCGCTGGGGCAATGCCTGTTGGCTGACGGCAACAAGTCAGAACGCCTCGCATAAGCAAGAAATCACTTCAAATTCAATAACTTACGGCGTCTAGTCATTCGCACGATCCTTGAGCGCCATTCGTAGGATCTTAGATCCACAACAATTGCAGGCAGATCTGGTTCTGACGCATCCGATGATCGTTGCAGAGCTAGCATGCGGGACCCCGCCGGAACCGCGACTGCGAACGTTGGGCGATCTGGACCTTATGGAGAAAGTTCAGCAGGCGACTCTCACCGAGGTCAGGGATTTGATCGAACGAGAACGTCTCTATGGGCTCGGTTGTGGTCTGGTGGATCTCTCATTGCTCGCATCCACGATGCTCATGCGGCCCGCCAAACTCTGGACGCTCGACAAAAGCCTTGGCGCCCTTGCCATGCGTTTTGGCGTCATGCATCGGCCAGCACTGCACTGAGCGCTTGCGCGATCGGCCGTCTTCGCCATGAGGACGCCGGGTGCGGAGTGATCCACAATTCAATTGGCTTCGACGATGCAGCGAGCCTGCCCAATCCCAGTTGGCGCAAGCGCTCCTCTCCCGGTGCGGGGGCATCGGTCCAGTCCGCCACGGTGATGGGTTACTTCCGGGCCGAAAGCGCGCTGGGCAGCAAAGTCAGCCGATTGGTCGGCGAAGGCAAACCGATGTTGAAACACGCGCGAGGTCCGCACTACCTGGTAGGTGCAATACATGGCGCGACAATCTCAGCTCTTCCGCTTGACCCCTTCTTCGCGCTGGCTTCGCCGTGCAAGAACGAAGACCGTGTCGACATCGGCAACATGCCGATAGAGAACGACATAGGCATGGCATAGGCATAGGCACGTGAGCCCCGCCGATCACCACACGGGCGGCGGCAGCGAACGACGGCAGCTCACCGAGGTCTATGAAATCACCGGCCCGCTGCAAACGGAGTTCGGCCTCCGTCCGCCACGGCATCCTGACCTGCGAGCCATGCTCGCGCGGCTGATCGCCTGAGGCGGGCGGGGAGCAACGATCTCGTCGGGCCAGATCCGGTGTGCTCGGCGATCCCGCTCGCCACCGGGCGGGCGGCCGCTCATGAACCCCTTGTTGTGCGCCGGCGCCTCCAAGATTGCCCTCGCGACCGCGCCGCACGGCGACGAGGTCCTGCACACCTTCTGGCCATGCTCGACGCAAATCGCACTTCCCGCTGCACGCAAGCGGTGCGGGGGCGCTGGCCATCGCCGGCATCGCTTCTCGACTCCGGTGCGCCGAGGCGCTCCCGTACCTTCACGGCGCCCCGGGCACGCCGGCGGCAGCTTTGCTCCGCGGTTGTCCCTTTCTCATCGCATTCGCGCGTGGCGCAGCGAATCCGCGGCATCCGGGAGGCCCGCGCGTTCGCAGGTGTGTTCGAGTTCCTCGATCAACAAGTCGATCTGGCCCAGAAACGCAGCCTTGTCCAGCGGCGGGCGCTGTATGCACAAGGCCCACGACAGCTCTGCCAGGCGCCGCTCGTCCGCACAACGAGCCCATGGACGCATTTCGCAATAGCACAGCGTCGCAAGCTGCGCCAGATCGAGGTCGCGGCGCGCATGCAACACCTCCGCCGCGAGATCCTCGAGGGCGAAAAGAAGGCTGCCAGACAAGGTCGAAGCGGTCATGTTGCAATGCAGCATTCTGAGCGCCTGCGGCCCGACGTCAAGCGTGAAATTAGGGTGCCCGCTCCATCCCGGGATAATCGTATCTTTGATAAAAATTGATACGGTCGCCCCAAGAAAACTCCAAATGCGACAAGTACTTACGGACCGCGTCCGGACGTCGCCGGGCGCTCCGCGTAACGTATTGAATTCAAAGGGAAGATCTCCCGCCACCGTGTCAATTTCGCAAAAGATGCGGTTACCCCGACGCATGGTCCTCGCACGCCATCTGCTGGCAAGCCTGCACGAGAGGGATCAGGAAGCAGCCGGTAAAGCCCTCCAGGCCTCCAGGACCAGACCGCGCACACCTACCGCCCGGTGAAGGACAACAACCGCGCAAACGGCATCTACCGCAGCTCAGTTCAGCTCGCCAGTGGCCGCTTCGCAATGCTGGATGACGGAATAGGCTTAGCTTGGTGGCCGTGGAGGCCTGTCGTGGAACAGCGTTTGGGGCAGCAGGTGTCTGCGATTGTGCGTGGGTCATCAGCTACTTGGCAACTGAAGAAAGAGCGGGACATCTCCATTTGAGTCCGCCGTGTGTTGTCTGCTTGCGTCGCTTCGACGCGAACAGATGCGCCGCGCGCAGTTAAATAGTAAGCGCGGGCTCAAGACCCTCTTGACGGCGGCAGCCGTGTAGGGGACCTGGCGCTCAGATGTCGAGCACGTGGCGCAGCATGTGGAACGGCACGCGCCACGATTGGCCGTTGCCGGTGTCGACGGTGGCCGTTCGCTGGTTGATGCGAACCACGGTGCCCACTTGGGGTTGGAGGTACTTGTCGTCGAACGAGACCTTCTCGCCACCGCGGAAGTCATTGCGTGAAGCTTTGAGCGGTGGTGGTGGCGACGGTGCTGCTGCCGCCGCCGGCTGCGCGGTCGCAAGCGGAGGCTCGACGGCCGCATAAGGCAGCTTCCACTCGCGCCGCGTGCCTTCCTCGTGCAACGTGACCTGCGTGTCCTTCATCGCCACGACCTTGCCGTTGCGCATCTGGCCGTCGCGCCAGTCGAGGAAGCGCACGGTTTGCCCCAGGTTCATGTTCGTGCGCACGGCGATGATCCGTCGCGGATCGGCCAGCAGGCGTTCGATGATGGTGCTCAGCTGGAACAGCTCCAGGCTACTCGCGCGGTTGAGCGCATCGATCAGCTTCGGGTCGGTGCCTTGCAGGTTCACTGCGTCTTCCTTCGTTGCGCAGCCTGGTCGAGTGTGGGTCAGGCTGCCAGTCGTTGCCCAACGTGGTGGCCGCCGATGTTCCACGGCAGCAACTCGTCGATGCGGTTGATCGGATGGTCGGCAATGCGTGCGAGCACATCGCGCAGGTACGCCTGCGGATCGAGCCCGTTCAGCTTGGCCGTCTCCACCAGACTGTAGATCGCCGCGGCGCGCTCGCCTCCGGCGTCCGAACCCATGAAGAGATAGTTGGATCTTCCAAGGGCAATGACCTGCTCATAGTGCCCCTCTTCGTTAAGTGCTTGAAAACATTGAAATCTGCTTCTCGCCGTCGGCGTGACACGGGCGATCTGTTCGCCCCACGGCATCGGTCACCTTAGGATCGAGCAGGTCGCTGGCCCGAATCTGGTACGGCGCGCGGGGCACGACCTGCTCGGCTGGTAGCAGCCCATCCTTGATCAGGCGTCGAATGCGATGGTTGTTGACGCCGAGCGTGGCTGCCGCCTCCGACATGGTCAACCAATCGCTGTCCTTGTGTGCCGAACGATAGGCCCGAATATCGTGCACCCTGCGCGTTGAGGAGACTCGGTGCGCAGTCCAAGTCTTGCCCTGTCCGGTAGGCAGGCCCATGCGGTTGAGCGATGCGGCGATGTGCTCATCGGACCACTTGCCAGCCATGCTGCGTATGACGGCCAAGGCGTCTTCAGGTGTGCGGCAGCCATGCTCGCCGGTGCGCGGCTTGATCACGCGGATTTGAGAGTGCTGCCCGCCGCGCCAGTGAACCGTGAGCACCACTTCGCGCGTTGCGTCGTCGACGTCGGCAATGATGTCCTTGACGAGCGTGCGCAGCAATTTCTGGCGCGACCGCATCGTCACTCCCGGGGCATTCCATGCCGCCTGGAGATCCTCGGCAAGACCGTCCAGGTTTGGGGCCGGCGCGGCATCCTGCTCCTGATCGAAGGCTGCAACGCGCTGTTCGCAGCGGCGCACGCGCTCCAATGCAGCTTCCCAGCCCTTCTCGAGCTGAGAGGCGATCAAGCGATGGTCGGGATCGCACGCCGCGTAGCGCCGCTCAGCGAGAGACGCTTCATATCGCGCCTGCTGCAGATCCAATTCCACGATGCGCCGCTGTTCGGCCTGAACTTCCATGTGCCTCCGTTGGGCCTGCATTGCCGCTTCGATCGCCAGTGGCTCGACGGCGCGCAGCAATTCGCGTGTGATCGCCTCATCGGGCCGCCGGCCTCCAAAGGTGAAGCATCGTGGCTGCCCCAGATAGTTATTGGGGCGATCGCACCGGTACACCGCCTGACGAATACCGCCGCCCACATAGTTCACCGTGAGGCGTCGACCGCATCGTCCACAACACAGCATCCCGGACAGCAACGCCCGACCACCGCGACCCGACTTCACGCCGTCCACTCTACCGTATGCGTTGATCGCCAACAGCTTCTGATTGCGCTCGAACTCTGCCCAGCCAATGTAGGCCTCGTGGTGATCCTTGATCACCACATCCCACGTATCCGCCGGCTTGCCATGGCCATAGCTCTTGCGCAGACGCCCCTCGACGAGGGTCGTCCGCTTCTCGCTCTTGCCATAGACGTAGACGCCGGCATAGAAGGGATTCTTGAGCACCGAGATCACGTTGCGGTAGCGGATCGGCGTCCAGTCGAAGCTCACCATCTTCTTGCCATCCGATGGTCGTGGGAAATGAACGCCGTCGGCGGCCAGCGAGAGCAGCACCTGCCTGGCGCTGCCCAGCTTGCGAAAGCGCTCGAAGATCAAGTGGACCGCCTCCTGCAGACGGGCATCGGGATCGAAGCCCAGACCGACTTCACGATGCCAGATGTACCCCACCGGAACGCTGATGCGCAGTTCACCGCGATGGGCCTTGGCGCGAGCTGCCTCGAACATGCGCGCCCGCAGGACGCCGAGTTCGAACTCGCTGATGCTGCCCTTCATCCCCAGCAGCAGGCGATCGTTGGGCCGACACGGGTCGTACACGCCATCCAGGTCGATGACCCGCGCCTCCACCAGGCCGCACAGTTCAAGCAGGTGATGCCAGTCGCGGCCGTTGCGGGCCAGCCGTGACGCGTCGAAGCACAACACGGCGCCGACTTCGCCGGCACACAGCCAAGCGACGAGACGGTCGAACCCCGGGCGAGCAACCATACCGCTGGCGGAGCGTCCGAGGTCGTCATCGATGACTTCGATCTGCGCGAAGCCGCGACGGCGCGCCTCCTGCACGAGATCGTATTGCCGGCGTTGACTCTCCAGGTTCGTCTGGACCTGCGTCTGGGTGGACTGGCGTACGTAGACGACGGCCTTGCGCCGCAGCACGGTGGCAGGCAACAGTTCAGAGTTCGTCATCGTCATCCTCCGTGGGCCGGCCGGCGGCTTGCAGAAGCAGGGTGGCCAACTGCGCGACCACGCTGGCCCGCTCGTTCGCGGTCAGGTCCTGGGTTACTGCTGACTCGAACGCCATGTTCATCTGGCGCGGCGTCGCAGGGCGCGACGCACTTGAGATCGTCGACTTCGTGTGCGGTGACAGAGTCATGTGGCTTCTCGCTGGTGGTGGTGTAAACACCGCAGCTTCGTCGAACTCCGCGCTGACACAACAGCAGATGCAACTCGCCCAGTGCCTCCAGCGACGCTCTTGGTGGCCCCAATTCCATCGCGGCGCAGGACGCCGCGTTGAGCATCCACGCTGCGACAACGATGACGATCCCCGGCGAGGCCTCGACGTGAACTACTTCACCGTTGGCCCGTTGCTCGCTGTATTGCCGTCGCACTCGGCGCCCGTACAGCGGATGCCAGCGGTAGAAGACCTCGACTTCTTGCCCGACATGGGCAGAATGACCCCGTGATTGCCACACCACGCAATGCGCGCTCGGCAGCGTTGTTGTCGATCTCGATGCGGCCATCGTCACGGTAACGGGTGAGCGATTTCCAGCGTGTCAGCGAGTAGCCGATCGCCTTGGCCAGTTCCGACTTCGTCGACACCTTGCTAAGCATGCTGGTGAGCCAGGCACGCAAGTCTTCCAGCAACGGTCCGGCGCGGGCTTGCCGCACCTGGCGTCTCACATCGGGCGGCTGACCCCGGATCTGGGCTTCGATCGCGTACAGCGCCGCAATGCGCTGCAGCGCCTGCTCGGCAATCGAGCCGGGCACGAAGCCCTGGCTCTCGTGCAGATCCCAGAACGGTCGACGCGCGTGCGCCCAACAAGATGCTTCGAGGACGTGCCCGCTCGCGTAGATCTTCCCGTAGCCACCATAGGCATCGGCCTGCAAGATGCCGCTGTAGTTCGCCAGGTGTGCCTGCGGATGCTCGCCCTTGCGGTTCGGCGAGTAGCGATACCAGGCCGCAGGAGGTTCGGTGTTTCCGGCCGGCCGGTCGTCGCGCACGTAGACCCACAGCCTGCCGGTCTTGGTGCGGCCGCGGCCCGGATCGAGCACGGCCACCGGCGTGTCATCGGCATGCACCTTCTCGCCGGCCAGCACGTAGCGTCCGAGCGCGGCCAGCAGCGGGTCAAACAGCTTCTCGCTCTGGCCCACCCAGCCCGCCATGGTCGAGCGGTCGATGACGACGCCGTCGCGCCCGTAGATGCGGCTCAGGCGGTGAAGTGGGATGTGATCGCAGAACTTGGACACCAGCACATTGGCGAGCAGCCCAGGGCCGGCCACGCCGCGGGCGATCGGTCGGCTCGGGGCGGGCGCCTGGAAGATTGCTTCGCACGCCACGCAGGCGAGCTTCGGGCGCACATGGCGGATCACCTTGAAGCGCGAGGGCACGTACTCCAGTTGCTCGGAGACGTCATGCCCGATCAGGCGAAGACGACCACCACAGGCGGTACAGCCGCAAGCCTGGCCGTTTGCGTCATGGTGATCGGTGCTCGTTTCTGGCCGGTACACCTGGCTCTCGCGCGGCAGGTGGGCGGGGAGTTTGCGATCGATCTGCGGTGCGTTCGCAGCATCGGGCGCAGCCACAGCTATCGGCGCCGGACGTTCATACAGTGGTTCGCCTTCCAGAAGAGCGATTTGAGGGTCATCGAGCTGCTCGCTGGACGATCCGAACCGCGCCCGAAGGCTGCGCAGCAACTGCAGCTTGAGCTTGTCGACCATGAGCTTGAGAAGCACCACTTCGGCGTCTCGCTCCTCGACCACTCGCAGCAAACCTTCGACGGTGTGGGGCGTGGTGGAGTCGTTGATCGGCGTCGTCACGTCCTCTACTGTGCCTGGCCCGCGGGACGACGAACATCAGTGCTACACCGGAGGATTCTTCATACAGTGGTGGTGCAGTTGATCACGCTGCCAGCAATGGCTCATGCGTACGCACCGGCATGCGCCAGTCGATGCCTTCGAGCAGCATCGAGAGTTGCGCCGGCGTGAGCGAGACGCTACCGGACGTGGCCTGGGGCCAGACGAATCGGCCGCGCTCGAGCCGCTTGGCCAGGAGCATCAGGCCCTGGCCATCGAACCACAGCACCTTCAGGATGTCGCCGCGCTTGCCGCGGAAGACGAAGACGTGGCCGCAGAACGGATTCGCCGCGAGTGCCGTCTGCACCATGGCGGCCAAGCCGTCGAAGCCCTTCCTCATGTCGGTGTGGCCGGCCACGATCCACACGCGCGTGTTCGAAGGAAGGCCGATCACGCAATGGCACCCAGCAGGCGCAGCACGCAGCGCACGCTAGCTTCATCGACTGCACCTCGCAGTCGCACGCGTGTGGCACCAACGTCGATCTCGATCACGCCGCTTGATGGGCGCGGCGTGATGGGCTTGTTGGTCTTGGCCGCGGGGTCCATCTGCACCGTCACCGGCAATAGCGTTGGAGGCGCTGCACCTTCAACCGCTGGAGCTTCGGCGCGCAGGCGCAGCCGGCGCCAGTTGAACAGGAGGTTCGCGTTGATGCCATGCTCCTGCGCGATGGCGGCGACCGATGCGCCAGGTTCCAGGCTGCGCTCGACCAATTCCTGCTTGAGCTCTTCGCTATGCCTGCGCCGGGTGTCCTTGCCCGAAGTGACTCGCTTGTCCATGTGTGCACGTACCGGTTAAATGCACACATCCAAGTGTGAGCACGATCAGGCGATCCTGCTCACGCCCGCGTGATCTCGCCAGAGGGCCTTGAGGCCTCGCTTACGTTAAATATTCGGGTCGGTGAGAGAGAAGCACCGATACATCAGGATCGCTCGGAAAGCCGGATCTCTTCCCGGAGGTCGTTCGCAAAGGCGTTTGCGAGTGACAAGCGCGCCCCCGCCTCCGGAAAGATGATTCCGAGTCGCGAAGCGAACGCCTCCTTGATTGGCCGAACCACGACCTGCGGTCCTGCGAAGGGTTTGGCCGTGTGTTCCCCGAGCGAGGTGTGTGCCATGCAAGGGGCCGGCCGACAGAACATGCGCTGCCCGAGACCAAGAGTTCGGCATCCATGCTCGAGGCTGAAAGCGTTCTCCCCGGCTACGAGCTGAAGCATAGTTCGCCTTTATGGCATCCGCTATGCAAAGGGCAATTCTTCTTGACTAGGACGCGCGCGCGTCATGCAGGAGACAGCCTGGCGGGCCCGGGCCGGGCAACATGGAGCGCTCTTCCATTCGACTGCACACCACGCCCGTGCTGAACCGAGACGACTTACAACAATACGTCGGCCAATCGATCGGCACCTCGTCGTGGTGTGAGCTGACGCAATCGCGCATCGACGCCATTGACGAAGGCACGGGAACGCAAGCCTCAACCGGCGCTGATGGCTATCACCCTCGGCCTTCTCTCCTGACCCACCACCCCTAACCCGAAAGACATCCGCATGGAGTTCGCCTACACGCCCAAGGTCCAGGATCTGCGCACCCGCCTGCTCGCCTTCATGGACGCGCACATCTACCCGAACGAGCAGCGCCATGCCGAGGAAGCGCATCAGTCCTACCTGAACGCACAGAAGAGCAGAGGCTTCTACACCGGGCTGCCGCTGCTGGAAGAACTCAAGGCAAAGGCCCGGGCAGCCGGCCTGTGGAACCTGTTCCTGCCCGAAACCGCGCACGGCGCCGGGCTGACGAATTTGGAATACGCGCCGCTATGCGAGATCATGGGCCGGCGCTACTGGAGCGCTGAGGCGTTCAACTGCGGCGCGCCGGATACGGGCAACACCGAGGTGATCGAGCGCTACGGCTCGGCCGAGCAGAAGGCTCGCTGGCTGCAGCCGCTGCTTGATGGCCAGATCCGCTCTGCCTTCGCGATGACCGAACCCGCAGTGGCATCTTCCGACGCCACCAACATCGCCTGCAGCATCCGGCGCGAGGGCGATGAATACGTCATCAACGGGCGCAAGTGGTACATCACGGGCGCCATGAACGAGCGCTGCAAGCTGTTCATCCTGATGGGCAAGACCAACCCTGACAACGCCGATCGCCATCGCCAGCAGTCGATGATCATCGTGCCCGCCGACACGCCCGGCATCACGGTGCTGCGCGACATGGCCCTGGTCAATCACTATGACGCGCCCTTCGGCCACCCGGAGGTGCTGTTCGAGAACGTGTGCGTGCCGATGGGCAACATCCTGCTGGGTGAGGGCCGCGGATTCGAGATCGCGCAGGGCCGCCTCGGCCCGGGGCGCATACACCACTGCATGCGCATGATCGGCATGGCCGAGTCGGCGCTGCAGATGATGTGCGAGCGCGTGGTGTCGCGCGTGGCCTTCGGCAAGCCCCTGGCCGAACAGGGCGTGTGGCGCGAACGCATCGCGAAGAGTCGGATGCTGATCGACCAGACCCGTTGGATGGTGCTGCATGCGGCCTGGCGCATGGACACGGTGGGCAACAAGGTGGCAGCCCAGGAGATCGCGATGATCAAGGTGATCGCGCCCAACAACTGCATCCAGGTGATTGACGACGCGATGCAGGCCTTCGGCGCCATGGGTCTGAGCCAGGACACGCTGCTGGTGAACTTCTGGGCCTACGCCCGCCATCTGCGCATGGCCGACGGTCCAGACGAAGTGCACCGCAACGCGATCGCCAAGCACGAGCTCGCGAGCTATCGATAGCCAGGCTCACGCTCGCGCGACCTCGCCAGAGGGCCTTGAGGCCACGCTTACGACGATCGGATAGTCGACATCGTCGCAGAAGGCTTCGACTTGGCCCTCCGGCTCGACCGGCTGAGCGACTCAGCGTTGATTGCTAGAAGGATCGCGCCGCACAGATTCATCACTTGCGCAGCGTCCAAGTTTGGGTCTACAGCAGCGACCATCTGGCGGCCGCTGTCGACAGCCGCCCCATCGGTCGCCGGCAACTCGTAAGACATCCTCTCTCCCGGCAGCGCGCTGATCGTGGCAGCTGCTCTAACGGCAACTCCTTCGCTTCTACCAGCGCTGCTGCCGTTGGATCGGTCGCGCAGCCGCAGACAAGCGGTCCCAGCAACTCCCTGAGCTATGTGTCTTGGATTCAGTTGTAGTCGTCCTCGCGCTGATGCCTGACCGCAGCGATCGCGATCGAATCGCTGGACTCGATTTCGAACAGCGCAACGTAGCCGCTTTCCCCAAACGGAATTACGAGCTCACGAATGAACGGATCCGCTCCTGCTTTGCGGCAAGTGAAGGGCGAAAAGCTCAGTGTAGCGATGCCATTCTCAATTGCCTCCAGTGCTCGTTCGGCGAGCGCCAGGTCCCCGCCCCGGCTGAGCTCCCGCTCGAGCACAAAGTCGTACAGGCGCTCGAGGTCGTCTAGCGCCTCCCGCGTAAATCGAACGCCGTAGGTCACCGAGCACGCGAATCTTGCCGAGATCTTGCAGAATCCAGCTTCGCCCGAAGGCGACGCATCACTTCGCCTGCGTCGAAGTATTCGCCACTCCTTCTTGCACTTGTGAGCGAACTCACTCCGCGCGCTACGAACTCGGCTTGATCCTTTCGCTGACGCACCGAAGCGCGCACAGCCGCTTCGACAAACTGCGACAACGACTCGTCCTTACCGAGCACGCGTTCGACTTCATCGCGAAACTCAGGTTCCACGCGTACGGATGGGATCGTTGCGGTCTTCATGCCAAGATTGTATCGCGTTTGCGATACACCAGACAAGATGTATTGTCCGCTACCCTTCCGAGGTCGACCGTGCCGATCTCATGTTCCCGGGCGATTGGAACGCCCCACCTCCCACGTGCCCCGTGCGGAGCCTCTCCGCTGAGACTCGTGACGTCTTACAGCTATCTCCTCGAACGCGCGATCTGCCTGATGGCCTCGATCAGGTCCGTGGCTGAGAATTACTGCTTGAGCAGGTAACTGAGCAGCGTGTGGCCGCTTTGTTCGAGAGTCGGCAGGCACCCGGCCGGTGTGAGGCGATACCTGTTGCCCAAACCCTGCGCCATGAACTTCGTTCTCGATGAGGTTCTGCACGGCGGAGCCACTTTTTATCGTAAGTGATAAAAATCGCGTAAACTCACAGATCATTTATTCCAACGGATAAAAATGAACCTGACGGAGATTGGCCAAGCGCTCCGCGCCGCTCGAAAGCAACGGGGCCTCACCCTGCAGAAAGTGGCGGATGACCTGGGGATGAGCATCGCCACGATCTCTCGCCTGGAACGTGGTGACCTCGATGACATCGGAGTTCGTCGCCTGCTCCGGGTCGCTGAGTATGTTGGCATGCAGGTCCTCGTGCGGTCCGCCGGGTTCGGCATGACCCTTGATGAAGCCATGAAAGAGGCCGATAGGGACTTCCAGAGCGAAGGAAGGGGCCCGCGGCCATGAACGACCTCCTCTCGAAGATCGAAGCGAACGCGAAACGGCTTGACGTCCATGTGGCACCCCACAGAGCAGGCACCCTGGAGCGCGAAGGGGCCCAAGGTAGCGTGTTCGCCTACCTTCCCGAGACCGGCGAAGCCGACTTCGTCTCGTTGCTGATGCCCGTCAGGTTGCAGAGCTATGCGGCGGCGTCCACGCTGATTCCGGTGTTCCAGCAGAACCTACCAGAGGGGTTCTTGCGTCGAACGATCACGCAGCGTTTCGGAAAAGTCCTGGCCACCGATGATTTCGTACTGCTGGCGCTTACGGGCGCCAACACGATCGGCCGCCAGCAGATCGTCCCTTCGGGCTTCGCACGCGACTGGAACAAGCCACTTCGAGTAGACGTCAGGGCGATGATGGCCGACAGCCAGGCAGGGGTCCTCTTTGCGGAGCTATTGGACGAGTTCATTGGCTTTGGTGTCTCCGGTGCGCTTCCGAAGGTGCTGGTGCAGGAGCGCGCAACGATTCACGATACCCAGTGGATCCTGAAGGTCGGAGACAACTCACTTCCTTCGCTCGCCGTCAACGAGTACTTCACGATGCGCGCGGCTTCACTCGCCGGCCTCCATACACCGGAGTTCACGCTCTCCGAGGAGGGCACTGTGTTCGGCGTCAAGCGCTTCGACTATGACACCAGCGGCAACTCACTCGGGTTCGAGGACTTTTGTGCACTGCTCGCACTTCCGCCAGAGAGAAAGTACAGCGGCACGATGGAGCGGGTCTTCAAGGCCATTGACGCCTTCACGGTTGGACCCGAGCGCTTGAAGGCGAAGGAGGGAATGATCGCCGCGCAGCTATTCTCGATGGCGGCGCGAAACACCGACGCGCACCTGAAGAACTTCGGACTCCTGTATTCCAGCATCGCGGATGTCCGCTTGGCGCCGATGTTTGATATGGTGACGACGAAGGTCTATCCGCAGTACAGGAACGACATCCCCTCGATCTCGATCGCCGGCAAGAAGCTCGATGTGGCCGACAAGACCTTCGTGCGGTTCGCCCAGGAACGAGGTGGCATGACCACGCCCGGCCTTCGCGATATCGCCATCCGGATCGCCAGCGGCCTGGAAGAGGCGGCAGCTGAGCTGACCGTCTACGGCCGAGCCTATCCGGCCCATCAGGCGGTCTGCGACGGCATTGTCGAGCAATGGAAGTCCGGCGTGCAGATGCTCGACCAGTTGGTTCAAGGCATGGGCGCTCGCCGAAGGAGCGAGTCGGAAGACTTCGAGCTGGCTCCGCAACCAAAGGGTTGAGTAACCGGTCCCGCTTATCCGTCGTCACATCAAGTGCGGAAGATCCACATTTGCTTTTTTCTACGTATGGCCAGGCGCTGCGAATGCCAGTTGCGGGTGCCGGTCGCCATCCAGTTCATCGTCGATCACGCCGCGCGCAAGGCGGATGCGGCTTCCAAGGCCGGCCTGGTGAGCGAGCTGCCGCCGGACATCGACCAGGCGCTGGTGGCCAACGGCTACAAGGCGCGGCTCGGCGCGCCCGCGCTCAACACGCTCGTGCACCGCATCGCGGTGCTGTCCAAGGCGCACCAGCTGGCCAAGGCGGCGAATCCTTGCGCCGACCCGCTCGTGCGCGAGCTCCTGGCCCAGACGCGCCGCGCCTACGCCAAGCGCGGCGCGCGCCCGCGCAAGCAGCGCGCGCTCACCAAGGATCCGCTGCAAGCGGTGCTGGCAACCTGCGACGACACCCTGCACGGAAGACGCGATCGCGCCCTCCTCCTGTTCGCATGGGCCACCGGCGGGCGACGGCGCTCCGAGGTCGCCTCGGCCACGCTCGAGAACCTTCAGCGCGTTGGCGGGGATGGCGCCCGCTCCTATCTCCACACGCTCGCGCACTCCAAGACCAACCAGGCCGGCGCCGAGCGCCCGGAGGATGTCAAGCCCCTGGGGGGCAGTGCAGCGCAGGCCATGCAGGAGTGGCTCGCCGTGCTAACGGAAAGAGGCATCCAGCAAGGCCCCCTCTTTCGCCGCATTCGCAAGGGGGGCATCTAGGCGAGCCACTCGCGCCGGCGGCGGTGCGCGACATCGTCAAGGAGCGATGTGCGATGGCGGGGGTTGAAGGGAAGTTCTCTGCGCACTCGCTCAGGGCCGGGTTCGTGACGGAAGCCGGCCGGCAGAACATGTCGCTGCCCGAGACGATGGCCATGACCGGTCATCACAGCGTCGCGACCGTGATGGGCTACTTCCGCGCCGAAAGCGCGCTCGGCAGCAAGGTCAGCCGGATGCTGGATGAACCGTGAAGACGTTCTACCGCATTCTGTAGCCGAGAAGCTCCGGTAGCCTACCCACTCGCATCCAGATTGATGCACAATTGCATCATTTCAGGCGGCTGACATGCGAACGACTGTGACAATCGACGATGCGCTGTACGCAAAAGCCCTGGATGTGGCAGATCCCGGGATGGATAAAGCCGAGCTGTTTCGCGAGGCCATAGAAACCTTTGTTCGCGTCCGGGCTGCTAAGCGCCTCGCCGCGCTGGGTTCGGCTGCACCTGACATGCGAAGTGTTCCTCGCCGGCGCCCTCGCCGCCCAGCAACGCACTCCTGATGGGGCCCGTTCTTGTCGACACCTCCGTGTGGGTGAGTCACTTTCGCCACCGGAACAACGCTCTGATCGCGCTATTGCAGGCAGATCTGGTTCTGACGCATCCGATGATCGTTGCAGAGCTAGCATGCGGGACCCCGCCGGAACCGCGACTGCGAACGTTGGGCGATCTGGACCTTATGGAGAAAGTTCAGCAGGCGACTCTCACCGAGGTCAGGGATTTGATCGAACGAGAACGTCTCTATGGGCTCGGTTGTGGTCTGGTGGATCTCTCATTGCTCGCATCCACGATGCTCATGCGGCCCGCCAAACTCTGGACGCTCGACAAAAGCCTTGGCGCCCTTGCCATGCGTTTTGGCGTCATGCATCGGCCAGCACTGCACTGAGCTCGCGCGATCCGCCGTAGTTTCGACTAGGTACGACTGGCGGCCACGGGTTCGAAGCCCAGGACTGCCTTCGTCTCGAAATGCGCCGCCAGTGTCATAGTGCTCGACGAGCGGCGCAGCGCGGGCGGCCAGATCTACCCCTCCGTCACCGACGCGTTGTCACGCTGGTCGACGAGCGCGGGCCGGACTACGCCGACGGCCGCCAGCTCGCCGAGGCCTTCGCCGCGAGCGGCGGTAGCCGATGAACTGCGGTGAGACGCGCGCGATGACATTGCTCGCTAACCGTCGACGCAGTGATTGCCATGTGGCTCCCAGTGCAAGCACACCCTTCTCGCCGTCGCCCTGTGGGAGCAGGTCTTGCGCCGAGCACCGGCGCGCCCGACGATCTCACCCCGCACTCGCGAGGTCGCTGCGTGAACATGCCGTCGTCACGACGGGGAATGCTGAGCTACGTCTCGCCGAGAGCGGCATCAAGGAAGGCGCCCTCCTCCGCCGCATTCGCAAGGGGGCGCATCTAGGGGAGCTACTCGCGCCAGCGGCCCTGCGCGACATCGTGAAGGAGCGATATGCCATGGCCGGGTGGCCGGGTGGCGGGGTGGCGGGAAGTTTTAGCGCGCACTCGCTGAGGGCCGGGTTCGTGACGGAAGCCGGCCCACAGAACATGTCGCTGCCGAGACGATGGCCATGACCGGGCATCACAGCGTCGCGACCGTGATGGGCTATTTCCGCTCTGAAAGCTCACTCAACAGCAGGACCAGCCGGATGCTCGATGAGGAGTGAGGCGTTCCTGGTATCCGCGCTCGGCTTCATCGACGCCGCAAGCCATGGCCGTGCCGATCGACGGAGTTCACGTGCCGCCGCGGTCGCTCAGGGCGTCGCAGGCCGACAAGCCTCAGACTCTGGGAATCCCGTCGCTGCCGCTGCCGCACAGCACAAGTGGTGATCTTCGGCTGCGTCTGCGCCAGCAAGAGCCGCAGATGTCCGCTCGCGCGGGTCTTGCCGATGCGCGACAGTGCGCCAGAGCTTCGCGATCGAGCCTCTGCGCAAGACGCGCATGACCACCGAGGACAGCGGAGGCACAGGACAAGGCGTTACCACAAAATAATAACAACCCGCTTGACGGGTAGCGATGCACGGAATAACATTGTTGTCACTGGAGTAAGCCAATGCAAGTCACCATTCGACCATTCGGAAACAGCAAGGGCGTTGTCCTTCCCAAGCCACTTCTGGCGCAGGCGGGACTGGGCGATGAGGAAGCTGCTGAGATGACCGTCGAGAAGGGGGCCATCGTCTTGCGCAAAGCGGCGCGTCCGGCGCGAGCCGGCTGGGCCGAGGCCGCTATGGCGCTGGCCGCCAACGGCGGCGACGAGTTGGTCATGGGTGAATTCAGCAACGAAGCCGATGCGGAGTTGGCTTGGTGAGGCGTGGGGAGATCTGGCTTGTGAACCTGGACCCCACGGTCGGTAGCGAGATCAAGAAATCCCGCCCTTGCGTGGTAGTGTCCCCGGCTGAGCTGAACGACCATCTGCGCACCGTGATTGTGGCGCCGATGACCTCCAAGGGGTTCGCAGCGCCGTTTCGGGTAGCGCTGACGCACGGCGGCACCAAGGGTTTGATCCTGCTGGATCAGGTGCGCACGGTCGACAAAGCTCGCTTGGCCAAAAAACTTGGCGCGGTATCAGCGAAGACACTGGCGGCGACATTGGCGACGCTGCAAGAAGTCTTTGCAGCCTGAACAAGGGCCGCGGGGACCATCGACACGGGCGAGGGAGTGGCCAAATTCAGGGGGCGCTTCCAGTAACTGACCTCAACAGCTGGATCCGGCGCGCCTGACGGCGGGGGTGGAGGGAAAGTTTTCCGCGCACTCGCTCAGGGCGGGGTTCGTGACGGAAGCGGGCCGGCTACCTCGGCGGCTACGCCACCTGGATGGACGCGAGCGGCCTGTACGCCGATGCCGTGCTGCAGGCCGGTCGCCACCGCACCACCGTGCGCCCCGACGGCAACCCGAACGCCTCGGGCAAGGCCGAGAGCCTCACGGCCTCGATCGAAGCCGGCAAGTCCTTCCCCTTGGCCGCAACTGGCGCATCGAACCGCAGGCGCAGCTGATCTACCAGCGCAGCCGCTTCGACGATGTGCTGATCAGCGGCGCGAACGTGCGGCAGGACGCCGACGGCGGCTGGATCGGCCGCCTGGGCGTGCGCATCCAGGGCGACATCGCCACCGGCGCCGGGCGGCTGCAGCCCTATGCGCGCGCGAACCTGTACCGCGCGAGCGGCGGCGCGGACGTGGCCGAGTTCATCGGCCCGGCGGCCACGACGCGCATCGCCAGCGGCGTCGGCTACAGCTCGGGCGAAGTGGCGGGCGGCTTCACGCTGGCCGTGACACCGGCCAGCAGCCTCTACGGCGAGGTGGGGCGCGTCTTCGCCATCGGCGGCGAGGCCCGGGTGAAGTCCTCGGTGCAAGGCTCGGTGGGCATGAAGGTGCACTGGTAGTCCAGACTCGGCGCCAACTTGCAGCACTGAACGAAGGTCACATACAGGCATCGCACCACGCTCTCGACAGTTGCCGAAAGTCATGTCTTGCCCACACCTTTGTTGCTCGGAAACCAACTGAGTGGTCTGTCGCGCCAGACGCTTGTCGGGCTGGAGAATGGGACGTTGAGCGACCTGGGCTTCCAGCGAGTCGCCCAAGTGCTTTCGGTATTGGGCTGGACGTATCCGGGCCGACAACAGCTGCGAGTGAGAAGAAGCGCGGCCTTTGGATGGCGGCCGAAACGGCCAGCGTCAGCTATTCCAGCGAACTGGCGCCTGAAACTCTAGGCACGCACTGGCGAGCGGCGATGTTGCCGAACCCTTCATGGCACACCTGACTCACCTGTTGGATGAAGCGCCATTGCCGATCATCGTGATGGCAGTCGAAGAAGCGTGAGCGTCTGGCGATCCCATCTTGCTGCTCGGTGACGGGGCCGTGAGGATGGTGCCCACCTATTGATTTGGTGGGCACCTTATGAATCCCAATTCACGGAAGCTTCGGCGCCGGCATGACCCGGAGTTCAAGGCGACGGTCATGGCCGAGTGCCAGCAGCCCGGTGCCTCGGTCGCGGCGGTGTCGCTCGCGCACGGGCTCAACGTCAACCTGGTTCGCAAGTGGCTCGTCGGCAAGGGGCTGAAGCGCACGGGCTTGTCGGCGCCACGCACGGTCACGCCGCGACCGCATGTCGAGCCGACGACACCCGCCACTTCGACATCGCCGCCAGCGCTGCACTTCGTGCCGGTGGAGCTGGCCTCAGCCGGCGCAGAGGTCGCTCATGCGGTTGATCGCTCTGACGCCGACCGCGCGCCCGTCGAGGCCGACATCCACATAGAACTGCAATGCGGCGAGACTCGCTTGACGGTGCAATGGCCCGGCTCGCAGGCGGCGCACTGCGCGGCCTGGCTGGGCGAGGTGGCTGCGGCGGCGCTGAAGTGATCCGCATCGACAAGGTATGGCTGTGCGCGCAGCCGTTGGACATGCGCGCGGGCGCCGAGCGGCTGCTGGCCGCGGTCGTCTCGACACTTGGTGCCGCGCATGCCCATCACGGCTACCTCTTCGCCAACGCGCGCGCCACGCGCATCAAGCTCATCGTGCACGACGGCTTCGGCGTGTGGTGCGCTGCGCGGCGATTGAACGCCGGGCGCTTCGTATGGCTGTCGGCGACCGCGGCTGCGCCAGTGTCGCTGGAACTCACAAGGGCGCAGTTCGACGCCCTGGTGCTGGGCCTGCCATGGCAACGATTGCCCGAGATGAACGTCATAACCCGTATGTGACTGGCTCGGCGGCGCGCTCGCGCCGGTTGACAGCGCTTGCGCCAATGGTGCGAGGCAGAACGCTCTGGCACCATGCTGCGCATGCTTGGCACGCAAGGTCCTCTCCCCATAGACCCGACTACAGCCTCAACCACTGGGCACAGCTCACCCGTCATCTCGACGACGGCAACGTCCCGCTGGACAACAACTTCCTGGAGCGGCAGATCAAGCCTTGGCAGATGGGCCGCAAAAACTGGCTGTTTGCCGGAAGCGCACTCGCCGGCCAGCGCGCGGCCGTGGTGATGAGCCTGGTTCAGTCGGCCAAGCTCCACGGGCACGACCCTTGGCAATACTTGCGCGACGTCCTCGCGAGGCTGCCGACCCACCTGAACAGCCGGATCGAGGAGTTGCTGCCGCACCGCTGGCGCGTCCGCGCACTCAGCGAGCCGACGTCCACATGAAGAACCTCGAGGAACTGATCAACGATGGCGGCGAGATCACGGTCGGTGCGATCGGATCGATCGAGTGCGCCGCCACTGCCGCCGATGGCCACAACGCGCTGGCCATGCTCGTGAGGCGCAAAGGTGAGACTCTCAACGCGCTGCTCAAGCGGCTGGACAAGGCCATCGCCAAGTTCTACGAAGATGGCGTGGTCATCGACGAGATCAACGGTCCCGAAGATTGACCCGCGCTGCCGTCAAGGTGGGACGGCAAGACGCTCACGAAGAAGCGGCTTCTCATGAACACGTACTGCCGCGACAAGTCTGGCGCAACGTGGCGAAGCTCGCGAAGTCGCTGGCGGTGCACCGCAAAGGGCTGCCGGGGTGATGATGAAGAGCCTTCCTCGAGGTCCATGGAAAGCACTGTTCCCATGGGGTTGGCGCTCATTGAAAACATTCAAAAGCATTAGTCCAAATGTTCCGATACGAGCATCGTCTCAGCAAGGACATCAACATTTTCGTTCCCGCGCCCAGAATCGCCGACAGCCTGCATGTTCGTCTGCGGGAGCAAGAGCGAATGGCCGCAGCGTTGGGCTCGCTGGCTGCAGGCAGCGTGCTGCCGGCCGGCCGGAGGCTGAATGAGCGTCAGCTCTCCAACCGAAAAGGCTCAGCGAAGGTAACGCCCGTCAGCCTTGAGCATCGACAGTTCGGAGAATGTCAGGCCGCGGTGCTCGCCCGGCCGGTACGACACCGCAATGCCGCCGATGTCGAGCGTCTTGAACGACTCGAGGCCCTTTTGCAGCGACTCCGCCGTTGGTTTCGGTCCGGCCCGCTTCAGCCCCTCGACCATGACCTTGGCCGCTACATAGCCCTCGAGGCTGGCATAGCTGAACTCGATCGCGCCGATCTTCTTCATGGCCGCCTGGTACTCGGCAATCACCGGCATCGCGCTGTTCCATGGGGAAGGCACGACCTGGGAGATGACCACGCCGGCCACGTCCTTCTGGATGTCCTGATACAGCTTCTGCCCGTTCAGGAACGAGAACGAATAGAAGGCCGTCTGGCCGCCAGCCGCGCGGTAGGCCGTGATGAACTTCGCCGCCACTTCGTTGGTCGCCGCCAGCACCACCGCCTTGGGCTTGAGCTTGGCCAACTCCACCGCGCGCTCGGCGGCGTCGGAGCCATCGTTCTTGATTGCCACGCTGCCGGCCATTTTCTCGCCACGCTCGGCAATGAACTTTTCCGTACTGTCCCGCGCCGAGCGGGCGCCCGGGTTGTCGTTGTGCGCGAAGGCGATGCTTGAGATGCCGATCGTGAACAGGTGGTTCACGATGCGGCTGTATTCCTCGTCGAAGCTGATGCGCACCGGGAAACCGTATTCGGAGAACTTCGCGACCGGGCCCGCGCCGGTGTAAGGGCCGATGACGGGAACCCTAAGTTCGTTGGCCGCCTTCAGGGCGCCGACCGTCGACGATGTGCCAATGGGCATGAGGATGCCGACGGCGCCATCTCTGACCAAGGTCTTGACGTTCTGGGAGCCCTTGGCGGGGTCGTAGGCGTCGTCGAGCTGGCGCAGCTCGACCGGCCGGCCGTTGATGCCGCCATTCGCATTCAGCGTCGTGAACATGGCACGGATGCCGACCAGGGGCTCGGTCGACAAAGACGCCAGGGGGCCGGTCTGCACGTAGGTTTGCCCGATCACGAGCGGCTGGGTCTGTGCCTGTGCCTGTGCCTGTGCCTGTGCCTGTGCCTGTGCCGCCGGCGAAAATCCCACTACGAAGGCGGCCAGGGCCAAAGCCAGCAGATGAATCTTTTTGTGTCTCATGGTAACAACCTGTTTGTCACTTCATCTTAAAGCGCGAGCCCTCCAGGTAAGGGGAGCAACTGTGAAGAAATGCACGTATCCTGCATTTGGCTTCTTTCCTCGGCGCCTTCCGCGCTGTAGGCCGTTTCGTCTGACACCCCCGTGAACTCCGCTGAGCCGACGCACAGAGCGTCGTCATGACGGAACTGCTGCAAAGTGCGAAAGCCGCCAAGCTGACCGGTGCCCTGGACCGTACGGCGATGGTGCGCGAAGGGTTGAAGGCCCTCATCGAACGTGAGAGTGCCAGGCGTCTTGCGCGGCTGGGCGGAACGCAGCCCAACTTGAAGGCGGCACCGCGTAGGCGCGACGAGACCGCAGCTTGATACTGGTTGACACCTCCGTTTGGGTCGACCACTTTCGCAAGCCGGGGCGCCGCCGCTCGGAGGTGGCCGATGCGATCGCCTTGCGCTGAATCAGGCGCGACGGCAGTCGCCGCTCAAAAGGCCAGCGAGTGGAACTGGCGGGCCGCAGACGTGGTTCGTCCAACATCGCGCCCGACAAGGGCGCGGTCTTCCGCGAAGCCACACGCCTGCTGAGGCCGGGCGGCCGGCTGACGCTGCGAACTAGGCAGAATGGCTTGAGCCGTTGAGGTGGCCGTCTCCGGGACTACCGTGGGTTGCGCACCGGGGGTTCGCCGAGCCACAACGCTGCACCCCGAGGGGCGGACAGCGTGCAACGAGCAAGGCGCCGGAATCGAACCGGCGCACCTTTCGGTGGGGATTTTGAATCCGCTGGCTGATCCAGTGTGACCTCAACCTTCGGCGGTCACTCTTGCGCCCGTTGCGGCGCGAAGCCGAGCACTCATGGCAAGTGCGGGGTTGGCGCGGCCAAAATTGCTGGTGCCTTAGTCATCTTGGACTGCGTTGCGAAACGCGCCCCTCGCGACCTCCGCAGGGTCGCGCTCGTTCTGTACAGGCCACAGCCCTAAACCCCAGTCCAACATGTCGTTGTACATTGCGCGCCCTTCCGTAAGACGCAGCATCTCAGCAGCAAATTTCTCAGCCCACTCAACCATCGCTCCCTCCCCAATTCAGCGAAATGATGCCCGAGCGCGCCTTGCGCTGCGCGCGCGAGGTTATTCAGGTTATTGGGGTTATTCACGCCCTGCCGTCTTTGCAAGTGGGCGTCGCTGGTGTCTCTATGGCCGCCATCAAGAGGATGAGGAGCAGGCCAACAACCCACACTGCGGGATTGCATCGCCATCCGACGGCGCAGAACATCCGACCGGCGTGGACACAGACTTCAGCGCCGGCGTTTGAAACCCCGCTCGCGCTGGCAACGTATGGCCAGAATGAAGACGATGTCGAGATCTGCCAGAAAGCGGTATAGCGCGACGTACCCGCGCGATCCGTGCCCGATGACCAATTCGCGCTTGCCACCTTTCACAGGCCGGCCAATAAGAGGGCTGAGAGTCAAGATTTGCAGGGACTGAACGATCTGCTCAATCCGCCCTGGCCCATCGGTTCCCTCGAACTTGGCCATGTGATCAAAGAACCGATCAAAGTCGTCAAAGACCTCCGGCGCAAGCTCAAGCCGAACTCCTCGACCGCTCACCGAACGAGCCTGCGGGCTGCCGGCCTCCTCGGCCGCTCTCCCTTCAAGCGAGCCTCAAGGTATGCCTTGGCATCATCCCAGGGAACGGTCTTGCCAGTCGAAAGCACTTTGGCCCAGCGCGCGTCGGCGACGCGATGAAGCTCCTCCTCTATCTCGACTTGTTCGACAGTCTGAGCGATCGCGTCGACGATGAAGGCGTGAGCAGTTTTCCCGGCTCGCTCCGCAGCTGCGGCGACCCGCGCCTTCAAGTCATCCTCAATGCGAATGGTGGTCGTGGACATCGGTGATTCCTGTCCCACCTATTGTAGCACACTAGTGCTACTTTACCGCCATTGGAGCCACCTACCCGCGGTAGAGGAGAATCTTTGAAGGGTCACAAGCCACAGAAAGCTAGCTTTAGCAGCCCTCCTGAAGCGCTCACGATGGCTTGTTCCAGCAAAGGCCGGGCACCGCATGGGGTGGACGGTCACTACGCGATGCGCGTCCAACACGTCAGACGTCTCTGTCGGTGGGTTCCAACATGGCCTTGTTGCTCAAACCACCTTGTGCGTTCGAAAGTGAATTCCTGCGGCTCCTGCTGCAGCGGCGAGCGTTCGCGCACGCGAAGTGAGTCTAGCGCCGTTGCCTGCCTATGCCCATGAGGAGTTCGTGGTTTGCGCGCGGGTTTACGCGTTTAAAGCCACCACCTCGTAGCATCGAAAGAACCTCTGATCACGCCTTCACGACAGAACATCGCAGCGTCACGAAAGCGTTCGATCACGGCGACGGTTGCGGCCATTGGCACGGCCCTGACTGACAGCTCTGTGCGAGTACCTACCAAGTCGAGGTCGCCATGCGTGAAAAACCGGTCTCGTACGAGGTTGCCAGACGTCACCTCCTCGATGCGTTGAGTGGGGCGCCCAGAAAGCCCGCCAAGCGCGCCACACGGTCTTCGACGAGTGTGGCTAAGCCCTCAGGCGCAGCGAAATCAATCATCAAGCGCGCAGCCACAGCGCCGACACGCAGGGTTGCGAGATAGCCGTGAGTTCGAGTTCGCCCGCCGAACGTCGCAGTCGCGAACGTTGAGTCCATAGAGAGGTCGGCCAAGTTGGTCCAAGCCGATGGGCGCCACCGCCCTCTCCTTTCAGTTGGCGGTTTCAAGTCTGAAGTGCAACAGGGTTGAGTCAGTGGATTGACGCTGGCGGTTGATGGGACGATGCGAGTGTTCGTGCGAACACCTCCAGAGGCGTGTGCCACGCGTGCGTGGCGCGAGGCCGGTTGTTCATGCTGTCGGCGATCCCATCGAGCTCGTCCTGGCTGAACAAGCTCAGGTCCGTACCCTTGGGCATGTACTGACGAAGCAGGCCGTTTGTGTTCTCGCAAGTGCCGCGCTGCCAAGGGCTGTGCGGGTCGCAGAAGTACACCTTCACGCCGGTCTGTGCCGTCAGATCAAGCCCGAGTGAGAGTGAACTTCGGCGCGGGCGAGCACAGTGGCCGACGGGGCCGCCCGCGTCGACCGGCTGGCCGGGTGCGGCTCGCGAGAGCGGCTTCGGCAGGCACCAGATGGACGAGGTGGGGATGTGCTGGCCGTACAGCACGGTCTTCGCCACCAGATGTTTCTTGTTCGTCCAACCCTGCCGAAAACAGCGAAAACATTCGGCGACAGCTGCCGGACGATTCACGACTCCCGTTCCACCGAGCTACGGGGGCCTTCAGGTTTCGAGCGGCGTCGCGCTTGCCGCCGAGGCACTGCCGGCACGCATCCAGGGCAGCGTCGCCAAGCTCATCATGCCCGGCCGGCGCGCGACAGCAGAGCCAGCCCTTGGAGTTGGCCGCCTGAAGAAAACAATGCGCGAATCTCAGAAAAGGAAATACTAAGGCTGGCCGATGAGCGCGATTGCCTTTGCCCTGACTTCGGCCAACTCTGCAGAAGAAGCCCTGCCCTTGCGGCTCGCTTTGCGGACCACCCAATCAAGGCTCTTCACTTGATCGGCCAGGGCCGTGCCTGCTCGGGCTCCAGCAATCTCGACCTCGAACGGATAGCCCTTTACTTGCGTCGTCAAAGGGCAGCAAAGCATCAAGCCGGTCTTTCCGTTGTACGCCGACGGGCTGAGCACCAACGCGGGCCTATGCCCGGCCTGCTCGTGCCCGGCTTGCGGGTCAAAATGCAGCCACACAATGTCCCCGGCCTCGGGCACATAGCGGCGAACCATCAGAACGCCTCTTTGCCCACAGCCGGACCGAAGCTGACTTCGCCGTGCAAATTTTCGGGGGTGATCCGGGCCAGCAACCTTGTGAGTTCGAATTCGCCCGGCCGTACAGGTTCGATCACGATACGCCCTTCCTCCTCACGCACGTCTACGGTTTCGTCCAAATGCAGCCGAGCTGCCTCCATCACCGCCGCAGGAATGCGCACCGACGCGCTGTTGCCCCATTTCTTCACCATTACATGCATGTGGCCTCCGTTGTATCGTCAATGTCGATACCTTACCGCATTTTTGCGAACGTAGCAACATTGTCGATACAGGCTGGTTTTGCCGGCGTTGGGTGCGCGAAGTTGGCGAGGCGCATGGGCTAGTCGCATCAAGCAACCTTGCTGCGTGGACCTCCGATGCGGAACATGCCGCCGGCTGCGCGCAGGTGAACACGCGCCTTATGGAGCCTGGTCGTCCCTCGCCGTCAAATGGGGTGAAGTTCACAGGTGGCTCGCTTGGGTTGGCAGGCCTTGGCATATAGGTCACCTTGAATGTTGTCCACCGAATCGGTACATGATAGGTGGCGAAAGAGCGCATGGAACTGGCGCGCCTTGCTTTACGTCGGTGCGAGGCTCGCAAGTCGTTGCCGCGCAAAGTGTTTTTGCCCCAAAGCGCACCAATTTCCGTGAAAGGTACGATCACCCCTAAAGAGGCTTGAGCACGAAGGAGCTTCACATGAAACGGTTTCGTCGTTGGTCGGCAGTCGCTCTTCTGACACTGACATGTCTCCAGAGTGCGTGGGCCGACGAAGAGGCGGTGCGGACGTTGGCGATCTCTGCGCAGAAGACGCTCAACAACCTCTCAACCCAGGTCACAGATCTTCAAGCAATGGGCGATCGCAAAACCTTCGACGCTGTCAAGACAACGCTCGATCGTCAGGCGGCGCGGTGGCCCGAGGAGACGGATTCCACGGAAAAGTATCGCCCATGCAAGAACGCATTGGAGCGGGCGAGCTATGTGGCGTTTCTTACGCGCATGAAGGCGACAAGTTCTTTGGACGACAAGGTCTGGATACTCGAGCGTGGAAAGATGACGGATCGTCGTGCAGCGTGCGAGCGTGCAATGCGCCGCCCCTTCACCAAGACGTCCTGATCATGCTGGAATTTGGTTCGGCGCAAGTTCACATATCCATGCGGGCGCCGTTATCGCTGCCAATCATCGCGCAGCACCTACTACTACCGTTCGACCGTGCAGCCTGAGCAGATTGCCGATGGACGTCTGGTCGAACTCATCGGTGACATCCAGGACGAGCTGCCTGGCTACGGCTATCGCGTGACGCGTGAGCTGCACGCGGGCACCCGGTGAACCAATAAACGGGTTGCTCGCGTGATGAGGGCCAACGGACAGGGAATCGGAGTGATCGTACTTTTTGCGCAAACTGATACGGCCAGCGGCGATATTCCGTTGGAGATCAAGGCTTTACGGCGACCGACGGTCACGACATGACCCGAGCTCGCAAGTCGTTGCCGCGCAAGGTGTTTTTGCCCCAAAGCGCCCCAGTTTCCGTGAAAAGTACGAGCATCCCAAGTGGGGCTCCGGTGCAAACTTTTTAGCGTGGCCGAGTAACTTGCCAAAGCGCCGCGCGGGTCGGGCCGAAAGCACGGCGTTCCAGATCGTGGGCGCAGCTTGGCCTCGAACGCGCAGCCGGGCGAGATCGAACTGGCCCTTGCGGATGCGATGCAGCAACTCCACGCCAGCGATCGTCACCGCCGCGTGATTGAGGACCTTGAAGTCGAGCATGGGGTTGATGCGCGACTTCACGCCCTGATGGCTTTCTTGCCGGGGCGTCGAGAACGGCGCAGGATGGTTTCGCCTATGGAAAGAACCTTGATGGCACCTCAACCCAAGGCCCCCCAATGCAGGAGCGGTAATCAGCCAATGAACGTAGACTCGCCTTCTCGCGCAGTGTCGGACGAGGCTGTACTGCAGATCGTGCGGGAGGTCTTGACCGAACTTCACCCAGGTCGCGCGGACATGGGCCCGGTTACGCTGGACAGCGCGCTCGAGGAAGACCTTGGCTTGGACAGCCTGGCGCGCGTGGAGCTGTTGATGCGCCTCGAGCGCGCGTTTGGCGTCCGCCCGCCGGAGCATATGCTGAGCACGGCCGAAGCGCCTCGGGACCTGCTGTGTGCGCTGCTGGCCGCACGTGGTCCACGCCAGACGCAAGTGCTGCAGGCACAGCGGCTTCCGGTGCCCGAACGCGTCTCGCAAGCGCCGCACGCGGCGGCGACTCTGCAGCAGGTGCTCGACTGGCATGTGCGGGCTCATCCGCAGCGCGAGCACGTCGTGATCGACAACGGCGGCGACGACGGACTGACGCGCCTGTGCTATGCCGATTTGCAGCAGGGCGCCGCTTGTGTCGCTGCGGGGCTGCTGGATCGGGGCTTTCAGCCGGGTCAGCCCGTGGCGCTCATGCTGCCGACCAGCCGTGAGTACTTCTTCAGCTTCGCCGGCGTTCTGCTCGCCGGAGGCATCCCGGTACCGATCTACCCGCCGGCGCGGGCGGCGCAGATCGAAGAGCACCTGCGGCGTCACGTCGGCATCCTCACCAATGCGCTGGCCACGGTGCTGATCACCGTACCGCAGGCCAAGGCGCTGGCGACGCTGCTCAAGTCGCAGGTGCCGTCGCTGCGCGTTGTCTGCACCGTTGAAGAACTGTCCTCGTGCACTGCCTCCTTGGAACGCGTCACTGCCCATGCAAGCGATATCGCCTTGCTGCAGTACACCTCCGGCAGTACCAGCAGTCCCAAGGGAGTGGTCCTGACGCACGCCAACCTGCTCGCCAACCTGCGGGCCATGGGGCAGGTCCTGCAAGTCAGTTCCGAAGACGTCTTCGTCTCTTGGCTGCCGCTGTACCACGACATGGGGCTGATCGGGGCGTGGCTGGGCAGCCTGTACTACGCGTATCCGCTGGTGGCGATGTCGCCGCTGAGGTTTCTCGCGCGACCGGAACGCTGGCTGTGGGCCGTGCACCGGCACTCCGGCACGCTTTCGGGTGGGCCCAACTTCGGCTACGAGTTGTGCCTGCGCAGGCTGGACGAGGCCACGCTGGACGGGCTCGACCTTTCCAGTTGGCGATTTGCGTTCAACGGCGCTGAACCGGTCAGCGCGACGACCATGCTGGAATTTCAGCAACGCTTTGCCCGCTACGGGCTGCGGCCGCAAGCGCTGGCACCAGTGTACGGATTGGCGGAGACTTCGCTGGGCCTGACCTTCCCGCCGCCAGGGCGGGGTCTGATAGTGGACCGCATCGACCGCCAAGCGTTCTCGCGCTCGGGCCGCGCGCTGTCCGCGGCGACCGGCGCGTCTGACGTGCAGCTGGTCGTGGCATGCGGCCAGCCGCTGCCGGGCCATGAGGTCCGCCTGGTCGACTCGACGGGACGTGAGGTGGCGGAACGCCAGGAAGGGCGTCTGCTGTTCAAGGGACCGTCGGCCACCAGCGGCTACTTCCGCAACTCGAAGGAGACGCGCCGACTGTTCGATGGCGAGTGGCTGGACTCGGGCGACTACGCCTACATGGCACAAGGCGACGTCTACATCACCGGGCGGGCGAAGGACGTGATCATTCGGGGCGGCCGTCAGGTGTACCCGTATGACCTGGAGGAGGTCATCGGCGCGATTCCCTCTATCCGCAAGGGCTGCGTCGCCGTGTTCGGCAGCCCGGACCCTCGGACCCGCAGCGAACGGATCGTCGTCATGGCGGAAACCCGCAGTATGCCCCCCGAGGCGCAAGCGCAACTGCGCCGCCAGATCAACACCGCCGCGGTCAGCGTCCTCGGTGCGCCGCCGGACGACGTGGTCCTGGTGCCGCCGTACACGGTCTTGAAGACATCAAGCGGCAAGCTTCGTCGCGCGGCCAGCCGCGAACTGTACGAGAACGGTGGCGCTTCGGCCGAGCAGCCGGCGCCGTGGCGGCAGATCGCGCGGTTTGCATGGCAGGCAATACTGCCGCAACTACGGCGTGCCTGGCGCGTCGGTGCGGAGGTGGCCTACGCTGGATATGTCTGGCTGGTGTTCTGGATGCTCGCGCCCATCACGTGGGCGCTGGCCGCAGTGCTGCCCAAGTCGTCCTGGAGCTGGGCGCTAAGCCACCATGCGGCCCGGCTCTTCTTACGTCTGTCCGGGCTCCCGTTGGCAGTCGAGGGACTCGAGAATTTGCCGCGAGAGGCGACCTGTGTGGTCGTGGCGAACCACGCGAGCTATCTGGATGGAATCATTCTGGTCGCCGCACTGCCGCGCCATGTCCGCTTTGTCGCCAAGCGAGCGCTCCAGGAACAGTTCATCCCACGGTTGTACTTGCGAGGTCTCGGCGCCATTTTTGTAGACCGCGACGACGCGCAGCGCGGGGCGGAGGACGTCGCGCGGGTGACGCGCAGCGTTTGCGCCGGCACAGCCATGCTGTTCTTTCCGGAAGGCACGTTCCGGCGCGTGCCAGGCTTGCTGCCGTTCCATGCGGGCGCGTTCTCCGCGGCAGCGCAGGCCGGAGTGCCCGTAGTGCCGGTGACGATCCGCGGCACGCGCTCCGTGCTGCGCGACGGCCAGTGGTTCCCACGCCGCGTGCCGATCAGCGTGATGGTCAGTGCCCCGGTCCGACCGGATGGTGACGATTGGTCAGCGTCGATCCGGCTGCGCGACGCCGTGCGCGCGGAGATCCTGAACCGGTGCGCAGAGCCGGACGCCGACGACGGAGGCTGCCTGCATTCGTAAAGTCGCGTGGTCCTGGGAGAAACTGAAGAAACTGGGGTCAGATTTTCATTGCCGCAGATGCTGTACTTGGAACCTATCATCCCGTTCTTTCCTCTGGGGATCAATCGAACCGTTCGATGGCAGACGAATGGGACCGAGCTTGGTCTACACGTTGCGAACGCATACCCGCATCCGCAGTGCATCGCATCCGCAAGGGCCGGTTCAATCTCGGCCGTCTGCGCCAGAGCGGCCAAGCTGCGACCGCGATCTGGAACGCAGTGCTGTCGATCTGACCGGCGCAACGCATTCGCGAGCGTCGTTCGCCGGGGCAGGCTTCCTCGATCTCGGCAATGGAAAGCGGCAGCCTGCGCCTCAGCGCTGCGATCACGGCCGGCGCACCCATACAATGCTGCGCCGCAGCATGTGTCCATGGCGACACCGGTTCCCGGCCCTGTCCTCGCCAGCAGGTCCGGGCCTTGACAACCGGCGCGCGCGGCTGCGCCCGCGCGGCTGGCCGACCTGGAGCAATCAATGAACCACCCGCAAGCCCCCTCTTGCGACGACAACATCAAGCCCTCGCTGCTGCGCCGCATTCCACTGGCGCTCGGCGCCTTGCACCATCGGCAGCATGCCAAGGCCGGGATGACTCGCGCGATGGGTGCAGGCATCGCGAGTCCGATGACGGACCTCGATGCGAAGGCGCGCCAGGAGCGGATGGACCAGGCTTACGCGTTTGGGTTCGCCCGCCCATAGGTCCTTGCACCTTACCGAGCACATGAGATAGCAATTTGGAATCGTGGTTTTAAACAGAGTAACGCCAGACTTAAACAAGCTGCAGGTTGGTCTAAATGTTGGTCCGGAAGTTGCAAAACGCATGATTGACAAATTGAGATGGCGTTTTTATGGAACGACATCCGTAGGTGTCTGGGCAATGCCCAGGGCCAGCTCATCTCCCGAATGGGCGTTTCGCGATTACTTCATCAAGGAGCCGACCTTAGATTGGCCAAGCGGGTACACGACGATTACGTATCTTGCACCTGTCCTAGTGAGGAAAATCGAGCTCCTTAACATGGAGACCAAGGAAGTCTTTGGCGAAATTCCGCTTATGTCACCTTGAGACGTCGCCAGCACGTTTTTTGAATCTCTCTGTGCGCCTTGTCTGGAACCACTTGCGGGCCCTTGCAGCGGGGCGCCCCATTGCGCCACGGCCTGGTTCGAATGCTCTCGCCCGCTTGCACCCGATGGGAGCTGCCAATCTCGAACGCGCACTCAGAACTCGGCGCACCTTGCCGCGCGCGAGGTCCTTCCGACAGGGTCCGTGTGGCGCTCAGCCGCGCGGGCGTTGGGGATCGTCTTCGTCAATGTTGGCGTCTGAGGCGCCATCGTTGCGGCGCGTGTTGGCCTGCGCCTCCCTCGCTGCGGCCAGGCTCTGGGCGACGAACGTCGCAAACGGCCTGATGTCGCTCTGGCCGCTTGCCGCGTTGAACGCCGCCATGTACCGGTCGCGTTCTTCAAGACGCAGCACCGTCCATGGGAACCCGCCGGAGGCCAGCATCGCGTTCATGACGAATCGCCCAAGACGACCGTTGCCGTCCATGTACGGATGAATGAAGACGAACATGAAGTGGCCCAAGACCGCGCGCACTCCTGCCGATGGCTCGTCGCGTAGCAGCTCGAAAAGCACGGGCATCATGACCCGCACCGCTTCACGCGGCGGTGGTACGTGCTGGGCGTTGCGAATGTAGACCTGATGGCCTCGGTAGCCCGCGAGGTCGCTTGGCGCGAGGAGTCCGGCTGTGACGCTCGGCGAGAACATTGCTCGGAACCAAGCGCCATGATCGCTTTTGAGGACGTCGCCAGCGTTCGCACCCGCGAAGATCTTTTGAATGGAGGCCTTGACTTCGTTGTGCGCTAGCCAGTAGCCGTGTGCCGCCATCCCATCTCTCGACTGCCGGTCCTGCTCATGGATGTCCTCGTTCCAGTCTCCGGCTGCCACGCGACGGATCAGTTCAGGCGTGACTCGATAGCCCTCGATGGACAGAGAGTGGTAGGCATCGGTGACGTAGACGTCTTCGATCGCCTTCATGAACGCGGGAACGTCCCTCGGAAGGTCCTGCTCCTCGCGCGGGAAGGTGTTGGCCACGTCGTCGCGCATGGACGCCCACATGAGCCGCAATCTGGAGACGTAGGGGGACTCGATGCGGTCGCCTGGCACGATTCGCGGCGGGGTCTCGAACGGGTTGGATTCGGTGACCTGGTTGCCCAAGGTGCGCATGAATCCGACGATATCGTCCGCAATCGCGTCTCGGCCCACAGCGCGGAAGGCGCCCGCGAGGCGGCCGGCAATTGTGCGGTGGTTTCCTTCTGCGAGCAGACGGCTGAGCTCCGACGCGTCGCTGATTGACAGCAATGCAACTTGCGCGTCCTGGGCGGAGGCTCTAAAGAAGTTCTCTGGCGCCTTCAGGAGTGCCTGTGCCAGCGTCATCGTGCGAATATTGCCGACGCTGTCGCGCCGGTCCGAGCCCGGAAAGTCTTTGGCCTGGTAGTCCATGAGGGAGAACCCGTTCGGCAAGGCAACCACGCTGTTCTTGCCCAGTGGCGCGTGAACGACGACCTGATTGGGCAGCAGGGTCGTGCCGGCGTGAAGTTTCAGCGAATAGTCCGCGGCAACGCACCAGTCCGCGCCGAACCTGGCGTTGCAATAGGCGGCGATAAAGTCCTTCATGCCCGCAATCCATGGCGTGGTGTCGCCGGCCTTCGCCGAAGGGTTGGCGGACATGTACCAGCCCTGGATCACTGGTTGGATATACCCGGCATGGAGCAACGCCTCACGGTCCGCGCGCGAGAATTGATTCGTGCTGAAGACGCTTAAGCCCTGTTGCTGCAAGGCGTGCAACGCCTCGAGGCCGGCGGCGAGTCGCCTCTGAGCAGGGGTGGCTGTTCGGCTGGCGGTCGCCTGATTCGTTGCCATGCTTCGCCCTCGTTACTTGGGTCCAGATCCAAAAGTCACCGGTGGCTAGGTTTCTCCGACAACCGGCAGCTAGGGTTTATTGTAACCAATAGCTAGGTTTCATTGTCTTCCGAGCGCTAGGTTTTTATGTAGCCGACAGCTAGGTTTTGTTGTTCACTCCATGCGATTCCGGCTCGACGGCTCTCGGCTGGCTGATCGATGCAGAGATCTCGGTTGAACGGTACGAGGCACCGTTTGCGCGGCGAGCAGGCGCAGAAGAATCATCCCGACGGCTTCTTCTTGCTTTGTCGGAAGGCTTACTTCGTAGAGTCGGCGGGGAATGCTTACACGACGATCTTGCAGCTCCCCGGCCGGGAGCTGTACCTGGCATCGCTGTGGTACGGCGCCACCCCTGACCGATTGGTACAGCAATGCACCGACGGCGTCCAATTCGGCGACCCAGAGTTTGGCGAGGACAATTGCATGATCTCCATCGCAGTGAACGCATTGGATGAGGGATTGATTGTTTCGGAGGACGCCAGTCCGCACATGCGCTATGTCGAAGTTGGATCGGGTTTGCGGATGCCCTTCGTGAAGGAAGAGAACCTGTTCGACCTTGGAATCGTCCTGGCTTGAAGTTGAAGAGCATGCGACTGGCTCAACTCCGCTAAGCGACGCGCGTGATAGTGACGTTTATCTCGCCGCGATTGTTCCAGTACGCAAACCAGGCATCGTTGGCGAATAGGTGCAGCTCTTCATCGCGGCTGCCGCCCTGCCCTTCATAGGTCCACTGAAGGTGCTTCCCAACTGGGAAAAGGTGTTCACCGGATCGTCCCACCGAACCGATCAGCTGGAACCACCTTCCCGACTCACAGCGCAAGGCCCAACTCACCATTGACTGCACGAAAGTGGGTCTATCCCGCCCATCGGCATCAGTGTCGAGCTTCCAGTCCTGCCAGTGGCTCTTGTCAGCGACGATCACGTATTTCGCACCACGCTTGAGGACCACGCCGGTCGGAACGTAGCGGGAGGCGCTCGGCACGCACACGCTAGTGGACTGACCGATGGCTAGCTGCGCAGCGTGGTGCTTGCGTGCGCTCAACGCGTGCCCCCCATGCCTTGCACGCCGGTGGCG
The DNA here is from genome assembly GCF_964253755.1 of Variovorax sp. LjRoot130. NCBI lineage: Bacteria > Pseudomonadati > Pseudomonadota > Betaproteobacteria > Burkholderiales > Comamonadaceae > Variovorax > Variovorax sp. LjRoot130. The sequence continues at coordinate 648,610 of NZ_CAXURM020000002.1, read as the reverse complement.
CGTTGAGCATCCAAACAAGCCAAGTCCACGGCGCTCATTGATCCGGTGCGTTGAAGTAGCAAGTCAGACCGTCCTCGTCACCCTTGATTCCGTAGATCTTCCGGTCAATCTGTCCGGCCTCCAGATCGCGTCGAGAGCGAAGGGTGCGACCGAACACGTTCAACATCTTCTTGGGCATCTTGTCTTGGACAAAGTACCCATGGCCACCGCCACCATCCCTTGTATTGGTGCAGCTGATGTAGCGCATGTACGGAACTCGAAGCCGATCGGGTGTAAGGTCTGTCCCGAGCTTCAACTGTGTGTCACCCGTCAGACCGTTGTCTGCGATGCTCGCTCCGGCCAAGACCGAGTCGCCGTCGTTGAATGTCACGAAGAGCTGGCTGTTGGGCCGGATCTTGGCGAGCCATTCGCGATGACCGACCGCCCGAACACACGGCGCCAGGAGTGCGACGTTCTGTGCTGTAGCGATCGACTCGGCCGCCCCCGATTCGTGAAGATCAACATAGTCCCCTCCGGTCGTTGGACGCAGATTCTCGGCGTCGTCTCCACCCCGGAGACCGCGGAGAACGTGGATTGACGAGATGGCCGACTGGGCTTAGGTCCACGGCATCTCCAGCGCGGTGGCCGAGCAACGCAAAGCGAGGCGTCAACCAGCAGATCCCATCAGATGGCCAAAAGCCACGACCAAAGTCCGGATGTACGGGAGCAATCTTTACCCGAGCACGCTGGAGCGATGACCGGCGAGTTGCTGGCGCGCATCGGACGCGGTCCGTCGGGACCCTCGCCCTAGGCGCCTGCTTCAGGGCCGCTCGCCTGCTGGCTGCTCTCGGTGCTCGGCGTGTCGGCGAGTAACTCTCGTGGTGTAAGGAGCGCACCTGCGGCGAAGATAGGCTGGATGTCTGCGCCTCTCACCGCTTCTTGGTTGTTCCTCCTCGCTTCCTTATCTGCTCCCTCGTGGTCGCAAGCCGTGAATCGAGGCCAGCTTGAAGCATCCGCGTCGATCCTGCTGCGTGACGTCGCTGCCGAGCTGTGCGGCAAGAGCGCCCGGCCCGCGGATGCTGACCTGGCTCAGCCGTCGCCGACGTCTCGAAGCCGCTTGAACGACGCAGAGTTGGTGTTCAAAAGCCTTGGCTATGGGCAGGCATCGATCAACGGGTTCGACACGCGCCTGCAAGGTCTGCCGGCCGGTCCGGAATGCCGCGCGCACGCGATCTCGGCGCTATGGCAACACTTCACCGCGTTGGGCCGCCCGAAGGCTGCTTCGGGCAGCGAGAGTGCTGGAGGTCCCGAGATGGTCGACTTGCCTGCAGTCGCCGAGCTTCCGCAGCTCCCCACAGCCACGGAACGGCAGAGGGCGTCTTCCACGCCGAGCAGGCCTCGGCGGCAAGGCTCCCAGCAACTGCCGAGCCTGAGCGTCGCGCCCCTTGTTGGACCCGAGGTAAGCAGGCCATCGGATGCTGCGCCGCCGCCGGCGCCGGCGCCCATGGCGGAGAGCGCGCCCGCCAGCGGACCAGTTGCCGCAGAAGGCGCGAGCGGCGGTGGAACTACGTCTGCACAGGTCCTAGCGGCGACCTCGGGCGCCCGGTTGCCGTTCGCTACGAGGCACCTGGGATGGGTCGCCGTGGGTCTGATGATGGTAATCGCCGCGCTCGGAGGCTGGTGGCTCCGGCGGGGGAGGAAGGTCACGAGTGCCGAGCTGGCGCGCCGGCGTCTGCGACCCACCTGAGCATCCAGGTACGACCTCAGGCGGAATGCGCGAGTGCGCGGCCACGCCGGTCACTTCTTCGGACGCGGCTTGATCGCCTTTGGCCTATCGCCTCCAAAGTCCTGGGCCTCCATCGGCAGGCCGGCGCGCGCGATTCGCATCGGCTCGGGCTCGCCAGAGATCGTGACGACAACCCTGGTCCAGCCGTCGGTCGCTCTCCCGAAGACTGCCGTCCCCTCGACGCCAGGGGTGCGCACCGCGCGCAGGATCCGCGCGTCGTTGACTTCGAAGTCCTCGGGGGCGTAGACGAAGGGGATGGTTTCGGTAGCGCTCATGGGGACCCTACAACCAGCCGGTGTTGAGACCATCTGTACGATTTTCCGGGCTCCATGTGACGCATGCTATGCGAAGTTCCCGGGCGCGGAATGTGGACGAATTCCGCCTCTAGCGCCGACGGGAAAAACATGGCAAGTTGGGGTGATCGTACTTTTCGTGATTGGTACGGTTTCACCGTTTTGATGAGGAGTGCCGGCCCCTTGCGATTGCGCGCGACGGGGCCTTGCTTCGCTGCTTCTTGCTCGGGTCTCAGCTCCTTGATCTCTCGTTCGATGCCGTACAACTGCCCGCTGAAGTCGATGGCCGTGGCGGCGATCGTGCTCTTGTTAGCGGCGTGCAGCTCCATGAATTCGCGGCGCGCGTGCGCCTTATGCGGAGCACAACACGCCCGCCGCAAGTTCATCCAGTCCTGCAGCGTGTGCAGATCCGTACTGGACATCTTCTTGTCGGCCGCCTCGAAGGGGTAGCAAAAAAGCTGCCCGAGGCCGGAACTGCTTGGACCCATTTCGGCTTCGCCGAGTCGACCAATGAAAGCAGCCCATGGATCGTCGTCGCGGTTCAAGTCGCCAAGGTGAGGACGGTGCCAAGATGACGATCATGAAGCAGAACCCCTTTTCCGGTTCTTGGCGCATCGTCTGGATGTCCGGCTGGGACCAGAACTACGTGGACATAGAAGTGCCCGGCCACATCATCTTCAGCGCAGACCGGTCCGGCAGCTTCCAGTTCGGACTGGTACAAGCACAGATGGACTGCAAGATCGACAAGCGGCAGGGCCAACGCATCGAGTTCACCTGGCACGGCTTCGACGAGGGCGATGAACTGACTGGGCGCGGGCATGCTGAGATCGTTGACGGCGAGTTGCACGGTCACCTCTACATCCACCTCGGCGACGATTCCGCGTTCCGCGCGGTCGGGGAAACGATCGCCAAGCGCAAGTCCGCCCGCAAGCGAACGGGCTGAGCCTACGCTGATGCAATCACATGAGCGAGTACCAATACTACGAATTCGCGGCCATCGACCGGCCGCTGACCCGCACCGAGATGGCCGAACTGCGCGCCGTCTCCACACGCGCGGAGATCACGCCTTCGGGCTTCGTCAACCACTACGAGTGGGGAGACCTGAAGGCCGATCCAGCCGAATGGATGCGTCGCTACTTCGATGCCTTCGTCTACACCGCCAACTGGTGCAGTTGCCGGCTGGCCTTGCGCGTGCCGCTGGCCACGTTCCGCAAAGCCGAACTGGCGCCCTTCTCTTCCCGGCATGCGCTGACAATCGAGACCAGCGACACGCACTGGATCATCGACTGGTCGCTCGACGAGAGCGAAAACTACGATCGCTTCGGCATGGAAGACGGAAGCGGCTGGATGCGGCGCCTGGCGCCGCTGCGCGATGAACTATTGCGCGGCGACCTGCGGCCGCTCTACCTCGGGTGGCTGGCCGGAGCCGCTGGCGGCGAACTCGCGGACGGCGCGCTGGAACCGGAAGTGCCGCCCAGCCTGTCGGCGTTGTCACCTCCTCAGCAGGCCTTGGTCGAATTCCTGGAAGTCGATCCCGACATGCTCGCGGCGGCGATGGCAGGCAGTGGATGCGCTTCTGAGGCTGATTCAGCGCAAGGCGATCGCATCGATGCGTGGCTGAGTGAATGGTCGCATGACGAGATGGCAAACATGTTGAAGCTGATCGCACAGGGCCGTGGGCACGAAGCGGAGCGCCAGGTCAGATCCCGCCACGCAGCTTGGCTGAAGGCACGACGCCCTTCGTCCGCATCTTCCGCATCGCGGCGCAGCGTGGGCCAACTGCGTGCACTCGCCCAATCGGCCTCTGGCGCTCGCTTGGAGCGCGAGACAAAGGAACGCGCGAAGCAGGAGACGAAGCACCGGCAGCAACGCGAAGCGGCCCTTCAGTTGTTGATGACCGATGTGGACAAGCGCTGGGCTGCCATCGACGCACAGGCACGGCGTGGTTCGGCATCGGGTTACGAGCATGCGGTGCGGACATTGGTCGACTTGGCGGAGGGCTATGCACTCACGTCTAGACAGAATGGCTTGAGCCGTTGAGGTGGCCCGTCTCCAGGACTACCGTGGGTTGCGCACCGTGGGTGCGCCGAGCCACAACGCTGCACCCCGAGGGGCGGACAGCGTGTCAACGAGCAAGGAGACGGGCCATGAGTCAATCTACCACCACTGCGGCCACCGTTTACGTTGGCCTAGACGTCCACAAGGACAGTATCGACATCGCCCTGGCCGAGGCCGGCCGTGACGGCGAAGTGCGCCATTTGGGCGCGGTCGCCGGCGGCGTCGGTGCCGTCACCAAGGCCCTGCGCCGCCTGGTCAGCCGGGGCCATTGCCTACATGTCGTCTACGAAGCGGGCCCCTGCGGCTTCGTGCTGCAGCGCCACCTCGCCGCACTGGGCTACCACTGCGAGGTGGTGGCGCCCTCGTCCATCCCCAAGCGCTCGGGTGATCGGGTGAAGACCGACCGCCGCGACGCCTTGATGCTGGCGCGCCTGGCACGCGCAGGTGAACTCAGTGCCGTGCGCGTGCCGGACGCCGTGGACGAGGCGCTGCGCGATCTGGTGCGCGCCCGCGAGGACGCGGTGCGGGAACAGCGCAACGCGCGCCACCGCCTGAAGGCGCTGCTGTTGCGCAGCGGCGTGGTGTACGCGGGCAAGAGCGCCTGGACGGCGGCGCATCTGCGCTGGCTGGCCAGCATGGCGCTGCCGCACGCCGCGCAGCAGATCGCCTTCCAGGAGTACCTGCACGCGGTGAGCGAGTCGGGGGCGCGCATCGCACGCCTGGAGCAGTCGCTGCGCGATGCGCTGGCGGGCTGGTCGCTGGCGCCGGTGGTGGCCGCGCTGCAGGCGCTGCGCGGTGTGCAGCTCATCGCCGCGATCACGCTGGTGGCCGAGATCCAGGACTTCCACCGCTTCGCCAACCCGCGCCTGTTGATGGCCTACCTGGGCCTGGTGCCCAGCGAGAGTTCCAGCGGCCAGCGCCGCCGACAGGGTGCCATCACCAAGGCCGGCAACTCGGCGGCGCGGCGCATGCTGGTGGAAGTGGCGCACCAGTACCGCTACCCGGCGCGGGTCAGTGCGGTCATCGCCAGGCGCCAGTCGGAGTTGCCCAAGGCCGTGACCGACATCGCCTGGACGGCGCAGTTGCGGCTGTGCGCGCGCTTCAAGCGGCTGGCCGCGCGGCGCATGCCGCACAACAAGATCGTGGTGGCCATCGCGCGCGAACTCTCGGGCTTCGTGTGGGCCATTGCGCGCGAGGTGACGCCGCCTGCCTCGACGTGAACCCGCGATGACATGGCAAGCAACGCGAAGGAGGCGCCTATCGAACAACCTCTTTGAGGCCGGATCGGGAACGCGGCGCAGCCACGGCCACAGGGGAATCCTCGGCGCGGCTATTGCGCAGCCACGCAAGTGACCAACCGCAGACCCTAGAAAGCAGGCAGCCCCGCGACGAATACATGAACTGTCGGTAGCCAATCCACGCATATCAGCATGATCAACCGTCGCTCACGCACCCGGCTCCGTCGCGTTCCCCATCCGGCATTCGCGAACGAATTCTGCAATCCGGAACCCGGAGAGATGGGCTTGCGCTCTTGACAGGATCAAGCCATATCAGCCGCAAGGAGTTCGACCGCGCGCTGCGGCGCTTTCTGGTTCGTCATGCAACGCGTGGCGCATTGTTGCGCCGTCTGACCGAAGCAGGTCTGTGGTCAGGATGAATTCGTCATGACTGCACACAGCGGCGACGAACTCGCGCGGTTGCGCGCCGAGAACGCTCGGCTGGCCGGGCTGCTCGAGGCCCATGGCATAGCCTGGCGCGTGCCCGAAGCCGCGGCCGCGCCGGCTGCGATGATGCCGCTGACGATAGACGAGAAAGTCGCGCTCTTTCGCCGGCTGTTCCGAGGACGCACCGATGTCTATCCCGTGCGCTGGGAGAGCAAGGCGGGTAAGACAGGCTACTCGCCAGCGTGCGTCAATGAATGGCGTGTGGGCGTATGCGAGAAGCCCCGCATCAAATGCTCGGATTGCGGCCATCGACTGCTGATGCCTTTGGTCGACCAGACCATCTACGACCACCTCGCCGGTCGTCATACCGTCGGCGTTTATCCGCTACTGGCAGACGACGACTGCCACTTCCTTGCCGTGGACTTCGACGATGCCGATTGGCGCAGCGATGCCCAGGCCTTCATTCAATCCTGCCGTGAATTGGGCGTGCCGGCCGCGCTGGAAATCTCGCGCTCCGGCAACGGCGCCCATGCGTGGGTGTTCTTCTCATCGAAGGTCGCGGCGCGGGATGCACGACGGCTTGGAACCTCCCTCATCAGCCATACCTGTGCCCGCACCCGGCAACTGAAGCTCTCGTCCTATGACCGCCTGTTCCCGAACCAGGACACGATGCCGAAGGGTGGATTCGGCAACCTGATTGCCCTGCCTTTGCAGAAGGCATCTCGCGAGCGCGGTGGCAGCGTGTTCGTGGACGATACGCTGCAGCCCCACGTGGACCAATGGGCCTTCCTCGCATCGGTGCAGCCGATGGCACCGCACGACATCGAGCCAACGATCCTGCGCGCCACCGGAGGCTCGCATCCGCTCGACCTCACCTTCATCACCGAGGAAGAACAACACGAGCCGTGGACGCGCAAAGGACCTGCCAAGCAGCGCCTGCCCGGCGCCATGCCTGCATCTCTGACCGTGACTCTGGCCAACCTGCTGTATTTCGGCAAGGCATCCCTGCCTCAAGCGCTTGCGAACCGCCTGATCCGCTTGGCCGCGTTCCAGAACCCAGAGTTCTACAAGGCGCAGGCGATGCGCCTGTCGGTATGGAATGAGCCGCGCGTGATCGGCTGCGCCGAGAATTTCCCGAACCACATCGCCCTGCCGCGAGGCTGCCTGGATGCCGTCCGGGGGCTTTTGCGCGAGAACGGCATTCGCTGCGAGTTGCAGGATGAGCGATTCAGCGGTGAACCGCTGGAGGTGAGCTTCGCCGGCACGCTACGGTCGGACCAAGAGGAAGCAGTCGCGGCGATGCTTCGTCACGACACCGGCATCCTGTGCGCGCCAACAGCGTTTGGCAAGACGGTCACAGCGGCGGCGTTGATCGCACGGCGGGGCGTGAACACGCTGGTGCTGGTGCACCGTACCGAACTCCTCAAGCAATGGCAGGAGCGGCTTCAGGCTTTCCTGGGCGTTGGCAAAGGCGTGATCGGCACCATCGGAGGCGGTAAGGCCAAGCCTACGGGCCGGATCGACATCGCGTTGATGCAGTCATTGTCTCGGCAGGGGGAAACCAACGAGATTGTCGAGAACTACGGCCAGGTCATTGCCGACGAATGCCACCACCTGTCGGCGTTTTCGTTCGAAGCCATCATGAAGCGAACGCGGGCGAGGTACGTGCTCGGGCTCACCGCTACGCCGATCCGACGCGACGGGCGACAGCCGATCATCTTCATGCAGTGTGGCCCCACGCGACACACAGCTGCACGCCCGACGGGAGCCCCGCAAACCCTGGAGGCAATCCCCCGCTATTTGTCAGCGCACATCGAACTTGCCGCCGACGCCGGCATACAGGACGTGTTCCGGCACGTTGCCAACGACGCCAGCCGTACCGAAGCCATCGCAGATGAGATCGCGAGCGCTTTCGAGCAGGGGCACAAGGTGCTGGTACTGACCGAACGGACCGACCACCTCGACGCCATCGGCACTACCTTGGCAGGCCGCGTGCCAACGCTGTTCACGCTGCACGGCCGCATGTCAAAGAAACAGCGCGTTGCACTGATCGGTGCACTGGATGCTCTGCCGCCTGATGCGCCGCGCGTGCTGCTGTCCACCGGCAAACTGGTCGGCGAAGGCTTTGACCATCCACCGTTGGACACGCTGGTGCTGGCCATGCCCATCTCGTGGAAAGGTACGTTGCAGCAGTACGCCGGACGCCTACACCGCGAACATGCTGAGAAGTCCCGCGTGCGCATCATCGACTTCATCGATGCCGGACACCCGGCCTTGCTGCGCATGTGGGACAAGCGCCAGCGCGGCTACCAAACCATGGGTTATCGGATCCCCTCAGCAGGCGTCGACGCCCAACTGGCCTTTGACGAGCAGCAGCGGGATGGTGTTCAAGACTCTCCCCACGCCAGTGCGGTGTCATCGCTTGCAGGCAAGACAATATCGGCATGAAGCAGCAGGAGCTTGGCCTCAATCTGAGCACGCGGCGCACACGCAGGCTCCGTCGCAACAAGCCGCCGAAGGCGTGGGAAGGCGCGACGGCAGTCGCCGCTCAAAAGGCCAGCGAGTGGAACTGCTGGCCGCAGACGTGGTTGGTCCCCAACCTCGCGCCCGACAAGGGCGCGGTCTTCCGCGAAGCCGCACGCCTGCTGAGGGCCGGGCGCCGGCTGACGCTGGCCGACATCGTGACCGATGTGCATATCCCTGAGGGAATCCCCTGCACCCCGTTGACGCGGTCAGCGTGAATGTATATACTGTTTGTATATACGCAGGAGACCCGATGACTTACGCCCGTGTTTTCCAGTCCGGCAACAGCCAGGCTGTGCGCTTGCCGAAGGAGTTTCGATTCACAGCCGAGCAGGTGGAGATCTTCCGCCAAGGCAACGACATCGTTTTGCGTGAGCGGCCCGCCAGTGCAGCCGCCATCTTTGACGCCCTCGTCGGCATGCCTGCCGACTTCATGACCGATGGCCGCAGCGACAGCCCTCCCCAGGAGCGGGAGTTGTTCTGAATGGCCATTGGCTATCTTCTCGACACCAACATCTGCATCTACATCGCGAAGCACAATCCGGCCACCGTTCGAGCGCGCTTTGAGCAACTGAGCGCCGACGTCCTGGCCATGTCGGTCATTACGCTGGGCGAACTGCAACACGGCGCGGAAAAAAGCCAAGCCCGTTCCAAGGCCCTGGCTGCGCTGCAGCAGCTGCAGAGCGCCATCCAGGTCGAACCACTCACACAGGCGGTGGGCCAGCACTACGGCCAGATCCGCAGCGTCCTTGAGCGCAAAGGCCAGTCCATCGGCAACAACGACCTTTGGATCGCCGCCCACGCCCGTGCCGAAGGCTGGGTGCTGGTCACCAACAACGAGCGTGAGTTCAGCCGAGTCGACGACCTGGCTGTTGAGAACTGGGTTTGATGAGCCATCGAAATCAGCCGAAGATTTCGACAATCTTATGTCCAATATTTTGGACATTACAGGCGCTACGAGAGACGGAAACCGAACTGATGTGTCAAAGATGGAAGGGTGCGAACCCATGATCTGTAAAATGTCCAAAATAACAGACACTTGTCGCGCTTATGAATCTCACTCAGATAGGCCATGCCGTGCGAGCTCGCCGCGAGGCGTTGGGGCTCACGCAGGCGCAGCTCGCGCAACTGAGCGGACTGTCGCGCCAGACGCTGGTCGGGCTGGAGAATGGGACGTTGAGCGACTTAGGCTTTCAGCGAGTCGCCCAAGTGCTTTCGGTACTGGGCTTGGACGTATCCGGGCCGACAACAGCGGCGCGCGAGAAGAAACGCGGCCTTTGGATGGCTGCCAAAACGGCCAGCGTCAGCTATTCCAGCGAACTGGCGCCTGAAACCTTGGGCCACGCACTGGCTAGCGGCGATGTTCCCGAACCCTACGTGGCACACCTGACTCACCTGTTGGATGAAGCGCCATTGCCGATCATCGTGATGGCAGTCGAAGAAGCGGCTTCTCGTGAACACGTACTGCCGCGACAAGTCTGGCGCAACGTGGCGAAGCTCGCGAAGTCGCTGGCGGTGCACCGCCAGGGGCTGCCGGCGTGATGACGAAGAGCCTTCCTCGAGGTCCGTGGGAGGTACCCACGGGCGTTGGCGCTCATCGACGACATTCAAAAGCATGGTGGGCTCGCTGACCCGTTTTGGACGCTTGGCGGTGGCACGGTCCTGATGTTCCGATACGAGCATCGTCTCAGCAAGGACATCGACATTTTTGTTCCCGACCCGCAGTACCTCGGTTTCGTGACGCCTCGCCTGAGCGACACGGCCGCTGAACTAACCCGAAGTTCCCCACCTCTGTAGTCACTCCAACGGCGACAAGTGCTTGTCGCTGCTGATGAATCCTCCTTCTGGGAGGATTTTTTTGGATGCTACATGTAGTCACTAAATATACTTGACAACTGATGGTGCTTGGGCTAGATTTCTGCCCATGGCAGCCCGCACAGGTACCGCTCACGTCGTCACTACGACGCGCACCTACAAGGACCAGGTCTATCGCACCCATCTGCTGCGCCGCAGCTACCGCGAGGACGGCAAGGTCAAGAACGAGACCCTGGGCAATCTCTCGCACCTGCCCGATGAGCTCATCGAGATCATCCGGCGCTCGCTGCAGGGCGAGACCTTCGTGCCCGTGGCTTCCGCGTTCCAGATCACGCGCTCGCGTCCCCACGGCCATGTGCAGGCGGCAGGCGCCACGATGGCCAGCCTGGAGATGGCCTCGCTGCTCGCCTCCAGGCCCTGCCGCGAGCGCGACCTGGTGCTGGCGATGGTGGCCGCGCGCATCGTCGCCCCGCACACGAAGCTCGCCACCACGCGCTGGTGGCACACCACGACACTGGCCGAGGACTTCGGCGTCGCCGACGCCGACGAGGACGACCTGTATGCGGCGATGGACTGGCTGCTCGAGCGCCAGGATCGCATCCAGAAGAAGCTCGCCTCGCGCCATCTGAGCCCCGGTGGCCTGGTGCTGTACGACCAGTCCTCCAGCTACTTCGAGGGCAGCTGCTGTCCGCTGGCCAAGCTCGGCTACAGCCGCGACGGCAAGAAGGGCCTGCTGCAGGTCAACTACGGCTTGCTCACCGATGCGCGCGGCTGCCCGCTGGCGGTGTCGGTGCACGAGGGCAACGTCGCCGACAGCCAGACCTTGCTGCCCGAGGTCCAGCGGCTGCGCGAAGACTTCGGCGTCGAACAACTCGTGATGGTGGGCGACCGCGGCATGATCTCCAACAAGGCGATCCAGGAGCTGCGCGAGACCGAAGGCGTGGGCTGGATCAGCGCGCTGAAGAGCGTCTCGATCCGCGCGCTGGTCGAGCAGGGCCATCTGCAACTGGGCTTGTTCGACGAGCGCAACCTGCTCGAACTGAGCTCGCCGGACTATCCGGGCGAGCGCCTGGTGGCATGCCGCAATCCGGAACTCGCCAAGCTGCGCACGCACAAGCGCGAGGAGTTACTGGCGGCCACCGAGGCCAACCTCCAGAAGATCAAGGCCCGCGTGGACGCGCTCAAGCTCGCCGGCAAGGATGAGATCGGCTTGCGCGTGGGCAAGGTCATCAACCAGTACAAGATGGCCAAGCACTTCGAGCTGGCCATCGGCGAGAACGCCTTCACCTTCGCGCGCAAGACAGACGCCATCGCCGCCGAGGCGGCGCTGGACGGCCTCTACATCATCCGCACCTCGGTGAGCGCCGCACAGATGGATGCGCCCGACTGCGTGCGCCACTACAAGTCGCTGGCCAACGTCGAGCGCGCGTTCCGCTCGCTCAAGACCATCGACCTGAAGGTGCGTCCGATCCACCATCGCACCGCCGATCGGGTGCGCGCGCACATCTTCCTGTGCATGCTGGCCTACTACGTCGAGTGGCACATGCGCGAGGCCTGGCGCGAGTTGATGTTCGCCGACACCGAGCAGCTCGCCAAGGCCACGCGTGACCCCGTGGCACCGGCTACGCGCTCCAAGGCGGCGCTGGCCAAGGCGGCGCGCCACGCCTTGGACGACGGCACCCCCGTGCACAGCTTCTCCACCCTGATGGCCGAGCTCGCCACCATCGCGCGCAATACCTGCCGAACCCCTCAGGCCGGCCCCGAGGCGCCCACCTTCGAGCTCCTCACCAACGCGCAGCCGCTGCACCTGCGCGCCCTCGCGCTCGTGCAAAACATCAAACCGTAGACAGAAAACTTCCTCGCCAACTCAAGCAAGTGCTTGAGTCACAAGGGAATCTCGTCCGCCGCTTCGGGGAACTTCGGACTAACGAACGACTACACGGAGCTGCCTGGCTCGTTTGTGAAGCTCCAGTTCGAGGAGGGCGAAATCGACTTCGTCGCCGCACCGAATCTTCTCGACCAGGCCTGGGAAATCTGGGAGATTGCAGGACGCAGCATAAGGGTTGAAACGGCAGCAGAAATCATCGCAAAGAAGATATATCACCGGGGTAACCGTGCCACTGCGCGCGACCTTTTCGATCTTTCGTTGGTGATCGAACGAGAGCCGCAACAGTTGAGGCGAGCGGCCACGTTCCTTCTGCGCCACCGGCAAACCTTCCTTGACCAACTTGAGCAGCCCCGGCCCGGCTTGATTGCAGGTTTCGAGGCAATTGCCGCGCTCTCATACCGCCCGACATTTGACCACTGCGTCTCGGTGGCGCGTGAGTTTTTGACGAGCCTTCGGGATTGAGACCCTCACCGGCAAAGTCATGGGAAGAACAGACAGCCGACAGGCCGAGCTCATGCCAGCCGCAGCCTCGATCGCGTGAAGTTGGGCGGCCATCGAGCGGTCATAGAAGAACATACAAAAACAATATGCCTTATGTGAAATGACGGCGGATGGCTGAAGGCGGGCCGCTTCATGGCAAATTACCCAACGCCTTGTGCCTCAACTCTGCAACGACCTCGCGCGTCATGACGCGCCCCTGGCCCGAGCTCAACCCCTCTTCGATTCGCTCGCGAAAGCGCCTCTTTGCCTGCTCCTCCTGATCCCTGCGGATCAACTCACGGCGGTACTGATTTGTTTGCATAGTGACCCAGGAGAACACGCTGAGCACCGCTCGTTCGTGACTTACACGAGCACCCTGACGCGTGAGGCGCTTGAGGATCTGCTGCGTCCCGAAGACTTTCTCGTCGAGTCCGCTCTGCAGCGTGCTCTGAGGCAGCTATGGTAGGCGCATGCATGCGATATTGTAGTAGGATGTGTACATCCGACCACTCTTCTCGTGCCACCGCTCCAGATCTCCCATGTCTACCACCATGACTGTTCGACTTGACGACGAAGTCAAGGATCGTCTCGACCATCTGGCCGAAGCGACGCAGCGCAGCAAATCGTTCTTGGCAGCCGAAGCGATTCGTGCCTATGTTGAAAACAACGAATGGCAGATCGGCGAAGTCCAGGCTGCGCTGAAGGAAGCTGACGCTGGCGATTTCGCCAGCGACAAGGAGGTCGCGGCCTTCGCAAGAAAATGGAAGGTGAATGCGGGTTAGGTGGCTGCGTAAGGCGCTGCTCAATTTGGACGAAGAGGCCGCGTACATCGCCACCGACGATGCGGCTGCGGCGCGACTGGTCGTCGGGCGCATTCTCGACTCTGTGGCCCAGCTCGCTCATCAGCCTGGCCTTGGCCGCCCTGGGCGTATGCCCGGGACCCGTGAATTGATCGTGCCAAAAACGCGTTACATCGTGCCCTATCGCGTGGGCGGAGACGCGGTCGAGATTCTGCGCGTCTTTCATACATCTCGCCGTCTGCCACAGCGTTGGTAGATAGCGCGGCACGGAGTCTGATCTCTGGCACGCCGTAAAAAAACGGAATCGAGCGCTCGCGCCGTACCCCAGACCCAGGAACTGGGACGGCAGACTTTGCGACATTTCTAGTTAGCCAAAACGCGACATTACTATTCAGCCGCTACATTCGGAGCCTTGGCAAGATTGATTGTGTTAAATGACGCCATCTGCTCGCAGCAGAGGCCGGTGTCAAGGTGAACTGCAGCGCCCCCTTCGCCTTCAGGTGATCCACCAACGCGTCGTGCATGCCTGCAAGCGCCATGCCCACCTCCATCAATAGAAGCCACGAGTATGAGCATTCGCCAGCACATTGAGCGTCCGCTTCGAGCTGCGGACTACCGCTACTAGGCCGCCAGTGGCACCACGCTGTTGCCCTAAAGTCTTGGATCAGTGCTTTAAACAAACTTGTGGAGTTCATCCTGGATCTGCGCGATCTCCAGTACTTTGAAGTTATTGCCGAGCTCGAGCACATGGGGCGCGCGGCCGAACGGCTGCACCGGACGCAACCCGCGTTGACAAGCTGCGTACGGCGGCTGGAAGAGGCGTGCGGCGCCCTGCTCTTCGAGAAAACAGGCCGCGGCATCCGCCTGACCAGTGCGGGGAAGGCGCTTCTCAAGTGGGCCCAGCGCACACGCTTCGACGTGGAAAGCGCGCGCCGCGAGATCGGCGACATCGGCAGAGGCCTGACTGGAAACATCAAGATCGGCATCGTGCCGACGGCCGCGCAGTTCCTTTTGCCGCCAGCCGCGCGCGACCTGATGCGCGAGGCACCCGAAGTCACTTTGCGGACCACCGTGGCGCTGGTTGACATCCTGAAGCCGCTGCTGCGCGCCGGTGATATCGATCTGATGGTCGGCACCGAGGGCTCTACTGAACCGGGGTTCGCTTCGCAGAACCTGGCCGAGGACGTGATCGTGGTCGCCGCCGCCGACACGCACGCGATCTTCGACAAGCCGAAGCCGGCCCTGAAGGACCTGGCGGGCTATCGATGGGTGCTTCAGCCCCCTGGGGCACCGACGCGGGACTGGCTCGACCAGACCTTCGATCGCCATCGAGTTCCCCGGCCCGTGGTGCAGGTCGAAAGCACGATGCTGCTGATGCTGCCGACGCTGATCGGTGAGACCGGCCTGCTGAGCTTCATCTCGCGTCTTCACCTGCAGGCCGGGCGTTCCGGCGCGGCGTTGCGCGAAGTGAAGCTGCCGGCCACGACCATGCGCCGGCGCATGGTCGTGACCTATCGCGACAGCGGCTACATCTCCCCGGCAGCACAACGGCTGATCCTTCTGTTGGCGAAATATGCCGATTCGCCACCGAGGTAATACCCAAAGTCAAATCTATCGATCTTCAAAAAGTATCGATTGGACTGAATAAGCCCCACGCCGAATACTTGCCTCCACTGAACGCACCGCCCGCAATCGAGCAGGGTGGGCTAAACAGGAGACAAGTTCATGCAACATCGTGCCCTCGCCGCCGCGGCTTCGCGCCGCCTCATCGGCGTCGCCGCCACCACGCTCGTTGCCGGTGCGACGCTCATGGCCCACGCAACGGCGTCCGCACAGGCCTATCCATCGCGCCCGATCAAGCTGATCGTTCCCTTTCCGGCCGGCGGCGGCACCGACCTGATTGCGCGTGAAGTTGCCAACAAGGTGGCCGTCGCCAACGGATGGTCGATCGTCATCGACAACAAGCCCGGCTCCGGCGGCAACTTGGGAGTGGATGCCACGGCCAAGGCTCCGGCCGACGGCTACACACTGGTGCTGGGCCAGACCAGCAACCTGGCCATCAACCCCACGCTTTACGCCAAGCTGCCTTACAACCCCGAGAAGGACCTGACTCCGATTGTCGAGGTTGCAAGTGCGCCGCTCGTCCTCGTGGTGGCGGCGGACTCGCCGTACAAGACGCTCGCCGATGTCGTGACCGCTGCCAAGGCCAAGCCCGACTCGCTGAACTACGCCAGTTCCGGCAGCGGCACGGTGGCGCATCTCGCGACCGAGTTGTTCCAGAAGACGGCAGCAGTCAAGTTCACGCACGTTCCGTACAAGGGCGCTGCGCAAGGTTCGACCGACCTGATTGGCGGCCAGATCCAGATGTATATGTCGTCGGTGCCTACGCTGATCGGTTACGTCAAAAACGGGAAGATGCGCGCCATCGCCGTGACCTCGCCCAAGCGCACTGCCGACCTGCCGTCGGTGCCCACCATTGCGGAATCCGGCTTCAAGGGTTTTGAAGCCGTCACCTGGTTCGGCGTTGCCGGGCCGGCGGGCTTGTCGAAGGACGTGGTCGCCAAGCTGAACGGCGCATTCAACAAGGCGCTACAGGATCCGGAAGTCAAGAAGAAGCTAGCCAGCCAGGGCGCCGATGCGCTCGGTGGAACTCCTGAGCAGTTCGCCAAGCTGATCCACGACGACATCGGCCGCTGGGGCAAGATCGTCAAAGAGTCCGGAGCCAAGGTCGACTGACGCATTCAGCAGCAGAGCGAGCGAGCGATGCAGACGTTGGACAAGGAGAAGGCGGTCGCGCCTTTCTCTTCGGGGCAGGGCCGCACGAACGTCGAGGTGCCGGCGGGCGCCTGCGATTGCCATGTGCATGTGTACGACGCCCGCTTTGCGCCCGTGCCGGGCGCGCGCCTCCTGCCGCCTGATGCGAGCGTCGACGATTACCGGCAACTGCAGCAGCGCACCGGGACCGACCGCGTGGTGTTCGTCACGCCATCGACCTACGGCACCGACAACCGGCCGATGTGCGAGGCGCTTGTTGCCTACGGCGAGGGCGCGCGGGGAATCGCCGTTGTCGACGAGCAGATACGCGATGCCGAACTTGAAGCGTTGCATGCCAAAGGCGTACGTGGCGTCCGCCTCAATCTCTCGCTGGGTGTCACGAACTCAGCGCAGCAGATCGACGTGTTGGCCGCGCGTGTCGCGCCCTACGGATGGCATCTGCAATTGCTGGCAGCTCCGGACACGCTCGCTGCCCTCGAGGCCCGCCTTCTGCAACTCCCGGTTCCTGTGGTCTTCGATCACATGGGCCGCATCGCACCATCGCTGGCGCAACGACATGCAGCCCACCGATTGATTCTTCGCCTGATCGACTCAGGTCGCGCCTGGGTCAAGTTGTCGGGCGGCTACATCGTGAGCGAAGAAGGCCCGCCGGCCTACACCGACATCGCGCTGCTGGCGCGGGGCTACCTGCTGGCCGCACCCGAACGCGTGGTGTGGGGAAGTGACTGGCCCCATGCGTCTGCCACTGCGGGTCACCAGCCCCTGCCCGACGACGCGCAGCAAATGGACCTGCTCGCGCAATGGGCTGGCGATTCGACCGCCCTGCGGCGCGTGCTGGTCGACAACCCGGCCGCGCTCTACGACTACCAAACCTGATTCTTGACAAGGACAGCCATGACCAAGCTTGACCGGCGCACCGCCCTGACGATAGCCATTTCGCTTCTTGGGCTTGCTGCCATGCCCTCCACGGCGCAGGTCACCTGGCCGACCGGGAAACCCATCACCTGGGTCGTGCCCTACCCCCCGGGTGGCACCACCGACATTCTGGGCCGCGCCATTGCACTGCGGTTGGGCAACTCGCTCGGCGCCACGGTGATCGTCGACAACAAGGCTGGTGCCACCGGCACGATCGGCTCAGCGTCCGTCGCCAAGGCGGCACCGGACGGCTACACCTTGCTAGGCACATCGATTGGCCCTCAGGCCATCGTGCCGAGCCTCATGCCGAAGATGCAGTACGACCCGGTCAAAGCATTCGAGCCAGTTGTTCTGATCGGCACGATCCCCCATGTCCTCATCGTCGGCGCGGCCCAGCCCTTTCGCACGGTGGCCGAACTCGCCGCGGAGGCGAAGGCCCATCCGGAAGCGGTTTCGTTCGCCTCCGGTGGCAAAGGCACGATCCTCCAGATGCAGGGCGAACTGCTGCGCTTGCAAACCGGCACCCGAATGACTCATGTGCCCTACAAGGGCGATACCCCGGCCATCCAGGACGTGCTGGCCGGCCATGCGACCTTCATGTTTGCGCCGGTGGCTGCGGCGCTGCCGCACATCCAGAGCGGCCGGCTGCACGCTCTGGCCGTGACCTCTGCGGCCCGGCTGAAATCCATGCCCGAGGTGCCCACGATGGGTCAGGCCGGCTTCAAGGATTTCGTGGTGGAGCAGTGGCAGGCAGCCTACGCGCCGGCCGGCACGCCTTCGGCCGTGGTGCAGCGGCTGAACCAGGAGATCGTGCGCATCCTCAAGGACGCCGAGGTCGTCGCCATGGCGGACAAGCTCGGCGTCACGCTTGTGGGCAGCACGCCGCAGCAACTGGCAGAAACCCAGAAAGCAGACCTTGCCAAGTGGGCCAAGGTCATCAAGGACGCTGACCTCAGGGCCGACTGACCCACTTCCATTCCTCCTCTTACATCCGAAAGAATCCCATGCCTTCCAATCTTCCCGACATCATTCGCGACTTCGAACGCGTGCCTGCGCACATCGTGGCGCAGGCCGCTGAATTGCAGCCGGCCATCCTGGCCGATGTGGCCGGCCGCCGCGGCGCCGTGGATGGCCGCATCAAGGCTCTTCGTCCGCGCATGAAGCTCGCCGGCACCGCTTTGACCGTCGAAGTGCGGCCGGGTGACAACCTGATGATTCACGCCGCCATTGCAATGGCCAAGCCAGGCGACGTTCTCGTCATCGACGGCAAGGGTGACCAGACCTCGGCGCTGATGGGCACCATCATGATGACGGCCTGCAAGCAACTGGGCATCGCCGGCGTGGTGATGGATGGCGCCTGTCGCGACAGCATCGAGATCGACGAAATGGACTACCCGGTGTTCAGCGTCGGCACCAACCCGAACGGTCCTACCAAGAACATCGGCGGCCGCATTGGCCATCCGATTTCCATCGGCGGTGTGACCGTGCACGCCGGCGACTTCGTGATCGCCGATGGCGATGGCGTCGTGGTGGTCGAGCGCGAGAAGATCGAAGGGCTGTTGCCGCTCGCGGCCAAAAAGGTGAAGGATGAAGCCGCACGCATCTGCGCCATCAAAACTGGCGATACCGCTGCGAAATGGCTGAACGCTGCTCTCCGAACAGCCGGTGTGCTCAAGGAAGGGGAGGCGCTGTGAGCACGATCCTCGTCACGGGTGCTGACCTCGCGCCGCAGGCGCTCGCGCTGCTAGTGGGTCACGATGTCATCTATGCCGGCAAGACGCCGACCGAAGACGACCTGGTGGCACTTTGCCGTGCGCATGATCCGATGGCCATCATCGTGCGCTACGGCAAGGTCGGCAGCGTCGTGATGGACGCAGCGCCGTCGCTGCGCGTGATCTCCAAGCACGGCAGCGGCACCGATACCATCGACAAGGTGGCGGCGCAGGCCCGCGGCATCGACGTGGTCGCGGCAGCCGGTGCCAATGCCGCTGCAGTGGCCGAGCAGGCACTGGCCCTCTTGCTGGCGTGCGCCAAGTCGGTGGTGGCCCTGGATGCACGCATGCACGCCGGTCATTGGGACAAAGCCACGCACAAGAGCCTCGAGCTCGGTGGCCGCACCATCGGTCTGGTCGGCTTGGGCGCGATCGGACTGCGCTTTGCGCGCATGGCCGATGCCCTCGGGATGCGCGTGATCGGGTTCGATCCATTTGCGAAAGACTTGCCAGCGTACGTGGAATGCGTCGACTTGCCGACGATCTGGCGCGAGTCCGATGCGATCTCGCTGCACTGCCCTCTGACAGAAGACAACCGCGGCCTGCTCAATGCCACCACGCTGGCCCAGTGCAAGCGCGGCGTCGTCCTGGTCAACACGGCGCGCGGCGGGTTGATCGACGAGGCCGCGCTGCTGAGCGCAGTACGTTCCGGTCAGGTTGCAATGGCCGGTCTCGACAGCTTCGCGGTAGAGCCGATGACTGCCGGCCATCCGTTCCAGGGTGAAAAGAACTTCGTACTGAGTCCCCACATTGGTGGCGTGACCAGCGATGCCTACGTGAACATGGGCGTCGGCGCCGCCAGGAATGTGTTGCAGGTGCTGACACGCCAGCCAGCCACGACCTGATGGCCCAGTGATGCAGAACAAGAAGGAGACATCCGTGAAACGATACTTCGCCATCGCATGGCTGATGGGAACGACTGGTCTGTTCGTCACGCTGTCCGCCCAGGCGCAGTCGACCTGGCCAGCCAAGCCAGTGCACGTCCTCGTCGGTTTCTCGGCGGGTGGGCCGACCGATGTCGTCGCGCGTGTATTCGCCGACTATGCCTCTCGCACGCTGGGCCAGCCTTTCGTGGTGGACAACAAGCCCGGCGCCAATACCATCCTGGCGGCCGAGGCGGTGGCGTCTGCGCCAGCGGACGGCTACACGCTCCTGCTCGGTGCAACCAACCACACGATGATTCCCGCGCTTTACAGCCAGCGGGTGAAGTTCGACGCTGTGCGCTCTTTTGCGCCGGTGTGCTCGCTGGCCGTCAGCCCGATGGTGCTGGTCGTCGGCCCATCGATGCCGGTCAAGACGCTTGGAGACTTCCTGAAGGAGGTCAAGGCCGCCCCCGGCAAGCGCACCTACGGCACGCCGGGCAGCGGCAGTTCCGGCCATTTTGCAAGTGAGCAGTTCACGCGGCTGACCGGAACCTCGATGAATCACATCCCCTACAAGGGCGCGGCCCAAGCCACGACCGACATGATCGGCGGGCAGGTGGACAGCTCTTTTGCCACGCTGGGGTCGGTGCTGCCTCAGGTGCAGGCAGGCAAGCTGAACGCGCTGGCCGTCGCCGCGCCCAAACGTTCTGCGCTGCTGCCGAACGTGCCGACTTTCGAGGAGGCCGGCGTGAAAGGGTATTCCGCCGATGCGTGGTATGGCCTGCTCGCGCCCGCGAACACGCCGGCAGCGACCTTGGCGGTGCTGCGTCGGGTTGCGACCGAGTTCGCCCAGTCACCTGCCACGGCAGAGAAGTTCAGGCTCCTGGGTATGGAAGCGCAGAGTACCTGCGCTGAAGCCTTCGGCACGCAACTGACGCGCGAGGTGAAGGCTTACGGTGAGCTGGCCCGTGCGCTTGACCTCAAACCTGAATGAGCGCTCGCCGTTCGCCAGATTCCCGTCCGACATTCTTCGAGAACCAACCCATGAAAACCTTGATCCGTCGCGTGCTCGCTGCATGCCTCTTTGTCGCCGCTTCCGCACAGGCGGCGTTTCCGGACCGACCAATCACGCTAGTCGTGCCCTACGCACCCGGAGGCTCGGCTGATGCGCTGGCGCGCGTGCTCGCGGTGCGCATGGGCGCGAAGCTCGGCACCAGCGTGATTGTTGACAACCGCCCCGGGGCGAGTGGCACCATCGGCGCAAGCTATGCCGCCAAGGCGCCGGCCGATGGGTACACCATGCTCTACGACGCCACGCCCTATTCGATCAATCCGCACCTGTTTCCGCGCATGCCCTTCGCGAGCAACGCTCTGCAGCCGCTGTCGCTCGTCTCGCTGGCGCCGAACATCATCATCGTCAAGGCCGAGTCGCCGATCAAGGATGTGAAGGACCTGGTGGCCAAGGCCAAGGCGACACCCGGCAAGCTGAACTACGCCTCCGGCGGTAGCGGCACGGTGCAACGTCTGGCGGCAGAACTGCTGCGCCAGAAGCTCGATCTCGACATGGTGCATGTTGGCTACAAGAGCGGGGGTCCTGCCATCGTCGACGTGACCGGCGGTCAGGTCGACTTCATGTTCAGCACCATCGCGGCGTCATACCCGCTGGTCTCATCGGGCAAGCTGCGCGCGCTGGCCGTGTCGTCGCCCGAGCGTTCGAAGCGCCTGCCCGACGTGCCGACGGTGGCCGAATCGCTGGTGCCTGGCTATGAGGCATTCGAGTGGAATGGTTTGCTGCTGCCGGCCGGCACGCCCGAGCCGGTCGCTGCGAAGTTGCACAAGGCCCTGGTCGACGTGCTGAAGGAAGACGAGGTGAAGCAGCGTTTCACCGACGTCGGCGTGCAAGCCGTCGGGTCCACGCCAGCCGAGTTCGCCACTTTCCTGAAGAAGGAAGACGCGAAGTGGGCCGAAGTGATCCGCAAGGGCAACATCAAGCTCGACTGAATTGCCGATGGCTGCCCTCCCGCCCACGCGTCCCGTCCCGCATTCGGTTGGTCTTGAACGACCGTCGCGCGCGCTGCCCGCCGGTGCGTGCGACAGCCACATGCATATCTTCGATCCGCGGTTCACGCCGTCGCCGCACTGGAAGCGCCAGCCGCCCTGCGCAGAGGTGGCCGCCTACCGCCAGCTCCAGCAACGGCTCGGGACGTCGCGAACGGTGGTCGTCAACCCGTCGACCTACGGCACCGACAACGCCTGCATGCTCGACGCACTTGAGCAGCTTGGTGATGAAGCGCGTGGTGTTGCGGTGGTAGGCGTCGACGTGGATGACGCCGAACTCGAGCGACTCAACGCGCGCCGCGTATGTGGACTGCGCGTCAACTTCGTGACGGCGCAATCGTGGGGCACCACCACGGCGGAAATGCTGCGGACGCTTGCGCGCAGGGTCGCCCGCCTTGGCTGGCACATCCAGGTCTTCGTGCACCCCGAACAACTGGTTGAACTCACGCCGGTGCTCGAGGCGTTGCCAACCCCACTCGTGGTTGACCACATGGCCCGCATCGATCCCGCCGAAGGTCTGGACAGCGTCGCCTTCACCACGTTGCGTCGGCTGCTCGACCGGGGCAACACATGGGTGAAGCTGTCCGGTGTCTACATGCGCTCGCGCGAAGGCGCTCCCGCATACCGCGACGCCCAAGCGCTCGGGTGTGCATTGGTGCAGGCCGCACCGCAGCGCATGGTGTGGGGCAGCGACTGGCCGCATACCACCGAGGCATCAGGCTCCGTTGACGACGCAGACCTGGTCAATGTGCTGCGCGGCTGGTGTGGCGACGACGGGGTGATGGACCGTATCCTCATCGACAACCCGGCACGACTCTACGGCTTCGGCGGCGCCTGACCACACGCGGTCAAGCCTGCCTTCACTACTGCGCGGCATCGAAGCCGCGACGGAGATCCACGGTGTTCTTTCTGCAAGCTCCCCAAGTTCACGAGCTCGAGGTGTTCTCGCGAATGCCCGAAATCTTCCGGCGGCGCAAGACAAGCGCGTGGGCCGACGCCAACCGTGGCGGCCAGGTCACGGACTCGTTTCTCGAAGGACCGGTTTTCGATGACGCCGGAAACCTTTACGTAGCCGATATTCCCTTTGGGCGCATCTTCCGCATCGACCCCGCTGGTGCATGGACACAGGTGACCGAGTACGACGGCGAGCCCAACGGGATGAAGTTTCTGGATGCGCACACCCTGCTCGTCACCGACTACAAGAACGGTCTTATGCGCATTGACGTGCGGGATGGCGCCGTCACACCGTATCTGCAGCGGCGCAATAGCGAAGGCTTCAAAGGCGTCAACGACTTGGTGCTCGACGAACGGGGGAACATCTACTTCACTGACCAGGGCCAGACCGGGTTGCACGACCCGACCGGGCGTCTTTACCGGTTGCGACCGGACGGCCAACTCGACCTGTTGCTGGCCAACGTGCCCAGCCCGAACGGCGTAGCACTGTCACCGGATGGCAAGCTGCTCTACCTCGCCGTAACACGCGGCAACTGTGTGTGGCGCGTGCCGCTTCTGACCGACGGGAGTGTGGCGAAGGTAAGTCAGTTCTTCACGTCGTACGGTCCGAGCGGCCCGGACGGCCTTGCCGTGGACGCACAGGGGCGCCTGCTGGTTGCGAACCCTGGGCTTGGCTATGTCTGGGTGCTCAATGCGCGTGGCGAACCCGTGATCGTGTTTCGCGGCCCGACAGGCGCTTCGACGACGAATCTGGCCTTTGGCGGCAGTGGAAGGTCGACTCTTTTCATCACCGATTCGACGCATGGTCAGGTGCTTATGGCCGCGCTCGATTCCGCAGGGCTTGTATTGCATCGCGGTCGCAACACCGATGGCTTTGCTTGATTCCTGGGCGATTTGATCAAGGCGCAGAGCCTGAGACGCGTTAGCTTCGCCCTGGCGCAGCACATCTTCAGTAGACAAGTTCTCCACCGTGCCGGTGGACAAGGCTGTGGAAAACGACGTGCACATCGCGCCAGACTGTTGTCACGCGGGCGTCACCATGCTCTGCCTGCAAAAGCGGCATCGCGCCCCCTGAAATTGAGACAACCGCCGGCATCGAGGATGCCGCCCAATCTGGGCGGGTGCCGAAGCGACCTCTACCAGCGCCGGCCGACTGTCAGTCTGAAGCATGACGCATTCGTATGACGCCGGGATTAAGTGACGGTTCCAATGCACAACGGCAGCGCACTGCCGTGCTCGATCAGCGGCGAGGCTGCAATGGAGCCGCTGGTGCTGCTCGCCGAGATCGTGCCGGCGGCGCAGTCCCTGACGCTCGGCTTGGTCCAAGAGGTCGTGGACGACGCCGGCCTGGGCGCGCGGGTGGCAGCGATCGGCGCGCATGCGTCGCAGTGGTCGCCGACCTCTGTAGCGGTCACCAAGCGTGGTGGAAGGAGATGGGCGACGAGCTGTTCGCCAGGGCCGCCACTGCCGGCGGCTACCTGGGCGCCAGGAAGTTCACCAAGCGTAAGCCAGCAGCCGTACCCTGATGGCGCACGCGGACGGCGTGCAACCATCCTGGCTGCGGCTACGATTCGATTTTGATCCACAGGCTGCCATGCTTCCCCGCGTTGACGAAGAAGTCACATTCCGCAAGCTGGAGATTCTTCTGGCCTTCATGGAGGCCGGCAATCTCGCCCGCGCGGCCGAAAAGCTCGAGATCAGCGCCGTCAGCGTGCACCGCGCCTTGCATTCGCTGGAAACTGGGCTGCGCTGCGCGCTGTTCCGGCACGAAGGCCGCAACCTGCACCCGACTGAAGCCGCTCATGCGCTGGCGGAGGTGGCACGCGAGGTGCTTCGCACGATGTCCGCGGGCATCCGCGCTACGCGAGAAGTCGCCGGCTACTCGGCCGATCGGATCCGCATCGGCTCTCTTTATTCTCTGACGAGTCGCACGGTGCCGCAGCTGATCATGGGAATGAAACTGCGCAAGCCGGAACTGCACACCGAGCTCGTCCTCGGGTCCAATGCCGACCTGCTGCAGAAGCTTCGGGAAGGCGCGATCGATGCCGCCCTCATGGCGATCCCCGAAGATGCTTCCGACGTCGAATCGGAGCCGCTGTTCCAGGACGACATCCAGTTCGCCGCACCAGTGGACTCTCCTTATTCAGCGCAGAAGGAGATCGACCTGAGCGCCTGCGCCGGCGAGCGCTTCGTGAGCCTGAGCGAAGGCTTCGTCACCTACAGCGGTTTTATGGAGTCGTTTCGTGTGGCCGGCTTCACACCGAACGTGGTGATGAAGACGGGCGACATCTTCTCCCTGATGAACCTGGTAAGCGGGGGCGTCGGCTACACGCTGTTGCCGGGCCGTGTGCGCGGCGCCATGCCTCAGAAGGTGCAGTTGATCCCGTTGCAGCCCAAGTACCTGATGCGCCAGACCATCGCGCTCAACTTTCTGCGCACTCGCGAACGCGATCCCAACCTGCTCGCGTTGCTGTCAGTGTGCCGCCTGGCGAAGGCGGAACTCGGCTGAACGGGAGCCATCGACTGGGCTCGGGTTAACCCTCGATCGTTTCAATTCGCGTAAGGATCGACGCGACAGCTTCATTGATCGTCCTGGAGGGGGTGCGTACCTTACGCACCCAGATGCACAGCCCGATGCGTCGAACCCCAAAACCCCCCGGAGACGCATTGATGACTTCTCATTGGATCTCGATCTACGCACTGGTGGGCATGTTCGTGCTCGCCACGGTGCTGCCGATCAACATGGGCGTGATCGCCTTCGTCGGTGCATTCCTGGTCGGCACGCTGGTGGCCGGCATGAACGCCAAGGCGATCATGGGCGGCTTCCCCGCCGACCTGTTCCTCACCCTGGTCGGCATCACCTACCTGTTCGCGCTGGCGCAGAACAACGGCACCATCGATTGGCTCGTCAAGCTGGCGGTGCGCGCGGTGCGCGGGCGCATCGCCGCGATTCCTTGGATCATGTTCTTCATCGCCGCGCTGCTCACTTCGGTGGGTGCGGTCAGCCCCGCGGCGGTGGCCATCATCGCGCCGATCGCGCTCGGCTTTGCCGCCAAGTACGGCATCAATCCGCTGCTCATGGGGCTCATGGTCGTGCACGGCGCGCAAGGCGGCGGCTTCTCGCCGATCAGCATCTACGGCGGCATCACCAACAAGATCGTCGCCAAGGCCGGCCTGCCGCTCAACGAGATCGCGACGATGCTGGCAAGCCTCGGCGTCAACCTGTCCGTGTCGCTGCTGCTGTTCTTCCTCATGGGCGGCATGAAGCTGCTGCGCCAGAAGGCCGACGTGACCGGCGCAGTGCCGGCAACGCGCCGCACGGCGCATGCACAGGGCGGAGCGCAGGTGTTCGGCGATGCGGAGGCCGAATCGTTCGCGGAAGAGCGCCGCGTCGCGACTGCGGCTGGCGAGTCGCTCATGGACGCGGCGCCGGCGGTCCCGGCCGACCAGGGTTCGCGCCTCTACCAGATTGTCACCGTGCTAGGCCTGCTGGCGCTGGCCGTGCTGACGCTGTTCTTCAAGCAGGACATCGGCTTCGTCTCGATCACCATCGGCCTCTTGCTGACGCTGATGGCGCCCAATCTCCAGAAGCGCGCCCTGGGCCAGGTGTCGTGGCCCGAGATCATGCTGATCGTGGGTGTCAGCACCTACGTGGGCGTGATGGACAAGATGGGCACCATCGATTTCGTGGGCCACAGCGTGGCCGGTCTCACCTCGCCCATGGTGGCCGCGTTGCTGTTGTGCTTCGTCGGTGCCGTGGTCTCGGCCTTCGCCTCGTCGACCGCGGTGCTCGGCTCGCTGATCCCGCTGGCGGTGCCGTTCCTGCAGGGCGATGCCGGCGTCAGCGCGGTCGGCTTCATCGCGGCGATGGCCGTGTCCTCGACCATCGTCGACGTCAGTCCGTTCTCCACCAATGGCGCCCTGGTGCTCGCCAATGCCAAGGGCGTGGACCGCGACGTGTTCTTCCGGCAGCTGATGGTGTACGGCGCCATCGTGACCCTGGTGGCCCCCGTGGTGGTGTGGCTGCTCTTCGTGGTGCTGTGAGGCGCCGCCTTTTCGACTGAACTTCATCCCCTTCATCCTCCTCAACCTCCCATGAATTCCAGTTCCTGGACCTCCAAGGCCGACGACCGCGCCGCGCGACTCGCGCGCGCAGCCAACGCCCTCGGGAATCGGCTCGCCGGCAAGCGCGTCGATACCGAGGCCATCGCCACCCTGCTCGAGTCGGTGCTCTCGCCCGGGGACCGTGTCTGCCTCGAGGGCAACAACCAGAAGCAGGCCGACTTCCTGGCGCAGGCGCTGGTGCAGGTCGATCCGCAGCGGGTCCATGACCTGCACATGGTGCAGTCGGTGCTGGCGCTGCCCGAGCACCTGGACATCTTCGAGAACGGCGTGGCCGCCCGACTGGACTTCAGCTTCTCGGGGCCGCAGGGCGCGCGCCTGGCCAAGCTGGTGTCGGCCGGGCGCATCGAGATCGGCGCGATCCACACCTACCTCGAGTTGTTCGCGCGCTACTTCGTCGACCTGACGCCCAAGGTCGCGCTGGTCGCGGCGCAGGCGGCCGACGCCGAAGGCAATCTCTACACCGGCCCCAACACCGAAGACACGCCGGCCATCGTCGAGGCCACGGCGTTCTCCGGCGGCATCGTGATCGCGCAGGTGAACGAACTGGTCGACGGCAAGACCACGACGCTGCCGCGCATCGACATCCCGGCCGGCTGGGTGAGCTTCGTCGTGAAGGCGCCGCGCCCGAACTTCATCGAGCCGCTCTTCACGCGCGACCCGGCGCAGATCAGCGAGGTCCAGGTGCTGATGGCGATGATGGCGATCAAGGGCATCTATGCCGAGTACGGCGTGCAGCGCCTGAACCACGGCATCGGCTTCGACACCGCGGCCATCGAGTTGCTGCTGCCGACCTATGCCGAGTCGCTGGGCCTCAAGGGCAAGATCGGCAAGCACTGGGCGTTGAACCCGCACCCGGCATTGATCCCGGCGATCGAGGCGGGATGGGTCGAATCGGTGCACTCCTTCGGCTCCGAGCTCGGCATGGAGGACTACATCCGCGCGCGCTCCGACGTGTTTTTCACCGGCCCCGACGGCAGCCTGCGCAGCAACCGGGCGTTCTGCCAGGCGGCCGGCCACTACGCCTGCGACATGTTCATCGGCTCGACCTTGCAGATCGACCTCGACGGCAACAGCTCCACCGCGACACTGGGCCGCATCGCCGGTTTCGGCGGTGCGCCCAACATGGGCGCCGACGCGCGCGGCCGGCGCCATGCCAGCCCGGCCTGGCTCAAGGCCGGGCGCGAGGCGCGTGCCGGGCGCAGCGGCGCGGCCGGCACGCCGCGCGGCCAGAAGCTGGTCGTGCAGATGGTCGAGACCTTCCGCGAGCACATGCAGCCGGCCTTCGTTGAAAAGCTCGACGCCTGGACGCTGCAGGAGCAGGCCGGCATGGACCTGCCGCCGATCATGATCTACGGCGACGACGTCTCGCACATCCTCACCGAAGAAGGCATCGCCAACCTGCTGCTGTGCCGCAGCGACGCGGAGCGCGAGCAGGCGATCCGCGGCGTGGCCGGCTACACCGCGGTCGGTTTGGCGCGCGACAGGCGCGCAGTGGAGAACCTGCGCGACCGCGGCGTCATCCGCCGGCCGCAGGACCTGGGGATCGACCCACGCCAGGCCACGCGCAACCTGCTGGCCGCCCGCAGCATGCGCGACCTGGTGCGCGCCTCGGGCGGGTTGTACCAGCCACCCAAGCGCTTCAGAAACTGGTAACAGGAGATTCGACCATGAGCGACGTTCCCGCAGGGCTCGAAACCCTGGACTTTTTCTTCTCCGGCGGCCGGCCGGCCGGCGCCTTTGCGCCAGTGCTGGTCGGCGTCGTCGGCTCCGGCAACCTCGAAGTGATGCTCGAGCCGGCCGACGGCAATGACTGCGCAGTGCGCGTCGAGACCTCGGCGCGCGGCTTCGGCCCGATCTGGCAGGCCGTGATGAACGACTTCCACGCGCGCCATCCGCTGGCCGGCGTGCGCGTCTCGATCAACGACATGGGCGCCACGCCCGCGGTGGTGAGCCTGCGGCTCGACCAGGCCGTAGCCGAGATCACCGGAGGCAAGCCATGATCAGCTATGCCGAATGCTCGGCGCGCGAGCGGCTGGCGCTGCTGCTCGATCCCGGCAGTTTTCACGAGTGGCTGCCACCGAGCGAACGGGTCACCAGCCCGCACCTGGCGCAGCTCGGCGTGCCATCGGCCTTCGACGACGGCGTGGCGATCGGCCGCGCGACGCTCGACGGCCACGAGGTCTTCGTGGCCGCGCAGGAAGGCGCGTTCATGGGCGGCGGCGTCGGCGAGGTCCACGGCGCCAAACTGGTCGGACTGCTGCAGCGCGCCCTGCGCGACCGGCCGGCGGCGGTGCTGTTGCTGGCCGAATCAGGCGGCGTGCGATTGCACGAGGCCAATGCCGGATTGATCGCGGTGTCGGAAGTGATGCGCGCACTGCTTGACGTGCGTGCCGCCGGAATCCCGGTGATCGTGCTGATCGGTGGCGCCAACGGCTGCTTCGGCGGCATGGGCATCGTGGCGCGCTGTGCCGACCACATCGTGATGAGCGATGCGGGGCGCCTGGCGATGTCGGGGCCCGAGGTGATCGAGGCATCCCACGGCGTGGAGGAATTCGATTCGCGCGACCGTGCGCTGGTCTGGCGCACGACCGGCGGCAAGCACCGCTGGCTGACCGGTGACTGCGACGCGCTGGTCGAGGATGACGTCGCGGAATTCCGCGCGGCGGCTGTCGCGGCGATCGATGCGTCGAAGCCATTGACCCTCGCGGCGCTGGAGGAGGAGCACGCGTTGCTCACGGCGCGCCTGCACGCACTGCCCTCTGACACGGTCGGCCGCGATGAAGCGACGCTGCTCTGGAGCGCACTCGGCATCGCCGACGCGCAGCGGGTCCCGGAGCTTCCGGTGGAAGCCATGCGCGCGCTGCGCGCTTACTAACCGAGGCGCATCACATGCAATGGAATTCCCTTGTCACCCAGCTCTTCGGCTCATACCACGGCATGCGCGCGGACGGCGACTTTCTACAGGGCGAGGTGATGTTCGAAGGCGAGCCGCTTACGGTGATCGGCACCACGAATCACGCGCCGATCGGGGTCCGGCTCGCGCTGGCCCAGGCCCGTGTGGTGCTCGACACCATCAAGCAGCACCCAGGTCGGCCTATCCTGCTGCTGATCGACACGCAGGGCCAGCAGCTGCGCCGACGCGATGAATTGCTCGGCATCAACCGTGCGATGGCGCACCTCGGCGCGAGCATCGACCTGGCGCGGCGCCGCGGCCACCGCGTGATCGGCCTGGTGTACGACCAAGCCCTCTCCGGCGGCTTCATCACCTCGGGGTTGATTGCCGACGCCTGCTACGCGCTGCCGGATGCCGAGATCCGGGTGATGCGTATTCCCGCCATGGCGCGCGTGACCAAGCTGCCAGAGGACAAGCTCACGGCGTTGTCGAAGTCCAACCCGGTATTCGCACCGGGCGTGCGGAACTACGTGGCGATGGGGGGCGTGCGTGCGCTGTGGGAGGGAGACTTGCAGGCCGCGCTGCACGATGCGCTGGCCCATACGCCGACGCAAGATCGGCGCGCGCAGGACGGCGCCGAGCGCGGTGGACGCCAGCTTGCCGCCGCCGTCGTGCAGCGGGTGCTGGACGCCGCCTGACCGTCGCAAGCGCCATGGTCTTCCTGCGCCGCCACCAACTCGCCCGGCTCTCGGAGGCTGGGTGGTCCGCCGTCCTCGCCCGGCCCTGGGACAGGCATGCGCGCGACTGCCTGACGCATTGGGCGACGCATCGACTGCCGCTGGTGGTGACACGTCAGTCAATCGACGCCGCCGCCAACGGATGGATCGCACTGGGTCTGCCGTCGCCTGAGCGTTGGGAAAAGCGTCGGCTGGCGCTGCAGGTGTCGCGCGCTGCGGTGCTTGGCCTTGACGAGTTCCCGCGCCTTGCCGAAATCCAAGGGCTGCTGCCGCCGTCGGCGCGACGCGCGGTGAGCGATCTTGGTGACGAGCTCGACGCGTGCCATGCGGCAGCGCGCGTCTTCGGAAGCTACGGCTGGCAAGCGATCAGCGGTCTCGATCACGTGCGGCCGGACTCCGATCTCGACATGTGTTTGGCGGTCGACGGAGCGGCGCACGGGGATGCTGTGACGCGTGCGCTCCAGTCCTTCAGCACCACACGGCCCCGGCTGGACGGCGAGCTCGTGTTCGGCGACGGCGCGGCAGTGGCGTGGCGCGAATGGGCCGCATGGCGCGCCGGACGCACGCGGGCGGTGATGGTCAAGCGAATGGACGGCGTGACCCTGCAGCGCGACACCGCATGGTGCCAACGTGTCGCATTGCCGGAGTTGGACGAATGACGACCGTTGCGCTTTCATTGCAACCGGATCCGCGGCTCACGCCCGCGGCGATCGGGCGCGCGGCCACGCTTGCGCTGTATGACGAGCTGTCGCTGACACCCAAGCCCGGACTGGTGACATTGATCGACTGCGGCAGCCACGAAGACATGGACGCGCACACCTTCATGCGCAGCCTGTTCGCGCTGCGCCGCTACTTCGCCCAGATCGCCGAAGGCGGCTTCGGCGGCGCAGATTTCGCCCTGCTGGAGCGGTACGGTATTGCCGCGGAAGCACGCATGCTCGCCGCCACCGGTGGCATCAACACGCATCGCGGCGCGATCTTCATGCTCGGCCTGCTGTGCGCCGCGGCGGGCGCCGCCCTGCGTGAGCACGGCGGCGCATTGCATCCACTTCAACTGCGTGATGCGTTGCGCCGGGACTGGGGCGATGCCCTGGCCACGCGCAGCCGACGCCCACCCACCCTGCCCGGGGGCATCGCCGCACGCCGTCACGGCCTGCGCAGCGCGTCCGAAGAGGCGGCGCTGGCGTTCCCGGTGCTGTTCGAGACGGCGCTACCCGCGCTGAGGGCCGCGCTGGCCCGCGGCCTGACGTCGCAACAGGCTCGGCTCGACACCTTGTTCCACATCATGGCGGTCCTGGACGACAGCAATCTCGCGCACCGCGGCGGCCTCGACGGCCTGCGCCACGCCCAGCGTGCTGCGCGCGGCTTTCTGGATCGAGGGGGCATTGCGCGGCCGGACGGCATTCAGGAGGCGAGAGCCATTGCAAAAGCCTTTGTCGCGAGGCGACTGTCGCCCGGTGGCGCGGCAGACACGCTCGCCGCGGCCTGCTGGATCACTCGCGTGTGTTCAAGCCAATGAGCTTTGCTCTGGTTTTTTCCGGCCAGGGAACCCAGCATCCTGCGATGCTGCCCTGGTTGGCGGACGATGAACACGTGCGCGACACGTGCGCGCGCCTCGGCGTCGACGACTGGCGGCGCGCCCTCGCGGAACCTGTCTGGGCAGAGCGCAACGACAACGCGCAGACGCTGCTGACGGGCCTCGCCTTGGCGGCCTGGGGTCAATTGGCGCCACTCATTTCGTCGCCGGCGGCAGTGGCCGGTTACAGCGTCGGCGAGTTGGCGGCCTTCAGTGCGGCCGGCGTGATCGAGCCCGCCACGGCTGCGGCCCTGGCGCCCCTGCGGGCCGAGGCCATGGATCGGTGCGCTGCTTGCGTGCCCGGCGGGCTCCTCGCCGTCAGCGGTATTTCCGAGCCGGAGCTCGAGCGGCTGCGCGTCGAGGCCGGCCTTGAGCTCGCCATCCGCAATGGCGGCCCGAACGTGATCCTCGGCGGCCCGCTGGTCGCGTTGGAAAACGCCGAACGCATGGCCCTGGCCGCCGGCGCGCAGTGCACGCGCTTGCGGGTCAATGTGGCATCGCACACGTCCTGGATGCGCGACGCGGCAGAGAGTTTCTCGCGCACGCTGGCGGATGTGCCCTTCCGCGCGCCGCAAGTCGCGTTGTTCAGCAACGCGGCGGACCGCATCCGGGATGCAAGTTCGGCCAGGGCTGCGCTGGCCGCCCAGATCGCTCGAACGGTTCGTTGGGACGAATGCATGGAGAACGTTATGGCCAGGCAGGTGCGTTGCGTGCTGGAAATAGGTGCGGGCCAGGCGCTGTCGCGCATGTGGAATCAGCGCTGGCCCACCGTCCCGGCTCGCGCCTGCGACGACTTTCGCAGTGCTGCAGCGGTTGCAGCCTGGCTGAACAGCCATGCGGACCGATGAATCGACCCCGTCCGTTGGACGTCTTAGCTCAAGGTTACACAGGAGATCTACCGTGAACGAGAAAGAAACAAGGACCCATCCGATTCCAGTCCCAGATATGAATGACGCCCATGTGCCCGGCATAGCGGCCTACGACAAGCTGGTGGCCGAGGCCGATGCCGATCACAGCGCCTACTGGTCGCGCCTCGCGC
This sequence comes from Variovorax sp. LjRoot130, assembly GCF_964253755.1. Classification (NCBI taxonomy): domain Bacteria; kingdom Pseudomonadati; phylum Pseudomonadota; class Betaproteobacteria; order Burkholderiales; family Comamonadaceae; genus Variovorax; species Variovorax sp. LjRoot130. Next base: position 615,617 of record NZ_CAXURM020000002.1, on the reverse strand, counting down.
GCGAGTTCCTGATCTGGAAGACGCCGTTCACGAAGGGGCTCGACGACAGCCGGGCGCCGTTCTTTGAATGGTTCGAGGATGGCACGCTGAACGTCTCGTACAACTGCCTCGATCGTCAGGTCGAGCGCGGCCTGGGCGACAAGACGGCGATCATCTTCGAGGCCGACGACGGGCAGGTGACGCGCGTCAGCTACCGCGAGCTGCTGGCGCGCACCTGCCGCATGGCCAATGCGCTGAAGGCGCGCGGCGTCAAGAAGGGCGACCGCGTGGTCATTTACATGTCGATGAGCATCGAGGGAGTGGTCGCGATGCAGGCCTGCGCGCGCATCGGGGCCACGCATTCGGTGGTCTTCGGCGGCTTCTCGGCGCAGAGCCTGCGCGACCGCATCCAGGATGTCGGCGCAGTGATGGTCATCACCGCCGACGAGCAGCTGCGCGGCGGCAAACAACTGCCGCTCAAGGCGATCGTCGACGACGCCATCGCCCTGGGTGGCTGCGAGAGCGTGAAGGATGTCCTCGTCTACCAGCGCACCGGCGGCCCGATCGGCTGGAACCCCGCGCGCGACCGCTGGCTGCACGAGGAAATGAAAGACCGGGCCGAGACCTGCGAACCCGAATGGGTGGGTGCCGAGCATCCCCTGTTCGTGCTGTACACCTCAGGCTCGACCGGCAAGCCCAAGGGCGTGCAGCATTCCAGCGGCGGGTACCTGCTGCACGCGGCGTTGACCACGAAGTGGACCTTCGACCTGAAGGACGACGATGTGTTCTGGTGCACCGCCGACATCGGCTGGGTCACTGGCCACACCTACATCGCCTACGGCCCGCTCGCGCTGGGCGCAACCGAGGTCGTGTTCGAGGGCGTGCCCACCTATCCCGACGCAGGCCGCTTCTGGAAGATGATCCAGGACCACAAGGTCAGCGTGTTCTACACCGCGCCCACTGCCATCCGCTCGCTGATCAAGGCAGCTGAGGCTGACGAGGCGGTGCATCCGAAGCGCTACGACCTGTCGAGCCTGCGCATCCTGGGCTCGGTCGGTGAGCCGATCAATCCCGCTGCCTGGGAGTGGTTCCACCAGCACATCGGCGGCGGCCGCTGCCCGATCGTCGACACGTTCTGGCAGACCGAGACCGGCGGCCACATGATCACGCCGCTGCCGGGCGCGACGCCGCTGGTCCCGGGCTCCTGCACCCTGCCCTTCCCGGGCATTGCCGCGGCAATCGTCGACGAGACGAGCACCGACGTGCCCAACGGCCAGGGAGGCATCCTGGTGGTCAAGAAGCCCTGGCCAAGCATGATCCGCACGATCTGGGGCGACCCGGAGCGCTTCAAGGCGAGCTACTACCCGCCGGAGCTCAAGGGCTACTACCTCGCTGGCGATGGCGCCATCCGCGATGCAACGACGGGTTACTTCACGATCACCGGCCGCATCGACGATGTGCTCAACGTCTCGGGGCATCGGATGGGCACGATGGAGATCGAATCTGCGCTGGTGTCTTGCACCGATCTGGTGGCGGAAGCCGCGGTGGTCGGCCGCCCCGACGAAACCACGGGCGAGGCGATCTGTGCCTTTGTCGTGCTGAAGGGTCCCCGCCCGAGCGGCGAGGAGGCGAAGAAAATCGCCAATGAACTGCGCAACTGGGTCGCCAGGGAGATCGGCCCGATCGCCAAGCCCAAGGACATCCGCTTCGGCGACAACCTGCCGAAGACGCGCAGCGGCAAGATCATGCGCAGGCTGCTGCGCTCCGTCGCCAAGGGCGAAACCATCACGCAGGACACGTCGACGCTAGAGAACCCGGCGATTCTGGAGCAGTTGGCCCAGAGGAACTGAGACGGTCGACCAGGCCTTCGGCCCGACCGATGAACCTCTCGACAAAATGCCCGCGAGTTCACCTCGATCCTGCGTGGAAGTTCGCCGACCCATCAATCAACAACCCATGCCCTTCGACAAAGTCTCCCCTGGCAAAGACGCTCCTGAAGCCTTCAACGTCATCATTGAAATCTTCCGCATCGCCAAGCGGCGCTCCTCGATTTGCGCACGCGTCACACCCGTGTTGTTGGAAACAGAGGCCTCGCGCTCCAGGATCAACGCGTCCGGCAGCGAGCGCTCGTCCTCCTGCTCCAGCAGGCGCTTGTAAAGCTTGAGAGTCTCAGGCACGCCGCTGAGCATCAGGGTGGCCAGCGTCACCGCGGTCGGCAGCAACTGCGCGGCCGGTACAACCTGGTTCACCATTCCCCAGCTGTATGCTTCGTTCGCATCGAAGAAGCGCCCCGAGAAGGCGAGCTCCTTCGCCCGGTGCAGTCCCACGCGGCGCGCGAGCCGGACCGAGCCTCCCCAGCCCGGCAGCAGTCCGACCTGCACGTGCGTATCGGCGAAGCACGCTTCGCTCGAGGCGATCAAAACATCGCATGCGAGTGCGATCTCCAGCCCGCCGGTGATCGCGAAGCCGTTGACCGCACCAATGACCGGGCCGCTGAAGCGCGCCAGCGCAGTCACCGCATCGGCTTCATACGCGCCCGCCGCCGCGGGCAGACCGTCGGCACCCCATTCATCGAGGTCGAGTCCGCAGCTGAACGCGCGACCAGTCCCCGTGAGCACCAGCACCCGGACATCGGCGTCGGCCTCCAGCATATCGACTGCCTCCAGCAATTCAGCCCGCAGCGCGAGCGACAAGGCATTGAGCTTGTCAGGCCGATTGAAGCGCAGGATCGCGACGCCGGCGATCGGATGTTCCACGAGCAGGTTCTGATGCATGTCAGCGTCCCCGAAAGGACGCCTTGCGCCGCTCGAACATCGCCGCCACGCCCTCCTGGGCATCCTCCGTGGCCGAGATACGCGCCAGCGTCAGCGCCTCGTCCTCCAGCTGTGCCTCCAGCTGCGCATGACCCGCACGCAGGAAGAGCCGCTTGATTTCGCCATAGGCCAGGGTCGGCCCAGTGGCCAGGCGCACAGCGATCTCACGGGCCGAATCCGTGAGCTGCGCATCGGGCACGACCTGGTCGGCCAAGCCCGCAGCCAACGCTTCAGCGCTGGACAGGACCTCTCCCATGAGCACGAAGCGTCGTGCGCGCGCCGCTCCCATACGAAACGTCAGCGTGACGCTGGAGCCGGAGTCACAGCTGAAGCCGAGGTGGGAGAACGCCGAGCCGAAGCGCGCCGACTCGGCCGCCACCACCACGTCGCACCCGGCCAGCAAACCCACCGCGCCGCCCATGGCCCAGCCCTGCACCTCGGCCACGATCGGCACCGGCAGCTGCCAGGCGCGCGAGAGTCCCACATGAAAATCGCTGGTCAGCCGCCGCACCATTGCAGGCAGCGCATGGCGAACCGGATGAAAGGTCTTGAGATCGCCGCCGAAGCTGAAATTCGAGCCCTCCGCGCGCAACAGCACAGCGCGCAGGCCCTGCGTGTCCCAGAGTTCGAGAAAGACTTCCTTGAAGTCTCGCGTGAAATCGCCGTCGATCGGGTTGCCGCGCGCGGGCTGGGTTAGCGTCACCGTCGCGAGGCCGTTTTCGATGTCGAGTCGCAGCGAAGAGAGATTCGTTGTCATTCGGGTTCTCCAGGTTCGGAATCGCTCATGGCTTTGCCTGCACCTCTACGCCGCTGGACATCTCCGCAAACATCGGCCTCGGCGAATACTTGAGCTCGAGATCGAGTTCGGTGCGCATGCAAGCGCGGGCTAGTTGCTCGACGTCGGCCACGAGCGTCGGTTCCAGGCTCTCACGCTCGGCGGCGAGCCATGCCAGCAGTTCCACGATTGCGCGATTCCCGCCATCGCGAAGGGATGCGAGCTCGGTGGGTGTGATCGGTTGCGGGACTTCGTCGATCGGCAACGTCGGCGCGGTCACCGTGCCGCTCTCTTGCAGCAACGCGCCGATCCGGGCGAAGGTGTGACGCTGCGCATCGACCTGAGCCCACAGGAAGTTCGTCGACCAGTCCGCGCGAACCTTGAAGGTGTTGAGCAGGTTGATGACGCCGAAGACCTGCCCGCGCGCGAAGTCGTCATCCAGCCGGGTCAGCACTTCGCCGCGCAAGGTCGCGCACATGCCATCGATCAGGCGTACGAAGGAGTTGTTCATGAAGCGGCCTCGATCGTCTTTTCCATCTGGCGCAAGCAGGTAGCGATCTGGCTGCCCATCGCCGGCATGCGCATGTCGTTGAAGCGCCCTTCCTCGAAGCAGCGCGCAGCCGCCATGTGCGTGGCGGCGAGCTTGAGCAGCGACAGCGCCTGGTAGTAGCGCACCGACGCCATCGAGACATCGAAGCCGGCCTTCTCGCCGTAGCGCGCATAGAACCAGTCGGGCTCGGCCAGCCGGCTGATCAGCTTGCTGCCGCCCATGTACATCGGCAGGCTGGCCCAGCCCAGGTCTTCATGTGGGTCGCCCAGATGCACGAGTTCCCAGTCGAGGATCGAGGTGATGCGCCCGTTCTGTTCGAGAAAGTTTCCGGTCCGGTAGTCGCCGTGCACGATCGCCACATGCGGCGCCACCGGGCAGTGCGCCTTCAGCCAGCGGATGCCCCAATCGACCAGCGGATAAGGGCGCATCGCCCAGCGGTCGATCTGTGTTTCCCAGTACTCGACGTTCACCCGGGCAGCAGTTGCGGGCGTGATGCCCCGCGCCGTCGCAGCGATCGGCTTGTCCTGCCATGGCACGCGGTGCAGGGCGGCCAGCACATCGATGAACTGCTCTGCCAATTGCCTGCGATAGCCCTCCTCCAGTCCGGGTTGACCGGCGGAAACCCACGGCACCACGGTCTCCCCCGCCACCTTCTCGCAGAACAGGAACGGCGCCCCGAGAATGGCCGGATCGTCGCTGCTCCAGTAGGCGCGCGGCAACGGCACGGCGCTGCCCTCCAGCGAGCGCATGGCCTGCACCTGCGGCCCAGCGCTGTAGGGGGCGAAGAGGCCGTAGTCCGGTCCGAGCCGCAGGATCAGCTCTTGCGTGTCTTCATGGTCGGGAAGACCGGTCACGGGAACCGAGAAAGTCAGCCACGAGAAGCCGACCGGAAATCGCCGGACCGTCCCCACTTGAACGGCAGATCCCACCTGCTGCGCGAGGTAGTGCGCGATCCGTTCTGCGAGCGCGGATTCGTCGCCGATCGTGCTCATGGTTCCGTCTCTTTCTGCGCTTGCAGCATTTCCGGCATCCGGGCCCGGTGGAAGCCTTCGAAGGGCTGGCTGTTCTGGTGCGCCTGCAGCTTCCAGGTCCCGCGTGCGTTGGGTGTTCCGCCGTCCACACGGACGCAGGAGCCTGTGATGTATGCCGCCGCGGGCGAAAGAAGAAAGACGATGGCGGCCGACAGCTCGGCTTCGGTGCCGTAGCGCTGCAGCGGCACGGTGGGCGGGTACTCGCGGATCTTCGCCTTGGCTTCGGGCGTGTAGGTGTCGAAGCCGCTGGATGCGATGCCGCCAGGCGCCACCGTGTTCACGCGCACGCCCGACGCGGCCCACTCGCAGGCCGCCGTTTCGCTGAGCGTGAGCATGCCGCCGCGCGCCGCGCCCGAGTGCGCGTAGTCGGGCCAACCGTGCCAGATGTCGGCGATGATGTTGACGATCGCGCCGCCGTGCGCCTTCATCCAGCGCAGGTAGGCCTCGCGCATCACGATGAAACCGCCGGTCAGGTTGATTCGCACCACAGCTTCGAAGCCTTTGGTCGAAAGGGTCTCCATCGGCGCCCGGTACTGCCCGCCTGCGTTGTTCACCAGGCCATCGATGCGGCCATGCTGCGCCAGCACGGCGTCGATGGAAGCTATGACCTGGGTTTCATCCCGGATGTCGCAGACGTGCGTACTGCACCGGCCCCCGTCCGCCTCGATTTCCCCTCGCACGGCCTCGAGCTTCTCCGCCGTGCGGCCCCAGATGGCAACCGTTGCACCCAGCGATGCGAGCTCGTGCGCGGTGCAGCGGCCAATACCGCTGCCGCCGCCGGTCACGATGACGATCCGGCCGGCAAACAAGCCGGCGCGAAACACGGACTGATAGGGCATGTCGATCCTCCGCTTCAATATTGGACGGCCGCGCGCCCGATGCGCTCGCGGGCAATGATGAGCTTCATGATGCCGGCGGTGCCGTCGCCGATCTCCAGGCCCATCACGTCGCGCATGCGCTGCTGATGCGGCAGGTCCTTGCTCCAGCCATAGTGACCGAAGGTCAGCAGGCATTGGTGGATGACGTCGAAGGCATTGCGCGGCCCCATCCATTTGCACATCGCCGCCTCCGAGGTGTGCGGCTGGCCCGCGTCGCGCAGCGCCAGCGCGTGGTAGCACAGCTGGCGCACCGCAGCGATCTGCGACTCGCCTTCCGCGAGCGGGAAACTGACCCCCTGGAACTGGCCGATCGGCCGGCCGAAGGCCTCGCGTTCCTTCGCATAGGCCCAAGCCTCGTCGAGCGAGGCCTGCGCGGCGCCACAGCACTGCAATCCGATCAGCGCCCGGCTGTAGTCGAAGCCTTGCATCACCTGCGTGAAGCCCTTCCCCTCGTTGCCGAGCATGTGACTTGCAGGCACGCGCACATCGTCGAAGAACACGGATCCGCGGCCGATGATGATGCTGCCGACGTCATCGAAGCGGGTGCGCGAGATGCCTTTCGCGCTGGCAGGAACGAAGAAGGCCGTGACCCCCTTGGCGCCCTCTTCCGGCCGACCGGTGCGGGCGAAGATCAGATAGGCATCGGCGCAGTCGGCAAAGGTGATCGAGGTCTTCTCGCCGTTGAGGACATAGTGGTCGCCGTCGCGCCGCGCCTTCAGTTGCAGGTTGCTGGCGTCGGAACCGCCGCGCGGCTCGGTTAGGCAGATCGCCACCACCGCCTCGCCGCGCGTCATGCGCGGCACCCACTCCTGAACGAGCTCGGGCTGCGCATGGCGCATCAGGATCGCAGCATTGAGCGAAATGCCCACGGGCACGGCACTGACATTGAAGTCGCCATACGCCAGTTCTTCGGCGATCAGGCCGGTGGTGACCGCGTCGGCGCCAAGCCCACCGAGCTCTTCAGGCAGATCGGCGCCGAGAAGGCCCAGGCGGCCCATTTCGGCGATCAGGTCGCGATCGAGCACGCCGATCTTCTCGCGCTTCTGATAATCCGGAAGCAGACGCTGGCGCGCGAAGCGCCGGGCAGTCTCCTGCAAGGCCTTTTGATCGTCGGTCAGGACCATGGGAAGTGTCTCCTCGGGTTCAATGAACCGCCGCAACGCCATCGACGGAAGCCGCCAGCTCGCGCAGCTTGAACTTCTGCACCTTGCCGGTGGCGGTCCTGGGCAACTCTCCGCACAGCACCACCTTCTCCGGCCAGTACTGCTTGGCCGTCTGCGACGACGCCATGTAGCGGGTCAATTCGTTCATGTCGAAAACCTGGCCCGGCTTGGTCACGACGAACGCGCACGCCCGTTCCCCGAGGCGCTCGTCCGGGTAGCCGACGATGGCTGCAGCCGCAATGGCCGGATGGCGAAGCAGGAGGCCTTCGATCTCGACCACGGGGACGTTCTCGCCGCCGCGGATGATGATGTCCTTGCTGCGGCCGTTGATCCGGATGTAGCCCTCGTCGTTCAGCAGGTAGGCCAGGTCACCCGTGTCGAACCAGCCTTCGGCGTCGAGCGCGTTCAGATCCGGCCGTTTGAGATGGCCCACGAACAGTGAACTGCCCCGGAAGAGCAGGCGGCCGGTCACGCCAATTGCTGCAGGCGCGCCACTCTCGTCGACCACCTTGGTCTCGTTGCCGCGCACTGCCCGGCCATCGGCTAGCGCCGACAGTTCGCGCGAGCGCTCGACCTCGGTCAAGGTACCGGCCACGACTTCCGTCATGCCCCAGATCGAGCACACCGTCAGGTTCATGGCCTTGGCGGCGCGCTCGATCAGCACCGGCGGTACCGGCGCACCGGCGCAGCCGAAAAGGCGAAAGCTGGTCGCACCCGGATCGCCGGCCTCCACGGCAACCACGAGATCGTTCAGGAACGGCGTCGCGGCAGAGCTGTAGCTCACCTGCTCGCTGCGCGTCAACTCCAGCGCCGCGAGCGGCTCCCACACGTCCATCAGCACGATGGTGGCGCCCAGCATGAGCGGCATCATCGTGAGGTAGGCATAGCCCATCAGGTGGCCGACCGGCGATGCAGCCAGCACCACGTCGTTCGGCGTCAGATGCAGATCCTCGATGGAAGTCAGCAAGGTGGAGAGCAAGGTGTTGGAGGTGTGCATCACGCCTTTGGGCGCGCCGGTCGTCCCCGAACTGAACATGAGCAGCGTCACATCGTCGGGTTGCAAGGGGCTGGCCTCCGGAGCCGGCGTACCGCTGCCTAGCAATACCGTGTCGAACCCATCGGCGCCGCTCTCTCCCACCACCACCAGTCGCTTCAGATGGGAAAGCTGCGGCACAAGGCCGCGTGCCATGGCCGCATGGTCATGCCCTCGATAGCGTGCCGGCACGATCAGGACCTTCGCTTCGCAGAAGTCGAGCATGTAGCCCAGCTCGCGCTCCCGCAGGATCGGCATCAGGGGGTTCACCACCGAGCCAATGCGCGACGCGGCAAGCGCAACGACAACGAACTCCCAGACATTCGGGAGCTGCATAGAGACGACGTCCCCCGGCCCGATTCCGATCGAACGCAACGAACCCGCCGCCCTCGCCGCGAGATCGTCCAGCTCGCGATAGCTGATGCGACGCGCAGCTCCGGCGCCCTGAACGTGGGCCACAAGCGCAACCTTGTCCGGAAAAGCCTGGACCGCGTCCCTGAAACAGTCGTTGATGGTCTTGTCCGTCCACCAACCATGCGCCCGCATGGCGGCGGCTCGAGAAGGTGTGAGCGTTGTCTCGAATCGCATGATCTAGTCCCCCGGAATAACTAGTACAGTAGCGTACGATCTATATGAGTACCTACTGGGATTACCCTGATTTCGCGCCGCACACAGCTCAGACGGGGTCCCAGGTGAATACATCCCCTGAGCGGTCCAGTGGAAAGAAGCCCGCGCGCAGCATCGGCAACGCCGTTTCGATCACGCTTTCCGGCGTCCAGCCCTCTGAGCGATGCGCATTGCGCACCGGCCGCGGCTGGCTGAAAAGATAGATCTCGTTATTGCGCACGCCGAAGATCTGGCCCGTGACATCGCTCGCCGCATCGGCACACAGGCCCACCACGAAAGGCGCGACGCGTTCGGGGACCAGTTTCTTGAGTGAATCGACCCGCTTCTTCTGCTCGGGCGTCTCGTCGGGAATCGAATCGATCATGCGTGTCCACGCGAAGGGCGCCACCGCGTTCGAACGCACGCCGAACTTCTGCATGTCCATGGCGATCGATTTCGACAGCGCTGCGATGCCCAGCTTGGCGGCGCTGTAGTTGGCCTGACCGAAGTTGCCGATCAGGCCCGAAGTGGAGGTCATGTGCACGAAGCTGCCGCTGCCCTGCGCTTTGAAATGAGTCGCTGCTGCACGGCTCACGTTGAAGCAGCCCTTCAGGTGCACGGCGATCACGTCGTCGAACTCCTGCTCGCTCATGCGGTGGAAGATCGCGTCGCGCAGGATGCCGGCGTTGTTGATCACGATGTCGATACGGCCGAAAGTATCGACCGCCGCCTTCACCATGTTGTGGGCGGCATTCCAATCGGCGACGGAGCCCCCGTCCGCGATGGCCTTCCCGCCCACCGCCTGGATGGCGGACACAACCTCCAGCGCCGGCTGTTCCGCCTCCGGCCTGCCGTCGAGCCCCGCGCCGAGATCGTTCACCACCACGCTCGCACCCGCCTCGGCCAATGCCAGCGCAATGCCGCGTCCCACGCCACGGCCACCGCCTGTCACCAATGCCACCTTGCCCTCGAGCAACCTGGTCATTCGCTTGCTCCCGAATTGAATCGCATCATCTGTCTCCTCTTGGAAAACGCCACCTGCGCGCCCCGGGGAAAACCCGGATCACCTACGCCAGAATTGGCTTGCCCGAATATCGTTCGCTAGCGTATCATCAATCACATCACGATATTTCGCAAGACCAGCCAGGCAACGTTTTCATGGTCCCTCCGACGAACGAATTCGGCGTGCTCGCCACTACCCGCTACCTGCCGCGGCTGCGGCTCGATCGGGCCGAGCTTTTCGCCCAGCACCGCTGGATGGCCGCCGGTCTGAAGGCGCATGCGCGGGGGCATCGCGCCATGGCCTCGTGGGATGAGGACAGCATCACCATGAGCGTCGAGGCGGCGCGCCAGTTGCTGGCCTCGCTGCCTTCGCAGCCACCGTCCCAACTGACGCTGGTCTCCACCACCCTGCCTTTTGCCGACCGCCTGAACGCCGGCGTGGTAGCGACCGCACTCGGGCTGCCGAGCGACGTGGTCCTGCGCGACCTGGCCTCCAGCCCGCGCGCGGCGACGACCGAACTGGCCTCGGCATTGGCCGAAGGGCTTCCCGCCACGCGCTTGCTGCTGGCCGCCGAGCGCCGCACACCGCGGCCCGCGAGCGCGCAGGAGATGATCTTCGGCGACGGCTCCGCCGGCGTGCTGGTTGGCCATGGACCCGCGATCGCGACCTTCGTCGCCCACCATGGCGCGCATGCCGATCTGGTCGATCACTTCCGGGAGGCCGGCAACGACCACGACTACGGATGGGAAGAGCGGTGGGTGCGTGACGAGGGCTACATGAAGATCGCCGTCGACGCGATCCGCCAGTGCCTGACGAAGGCCGGCACCACGGCCGCCGAGATCGCACGCTTCGTGCTCCCCGCACCCCTGCCCCGCATCAACGAAGCCGTCGCCAAGCGCGTCGGCATCCGGCCCGAGGCGCTGGTGACGACCCATGCCGAATCCGCCGGCGACCTCGGCGGCGCGCAGCCGCTCGCGATGCTCGACACCGCGCTGCGCGCGGCCGCGCCAGGCGAGCTGATCCTGGCCGTCGCCTTCGGCAGCGGCTGCGATGCGCTGCTGCTGCGACGCACGGCCTTGCCCTGCCCCGGCGCTGAGCCCGACGAGGGCCGGTCCGAGACCAGCTACATGAAGTACCTCTCGTTCACCGGCCAGATCGCGCTCGAATGGGGCATGCGCGCGGAGATGGACAACAAATCGGTTCTGACCGCGGCCTGGCGCGAAGGCGCACACATCGCCCACTTCGAGGGCGGCAAGTGTTCGGCCTGCGGCACCGTGCAGTTCCCGTTCTCGCGCCTGTGCGTCAACCCGGCTTGCCGTGCGCAGGACACGCAAGAAGCCACGAGCCTGGCCGACACCGTCGCCCGCGTGCTCTCGCACACCAGCGACTGGCTGGCCTATACGCCGGCGCCGCCATTCCAGTTCGGCCACGTCGACTTCGATGGCGGTGGCCGCGTGCTGATGGAGTTCGCGGACACCGACGCCGACGAACTGAGCGTCGGCCTCCCGCTGCGCATGGTGTTCCGCGTGAAGGATTTCGACGCCAAGCGCGGTTTCCGGCGCTACTTCTGGAAGGCGACGCCGGTTCGCCAAGCCGCACAAGGAGCACCCCATGGCTGAAGGCATCCGCGACAAGGTCGCCATCCTGGGCATGGGCTGCTCGCGCTTCGGCGAGCGCTGGGACAGCGGCCCCGAAGACCTGATGCTCGAAGCCTTCAACGAGGCGATGGCCGATGCGGGCATCGAGGTCGCTCAGATCGAAGCCGCATGGCTCGGCGTGTGTCTCGAGGAGAACAACGTCGGCAAGACCGCCGGCCCGCTGGCCCAGGCGCTTCGCCTGCCGCGCATCGCCGCCACCCGCGTCGAGAATGCCTGCGCCACCGGCACCGAAGCGCTGCGCGGCGCGGCCTATGCGGTGGCCGCCGGCGCCTATGACATCGTGCTCGCGCTCGGCGTCGAGAAACTCAAGGACACCGGCTACGGCGGCCTGCCGGTACGCACGCGCGGCGTCAGCAACGACCTGTGGCTGCCCAACGCCACCGCGCCGGGTGCCTTCGCCCAGCTGGCGGCGGCTTATGCGGCCAAGCACGGCGTCAACAAGCGCGAGCTCAAGCGCGCGATGGCGCACATCTCGGTCAAGAGCCACGCCAACGGCGCGCTCAATCCGAAGGCGCACCTGCGCAATCGCATCACCGAGGACGACGTGCTCAAGGCGCCGATGATCGCCGAGCCGCTCGGCCTCTTCGACTGCTGCGGCGTCAGCGACGGCGCGGCCTGCGCCATCCTCACCACGCCGGAGATCGCGCGGCGCCTCAGGCCCGATGCGGAAGTCGTGAGCATCAAGGCGGTGGAGATCTCGGTCAGCAACGGCGAGGAGTCGGCATTCAACAACTGGGACGGCGCGCACATCGCGACCGCACGCACGGCCGGCGAGCGCGCCTACCGCAGCGCCGGCATCACCGCGCCGCGCGAGCAGATCCACCTGGCGGAGGTGCACGACTGCTTCTCCATCACCGAGGCGGTGCTGATGGAAGACCTGGGCTTCAGCGCACCGGGCCGCGTGATCCACGACGTGCTGGACGGCGTGTTCGACTTGAACGGAAAACTGCCGGTGCAGGCCGATGGCGGGCTCAAGTGCTTCGGTCATCCGGTCGGGGCGTCGGGGCTGCGGATGGTCTATGAGATCTACCAGCAGATCCACGGACGGGCGGGCGAACGCCAGCTGAAACGCGTCGACCTGGGACTCACGCAGAACCTCGGCGGCCATCCCCACCAGAACGTGAGCGCCGTGGCCATCGTGGGGCGCTGCGGCGCCTGAGGCAGCTCACTCCAACTTCACCATCCACATCTCTAGGAGACAACGCGCATGAGAGGACTCAAGGGAAAGACCGCCATCGTGACCGGCGCCGGCAGCGGCATCGGCCGCGCCATCGCACTGCGGCTGGCGGCCGAGGGCGTCACGGTCGGCGTGTTTGACGTCAGCGAGAAGGGCGCGGGCGAAACCGTCGCCGCGATCGAGGCCGCCGGCGGCAAGGCCGTCGTCGCCGTGGCCGACATCACCGACTACGCGGCCGTGGTCGCCGCGGTCCAGGCCTTCGAGGCATCGACGGGCGCGGGCACCGACATCCTGGTGAACAACGCCGGCTGGGACACGCCGATGCCCTTCCTCAAGACCGACGAGGCTTTCTGGAAGAAGGTGGTCGCGATCAACTGGTTCGGCCCGCTGCACGTGACGCATGCGGTGGCGCAGGGCATGGCAGCACGAAAGTCCGGCCGTATCGTCAACATCGCCTCCGACGCGGGCCGCGTCGGCTCCAGCGGCGAGGTCGTCTATTCCGGCTGCAAGGGCGCAACCATCGCCTTCGCCAAGGCGCTGGCGCGCGAGCTGGCGCGCAGCAACGTCACCATCAACAACGTCTGCCCCGGCCCGACCGACACCCCGGCCATGGAAGCATTCGTCGGCACCGGCGAGCAGGGTCAGAAGATCCGCGACGCCATGGTGCGCGGCGTTCCGCTGGGCCGCATCGGCGTGCCCGAGGACTACCCCGGCCTCGTCGCCTTCCTCGCGAGCGACGATGCGGCTTTCATGACCGGCCAGACCATCAGCGTCTCGGGCGGTCTCACCATGCACGGCTAAGGAGACCAGGCGATGAACAAGGAATACAAGGACATCCTCTACGAGCTTCGCGACGGCGTGGTGCGCATCACCATCAACCGACCCGAGGTCTATAACGCTTTCCGGCTGCAGACGCTGGAAGAGCTGATCGACGCCTTCCAGCGCGGCGGTGAAGAGAAAACTGCAAATGTGATCGTCTTCGCCGGCGCAGGCGACAAGGCCTTTTGCACCGGTGGCGACCAGAAGGTTCACCTGAGCGAGGACGGCCTCTACGGGCCGCGCGGCACCGTGGGCATGCCGATCGAGGAATTTCAGACCGCGCTGCGCGACGTGCGCAAGGTCACCGTCGCCAAGGTGCAGGGCTTCGCCATCGGCGGCGGCAACGTCTTCGCCACCATGTGCGATCTGACCATCGCTTCCGAGAAGGCCACATTCGGCCAAGTCGGCCCCAAGGTCGGTTCGGTCGACCCGGGCTGGGGCACCGCTTACCTCTCGCGCATCGTCGGAGAGAAGAAGGCGCGCGAGATCTGGTTCCTGTGCCGCCGCTACACGGCGCAGGAGGCCTGCGACATGGGCCTGGTCAACAAGGTCGTGCCGCATGAGCAGCTCGACGCCGAGGTCGACCAGTGGTGCAGGGAGATCAACGAGATGAGCCCGACGGCGCTGACCATCGCCAAGCGCTCCTTCAACGCCGACAGCGAGAACATCCGCGGCATCGGCTTCCTCGGCATCCAGGCTGTCAAACACTACTACCAGAGCGAGGAATCCAGGGAGGGCGTGCGCGCATTCAACGAGAAGCGCAAGCCCGACTTCAAGAAGTACGCCGGCTGACCGGCCGCGGAGGTTGCCGATGCTGATTCGCAGCGAGTTGGGCGACGACGGGGTTCTGCTGGCCACGATCGACATGCCCGAGCGGACGATGAACGTGTTTTCGTTCGCGTTGATGGATGCGCTCGAGGCGCTCATCGACGACGTGAACGCGACGCCCAACGTGCGCAGCGTCGTGATCACCTCGGGCAAGTCGTCCTTTCTGGCTGGGGCCGACCTCGTGATGGTGCGCGGCTTCACCGAGCCCGGGCCGGACGACACGCCGGACGTGATGTTCGAGCGCTGCGGACGGCTCGGGCGCCTGTTCCTTCGGGTCGAGGAATCGGCCAAGCCGTGGGTGGCGGCCGTCAACGGCACGGCGCTCGGCGGCGGCCTCGAACTGGCCATGGCCTGCCGGGCGCGGCTCGTGGCCGACGACCCGCGCGCCCTCATCGGCCTGCCCGAGGTGCGCTGGGGCTTGCTGCCGGGCGCGGGCGGGACGCAACGGCTGCCGCGCTTCGTCGGCTTCGAGGAAGGCATGTCGATGCTGCTGACCGGCCGCGCCGTCTCGCCGAGGCGTGCGGCCGAAATGAAGATCTTCGACGGCGTGGTGGCACCGCAAGACCTGCTGGCCGAGGCGCGCTTGCTCGCGCTCGGCCTGCTGGGTCGGGCGCCCGACAACGCGTCCAAGTTCCCCGATCACGCCCAGACCGACGTGCCTGCGCATTCACAGGAAGAGACGCGTCGTGTCGCCCGCGCGCACGGCGTGTCGGATGCCGATTTCGACCGCTACCCAGCCCACGGCGCGATCATCGACAGCGTCCTGCTCGGCGCGCGCAAGCCACTTGCCGAGGCCACCAACATCGAGATGCGGCAGTTCCTGCGGCTGATGTTCGATCCGGTCGCCGGCAACATGGTGCGCACGCTGTTCCTGAACCGCCAGCGAGCGGACCGCGAAATGGCTGCGCCACGCGAGCTTCGCATCGAGCGCATTCTGCTCGGGCCGCTGTCCGCCACACGCCGGGCGTGGCAAGAGGCAGTCGGCGCGTCGAAGCTCGTGCAAGCGAGCGATGCGACGCTGCCCCCCGACACCGCGTCCATCACCGACACCCAGGGTTGCAACCACCGCGTCGCCTTGCGCACGCTCGACGACGCCAAGGCCGCACAGCCCTTTGACGAAGCCGCCGCAGTGCTCTCGCCAACCGGCCCTTACGGTCGCGTGCTCGAGATCGTGGCGAAAGACGATGCCACGGCGCAAGCGCTCGCCGCCGTCGCCGCGCGCCTGGGCGCCCTTCCCTGCCGCAGCCGTGGCAACAAGAGCGCCCTGCTCCAACTCGCGGCGGCGGGCGATGCACGCACCGGCGGCCCTGCGCTGGATGCGCAGTCGCTGGCTGCGATGCAACTCTTCGCCGACGGCGATGTGACAGATCCCGAGCTCTTGGATGTTGCGGCCTGCACCGCCGGCATCGCACCCGCATTCAGCGGCGGCCCGTTCACGCACCTCTGGCAGCAGCGGAGCCGCCTGACGGCGTGCCTGAGCGGCCCGGCTGCAGACGCGTGGCCGGCCCTTGAACAGAAGCTCGCAAAGGCCTATCCGTGATAGACCGCAAGCACATCGGCTTCAGCACCCCGCCGAGCTCGGTCACCATCGATGTCTGGCGCGTCAGGCTCTTTTGCCAGGCCATCGGCGAACGAGACGCCGTGTACTGGGATGCGGAAGTCGCAGCCAAGGCCGGATACAAGGCCTGCCCGGTGCCGCCCACCTTTCTCAAGGCGATCGAGACAGAGCACTTCAGCAGCGCCATCCTGATGGAGCGGCTCGGCGTGCCGCTGCGCACCGTGCTGCATGCGGCGCAAAGCTTCGACTACCATCTGCCGCTGCATGTGGGCGAGCGGATCGAGATCAGCCGCCGGATCCGCGACACCTACGACAAGCGCGACGGTGCGCTGAGCTTCATCGTGATCGACACGCAGTACCGGCGCGACGGCATCACGGTCGCCAGCAGTTGCCAGACGATCGTGACGCGCAACGGGCTCGCGTCGACGGAGCAGGCAGCATGAACGGTTCCGCAGCCCAGCCACCCGAACAGATCCGCCTCGAATGCGGGCCGATCACCGCAGTGGACCTGGCGCTGTATGCCGCGGCATCGTCGGACCACAACCCGCTGCACCTGGACGAGGACACGGCACGCGCCGCGGGCTTCGATCGCCCGGTGGTTCATGGCATGCTGACCATGGCGATGGCCGCCCGCCTGATGACGAGCCATTTCGGGCCGAACGCGCTTCGTTCGCTCGAAAGCCGCTTCCTCAACATCGCGCTGCGCGGCCAGCGCATCGTGCTGACCGGCACCCTCCAGGGCGCGAAAGACGGCGTCGCCAGCTATGCGCTCGATGCGCGCAACGACGAGGGCCGCCAGTTGATCACGGGAAGCGCATCGGTGCGCGTCGCCCCATGAAGCGCCTCGCCGACCACCTGCAGCCCGGTGCCCGGGTCTTCGTCCCGGGGCTGTGCGGCGAGCCCACGCTGCTGCTGCGCGAACTGGCACAAGATCCCGAGCGCGCGCGCGGCGTCCGATTTGTCGGCGTGCAGTTTCCCGGCATCGGCAGCGCGGACTACCTGGGCCTCCACCCCGAGGCGCAGCAGACGGCCTTCTTCATGTCGCCCTCCGTTCGGCAAGGGTTGCGTGAACGCCGCGCAGAGCTGCTGAGCCTGGACTACCCCGGCATCGCACGGCACCTGCAGCAGTGCCCGCCCTTCGATCTCGCCATCGGCCACTTCAGCCCGCCCGACGCGGAGGGCTGGTGCAGCGCCGGCGTGTGCAGCGATTTCCTGCCCATCGCCTGGGCGCGCGCGAAGCGGCGCGTGGCTCAGCTCAATTCCTCGATGCCTCGCACCGGCAGCGCATTCCGCGTTCATCTGTCTGAACTCGATGCCGCGATCGAGGCCGACATCCCGTTGACCACCTTCTCGGAGGCCGCGGGCGGCAGCGAGACAGAGCTGCGGATCGGCCGCCTGGCCGCCGAGCTGGTGCGCGACGGCGACACATTGCAGTTCGGCATCGGCTCCGTCCCCCTGGCGCTGGCCGGCTCGCTCACCTCGCACCGCAGGCTCGGGCTGCATACGGGCATGGTGTCGCAGGCGGCGCGCGCGCTCGACGAAGCGGGGGCGCTCGATCCCGATGCGCCGATCACGACCGGCGTTGCGCTCGGCAACGCCTCACTCTACGAATGGGCCGGCCGCCATCCGAACATCCGCTTCGCCGACGTGCGAAGCACGCACGATCCGACAGGCCTCGCGGCGCTTCCGCGCTTCGTCGCCATCAACTCGGCGGTGGAGGTCGACCTGTTCGGCCAGGTCAACGCCGAGCGCAACGATGGTGCGCTCCAGGCCGGATCCGGCGGCCTTCCCGTGTTCGCCCAGGGCGCGTTGCGCTCGCCCGGCGGCCGCCTGCTGATCTGCATGGCGGCCACCGCGAAGCGCGGCACGCTGTCGCGCATCGTGCCCTCGCTCGGCGCGCAGGGCCTGTGCACCCTGCCGCGCCACATGGCCGATGTCTTCGTCACCGAGCATGGCGTGGCGCAGGTGCGCGAGCTCGGGCTGGACGACCGCGCCGAAGCCCTGATCGCCATCGCGGCACCGGAACATCGTGCCGGGCTGGAAGAAGCCTGGCGCGCGATTCGCAACCGACTTTGAAGAAGAACATGGACGAGCTCCCCGAAGGCTTCGAACCCGTGAGCATCGGCGGCCACTTCGCCAGCCGAAACGGCCCCCTGCACGCGCGCTGGCACGGCGGCCATCTGCTCGTCGGCTTTCGCGTCGGCCCACCCCACGTCAATCCGATGAATGCCTGTCACGGCGGCATGTTGGCGACAGTGGCCGACATCCTGCTATCGACCGCCGCCCAGTACCAGACCCCGCTCGGCCGCCGCTTCCTGCCGACCATCAGCCTGCAGATCGACTATCTGGCGGGCGCGAAGCTCGGCGACTGGGTCGAGGGACGCGCCGACATCCTGCGCACCACGCGCAACCTGCTGTTCTCCCAAGGCCTGCTCACGGTCGACGGCACGCCGGTACTGCGCGCCAGCGGCGTGTTCAAGATCGGGCCGCCCACACCGCTCGACAAGGACGATGCCGGGCTCCAGCTGCCGGGAATGCCGCTCAGCGTGCAGGCGGAGTAGAAAGCCCGTCGCGCAGCACCCGTCGCAAAAGCTTGCCGGTGGGCGAGCGCGGCAGCTGCTCGACGATGCGGATTTCGGACGGCTGCTTGAACTTGCCCAGGCATTCGCGGTTGTGCGCCTCGACCTCCGCCACCAGCCCTTTCGGGTCAGCCAAACGGCTGCGGTCGGGAACGACAAAGGCGATCGGACGCTCGCCGAAGCGCTCGTCGCTCATCCCGACCACCGCGCACTCCCACACGCCAGGGACCTCGAGGATGGCTTGCTCGATCTCCTGCGGGTAGATGTTCACGCCGCCCGAAATGATCATGTCGTCCTGGCGGTCGGTGAGATAGAGGTAGCCATCGGCATCGACATGGCCGACGTCGCCGAAGGTCTGCCAACCCTGCGGGCTGGTTCGCGCCGCAGTCTTCGCAGCTTCATTGAAGTACGCGAAGGGCGTGGTCCCGGAGAAATGGATGACGCCGGTCTCGCCGGCCGGGAGTTCGCGCCCATCGGTGCCGAGCACATGGATCTCGCCCTTGTGGCATCGCCCCACCGAACCCGGCTTGCGCAACGACTCCTGCGAATCGATCAGCGTGAGCCCCACGCCTTCGCTGCCCGAGTAGTACTCAAGCAGGATCGGCCCCCACCAAGCGATCATCCGGCGTTTGAGCGCCGCGCTGCAAGGCGCCGCGCCATGCACGGCCACACGATGCGAAGGGCTCGAGAACGCCCGGCGCCGCGAGTCGGGCAACGCCAGCATGCGCTGGAACATGGCGGGCACCCACTGGCTGTGCGTGATGGCCTCGCGCTCGAGCATGTCGAGGGCAAGTGCGGCATCGAAGCGCTCCATCACGTGCACCGTGCCGCCCGCGGCCGTCACCGCCAGCGCGAAGCGCAGCGGCGCAGCGTGGTAGAGCGGCGCGGTCGAGAGGTAGCGCACGCCCGGCTCGCCCAGGCCGAACAGCTTCAGCAGGTCGGCGGCGAAGGCCGGTGTGCCCTGGAAGTCCTCCGGCGGCAGCGGCCGCCACACCCCCTTGGGCGCGCCCGTGGTGCCGGAGGTGTAGACCATCAATGCGCCGGGCGGCTCGTGGTCTCGCGCTGTGGGCGGCTGCGCCTCGGCCAACGATTCGAGGGATTGGCAATTCGCGATCGCGCCGCCGATCGAAAGCCATTCGACATCGCCCGCCACCGTATCGGCCAGCCGTGCGGCCGGTTCGCCGAGGCTCGCATCCAAGACCACGAGCCGGGCTTCGGCATTCCGGACCATGTACGCCGCCTCGCCCACGGCCAGCGTTGTCGGCATCGGTGTGAGATAAAGACCGCAGCGGTACGCGCCCCAGGCCAGGGCCAGCGCCTCCAGCCGGTTGCCAATCAGGCTGGCGACGTGATCGCCGCGACGCAGACCCTTATCCGCAAGCACACGTGCATACCGGTTCGCCATCGCCTCCAGCTCGGCATAGGAAAGCCGTGCATCACCGCACACCACGGCCGGGTGATCGGGCGCACGCGTCGCGCATCGACGCAAGTCCGTCGGACCCATGGCCGCTCAGTCCTTGCGCAGCAGGCCGAGGCGTCCGAGCATCTCGCGCTCGGTCGTGACGGTGCGCCGCGCAAAGGCCTCATAGTCCTGCGAGTTCATGTAGATCACCGGCAGCATGTAGCGGTCGAAGGCGGCCAGCACTTTCGGATCTTCCAGCGCGGCCTTGAAGGCATCGTGCAGGATTTTGACCACTGCCGGGTCGGTGCCGCGCGGCACGCCGATGCCGAAGGGCGACTCGTTGACAATGTCCACGCCGGCCTCGCGCAGCGTCGGCACGTCGGGAAAGGCCTTGGCGCGCTGGGCGCCCATCGTGGCCAGCACGCGCAGTTTTCCGGCCTCCACATGCGGTGCGAACTCCGTGGTGCCAGCCATCATCGATACCTGCTTGCCGAGCAGTGCGCCCAAGGCCTCGATCGACCCTTTGTAGGCGACCGCCGTGAGCGGAACGCCGGACTTCGCAGCGAGCTCCTCCATCGCCAGATGAGGCGTGGTGCCGATGCCGGAATGGCCGTAGCTCAACGCGCCCGGGTGGCTCTTGCCGTAGGCCAGCAAGTCGCTAAGCGTCCGGTACGGCGCGTCAGCCGGCACCGCCACGCCGAAAACGAAGCCACCCAGCCCGACGACGTACGCGATGTCGCGCAAGGGGTCGAAGCTGGTCTTCTGCATGAAGGCGATGCGAAAGACCGCCAGCGGCATCAACACCGCGGTGTAGCCGTCGGGCTTGGCGGAAGCCAGGGAAACGGTGGCCAACGCGCCGCCGGCGCCGGGCCGGTTCTCCACCACCACCGGCGTTCCGAGCTGGCGCGAGACGGCATCAGCCAGCGCGCGACACACCGCATCGGTGGATCCGCCCGGCGCGGCGGGCGCGAGCAGCGTGATCGGCCGGGAGGGAAACTTCTGCGCAGCAGCCTGCGTGGACAGCGCGAGCCCGATGGCCAACAGGCCGGCCCACCGGAGGATCGCAAAGCTCATGATGCTGCGCCGCCGGTGCTTCGCTGGGCCTTCTCGGCCTCGGCCCGGCCGCGCACCAGCGCCTTGGCCTCGGCCCAGTCTTCCGGCGTGAGCTTGCCAAGCTCCGCAAAGGTGCTGGGCGCGGCCAGGTGATGGCCGCCGTCGATGGCGATGTTCTGCCCGGTGAGGTATTCGCAGCCGTCGGCCTGCAGGAAGGTCAGCAGGTGCTGCAGCTCGCTCATCCTGCCGAAGCGCCCCATCGGCACCTGCTCGGACGATGCGGCGCCCACATTCGCCTTCGGGATCGGCGCCAGCTTCTCCCACGCACTTTCGGTCGGGAACGGCCCCGGCGCCACAGCGTTCACGCGGATGCGGTGGCGCCCCCACTCGACCGCGAGCGACATCGTCATCGCATGCACGGCGGTCTTGGCCATCACCGAAGGGAGCACGTAGGCCGAGCCGGTCCATACCCAGGTCACGAGCATGCTGACCACCGAGCCGGGCAGGCCCTGCGCGATCCAGCGCCGGCCGCAGGCCAGGGTGGAATGGAGCGCGCCGTCCATCACGGTCGAGCGAACGGCCTCGAAGCCGCGCGGACTGATCTCGGTGGACGGCGCAATGAAGTTCGCCGCGGCGTTGTTGACCAGGCCGGTCAGCGCACCGCCCTGCCAGATCCTCTCGACCATGGCGTCGATCTGCGAAGCGTCGCGCACATCGCAGACATGCGATGCGATCGAGCCGCCATGCGCTGCGAAACCGGCGAGCTCGGCCACGGCCTCGTCGAGCACGCCTTGCCGCCTGCCGCACACGTGCACGGCCGCACCGTGTGCGACGAAGGCGCGCGCCAGCTCCTTGCCCAGACCCGTGCCGCCGCCGGTGATGAGGATGCGCTTGCCGCTCAGCACGTCGGGCCGGAAGGGGTCGTTCGAAATGGCGTCCGTCACTTGCATGTCTCCTGTCAGGTCGGATTCACGCCGACCACGCCTTCGCGTTCGCCGTGGCGCGGCCGGAAGCCGGCAAAGAGGTTGCGCCCAATGATGTGTTTCATGATCTCGATCGAGCCGCCGGCAATCTTGACGATACGGGCATCGGCGTAGGCGCGGGCAATCGGGTATTCCCACATATAGCCCCAGCCGCCGAAGAGCTGCAGGCACTCGTCGACCACGCGGCAGTGCAGGTTGCTCAGGAACATCTTGGCCATCGCGGCATCGATGGGGTCGAGCCTGCCTTCCATGAAAAGCTGGATGCACTTGTCGGTGAACTGGCGGCCCACGGCCGTGTCGGTGGCGAGCTCCGCCAGCTTGAACTGGGTGTTCTGGAAGTCGCCGATGGTCCTGCCGAAGGCCTTGCGCTCGCCGGTGTACTGGACCGTGTACTCGATCACCCGCTCGGCCACCGCCGCCGAACGGATCGCCTGGGCAAGCCGTTCCTGCGCGAGCTTGGTCATCATCAGTTCGAAGCCCTTGCCCTCCTCGCCCAGCATCGCGGAGGCCGGCACGCGCAGGTCGTCGAAGAACAGTTCGGAGGTGTCCTGTGCCTTCATGCCCAGCTTGTCGAGGTTCTTGCCGCGGCGGAAGCCCGGCAGGCTGGTGTCGACCAGGAACAGCGTAATGCCCTTGGCGCCGGCCGCCGAATCGGTCTTGGTGGCGAGCACGAGCACATCGCACATCTGGCCGTTGGAAATGAAGACCTTTTGCCCGTTGATCAGGTAGTCGTCGCCGTCGCGAACGGCCTTGGTGCGGATGGCCTTGAGGTCGGAGCCGGCGTGTGGCTCGGTCATGCCCAGTGAGCCGATGGCCTCTCCCGCCACCATCTTCGGCAACCAGTGCTTCTTCTGCGCCTCGGTGCCGAAGGACTTGATGTAGGTGGCGACCAGGTCGCAATGGATCAGGAAGCCTGGGCCGGTGTAACCGGCAGCGCCGATCTCCTCGAACACCACCACGTCGAACAGGTAGTCGGCACCAAGGCCGCCGTACTCCTCGGGAATCGTGCAGCACAAGAGGCCCGCCTCGCCCGCCTTGCGCCACAGCTCGCGCGGCACGACGCCATCTCTTTCCCAGTCGGCGTGGTGCGGTGCGATCTCCTTGTCGATGAAGCGCCGCACGGTGTCGCGGAAGGCCTCGTGTTCCTGCTGGAATAGTTCTCTCTTGATCACGATGAGCTCCGTTTTCAGTGCGTCAATACGACTTGGGCAGGTCCAGCACCTTCTCGGCGATGAAGGACAGGATCAGCTGCTCGGTGATGGGCGCAATGCGTGTCACCACCACCTCGCGCAGCAATCGCTCGACGTGGTACTCCTTGGCGTAGCCGAAGCCGCCGTGCGTGAGCACGGATTGCATCGCCGCCTCGTAGCCTGCACGCGCGCCGAGAAACTTGGCACTGTTGGCCTCGGCGCCGCAGGGAAGGTGCTGGTCGTAGAGCCAGGCGCCTTTCATCACCATGCACCATGCAGCCTCCAGTGCCATCCAGCGCTCGGCCAGCGGATGCTGAATGCCCTGGTTCTGGCCGATGGGACGTCCGAACACCACGCGCTCGCGCGCATAGCGCGTCGCGCGGCGCAGGGCATCCTGGCCGATCGCGATGGCCTCGGCCGCGACCAGCAGCCGCTCGGGATTCAGGCTGTGCAGGATGTAGCCGAAACCCTTGCCCTCCTCCCCGATGCGATCGGAATCGGGGATGAACAGGCCGTCGATGAAGATCGCGTTGGAATCGACGGCCTTGCGTCCCATCTTCGGAATGCGGCGCACCTCGATCTTGCTGCGATCGAGCTCGGTGTAGAAGATGGTGATGCCATCGGTCGGCCGCGCGCAGTCCTCGAGCCTGGTGGTGCGCGTGAGCAGCATGATCTTGTTGGCGACCTGCGCGGTCGAGGTCCACACTTTCTGGCCGTGGACGAGGTAGCCGCCCTCCACCTTTTGTGCAAAGGTCTTGATCGCGGTGGTGTTGAGCCCCGCGTCGGGCTCGGTGAAACCGAAGCAGCACTGGTCGCGTCCCTCGACCAGCGCCGGCAGCCAGCGCGCGCGCTGCTCGGGCGTGCCGAACACCACGATTGGATGCGGCCCGAACAGGTTGATATGCACCGTCGAGGCCGCCGCCATGCCGCCGCCGTGGCTCGCCACCTCGTGCAGCATGATGACGGCCTCGGTGACGCCCAGTCCGGCGCCGCCGTACTCGGGCGGCATGGTGATGCCGAGCCACCCGGCCTTGGCCATCGCCTGATGGAACTCGCGCGGGAACTCGCCGTCGTCGTCGCGCGCGAGCCAGTATTCGTCGTCGAACGAACGCACGACCGCGCCGACGCCGTCGCGGATCGCGCGATGATCCTCGGTGATCGAAAAATCCATGCCGGTTCTCCGTTTCTCGTCTAGTCGCCGAGGCCCAGCGTGCGCCGGGCCTGCTTCAGGTGGGGCATGTCGACCATCACCCCGTCGATGCTGAGCGTTCCAGCATCGGGTTGCGCCGCGAAGGCATCCACCACCCTCTGCGCGGCAGCCAGCTCGGCCTCGGACGGCGTGAAGGCCGCATTGATGATGTCGACCTGGTCGGGATGGATCGCGATCTTTCCGCGAAAGCCGCGGCGACGCGCGGTGGCGCACGAAGCCGCGAGACCCGCCGCGTCGCGGAAGTCGGCGTGCAGCGTGTCGATGGCGGCGACGCCCGCAGCAGCGGCCGCGCAAAGACACAGCGAATTGGCCATCACGTAGAGCGGCGACAGGCCGCCGTCGACCTCGCGGTTCGAGACGGCGCCGATCGCGGCCGACAGGTCTTCGGCACCCCAGGTGATGCCGGCCAGGCGCGGGATGCCGGGCACGAAGGAAGCCATGGTCAGCATCGCCTGCGCGGTCTCCGTTGCCACCGGCACGATGCGCACCTCGCCGCCCGGCATGCCGCAGCGCGCCTCCAGCGCATCGAGGTAGTGGCCCAGGCGCAGCACGTCGGCCGCGCTGAAGGTCTTCGGAAGCATGATGCCGGCCAGGCCCGGCATCACAACGGCCGCGAGATCCTCCAGCGCCAGCCCCGAATCCAGCGGGTTGATGCGGACAAAGAGACGTGACGACAGGCGCCCGGCCTCCTTGGCAATGAAGCTCGACGCCGCGGCGCGCGCCGCCGGCTTCTGCGCCGCGGCGACCGCGTCCTCCAGGTCGAGGATCAGCACGTCGGCCGCGCTGCCCGTCGCCTTGGCGAGCTTTCGCTCGCTGTCGGCCGGCACGAAGAGCATCGAACGCAGCCTCATGCAGGGACCTTTCGCAGCATCAGGGCCTGGCGCTTGCAGGTCGAGACCTCCTGCCCCTTCTGGTTGAAGCCCTGGTGCAGGAAGGTGACGATGCCCGCGTTGGGCCGCGATTTGCTGTCGCGCACTTCCAGCACCGTCGTGGTCGAGCGGATCGTGTCGCCTGCAAACACGGGAGAAGGAAAACGCACGTCGGTCATGCCGAGGTTGGCGACCGTGGTGCCCAGTGTCGTGTCCTGCACCGACAGGCCGATGACCAGCCCGAGCGTGAAGATGCTGTTCATCAGCGGGCGGCCGAACTCGGTGTTCTTGCAGTACTCGGCATCGATGTGGATCGCTGCCGGGTTGTAGGTCGCGCCACAGAACCACACGTTGTCGGCTTCGGTGACGGTGCGGCGTATTTCGTGCGCGAACACCTGCTCGACGCGGAACTCCTCGAACCAAAGACCTGCCATCGGTATTTCCCCTCACAATATGCAGTGGCGTAGCATGCGCATGTACATGGTACGCATGTGTACTATAACAAATCCCTTTGCGTTGCAACTCGGTAGGAACCTTGATCGGAGACAGAAAATGCCCCTCGCTATAAACCGCCAGGTGCGGCTGAAATCAAGACCCCAGGGCGTGCCGCAGGCCGAACACTTCGAGATCGTCGAAGCCGATCTGCCGCCGGTGCACGACGGCCAGGTGCTGGTGCGCAACATCTACCTGTCGGTCGAGCCCGCGATGCGCGGCTGGGTCAATGCCGTCGGCAACTATTCGGAGCCGGTGGCCGTCGGCGCGGTGATGCGTTCTTTCGCCACGGGGCGCGTGGAGGCCTCCCGGCATCCCGGCTTCCAGCCCGGCGAATACGTCACCGGCATGTTCGGCTGGCAGGACTATGCGGCGATCGACGGCGCGGCGATCCAGCGCAAGGTGGAGGACGACGGCCTGCCCTTGTCCACCTCGCTCGGGGTGCTGGGCATCAACGGGGTCACGGCGCACTACGGATTGCTCGAGATCGGCCGGCCAAAGCCCGGCGAGACGGTGGTCGTGTCGACCGCGGCGGGCGCCGTCGGCTCCTGCGTGGGGCAGATCGCGAAGATCAAGGGTTGCCGCAGCGTCGGAATCGCTGGCGGCGCGCAGAAGAGCGCCTTGTGCACCGGGCTGTTCGGCTACGACGCGGCCGTCGACTACAAGGCCGGCGCGCTCGCCCCGCAGCTTGCGGCCGCCTGCCCCGACGGCGTCGACGTCTACTATGACAACACGGCCGGCGCGATCAGCGACGCCGTGATGGAGCGCCTGAACGTCGACGCCCGGGTCGTGATCTGCGGCACCGCCTCGGTGGCGAGCTGGGATCCGCCGCCGCTAGGACCGCGCGTGGAGCGGCACCTGCTCGTCAAACGCGCGTCCATGCGGGGCTTCGTCATCTTCGATCATCCCGAACACGGCGACATCGCGCGCCGCGAGCTGGCGCAATGGCTGCGCGAAGGCCGGCTCCAGTACCAGGAGGAAATCCTGGAAGGCATCGAGCAGGCGCCCGATGCGATCGCGGGGCTCTACCGCGGCGAGAACCTGGGCAAGCGGCTGATCCGGATCGAGGCGCCCGGTTGAGGGCACGCGAGGCGCGGTCATAAAATGTTCGCATGCGTATAGTAATGAATCGTCCAAGGAGAGCACATGGCCGCTGAACCGACAACAAGCACCGACTGGGAGCTCAGGCTCGGGTTTCTGATCCACGACGCGTCGCGCCTGCGGCGCAGCGCTTTCGACCGCTGCCTGAAGCCGCTGAACGTCACCCGATCCCAGTGGTGGGTCCTGGCCTATCTGTCGCGGCAAGACGGCATGACGCAGTCGCAGCTCGCCGAAGAACTCGACCTGGGCAAGGTCGCCATCGGCGGCCTGATCGATCGCCTCCAGAAGTCGGGGCTGGTACGCCGCGACGCCGATGCCAGCGACCGCCGTGTCAACCGCGTCTTTCTCGAGCCCAAGAGCAAGCAGCTCATCAATCGCATGCGCAAGGTCAGCCACCAGCTCAACCAGCAGATCCTGGCGGGCCTTCCCGAAACCCAGCTCGAGACCACGGCCAAGACGCTCGACACGATGAAGCGCAACCTGCTGTCCTATCTGCAGGAGCCGATCGAAGCCTGAGTCCCGGCTCGCCGGCACCGGCACACAGGGAAATTCCTTATGTGCGTATCCTTATTGTGCAGTAGTGTACGAATATTCGCGACACTGCAGCAAGGACACGCACGCCATGAGCTCCGAGCCCCCCGAAGGCCAGCGCCCCTCTGATTGGGGCGGCCTCTCTCTTTCGGTCGAACAGGTCGAACTGCGTTTCGGCGGCATCCGTGCGCTGCGCGGCGTTTCCTTCGCGGCCCGGGCGGGAGAGATCACGGCCGTGATCGGGCCCAACGGCGCCGGCAAGACCAGCGTCTTCAACACCATCTCGGGCTTCTACCGCCCCGCCTCCGGCCGCGTGCTGCTGGGCAGCGACGACATCACCGACACGCCGGTCTACGGCCGCGCCGGCCTCGGGCTGGCGCGCACCTTCCAGAACATCGCGCTGTTCCACGGCCTCAGCGTGCTCGAGAACATCAAGCTGGGCGGCCACCACCTGATGCGCTCGGGCCTGATGTCGAGCCTGCTCTATGCGAGAAGCGCGCAGCAGGAAGAGCTGGCGCTGCGCGCGGAGATCGAACGCCGGGTGATCGACTTCCTCGAGATCGACCACATCCGCCACAAGCCGGTCGACGCTCTCTCCTACGGCCTGCAGAAGCGCGTCGAGCTGGCGCGCGCGCTGGCGATGCGGCCGCGCGTGCTGCTGCTCGACGAGCCCGTCGCGGGCATGAACCGCGAGGAGACGGAAGACATGGCGCGCTTCATCCTCGACGTGCAGGAGGACTGGGGCGTGACAGTGCTGCTGGTGGAACACGACATGGGCATGGTGATGGACATCTCCAGCCACGTGGTGGTACTGAACTTCGGCGAGGTCATCGCCAGCGGGTCGCCCGCCGAGGTGCGCCGGCACCCCGAGGTGATCCGGGCCTACCTCGGCGCCGAAGCCGAAGAGGCCGAAGAGGCGATCGCATGAACGCACCCGCCCTCTACGAGCTGCTGGAATACAGCCTGATCGGCCTGCTGTCGGGCGGCGTGCTGGCGCTGATCGCGCTGAGCTTCGTGCTGGTCTACAAGGGCACCGGTGTCGTCAACTTCGCGGTCGGCGAGGTCATGATGCTGGGGGCCTACCTCTACTACACGGGCAACGTGATCTTCGGCCTCTCGCCGGTGCCGGCCTTCGTGCTGTCGCTGCTCCTGATCGCGCTGCTCGCGGTGCTGATCGAGCGGCTGGTGCTGCGGCCGCTGGCCGGCCAGTCGGCGGTGTCGGTGCTGATGGCCACGATCGGCATGGCCAGCATCATCCACGGCGTGGTCGAGTCCTTCTGGGGCAGCGACACCTACTCCGTGCCGCCGCTGCTTCCGCGCCGCCCGCTGAACTTCAGCGAGGTGATGATCCCGGGCACCGCGATCGGCAACTTCGCGGTCGCCGCGGCGCTGATCATCGCCTTCATCCTCTTCTTCCGCTATTCGAAGACCGGCATCGCGATGCGCGCGACGGCGAGCGACCCCGTCACGGCCTGCACTCTGGGCATCAACATCCGCTTCGCGCAGCGTTTGACCTGGGTGCTGTCGGGCGTGGTCGGCACGGTGGCCGGCGTTCTCATCGCCTCCTCGGCCAATCTCTCGCCCCTGCTGGCCGCAACGGCCCTGAGCGCCTTCGCGGTGATCATCCTCGGCGGGCTGGACAGCATCCTCGGCGCCATCGTCGCCAGCCTGATCATCGGCTGGATCGATGCGGTGACCGCCGGCTACCTCGGCGGCAAGGCGCGCGACGTCGTGCCCTACGTCGTGGTGCTGGCCATCCTGGTCGTGCGTCCCTACGGCATCTTCGGCACCCGCACGATCGAAAGGCTCTGACCATGCGCACCGGCGTCTTTCACGAGAACTTTGCCGCCGAGGAGCAGCTGTGGGACTCCTCCACCGCGCGCCGCTGGATGCTGGCCTTCACGGTGGCGCTGTTCGCGCTGCCTCTCTACGGCAGCGACTACGTGCTGGCGATGAGCTGCATCATCGGCATCCACGTCATCGCCACGCTGGGCCTGAACATCACGACCGGCAGCACGGGCCAGATCTCGCTCGCGCATGCCGCCTTCATGGGCGTGGGCTGCTACACCGTGGCCTGGCTCGCGAAGCACGGCATTCCCTTCTTCGTCGCACTGCCGGCGGCCGGGCTGCTGGCGGCGCTCATCGGCGTGCTCGTGGGGCTGCCGAGCCTGCGCGTCAAGGGGCTCTACCTGGCCATCGCCACGCTGGCCGCACACTTCATCCTGACCTTCATCTTCCGCGAATGGGAGCCGGTGACCGGCGGCGTGCCGGGCACGTCGATCCCGCGCGCGCGCCTCTTCGGCTTCGAATTGGTCGGCGATCGCGCCAACTTCTACCTGATCTTCGGCTGCGCCTTCCTGATGGCGCTGGCGGTGCGCAACCTCTCGCGCACGCACATCGGCCGCGCCTTCATCGCGGTGCGCGACCGCGACATCTCGGCCGAGATCCTCGGCGTGAGCCTGCTGCGCACCAAGCTCCTGGCCTTCGCGCTCGGCGCCTTCTACGCGGGCGTCGCGGGCGGCTTGCTGGGCTACTTCTACGGCTCCATCACGCCCGAGTACTTCGTGCTCACGCTGTCGATCTTCTATCTCGCCGCCATCATCGTCGGCGGCAGCACCGTGCTGGGCAGCATCCTGGGCGCGATGTTCATGACCTTCGTGCCCGAGCTGCTGCGCCTGACATCCCATGTGAGCTCGCAATGGTTCCCGGGCATTGCCGCCCTGCTGCTGCCGATGGGCCAGATCGTCTTCGGCGTGCTGATCATCGTCTTCCTGATCTTCGAGCCGCGTGGGCTCTCGGCCGTGTGGGCGCGGGTGCGCCGCACTTTCCACGTGTGGCCTTTCAAGACCTGAACCATCCGCCGACCCGGCACGTCACAAAAGGAGACCGACATGACAGACATTCGCAGGCGCCAAGTCATCCAATCGCTGGGCGCCGCCACGGCGCTTGGCGCGCTGGGTTTGTCCCCCGCCTGGGCGCAGGCGGCGAAGGGCGATATCGTGATCGGCGCTTCCCAGCCGATCACCGGCATCTTCTCGTTCGCGGGCACCGACATGCACTACGGGCTGAACGACTTCATCGCCTGGAAGAACAGCACCGGTGGTGTCGCCGGCCGCAAGCTGCGCTACGTGTACGAGGACAGCGGCTTCAAGCTCGACCAGGGGGTCGCCATCTTCAAGAAGATCATGGCCGCGGAGAAGCCCTCGTTCTTCTACGGCGACAGCACCCAGTGGGCCAAGGCGGTGGCGCAGGACGCCATCGCCTCCAATTCGATCCTGACCTCCTCCACCTCGCTCGCGAGTTCGATGGCCGATCCGGTGAACATGCCGCAGCACTTCGTGCCGGGCCCGATCTACGGCGCGATGCACGAGATTCTCATGGAGTACATCGCGCGCACGTCGCAGGGCGCCGCCAACAAGCCGAAGATCGCCTACGTCTATGCCGACACCGAGTTCGGACGCGACGGCATTCCTGCCGGCAAGGCACGGGCCGAGAAGCTCGGTCTTCCGATCGTCACCGAGATCGTGACCAAGCAGGCCGGTATCGACGTCGGCCCGGAGGTGGCGAAGCTGCGCCGCGCCCGGCCCGACATCGTGATCTTCCAGGGCTACATCCTGGCGCCGATACCCGAGTTCGTTCGCCAGATGCGCGAAGCGGGTCTGAACAGCCAGGTGATGGGAACTGCATGGGGCTTGAACAAGCCGGCGTACGACGCGCTGGGCGCGATGGGCGAAAGCCTCACCGGCGTTGCACCCTACCGCTATGGCCACGAGACCGATTCGCCGACGATCAACACGATCCGCGAGTTCACCGCCAAGAACCGGCCCGACATGAAGCACATTTCGATGTTCTACGTGAGCGCATGGCTATCGGGCATGGTGTTCGCGGAAGTGGCAGAGCGCTGCATCAAGGCCAACAAGCCGCTGACGCTGCCCAACATGAAGGCCGCATTGGAATCGATGAAAGACTGGGACTCGGGCGGCGTGACGGGGCTTCTTGTCGACCTCAGCAAGCATCAGATTCCCTCGGGCCGCATGTATCGGTACGACCCGGTGAAAAAGACGATGGAGCCTGCGAGCGGATGGATCAGGGCGTGAACTGCGCCGGCAGCGCCGCCTTGACGGTATCCAACGTCGAGGTGGTCTATCACCACAGCATCCAGGCGCTGCGCGGCCTGTCGATCGACGTGCCCGACCGGCAGATCGTCGCCCTGCTCGGCTCCAACGGCGCCGGCAAGACGACGACACTGAAGGCGGCATCCGGCATCCTGCCGCTCGAGAACGGACGCGTCGCGAGCGGCAGCATCCACTTCTTCGGCGAGGACATCGCGCGCTGGGCGCCTCATCAGTTGCCGCGGCGCGGGCTCGCACACGTGCGCGAGGGCCGGCATGTCTTCGGCGAACTCACCGTCGACGAGAACCTGGTCGCCGCGGCCAACGCGCTGACCGGCCGGTCCAACGCGAAGCCCGACACCGAGATGGTGTACGACTACTTCCCGCGCCTGAAGGAGCGCCGCAAGCAGTTGGCGGGCTACCTGTCGGGCGGCGAGCAGCAGATGCTCGCCATCGGCCGCGCGCTGGTCGGCCAGCCAAGGCTGATCCTGCTCGACGAGCCCTCTCTCGGGCTGGCGCCGCTGGTGGTGCAGGACATCTTCGGCATCATCGCGCGCATCAACCGCGAGCAAGGCGTCGCGATGCTGCTGGTGGAGCAGAACGCGCGCGTCGCGCTCGGCGTGGCCGACTACGGCTACATCATGGAAAACGGCCGCATCGTCATCAACGGTGCAAAGGAGGTGCTGCTTGGCGATCCCGATGTACAACGCTTCTACCTGGGAAGCAGCGACGATGGCCAGGAGCGCGTCAGCTTCCGCGAGACCAAACACTACAAGCGGCGAAAACGCTGGCTCTCATGAGGGAGGCGCGATGAGCACGGTCACCGCAGGCATGGAGCAGCTCACCCTGCCCGCTCAGCTGATGCAGTGGGCGCAGCAAAAGCCCGATGCGGTCGCGCTGCGCCAGAAGGAAGGCGGCGTGTGGCAGCCGGTGAGCTGGGCGGCCTTCGCCGACACCGCCAGCCATTTCGGGCTCGGACTGCTCGCGCTCGGATTGCAGCGCGGCGAGAACGTGGCGATCCTCGGCGAGAACTGCCGCGAATGGGTGTTCGCGCAGCTCGGCGTCGCGCTGGTCGGCTGCATCGCGGCCGGCGTCTATCCCACCTCGCCGGCCCCGGAGGTCGAGTACCTGCTGGCACTCTCCGAAGCGCCGGTCATCGTCTGCGAGGACCAGGAGCAGCTCGACAAGGTTCTCTCCATCCGGCACAACCTGACCTTCCTGCGAGCCATCGTCGTGATGGACCCGCGCGGCCTGAGGCACTACGACCGCAACGGCATCCATGATTTCGAGCACGTGCTGGCGCTGGGCCAGCGGCTCCAGAAGGAACAACCTGGGTTGATCGCCGACAGTCTTGCCAAGCTAAAGCTCGACGACATCGGCCTGATCGTCTTCACCTCCGGGTCGACCGGCCGGCCCAAGGCCGCGATGATGAGCTGGCGCGGCCTCGGCTGCGCCGCGCGCGGACTCAACACTGCGCTGCGCTGCCGGCCCGAGGACGCGCTGGTCTCCTACCTTCCGCTGTGCCACGTGGCCGAGCAGATGTTCTCGATCCATGTGCCGATGGCGACCGGCGCCGTGGTGAACTTCGCCGAGAGCCTGCGCACGGTGCAGGAAGACCTGCGCGAGCTGTCCCCGCAGGTGTTTTTCGGCGTGCCGCGCATCTGGGAGAAGTTCCACGCCTCCATCCAGTTCAAGCTTCGGGAGGCCGGCGGCCTGCGGCTCGCGCTCTACGAGCGGGCCATGCGCTCGTTGGCCGGCTTCGGGTCGGCGCCGCGTTCGACGTGGCGCTTCGGCCAGCGCGTGCTCTGGGCGTTCTGGTATGTCGTGATCCTGCGCGCGCTGCTCAACTTCGTCGGGCTGCGCCGTTGCCGCATTGCCATCTCGTCGGGCGCCCCTATCGCGCCGGACATCCTTCAGTTCTTCCGGACGCTGGGCGTGCCGATCCGCGAGGCCTACGGATTGACCGAGGCTTCGGGTGCCACGACGATGCAGACCACCGACGCATCGCCGGTCGGCACGGTCGGCGTGCCCTATCCGGGCGTCGAGGTGAAGCTCGCCGACGACGGCGAGATCCTGATCCGTGGCGACGTCGTCTTTCGCGGCTACTTCCGAAACGACGCCGCCACGCTGGAGGCCGTCGACGCCGAAGGCTGGCTGCATTCGGGCGACGTGGCCCGCTGGGTCGACGGTCCGGCGGGCCAGGAGCTGCGCATCGTCGATCGCAAGAAGGACATCATGATCACCGCCGGCGGCAAGAACATCACACCGTCGGAGATCGAGAACGCGCTGCGCTTCTCGCCCTACATCCGCGAAGCGATCGTGGTGGCGGACCGTCGGCGCTTCGTGTCGGCCCTGATCCAGATCGACTTCGAAGGCGTGGGCAAGTGGGCGGAGGAGAACGGCCTGGCCTACACCACCTTCAGGCATCTGGTCGAACAGGCGCAGGTCCAGGCCCTGATCCAGAAGGAGGTCGACGCCGTCAATGCGCGCATGCCGCAGGTGCAGCAGGTGCGCAAGTTCCATCTGCTGACCAAGGAGCTGGACCACGACGATGGCGAAGTCACCGCCACGATGAAGGTGAGGCGCAAGAGCGTTGGCGAGAAGTATGCGGACGTGATCGAGGCGATCTATGCCTGATGTTCGGCTCGAGACGCTGGCCGACGGCGTCAGCCTTCTGCGGCTCCACCGGCCCGCAAAACTCAATGCGCTCAGCGATGCGATGGTGGCCGACGCAGGCCGGCTGCTCGACTCGGTCGGCGCGGACACCCGCTGCAGGGTGCTCGTGATTAGCGGTTCGGGACGCGGCTTCTGTGCCGGCTTCGATCTGGCGTCGGCCGGCGATGCGCCGGGCAACGGGCCTGAGGAGACCGCGCTCTGGATGCGGCGCCAGGAGGCGTTCGCGGGATTGATCCAGCGCCTGCGCGCCCTGCCCCAACCGGTCATCGCCGCCGTCAACGGCGCTGCCAGCGGCGCCGGTCTGGGCATTGCCCTGGCCTGCGACATCCGGATCGCCGGCTCGTCGGCCCGGTTCAATTCGGCTTTCGTGCGCGTCGGCATGTCGAGTTGCGACATGGGTGTGAGCTGGCTGCTGCCGCGATGCATCGGCCTGTCGCGCGCGTTCGAGATGATGCTGACCGGCCGCATGGTGAAGGCCGAAGAGGCGGACCGCATCGGCTTGGTGAGCGAGGTCGCGGATGACGGGCAGCTGATGGCGCGCGTCTGCGAGATCGCATCGCTCATCGTCGCCAACAGCGCCTTCGGCGTCTGGATGACCAAGCGCGGGATGTGGGCCAACGCCGAGGCGTCGAGCCTGCAGGCCGCGATGGAGCTGGAGAACCGGACGCAGATCCTGTGCCGCAGTACCGGGGAGCTCCAGGCGGCCGCTGGCGCGATGCTGAGCAAGCACCGCGATGCTGCTACCTAGATCGGCGGATGCTTCTGCACAGCCTTGTAGAGCGCGTAGTCCTTGCCGACGCCGTATTCCATGATGCCCCAGCCGACCTCGTCGCCGTCGCGCACCTCGATCACCTGGTCGCCCAGCGTGCGTACCAACTGGCGCGTGGCGGGGTCGCTCAGATCCCACTGATCGGCTTCGGCGTAGGCCTTGCCGCGGTCATCGCCCTGGAACCAGCCGTTGAGCCCGCCGTAGAGTCCGCCCTTGAGGAAGTAGCGCGTGGGCAGGGTACGGATCGTGATCGGCCGCTCTCGACCATCTGCAAAACGCAGATGGAACACGGCGGACTCGACGCTCTGGCCGTGCGGATCGTCGAACCACCGGACCTCGTGACGCACGTCCACCAGCTGGTTGCGCGACGACACCTTGCCGCCCAGCGTGAACACCTCTTCACCGGACAAATAGATCTTCTCGCCGGGCGCGCGCTCCTTGAAGAAGACATGCAGGCCACGGTCCTTGAACTGCGCGGTGGTCCAGGCGTAGAAGAACGGCGGATAGAAGGTCAGCGGAGGATGGCTTTCGTCCGTGCGCATCTCGGCGCGCACCCCCCATGAATGGTCACGCTGCCCGAGCCACTGTGCACCGTCCAGTTCGACGCGCCGCCCGTCGAATTCGATCCAGCCTTCATAGCGCCCGAGCTGCTGCGCACGCGCCATGTTCTCGGTGATGCGTCCGTCGCGGCGGCGCAGGTGCGCCTTCTCCTCGTGCGGGTTCATCGTCCCGATGAACTCCAGCTCGAAGCGAATCCCCGACGCGTTGCTGCCCAGGGTCAGGCGATGCCTGCGCAGGCCTTCGACCACCTGGATCTCCAGCGGACCGACGCGCGTGGTCAGCGGATCGGGTCGCAGGTGGCGCGATGCACGGAAGTTCCATTGCCGCCCCGGCAGGGCGACGCCGGCGAACGCATCCATCACGTTCCGGTTGGGGTGATAGCCGAGGCCGATGTCGAAGATGAGGTCTCCCGCCGGCGAGGGGTGGCCGGTGTACCAGAGCCGCTCCATCCACGCCGGATCGCTGTTGTCGATCTGGTCGAAGGTGGTCGGGAGCTGGTGCCCGATGAGGTCATCTTGCGGTGTCAGCATGCGCTTGTCTCCGAGTTCTCCGGCATTGTCGCCATATCGTACTCTAGCGTATAGTACTTTACAGCAACACAAAGGAGCAATGCATGCACCAGCAAAAGGTCGTCATCATCAGTTGCGCTGTGACGGGCGCGATCCACACGCCTTCGATGTCGCCGCACCTGCCGGTGACGCCGGAGGAGATCGCAGAGTCTTCGATCGCGGCGGCAAAGGCGGGCGCAGCCATCATCCATTTGCACGCGCGCGACCCGGTGACCGGCAAGCCGGACCAGCGCCCCGAGGCCTTCACGCCCTTTCTGGGGCGCATCAAGAGCGAGTGCGACGCGGTGATCAACCTCACCACCGGCGGATCGCCCTACATGCCCGTGCAGGAACGCATTCGCCCCGCCGTCGAACTGCGCCCGGAGGTGGCCTCGATGAACATGGGTTCGATGAACTTCGGCCTGTTCCCGATGCTGGAGCGATTCAAGGAGTTCAAGCACGACTGGGAGCGCCCCTATCTCGAGGGCAGCAAGGACCTGATCTTCCGCAATACCTACGGCGACATCCAGACCGCGCTCTCGGAGCTTTCCGCCAGCGGCACGCGCTACGAGTTCGAGTGCTACGACACCTCGCACCTCTACAACCTCGCTCACTTCATCGATCGCGGGCTCGTCAAGCCGCCCTTCTTCGTCCAGACGGTCTTCGGCATCCTCGGCGGCATCGGTGCGCACCCGGACGACGTCATGCACATGAAGCGCACGGCGGACCGCCTGTTCGGCGACGACTACCGATGGTCGGTGCTTGGAGCGGGCCGCAATCAGATGAAGGTGGCGGCCATGGCTGCGTCCATGGGCGGGAATGTTCGCGTCGGGCTGGAGGACAGCCTGTGGATCGGGCCGGGAAAACTGGCCGAGTCGAATGCCCAACAGGTACACAAGGTGCGGGAGATTCTGGAAGGGCTTGGCCTCCAGATCGCCACACCAGGGCAGGCGCGCGAGATCCTTTCGCTCAAAGGTGCCGAGAACGTCGCATTCTGAGGCGGTTCCCGCGAGCGATAGCTACCGCTAAATGACGACTCCGCTCAGGAGGACTACTCGACCGCATAGAGCGCTGCAATGCGCTTGAGCGCCTGTTCGGCCACAGTGCCTGGCGCGCGCCCCAGGCTCAGGTGGAGATCCCACCACGGCCACCTCCCATGAGCCCAGCATGCAGCTGCGACGATGCACCCCGGTGGTCCAGCTTCAGGGGTTCACTCCAATCTTGGTCAGAGACGGTCGGAATTCAGCATCGAGCCTCTCTTTGATCGGTTCACGCAGTCGCTTCTTTGCTTGATCCTTCTGATCCTTTCGCTGCCACTTTCACGGCTGCAGCATATTCATGGCTACCGCCACTTACTATGGCGGCGCGTGCGCGCGTTGCCACACCGACATTCGCCCGTCAGAGCAACGCTTCAAGCTTGGCCTCTCGAAGTCGGGCTCTCGACCTTCGACCGCGATGGCAAGGAAACGTCCTACATTGTAGACAAAATAGGCCGTTTTGGCTAAAATGCACGACATGCCTGCTCGGTCAACTCTTGAAAGTTCGCTTCAAAACCAGCTGCTGCGCCAGCTCGGTGAGCGCCTGCGCCTGATACGAAAGGCCAAGCGCATATCGGCAGTTGAGCTCGCTCAAGCCGCAGGAATCTCGCGCTCGACGCTCCACGCAGTCGAGTCTGGGGCCGCATCCCCAACGATGGGCACCTATTTGAGAGTGCTCGCTGCCCTGG
The DNA here is from genome assembly GCF_964253755.1 of Variovorax sp. LjRoot130. Classification (NCBI taxonomy): domain Bacteria; kingdom Pseudomonadati; phylum Pseudomonadota; class Betaproteobacteria; order Burkholderiales; family Comamonadaceae; genus Variovorax; species Variovorax sp. LjRoot130. Next base: position 577,944 of record NZ_CAXURM020000002.1, on the reverse strand, counting down.
GGGCGGCTGCTGATTTGGCGTTGGTTGCAACCGATGAGCCGGACCGCAGGCCCGCATCGCCCGCCAGCAATCACATCGCACAGGACTATCAGAGCTGGCTCATGCACCAAGAAGCGGTACGGCGCATCACCAACGACCCTTCGCTCGCGGGGCGCGCTGAAGCCACGCTCGAAAAGTGGATGGCCAAGGGCGATGCGCGGACCATGCCGCTGTGGACGAAGTGGCGCGAAATTCTTGCCGGACGTCGATGGGACCTGGCGTTGGCGACTTCAGAAGAAGCCCGTGAGCTGCGTCAAGCCTCACCGCTGTCGACGGTGCTTCCGCAGGATGTCCGCCTTGACATCATCGCCAAGGTTCGAGGCCTCAAAGAGCTGAGCAGTGCAGAAGGCTGACTTGGAGCACATCATCCGCGCGGCGGCTGATGTCACCAACGAGTACGAGATCATCATCGTCGGAAGCCAGTCCATTCTGGGCTCGATTGCGCACCCGCCTGAGGTCTGCACGATGTCGGCCGAGGCAGACGTGCTGCCGATGAACGATGAGAAGCGGCTATCGGACCTTGTCGATGGCAATCTCGGAGAGGGCTCCCTGTTCCATGAAACGTACGGCTACTACGCCCAGGGTGTCGATTCGAGCACCTCGAAGCTGCCTATCGGGTGGCGCGAGCGCCTCGTGCGCGTTCAGAATCAGAATACGAACGGCAAGGTCGGACTCTGCTTGGACCCCCTTGACCTCTTCTTGGCCAAATGCGTTGCGAACCGAGAGAAAGACCGGAATTTCAATCGTGCGCTGCTTGCGTCGGGCATCGTGAAGTTCGATGAAGCGGTCCAACGGGCTTCGTTGTTGCCGGTCAGCAAGGATGCCCAGGAAAGGGTCGTGGCGCTCATCCATCGGCTCGCAGCGGAGGCCGGTGTCAAGGCGCCCTAGGACTTCAACGGCGCAAAATCATCGTACGCCCGTCGCGGTTACGTCAGGGGCATTGCTCACCTTGGATGGAGGCGACAGATCGGGTATGACGCATGGAACTGCTTGATCGCGACCGGTAAGAAGTATCGGTGCAACGACTTCCGATCCACGCAACGCAAAGGAGACACCATGACAATCCGTATTGGACGATGGCTCGGCCGCAACGGAGGCGGACTCGAGATTCTTTCCATCGGGCCAGATGCCCACTTCACCGGCCGCTACCAGACCAAGGTGGGGAAGCCTAGCCCTGAAGCGTGGTTCGACGCGCACGGAATGACAGACGGCGCTCTCATCGGATTCACGGTGCTCTGGAAGAATCAATCGGAGCAGCATGCCTCGCTGGCAAGCTTTGCCGGTCGCTACCTGGCCCAGGGTGAGCAGGATGGCTTCGGCGACTCATCGAGAGAGCGGATCGAGGCCCAATGGCATCTTGCCCGCCTCTACGACGACGATGATCCCAGCAAGCCGCACGCGATGTGGGAGACCTTTCTCACCAACTCTGCGGTCTGGTATTGGACGCCTTGAACGGTCAGCGCAGCCTGAGCCCGGCGTGAACAAGCAGCTGCCGGAAAACCTCCAATCGCGCCTTTCCGGTCTCTGCAAGCTTGTGGCACACGTGCATGTGTGCAGCCATGTCGCAGTGTCCACACAGTGCGTCCTTGCACTCCCGCTCCGACATCTCCAAGTGGACACCCGTCAGGATCGCGCTCCCGTTGCCCACACGTGAGCTCACGATGGCGGGCGGAGCGCCCTCGATGCCCGTGTACACGGCCAGGATCTGCGCTACATCGCTCGTCGCGTCGCCGAGATCGAAGCGGCAGCCGCCGTGGTAGTGCGCGTAAAGGGTCACTGGGGCGGCAGTCAGTCGATCTGTCGTCCGAATTTCAGCCGCTGCAGCGCTCCTCGGCGTTGCGTCGTAGGAGACACCCCCGGTGAGTTGGGGCAGCGAGCCCACTGCGACGGCATCCACGAACCTCAGTTCGCGTGCGCCGCAGATCGCACCATCGGTTCCGGCATGGAACGCGAGTTCCCTGCAGGCGTAGTACGCGCCTGCGCAGATGCCGAGGTAGACGCCACCTTCCTCGACGAACCGCCGAATGCGCTGGTTGGGGGCACCGTTCAACGCTTCGCAAAAAGGAAGGTCAGCACCGCCCGGCATGACAAACAGAACGGTGTCCTCGAAGAGCGCCGTGTCATGCTTGAGGTCGTCCGCGATGACTGCTCGGATCTCGTATGCGGCGGGAGGAAGCTGCTGTGCGATCGTCCTCATCACACGTGACGTTCCGTCGAAAGTTCCGGCGTCGATATAGGTCAGGATCTTCGGTTTCGGCATGCTGGTTCTCCAGATCGTTTCGATTGCGTGCTGGCAGATCGAGTTCACCTTTGGGCTCGCGACCAGAGATCCTGGGTGCCGCACAAGATTCTGCTCTGGCGGAATGCGATTTGCGAGAGGAACAAATCCGCGGTCGACCGCGATGGCAACACGATCGACTTTCTGCTCTGGGCCAAACTCGATACCCACAGCCGGCCCCAGTGTTCGCGCTGGCGCGACCACTGGGCGTGATCCCCCGAAGCGTCGTCAGCTCGGCGACACCGACACGCGGTCGCGGTACATCTCGCGCATGCGTGTTTTCAGGAATTTGCCCGTCGCGGTCTTGGGAATTGCATCGACCCACTCAAAGTCATCCGGCAGCTGGAAGCGCGCGAGTTTTGGCCTCAGAAAATCGCGCAACGCCGCCGCATCGACCTCCGCTCCCGGGCGCTTCACGACCACCACCAGTGGACGCTCGCCCCACTTCGGATGCTGAATCGCCACCACCGCAGCTTCTGCCACGCCAGGATGGCCCATCACAAGATTTTCGAGGTCGACCGAACTGATCCATTCACCGCCCGACTTGATGAGGTCCTTCCTGCGGTCAACCAGGTGCATGTAGCCATGTGCGTCGATGGTGCCCACGTCGCCGGTGCGCAGCCAGCCGTCGGCGGTGAACTTGCCAGGGTCATTGGGCGTCGCGTGGTAGCTGCCCGTGATCCATGGCCCACGCACTTGCACCTCGCCGGCGGCCTTGCCGTCCCATGGCTGCACACCATCGACTTCATCGACGATGCGCATCTCGACCATGGGCGCAGCCACACCCTGCATCGCGCGGATGGCGTGTTGCTTCTCCTCCGACAGCAAGGCATGCTCCGGCTTCATGATCGGGAAGCTGCCCATCGGCGAGGTCTCGGTCATGCCCCAACCTTGCACGATGTGCATGTCGTATCGCCCAAAGTTGGCGATCATCGACTGCGGCACCGCCGCGCCGCCGATCAGCATGCGCATGCCCTTGACCAGGTTGCGCTGACGGGTTGGCTGCTCGAGCGCCTGGTAAATCATCATCCAGATGGTCGGCACGCCAAGGGCCATGGTGGCCTGCCCTTCTTCCATCAGGTCGAGCAGGTCTTCACCGCCAAGGTGTGGGCCGGGCAGGATCTGGTTCGCACCGACCATCATGGCCGAGAAGGGCACGGCCCATGCGTTGGCATGGAACATGGGCGTGACCATCATCACCCGGTCGCGCGCCGACAGCGAGAACAGGTCGGGAATGCAGCCGGTGATGGCGTGGAGCACCATCGAGCGGTGCGAATACACCACACCCTTGGGCCGCCCGGTGGTGCCCGAGGTGTAGCACATGCCTACGGCTTCGTTCTCGTCCTGCTCCGGGTACTGGTAGCCGGCGGCGTCGCCGGCGATGAAGTCTTCGTAGCTTTCCATGCCCTCGGCCAGCGGCGTACCGCTAAAGGGCACGACGATGGCGCGCGGCGGATCCTTCAGCAAAGGTCGGACACGCTCCCAGATCGGCAGCAACACGTCGTCGATGACGAGCACGCGATCGCCAGCGTCGTCCATGATGTAGGCGATGTCCTCGGGGGACAGCCGCAGGTTGAGCGTGTGCAGCACGGCGCCGGCTGCCGGGATGCCGAAGTAGCACTCCAGGTGCCAGGCATGGTTCCAGCTCATCGTGGCGACAGCCTCGCCCCTCGCGATCCCGGCCTTGTCCCGCAAGGCCTGTGCGAGCTGACGGGCACGCCGGTAGATCTCCGCATAGCTGCGTCGGTAGGTGGACTTGTCGGGCAAGCGGCCGAGCGCACTCTGGTCGCCGAAATAAGTGCCCGCGCGCTCGAGGATCAGATTGGTGCTGAGCTGCACCGGCATCATGGTCGATTTCATGCTGCTCTTGCCCCTTCTTGACTCGATTTCTGACTTGATTTGAGCTACTCTCAATTATCGATTCCAAAGCGCACTAACAATCATAGGGAAAACGACATGGCATAAACTTGAGCTTCACTCAAAATATCAAGCTCGATCCAAGCATGGGGTGTTGATGCGCATCGATCTGCAGTTCAAAGGACGTCATGTCATTGTCTTCGGGGGTACCACCGGGATCAACTTCGGCATTGCCGACGCCTTCGCCCGGCAGGGCGCGGACGTGAGCGTTGTGAGCCGCCGGCGCGAGAACGTCGACCATGCCGTCGCCGCACTGACCGGGCACGGGCATCGCGTGGCGGGCTTTTGCGCTGATGTGCGCGATTTCGAGGCGGTCGGACAAGCCATGGCCGAAGCGGCCGCGAAGTTCGGCGCTGTCGATGTGATGGTGTCGGGTGCCGCAGGCAATTTCTTCGCTCAGGCGCGACATATGTCGGCCAACGGGTTCAAGGCCGTCGTCGACATCGATCTGCTCGGCACGTTTCACGTCATGCGCCAGGCTTACGGGCACCTACGCAAGCCCGGCGCCTCGGTCATCAACATCACGGCGCCCCAATCGACGATCCCGATGCGCTATCAGTCCCACGCTTGTGCCGCGAAGGCCGGGGTCGATCAGCTCACCCGCGTGCTCGCGCTCGAGTGGGGCCTGGACGGCATTCGGATCAACGCCATCTCGCCGGGCCCGATCGATGGCACCGAAGGCGTCAGGCGCCTCATGGCGCAAAGCGACGAGGAACTCGCGCAGGCCACGAGCATGGTTCCGCTGAAGCGGCTCGGAACGCTGGACGACATCGCCAACTTGGCGCTGTTCCTCGCTTCACCCTACGCCAGCTACATCTCGGGCGCCGTGATCCCCTGCGACGGCGGCGGCGCGCTGGAAAGCGTCAAGCCCGTTCTCGAAGCCACGGGTCGGCTGGCCGAGGCCCAGGCAAGGAAGATGTGATGGAGCGCGCGAGCGACTACACGCTGGGCGACATACTGCGCCGCAACGCCACGGTCCATGGCGACGGCATCGCGTTTCGCGAGCAGGACGGCGCGGTCACGCACCGCGCGCATTGGCGGCGCGTCCAGCAATTGGCCGCAGGTTTGCACCGGCTCGGCGTCGCGCAAGGCGATCGCGTCGCCATCCTGTCGAAGAACCGCATCGAGTACGTGGAGTTGCTCGGCGCAGCGGCGCAACTGGGCGCCATCGTGTCCGCGATCAACTGGCGCCTGTCCGCTGCCGAAGTGCTGGCTGTGCTGGAGAACGACACGCCGAAGACGGTTCTGGCCGAGGATGAGTTCTGGCCCTTGCTCGATCTCTCCCTTGCGCGCACCGGCCCGGATCTGGAACCGATCACCATCGGAATTCGCCGCGAGGGCTTCCAATGCCTCGACGACCTGTACATCGACGACGGCCCTCTCCCATCGACGCCCCTGTCTGCCGACGCCCCGCTGCTGCTGATCCATACCGCCTGGACCGACGGCCGCCCCAAAGCGGCCACGATCTCGCACGCCAACCTGATTTCGAACGCCATCCAACTGCAAGGCGCATGGAAGCTGGGAACCGATGACGTCCATCTGTGCTGCCTGCCCCTGTTCCATTCGACGGCCATCTCGCTGGTGCTCGCCGTCCAGTTGGCCGGTGGCGGCAGCGTGCTGACGCGCCAGTACGAACCGCAGGAAGCGGCCTCGCTCGTGGAGCGCCACCGAGCCACCGTGCTCGGCGAATTCGCGCCCATGCTCGACGGCCTGCTCTCCGCGTGCGATGGCGTGCCTTCGCGGCTGCGCAGCCTCCGGCATGTGTGCGGCCTCGACTCGCCCGAGACGATTCGCCGCTTCGAAGCCGCCTGCCCTGACGCCACCTTCTGGGCCGGCTACGGGCAAACCGAGGTGTCGGGGCTGGCGACACTCGGGCGTTTCCGCGATGCGCCCGGTGCCGCCGGATTTCCGTTGGCACTGTGCGCGATTGGCATCGAAGGCGACGACGGCCGGCTTGTGCCGGACGGCGAGGCTGGCGAAATCGTCGTGCGCGGGCCGTCGGCCTGCCTGGGCTACTGGCAGCGCCCAGAGGACAACGCGCGTCTGCTGCGCGGCGGCTGGCTGCACACGGGCGACAGCGGTCGCATCGACGCGAACGGCCGCCTCTGGTATACGGGCCGGCTGGCCGCCAAGGAACTAATCAAGACGGGGGGCGAGAACGTCTACCCCTCCGAAGTCGAGGCCGTGATCCGCCAGCACGCCGGCATTGCAGAGGTCGCTGTGATCGGCGTGCCGGATGCCCAGTGGGGCGAGTCGATCAAGGCGATCTGCGTGCCGGCGCGCACACCGCCACCCGCGCAAGAAGAAGTCGCCGATTTCGTCGCCAGCCGCATCGCGCGCTACAAGCGGCCCCGCTTCGTGGTGTTCGCGGATTCGCTGCCGAAAAAGCCGGACGGATCGGCGGATCGCGAACAAATTCGGAAGCTTCACGGGTAGTGCCGCGGGGCCGCGCGCGCCGCGCCGGCCCGATGATCGGCTCAACGCCCGTTGAACCGGGGCCGCTGCTTCTTCAGGAAGGCCGCGACCGCGCCAGTGAAGTCTTCCGTCCGCGCATTGGCGACGAATTCCTCTTGCTCCAGGTCGAGTTGCGTCGGTAGGTCGTTCTCCAGCGAAGTGCGGATGAGCCGCTTCATGCGACCGATGGCCAGCGTGGGGCCGGCCGCCAGGCGCTGCGCCACCGCGTCCACGCTGGCGTCGAGCTCCGCCAGCGGCACCACCTTGTTGACAAGGCCATAGCGCCAGGCCTCGGCCGCATCGAAGCTTTCGCCGAGCAGCGCGATCGCCATCGCATTGCGCATCCCGGCGACGCGCGGCAGCGACCACGAGGCCGACCCGTCGCAGGTGGCGCCGATGTTCACGTAGGCCAGGTTGAATTTCGTGCCCTCGGCGGCGATCGCCAGGTCGCACGCCATGGCCAGGCTCAGGCTGCCGCCGGCGACCACGCCATGCAGGCGGGCAATGAAGGGCACGTCGAGCATGGCCATCAGCTTGACCGCCTCGTGCACCGGCCCGATGAGCCCCGGCACCGCCGAGGCCGCATCGTCGCCGGCGAGTTCGTTGAGGTCGCCACCGACGCCGAAGACATCGCCCTCCCCACTGAGCACGACGGCGCGGATGTCCGGGGACGCCGCGATCACCTGGCAGCACGCGAGGAAGGCGCGGGCCGTCGGCACGTCCACCGCATTAAGTTGCGCGGGGCGGTTGAAGCGCAGGCGGGCGACGGCGCCCTCGCGCTGCAGGATGACGGGTTCGCTCATGAAAGATCCCTTGAAAGAAGGCCAATGCGCATCAGCCGAGCCAACGCTTGCGGCGCCGGTAGTGTTTGGTCGCGCGATAGTTCTTGCGCTCGCCCGCGACGCTGACCCCGAGATAGAACTCCCGGATGTCCTCGTTCGCGCGCAACTGTTCGGCCGGCGCTTCGAGCACCACGCGACCGCCTTCCATGACGTAGCCATGGTCGGCCAGTCCCAAGGCGGCCTGCGCGTTCTGCTCGACGATGAGCAGCGACAGCCCCTGGGTCTTGAGCTTGGCGAGCAGCGCGAAGATCTCCTCGATCATCTTCGGCGCCAGACCCAGCGATGGCTCGTCGATCAGCATCAGCCGCGGCTTGCCCATCATCGCGCGCCCGATCAAGAGCTGCTGCTGCTCGCCGCCCGAAAGGTAGCCGGAGGTGCGGTCGCGAAGTTCGGCGAGCCGGGGAATCGTCGCGTAGACGAATTCCAGTCGCTCGCGCACGCTCGCCATGCCGGGCAGCAGATGGCCGCCGATGACCAGGTTCTGCTCGACGTTCAAGTGGCGCAGCACCTTGCGCCCCTCGACCACGTGGATCAGCCCGCGCGCCACCGTGTCCAGCGCGGCCAGGCCGGTGATCGCCTGTCCGCCGAAGCGGATGCTGCCGGCCGACACCGCGCCGTCGTCGATCGACAGGATGCCCGAGATGGCCTTGAGCGTCGTGCTCTTGCCGGCGCCGTTCGGCCCCAGCAGGACCGTGCAGCGGCCCTCCTCCACGCGCAGGTTCACGCCCTTGAGCGCGAGAATCACCTTGGCGTAGAGCACCTCGAGGTTCTCGATCGCCAGCAGTTCGCTCCGCGCAGCCTCCTGCGCCACGGTCGCCGCGGGCCGCTCCATCACCGCCGCGTCCATGTCGTTCACCAGAGGTCCATCTTCGGGACCGAATAGCCCAGCACTGCCGGCATCAGCTTGCCGTCTTTGACGACGCCGATGTTCACCTTCGGGTTCTGCACCGGGAACGGCGCGGAAATGTCGTACTTGATATCGCTCGAGTACCCGAACAGGCTGGCGCTCGTGAAGGTGGTCTCCAGCAACGTCTTGTGGATCAGCTCGCCGGTCAGCTTGTCGGACCCGTACTTCTTCGCGCCCGCCTCGACCGCTCGCACCAGCAGCAGCGCTTGCGCGATGCCACCGATCGTGATGCCGTTCCACGGTGCCTTGAGGCCGTACTTCGTCGCCAGCATGTCGTAGAAGCGCTTGACTTCGGTGTCGTCGTCCGTGGCCAGGGCGCCGCCCTGGGTCTCGTAGTCCCCTTCCATCGAGCCGATGCCGCCCATCGGCTTGGCGATGAAGCCCGGCGCGTTGTGCATCGCGAAGGCCACCGGCACCTTCTTGTTGAGCGCCTGCAGCGCACGCTTGATGGCGATCGCCTGCTGGATCGATGCCGGTGCGAGGATGACTTCGGCGCCCGAATTGGTCACGCGCCGCATCTGCAGCGTCAGGTCGGCCGGCTGCGCTTCGGCGAACACCACCTCGACCAACTCGACCACCTTCGGATTCGCCTTCGCGAACGCGGTCACGCCCTTGGCCACATCGACATAGCTCGGCGACGACTCGGAGGTGACCAATGCCACCTTGATCGGGCGCTTGCCTTCCGCCTTGGTCTTCTGGTACCAGTCGATGAAGCCTACGAACTCATGCACGAAGGTGGGCCTCAGCGACAGAATCCACTGGTTGGGCCGCCACGCGAAGCCGTTGCTGGCCGAGGCGCTGAACATCACCACCTTGTCATTGGGCAGGCGCTGCTGCAGCGCCGCGGTGTCGGGCCCCCCGAGCGCGAAGCCGACCAACGGCTTCTCGGCCAGGATGCCGGGCCACAGGCTTGCCGTCTGCGCGGTTTCGAAGCGCGTGTCGTAAGCCTTCATCTGCAGCTTGATGCCCTGCTTGGCGCCGACTTCCGCGTTCCACCAGTTGATGACCGCCTCGCGGCCGCCGCCGATGGAAGGCATGACCGTCGAGAACGGCCCTGAGAAGTCGGACAGCGAGGGCACGACGTAGGTCGTCTGCGCATGGGCCATGCGCGGTGCGATCGAGCAGGCCAGCGCGGCCGTGGCGAGCGCCGCAGCGTGTCGGATGGATGCGGTGAGTCTCATGATGTGTCTCCGGTGTAGTGGGCTAACAGGGGTGCCGTTGCGCAGGGAAAAATCCGCCGTCAATAGGGGAAAGGCCAACGCCGCCAGGCCTGCTTCGTCGTGTTCACACGGTGCATCAATCCCTTGGGCTCGAACAGCAGGAACAGGATCACCACCGTTCCGAGCAGCACGTTCATGCTGGCGAAGACGATGTCCTGCCCGACGATCGGGAAGGTCTGCGACAGCGACGAGCCGAGGCTCGCGACGCCTTCACGCGCCAACTGGATCAGCACGGTGCCGATCAGCGCGCCGACGATGGAGCCGAGGCCGCCGACGATCATCATGGAGATCAGCCAGATCGAGCTGAACAGCGTGAACTGCTCGACCGACACGTGCCTCAGCGCGATTGCCCACAGCCCGCCCGCGATGCCGGCATAGAACGCGCCGACGAGGAAGGCGCGCATCTTCGTCATCATGACGTTGATGCCCATCATCCCGGCCGCGACATCGTCGTCGCGCACGGCCTCGAAAGCGCGGCCGTGGCGGGAGCGCACGATGCCGAAGGCACCGAAGGTCATGATCACCAGCACGATCAGCGCGAAGTAGTAGATCGCCGTGTCGTTGGCCAGATTGATGCCGAAGGCCGTCGCGCCCTCCAGGTGCACGCCGCCCGGCCCGCCGAACCAGTTACGCGGCAGGTTGAGCGCGAAGAAATGGAACAGTGCCTGCGCGGCGATGGTCGTCAAGGCCAGGTAGAAGCCCTTGATGCGCACCGCGGAGAGTCCGAACAGCGAACCGAAGACGGCCGCCGCCACGCCGCCGAAGACGAGCGCCAGCGGCACCGGGAAGGACCAGTGCGCCACTGCGACCGCACAGGCATAGGCGCCAACGCCCATGAAGGCCGACTGCCCGATGTTGATCTGCCCGGCATAGCCGGTGCAGATCTGCAGGCCGATTACCGCCACCGCGGTGATGAAGATCGTGTAGCCCATGCTGATCCAACGCTCGGGCGCTACCCAGGGCAGCACCGCCAGGGCCAACACGAACAATGCAAGAGCCACCCACTGCGGGCGAGTGCGGATCAACGAACGGTCGCCGCCGTAGCTTGTGAAGTAAACACCGGAGGCATCCATTTCAGACCCTTTCGATCGCGCGCCATCCGAACAGGCCGGTCGGCCGTACGAAAAGCATGAACAGCATGAAGACGTAGGGCACGATGGTCGATGCGGAGCCGCCGACCGCCGGGTCCACATAAGCGCTCACCAGCGACTGCAGGATGCCCATCACCGCGCCCGCCAGCAGCAGGCCGAAGATGGATTCGAGGCCCGCGAACAGCGCCACCGGCAGCGCCGCCAGCCCGATCTCGGCGGACACCAGCGTCAGCGAGCGGCCGTTGAGGTAGACGATGGCGCCGAGCGTGGAGATCGCCGCGCCCATCATCCAGGCCAGCGTGGTGGCGCGCTTGACCGAGATGCCCAGCGAGATCGCGGTGGCCGGATCCTCGGCCACCGCCGTGAGCGTGAGACCGAAGCGCGAGTGGTTGAAAAACCACCACAGCCCCGCCGCCAGGACCACGGTCAGCACGGCGCCGATCGTGAGCGAGGTCGGCAGGATCAGGTCGCCGACGATGATGGGCGCTGCCGGCAGCAGCGCCGGGAACTGCCTGTCCATCGGCCCCCAGATCACGAGGATCAACCCGCGGATAAGGATCACGAGGCCGATCGTGACCATCACCATCGAGAACACCGATTCGCCGATCAAGCGCGAGAAGAACAGCCGCTCGATGATGACGCCGTAGGCCAGCGAGGCCACGAAGGCCAACGGCACGGCCACCAACGTCGGCAGCCCGCTGGCCATGGTGAGCGTCCACACGGTGAAGGCGCCCACCAGCATCAACTCACCCTGGGCAAAGTTGAAGACCTTGCTGGCCCGATAGATCACGACGAAGCCGAGCGCCAGCAGCGCATAGAGCTGGCCGATCAGCACGCCGTTGAGCACGTAGTTGAGAAATTCCATCATTGCACCTCTTGGGCCTCGAGGGCCGACAGCACCGGGGAAGGCGCCCGAACGGGGGTGGCTGGCTGCGCCGGCAGGCTGGCGATGCCGAGCCGCATCGCGGCGCGCAGCGTGCCGCTGCGCCCGTCCTGATAGCGCACGGGGATCGCGACGTTGACCTGCGAAATCCCGGCGTACAGCGCCTCGATCACGTCGCGGTAGCGCTCCTCGATGAACTCGCGCTTGAGCTTGCGCGTGCGCGTCAGTTCGCCCTCATCGGCATCGAGCTCCTTGGGGAGGTTCGCGAAGCGCAACACGCGGGCCGCCGGTTCCAGCTTGGCGTTGACGGCGCGGATTTCCGCAGCCACCTGCTCGACGATCTCCGGCCGCTGCGACAGGTCAGTGAAGGTCGTGAAGCCGATGTTGCGCTGCTCGGCCCAGCGGGAGAACACCACCTCGTCGATGTTGACCAGCGCGACCACGAAGTCGTGCTGCGGGCCACCGATGACCAGCACCTCCTTGATGTAGGGCGAGAAGCGCAAACGCACCTCGATGAACTGCTTCGGGTACTTGGCCCTCGAGCGCAGCTCGCTCATGTGCTCGATGCGGTCGTAGTAGATCAGCTCCGAGGCGGGCGAGCGGCCCACCGCGTCACCCGTGCGGTACCAATCGCCGTCGAACTTCTCGGCCGTCTTCTCGGGTCGCTTCCAGTAGCCGGTGAAGCCCGCGCCGCCGCGCAGCTGCAGTTCGCCCGCGTCGGAGATACGCCATTGCAGCGCTTCGCCCCACTCGGTGGGTTCGGTCAGGGGCCGCCCGATCGTTTCGGGGTCGTACTGCGCGCCGGTGTGTGCCGACACGAGGCCGAACTCGCTGCAGGCGTAGATGTTCCGCAGCGCGATCCCCATGCCTGCGAACAGGCGCACCACGTCGGGCGACATCGCCGCACCGCCGGTGATCGCAACCTTGACGCGCTTGAGGCCCAGTTGGTCGCGCAGCCCACGCAGCACGCTCCATTCCGCGACGACGTTGGCCAGCCGTGCCATCGGCGTCGACTCGCGGCCTTCGATGCGCGCCAGGTTCACCTTCTTGCCGGCGGCCAGGGCCCAGTCGACCCACTTCCGCCGCAGCCACCCTGCATCGATCATGCGGCTGAACACGCCCGAGGCCAGGTTCTCCCACTGGCGCGGACCGAGCACAATCACGTCGACGGCCAGCTCGCGGATCGCTTCCTGTACCTGGTCCGGCCGTTCGGCGAAGCTGACCCGCATCGGCAGCGACATGCCCAACGTCACGCCGAACCACTGCTCAGGCACCCACGAGAGCGGGATGTACGACAGGTACTCGCTGTGGGGCAGGATCTCCAGCGCACGCCGCAACCGCTCTGCGCAGTCGAGCAGCGCGCGGTGCGTCGTGACCACCCCTTTGGGGTGGCCGGTCGTGCCCGAGGTGTAGGCGAGCAGCGCGATGTCGTCGGTCTGCCCACGCTCGATCTCCTGCTCGATGCGCTGCGGGAATTCGCGCGCCAGCGACCGGCCGCCTTCGATCACGGCGTCCAGGCTCTGCAGCGCCGGCTGCTGGTAGTCCCACAGGCCACCCGGCTCACAGTAGAAGATCGTGCGCAACCGCGGGCAGTGCGCCAGTGCCGTGAGCGACTTGTCGACCTGCTCCTGGTCCTCGGCGAGGATGGCCACCACCTCCGCATCGTCCGCGACGTAGCGCAATTCGTCCTCGGACGAGTCCGGGTACAGCGTCACGGTCTTCGCGCCGATCGCCATCGCCGCCCATTCGACCCAGTAGATCTCGGGACGGTTCTCGCCGATCACCATCACGGTCTGCCCGCGCTCGATGCCCAGCGCCAGCAGGCCGAACGCCGTGCCTTGCACCTTCTCGTAGATCCGGCGCCAGCTGTACTCGGCCCAGATGCCAAGCTGCTTGTAGCGATGGCCGACGAGCTCGGCGCGCTCCCGGCTGTTGTACAGCAGCCATTGCGGCACGGTCTGCGGCTTCATGCCTTGACTCCCAAGTAGGCGGAGATCACCGCCGGGTCGTTTTGCACCTCGTCGGGTGTGCCCTCGGCGATCTTGCGGCCGAAATTCAGCACCACCACGCGGTCGGCGATGTCCATCACCACGCCCATGTCGTGCTCGACGAGCACCACGGGAATCTTCTTGAATTCGCGCACGTCAAGGATGAAGCGCGCGAGGTCTTCCTTCTCTTCGGCGTTCATGCCGGCCATCGGCTCGTCGAGCAACAGCACCTGCGGCTCGGTCGCGAGTGCCCGGCCAAGGTCGACGCGCTTGCGCATGCCGTAGCCGAGCGTGCCGACCGGCTGGTGGCGGATGTGCTCGATCTCGAGGAAGTCGATGATCTCCTCGGCCTTCTCGCGGTGGCGGACCTCTTCGCGGTGCGCGAACGGAAAGTAGGCGAAGGCCTGCAGCAGGCTGCTGTTCATGTGCGCAAACCGGCCGACCATGATGTTGTCGATCACGCTCATGCGCCCGAGCAGGTGCGTGCCCTGGAAAGTGCGCGCCACACCCGACACCGCGACACGGTGCACCGGCCAGCCGCCGATGTCGGCGCCCTTGTAGCGCACGCTGCCGACCTGCGGCCGGTAGAAGCCCGACAGCACGTTGAGGAAGGAACTCTTCCCGGCGCCGTTCGGACCGATCAGCGCCACGAGCTCGTCGGTGTGCACCTCGATCGAAAGCTTCTCGAGCGCGGTCACACCGCCGAAGCGCAGGGTGACGTCGCGCACGTCGATGACGTTGCCGGCCGCCTGCTGGGTGCTGTTCATCGCGCGTCGCCTACGACAGCGTGAAGCCACCGCCGCAGACGATGGTCTGGCCGGAGATGTAGTTGGACTCGGGCGTGCAGAACAGGTAGACCGCACCGGCCGCCTCCTCGGGCGTGCCGCCACGGCCCAGCGGGATCTGCACTTCCATCGCCTTCATCAGGTCCGGGTTCACGCCGACCTTGATCTCGCGTCCCTCGATGTCGATCTGCGCATTGGCGTCGGCCGTGGCCTCGGTCAGGCGCGTATGGATCAGTCCGAAGGCCACCGTGTTCACGTTCACGCGCAGACGGCCCCACTCCTTGGACAGCGCCTTGGTCAGGCCGGTCACGCCGGCCTTGGCCGCCGCATAGTTGGCCTGGCCGGCATTGCCGCCGAGCCCGGCGATGGACGAGATGTTGACCACCTTGCGGTAGTTCTGCACACCGGCCTCCGCATCGGCCTTGACCAGCGAGCGGATCGCCGGCTGTGCGGCGCGCAGGATGCGGAACGGTGCCGTCAGGTGGCAGTCGAGCATGGCGTACCACTGCTCGTCGGTCATCTTCTGGATCACGTTGTCCCAGGTGTAGCCGGCGTTGTTGACGATGATGTCCAGGCCCTGGTAGGTATCGACCGCTGACTTGATGAAGCGGTCGGCGAAGTCCGGCGCGGTAACGTTGCCCCAGCACGCGACAGCCTCGCCGCCGGCGGCCTTGATTTCCTGCGCCGCCTGCTCGGCTACATCCCGGTCCAGGTCGTTGACGACCAGCCGCGCGCCTTCGGCCGCCAGCTTCAGCGCCAGTGCACGGCCGATGCCGCGGCCCGAGCCGCTGACCAGCGCGACCTTGCCGTTGAGATTTCCCGTTGTCATTGAAGTTCTCCGATCGATACGACGGCTTCGCCAAGCACCTTGGCCTCGCCATACTGGTTGTTCAGGTGGATCTCGACCCGCACGGCGCGCTCGCCGCCGTCCAGGGTGATCTGCTCGACCACGCGGCCGCTGCAGTGGGCCTCGTTGTAGAGCTGGAAGATGCCGACGAAGCGCAGCTCGATGCTGCGGATGCGCTCCTGCTCGACCCAGTTCGTCAGCAGGCGCCCGAGCCAGGCGGCGCTCAGCATGCCGTGACCAAAGACGTCAGGCGCGCCGGCCTTGCGGGCCGCGTCGGTGTCGATGTGCAGCGGCACGTGGTCGCCCGAAGCGCCCGCGTAGAGCGCGAGCGTCGCCCGCGTCAGCGGCGGGACGACGAGTTCCGGCAACGCGGCGCCGACCTCGAAGGAAGGAGTCGATGGACGGCTCATGTCATTTGCCCTTCGCGTAGGCAGGATCACGGTAGATCACGGTCGAGGACAGCGTGGCGATGCGCGCATCGCTCTGGTTGCGGACCTCGGTCTTCTTGAAGATGAACTGCAGCGCCCCGCCCTTCTTCTCCTGGATGTCCTCGATGGAGGCGTCGAAGCTCAGCACATCGCCCGCGAAAGCCGGCGCGTGGTAGTCGAAGCGCTGCTGCCCGTGCAGGATGTGCAGCAGGTTGACGCCCAGGCCCTTCAGCCAGTCGAGCGGATCGGGGTCGTCGATCATTTCCAGGCAGAACAGGTAGGTGGGCGGCACTTGCAGCGCCTGTCCCGCGTCCTTGGCCGCGAACGCCTTGTCCTTGTCGCCAATGACATTGAGAAAGAAGCGCAGTTGCCCGGCCTCCACCGTGCGCGTCACGCGCCGCAGCGAGCGGCCGATGTGTGTGCGATCCAGCATGCGCGACTCCTAGGCCTGGCCGTACATGGTGACCACGGCAGCGCCACCGAGGCCCAGGTTGTGCTGCAGCGCGAAGCGCGCGCGCTCCACCTGCGTGCCTTCGGCCGTGCCGCGCAACTGGCGCGTCAGCTCGTAGCACTGCGCCAGGCCCGTGGCGCCCAGCGGATGGCCCTTGGACAGCAGGCCGCCCGATGGGTTGACGACCACGTCGCCGCCATAGGTGTTGCGCGCCTCGTCGACGAATCGGGCTCCCTCGCCGACCGGGCAGAAGCCCAGCGCCTCGTAGCTGAGCAGCTCGTTCTGCGCGAAGCAGTCGTGCAGCTCGCAGACGTCGACGTCTTTCGGGCCGATGCCGGCTTCGGCGTAGACCTTGGCGGCGGCATCCTCGCTGAGATGGAAGCCGACGAGGTCGATCATCGAGCGCGAGTCGAAGCTGTTCGCGCGGTCCGTCGTCATCGCCTGGCCGAGGATCTGTACGCGCGGCGTCAGCCCCTTGCGCGCCGCGAATTCCTTCGAGACCAGAATGGCCGCAGCCCCGCCGCAGGTCGGCGGGCAGGCCATGAGCCGGGTCAGCACCCCCTCCCACAGCACGGGCGAGGCCAGCACCTCCTCGGGCGTGACCTCCTTTCGGAAGAGCGCGAGCGGATTGCGCCCCGCATGGCGGCTGGCCTTGGCGCGAATCTTCGCGAAGGTCTCGAGCTTCGTGCCGTATTTCGCCATGTGCTCGCGGCCGGCACCGCCGAAGTAGCGCAGCGCCAACGGCAGCTTCACGCCGTCCGTCAGGCTGTCGCACAGCGCATCGAAATTCTCGAAGGCGTTGGGGCGGTCCTGCCAGTGCATGGCCAGGGCGCCGGGCTGCATCTGCTCGAAGCCGACGGCGATCGCGCAATCCACCGCGCCGCCGGCCACCGCCTGGCGGGCCAGGAACAGCGCCGTCGAACCAGTCGAGCAGTTGTTGTTGACGTTGACGACCGGAATGCCGCTCATGCCGACCTCGTACAGCGCACGCTGGCCGCTGGTCGAGTCGCCGTACACGTAGCCGGCATAGGCCTGCTGCACATCGTCGTATTGCAGCCCCGCATCGGCGAGGGCCTGGCGTGCTGCCTGCGCACCCATCTCGTGGTACGGCAGGCTGTCGCCCGGCTTCTTGAACGGGATCATGCCGACCCCTGCGACCAGTACTTGCTTCATCTCAGTCCTCAAAAAGAAACCTTGTCCGCGCCCTTGAGCGCGAGGATCGCGCGCGCCTCGTCCGGCGTCGCGACCTCGAGGCCCAGGCCTTCGACGATGGCGCGCGCCTGGCGCACCTGCTGCGCGTTGGACTCGGCGAGCCGCCCCTTGCCGGCCCACAGCGAGTCCTCCAGGCCAACGCGCACGTTGCCGCCTTGCGCCGCGCCCATCGCCACCAGCGGCATCTGGCTGCGACCGGCGCCGAGCACCGACCAGCGGTAGTTGTCGCCGAACAGCCGGTCGGCCGTACGCTTCATGTGCTGCACGTCCTCGGGATGCGCACCGATGCCGCCCAGCAGCCCGAACACGGTCTGGATGAACAGCGGCGCCTGCACCAGCCCTTCCTGCCAGAAGTGGTGCAGGTTGTAGAGATGGCTGGTGTCGTAGCACTCGAACTCGTAGCGCGTGCCGGTCTCGTTGAGCGTGCGCAGCGCGTAGCCGATGTCCTTGAAGGAGTTGCGGAACACCAGGTCGCGCGAGTTCTCCAGCATCTCCGGCTCCCAGGCGTACTTGAAGTCCTTGAAGCGCTTGAGCATCGGAAACAGGCCGAAATTCATCGAGCCCATGTTCAGGCTCGCTACCTCGGGTTTCCAGACGGCGGCCGGGCGGATGCGCTCCTCCACCGACATGAAGGGCGAGCCGCCGGTCGTGAGGTTGACCACGACGTCGGAGCGGCGCTTGATCTCGCGCAGGAAGGGCTCGAAGGCTTCGGGCGATTGGTCTGGCCGGCCGTCGGCGGGGTTGCGCGCATGCAGGTGCACGATGGCCGCTCCAGCCTCGGCGGCGCCGATGGCGGCCTCGGCGATCTCCTCGGCCGTAACCGGCAGGTGCGGTGACATCGAGGGCGTGTGGATCGAGCCCGTGACGGCACAGGTGATGATGACTTTGCGCTCAGGCATGGAGGCTTCCTTCGGATGGAGGCGATTCGCCGAAGTGGTCGGGGCGACCGGCGGTCCAGAGTTCGCCCCACAGGCGCCCGCCTCCGTCGACGGTCATGACTTCGCCGGTCATGAAGCTGGCAGCCGGACTCGCGAGGAACACGGCCGACTCGGCGATCTCGCGCAGGCTGCCCGGTCGGCGCAGCGGATTGGCGCGATGGAATTCGCGGCGCGCCTCGGGCGGATAGACCTCCAGCCCTTCGCTGGCCGTCAGCCCCGGCGCGAGGCAGTTGACGCGCACGCCCAGCGGCGCCCATTCGACGGCCACCGTGCGCGTGGCGCCGATCACACCGGCACGCGCCGCGATCGAATGCGCGATACCCGGGATGCCGCGCTCGACGACGGCCACCACGTTGACGATCGCGCCGGGCGCCGCGGCGTCGCGCCAGTGGCGCGCGGCCGCCTGCATCATGTGCCAGGTACCGTTGAGGTTGGTGTCGATCACCGCGTTCCAACCCTTGGCCGAGAAGTCGATCGCCGGCTGCGGGTACTGTCCGCCGGCGTTGTTGACCACCGCCGTCAAGGTGCCGCACTCCGAGGCAATGCGCTTGAACAGCGCCTCCACCTGCTGCGGGTCGCGTACATTGGCCGCGATGGGCAGCATGCGCGCACCCTTCTCCTTCGCGAAGGCGGTCACCTGGTCGAGCTTTTCCTGCGTGCGCCCGCAGACGATCACCTGCGCGCCGAGCCGCGCGAACAGCAGCGCGATGGCGCGGCCGATGCCGCTGCCGCCGCCCGACACGAGCACGCTGCGGCCCTCGAACAGGCTCGCGTGATAGACCGTCGGCTCTGCCCAGAGCGATTCAGCCATCGATGCCGCGATCGAGTTCGCGCTTGAAGCCGACGGCGTGGAGATGCTCGCGCTCATGGCCGTCACCCGCGCAGCAGTTCGCCGCTGATGATCAGCTTGCGCACTTCGGTCGTACCGGCGCCGATCTCCAGCAGCTTGATTGACCTATAGAGCCGATTGATCTCGGATTCCCAGATGTAGCCATAGCCGCCATGCACCTGCACGGCTTCGTCGAGCACCGCATTCATGGTGTTGGCGGCGAACATGACGGAGGCGGCCGTCAGCTTGTGAATCTCGCCGCGGCCCGCGTCGCCACCGTGCAGCGCACTGACCGCCCGCAGGGTTTGGTAGGTGAACAGCCGCATGGCCTCCACCCCGACGTACATCTTCGCCAGCTTGTCCTGGATCATCTGGAAGTTGCCGATCGACTGGCCGAACTGCTGGCGCGTGCGCGCGTACTCGATGCTCAGCTCCAGCGCGCGCTCGGCGATGCCCAGGCACAGCGGCGCGATCATGGCGCGCTCGAGGTCAAGCCCGCTCATCACCACCTTGACGCCGGTGTTCTCCTCGCCGATGCGGTTGACGGCCGGCACGCGGCAGTTGTCGAACACCAGCTCGCCGGTCTGGCTGCCGCGAAAGCCCATCTTTTCGAGCTTCTGCGCCACGCGGAAGCCCGGCGCGTCCTTGTCGACCAGGAAGGCCGAGATGCCGCGCGAGCCCAGCGACTTGTCGGTCTTGGCATACACCAACAGCACGTCGGCGACCGGCCCGTTGGTGATGAAGATCTTCGTGCCGTTGAGCACGTAGTCGTCGCCGTCGCGCACCGCCGTCGTGCGCATCGAGCCCAGCGCGTCGGAGCCCGCGCCCGGCTCGGTCAGCCCGAGGGCACCGACCCGCTGGCCGCTGCACATGCCGGGCACGTAGCGCGCCTTCTGCTGCTCGTCGGCGTTGCGCAGCACGTTGTGCAGGCACAGGTTCTCGTGCGCCACCCAGCTCAGGGCCAGCGCGTGGTTCCAGCGCGCAAAGGCCTGCAGGACGAGGCCGCTCGTGAACAGACTCAGCCCGGCACCACCCAGCGCTTCCGGCGCGGTGATGCCGAAGTAGCCGTTGGCACCGATCTTCACGAACGCCTCGGCCGGCCACCATTCCTCGTCGTCCATGCGCTGTGCCAGCGGGTAGAGCTCGGCCTTGGCGAAGCGGTCGGCCTGCGACAACATTTCCACCTCGTCGTCGGACAGGCCACTGAAGACCTGTGCGATCGGGCGTTGGGCTTCGGACAAAACACTCTCGGACATCGGTACTCCAGACGGTCGGCGGCCGAAGACGGCGCCTTGTTCACAAGCTTCCACTGTGAAGCATTAATTGAGTCAGCCTCATAAAGTTACCACCACAAGCGCTATCTTCGACTGGGGAAAACCATCATGGGATTAAATGAGTTGAACTCAATAATGGAAATCCGACGGGCCGAAGGCTCGCAAATATGGAGTGCAAGTGCAAAAAGACTGGCCGTTTGATTCGGTACTGATCGCCAACCGGGGCGAGATCGCGCTTCGCATCGTTCGCAGCGTGCAGCGGCTGGGACTCAAGGCGGTGGTGGTCCACCACGCCGTCGATGCCTCGTCGCTCGCGGTGCGCCACGCCGATGCGGCGGTCGAGATCCACGGCAGCACGCCGGTGGCCGCCTACCTCGACGGGGCGCAGATCATCGAGGCTGCCAGGCAGTCGGGGGCCGGCGCCGTCCACCCCGGCTACGGCTTCCTGTCGGAGAACGCCGGCTTCGCGCGCGCCTGCCAGGCGGCCGGACTGGTGTTCGTTGGGCCCGCGCCCGAAGTCATCGAAGTGATGGGCGACAAGGTCACGGCCCGCGCCTTCGTCGCGCGCAGCGGCTTCCCGGTCGCGCCCTCGGCCATCGAGGACGACGACCCGGCCAGCTTCGTCGAACGTGCCCGCGCGGTGGGCTTTCCACTGCTCATCAAGCCGGCGGCCGGCGGCGGCGGCAAGGGCATGCGCATCGTGCGCGACCCGAAGCTGCTGGCGCCGGAAATCGAACGCGCGCGCAGCGAAGGCCAGCGCTACTTCGGCGACGGCCGCCTGTACGTCGAGCGCTTCGTCGAGAACCCGCGCCACATCGAGGTCCAGGTCCTCGGCGATAGCCACGGCAATGTGCTCCACCTCTTCGAGCGCGAATGTTCGGTCCAGCGGCGCTTCCAGAAGATCGTGGAGGAGACGCCCTCCCCGGCATTGACGCCCGAACTGCGCCGCGACATCTGCGCGACGGCGGCCGGCATCGCGCGCAGCGCCAAGTACAGCAACGCGGGCACCGTGGAGTTCATCTACGGTGACGGCGTCTTCTACTTCCTCGAGATGAACACGCGGCTGCAGGTCGAGCATCCGGTGACCGAAGAACTCCTGGGCATCGACCTGGTCGAACAGCAACTCCGCGTGGCGGCCGGAGAGCGGCTGGGCTTCGGGCAGGACGACCTGCGGCCCCAAGGCCACGCAATCGAATTCCGCGTCTATGCCGAAGACCCCGCCGCCGGCTACCTGCCGACCACCGGCCCGATCCTTGCGCTGCACGAGCCCGAGGGGCGTGGTGTGCGCATCGACGCCGGCATCGCGGCCGGGCAGGACGTCACAGCCGCCTTCGACCCGATGCTGGCCAAGCTGATCGTCTCCGGCCCGACGCGCGAGGCGGCGATCGAACGCGCGCAGCAGGCCTTGCGGGACTATGTGCTGCTCGGCTGCAAGACCAACATCGGCTTTCTGCGGCGGCTGCTGTCGCACCCCGCGTTCGTAGCCGGCGAGATCCACACCGGCTTTCTCGATGCGCACCCGGAAGTCGCCGCCGAGCCCGCGCTCGACACGGCGACGCTGCACAAGCTGCTGGCCGTCGCGGCGCTGGCTTCGCGGCCCGTGCGCGACGCGGCCGATGCCGTGCCCACC
Organism: Variovorax sp. LjRoot130; assembly: GCF_964253755.1. NCBI lineage: Bacteria > Pseudomonadati > Pseudomonadota > Betaproteobacteria > Burkholderiales > Comamonadaceae > Variovorax > Variovorax sp. LjRoot130. The sequence continues at coordinate 555,931 of NZ_CAXURM020000002.1, read as the reverse complement.
TTGCATGCCGCCATCGGCGCCTGGAGGAATTGATGGCCCATGCATTCCACCTGCTCGGCACCGACCATGAAATCTGGTTGGCCCGCGCGGGCACCACCTACCGGCTGCACGTCGGCGATGCGAGTCTGGCCGTGGCCATGTCGCCGCGCGGCGACCATGCGCACGAACTGATCTTGCACGACGACAGCCACCGGGTGTTCGTCGCACGGCGCGGCGACGACGTCCACATCCACCTCGACGGCGACACCTACCTGCTGCGCTACTCGCACAGCCTGGCGCGCTTCGCCGATCAGACGGTCGACGAAGGCGAGGCCGTCGCGCGCGCGCCGATGCCCGGCTCGGTGATCTCCGTTGCCGTACAGCAAGGCGAAGTCGTGCAGCGCGGACAGGCACTGCTCGTGATCGAGAGCATGAAGATGGAAACGACGATCAACGCCAGTTGCGATGGCGTCGTCCAGGCCCTGCACGTCGGCCTGGGCCAGACCTTTGAACGTGACGCTCCGCTGGTGACACTGGAGCGAGGAACAGCAGCGCCATGAAACGCATCGACTCTGCACTCAACACGCGCTCTGCCGACTTCCAGGCCAACCGCCAACACAACCTGGCGCTGGTGGAAGGCCTGCGGCAGCAACAGGCCAGCGTGCGCCACGTCCGCCCGGAGCGTGACATGGAGCGCCTGGCCCGGCAGAGCAAACTCTTTGTGCGCGAGCGGCTGCAGCAGTTGCTCGACCCCGGAACGCCCTTCCTGGAACTCTCCACCCTCGCCGCCAACGCGGACTACGACGGCGAGGTGCCGGGCGCCGGCGTGGTCACCGGCATCGGCATCGTCAGCGGGCGCGAGGTGATGGTGAACGCATCGGACGCCAGCGTCAAAGGCGGCGCCTGGTACCCGCTGTCGGTCAAGAAGATCGTGCGCGCCACCGACATCGCGGTCGAGAACCGGCTGCCGATGGTCCACCTGTGCGACAGCGCCGGAGGCTTCCTGCCGCTGCAGGCCGACCTCTTCCCGGACCGCCACAACGCCGGGCGCATCTTCCGCAACCAATCCATCCTCTCGAAGATGGGCGTGCCGCAGGTCTCCATCGTGCTGGGCCATTGCACGGCCGGCGGCGCCTACGTGCCGGCGCTGTCGGACTACAGCGTCATCGTGCGCGGCAACGGCGCCATCTTCCTCGGCGGCCCGCCGCTGGTGAAGGCGGCCACGGGCGAAGAAGTCAGCGCCGACGAGCTAGGCGGCTGCGACGTGCACACCCGGATCTCGGGGACCGCTGACTATCCGGCCAGCAACGAGTTCGAAGCGATCGCCATCGCGCGCGACGTGGTCGCGCAGTGGAAGCGTCCGGTCAAGGCCGACGTGCAATGGCAGGAGCCCGAGGCGCCCCTCTACGACCCGCAGGAGCTCTACGGCATCATCCCGCGCGACATCAAGGTGCAGTTCGACATGCGCGAGATCCTCGCGCGCATGGTCGACGGCAGCCGCTTCCACGAGTACCAGCCGGCCTACGCGCCCACGCTGCTGTGCGGCTTCGCGAACCTGTGGGGCTACAAGGTCGGCATCCTGGCCAACAACGGCGTGCTGTTCAACGAGAGCGCGCAGAAGGGCACGCACTTCATCGAGCTGTGCAATCAGAACCGCACGCCGCTGATCTTCCTGCAGAACATCACGGGCTTCATGGTCGGGCGCGACTACGAGCGCCGCGGCATCACGAAGGACGGCGCCAAGATGATCATGGCGGTGGCGGGCTCCGAGGTGCCCAAGTTCACCGTGATCTGCAACGGCTCCTTCGGCGCCGGCAACTACGGCATGTCGGGCCGCGCCTTCGATCCGCGCTTCCTGTTCATGTGGCCACAGAGCCAGATCTCGGTGATGGGCGCCGAGCAAGCGGCCAACGTGCTGGCCGACGTGAAGTTGCGGCAGCTGGCTCGCACGGGCGCGAACCTGAGCCTCGAGGAAGTCGCGGCCATCCGCGACCCGGTGCTGGAGGACTACCGCCGCCAGTCGAGCGCGCTCTATTCCACCTCGAAGATCTGGGACGACGGCATCCTCGACCCGGTCGACACGCGCAACGCACTGGGCATCGCGATCTCGGCGGCGCTGAACCAACCGATCGCGCCGCCCAGCTACGGCGTGTTCCGCATTTGAGGCCGATGGTGTCCGAAGACGACGCGCCAGTCCATGCCGCACAGCCCGAAACCGGCGTGGCGGTGCTGACGCTGCGCCGCAAAGCAGGGCCGAACGTCATCGACGGCGCCTTCTGCGAACGGCTGAGCAGCGCCTGCGAGAGCTTCTCCAGGGACGATACGCTGCATGCGGTGCTGCTTCGCGCCGAAGGGCCGGCCTTTTGCGTCGGCGCGGACATCGGCCAGATGCAAGCCCGCCTGGACGACCTCCCCGCCTACCTCGGCGAGTTGATCGACCAGGCGCATGCGGCGGTGCTGGCGCTCAGCGGCCTGCCGGTGCCGGTCATCGCTTGCGTACACGCCGTGGCCGCCGGCGGCGGCTTCTCGCTGGCGCTCGCTTGCGACAGCGTGATCGCGTTGCGCTCGGCGCGCTTCGTCGTCGCCTATCCGCAGCTCGGCGCCACGCCGGACACCGGTTTCACGCATTCGCTCGCGGCGCGGGTCGGTCCGCACCGCGCGCTGGAGATCTGCCTTTCGCCGGCACCCCTGGGGGCCGAGCTGGCGCATCGGCTTGGCATCGTCAGCGAACTGGTCGACGAAGGGGGGCTCGATGATGCAGGCCTGGCGGCCGCCCGGCGCCTGGCCGCGCTGCCGCGTCTGGCGGTGGCCGGCGCGAAGGCCCTGCTCCAGGCCAGCGCACTGCCGGCCCTTGAGGAACGCCTGCGGCGCGAAAAGGAATGGTTCCTCCGCTGCGCTCGCACAGAGGCGCTGCGCGAGCGCGTGCGGGCCTTTTCGCAGCGCACCACCGGCGCCGCACATTGAACATTTTCAAGGAGCAAGACGATGGCAGGCCACTGGTTCGAGGAGTTCAGCGTCGGACAGGCGTTCGCGCACGAGATACGCCGCACCGTCACCGAAGCGGACAACATGTGGTTCAGCAACGCGACCTGCAATCCGGCCGCGATCCACATCGACGCCGAATACTGCAAGGGCACCGAGTTCGGCCACCCCTTGGTCAACAGCATCTTCACGCTCGGACTGGTGATCGGCCTGTCGGTGCAGGAGACGACGCTGGGCACGACGGTGGCGAACCTCGGCATGACCGACACGCGCTTTCCCTTTCCGGTATTTGCCGGCGACACGATCCGCTCGCGCACCACGGTGAAGGATCTGCGCGAGAGCAAGTCGCGCCCGAACGCCGGTATAGCGACCTTCCTGCATCAAGGCTTCAACCAGCGCAACGAAGAGGTCTGCACCTGCACGCGGCAGGCACTGATGCTCAAGAGGTCGAGATGAGCGGTTTCAAGCTCCGCTCGATGCTGTTTGTCCCGGCGGACAGCGAACGCAAGCTCGCCAAGTCAATGGAGAGCGCGGCAGACGTGCTGATCCTCGACCTCGAGGATTCGGTCGCGGATTCGCGCAAGTCCCGCGCGCGCGGCGCCGCGGCTTCCTTTGTCGGCGCCCAGGCGACCACACTGGCCTCGCGGCTCTTCGTGCGCATCAACCCGCTCGACACGGCGCTGGCGATGGATGACCTGGCAGCGGTTGTCACCCGGGGCCTGGCCGGCATCCTGCTGCCCAAGATCCGCAGCGCCGCGGACATCATCCACCTCGGCCATTGCTTGGATGCGCTGGAGGCGCGCGCCGGCATCGCGCCGGGCACCATTCGCATCGTGCCGGCCGCAACCGAGACGCCGCAGGCGATGCTCGGCATGCAGTCATTCAGTACACCCCTGCCCCGACTGGCCGGCCTGACCTGGGGCGCCGAGGACCTCTCGACGGCCATCGGCGCGGTCTCCAACCGCGAGGAAGACGGCGCGTATTCGCCGCTGTACACGCTGGCCAACTCGCTGTGCCTGTGCGCCGCGGCCGCCGCTGGCGTGCCGGCGATCGATACGCTGCACGCCGACTTCCGCGATGTCGCAGGCCTGGAGGCTGTCTGCCGGGTGTCGCGTCGACGCGGCTTCCGCGGGCGCATCGCGATCCATCCCGACCAGGTGGCGACGATCAACGCGGCCTACTCACCAACCGAAGCCGAACTGGCGCATGCGCGCAGCATCGTCGACGCCTTCGCCGCGCAGCCGGAGGCCGGCACGCTCAGCATCGACGGGCAGATGGTGGACAAGCCCCATCTCACGCAGGCACTGCAGACGCTGGGGCTCGCGGCATGAACGCCCGGCCCGCGCCGCATAGTAAGCTCCGTGCGAAGACAACAGGCGCAATCCCGCACCCCATGAAGATCAGCACAAAGCGACCGCGCAGCAAGAGCGAAAAGGCCGACAAGCGCGCCACGGACAGCGCGCTCGCCCCGCTGTCGGAGCGGCGCCAGCGCCGCGCCAACGAAATCCTCGCTGCCGCGCGCGAGGTGTTCCTGGAAAAAGGTTTCCAGGGAACAGCCGTCAGCGAGATCGCGAGCCGCGTCGGCATCGTTGAAGGCCTGGTGTTCAGTTACTTCCCGACCAAGCGCGACCTGCTCCATGAAGTGCTGCGCGAGCTCTATGAGCCGCTGATCAAGGATGTCGACGAGGGCTACGAGCGGCTCCAGGGCCTGCGGGCGCGCCTGCGCTTCATCATCTGGCGCCACGTGCGCGTCTATGTCGAAACGCCCGGCCTCGCCAAGCTGGTGCTGCACGAGGTGCGTACCGGTCCCGAATACACGAGCTCGGGGCTGCACGCGCTGCACGTGCGCTACACGCAGTACGTCAGGCTTGCGCTCGAGGATGCGGCCCGGGAAGGCGAGATCGACGGCTCCGTCGACGTCGAATGCGTGCGCTCGATGCTCTACGGCGGGCTGGAGCACCTGATGTGGCCGGTGCTATTCGGCACGCAGCGCGCCAATGTGGACCTCATCGCCGACCGCTATACCGATCTCATGCTGCGGGGCCTCCAACCCGCGCAGGAGCGCCGCAAGGACGATGTGGAGTCGCGACTCGCGCGACTCGAGGCACTGGTCACAACAACCAAGGCCACGCAGCGAAAATCTTCCTGACCCTCTTCTGAATTCCACTCAAAGGCCGCCGGCGACATCGCCCGCGGCCTTTCTCATTGGAGATCCTCCCAGGCAAACTAAGTGTTTGCACCTAAGGCTCATTCATGTTTTTGACTTAGACTCAAATTATCGCGAGCCGAAACCGGCCGATGGCTGTTGAAAGTCTTCGAAGCTAAAACGAGCTCGACTCAAACAATCGCGCCCTGACACGGCGGATACTGGAACGGAGACAGCGTGAGCGCAACGGAATCCGGGAGCCCTGTGGTCCTCGAATGCGAGGGCATCGAACGCTCGTTTGGCGGCCTGAAGGCGCTCAAGGGCGTGAGCTTCGCCGTTCGCCAGGGCGAGATCTTCGGGCTCGTGGGCCCGAACGGCAGCGGCAAGACGACCATGATCAACGTCGTTACCGGCTTCTACCCGCCGCAGGCAGGCCGCGTGCACCTCTTCGGCCAGGACATCACCGGCATGCGGCCCTACCGCATCGCGCAGCAGGCCGTGGCGCGCACCTTCCAGAACCTCGCACTCTTTCGCGGCATGAGCGTGCTCGACAACATCCTGCTCGGTCGCCACGTCCACATGCGCCCGAGCGCGCTGGCCTCGCTGTGCTACTGGGTCTGGGCGGCGCGCGAGGAAACGGCGCACCGCCGCGTCGTCGAGGAGATCATCGATTTCATGCAGTTGCAGGACATCCGCGACGAACCGATCGAGTCGATCCCGCCGGGCCTGCAGAAGAGCGTTGAACTGGCGCGCGCCCTCGCCTCGGAGCCGAAGTTCCTGATCCTCGATGAGCCGATGGCCGGCATGAACCAGGAGGAGAAGGAATACCTCGCGCGCTACATCCTCGATGCGCGCGACGAGCGTGGCATTTCCATCCTGCTGATCGAGCACCACATGGACGTGGTCACCTCGCTGTGCGACCAGGTGCTGGTCCTCAGCTACGGCGAGGCCATCGCGCAGGGACCGGCCCGCGAGGCGATCTCGTCGCCGGCCGTGGTCGAAGCCTATCTGGGCCATCGAGCAGCGCAGCGCGCGGGGGCGATCGCATGAGTGTCACCCGAACGAGCGAAGGCGCTCGCCTCCGCTTTCAGGAGGGGGCAGGGGCAGCAGACGAAGTGGCGCAGTCTGGCGCAGAAGGCCGTGCAACCGAACTGCGCACGCGCCTCGTTGCCGCCAGCGAACGCTGGCAAGGCGGCAGCGAAGGCGAACCCGCATCGCTGATCGCGGCCATGGCGCGCAACGTGCTCGCGTATCCAGCGCGCGTCGCGGTGCGCGAGCGCGATCGCGGCATCTGGGTCGAACACGACTGGGCGGCGATCCTCGGCGACGTGATCGCCCTGGCCGCCGGACTCCAGGAAGCCGGCGTGCGGCCCGGCCACGCGGTGATGGTGATCGGCGACAACCGTCTGCGACTGTACGAGGCGATGCTCGCCACCATGGCGCTGTGCGCCTTCCCCGCCCCCATCTATCCCGACGTGCCGCCGTCGGAGCTCAAGCACTACAGCCAGTTGGGCCACCCGGAGGTGGCCATCGTCGAAGACCAGGAGCAGGTCGACAAGCTGCTGGAGCTGCGCAAGCACAGCGACGGCCAGCCGCGCACCATCGTCTACCACGACCCGCGCGGTCTCAAGGCTTGCAACGAGCCGGGGCTTGTCTCGCTGGAGGCGCTGCTCGAGCGTGGACGCGCACGGCTGGGCCGCGAGCCGGCGCTCATCGACGCACTGATGATGCAGGCGACGGCGCGGGACACGGCCGTGCTGCTTCATTCCTCGGGCACCACGGGCATGCCCAAGGGCATTCCGCTGAGTCAGGCGAACATCATCGGCGGAGTACGCAACGCGGCCGCCGCGGGCTACTTCCAGCTGCACGAGGAGCACTACGCCTACCTGCCGATGGCCTGGGTCGGCGACTTCGTCTTCACGCTCGGCGCGGGGCTGGTGCTGGCCTTCACGATCAACATTCCCGAGCGCCAGGAGACGGTGCTGCACGATCTGCGCGAGGTGGCGCCCACGATGTATCTTGCGGCGCCGCGCGCCTGGGACCACATGCTCACGCGCGTGCAGGTCGGCATGGCCGAGTCGACGCGCTTCAAGCGCTTTCTTTACGAGTGGTTCATGGGCCGCGCCATCGAGGTCGAGCGACGGCGCCTGGACGGGCACGCGCCGAACATTGGCGAACGCTTCGTGCGGCAGCTCGGCGAATGGCTGGTCTTCGCGCCGATCCGGGACATCCTGGGCCTCTCGCGCGCGCGGCGCGCCTACACGGGGGGCGAGGCGCTCGGCGAAGACACCTTCCTGACCTTTCGCGCACTGGGCATCAACCTGCGCCAGTTCTACGGACAGACCGAAACAGCGGCGCTCACGGCCGCCCAGGGCGATGGCGATGTCAAGCTGCACACCGTCGGCCGGCCGATGCCCAACGTCGAGGTGCGCATCGACGAGCGCGGCGAGATCCTGGTCCGATCGGCGTCGGTGTTCGACGGTTACTACGAGAACCCCGACGCTACGGCCGAGGCATTGCACGAAGGCTGGCTCTCAACGGGCGACACCGGCTACTTCGAGCCTGACGGGCAACTGATCGTACTGGGCCGCGTCAGCGAAGTCATGCATACCGCGGGCGGCGAGCGCTTCGTTCCGAACTACATCGAGAACCGGCTCAAGTTCAGCCCCTACATCCGCAATGCGGCCGTGATCGGTGCGGGCCGCGAGCGCCTCGGCGCGCTGGTATGCATCGACTTCGAGGCGGTGGGCCACTGGGCCGAAGAACGCGCCCTGCCCTACACCTCCTATGCGGATCTTTCGCAACGCCCGGAGGTGGTGGCGCTGATCGCAGGCGTGTTCGAGCGCGTCAACCGCGTGCTCAAGCCGGAGCTGGCCCTGCGCCGCTTCGTCAACCTGCCCAAGGACTTCGATGCCGACGACGGCGAGATCACGCGCACCCGCAAGCTGCGCCGCGGCACGGTCGAGGAGCGCTATGCGGTGGTGATCGAGGCACTGTACGGCGCTGCCGAGACGGTCGATTTCGACACCGCCATCACCTACGAAAGCGGCCAGACCAGCGCGATGCGCCGCACCTTGCAACTCAAGAGGGTCGACTGATGGACATCCTGCTGTATGCGGAACTCACGATCAATGGCGCCCTGGTGGGCCTGATGTACGCGCTCGTGGCGCTGGGCATCGTGCTGGTCTACAAGGCCTCGGGCTATGCCAACCTGGCGCAGGGGGCCTTCGCGATGGCGGGCGGCTACGCCTGCCTGCTGATCACGACGGCACTCGGGCTGCCGGTCTGGGCCGCAGCCCTGCTGTCGCTGGTGGTGCTGTTCTTGGCGGGCATGCTGGTCGAGCGCCTTCTGCTGCGTCGCATGATCGGTCAGCCCGTGGTGATGGTCATCATGCTCACGCTCGGTCTCGAGATCCTGTTGCGCGGACTGGTTCCTGGGTTGCTGGGCTCCTCTGTGAAGCGGCTGGATCTGGGCATCCCGCAAGCGCCGGTGCTGCTGGGCGACATCCTGGTCAACCGCGCCTATCTCGCGGGCGGCCTGATCGCCCTGGTGCTGATCGTTGGCGCGATGGCCTTCTTCAACTCGCCGCTGGGCGTGCGCATGCGTGCCGTGTCGGACGACAAGATAGCGGCCTGGTCGGTCGGCATCCGGGTCGAGCACGTGATCGCGGTCGCCTGGGGGCTGGCGGGCGTGTCCGCCGGGGCCGCGGGCATCCTCTGGGGCTCGGTGCAGGGCGTCGACTGGACACTGTCGCTACTGCTGCTCAAGGCGCTCGCGATCGCGATCCTCGGCGGACTCGACAGCGTGCCGGGCGTGCTGGTCGCCGGCCTCGTGATTGGCATCGCGGAGAGCGTCGCGGCCGGCGTGCTGGACCCGCTCCTGGGCGGCGGCACACGCGACATCGTCGCCTCGGTCTTCATTCTGCTGACGGTGCTGGTGCGGCCGCACGGCCTGTTCGGCAGCGAGCACATCGAACGGGTCTGACACCATGTTCTACCGCGCCGCTGGCATCCGCCACGTCAACTACCTGCAGACGCGCAAGCTCTGGCCGCTGCCGGCCGACCGAGCGACGCTCGGCATCATCGCGGCGCTGTTCCTCACGGCGCCCTGGCTGTTGAGCGCCCTGTACCTGAACTCCTACCTGACGCCGCTGCTGCTGTGGACCAGCGCGGCACTGGGCCTGAACCTGCTGATGGGCGGCGCGGGCCAGGTCCACCTGGGCTACGGCGCGGTGATGGCGATCGGCGCCTACGGCACCGTGCACATGACGCGCGCCGGCCTGCCCTTCGAGCTGGCGCTGCTGCTGGGCGGCACGCTGGCGGCGCTGGTGGGCACCGTGTTCGGTGCGGCGGCGCTGCGGGTCAAGGGCCTGTACCTCGCGGTGTCCACGCTGGCGCTGCAGTACCTGACCGACTTCGTCATCGTGCACGTGCCAGCGATCAGCGGCGGCTCGCAGGCCTCGCTGCAGGTGCCGGTGCTGCGGCTGCTGGGCATGCCGGTCACGTCCGACGCCGGGATGTACTTCGTCGCGCTGGGCGTCTGCGCGCTGCTGACGGTCTGGATGCTCAACATCCGGCGCACCAGCTTCGGCCGCGCGCTGGCGGCGATCCGCGAGAAGGACTACGCGGCGGAGATCCTCGGCGTGAGCGCCTTCCGCTACAAGCTGCTGGCCTTCTGGGTCAGCTCCTTCATCGGCGGCATCGTCGGCGCGCTGTACGCCTTTTGCTACTACAAGGCGGTGTCGCCCGAGCAGTTCCACATCGAGCTGTCGATCCAGCTGCTCGCCACCGTCATCGTCGGCGGCCTGGGCAGCGTGCTGGGCTGCTACTTCGGCGCGGCGCTGATCCTGCTCGCGCCGCCCCTGCTCAACAACGCGCTGGCGGCGCTGTCGCGGCAGTACGGCGGCGCGATCGGCAGCGACCTGCTGACCCATGCGCCGCTGATCCTCTACGGCGCACTGATCGTCGGCTTCCTGCTCTTCGAGCCGCTCGGGCTGGCCAAGATCTACGACAACGTGCGCAAGAGCCTGCTGGTCTGGCCTTTCCGACACACGCGGCGCCAGTGAGCAGGCGTGACGCACGAGCCTTTCGACAAACCAGTAGCCAACCGTCGCCAGGGCGCCCGCCTGGACGGTTCGGGCGCCCCGGGACGGGTGCCCTGGCAACTCTGACCGGGCGAACAAAGGAGACAGACATCATGACGGTTGACAGACGACAGTTCGTCGCGGCCGGCGCGGCGACCGCACTCATCGGCGCCCTGCCGCACACGCGCGCCCAGGCGCAGGAAAAGATCATCAAGTTCGGCATGGCACAGGACTTCACGGTCGTCTACACCTTCGTGACCGCCGAATACAGCCAGGGCCAGCGCGACTACTTCTCGCTGGTCAACGAGCGCGGCGGTGTCAGTGGATGGAAGATCGCGGCCGACATCGTCGACACGGGCAACGCGCCGCAGCGCGGCATCGAGGCCTACGAGCGCTTCAAGCGCAACGGCGTCATGCTGGTCGATCCGCTGTCCACGCCGGTGAGCCGGGCGCTCGTCTCGCGCGCGCTGCAGGACAAGATCAACTTGGTGACCACTTTCTCGGGGCGCAGCGACGCCGCCGACGGCACCGTCTTCCCATACGTGCTGCCGCTGTCGGCCAGCTACTGGTCGCAGGCCTCGATCCTGATCGAGTACATGGCGCGCCAGGACAAGGATCTCAAGGGCAAGAAGATCGCGTTCGTCCACATCGACACGCCCTACGGCCGGGAACCTCTGCCCCTGCTGCAGGCCCTGGCCAAGCGCCGCGGCTTCGAACTGCTGCCCTTCCCTTATGCGCCGCCCGGCAACGAGCAGTCGGCCGTATGGACGCAGCTGCGGCGCGCGCGGCCGGACTGGACCTTGATCTGGGGCGGCGGCGTCGGCCAGACGGTGTCGCTCAAGGAGGCCTTGCGCAATGGCATCGCGCCCGATCGCATCGCCTCCGTCGTGTGGCTGTCGGAGTCGGACATGAAGGTGGTCGGCCCCGATCAAGTCAAGGGCGTCCTCAAGTTCGAAGGCGCAGCCGCAGGCAGCGAACCCAAGGTGATCCAGGACATCCTTCGCGACGTCGTCGGCAAGGGCAAGGGTGCGGGCTCGCGCGAGATGGTCGGTACCACCTACTACAACATCGGCGTGATGGCCGCCGCGGTCATGGTCGAAGGCGTTCGCCGGGCGCTCGAAGTGACCAAGGGCGGGGCGGTCACCGCGGAAGCCCTTAACGAAGGGCTGCGCAGCATCAAGAACTTCACCGCCGACGGACTGATTCCGCCGCTGACGACGAGCAAGACCGATCACCAGGGCGGCGGCATGGGCCGCGTCGCCCAATGGGACGGCAGCCGCTGGGTGCCCAAGAGCGACTGGCTCGCGAGCGACCAGGACGTGGTCTGGCAACTGATCCGCGCCTCGTCGGAAGAGTTCAAGAAGACGGGAACCTGAGATGCCCCTCCTGGCGCTCAACAACGTCGAGGTCGTCTACGACAACGTGTCGCTGGCCGTCAAGGGCGTCTCTATCGACATCGAGGCGCGCGGGCTGGTTGCGCTGCTCGGCGCGAACGGAGCCGGCAAGAGCACCGTGCTCAAGGCGATCAGCGGCCTGCTGAGCGCCGAGCGCGGCAAGGTGAGCGGAGGTGGCATCACCTTCGATGGCGCTGACCTGCTGGGCCTCGGCGCGCCCGAGCGCGTGCGCCGGGGCATCGCCCACGTGCTCGAAGGCCGGCGCGTCTTCGAGCACCTGACGCCAGCTGAGAACCTGCTCGCCGCATCGTCGATGCACCGCGACCGCGGCCATGTCCGCGAATTGATGGACAAGGTGATGGCCTGGTTCCCGCGCTTGGCGCAGAGGGCAGGATCGCCGGCGGGCTACCTCTCCGGCGGCGAACAGCAGATGCTGGCCATCGGCCGCGCCCTGATGACCGAACCGCGCCTGCTGATGCTCGACGAACCCAGCCTCGGCCTGGCGCCGCTGCTGGTCGACGAGATCTTCGACATCGTGCAACGCATCAACGCCGACGCGGGGCTGTCGGTGCTGCTGGTGGAGCAGAACGCCGTTGCGGCGCTCGGCATCGCGCAGCGCGCCTACCTGATCGAGAATGGACGGGTCGTCATGACCGGCAGTGCCGATTCCTTGAGCAGCAATCCCGACGTGCAGGAGTTCTATCTTGGGGGCGCACAAGGTCAGCAGAAGGACTACCACGCCGTGAAGCACTACCGCCGGAGAAAGCGGTGGCTGACATAGACAACAGCGGGATCTCCATTTCTGGAATGGTTCATTCTTGCGGGCGATCGCGCAAGGACTCTGCAACCTGAAGCTCGCCAACGAATATTTCCCAGACTCCAACGCCGCCTCCGGACCTCGCGCAGCGCAGCACTGCCGCAATCTGGCACCCCTGCACGCAGATGAAGCGTTCCGATACGGTGCCACCCCAACCGCTATCGTGCCCTGGACCTGGACGTGGAGCAGATGCGGCAGTACGCAGCGTGTCGAATCGAACAGCCGACCTTGTGGATCGGCGGTGAGCGCGATCCAGCCCGCTATCTGGTTCCAGGATTGGATCGCTACACCGATCCGATTCCTCGATGCACCGACCCACGCGGCGCAACCGTGCTCCCCGGCGTCGGGCACTGGATTCAGCAGGAGGCGCCAGAGGCCGTCAACAGCATGATCCTCAGATTCCTGGACGAGCTGAAATGATTGTCCCGTTGAGCGCATCGAACAGCCCGGCGTTGCTCGAAGTGAACAGTTTCAAAGCGCTCGCCGTTCGATTGCAAGCGGGGTTGAACACCGAAGGCCTCGACGCTGCACTGGGAAGCCTGGGACGCATGGAAGGCACGCGCGCCTGGCTGTCGATCACGGCGTTGAAGGCCCTCGGACCCGACGAGACCGCCTGGAAAAGCAGCTTCGATGCAATGATTTCCTATGCGGACGGCGCGGGTTGGGTCTCGCAGGACAAAGCACTCGTGCGCGCCCATATCGACCTGTCCGAGCGCTGAAGTTCAATCCTGCAAGATCTGATCGCAGCTACCTTCCGTTGACGGTCTTAGCCATGGCTCATGCAGCCTCAAGCTGCTCAATGGTTGCGAGCTCTTCGGCCAATTCATCCTTCGCCATGGCCGTGTCGTAGGCGGTCTGCAGGTTCGTCCAGAAACAATCGCTCATGCTGAAGTAGCGAGCGAGGCGCAGGGCGGTATCTGCAGTCACAGCGCGTTCGCCGGAAATGATTGCGGCGATACGGGTCTGCGGCACATGGATAGCCTTCGCCAGGCGATAGGGCGTGATGCCCAGGGGCTTCAGAAAGTCCTCGACGAGGATCTCGCCGGGGTGCGGGTACGGTACTTGGCGGGTCATAAAAATCTGCCTTTCAAGGTCAGGAAACGGTGGTCAGTGATAGTCGACGATCTCCACGTCGGACGGGCCGCCTGCGGTCCATTTGAAGCACAAGCGCCATTGGTCGTTGATGCGGATGCTGTGCTGGCCTTTGCGGTCCCCTGCCAGGGCTTCGAGCCGATTGCCGGGCGGCACCTTCAGATCGCCGAGGACCACGGCCGCGTGCAGCATCGCCAGCTTGCGCATCGCTCCCGTAGCGATGTTGGCCCAGCGGGCGACTCGTGAGCCCTCGAACAGTCGGCGTGTCTCGTCGCAGCTGAAGCTCTGAATCATGGGCAAATAGTAACGTCAAACGTTATTAACGTCAAGCGTTACTATCGCTCCGCGTTGCCATGAAATCTCGCGCCCTGGAGGGCGCCACGGGCACCCGGGGGTGACCTTGGTGTCTCCTGGGGAGGGCAGCGCAGGCATCAGGGGGAGGCTTCAAGGGCCTGGGCGTGTTCAGGTGCGCGAGCTCGACATCGACGTGCTCAAGATCAACGAGGCTGGCGAGGACGCCGTCTTGAAGGACGTGCAGGACGCGCGAGCCCGGCAGGTGTCCACCGGCGATCTCATGCCGCAGGTCATCTTCTTTCTGACCTTCATCGCCTACGTGGGCGCTTCGGCCCCGCAAGGAGCGCAGCCGCGGTCACCCCATGAGCCATCACGAGGGGGAGGAGATCCTGTATGTCCTGAGCGGGAGCATCAGCCTGCAACTTGCCGATCGTTCGGAGACGCTGAAGGCGGGTGATTGCGCGCACTTCAATGCGGCGGTTCCTCACAAGATCACGTCAGTTAGCAAGGACGATGCCGAGGTGCTACTTGTGATTGCCGGCGAGCCGGCGCAAGCCAGGGATGGTGCGCGCTGACAGCGATCATCGCGGCGAAGTTGGCCTTGCGGAAACCGATCGCGCGACAGGCGTGTTCGTGAAGGCACTGCGCGCCGCCATCGCCAGCCCGACAAAGGGACAGCATCCGCATCAAGAATCTCGAGGAAGACATGGGCGGCAAGCTGCTGTACTGCAGCAGCCAGGAGGTGACGCTGACGCCGTCCGGCAGGAGTTGCACATCGCGCTCACTGCGCCGCACCGGATTCCGAGCCCGCCCGTCACTGGCATGTGTAGTTGGCCGCCATCTTAGCCGAACCATCCCCCCAAGTCGTCTTCTTCGGGTAAACGCAGATCGGGTAGCTCACGCTGTTGTCTCTGGAGCTGATGACGATGTCGTCAGGCGCCACGCCCTTCTCCACCCAGTCGACCAGCGCAAGGCTAACGTTCGCCCCACTCGCGCGGCCCATTCAGCAGCCCAAATGGCCTCCTCCCAGAAGCGAGTTGTCGGGAAAGGGTCAGCTACACCGATCCAATCCCGCCAGAAACGCTTCGATTGGCCATCCTGCATGGGGTTGTTGCTCCGAATTACATTCCGCAGTTGAGGGTGCTCCTGGACGAGGCCCCGGTGGGCGTGCTTTCGGACATCACGAGGCAACTCGAGCGAGAAGACGGTGTGCGCCCCCGGTCGACGTGGCAAAAAATGCGCCAGTTGGCGGCTGCCCTGGGTTGCACACGAGGAATCTGGTCGTGAGTGCCCCAGACTTCACGCGCCCGGGAGTCTGGCAAGAGTTGCTCGCGCAAGCGCTGCAACTTACCGATCACCTGGCCGATGTAGTGCGCAACCCAACCTGGAGTTTCGGTGGCGGCACAGTCCGGGCGGGTCGCAGGCCTCAGTCGGTGCTCTGGAACGACCCGGATAAAATAGTTGGTGATGACGACCTCCGTGACCACGAACAAGCTTTCCAACGACGGCTTCCGCTATGTCAAGAAGACCGTCGGGACCATCATCGACACCCCCCGCGCCGAATCCATGATGTCGTGCTTCCGCTGCGGCAAGTTCAAGCTGCGTAACCTTCTGGTCTCCAAGCGATTTCTCGGCAAGAACATGCTGGTGTGCGCAGAGAAGTGCACGGGTTAATTCCTGGCGGCGACTCGCTCAAAAGCAGCCCAGGTACACGGCTGGTTGAGACGGTCGAGCGTTCAGTCCCCTTGCTCGACGGCAGTAACCTTGAGCTCCTGCTCAACCTCCTCGCACCGATGGCACAGTGCCGACAAGAGCGACAACCGGTCATGTCGACGGCATCGCGGGCAGAGACCGCGGCTCGTTCGGCGAACACGGACCCCGACCGACGCGCCCGCAGCCACCCCGACGCGTGCGACACCGAAAAAATCCCTCATCTCGTCCGGCATCACCAGGAAGAGCTCCTCTGAGCAAGGCAGTGTGACCTCCAGCTCAAGCTGGGCGGCGCTCTTCAAACCGTTGGCCAGGCCCGCCTCCACATGTTGGTGGACCCGGTGCTTGAGACCGCTCAGCTGTTCGTAGGCCGCCCGCAACTCGACAGCTCGCTCCACCTTCGGCATTTGCAGTCCCTCGAGCGTCAGAAGCAAGGCCGAGGCCTCGGCACAGCCCATGGGCTTGCGGACCAACTGGAAGACCTCTTCAGCCGTGAATGGCAGCACCGGCACCAACAGCCGCATGAGCGTGTCCAGCACCCGGCCGAGCACAAACTGCGCTTCACGCCGGCGGGCAGAGTTCGCGGCGTCACAGTAGAGCGCATCCTTGACGGCCGTGAAGTAGTCGCTTGAGACCGCGTCGGCGTACTGCATCAGGGCAGCCGTTGCACCTGCGAAGTCGTAGCGTCCCGCGGCGGCCTGCACCGTGGCCACGAGCTCTTGGAGTTTGACAAGCTGCAGCCGATGCATCGAGTGCGTGAGCTCGGCGGGCGCTTTGAAGTCGAAGTCGACCAGGTTCTGCAGGCAGAACCGCAGCGTGTTGCGCAGCTTGCGATAGCGCTCCACGGTACGTTCGAGCGACTGCGACGATAGCTTCAGCTCCTTGGTGAAGTCTTGCTGCAGGGTCCAGAGCCTGAGCACGTCAGGGCTGTATCGCTTGAACATCTCGTCCATCGGCTGATAGTTCTTGCTCGACTTCGAATACTTGCGGCCGTGCTCATCCACGACAAAGCTATGGGTGAGCAGCGCCTTGTAAGGCGCCGGCCCACCTGCGGCCACCGCTGTGAGCAAGGACGACTGGAACCAGCCACGGTGCTGGTCAGAGCCCTCCAAGTAGACGTCCGCCGTCCTGCCAAAACGTTTGCGCATCACGAGCTCGTGAGTCACGCCACTGTCGAACCAGACATCGAGGGTGCGGCGTGGCCCGTCCGCCTGCCATGCCTCGACGCCCTCCTCCGCGACCCGCGCGAGCAGCGCGGCGTCCGCGGCGTTGCCCGTGTCTGCAAGGGGCGTGCCCCACAGGCGATTGCGCGA
Organism: Variovorax sp. LjRoot130; assembly: GCF_964253755.1. Taxonomy (NCBI): domain Bacteria; kingdom Pseudomonadati; phylum Pseudomonadota; class Betaproteobacteria; order Burkholderiales; family Comamonadaceae; genus Variovorax; species Variovorax sp. LjRoot130. The sequence goes on along the minus strand of NZ_CAXURM020000002.1, from coordinate 539,120 downwards.
CAAGCACCAGGACGTCCGCGACCGCAGCATGTTCCCAAGCCGCTCGCGCGCCGTCTCCGGTACGAACTGCACCTCCTTCAACGCCGCGAGGGCGCGTGGCCCCACTTCCGCCAGTTCAAGAACCCATTCCTCTGAGGCCTTGAAGAAGACGGGCCGCTTGTGCCGCCAGCAGTGCGGGTACTCGTGCTGGAGGCTCGTGCGGGAGTGCACCAGATCGCCCACACGCTCGAGCACGTGGTCCGACCCTTCGCGCAAAGTCATGCCCGCCATGTCGCCGTGCAGGAAGCGGCCACCCTCGTCGACGTAGTGCTCAACGCCCAGCCCGTGAGCTTCTCCGACTCGGAAGTCGTCCATCCCAAAGGCTGGCGCCAAGTGCACCAGGCCGGTTCCGCTCGACGTCACATAGTCCGCCGCCAGCAGGGGCACGAGGTCGCCCGTGTAAGGGCTGCGCGCGTGAAGGCCGTGCAGGTCGACAGCCACGCCCGTCATTGCTTCACCTGGCGGCTGTGCTCGGACAAGGGTCCTGCCGCCCTCCTCGACCGCTGCGTAGTCGAGGGCGGGATTGAATGCGACCGCCTTGTTGGCAGGCAGAGTGTAGGGCGTGGTGGTCCACACCTGCAAGAACGTGTTTTCCCGTCCCTCCAGGGCGAAGAGGACCACCACGCTGTCTGATGTCCGCTCCTTGTACTCGACCTCCGCTTCGGCCAATGACGATGCGCAGTCCGGGCACCAGTGCACCGGACGCAGACGCTTCACCACCGACGGCAGCGCGCTGAAGAGGCGCGACGCGCCGGCTTCGAATTCGGGGTCGAGCGTGAGGTACGGCTGCTCCCAATCGGCTGCGACGCCGAAGGTGCGGAACTCGGCCGTCTGGCTGGCCACCTGGCCCTCGGCGTAGGCTCGGCACGACTCGACAAAGTCGCGCGTGTCGGCTTTGGAGTGCCCGAGCTTCTCCACTTCGAGCTCCACGGGGAGCCCGTGGCAGTCGAAGCCCGGCACATAGGGCGCGAAGTAGCCATCCAGGCGCTTGAACTTCACCAGGGCATCCTTGAGTGTCTTGTTGACGAAGTGACCAAGGTGCAGGGCACCGTTGGCATAGGGCGGCCCGTCGTGCAAGAGGAAGGTCGGCCGCTCCCCGGGGCTGCGATGTAGCGCATCGACGGTGGCGGGCGCGCCCCACAGGGCGAGATAGGAGGATTTGTCCGAGTGCACTTGCGCGAGCTCGAACGACGACTTGAAAAGATTGAGGCTGTACATGATTTCGGGTCCAGAAAAGCAAAAAGGCAGCGAGGGTGAGTCGCTGCCTTGGGAGGTCGAGGTCGAAAGTGGGGCTAACCGCCCAACGTAATTCGCCCCCGGTGCTCGTTGGCAGCGGAGGTCGGAATAATCGGCATGGACCAGTGCTTGGACACGGTGAAATCGGGCGATGAGTTTGGGTCAGACGCGTTGTATCGCGTAGCCATTCTAGCGGGACGCCATGGTGCCGCGCAAATGCGCACCCCGAGCCCCTTCGGCCCTATCCGTACCCGGAACCCGATCGACTTCATCGCGAATTTCACGGGTCACAGACAATACATGGGTTCTTGTCGCTACTTGGGCTGCATCATTTTCTTGATCTCGTCCACGTGCTCGGCGGCACGCTGCGTGATATGGGCCATCGCATCGGACTGAGAGCGGCGCGCCATCTCGGCGAGTTCTTTCATATCGGCGATCGTCTTTTCGAATGCGCTGCGAACCACTTCAGTTTGCTTTGCCGGGTCTATGCCCCCGCTGGTAGCGCCCTTGGCAACTTCCTGCATGACTTGCATCGCCTCGGCCATCATTTCGCTTTGCTTGCGGACCATGGCCTGCATGGATTCATAAGCGGCCTTGTTGGCCTCAACCAATGCTTCCACATCCTTGCGTCGCGCCTCGACGATGGCCGTCATGTCGACGCCCGGCATCTTCAACTGCTCGAGCATTTTCTTCATATCGCCAAACGGATTGATCTCTGTTGCCATAGCGTCTCTCCTGGTGATGGGGCCGGAACAAAACCTGCGCCGGCGCAGCATCATTGCATATGGTGGCAGCTGTGGCATCCCCCGTCCGCCCACGGTGTCGTGCCGCTCTCCGCTGCGCCCGCGGCGTTCGACGGGCCGAACGGCTACGCGCGCAGCAACGCGTTCAGCTGATCCACCATCTCGGCCCAATCGGCGTCCTCGCCGATCTCTTCCCGCAGGAACTGCGCTTGCCCAGGCGTCCAGAACGGAGCGTCCGCCAACTCGATCTCGCCGCGCAAGGGCCGATGCCTTGAGATGAATGAATCAATCTCGGGCTGAGTGCTTGGCAACCCAAGCTGACGAAACAGGTTCGGGAGGCTGTGGTCGGTGAGGTCCATTGACGGATTCTCCATCGAACGCGCATCTCTGATCGCGTCCAGGTGTGCCATTTCGCTCGACGGCAACCCTGGTTGCAGCTCGAAGCGCGACGTGGCGTCCATGACATACGACCAATGCCAGGCTTCCTTCTCGCTCGACCAATGTGATCGCAACGTCGTGACCGTTGTAGTGGAACTCGGTCTCCAGCTCCGCCATGGGCACCTCCACGGGATTGAGCCCACAAGTATGACCTTCGCGACCATGGCGCGCGGCCTGTGCGGCCGCCATGGTCAGATCCGGTGCACAGGCGCAGCGCGTCCGCCCGCAGGGTCCTGGACGCAGATCCGCAGGGGTCCCGCCAGTGCTCAGGCGACGATCCGGGCCCTGCAGTTGAGCGGCGCGCACGAGACATCACGAAGGCGGATTGACTGCCCGAAGGCGCGCCACCTCATCTGTGACCATCGTGCGCCCACCACTGCTTCAAGCGGCGCAGCAGCTGAACCGGACGCTTGTCCGCTCGAACGCGGCCCAGGTGCTCGCGATAGAGCGCACGCTGGGTAGTCAGTGCTGCCCGGAGAGCGACAAGATTGTCCTCTGTGTACAGCCAAACGCCTTGGAGCACGAAGTTGCCGGGCTTGCTCGAGTCCGGCTTCGGTCGAACATGGACGTCCGTGGCGCCGATGCTTCGCAACAGGTCGGATCGGGCTGCGGCAACCATCATGCCCTCGCCATACATCTCTATCTCCCGCGTCAAGGTAAAGCACACGGTCTGGATGCTAGGGAAACGCTGATCAATAGGTCGCGGCGGGCACGGCCCGTGCATGCGTGAAGACAGAGCAACTCACAGCACCACCGAGATGAACCAACGCAGTTTTGCCAGCGCCGAGTACGCGATGAAGAAGAAGCGCACGCGCCGCGAGAAGTTTCTGGCCGACATGGAGCGCGTCGTGCCGTGGTCTCGTTTGATCGCCGTGATCGAGCCGCTGTACCCCACGAGCGGGCGCGTCGGTCGCCAGCCGATCGGTGTTCCCCGGATGCTGCGCATGTACTGCCTCCAGCAGTGGTACGGGCTGGCCGACGAAGCGCTGGAAGATGCGCTGTACGACAGCCAGGCGCTGCGCGACTTCGTGGGCATTGACTTGTCGCGCGAGTCGGTGCCCGACGCCACCACGCTGCTGAAGTTCAGGCGACTGCTGCTGGACAACGACCTCACCAAGGCCCTGTTCGAGGAGATCAACGCTCATCTTGCCGAACAGGGCCTTCTGATGCGCGCGGGCACCATCGTGGACGCGACCATCATCGCCGCGCCCAGCTCGACTAAGAACGAGGGCAATACGCGCGATCCCGAGATGCACCAGACGAAGAAGGGAAAGGCCTGGCACTTCGGCATGAAAGCGCACATCGGTGTGGATGCCCAATCGGGCCTCGTGCACACGGTGGTCGCCACGGCGGCCAACGTCAACGACGTGACACAAGCCGGTGCGCTGCTGCACGGCCAGGAGTCGGTGGCCTTCGGCGATGCCGGCTACCGAGGCGTGCACAAGCGCGAAGAAGCGCAAGGCCCGCAGTGGCACGTGGCGATGCAGCCGGGCAAGCGCCGGCAGCTGGACCTGACGCGCAAGTGGGCGCGCCTGCTGGACAAGGCCGAGCAGCTGAAGGCGAGCGTGCGGGCCAAGGTCGAGCATCCGTTCCATGTGATCAAGAACCTGTTTCGTCACAAGAAGACCCGCTACAAGGGCCTCGCGAAGAACGAGGCGCAGCTGTTCAGCCTGTTCGGGCTGGCCAATCTGGTCATCGCCAAGAGGTCGCTGTTGGCCGCTCATGCCCGAGGTGCGTCTTGAACGCCGAAAGTGGCCTCGCAAGAGGCGCGAAACGCACCGCGGGTCGACCCTCACGGCGTGAAATCGACCGCATCGCTTCGTGATGCCCACAGATCCGACGGCGTCGTTCATTGATCAGCATCTCCCTAGGGAAGCGCTCAGCCAGAAACATGGTGACCTCGACCAGCAAGAGCGGGCCGAAGTTGCGTTGCTCGCTGCCCAAAGCCGGCGAAGCCAAGAAGCGACTGATGTGAACATCCGACCTGTCGACGCTGACTTCAATCGGATCGAGCGAGCCAAGAAAGCGACCCCGGTCATAGACGAACACGGGTTCGCCCAGTTCATAGTTCGACAGGTCCGGGCCCGCGAGGTGCAGTTTCTCAAAGATCAAAATTCATCAGGGTCGATTTCAAGTCATCCGGCGGCTGAAGGTCAAACCGAGGATGACACATCCTCTCTCGGGCAGGTATCGCGCGTTTCGGTGATCAAGGCGGACAATGTGCCCCACTTCACATTCGGGCCGAGATCGTTATAGAGCATAAGCACCGGCAACGCCAACGAGCAGCGGTATCAGGTAGCTCTCCCGATCCGCCCCCCCCAGCACGGCCACGCGCTTCATCCCCTTCTGATACACCAGCAGCTCGCCTGGCACAGGGTCAGCCTCGATGTCCTCGGGGTGCATCTTTTGCCCCTCTCGCCGGCAGCGGCAAATGATGGCGAACACATGCGGAACATACTGTATGGGCGCATGGGGTTTCCGGCTAGCTCCAGTGAACGGACAAGAACTGGATGCGCATCCATGCTTCAGCGCTAAACGCAAGTCGGATGCGGATGGAAACGACCGCCGTTGACCGCCCGCCCCTTGCATACTATGGTGCGCTCACGACCGGCACTGAGCGCGAGCCGCACCAGCAGGTCGGAGGTGTCTGCGCTGAAATCAAGCGGGGGATGAACAAATGTTTGTCGACCTCTCTCACGTATTCCACGACGGGATGCCCGGCGTCCTCTTCAAGGCTGAGAACGGCGAAACAGTCGAACTCACGGCGCACATTCGACCCTACATGACGCATGCGCAGTCGCGCCCCCACTACGAGAACAAGGCCTCGTTCGAGATCTCTGACGTGGCATTCCAAAGCTCCGTCGGCACGAAGATGGATGCCCCGCGTCACCGTTTCGAAGGCGCGAACGATGTCGCTTCCATCGAGCTCAGCCGCCTGATTCTGGACGGCGTCGTCATCGACGCCCGGCACGCGGGTCCCAGGCAGCAGCTGAGGTTGACAGACCTGCAGTTTCCCGAGCATCTCGCAGGCCGGGCAGTGCTGGTGAACTTCGACTGGGATCGCCATTGGGGAACGGAGACCTACCGATTGCACCCGTTCGTCTCGCATGAAGTGGTGACCTGGCTCTGCGATGCGGGAATTGCCCTTTTTGGGGTGGACTGCGCGAACGTCGACTCCACGCAGGATCCAGAACGTCCAGCACATACCCGGTTTCTAAGGCAAGGCATCCTCATCGTGGAAAACCTCACCGGACTGTCGCGCCTGCACGGCGCGGCGTTCCGCTTTTTCTCCATCCCGCTGAAGGCGAGGGACGCGGCAGCCTTCCCGGTCCGTGCTTTTGCAGAGGTGCGTGAATAAACACAGGCGAAACCGCATCTTGTCACGGGCTGGTGAGCGCAAGCTGCGTCGAGCCGCTGGAGGACATTGCCGCGGACCTTTGGCGCGACGCCCGTCTGCGCGCCATGACGCCGGCCGAAGCTGCCCAAAACTGGCTCGAGCCGGTAGCATGTGCCGATGGCCATCCTCGTCGGCACAGCCTCCTGGACTGACAAGACGCTGATCGACTGCGGGCGCTTCTACCCGAAGGAAGCGAAGACGCCCGAGGCGCGTCTGCGCTACTACGCGTCGCTCTTTCCTTTGGTCGAAGTCGATTCGAGCTACTACGGGATCCCCACGCCGACCAACGCCCACAACTGGGCCGAGCGCACGCCCGAGGGCTTCGTATTCAACGTGAAGGCCTTTCGCCTGTTCACCGGCCACCAGACCGACCCGAAGGTGCTGCACAAGGACATCAAGGAGGCGCTGGGCACGAGCCAGACGCTGTACTACCGCAGCACGCCGCCGGAGATCCGCGCCGAGCTCTGGCGCCGGTTCGTCGATGCAATCACGCCGCTCAAGGCGGCAGGCAAGCTCGGCCTGGTCCACTTCCAGTTCCCGCCCTGGCTGATGTGCAACCGCGAAGGGCATGCGCATGTCGAGCACTGCATCGAGCAGATGGAGGGGCACACCTGCAGCGTCGAGTTCCGGCACAAGTCCTGGTTCGACGAGGCGAGCCGCGCCGGCACGATCGACTTCTTGCGCGCGCTCGGCGCCGTGCACACCATCGTCGACGGGCCGCAGGGCTTCGCCAACAGCGTGCCGCTGCTGGCGGAAACCACGAACCCCGACTACGCGCTGGTGCGCCTGCACGGCCGCAACGTGGACACCTACAACATCAAGGGGGCGTCTTCAGCAGCCGAGCGCTTCGACTACGACTATCCGGACCAGGAACTGCGCGAGATCGTGATCGAGGTGGTGCGGCTGGCCTACAAGGTGCGCAACACGCACCTGATCTTCAACAACTGCGACGAGGACAAGGGCCAGCGCAACGGGCTCACTTTCCTGAAGATGCTGCTGGCGCACGGTTGAGCGAGCCAGGGCGATGGGGCGTCGGCTCTTTATCCTGGCGTAACACTGGTGCCTCATCCTTGGAGGTGACAGTCGATCGGCGCTGGTAGAGGATGCTTCGGCGCCCACCCATTGATGGGTGGGTCCTCGATGCCGGCGACTGTCGCGACCTATGGAGTGCAAATGTGAAAGGCGCATCGCAGAAATTCGCCAGTTCTCGCGAGTCCTCGTGAGCTTCGTGGCGCTCACGCGATCACTGTGCGACGACAGCGATGCCGCGGATCTGCCCTGCCCTCGCCGCGGACACCGGCCGAGGATAGCGCGCAGGCGCAAAGCGCTGCAGCAGCCGCGCCTCGCGTCCGCGCGCCGACGCCAGGTTGGCGAGCTTCACATGGCCGAATCCCCGGATTGCGAGCGGTATGGCGGCAAGCTGCGCTGCGAGCGCCTGATCCTCGGGTGAGAGCTCGGCCACCAGCTCGTCCAGCCGCGCCTCGAACTGGGCGATCAGGCTGCGTTCCAGGCGACGCTCCTGCGTGTAGCCGAAGACATCGAAAATGCCACCGCGCAGCACCTTGCCCCGCGCGAGCCACGTCATGAACGACTTCTCATACTCGCCCCTTAATTCACGATTCTTCGATCGCCTTGATGTAGTCCATGATGTCAATCGCCGGCATCTCCAATGCCTTGCGACGATCTCGCTCGGGCAAGGTATCGCGCACGAAGTCGATCTGCTTCCAGTTGGGAAACGGCGTTTCCCGCCCTGGCGCGGGCACGAACGGCGAACTCGAGACTCGCTGAAGCTTGGGGATGTATCGAGGACAGTTCAGGAAGATCTCGCTGACGGCAACCCGGACCACGAACTGGGCTTCCGGGTACTCGGAGATCAACGGGTCATCCCTCATCACGGACGCCTCTCCGCTGATCCGCAGGCGGTTGGGCTTCTCGAAGTCGATGAACAGGATGCCGACCTTCGGATTGGCCAGCACGTTGCCCATGGACAGGTACATGCCGTTCCCGTCGTAGCAAGGGAAAGCCAGAGTCCGTTCGTCGACCACCTTGACGAAGCCCGCCGGACCGGCCTTGAAGGAGCAGCTTGGCTTTCCCGAGCCATCGGCCGTCGCGAGAAAGAAGAAATCCTTCGTCGCGATGAACGCGGTGTCCAGCGGGTTCAAGGTGTCGTGCAGGTTGTGGGTCTCGATGACATCCGCCAGCCGGCGCGTGTCGAACGCGTCCTGCAACTGGCGCTGTTGGTCGTGATAGATGCTCATGCGGTACTCCGCTCAGGCGGACAGGGCCTGCGCCGCTGCGGGTTCCGCCACGGGGGTAATCTGCGCCATCTCAGCCGCGGGAGAAGTCTGGACGACGACGGCTTCCCGCCGGGTCTTGTTCAAGAGCAGCTGCGTCACGTCGGGCCGCGCGTAGTGGCCGCTGGGGTCGGCGGCCGCCTTGGCGAGCGAAATCAGTCCGAGATCGATGTCCGCGACGACGAAACCCTCTTCGGCCTCGGCCAGGTTCGTGCCCAGCGGCGAGCCGTCCGGCCCGTAGATGCGCGCGAAGCCACCACCGGCGAGCAGCAGCTGCTTCTTCGTCGGGTCGGTGCACAGCAGGTCGACCATGGGGCTCGATACCGTCGCGCATGGCGCGATCACGAAGCACTGGCCCTCGGCTGCATAGAGCTGGCTGGCGCCATTGTTGACCTCCGGGCCGAGCGCGTAGGCGCCGCCCCGGTAGAGGGAGAAGCTCGGCCAGGCGGCGCAATGGATCTGCTCGTTCTGCGAGTACATGGCGTACTTGGAAAGCGGCTGCAGATGCTCCCAGCAGCACAGTGACCCGATGTTGCCGATCTCTGTTTCGCACACCGTCAGGTCGGAGCCGTCGCCCTCGCCGAAGACGGTGCGCTCGACGTGGGTGGGCTTGAGCTTGCGGCGCGTCTGCACGACGTTGCCCTTGTCGTCGATCAGGAACTGAGCGATGTAGAGGCTGCCTCCGGCCTTCTCGCTGAAGCCCGACGAGATCCAGATGCGATGCTTGCGTGCGGCGTCCCTGATGCGCTCGAACTCGGGCGATCCGATCACCAGCGAGTTGTCGTGGTAGCGCTGCACGAACTGCATGCCCCAGGCCGGCGAATCCAGCCAGATCCACCAGGGGTAGCCTGGCAACCAGGTCTCGGGGAACGCCAGCAGCTGGATGCCATCCTTCGCCGCGCGGCCCATCAGGTCGATGGTCTTGTCGATCGTCGCGTCGAGATCGAGAAACACGGGGGCGGCCTGGACCGCGGCGACGCGCAGCCTGGGGTGGGTCTTGCTTGCCATGATGGAGAACTCCGGTGGATTTCGTGCGTGGTGCCCGAGGGCTGAGGGGTTGTCCCCGCCTTGTCAGCAGGTTGACCGAAGACTAGGGCGGCTTCGGCTTTGACGCTTGTCCAAGCGTTGCAGCGTTCTTGTCTAAAAGTCGCGCATCGTCGGATTTCGCTGCTGGCACATCCGGCACAGAATGCGGCCGATCAACACCCCTCCGTCGTCGCCGCAGCCGCTTACGTTTGGCGGCTGGCTCATGACTGATCGACCAAACGCTCGAAGGGCGCGATGCCGGTGGTTGCTTCGCAGCGGCCGAACACCTTGGCGCGATGCACGTCCAACGCCGCCAAGTACGCCCAGGCGCCATCGCGTGCGTACTCGTGCTCCACGCGCATTACCTGCCTGCCTCGGTGGGCAGGCTCGGATGCATGCGCAGCCGAGCCTGGATACTGGTCTTCTCGTCGGTCGAGATGACGAACTCGTCCTTGCGCAGTGACTGCCCTTGCCAGCGTCGCTCGTACAGATCCAGGATGCGGCCGGCCTTGGCATGGAAGTGCGGGTCCCGCGCAAAGATCCAGCAACGGTGCCGCCAAGGGCGAATCGCGTCCTCGTGCAACCAACGCCAGACCGTGCTGTCGCTGATGCGCGCCACCAGGCCCGAGCGCTGCGCGTGTCGCGCCACGTCGGCAACGCTCAGGCGCGACAGCGGCAAGCCCAAGGTGGCCGGCAACTCGCATGCGAGCGCCTTGATCTCAACCGTGACCTTTGGGGGGAAAGACCCGTGGGCGTCCCGGGCGGGCTCTCTCTTCGAGACCCGCCAATCGCTCCTTGAAGAAACGCTGGCGCCAGTGACTGGCCACCTCGCGCCGGGTGTCCAGCCGCGGGGCAATCTCGTCGTTGTCCATGCCGTTGGCGGCCATCAGGATCATCTTGGCTCGAACAACCTCGAAATACGGCAACGTATATCTGGTTGCGCGACGATTCAACTCGGCCGACTCATCCAGCGTCAACTCGATATGGAACGGGCTCTTCCTTGGCATATGCAACCCCTGGTCGAAGGATTGCACAAGACGCCATACGCGGCCGAACTTATCAAGAATATGCGTGGCCGCATTTATGAAACTGCCTACTTAATCAGGCAATTGCTGGAGTTCGGCCAGCGTCGCTCGCAGGGTGCCCAACGCTTTCACGGCGGCAGCGAACTCGCCCACTTCCACGCCCTGATCGCTCAAGCTCTGTAGCACGAACTGCTCAAAGGCGTCGCCGGTCTTTCCCTCAAGCAACTGGTGATCTTCGAGGATCACATTTCCAAGCAACAGCAGCTCTGCCAGCGCGCGAGCAGGCCGGCGATGGGAACGTTCGAACTCGACTCGCAGGGCTGCGATCTCATCACTGGTGGCCGTCATGAGCGTAGTTTGCCCCAGCCTTCCGCCATTCTCCAAACGAGATATTCCGCAAGCGGTTCGCGCCAGCTTGCTGGCAAAGGATGTACTGACCTAGGCCGGAAGTGCAGCGGACAAACACCATCGCTCGAAACATACTTTCCTATCCAAGTCCTGATCGGGCCGGCGGATGGAAACTGGAAAGCTGCTCGCGATTGTGGAGGTTGCACAAGCCAGACGGTTTGCATGTCAGGCCGCAGGCTGTGGCCGCACTGTTTTTCGGCAGCTTTACGTCGTCGTCCACAGCGAGGGAATCATCGTCCTGGGCGCAGGCTGCTATCGAAAGATGCTCGGCACCGAAGTCTCAGCTCGGCCGCTGCATGGGACGCCTGATGTCCGCCGTCTCACCGAGCGGGAGTGCAGCTTGCTCGCGGAGAATCCGGCTCAGCTGATGGCGGAGTTCGACGCGGGGCACGCATCCGCCTTCGGTGCTCTCTCGGCGCGTCCGAGCCCGCGCGAGGCCACCCCGCGCGCGCGAACTCCTCGCTTGCCCATTTGGACCAGACGCCAGTTTGGTGCGCAGGCGGAGAAAGAGGTTGAAGCGCAATACGGGCGAAGCTCGGACCTCAAGGGCTGGCGTTCGCTGGTCGACCTCCGCATCAGGGAGCTCGCGGACCGGGTCACCGCGTCGAAGGCGTAGCGGCCCAGCAGGTGCTTGGGTGCAGATCTGACTCAAGGATGGCGGGTGCCGCAACCCTCCATGGCTCAAGCTGTCGATCGGCGGCCAGGATCGAAGGCCGTGGCGTTGCGCATCAAGGACTTTGGAGCAGCTCTGCCAAGCTACTTTGAACGCGCTGGGCAACACACTTTGAATTTTCCGGTGGGTTTTTCACCCATCTTTGAATTTTCCGGGGGCCGCGAGGGGATCACGAGCCGCCGCCGGTTAGGTCGCAACCGCCGGTTGAATCCGCAGCCCTTTGCGGACATTCCCACTTCTCGAAAGCGGCCGTTCAGGCAACTACGCAGAACACCCCCGATGACGCCCGGTGCATCTGTCAATTCCCCCTCATACACGGCCAAAAGATTAAGCCTCAGGAAGGCGGATAGTGGACCTTGTTGAGCATCTCTGATACGCAGGGTCGCGGCTTGGGTGTCCACCGGAGCCGCTAGCCGCGGTGACTCGCCCGCGCACATTGCTGCAATGCACTCACGCTTGAACTCCGGTGCTGGAAGTCGTCGAGCCTTTTCATGACAGGGCTACTCCGGCTTCACGTTGGCAGTCTCCGCCACCGCTTTCCATATGGCGATGTCTTCACGCATGAGTTTGCGTAGCTCGTCAGGTGGAAGGTAGGCCGGCTGGACACCGAGGCCCAGAAGGCGGTCGGCAGTTGCCTTTTCTGCGAGGGTGTCGCGAAGTGCAGCGGACAGCTTGTTCACGACGGTTGGCGGGACGCCAGCAGGGGCGAGCAAAGTCCAGCTCAGCTCACTACGAAAGTCAACGCCTTGGTCCGGATAGGTGCCCACTTCCGGCATGCTCGGCGAGCGGCTACCACAAATTCCCAAGGCGCGAATCTTCCCGGACTTGACCAGCGGAGATGCGGTTCCCATATCCAACACACCCACTCGGATGTGCCCGCCAAGCAGGCCCGTCACGAGGTCACCCGAGGATTTGAAAGGGATATGGTCCAGCTTCGCGCCCGCCTTTTGGACGAGCACCTCACCACAGAGATGACCCGTCGAACCGTGGCCCCAAGTGCCGTACTGCAAGGGCTTGTCCTGTCCCTTGGAATTCGCGACAAGGTCCTTGAGGTTTTTGGCTGGAAAATCAATGCTGGAGACCACCACGACACCTGCTGTTCCGATTCTTCCAATTTGGCTGAAGTCGGTAACGGGGTCGTACGGAAGTTTGGCGTACACCGCTGGCGCGATGATGTGGGAGGTCATGCCTCCCATGGTGATGGTGTACCCGTCGTTTGGTGACCTTGCAGCTTGCGCTGCGCCAATGGTTCCGCCTGCTCCGACACGGTTGTCGACATAGATTGAGCCGTTCAACTTCTTTGCCATCGACTCGGCAAGCATGCGACCGATGGTGTCGCCGCCGCTTCCGGCTGACAACGGCAGCAAAAGTTTGATGGGCCTTGTCGGATAGTCGCTGGATTGCGCGCACGCGTGCCCGGCGTACGCCAGGCCGACCCCCAGAGCGAGTGTGTACAGAACCTTCAAGATATGTCTCCTTATGTTTGGTAAGAGCACCATGCGCTTAGCGCAGGTACTTGAACGTGAACCCGTGGTTGCACGAGTGGATGCGACCGGCCGTGGGCGCCGGGAAGTGCATGGTGAGCAGCAGCGTGTCCGTGTCGGCAAACCGTTGTGCAAGCGTCTGGCGAGTTGCCCGCGCGAGCTCCGGATTCCAGTCTCCGGTATTGATGAGCCCAGGCTCTAAAAAAATGATGGGGTGATGGAAGATGTCGCCAGTCATGACCCCGTGCTGGCCACCCTCCTTCACATTCACCGTTACGTGCCCGGGGGTGTGTCCCTGCGAATCCTCAAGCCAGACACCCTTTGCCAAGTCGCCTTCAACCAGGTGATTTGAGTCAACGAGCAGCGCTTGGCCGGACTCGACGACCGGCAGGACACTGTCGACGAAGGAGCCTTGGTTGACGGGCAGGTCGGGCTTCTTCTCGTGAAGCCGAAGGTAGTGTTCAAACTCCTTCTTCGCGAAGATGTACCTCGCATTGGGAAAGGTTGGCACCCATCTCCCATTGCTGAGTATCGTGTTCCATCCGACGTGGTCCGTATGAAGATGCGTGCACAGAACCATGTCGATGTCACCGGGGGTCAGACCGAACCTGGCCAGATTGCTCAGGTACTCGTCCGACTTAAACATGTGCTGCCATTTGGCGCGTGGTCGGTCCTTGTGATTGCCATTGCACGCGTCGACCAGAATGTTCGCGGTTCCAGTCCGAATGAGGTAGCTGTGGAAGCTCAGGTTGAGTTTGAAGTCACCCGGACTTATGAGGTTAGGCCCGAGCTCGGCCTGATGCCGGGCCGCCACTCCCGGCTCGATGTTGGGGTAGAGCCATGCTGGGTCCACCCAGAAATTGTCAATCTCTACGACCCGGTCGACGCGGGTGTTTCCAAACTTGAGTTGCTTCATCTTTAGGGCTCTTGCTGCAACGCCATGGCGCGGTCATCAACCTTGTCGGAGCTGACCTCCCGCGCCTTTCTAGACGTCTTGCTGCTTGACACCAGCGTCACGGGTGATTTGGGCCCACTGGGCGGACTCTTTCTTGATGACCTGCCTGAATTCGTTGGGACCGACGAACTGTGGAATGGCACCAAGTTCTTCGATGCGCGCCTTCACTGCAGGTGTTGCCATCGCCTTCTGAATCTCGACAGAGATGGCGTTGACTACGTCATCCGGCGTACCCGGCGGCGCAACGATGCCCACCCAGAACTCCTTGGTCTCATTGATGACCAGACCCGACTCTTCGAACGTCGGGATGTCTTTGAGTGCAGGGGAGCGGTTTTTTGACATCACGGCCAGCGGCTTGAGTTGGCCTCGCGCTGAGGAAATCAACGGAATCGCGCCCATCATGGCGTCGACCTGCCCGGCCATCAGCGCCTGAATGGCCGGCGCACTGCCGGTGTACGGGACGTGCAGCATGTCTTGGACGCCGGACGCTCGCATGAACAGCATCGTTGCCGCATGCCCGGTTGTTCCCACGCCCCACGTGGAGAACGTCATCTGCTTGTCCTTTGCTAGCGCGATGAACTCCTTCAGGTTCTTGACCTCGAGGTCCTTGCGCACTGCCAGGGCAAACGGCACGAAGGAGATGACCGCCACCGGCACGTGGCCCTCCGGGTGGAAGTTCTTGTTGTTGAAGAAGTGCGGATAGACGGTGTGTGTGTCGCTGCTGGCGGCGAGTAGCGTCTGGCCGTCGCCAGGCGATTTAGAAAGGAGGGCCGAGGCGAGGGTCCCAGAAGCGCCCGGCTTGTTGTCGACGACGATTGGCTGACCAAGGGAGGTCCCCATGGCGGTAGAAACCAGGCGCGCCAAGATGTCCGAGTTACCCCCGGCTTGGCCTGGTACAAGCAACGTAATCGGCCTTTTGGCAGTCCAGTTTGCCTGAGACCAGGCTGAGGATGCGAGGGTCCCGAGGGCGATGGCTGCGCTTTGTGCGAGGTAGTGTCTCCGAGTATTCATGGTGTCGCTCACTTGTTGGCGTGGGTTTGAAGGTTCTTAAAGCCGGCGCCCTTGGGCGTGATGTAGCCAGGAATCGGCAGTCCCTTGCTCTTCAGGTAGCTGAGAATCCCGTCTTCGATGGCCCCTGCGTCGCGGATGTTGAGAAAGGCATCTCCATCGAAGTTGATGTTGGCGCCGTACACCACCATGAAGCCCTCGGCAGCCTCCTTCGCGTCCTCGGGCACCGAGAAGGTGTGGATGGAGCCTGCTGGTTCGTAGAGGTAGCTGCCGGCTGTTTGCGGGTCCTTAGGGTGCTCGGCGTAGTTCCACTGACCCTTGGTGGTGAAGAAGTGGACGGTGCCCGTGTGGAAATGCTTGGGCAGCTTCGTGCCAGGGGCAAACTTTCCATACAAAACCCAAATACCGTTCTCGCGGTCAAGGAACAGCGGAATGATTTCCGAACCGGGCGCGGCGCCGGGTACGTAGGTCATGCCGTGGATGTTGACCGTCAGCAGTTCTTCCTGCTTCGTGATGGATGTGGGGGTTGTCACTCGTGCTCCTGTTGCTTAAGCGCCACCGGTTGCAGAAACGTTTCCGCATGGTAGATACTAGTGGGTGTTAGATTCATTGGGGCCAACCCGACGAGTCGAGTAGGCCGCTGGTTCTTTAAGAGTTTTAGGGTTGCAGAAAGGTTGTGATGTCAGCAGTCGGTATCCATGACGTCGCTCGATTGGCAGGCGTGTCTATCAGCACAGCGTCGCGAGCCCTCAATAGGACGGGTCGCGTCAGCAGTGCCACCATCAAGAAGGTCGGCGACGTTGCGGCAAAGCTGGGCTATCAGCCCAACGCCATCGCGCGCACCATGCGGTCCAAGCAGAGTCATGCGGTTGGCATCATCGTCAGCGACATTTCCAATCCCTTCTATGGACGCCTGGTCAAGTCGGTCGAGCGGCGACTTTCTGCACAGGGCTATGCACTGTTCGTGGCCAGCTCGAACAACGACATTGCCACCGAGGTCCAGCTGATTCGTTTTTTCAAGAGCCGCAAGGTCGACGGCATCATCCTGGGCCCGTGCCAAACGGATTCGGTCGCTCACGTCATCAATGAGGTCCGAGACATCTCGACGGTGCTCTTCGACCGCGATGGCGGCCAACAGCTGGGCGCAGTCAAGGTCGACCACTATCGGGGCACCACTGAAGCGCTCGAATACCTGATTGGGCTGGGACACAAGCACATCGCATTGATGACTCCTGGCAGCCAGATTCAGCCAATCCGGGACCGGGTACAGGCGTACCAGGATTGCTTGACTGCAGCTGGATTGGCCTATGACCCAAGCCTGATTTGCTTTGCCGATTCGTCGATGAACTTTCCGACTGACCAAGCTGCTCGGATGCTGGCGCGCAAGGACCGACCAACTGCATTTCTGTGCCTCGGTACCCGAATCCTCGCCGGCGTGCTCGCCGCCATGCGGTCGGCCAAGTTGAGCATCCCTGGGAACGTGAGCATCGTGTCCATCGGCGACACGGAGTTCTCCGAGCTCCACAGTCCATCGATAACTGCGCTTGCATGGGACATCCGTTCGCTCTCGGATGAGATTTCGTCGATGCTGCTGACAAGGATGCACAACGAGGCTCCAGAGGTTCAATCTGCGGTGGTCGATATGCGGCTAATCGAGCGGGAATCGTGTGCGGCGCCCGAGGCTTGAGGAAATTGCCCGTCGCGAGAACTAGAGCAACCCGAGGGCGATGAGCTTCAGGTCGGGCGACGAGTAAGGGCGCTCGCAAATAATCTTCGCGGAGCCGGGCCCGAACAGGAACGTTGCCGCCAGTCGCACCTTGAACGACCTGCCAGTCGGCGGATAGGTCTTTTCTCGAACCTTGAACTCGCCCAAATGGGTGCCGATGAGGAAGAACTCCACGAGAACCGTGTCTCGCTCGTCGTCGGCGGCAATCGAAATAATTTCATTGGCCTGGTCCGGAAAGGCTTGGCGCGAAGACTGGAAGTAGACCCGAACCTGCTCCTCGCCGTCGTAGACAGCACCGTTGCCGTACATCTCGTAGCGCGGATGCTCGAACGTGTTGATGACGCCGTCCCAATCTTGGGTGCACTCGAGCGCCATGTGGTCACGCACCGTTTTCAGGCGTGCTTGTCGAAGTTCGTCTTTCGTCATGGGTGCTTTCTCAATCGTGTGGAAACGTTTGCGCAATTCTGCGCCTGACACAAATTCTCGAAAGTGGGGTTTACCCTTAATGCCGGACTTTGACACCTCACCAATGGCTGTTGCTCGAGAGACACTGGCGCCAGGGGTTAACCCGTTGCTACTGCATGGCCAAGAGCGCTAGCATTGCGGAATCGTTTGCGCAAAGGAATGCCATGAAGCTGAAAGACAAGGTGGCCCTCGTGACTGGGGCCGGAACATTCAAGAAGGAATTCACAGGCGTCGACCAGGTCGGCAACGGCACTGCATGCGCTTTGACCTTCGCCCGCGAGGGCGCGCTGGTTGTCTGCACTGACCGTTCGTTGGAAGCAGCTGAGCTCGCGGCGCAGCTCATCCGAGACGATGGCGGAAAAGCAATCGCAATGGCGATGGACGTCACGGACTCCAAGCAGGTCGACGCAGTCGTTGCCGAGGTGGTGTCAATGCATCAGCGGGTCGACGTGCTGCACAACAACGTCGGCATCGAGATTCTGGGCGAGCTCGTCGACGTAAAGGATGACGACTGGGACAAGGTAATGGACATCAACTTGCGGGGTGCAATGGCCACTGCAAGGGCCGTCATGCCAATCATGCGCGCTCAGAGGTCCGGTTCCATCATCAACGTATCGTCAACCGCCAGCCTCAAGTGGAGCCCGATGCAGTTCCTGTCGTACAGCACTTCGAAAGCTGGCCTGAATCACATGACGCGTGTCATCGCCAGGCAGTACGCGCCCGACCAAGTCCGATGCAACTGCATCGTGCCTGGGATGATTCGGACACCGCACGCGGATGCGCTCTACAAGACGGCGGATGAGGCTGCAGCAGGACACAAGTTCCGCGACTCGCGCTGCCCTATGGGTAGGCAGGGTACTCCGTGGGAGATTGCAAAGGCAGCCCTGTTCCTGGCATCTGACGACTCGTCATACATCACCGGCATTCAACTTGTGGTGGACGGAGGCTCAAGCCTCTAGTCAAACGTGCACCAGCGACTGGTTACCTGCACTCGACTGTCGCACGGCGAGGGAGTTCTGGCGAATGTCGGCTTCGGAAGGAACTTGGTTGACGTTGCGAAGGTCCGTTCCTGGCCGGGTTCTGCCTGTCGGGCCTCCGCCCAGAACGTCGTCAGTCGTTGACGTTTTGGTACTGCTCGATTTGACACGCATAGGTGCCTGGCTGAGTCGAGCATACCGAATAGCCCTGGGGCGAGTTGCTGGCGCAGCCGGCCAGAACGCACAGAAGTATTGCGCTCGCCACCTTGAACATGAAGTCTCCCGGACGACAGGCCTGACAGCCGGTCTTGGCCGACTACGGTAGCACGCGAGCATAGACCCAAGGACCGCTCCCGCTGCGAAGCTGCCTCGAGCCGAACTTCGCTTCAAGACTGGCTGCAGTCATTCGGCTCCTCACCGTACGCGGCGCGTGTGCGCTCTTTTCTGCCGGCCAGCCCTGACGAAGCGGTCAGCCACGAAATTCGGCGGCCAATAGCTGCCGCGCTCTCCCACCGGCGAACTCGCTCGATACCTGCCGTTCGGCTTGACCATAGACCGGACCTTTGCGGTCGGTGCGGTGCCAGAGTCGGAGCCCGCGTCGGGCCTGTCAGCCTGCGGGGCTCCCGTCGGCACGGGCGACCGGCGTGATCTGGGCGAACATGCTGCGGGCGTTCCAGGTTGGGAAGGCTCTTACGAGCGACATGGGGCCGTGGAGTCGGATGCGGCCCTCGCGGGTGGCTTGGGCCCAGGTGAGATGGCCGGCGTGCCATTTGACGAAGGCTTCGGCTTCCGCCGTGATGTAGAGGTCCTCGTCGCGGCCGGGGCACGTCTTGCAGATCTCGGTGTCTCCGAGCTCGATGAGTAGCCAATAGCGCTCAGGGCGCGGCCGACCGGTGAAGTCGAAGCGGATGACGATGCGTCGATCCGGGAGCCGGTCTCGGCGGAGCGCGTGGCACATCGACCACAGGGCCACATATGGGTCGAGATTCTCGGGGGCGATCTCGAGCCAACGCGCACCCCACTCACCGAGTACCTGGCAAACTGTGAAGAGCTCGTGGCCCGCGGACGTGAGCTTGTAGTGGCGCCCGCGTCCGTCGGGCTTGGGTGCCGACTCGACGATACCGCGCCGTTCGAGCTGCCTGAGCCGCTCTGAGAGCAGGGTGCGCGACAGTCCGGGCGCGCCCTCCAGGATCTCACTGAAGCCTCCGCACCCCAGGTGCAAGTTGCGGATGATCAGCGGCGTCCAGCGCTCGGCGAAGATCTCGGCGCCACGGGCGATGGGGCAGTATTGGCCGTACGTCCTCATAATCCCAGTGTCGCGCACCCACCTTCGGCTGTGAAGTCCAGATTTTTGACTTTACGGCCGCGGTCCGCGGTGGTCCGATGTGGTCCTCGAAGTGGAGGACACCATGACGACACCAACGACCGCGGAATTGGGCCACCGGGGCAAGCAGCCAACCCTCGTTGAAATCGACGGGTTTCGAGGCCGGCTGATCAGTGCCCACCACGCCGACTACGACATCGCGCGTGCCGTGTGGAACGGCGCCATCAACCGGCACCCGCGTCTGATCGCCCGATGCATCGGGGTCGCCGACGTGGTCGCGGCTGTGCGGTTCGCCCGCGACCACGATCTGGAGATCGCCATACGAGGTGGAGGCCACAACGTGGCGGGCACCGCCGTTTGCGACGACGGGATCGTCATCGACCTCTCGGCCATGCGGGCCGTGCGGGTCGATCCCGCCCATCGCAGGGCCTGGGTGCAGGGCGGTGCGCTGTGGGGCGACGTCGACCACGAGACGCAGGTGCACGGTCTGGTCACCACCGGTGGAATCGTGAGCCACACCGGCGTCGCCGGGCTCACCCTCGGCGGTGGCGTCGGATGGCTGATGCGCAAGCATGGACTTACGGTCGACAACCTTCTCGCCGCCGATGTCGTAACAGCCGACGGCGAGCTGCTGCGCGCGTCCGAGGACGAGCACCCCGACCTGTTCTGGGCGCTGAGCGGCGGCGGCGGCAATTTCGGCGTGGTCACCTCGTTCGAGTTCCGCCTTCACTGCGTCGGGCCGACCGTCCTGGCCGGGCCCATCCTCTGGGACGCGAATGACGCCAGCGAGGTTCTCCGCTTTTACCGCGACTTCGTCCGCGACGCTCCCGACGAGCTCGGCACAGTAGTGAGGTTTGGCACCGCGCCACCGCTGCCGGTTATTCCCACGGATCTGCACTGGCGCCCGGTGATGATGGTCGGCAACTGCTATGCCGGGCCGATCGAGGACGGTGAGCGGGCGCTCGGCCCGCTTCGCGTGTGTCGGCCTCCTCTTGTCGACCTGGTCGGCCCCACACCATACGTGGGATTCCAGAGCGCACTCGATTCGACCGTCGTCCACGGCTGGAACTACTACTGGAAGTCAACCCACCTCCCCGATCTCAGCGATGACCTCATTGACGTGATTGCCGAGCACGCGTTCACCTGCGCGTCGCCACGGTCGTACGTGGCGATGTTCCATCTGAAGGGCGCGGTGAGCCGAGTGGCCGAGGGCGGGACAGCGTTTGGGAACCGGCAGGCTTCGCACGCGATCACGCTCGATGCGGTATGGCGGCCCGGCGAGGACTTCGCCACGCGGGACACCGCTTGGGCAAGGGGGTTCTTAGCCGCCCTCGGCCGGTTCCGGGAAGGCGTCTACGTCAACTTCCTCGGCGGCGACGAAGACCCCGGCCGGGTCCGCGAGGCGTACGGCGCCTTCGTCTATGACCGGCTGGTGGACGTAAAGACCAAGTACGACCCCGACAACGTCTTCCACAACAACCAGAACATCCGCCCTCGGTTGAGTCATGCGTGAGCAATGGCGACTGCCTGCTGCGAGGCCCAGAGGCAGCCATTCGACCGGCCGCTCTGGGATGCCAGTGGATTGGGACCTTGAGATCCACGAAGGACCGCGACGGGTCGAGCGGCGCCAAGCGGCCGCTATCTGACGCCAGCATCGAAGGGCTGGTGCTGGCCGAATCCGGCCATCGGCCGCATTCTGCCCTGCCCTGCCGATTTCCCCGCCTGGGTCGCACCGCGGGCTCAGTGCTGGATCGCCCCCGCGGGCGCGAGGCCAAACCTGAGCATCCTCGAAAGTTAGGTGGCGCGTTCACGAAGGTCCAGTGTCGTTGCGGAACGCTCCTGAACTACGGCTAAAAATTCCGTGCACGTGCTGAGCGCTCACCGATGCGGCCTAGAAGGCCTGTAAGCCTGCGCAGCCCGGATGGGGCCGTCGACCGAAAATGCGCATCGGGGCCCAGTGGACCTTCGAGATGCGCGCCACTGGGGCGGCTGTCCAGGCTCGCACCCAGTTGATCTTTTGGATCGGGCGAAAAATGGGTCGCCGGAAGCGTGGCCCGGGACTAATATTCAATCGTTCGATGCGCGGCTTAGCACGAGGCTGCTGCGGACTAATTGCTCACTCGTGCAAGGAGAGTAGTGATGGCAAGTCCGATGAATGTCACCAAGCTCCAGACGAAATCCCATGACGAACCGGATGAGGTTCGGGAGCCGGAAAAGACTCGGGTCGAAGTGGTCCGCCTCGAGGGGTACACGCTTGGACGCTTCAAGTTTCAGCCCGGGTGGCGCTGGTCGACGTGCATCAAGCCGGTCGTCGGCACGGATAGTTGCCAAGTAGCTCACGTTGGGTACGCGGTTTCCGGTCGAATCACCGTGCAAATGAATGACGGCTCGAAGACCGCAATTGAGGAAGGCATGTCGTACACCATTCCTCCGGGCCACGACGCATGGGTCGAAGGCAACGACCCGTTCGTTGGCTTCGAGATGATGAGCGCAGAGGAGTACGCAAAGCCCAAGAGCTGACCCCGACTGGTCTGACCTCCCTTCAGTGATGAGCGGATCGCGAGCTACTTGAGCCGGCGGCGACGGCTGCCGTCGGCTGGACCGAAGGTGGCGCGCGGAAACAGCATGCTCGGGAGCGAGGCTTCTTTCGTGCTCGTCGCCGCTCAGGACGAGAGGTCGTAGTTCCAGTCGCCGGCAGCCCAGGAGGCGGGCTGCGAATGCGGACTCGAACTACTGCGCGTACCAGCCCTAGTCCGGGACCACGCCGCGCACAGCCCAAAACGAGGTTGTAAGTGCGCGCGGACCGTCGGGAACACCACAAAGATACGCTGCCCGGACATGGCGCTGCTGCTGTCAGTGACGGCGTACACCTCGACCGGCGCCGCCTTGCCCCGGAACGACGCCGCCCCGAGGGGCTTGACCGGAATGCGTCCAACGAGTGCCTGCAGGTTGCCGGATCGATCAGGATCATCCGCTTCGCAAGCTTGGTGTGCGCCTCGAGCCGTGCGGCAAGGTTCACCGTGCCGCCGATGCAGGTGTAGGTCGCGCGCTGCTGCGTGCCGGCGTAGCCCGCCACCATTTCGCCGGTGGCGATTCCCACGCCGATTCGGATCGCAGGCTTGTCCGCAGCGATGCGCTCTGTGTTCAGCAGCTCGATCATCTCGACCATGTCGAGCGCCGCGCGCACCGCGGCCGCGCTGTGGTCGGGCAGCGGCAGCGGGGCGCCGAAGATGGTCATCAGCCCGTCGCCGTCCAGCGGCGACCTGCGCTGAAAGCGAAAAAGCCACACGGTCGCCTCTGGGACCGCCTCGAGTTTTTCGACAGAATTCTGCGGCGAGCTGACGATCGACAGCCCCCACTTCTACGGCAGTGCGGCGTAGTCGACAATGGGCCGCCCTCCGCAACCCCTGGAGTCACTCATGTCGCCGATCAGAAGCCTCGTCTGCGCCGCGCTGCTCGCCACCGCAACGCTCCTGTCGGCCTGTGCCACGCATGGCGCGGCAACGAGCCCAGCGACGACGAGCGTAGAGGCGAAAGCGTCTCCTGCGCTCGTGCCGTTTGCGTCCGATGAAGGCCTGGCACGTCTTGGCCGCTCGGGCGCAAAGATTGATTTCGCGGCGCTCGCCAACCAATTTGAAGCCCAGTACAACGGCACTTTCTGCGGGCCCACCTCGGCCGCGATCGTGCTCAACGCCGTGCACAGCCGCAGTGCCGACCTGCCACGCGACCACACGCGGCTGCGCAAGGACGATGTGCAGTTCATGCGAGCCGGCGCCGATCCGATCGTCCCGCGGTTCACGCAGGACAGCGTGATCGACAGGGGCCCCAAGACACGTGCGCAGGTGCTTGGCGAGCCGATCACCATTGGCGGCAAGCAGGTCAAGGATTTCGGCTACCAGCTGCGCCAGTTTGACGCAATGCTGCGCGCAAACGCGCTCGTCACCAGAGTTGTCGTCGTTGACGATGCGCTTTCCGAGCAGGCCATCCGCGCTGACCTGGCAAACAACCTCGCGCGCGGCGGCGACTACGTGATCGTGAACTACAGGCGTGAGGCCGTGGGCCAGAAGGGGGGTGGCCACATCTCGCCGCTCGGCGCCTACGACGCTGCGTCAGACTCGTTTCTCGTGCTCGATGTCAACCCGGCTGTAGCGGGCTGGGTCTGGATGCCGACGGCCACGCTGGTGAAAGGCATGCGCACTTTCGACACGGTGGAGAACCGTGGCTACGTGCTGGTCCACGCGCCATAAGCCCTCGGGCAACGCGAAGAAGTGTCGCTAGCTCATGTCCGTGCGTCAGGTGGCTCAGTCGCCATTTTCTGGCACCAGTGGCCGCGGTCCCCGCTCGCGCATTGACCAACCCACCGGCACGGTTCCCTGCCTGCCGCTCTGTGACCAGCTCGATCGCCATCGCCTTGCGGCAGACGAGCCCGCCATCTCGTGGGCACTTGTCGCGCCCCCCGACAACGATCGCCAGCGACTGCGCCGGCGCCCTTGCCTTGATGCAGCTCATGAAATATCGGATCGACCGCGCCTAGACTGCGCGCAGACCTCCGCCGCGCGGCGCGGGATGGCCCAGGAGCCGAATTTGCTGACCGCTTACATCACTCACCCCGACTGCGCACGCCATGAGATGGGCGCCGGCCATCCGGAATGTCCGGAACGGCTTTCGGCCATCCACGAACGGCTTCTGATCAGCGGTCTGCTCGACTACATGGTCCCGTACGACGCTCCGCTCGCCACCGATGATCAACTGGGGCGGGCACACTCGCTCGCCCATGTGCGCGAACTTGCTGCGGCTTCGCCGGACGAAGGGCATCACCAGTTTGACCCCGACACCAGCATGAACCGATACACCATGCAGGCCGCACGGCGCGCGGCGGGCGCCTCGGTTCTGGCTTGCGACCTGGTTCTTTCGGGCAAGGCGCCCGCGGCATTCTGTTGCATCCGGCCCCCGGGCCATCATGCCGGGCGCGCCGCCGCCATGGGCTTCTGCTTCTTCAACAACGTGGCCGTCGGCATTCGGCACGCGCTCGATGTGCACGGCCTGCAGCGCGTGGCGCTGATCGACTTCGACGTCCACCATGGCAATGGCAGCGCCGACATCTTCAAGGGCGACGAGCGTGTGCTCATGTGCTCCATATTCGAAAAAGGGATCTATCCTTTCTCGGGCGAGGAAGACGAGGGTCCGAACATGGTCAACGTCGGCTTGCGTTCGCGCTCGGGCAGCGACGCTTTCCGCGCAGCGGTCATCCACCAATGGCTGCCGGCGCTCGAGGCCTTCGCCCCCGAGCTCATCTACATCTCCGCCGGCTTCGATGGCCACCGGGAGGACGACATGGGAAATCTGGCGCTGGTGGAAGGCGACTACACATGGGTGACGCAGCAGACCATGGCCGTCGCGCAGCGCCACTGCCGGGGCCGGGTCATCTCCTGTCTCGAAGGCGGCTATGCACTGAGCGCTTTGGCGCGCAGTGCCGCGGCGCACGTCAAGGTCCTGATGGATGCAGACTAAGGTCATGGACAAGCACTACCTCACGCCGCTGCTGGCGCCGGGCTCAGTCGTTGTCTTCGCGGGCCACGCCGAAGACCCGGTAGGCCAGACTTCGCACGCCCGGGCCGTGCGCGAAGCGCTTCGCGCAGACCGGTTCAACGGAACGCTGCAGTTTCTGGACGTCCGCACCAGCGGCACGCTGGGGGATCTGGCGCAGACGCGCGCCGATCTCGCGATCATCGCGCTGCCACCACAGGAGATCGCCTCTGCGCTGGAGGTCGTCGGCCGCATCGGCTGCCGCGCCGCACTCGTCATCTCCAACGGCATCGCCGCCGAGCAGGCTGCGCAGCTGCGAAAGATCGCGCGCCGCGACGGCGTTCACCTCCTCGGTCCGAATTCGCTCGGCTTTCAGCGCCCCCCGTTGACGCTCAATGCCAGCACGGCCGGCCCGCTGGCCAAGGCCGGCCCGCTCGCGCTGGTGTCGCAGTCGGGCGCCCTGACGGCATCGATGCTCGATTGGGCGCGCGAGAACGCGGTCGGGTTCTCCAGCGTCGTTTCGCTCGGCCGCCATACGGCGGTGGACATCGCCCAGGTGCTGGACTTCCTGGCCAACGATGCCGCCACCCACAGCATCATCGTCTACCTCGAAGGGATCTCCAGCGCACGTCGCTTCATGAGCGCCCTGCGGTCGGCCTCGCATGCCAAGCCGGTGGTGGTGCTCAAGGCCGGTCGCAAGCCCGCCGGCAACGAAGCTGCGCACACGCACAGCGGCTCGACCGTCGGCAGCGACGATGTCTTCGACGCTGCGCTGCGACGCGCCGGTGCGGTGCGGGTGCGCTCGTTCGTCGAACTGTTCTCGGCCGCCAAATGCCTGGCCTCGCGCTATCGCCCGGTCGGCCGGCGCCTGGCCATCGTCACCAATGGCGGCGGCCCGGGTGTTCTGGCGGCGGACTGGGTCAACGAGATCGGCCTGCAACTCGGCAAGCTGTCACCCGACTCGCTCAAGACGCTGCAGCCCCGGCTGCCCGCGTCGGCTTCGCTCACCGATCTGATCGACCTTTCGGAGGAAGCCGAGCCGGCGCACTTCCGGGCCGCGGTCGATGCGGCCGCCGCCGACCCGCAGATCGACGGCGTCCTGGCAATCTTCTCGCCCAAGACAGGGGCCGATGCGGTCGCGGTGGCGCGCGTGCTGGCCGACATCCCGCGGCCGATGAGCAAACCGCTGCTGTCATGCTGGATGGGCGACGCCTCGGTCGGCCCCGCGCGTGCGGTGCTGGGGGAGGCCACCATCCCGAGCTTCCGCACGCCGGAAGCGGCGGTTGGCGCGTTCGGCAACATCGCGGCTTTCTATCGGAACCAGGCGCTGCTCCAGCAGACCCCGCCGCCGCTGTCGGCGCTCGCCAAGCCGGATATCGAGGGTGCGCGGCTGCTGATCGAGAGCGTGCTGGCGGAACGGCGCAAGGTACTGACCGAGATGGAGTCGAAGACCTTGCTGTCTTCCTTCCATATCCCGATCACCCGCACCTTGCTGGCGCGCAGCGCCAACGAAGCGATGATGATCGCCGCCCAGCTGGGCTTCCCCGTCGCGCTCAAGATCGATTCGCCCGACATCAGCCACAAGTCGGATGTGGAGGGCGTGGCGCTGAACGTCATGAACGGCGCCGGTGCACGCGACACGTACAGCGACATGATGGAACGCGTGGCGCGCCTGGCGCCCGACGCGCGCATCAACGGCGTGACCGTTCAGAAGATGGCCACGGCCCGGCGCGGGCGCGAAATCCATGTGGGCCTGGTGACGGACGATCCCTTCGGCCCCGTCATCGTGTTCGGCGCAGGCGGCACCATGATCGAGCTGCTGGACGACCGTGCCATGGAGCTGCCGCCGCTCAACCAGTTCCTGGCGCGCCGGCTGATCGAACGCTCGCGGGTCGCCGAAACCCTGCACGAATGGCGCGGGGCCGCAGCCGTGGACATGGAGGCGCTGGAACAGGTGCTGCTGCGGGTTTCCGAGATGGTGTGCGAACTTCCCGAACTGCGGGAGATGGACATCAACCCGATCATCGTCGACGAAACGGGCGCAGTGGCGGTCGATGCTCGCATCGTCGTCGACAGCACGCCGCAAGGCACGAGCGGCCTCATCAACAGCTACCAGCACCTGGCCATCCTGCCCTACCCTGCGCGCTACCAACGCGAGTGGCCTTTGCCCGGTGGGGGCACCTACACCGTGCGAGCCGTTCATCCCGACGACGCGCAGATGCTTCAAGCCCTGGTGCAGCAGCTCTCGCCGGAAAGCCGCTGGTTCCGGTTTGTCTCGCGCTTCCACGAGTTGCCGCCGTCCATGCTTTCGCGATTCACCTTGATCGACTACGACCGCGAGATGGCGCTGGTCGCAGTGGTGCGGGAGCGTGGCGTCGCGGACGATGGCGCGGTCCGCGAGACCGAACGCATCGTGGGCGTGTCGCGCTACATCACCAATCCAGATCAATCGAGTTGCGAGTTCTCGTTGGTGGTTGCAGACGACTACAGCGGCAAGGGACTGGGATCACGCCTGTTGGAGGCGATCATCGATGTGGCCCGCGACAAGGGCCTCTCGGAGATCGATGGGCTGGTGCTGAGCAACAACGCCGATATGCTGAAGCTCGTGAAGAGGTTGGGTTTTTCGATCAAGTCCTTTGCCGAAGATCCGGACTTCAAACTGGTGAGTCGGGCCTTGTGACTCGATCTCGCTGAGCATCAATGCGCCGAGGGCTGCTGCGGCTCGGACCGAACCGGGGTTGCGCGGAGCTCTGTGATCGCGTCTGCGCGTTGCCGTTTGCAGGATCGAATCGCGAGTTCCGCAGATGCAAGGCAGTTCGCGCGGATGCGTTCACTTCCCATCCGCGTATCGCATCGCCATGCCTATCCCCTCGTTGAGGGCATCAGCCCGCGAGCGGGCCGGCCGCTCGTGGGTGCGAACGCGAGAAGTGCCCGCGCTTTCACCACTTCAGCCTGCAACTTCTTAAAGCGCGCCGATGCGGAAGCGGCGTCCTGCTCCTCCATGAAGCTGCGAGCGGCATGCAGGCACGCCAGAAAGTTCGGAACCGCCCGAACCCTTGCGTTGACAGGAATGCTCACGACGCCGGTGCGACGCCGAGTGCCTGGTCCAGTTCCTCGTCAGACACGACCTGCCCCGCCAAGGCTTGCCGCAGACCGGTGATGGCGTCTTCAGCCTGCACCAGATTGGCATGCTCCAATTCAAGCGCATGGTAGTAGTCCAGCCGGCGCGCGTCGATCAATGCCACGTAGCTCGCACCGTTCTTGGTCAGCACTTTCTCAGAGCCGCTGCCCACCACGTCTTCGGCGAGCTCGGTGAGTCTGGCGCGCGCTTCGCTGATGGGAACGATGTCTGATGCTCGCAACGGCATTTTGCAGTATCCGTTAAGGTTGGCGTTAATCCTAGTCTAGCGACCAAACCCTGTTCTCGGCAATCGGTGCTGGACATGCTCGGTTCCCCTTTGCGGCCACCCGCATCGCCAGTGGCTGCCGGGACAACGGACCGTGTGGGCATTTGGCAAGTCCTTTTCTCGCGCGCCAGGCACGATAGGCTTTCGCTTCGCGATCGAGACGTCGAACGCGATGCGGTAGCCGGCCCATTGCAATGACACTTTGAGCCACAAATTCGATTGCTGACCGACGGCAGTGGGCCCAGCCGAAGTTCGGGTTTCTCGAAAGCGGTTGGCTGCGCCAGAATCGCGACGGCGCTTTACTGTCCGAACCCTAGCTGCTGCGTTCGGCCAGCCGCAGCGACGTCATCTGCTCTCCAGTGCGCGTTCAGGTCGGCGCTTCGCAAGACAACATTGATGCTTTAGGCTCCCACGAAGGTGAGCCGCACCTCGTGCGCCAGCCCATCGCGAACGATGTTTCGGGCATCGTCGTCTGCGAATTCGAAGAGTGCATCGGGGATATCGTCCTCCTCGAGCGCGAAGAGGATCTCGATGGCCCCTTGCTGGGCTTCGGAGAAGGTGCCGACCTGGGTCAAGCGGTTGAACTTCGCAGCCGTCTCCTGCGGCGCCAGCTGGCGCAACTCGAGCAACTCGAGCACGAGCTCGATCTGCGACGGGGTGAGGGGCTTGGGGGCAGCGGAAGACTTCATGGCGTTCGATCCTTTTCGGTGGGGCTCGGGACTGTTCCTTTGCTGAGAATCAGTCTCTTCGTCGATCCTTAAGCGTCGCTGAAAAGTGCTCGCTTCCCGGCTCGGCAGCGATCAAGAGCACGCAGCGTTTGACTCAGGCCCAAATGTGGGGCGCGTACAGAGGTACTGACGTCCTCTCCGGGGCGCACCCGGATCAATCGTCCCAATCCCGACGGTGGTGATGGCGATGGCGCCAACGCTCGCCCGGCCCGTCATAGACCTGCGCCGGCGGCCCGTAGTACACCGGTGCCGGGCGGTAATAAGCTGGCGGCGGCGGCCGGTAGTACACGGGAGGAGCCGGCTGATAGTAGGTTGGTGCAGGACGCGAATAGACAGGTGCCGGCTCGTAGTACACGGGGCCAGGCTCGGCAACGCCGATCGCCACGCCCGGAGCACTGATGCCGACGGACCAGTTCACCTGGGCATTCGCTGACGCGGCGGCGAAAAGTGCACCAACTGCCACAGCACCGGCCGCGGACCACTTGAAGAAGGCTGAACGATTGAGGTTCACAGAGACTCCTGAAGGGGCGAAAACTGCCCCCTGCAGTACACAACGCGCGCCCCGGGAGCGAAGTCACGTCTGCTCTGTGAAGATGGTTGCCGAACGTGACCGATCCGCGCTTGTGCCTTCGCTGCGAGATCCTGTCGCTTGCCGCCAGCGCCTACGATCGGGGGATGATCCGACTGATCGCCTGCCTTCTTTTCGCCCTTCCATTCTTCGCGCAAGCCCAGCCCCGCCTCTGTCTCGTCGTAGGTGTCTCTGACGGCGACACCCTCAGCGCTCGCTGCGGTGCTCCAGGAGCCTATGAGCAGGTCAAGGTGCGCGTTGCGGCGATCGATGCTCCTGAATCACGCCAGCCCTTCGGCCAGCGCAGCAAGCAGGCTCTCAGCGGGCTCTGCTACATGGAGCAAGCGCGAATCTCGCCGCGCGACACCGATCGATATGGCCGCACCGTCGCCGATGTGAAATGCAGGGGCGAAGATGCCGGCCGGCACCAGGTGGCCGGCGGATGGGCCTGGGTCTACGAGAGATACGCGAGTCGCGACGACGGCGCGCTGTTCAAGATGCAGTACACAGCCCGCGCGCAGCGTCTAGGGCTATGGGCCGATGCGAAACCTGTAGCACCGTGGGATTGGCGAAAGGCGCAGCACGGCGGCTGACGCTGAGGATGCCAGGGATTGCAGGCATATGCACAAGTGAAACCGGGACCCGACGCGTCTGTCATTTGACGTCATCTGCGCCCGGGTGAACGCGCCGTCGTCGGTCGTCGGCCGCATCCAGGACAGATCTCGCCAAAGTCTTTAGAGGAAAAGGCCGTGCTTCTTAGAGCATCGTCTGCGCCGTTTCAGAATGGCCGCGCCGCGCTACCTACTCCTTGTCGCGCGGCTCAGCCGCTTTGACCTGGAGATCGTTGGGCTATCCCATGGCGTACCCCGGAAAAGACAGACGCTGAAAAGCAGTCTGGTACACGCAAGCTTGGGCGCTGCCCCGAAAAACTCGTCGCGACCCGCGCCAGCACTCGCTCTCCCCCTGGGCCAGTCGGCACAGGGCGCTCCAGTCGTCTCGGGGCCGACTCAGGTGGCGTAGACCGCTTCCAGGTCGCGAAACCCCTTGATCTCGATCGGATTGCCGAAGGGGTCGAGAAAGAACATCGTCCACTGCTCGCCGGGCTGGCCTTCAAAGCGCACCTGCGGCACCAGCACGAATTGCGTGCCTGCATTGACGAGGCGCTCGGCCATGGCCTTCCAGTCGGCCAGCGCCAGGATCAGTCCGAAGTGCGGCATGGGCACCAGCTTGTCGCCCACGTGCCCGGTGGCCGCGGTGGCGAAGGGCTGCCCCAGGTGCAGGGAGATCTGATGGCCGACGAAGTTGAAGTCGACCCAGGTGTCGGTGCTGCGGCCTTCCTGGCAGCCGAGCACGTTGCCGTAGAACTGCCGCGCGCGGTCCAGGTCGGTGACGTTGAAGGCGAAGTGGAAGATGGATTGCATGGGGTTGAGGTGTTGTGGATGTGTGATGAACAGGACAGGTTTGATGCCGAGTGCCGCGTCTCAGTACCCCTTGCCGAGGTCGACGACGCCGCTCAGCGTCGGGCTCTCGAGTCCGGCGCTGACCTTGGTTGCGATCTGGGCGATGGCCTCTCGCACCACCGTCTGCGCGGCAATGTGAGGTGTCAGGACGATCTCCGGGCGCCGCCAGAACGCATGGCCGGGCGGCAGGGGTTCCTCTTGCGTGACGTCCAGCGTCGCGCCCGCCAGATGCCCCTCGTCGATGAGGCGCAACAGATCCTCCTCGACCAGATGCGCGCCACGAGCCACATTGATCAGATAGCCACCCGGCTTCAGCTGCGAGAGCGATGCGTGCGACAGGATGCCCTGCGTGGCGGGTGTCAGCGGCAGCATGCACACGAGGATGCGGGTCTCCGACAGGAAGCGATCGAACTCGTCGGCGCCCGACAGGCAGGTGACGCCGTCGATCGTCTTGGGGGACTGGCTCCAGCCGAACACCGGGAAATCGAACTGCGCCAGGCTCCAGGCGACCCGCTTCCCGAGCGCCCCAAGGCCCATGACGCCGACCGGGAAATCGCTGCGGATCGGCGGCTTGCGGGGTGCCCATGCACCGGAGGCTGCACTGAGCTCGTACCGATCGAACTCACGGAAGTGGCGCAGTATCGCGTGGCTGACGTACTCGGCCATCTGCACGGCCATGCCACCGTCTTCAATGCGCACGATACGAGCCTGCGGCGGAAGCCGGAGTTTCATCAGCGCGTCGACGCCCGCACCCATGTTGAAGATGATCCGCAGGCGCGGATGGGCGTCCATGAACGCCTGCGTGGGCGACCACACGATGGCGCATTCGGCCTGCTCGTCAGTGTGGGGCCAGGCGCTGATCGTGGCATGGGGCAGTGCGGCCCGCAGGCCGAGCTCCCAGGTGGTGGCTTCCGTGTGGCTGCAGCACAGCGCGATCCTGTCACGGACCTCCTGTGGTCCGGATGCGTCGCCTTGCGACGCGGTGGCAGCAGAAGAGGTGGAGAGGGATGCTTGCATGAAAAGGTTCGTGAAAGGGTTGATCGCGGGGTGCGATCGGTGGCGAATGTCAGGCGGCCACCGCCGCAGCGGATTTGAGACAGTTTGCGAGCATGGGCAGGTCGACGTTTCCGCCCGAGAGCACGATGACGCTGTCGCGCCCGCCCATCGACAAGTGACCGGCCAGCAGCGCCGCCAACGCGACCGCGCCACCGGGCTCGACCAGCATATGGAGTTCCTCGAGCGCGAAGCGCACGGCGACAGCCACTTCCAGGTCCGTCACGGCCACGGCCTTCTGCAGGAAACGCCGGTTGATCTCGAAAGGCAGTTCGGCCGGCGTGGCCGCCTGCAGCGCATCGCAAAAGGTCGCCGCGCCGGGCTCGTTCACCTCGCGCCGACCACTGGCGAGTGAGCGCACGGTGTCGTCGAAGCCCGCGGGCTCGGCGGCCACGAGACGCGTTGCAGGGCTCATCGTGTCGACGACCAGCCCACACCCGGCCAAGAGGCCGCCACCACCGCAAGGAGCGGCGAAGGTTCCCAGATGGCGCAGCGCATCGTCGGGCAGATCCTGGAGCGCTTCCAGCGCGACGGTGCCCTGCGCGGCGAGCACATCGGGATGGTCGCCCGGCGGAACGAGCGTGCCGCCCATCTCGGCCAGCAACTGCATGCCGATCGTTTCACGGCTCTCGCGACGGCGGTCGTAGTGCACGACTCGCGCACCCTGGTCCAGAGCACGGGCCACCTTGTTGCGTGGCGCGTCGATCGGCATCACGATGGTCGCGATCACCCCCAGCTGCCGAGCAGCCCAGGCGATGGCCTGGCCATGGTTGCCCGTCGAGTACGCGACGACGCCGCGCATGCGCTGCTCCTCCGAGAGGCCCAGCAGGGCATTGAAGGCGCCCCTTGCCTTGAAGGAGCCGGTGACCTGCAGGTTCTCGGCCTTGAGCCACACTGGCGCACCCGCGATCTCGTCGAGTCGGGCCGATCGCAGCAAGGGCGTGCGGCGAACATGTAACGCGATGGCGCGGCCGGCACGTTCGACGTCCTCGAAGGTAGGCACCCGCATGGCGCCGAACATTTCGTGCGTGATCGAAGGCGATGGACGGGTTCTGGTTTCTATCGTGCTCATGGGCATAGAGGCATGGGGTTACACAAGCGCGCGCACCGGTGATCGGGCGCGCGACATTCCGGACAAGGGCTTCGAGGCGCTCACGTCGCCGCGATGGCGATACCGTCGGCCAGTAGCGCAGCACGGATTTGCTCTGCGAAAACGACGGCGCCGGGCTGGTCGCCGTGGATGCAGAGCGTGTCGGCGGCGACCGGCACGTCCACACCGTTCACGGAACGCACGACACCGTCCAGCACCATGCGCCGGACCTGCGCAATGGCCTGTTCGACGTCCTCGATCATGGCGCCCGGCCTGGATCGCGGCGTCAGGGTGCCGTCGTCCTGGTAGCTGCGGTCCGCAAAGACTTCGAACCGGACCGTGAGCCCCTTGTCGCGCGCCGCCTGCGCAATGTTCTTGTTCGCCACGAAGAGCTGCAGCGCCGGATTGAAATCGAACACCGCCTGCGCCACCGCCTCGGCGAGTGCCGGCTGCTGCACGGTCATGTTGTAGAGGGCCCCGTGCGTCTTGACGTGATGCAGGGTTGCACCCTGGGACTGGGCAACGCCCTGGAGCGCACCGACCTGGTAGATGACCAGCGAATAGACCTCGCTCGGCGACATCTCCATCGCCCGTCGACCGAAGCCCTGGCGGTCGGGCAGGCCGGGATGGGCACCCAGCGCCACACCGTTGGCTATGGCGGCCCGCACTGTTTTTAGCATCGTGTCGGGGTCGCTCGCGTGAAAGCCGCAGGCGATGTTCGCGGAGGTCACGTGCGGGAGGATCCGGAGATCCTGTCCCATGACCCAGGGGCCGAAGCTCTCGCCCATGTCGCAGTTGATGTCGATGGATGGCATGAATGGATTCCTTGTGGGTGAAGCGGTTAGCGAGATGCAGCGGTCAGGTCAACGCCCGTCCGGCCGCCTCGCGCACCAACGCCAGTTGGTCTTCGACCAGCAGCCAGGCGTGCTCGGCGGCCTGCTGATCGATCGGGGTGAAGCGAATGGAGGCGCCGGGCAGCGCTTGAGCCAAGGCAGGCAGGTCGGCACTGGCGACATAGGCGATCTTGGGGTAGCCGCCCGCGCTCTGCCGGTCAGCCATCAGGACGATCGGCTGGCCGTTGGGAGGCACCTGCACCGTGCCGAAGCTCGTGGCCTCGGAGATCATCTCGAGCGGTCGCGACAGGACAATATCGGCCCCTTCGAGCCGGTAGCCCATCCGATCGGATTTCGAGGAAATCGTGAACGGCGTGCGCACGAACCGGTCGCGCGCTTCCTCCGAAAAATCCTGCCATTGCGGGCCCGGGATGAAGCGCAGGCCTTCGAGCGCCGCCGACGGCGGTTCCGCGTCGACGCATGCCGCCGTCACGAACGGCAAGCCGCTCTGCACCAGCGTGCGTTCCAGCGCCAGCGTGGGGTCGGCCCTGCGCGGGCGCGCCACGGGCACGCGGTCGTCCTTGCGCAACGCCCGCCCCTCGTGGCCGCCGAAAGCGCCCGGCCGATAGGTGCTGCGGCTGCCGAGCACCGGCGCCGTCGCGAAGCCGCCGCGCACCGCCAGGTACATGCGTGCGCCACGCGTGCGTTCACCGAACTCCAGCGTGACGCCACGGCGCAGTAGCACCGCGCAATTCATGGGAACCGACCGGCCCGCGGCCGTGATCCTGACGCGAGCGCCGCAGATGGCCAGCAGCATGTCGCAGGAAAACTGGACGCTGGGACCGGTCAGCGTGCACTCCAGCGTTGCCGCGTCGTCTTCATTGCCGACGAGCATGTTCGCCGTGCGATGCGACCACTCGTCCATCGCGCCGGTGACCGGCACGCCGAGGTGCTGATGCCCGACGCGCCCCTGATCCTGCAGAACCGAGAACATTCCAGGCCGCAACACCAGCATGTGCGCCACGGATGCCCGGGTCATGGCGGCCGCTCCTGCATCCGCTCCAGTTCGGACGCCGAGATCGGATAGAAGCGCACCCGCGCGCCCTGCGGCATCCTCGTGGGTGGGGTCTTCGTCACGTCGAACAGGTCCCAAGGCGTCCGTGCGATCACGTTCCAGCCCCCTGGCAGCGCCATCTGGTAAATGGAGGAGATGCCATTGGCGATGGCGACCGACCCCGCCTCCACGCGCAGGCGCGGCGTGCTGCGGCGAGGCACATTCAGCCGCGGGTCGAGGGGGCCGAAGAAGGGGTTGCCGGGCGCGAAAAAGTAGGCGTAGAGCGACAGCGGCGTTCCCGAATGCAGGGCGATGACCTCTTCGGCCGTCAGGCCGCAATGGCGGGCCACGTCGTCCAGGTCCGGACCGTAGTCGCCGCCGTAGCAGGCGGGAATCTCGATCACCTCCTCGTTGACCGGCAGCTCGGGAACGCGGCCTGCGAGGAGTTGCTCCACCAGGCGCGTCAATTGAGACGATGCCACGCCCTGCCGGCGATCGAACGCGAGTGGCCGGTAGTGCAACGCGACGGTAGTGAATGCGGGCACGACATCGACGACGCCGGGCAGTTGCGCCGACGACAGGTGTGCGGCCACCGCCTGCACGGTCCGGCTGGTGTCGGCGCCGACGCGGTCGCCCAGGCGCACCTGCAGGCAGCGGTCGCCCACGGGTTCGATCCGCCATCCCGAGATGGAAAGCGACGGTGTCTTGGAAGAAGTTCTCATGATGTCTGTGGCTGTGCAGCGCCCTCGCTCAGGCCTGAACCAGTCGGCCGCAGGCAGTGACGATGCGTTCGCAAGCCGTCTGCAAGCGGTCCTCCGACACCGCATAGGCGAAACGCAGGTAAGAAGCCAGGCCGAATGCAGAGCCCGGGACGCACGCCACGCCCGCGCTGTGCAGCAGATAGTGGGCGAGGTCGGCATCGCTGTCGATGGTTCGACCCTCCGGCGTGCGCATTCTGATGGCGCCAGCGCAGTCGGCGCACAGGTAGAAGGCCGCCGGCGGTGTATCGACCCGCAGCATCGGACTGGCGGCCGCCAGCAGCTCGACCGCCAGATCGCGCCGCCCACGCAACCGGCTGCGCCATGTGTCCAGAAAATCCCTCGGCCCCTCGAGTGCGGCCGTTGCCGCGACCTGGCTGACCGCGCTCGGATTGCTGGTGCTCTGAGACTGGAGGAGCTCCAGTGCCTTGATCAGCCATGCAGGCCCGCCCGCATAGCCCAACCGCCACCCCGTCATCGCGAAGGCCTTGGACACGCCGTTGACGGTCAGTGTCCGATCGATCATGTCGGGCGAGGCCTGCGCAAACGACTGAAAGACGCCATCGAACACGATCTCTTCGTAGATGTCGTCGGAAATCACCAGCACCCGTGGATGGCCGCGCAACACGTCCGCCAGCGCGCGCAGTTCATCGGCCGTGTAGAGCGCACCCGATGGATTGCACGGTGAATTGAGCACGAGCCATCGGGTGCGCGGCGTGATCGCGCCCGACAGCATCTTCGGCGTCAACTTGAAACCGTTGGCGCTGCCCGTCGTCAGCACGACCGGCTCGCCGCCGGCGATGCGCACCATCTCCGAGTACGACACCCAATAGGGCGCAACCATGATGGCCTCATCGCCCGCATCGATGGTCGCCAGCATGGCGTTGAACAGGAGCTGCTTGGCGCCGGTTGCGGCCATCACCTGCGTGCTGTCGTAGTGCAGGCCGTTGTCTTGGCGGAACTTGCGGACGATGGCCGCCTTGAGCTGCGGCGTGCCGCCCACGTTGGTGTAGCGGGTGTGCCCTTGCTGGATGCCGGCGATCGCGGCCTGTTGGATATGGAGCGGTGTGTCGAAGTCCAGTTCGCCTTCGCTCAGGCTGATGACGTCTCGGCCTTCAGCAAGCAGCCGGCGGGCGGCTTCGGCCATGGCGCCGGTGGCCGACGGCTTCGCC
This sequence comes from Variovorax sp. LjRoot130, assembly GCF_964253755.1. Classification (NCBI taxonomy): domain Bacteria; kingdom Pseudomonadati; phylum Pseudomonadota; class Betaproteobacteria; order Burkholderiales; family Comamonadaceae; genus Variovorax; species Variovorax sp. LjRoot130. The sequence goes on along the minus strand of NZ_CAXURM020000002.1, from coordinate 502,253 downwards.
ACAAGCATGCGTGCGGACAGGTGACTGTGAACGGACGGACCTGGAAATTCGTGGCGTGAGTTCATGGTAGCGGACGGAAACAAAGGCGACTCGAACGCACCAGGACTAGCGATCGACTTTGGTGCGCGCACAGCAAGACGGTGCACGAAATGCCAGGAGCCAGTCGTCAAACTGGCGCGCGGCAGCGCTCAAGTCGTCCTGACGCAGCGGCTGCCCTGCGCATGTCCAGAAGGCAAGCGCTCCTGCGTTTCCCTTGGATAGACATCTGCGTCGCATCCTGCATTTCGGTCTTCGGTTCTGGTTCATTTTTAAGTTTGGTATGCCATTGGCATGCAACATGCATGCCACGGAGCAGGCCCGGCAATCCGCACCGATTGCCGCCGTATTCGTAACCTGTACCAATCGGAGAGAGAGATGAAAAGTAAGTTGCTGACGATGGGCCGCATCGTGATCGCGACCGCGGTCCTGCTGGCTGGCGCCGCGCAAGCCGCCGAACTGAATTTCGCGAGTTGGGGTGGCGCCTACCAAGGCGCGATCCGCGACGCGTGGCTCAAGCCCTTCGCCAAGGAAACCGGCATCAAGGTGACCGAGGACACCGATCCGCAGGTCGCGAAGATCCGCGCCATGATCGACACCAAGACCGTCGCCTGGGACGTAGTCACGGAGAACAGCGCCCGCCTGACGCGCGGCATCAAGCTCGGTGTGTTCGAGAAGATCACGCCGGAAATGGTCGACCAGAAGCACGTCATTCCCGGCGCGCGCAACGAGTACGGAGTGCCCTCGGAGATCTTCTCGACGAACGTCGGCTTCTCGACCAAGGCATTCCCCGCGGGCAAGCCGCAGCCGGTCAGCTTCGCCGATTTCTGGGACGTCGTGAAATTCCCCGGCAAGCGCACGCTGCAGGACGATCCGTCCACCGTGATCGAGGCTGCACTCATCGCCGACGGCGTCGCGCCCGGGGATGTCTACAAGGTGCTGTCCACGCCCGCAGGCATCGACCGCGCGATGAAGCAGATCGAGAAGATCAAGCCGCACGTGGCCATGTGGTGGAAGAACGGCGCCGAGCCGGTCAACGCACTGGGCAGCGGCGAGGTGGTGATGGCGCTGGGCTGGAACGGCCGCTTCCAGGCCGGCATGGATTCGGGCCTTCCGATCCAGATGGGCTGGGGCAATGCGGTGGCGCAGGTCGGCTACTTCGCGCTGGTCAAGGGCGCACCGAACCGGGCCGAAGCCATCAAGCTGATGAACTACATCACCGCGCCGAAGAACCAGGCCGAGTTCAGCAAGTACATCGCCTACGGCCCGACGACCGAAGCGGCATTCCCGCTGATCGACGACGCGCGCAAGCAGCGCCTGCCTTCGACGCCGGAACGCCTGAAGTCCGCGCTCTTCATGGATTCGGAGTTCTGGGACAAGAACGGCCCGGCCATCACCGAGCGCTACAACCAGATCCGCGCACGCTGACCCCTGCATCATGGCAAGCACCGCCCTTCCCCTTCCCCACGCCGCGACGCCGCCCGCGGCGATTCCCGCGCGGCGTGGCTGGAACCGCGCTGCGGTGTTCGCCGTGCTGCCGCTGCTGGTGTTCCTCCTGTTGGCCTTCGTCGGACCGATCGCGGGCTTGCTCAAGGAGGGTTTCCTTCGCGACGGCGCGCTCACGCTCGCCAACTACCACCATCTGCTAGACACGCCGATCTACCGGATCGTGCTGGGCAACACCTTCACCATCGCCGCCGCGGTGACCCTGTCGTGCATCGTGATGAGCTACCCGTTGGCCTACCTGATGGCCACGGTGCGACCGGGCGTCGCGCGGCTGCTGTTCTTCGCCGTCCTGCTGCCGTTCTGGTCGAGTGCGCTCGTGCGCACCTCGGCATGGATCGCGCTGCTGGGCAAGAACGGGCCGCTGAATACATTGCTCACGACTGTTGGCATCCTCGATGAGCCGATGGCGTTCCTCTACAACTTCACCGGCGTGATGATCGGGATGACGCACGTGCTGATGCCGTTCGTGGTCCTGCCGCTCTACGCCGCGTTCCGCGCCATGGACACCACGCTCGTGCAGGCCGCGCAGAGCCTCGGGGCGAGTTCGGTGGGCATCTTCCGCCACGTGGTACTGCCCTTGACCAGCCCGGGCGTGGTGGCCGGCGGCATCATCGTTTTCATGAACGCGGTGGGCTACTACATCACGCCGTCGCTCATGGGGGGGCCCGCCCAGCGCATGGTGGCGGAGCTAATTTCGCACAACATCTCGGAAGAGCTGAACTGGGGACTGGCGGCCGCACTGGCCGCCATCTTGCTGGCAACGGTGCTGCTGTCGCTGTGGGTGTTCAACCGCATGTTCGGTCTGGACAAACTCATCAGCGGCTCGACCGGCAAGGGCAGCAGCACGCCCACGGCAGGGCGCACGCCGGGGGGCCGCGTCGCCGTCGTTGCCGGACTCGCCTGTGCCGCGTTCCTGATCCTGCCGATCCTCGTGGTGATTCCCATGAGCTTCGGCACGACCGACTTTCCGGTGTTTCCACCGCCTCAATACGGACTGCGCTGGTACGCGAATTTCTTCGAGGATTCGAAGTGGATCGGCGCGTTGTGGTCGAGCGTGCGGGTGGGGTTGACGGTGACGGTGCTGGCCACCGTGCTCGGCACTGCGGCGGCGCTGGGTGTCCACAAGATGACCTCCGCCCGCAAAGGCTGGCTCGACGCGCTGTTCGTCATCCCGATGTCGGTGCCCGCCATCATCACGGCCGTCGCCCTGTTTTATTTGACAGCGCCTCTGGGCTGGGTCGCCAACTCGGTCGCGGTCATCATCGGCCACACGGTGCTGGCGTCCCCCTATGTCTACATCACCGTGCGCGCTGCATTGCGCAGCTTCGATTCCAGCCTCGAGTTGGCCGCACTCAGCCTCGGCGCGTCGTGGCCCGCGATGTTCCGGCTGGTCATGATGCCCGCCCTCTTGCCCAGCCTCATCGGCGGTGCCGTCTTCGCTTTCGTCACCTCGTTCGACGACGTGGTGATGGCGCTCTTCCTCACCACCATCCGCAACAGGACCCTGCCCAAGCTGATGTACGAGGGCCTGGCCCACGACTTCGACCCGACCGTGATTTCCGCCTCCTGCGTGTTGATCGCAGCCACCGCCCTCATCCTGATTGCCAACCTGCTTCTCGGCAGGAAGAAAGGAGATTGACATGCCATCCAACCACCAGACATCGGGGCACTCGCCTCTCGGACTCTCCATCCGTCCCGAACGCCAGGGCAAGGACGTCGCGCTCAGCGGCATCCGCAAGGTCTACAAGGATGTCGTCGCCCTGCCGGAGGTCAGCCTGGCCGTGGAGCGCGGCGAGTTCTGCACGCTGCTCGGTGCTTCCGGCTCGGGCAAGACGACCCTGCTGAAGATCATCGCCGGCTTCGAGGCGCCGGACGCCGGCAGCGTGCGCATTGCCGGCCGTGACGTGACCCGCATGCCCATCGCCGAGCGCAACATCGGCATGGTGTTCCAGAACTATGCGTTGTTTCCGCACATGTCTGTGTTCGACAACGTCTCCTTCGCGCTGCGCATGCGCCGCCTGAACCCGCACGACATCCGCCGCCGCGTCGCAGAGGCACTGGAGCTGGTCAGCATGGGCCCGCTCAGCGACCGCCTGCCTCGCGAACTCTCGGGCGGCCAGCAGCAGCGCGCGGCCCTGGCTCGCGCCCTGGTCTTCACGCCTGACATCCTGCTGATGGACGAGCCCCTCGGCGCGCTCGACAAGAACCTGCGCCAGGCGATTCAGTTGCAACTGAAGAAGCTCCACCACGACCTGGGGCTGACCGTCGTCTTCGTGACACACGACCAGGACGAGGCGATGAACCTGTCCGACCGGATCGTGATCATGGACCAGGGGCGCATCGTTCAGACCGGCGCGCCCGAAACGCTCTACCGCGCCCCGGACTCGGCTTTCGTTGCGGGTTTCCTTGGCGAGTGCAATTTCATCGACCAGACCAGCCGCACGCTCGCCGTGCGACCGGAAAACGTCCGCCTGGGCGCACAGCTCGGTGCCGATGACATCCGGCACGAAGGACGGGTCCTGACCTCGACTTTCTGCGGCCTTCACTGGAAGGTGTTCATCGAGTCCCTCGGCCGAACCGTGGTCGCCTATGCGCCCGCCGGCGTCACCGGCGCGGACCGTACGCCGGGCCAGTCCGTGGCGTGGGGATTTCGGGCCACGGATGCGATGGAGTTCGCCGCTGCGTGAGCGGCCGCAGCGCCTCCACCAGTTCCTCATTTCAACTCTTTCAGCTGAAACCAACATGATCTCGCTCACCAAGACAAGCCCGACGGTCGGTGCCTCCTCGGCGTCGGACGCAGAGTCGGATCTCGAAGCGCTTGAACCCAGCCTTACCGCCGCCGTCTCCGACACCGCCGACGGCGTCGATCTGGCGGGGGACGCCTACCGCATCTTGCTGGAGATGATTCAGCTCGGCCGTCTGCCGATGGACAAGCCGCTGCAGGAACGCACCCTGGCCGCGACCCTCGGCATCTCGCGGACACCGCTGCGCGAGGCGATGAGCCGGCTGATCGGCGGGGGCTTCGCCATCCGCACACCTCGAGGTCAATTGATGGTGCGCGAACCCACCCTGCGCCAATACCTCCAGATTCTCCAGATACGCGTGTTGCTCGAGGGTGAAACCGCGGCCGCCGCGGCCACACGGCTCGACGTTCAGCAAGCAAAGCAGATCCTGGCGCAAGTCCAGGCGCTCCTGGTCGCGCGAAACACCTCCAAGGAAGAGAACCACCGCATCGACAACCTGGTGCACGACACGATCGCCATGGCGAGCGGCAACCCGCTGATGGCCCAGACGGTTCACGATCTGCGCATCAAGGCGCGGTGTTTCGACCAGAACGCCGCCCCCGAGCGTTTTGCCCCGAGTTGCCAGGAGCACATGGCCATCCTGCAGGCCATCATCGATCGCGACCCCGACCAGGCCCGTGCCGCGATGCAACAGCACCTGGAAAACGCCCGAACAGGCCACGTGGCCCGCCACACCAGCATCTAGCCCGTCCGCAGCCTTGGCAAGCGCCTCTTCGGCAAGCCTGATCCTTCATCGCATATTCATGACATCCGACTCCCGCATTCACGCACGCTCTTCCGGTGTGTTCATCATTTCCGCCACGCCTTTCAGCGACGACGGCGCGCTCGACCTCCAAAGCACCGACACCCTCGTCGATTTCTACCTGGGCCACGGCGTCTCCGGCATGACGATCCTCGGCATGATGGGCGAGGCCCCGAAGCTGACCGAGGAAGAGTCGCTGACCTTCACCCGTCGCGTACTACAGCGCGTAGCGGGCCGGGTTCCGGTGGTCGTCGGCGTGAGCCACGCATCGAACCAGCACGTGGATCGCCTGGCCAAATCGGCCATGGACCTCGGCGCTGCCGGCGTGATGCTGGCCCCCGCACCCAACCTGAAGATCGATGACCAGGTTCATGGCTACTACGCCACCGTCGCGCGCATGCTTGGCGCCGACGTGCCGATCTGCCTGCAGGATTTTCCGCAGTCCACCGGCGTCTACACCTCGGTCGACGTCGTCAACCGGCTGGTCGACGAGTTTCCGCAAGTGGTGATGTTCAAGCACGAAGACCTGCCCGGCCTGCGCAAGCTGACGCAGATACGTTCGCAGGCAGAGTCCGCAGGCCGCCGCCGCATCAGTATCCTGGTCGGCAATGGCGGGCTGTTTTTGCCCCAGGAATTGCTGCGCGGCGCGGACGGTGCCATGACCGGATTCGCCTATCCCGAAATGCTCGTGCAGGTCTGCGCGCTGTTCGCGCAGGGCCGGCAGGAAGCGGCCGAGGATCTGTTCGACGCCTACCTTCCCTTGCTGCGGCACGAGTTTCAGTACGGCATCGGCCTCGCGCTGCGCAAGGAGACGCTGCGCCTGCGCGGCGCCATCCGCAGTGCGGCGGTCCGTAAACCCGGTCCGGTGCTCGATGCCACCGACCATGCCGAGCTGCGCAGACTGATCGGGCGCCTGCAGCGGCGGCTCGGCACATCCGCACCCCCGGTGCAAAGCGGCGTCGACGCCGCGCTGGCAGCTTGAAAGGAAGACGCAGAATGGAACTCACACTCTGCGTTTCAGGCGCCACCGTGGTCGACGGCAGCGGCCAACCGGGCTTCGTGATGGACGTGGGCATTGCCGGCGGTCGCATCGTCGCGATGGGCGATCTGTCGGACACGCCGGCACGCGAGCGCCTTGCGGCCGCCGGGCGGGTACTGGCGCCCGGCTTCATCGATGTACACACCCACGATGACCGCGCGCTGCTGACACCCGGCGCGATGACGGCCAAGCTCTCACAGGGCGTGACGACGGTGGTGACCGGCAACTGCGGCCTGAGCCTGGCGCCCAGCCGCATCCGCGGCGTCATTCCGCCGCCGCTCGATCTGATCGCAAACCACGAATGGCTCAGGTTTCCGGCATTCGCCAACTATCTGCGAGCGCTCGAGTCGGAAGGCACGGCCGTCAACGCGGTCTGCCTCGTGGGCCACCTGACGCTGCGAGCCAACGTGATGGACGACTTGGAGCGTGCCGCCACACCCGCCGAATGCACGGCGATGCAAACGCTGTTGGCCGATGCCTTGGACGCCGGAGCGTTCGGCCTGTCCACCGGCACCTTCTACCCACCAGCCCGACACGCCAGCACCGACGAGATCGTTGCTGTGGGCGAGCCACTGCGCGCCCACGGCGCGCTGTACGCGACCCACATGCGCAACGAGGCCGAGAAGGTCATCGATGCGCTGGACGAGACCTTCGAGATCGGCCGCCGCCTGGGCGTTCGGGTCCTGATCTCGCACCACAAGCTGGCGGGTGTCGCCAACCACGGTCGTTCCATCGAGACCTTGAAGCGCATCGCCGCCGCGATGGAGCATCAACCGGTGTCGCTGGATTGTTATCCATACAACGCCTCGTCCACCGTGCTGCGGCCGGAATTCGTGGCGCGCGCCTCGTCCGTGCTCGTCAGCTGGTCCGGCCCCCATCCCGAGCATGCAGGACGCACGCTGGCCGATATCGCTCGCGATCTGGGTTGCAGTGACGAGGAGGCCGCCGCCCGACTGATGCCGGCCGGCGCAATCTACTTCATGATGGATGAGACCGATGTGCGTCGCATCCTGGCGTTCCCCAAGACGCTGATCGGCTCCGACGGCATGCCGCACGACGAGCACCCACACCCGCGCCTCTGGGGCACCTTTCCCCGGGTGCTCGGCCACTATGCGCGTGAAGAACATCTGTTCAGCCTGGAGACGGCCGTCGCCAAGATGAGCGGCCTGACCGCCGAGGAACTGGGCTTGCCGGGCCGCGGCCGCATTGCCGTCGGTCACGCAGCCGACCTGGTTCTGCTCGACCCGCTCACCGTCGGCGATCGCGCCACGTTCGAACAGCCGCGCGAGCTGTCGTCGGGCATCGATCGCGTCTGGGTCAACGGGCGACTCGCCTTTGCCGACGGGTCGGTGCAAGACGAAAAGGCCGGCCAGGTCGTCCGGCGCACACCGATCGCGATGACACAGGAGACATGTCTGCAGTAGGCGCACGATCGCCCTAGGCGGCTCATACGGTTCTGGTGCAAAGATTGGTTCTGGTGCAAATCAAGCGTCTCCGTACGCCGTCACGCCGACCGAAGGCGGCTTTGCAGTACGAGAGCAGTCAATCACCTCTGGTCTGCGAATCACCGACCCGGCCAGGAAAGAGTCCTTCAGGACCGGCTCCTTCCCGGCGAACCCCGCCCGAGGGAGGACTGCGCGGCGAATCGCGTGTGCGCCGGTACGTGCATGCTCGGATCACCGGGCAAGATTTGCGGACGCGTGGCCCGACTTGATTCACGTCGCGCTTCGATCATTGACGCTCCTTCAACGAACATTGAAAGAGGCAATCATGCAAAGCGCCCCCTCCGCGACCCAGTACTCGAAGGTCATCGCGAATTCCAAACGCGTCCGCTGGGACATCGACAACGACGTCATCCGTCGCCGGCGATTCGATCTCGAGAAGACGTTCCTGCCGGCCGGCCTGTCACTGGTGAACGAGCTGGATTTCATGACGTCCGATGACCGGCGCCTGCTGAGCCAGGTGCAGGGTCGAAGCTACGCCTACATCTTCGGCCTGGTGGAGCGTTTCATCGGCGCCAAGGTGCTCGAGATCAGCCGGCAGCACGCGCTCGGCGACCAGGTGGCCCTGGAGGCCCTGGTCCGCATGGCCGACGAGGAGCTGAAGCACCAGGAGCTGTTCCGGCGCATGGAAACGATGATGGCCGCCGACATGCCGGCGGGATACGTGGCAACGGCCGAACCCAACGCCGTCGCGACAGCCGTGCTGAGCAAGAGCACCTGGTCGGTCCTTGCGCTGACACTGGACATCGAGCTCTTCACGTTGGCCCACTATCGCGCCAGCATCGAGCCGCAGGACGACCTGTGCGAGCTGTGGAAAGACGTCTTCCTGGCCCACTGGAAAGAGGAGTCGCAGCACGCGGTGCTGGACGAGCTCGAGTTCCTTCGCGAGGACGCGCGCCTGAACGCCGCCGAACGCGACGCGGCCGTCGGCGACCTGATCGACCTGGTCGTGGCGGTCGACGGCATTCTCCTGGCTCAGGCGCGCGCCGATGCGACCTACTTCGAGTCGATCGCGGGCAAGCGCTACGCCGATGCGCAACGCACCGCCATCGGCGAGGGGATCCTGAAGGCGTATCGCTGGCAGTACATCGTGTCGGGCGTGACGGAGCCGCGCTTCCAGAAGGTCCTCTTCCGCGTTCTCGATGACAGACAGGCTGCCCGGGTGACGGATGCGCTCCAGCCGCTGCTCTATGCGGTGCCCGCCCGATCGCCCGCGGTGCCCTGCAAGTAGGGCATCGCCATGCCCACCAGGGCATGCAAGTGGAGGCCGAGAACATGCTGCCCGAGCTGATGCTGCTGGGTTTCGCCGCCTGGACCCTGGTCCTCCTGCTCGCCACCGTGGGCGCCTACCGATTGAGCCGGGTCCTTCGTGGTCGGGCGGGAATGAGCGAATTCAGGGCCGACCATGTCGAGGGGCAGGACTGGTACCTGCGCTCGATGCGCGCACATGCGAACTGCGTCGAGAACCTGCCGGTTTTCGCCGTGCTGGTCTATGCATTGCGCACCTTCGGCATCGCCGATCCGACAGTGGATCCCCTGTGCGTCGTCATCCTGGCGGCGCGGATCCCCCAGTCGCTGGTCCACGTCTGCTTCGCCCAGACGGATCGAGTCGTGTCGGTGCGCTTCGCGTTCTTTCTTGTTCAGTTCCTCAGCTTCTGCGTGCTGATCGCACTGATCGTTTTCCGTCGTTGACCTCAGTCGGACTCTGGAGGCTGTTCTCGCGGCGCCAGGATGCCGGGGGCATGCCGAACTCGCGCTTGAAGGCGCGGCTGAAAGCGGCATCGGTTTCGTAGCCGACTTCCAGCGCGATATGCATCATGCTCAAGGCGTTGCGCCGCAGCAGGTTCGACGCGAGCGCCATGCGCCACTTGCCGAGATATTGGATAGGGGGCTGTCCGACATAGTGGGCAAATTTCTCGGCGAGAACCGAGCGCGATGTTCCGGCCTCGCGCGCAAGGCTTTCGAGCGTCCATGGATACGCCGGCTTCTCGTGCATGAGGGCGAGGCATTTGCCGACGACGCGATCACGCAAGCCCGCGAACCAACCGGTCTGGCCCTCGGACATCTGGGAGATGTACCGGCGCAATGTCTCGACCACCAGCACCTCGGACAACTTGGCCAGCACGCCTTCGCCACCGGGTTGCGTGGAAGTGGCCTCCGCCACCGCATAAACGAAGGAACGCTCCACCCAGTCGGTCTTTTCGTCCCTCCTGAGGCTGACCGTCAGCACTCTGGGCAGCGTTGCCAGGACCGGCCGACACAGGATGGGATCGCATGACAGATAGCCGCAGATGAAGCGGGTTGGCTCGCCGCCGCCGCCCAGCTGCAGTTCGTCGGGCCTCTCGCGCAACAGCGCTCGCACATCGAGCAGCGGCCCGGGCTCGTCCATCCCGGACGAGGCCATCGTGTGGGCATCGCCATGCGGAAACAGGATGATGTCGCCGGCTTGCAGGTGAAGCGGCGGCATGCCGTCGAGTTTCACGGTGCACGAACCGTCCACGAAGAGATGGTAGAAGAGCAGACGCTGGGATCCCGCGTTGACCTGCTTGGCCACCGCCTCCGCTTCCGGGGAAGCAAAACACCATGGTGCGGTGAATCTGGCGTTGAAGAAGATCGCGCTGTTGAACTGCAGGATCTTCAAGACCTCGGACAAGGCATCCATATCGACTTCGCCTCCGCAGGAGCGTCGCCATTTGACCACTTTCACCCGCGCTTCGCGGAGTCCAATTTCAACGAGCTCGGCATCGCGGCCCCGAGGTAGTTGGCGCCGACCGGCATGAAGACCACCAGCGCCCACAGAAAAACCGCGGCCTTGACGAGCTGCGCCCTATGCATGGACCGGATCGGCGGCACGCGACAAGTGCGAAAGAGGACGCAGGAACACGACCCCGGCCGCGGTCATCATCGGAAAGGCGATCGCGCTCAGCACCGCGTATTCGTTGCGCCGCGCCGGGCCGGCGGGAACCCAAGGCGCATCGCCGAGCGAGGGATGGCACACCAGCACGTCGCCCGTGCGGCAACAGTCGATCCACTGCCGCAGCCGCCCGCGGTAGACGTCGGAAGTGCCCGTGAAATCGTAGATGCCGAGCAAGGCGCGGCTGGTCGGGATGCCTCGGCGCGCCGCGAGCTCGAGCAGCCTCGCGCCGCCGAGCGCGAAGACGATGTCGGCCTTGGTCTTCGCGAAGCGTCGCGGTGCGGGCGGCGCCGTGCTGCGGACCCATGGCGCCGCCGTGCCGTAGCGGCTCGCGATCTCCTCGGTCAGCACATCGCTCACCACCGGCAGTTGATGGACATGCCGGTGCCCGTCCACGAAGGCCGGCGGTCGGCCGAGCCCGTCTTCGAAGCGCGCCAGCTGGTCCCTGATCTCGGCCCGCACGGCCGAAGGGCGAAGCAGGCGCAGATGGCTTCGGACAATCAATCCGCCCAGCCCAGGCTCGGACTGCCGGCCTTCTGGCGGAGGGCTCAGATCGAGATGGAGTCCGACCTCGATGCAGGACGGCTCGATGCCGCGCAAGCCGCGCAGGCCCACGGCCCATGCGCCGCGGCGGACCATGCAGGAAGTTGCGGAAATCTTGTGTCGCCCCGCCAGTTCGAGCACAGCCGAGTTGATGCCCTCGGTCATGCCGAAGTCGTCGGCACAGACGCAAAGGTATCGAGGTGCATGTTCGGTCATTGCGGCGCGGCGACTCCGGGTTCGTCGAGGCAGCGCCGGTCGCGCGTTGCGCTTCCGGCAAATCGCCACACGGCCGCCTCCCTGCTCACGGCGACCAGGCGGGCCTGCGCCAGCCATGGGTGGGCCAGCACGGCGTTGGACGGCCCGATCAGCCAGGTGGCGCGAGGCACGCACAGCGCATCATGAAGACGGAAGGTGTCGACCAGCAGCGTCGACCCGCGTTCGGGCTCGAAGCGGGCGGCGTCGTGGAGTTCCTTGCGCCAATCGTCGCGCCGCTCCACGACGGCCGGCGTCCAGTCGGTCGCAACCATGACCGGTTGTCGCAGTGCCCAGTTGAAGGGCAGTTCGTAGTAGTAGGCATCGAGCATCAGCACCTGGTCGCCCGGCGCCACGGCAACGTCCGCGGGAAGGCGCAGGCGATGGCCGGGCTGCACGACGTACACACTCACGAAAGCGACGGCGGCCAGGCAAAGAAGGCCGGACAGCGCGGCCGTCCAGCCCAAGGGCCGCGACAGCGGGCCCGGGCCCTTCATCGCGGCCGGCACGGCCCGCGCGATCAGGTACGCCAGCGGCGGCAGTGCAGGCAGCACATACCCGATCAGCTTGGAGCGCGGGATGGAAAAGAAGAGAACGATGCAGAGGCACCAGATCAGCATGAGCCAGTCGACGTCGGACAGCGGCGCCCTGCCCTCCCGCGCACCGCGGCGCGCCAGCGCCAGCCAACCGATCCACGGCAGCGTCAGCCCTGCGATCACCGGCAGGTAGAACCAGAACGGGTGCTCGTTGTTGAAGCCCGAGGCGGCGAAGCGCCTGAAATGCTGCGTCACGACGAAGTAGTCGAAGAAGGCCGGATAGCGCATCTGCATCACCACGAACCAGGGGCCGGCGGTCGTCAGGAACAAGGCCCACCCGGGCGGCCAGGCCATCAGCCAGGCGGCACGGGTTCGGCGCGTTGCCACGCACCAGGCAAGGAAGACCGCGCCGGGCAGCACCATGCCGATCAGGCCCTTGGCGAGCACGCCGAGCGCTGCAAAGAAGAAGGCGCCCGCCAGCGCCCCGCGCCATGCCTCGCCCTGCGCCTTGGACAAGCTCGCATGTGCCGCCAGCAGCACGGTCGCGCTGATGCAGCCCGCCACCAGCATGTCGAGGTTGGCGAACTGCGCTGCGACATAGAAGAAGGGCGTCGTGATCAGCACCAGCACGGAAAGCTTCGCGCTCGCCGCATCCGCCCAGCGGCGCAGGAACAGCAGCAGGCCGAGCGCCGCGACGGCCGCGCCGAGGATCGAAGGCAGCCGTGCCGGCCATTCGGAGGGGCCCAGCACCGCCATCGCCGCGGCGCTGATCCAGTAGAAGAGCGGCGGCTTGTGAAAGAAGGGTAAGCCGTCGAGCCGCGGCACCAGCCAGTCGCCGCTGCGCAGCATCTCGAAAGCCACGCCGGCGTAGCGCGCTTCGTCGGGCGCCATCAACGGCCGGAACCCGGCCGTGACCGCCAACCACAGGACGAAGGCCGCGAGGCCGGCAGCGGCGTGCAGAATGGCCTTGGAGTCACGGGACAGCCTCATGACTGCTGCCCGTCCAGGCCGTGGCCCAGATCCTTCTTCACCACGTAGAGCGGCCGTCCCTTCACTTCCTCGAAGATGCGCGCGACGTATTCGCCGACGATGCCGGTCGAGATCATCTGGATGCCGATGAAGAACATCAGGCTCACCACGATCGTCGTCCAGCCCGAGACGGCATTGCCTATCAGCAGGTGTTCGACGACCAGGTAGATGCCGTAGGCGAAAGCCGGTACGGCCAGCATGAGACCGACCACGCTGACCACCCGCAGGGGCCAGGTGGTGAACGAGGTCAACCCGTCGACGGCAAGATTGAACAGGCGCATCGCGTTGAAGTTGCTCTCTCCCTGCCCCCGCGGGCCGGGCGTGTAGGGCAACGCGACCGCATTGAAACCGACCCAGGCATACAGGCCTTTCATGAAGCGGGTGCGCTCCGGCAGGCTCAGCAAGGCGTCCACCACCTTGCGGTCCATCAGGCGGAAGTCTCCGGCGTCCCTGGGCAGTTCGAAGCGATGGGACGAATTCACCAGCTTGTAGAACAGGCTTGCGCCCCAGCGCTTGAGCCTGTGCTCGTCGCTGCGCTCCTGCCGCACCGTGTAGACCACGTCGGCGCCGCCCTGCCACCGGTCCAGCATGTCTGCAATCAGCGACGGCGAATGCTGCAAGTCGCCATCGAGCACGACGACGGCGTCGCCGCAGGCCGCCTCCAGCCCGGCGGTGAGCGCGGCTTCCTTGCCGAAGTTGCGCGACAGGCTGATGCACCGGAAGCCCGAGAGCTGGCACCAACCCTCGGCCACCGCGACCGTGCCGTCGGTGCTGCCATCGTCGACCACGATGATTTCCCAGGCCAGATGCGTGGCCCACAAGGCCTCTTCGAGCCTCGCAAGCAGTTCGTTGAGATTGCCTGCCTCGTTGAAACAGGGGATCACGCAGGAGATGCTGCGACCCGTCGGCACACGCACCCGGCGCTCGCCGCGCGCGGTGCTCTCGTCTTGCTGGGGACGCTCGATGTCGAGAATGTCCCCCGTCGTCTGCACGGGACCGTTCATGGCGCGTCTCCTCTCAGACGAGCGGCTGGTCGGCCTTGGAGGCCGGCGCCCGCGCGTGCAGATCGTCGCGCGCGATCCTCGGCGCGACATGGCGCCGCCAGAGCCGCTGGACCCCGACGAAGACGCCCGCCATCACGACGGCCAGCAAGAGCCCGGCCAGGATGTCGGCCGGGAAATGAACCCCGACGTAGACACGTGCCCAGCCGGTGATCGCGGCCACGGCCGCCATGCCGATGCCCAGGTCACGAAGCCGGGGACGCAGCAGAAACATCAGTGCGACCGTGAACATCACCGCAGCGTGGGCGCTCGGCAGCGACCCGCGTGCGCCATGGGAGATGTAGGCCGGGCTCAATCCCAGCATGAAAGGACGCGGCAGATTCAGCGACGCAGCGATGGCGTGCGCGATCACCGCGGTGGCCGCCGCAAAGGCCAGCGTCGCCATCACGTAGCCGCGTTCCGACGGCCGCCGCCAGGCGGCCCATCCCATGAGGGCCATGCCGGCCCAGGCCCCGCCGAGCGCGATGGCCGACGCCAGGGGCAGGAGCCACGAACTGGGCTCGTAGCCTGCAGCCATCCATTGAAACAGAGCGAAATTCAGCGCCTTCATACGAGCTCCCGCAATCGGCGAAACAAGAAGCGGCTGTGCGACGACGCACAGCCGAACGCACGGCGCCGCGCGGCGTCGCTCTCAGCTCGCAAGGGGAGGCGCAGTCTCCGGCGGCCTTCTCAGCCAGAGCGTGGTGGGCGGGGGCGCACCGCTGACGTTGGGCACCGGTTCGGGAACGAGGCGCTGGGCCGGTTCGACGACCAGGACCGCGGCCACCGTCAAGGGCAACAGGAGGAGCAGCCGCGCTCTCAGGTTGTTGATGCCATGCTGCAGCGCATCCGGCAGATCGATGTTCGCCGCCGAGGACACGAACAGCGTGGTCTCCCGGTCGGTCGGATGGTCTGGGCGGTTGTCCGGTTCGAATTGCGTCGACGCGCTCACGCTGCGGATGCGGAATCCGGGCTCGTCCTCCCACCCGTCGTGGCGAAAGTGAACGGCGATGAAAGGCTGGATCGCAGCGAGCAGAACCGCTAGAAGACACCATCCCACGCGGCGTGTCGCAACGAAATGACGAGAGCGCGTGATCGGCATGGCGCCACTCTAGGGGGCGCTTGTGAAAGCAAGCTGAACGCTATCTTCAGCTTTGTGTTCCCGCACCGCAGACCTGATGCGCGCGGGTGTTATTGAGAGCAAGCTCGCTGAGCTAGGGCGCGATGCGCAACGTGCTGAGCGCACTGGTAAGTGAGTGCGTCACGGGCGATCGCCCGTGCCCGATCATTCGCACCTTGGCGGCGGACTGATCGCAAGGCGAGCAGGCGATCGTCTGGTAGCGAGGCGTGATCGCCCGTCACGCTCGTGTCATCTGACCTTGCCCCCGAAAAACGTATCCCTTGCTGAGTGTTTCAATACAAGCAAGGAGAGTCGAAATGACGAAGACGGCAAGAGCGCGCTACACGCTGGAATTCAAGCAGGAGGCGGTGCGGTTGGTCGAGGGCGGCCAGAGCATCGCGGCGGCGGCGCGCACGTTGGGCGTGGTCGAGCAGACATTGTTCAATTGGGTCAAGGCGCAGCGCCAGGGCAAGCTCACCGGTGCTGACAGCAAGGCGGTGAGCGCCGAACAGATGGAGATCAGCCGGCTGCGTGCCGAACTGGCACGCGTGAAGATGGAGCGCGATATCCTGGAAAACGGCCCACGCGGCTCGCCGCGCCCCAGATGGATAGAAACACGCAACGGTCCTAGACTGCGATTGCGTTGGACAGAGGCCGCTCGCTTTTTGGAGACATTCATCCCGTCGGAAAACATGGCCCAGGGGAAGCTGCGGACCCAGCTGTGGTGGCACCTTGCGTGACCCCGTTTAGGAAATTGATCTGATCCGAGTCCCCGTCCGGCGTGCTCAACCGATAGGAGGTGATCATGGCAAGACGATCCATCAAGCCGGCGGGCCTTCCCGTTATTCATGACCGCGCTGCGGGCATCGACATCGGCTCGCGATTCCATGTGGTCGGTGTCGCGCCCGAGTTGTGTGAGGAGGCCGTGCAGACGTTCCAGGCTTTTACCGGTGACATCGAGCGAATGGCAGATTGGCTGATGTCGATTGGCATCGAGACCGTGGCCATGGAATCCACCGGCGTGTATTGGGTGCCCGTGTACGAGATATTGCAGAGTCGGGGCATCGAAGTCATCGTCGCCAATGCCCGTGAGGCTCGTGCGGTACCTGGCCGCAAAAGTGACGTCAACGATGCGCAGTGGCTGCAGCGGCTGCATGCCTGTGGCCTGCTTCGCCCGAGCTTCCGGCCCGAACGCGACATCGCTGCGTTGAGGGCTTACCTGCGGCTGCGCGAGAGTCATCTTGACTACGCCGCCGCTCACATCCAGCACATGCAGAAGGCGCTGACCCTGATGAATCTGCAGCTGCACCATGTGGTCTGCGACGTGACTGGCGTAACAGGAATGAAGATCGTCCGTGCCATCGTCAATGGCCAACGCAATCCAGACGTGCTCGCGACGATGCGAGACGTGCGCTGCAAGGCCAGCATGGCGACTGTGCGCGCCGCGCTGGTTGGGAACTACCAACCCGAGCACGTCTTCGCGTTGACGCAGGCGTTGACCCTGTACGACTTCTACCAACTGCGCCTTAGCGAATGCGATGCGCAGATCGAACGCACGCTGGTCGTGTTGAACGCCGACAAGCAGGACCCCGTCGAGCCGCTGCCCAAACCACGGCACAAGACAGTCCAGCCCAATGCCGTGAGCTTCGATACCCGAGGACCGCTGTATCAGCTCACAGGCGTGGACTTGACTCAGATTCACGGTATCGGGCCCTACTTGGCACTGCGCTTGATCGCTGAGTGCGGGACTGACCTGAGCAGGTGGCCGACGGCCAAGCACTTCACGTCGTGGTTGACCTTGGCGCCAGGCTGCAAAATCAGCGGTGGCAAGGTGCTGTCCGCGCACACGCGCAAGACGACCAACCGGGTGAGTGCGCACCTGCGACTCGCCGCCGTCACCGTCGGTCGAACCAACACCGCGCTGGGCGCGTTCTATCGACGTCTGGCGGCGCGCGTTGGCAAGGCCAAGGCCGTAACCGCGACCGCGCGCAAGATCGCGGTGCTCTTTTACAACGCCATGCGGTTCGGCATCCGTTACCAGGACCCCGGTGCAGACCACTACGAGCGCCGATACCGGGAACGGGTCGTCAAGCAGCTGCATCGCCGCGCCGCAGAATTCGGCTTCACCCTCCAAGAGGCAGCAACGCAGAGTGTTTCTTAGGAAAGCCACGGCGTACTTCGCGAAAGCGCAGCGGTGAAGTACGCCTTTGTCCAACGCCACCGACGCGTGTGGCCGATCTCGGTGCAATGCCGAGTGCTGCGAATCAGTTTGACGGGATATCACGAGCACTTCGTGCGCAAGGCCAGCGGCGCGCAGCGCCGTCATCTGAGCGACGATGCGTTGCTGGTGCACATCAAGGCCATCCATGCCGAGACACGTGGCGGTTACGGCTGGCCGCGCGTGTGGAAAGAGCTTCTCGCACGCGGCATCCGCGTGGGCAAGGACCGGGTTCAAAAGCTGATGCAACGCCACGGCATCCGCGCCAAGGGCAAGCGGCGCTTCAAGGTCACCACCGACAGTCGCCACGACCTGCCGATCTCGCCCAACCTGCTGAACCGCGGGTTCACCGTGAGTGAGCCCGACAAGGTCTGGACCGGCGATATCACCTACATCGCCACCGACGAGGGCTGGCTGTTCCTGGCGGTGGTCATCGATCTGTTCAGCCGCCAGGTGGTGGGTTGGTCGCTGCGAGATGACATGACGCGCGAGCTCGTGATCGATGCGCTGCGCATGGCGTGGTTCAAGCGTCATCTTGGCAAGCAGGCAGGATTGATCTTCCACAGCGACCGGGGCAGCCAGTACGCCAGCCACGACTTCAGGGATGTGCTCAAGCAGTACGGCATCACCAGCTCGATGAGTCGCAAAGGAAACTGCTGGGACAACGCCTGCAGCGAAACTCTGTTCGGGTCATTGAAGGTGGAGCGGCTGCACGGACAACGCTTCGAAACCAAGCGCGAAGCCAAGGACGAAACCGTCGCCTGGCTGCTCTGGTACAACCGTACTCGACTTCACTCGACGCTGGCCTACGTCAGCCCGATGCAGTTCGAGCAGGACTGGCTTGCCAATCAACCAAGGCAAGCCAACTCATGAGCTCGGCTATGGGATACGGATTCCAAGGGCAAGGTCAATTCATGCGGAGAAGATCCACCACCCATTCAGCTAAACCAACGCTGATTCGGCCTACGGTTCCGCGGCTCCAGCGTCACCCCGCATGATCCCGGCCATCCACTCCCCAATGAACGCCCTCCCTTCTTCCTCAAGGACGACGATCGCTGCGGCCTGGTCATGCTGCTGGCCCGCCAAGGCGATGCGGCACTGATGGGTTTGGCCTTGGTACAGGTCCGCATGGCCAGCGACGAAGCCGTCCGCCTCAAGCTTGGTCAAATAAACTCGGACGGACCATCCCTCGTGATCGAAGCGCTTCACTTCGAACTCACCATCGGCGTCCACAGCAGCTCCCGGGGATTGCGAACGCCGCCGACCGGCCGCGAATGGTCATATTAAGCCCTTTGACCTACAACGCCGTCAACAGGGGTAGCGGGTTCAGCTCCAACGGCAGCCCCTTGGCTTCGTGGCATTCAGGTGCGGTCGTCCCGCCAAGGGTTGAAGCCGCGTCGATGTGTTCGTCCCGGGCAGCCGCAGGTCGTCGCCGGCGGCGCTCCTCTGCACCGTTAGGATCGACGCATGACCGACTCTCAAGATCTATTCGCCCGCTCGCCGTCTCTGCTTCGCATGCCGTCCTGGCTCGGCCCGGGGGTGCATGAGGAACGTGAACTCCCGTTTGAGCCTGGCGAGTACGAGATCACGCCCGGGGAACGCTGGACCGTCAGCGCTCTGAAAACTGGAGAGACGGTGTATTCGGGCATCGGGCCGGTCGAGGTCCTCCGCGCCGTTCCTCAGTCCCAATAGCCCACTGCGACGCTGAGTGTGGGCGGCGTGCCACACATAAAGAGCTTTGAGCTGCAATGTGCGAAATTGCGCAGCGCGTTCTGCTGCGCAGATCCCACAATTTCTGCTCATGAACAGTCCTCGCTTGCCCCTCTGGTATCGCCACGCCTGGTGGTTGCCGGGCACCGTCACTGCGCTGGCGGTCGTCCTGGTGGCCGCTCTGGTGGCCGCGACGCAGAGGCCAGCCGAACATGGCGTCATGCTGTTCGTAGCGATCTTGTGTGCGCTCCCGTGGTCCCTGGCTCTTCTTCTCCTTGATTTCGGGCAAGGATTCGCGGATCGCGCCGCAGTGATCGTTTCCTTGGGCCTGACTGCGAACACGGCGCTGATCTGGGGCTCAACCGCCCTCCTCCTCGCTCGTTTCCGTCATCGGCAGGGCCTCGAGCTCATCAAAGCCTAGCCCCATCGACAGGACGAGGTCGACGCCTCAGCCCACGCGGCTTTCGGCCTCGTTGCCCTTCTCGCCGACGGGCACGGTCATGTCCGCTTCATGCCGGGCGCCTCTCGACCCAGTGCGTCTCATGCCCAAAGAACATGTTTCCCGTTGGCGCGGCGTGATCGAGCTTGTCTCTGTTGTGCGGCATCTAAGTGGTCACGTTTCGTCGGGAGATACCTTGTCGGACCAGCACAGCCTGATCTCGTACAACACGCGCAATGTCTTGTGCGACACGATGCTCCTCGGTGCAGAAGATGATGAAGAGGGGGAACGCCCGGTTACGAACTGGGGACAGTGACATCAGCCATCGTCTTACAAAAAGACGCACGTAAATATAAGAGAAGAGCGATGCGCTGCTCACCGCCTCGCTTGTGTTCGGCTTACCTGGACGCAGCGCCGACCATCCTGGTGCCGCCCGCCGCGTGACGCCAGTTCAGCCCCATCCTTTTCGCAGAGAAAGATCTCCCACCATGTTCCGTACCCTGCTCAAGTCCAAGATCCACCGCGCCACCGTCACCGATTGCGAGCTTCACTACGAGGGCTCCTGCGCCATCGACGAAGACCTGCTGGAGGCCGCCAACCTGGCGGAGAACGAGCAGATCCATGTCTGGAACATCAACAACGGCGAGCGCTTCGTGACTTACGCGATCCGCGGCCAGCGCGGCAGCGGCATCATCTCGCTCAACGGCTCGGCCGCGCGCCGCGCCTCGCTGGGCGACCTGGTCATCATCGCCGCCTTCGGCCTGGTGCCCGAGGAGCAGGTGCGTGGCCACCGGCCCAAGCTGGTGTTCGTGGACGAAGCCAATTTCATCAAGGAAGAGCGCGCCCACATCCCGGTGCAGGCCGCCGACGGCGAAGCGTTCGCGGCCTGAGCGCGGATTCCGCGGCGTCCGGCCGCTCCCGCTTCCGCGACGCCATCCCCCTGCACGAGCTGTGTGGGCTAGAGGGCAAGGCGTCGAATACCGCGTTGCGACTGGATACCGCTCGCCAATAGGGCTCAGGAGCCGGCAGCGGCGGTGTCGATGAACCTCAGCAGATCATGGAGCCCCGGCCCGAACTCCTGCGTGTCGACTCCCGCAAGGAGGACCAGATCACCAGGTGCCAGATCCATGTCGTCCCCACGAATCGTCCTCACAGGGAGCTTTCCATCCAGTGCGTCGGACTCCCCGGCACACAACACGACGATCGCGCATTCGTGGGGCGCGTTTCGGCCCATGGCCAGGTCGCCACGTCGAAATGGCCGCCGCTCACCCTCCCTGCGGAAGCGAAGTCTGGGTAGCGCCACCTTGGTTGGGGAGGGATGGGTTGGGGTCATGTACGTTCTTTGGGGTCAAATGCAGCCGAAGTCTCGGCTGCATTCAAGCGAATGGGAATCCGCCAAAGGTCGCGCTGCAGACGGTCCGCAAGTTCGGAGGCGCAGCTACCAGAACCTCCAGAACGGCCGCCTTTCGAGCTTGCGCTCAAGCGGCATCTGCGACGAGGTTTCGCGCATGCGCCGTCGCACCTCCACTTCGAACTCGTGCGCGGGCCCATGAGCGTAGCGATCCCCTCGGAGGGCAAGTAGCCGTAGTCGGCGTGCTCGCTCAATCAGCGCGTCATCACTGAGGACACCAGGCTCGGTCATGGCTCAATTCTGCCGATTTTGAACCGGGGCGCCCGCCTCGAGGTGCTACTTCCCGAGGAGAACTTCACACCGACCGGGAGACTCAAGGTCGGACTATTCCGTTCTACAACACCTTTGGCAGGCCTAGCCCGGATATTTCACCAGCAGGCCGATGTGCCGTCGACCGAGCCTGCTGAGGGCCATTGAGCGTGGTCTTGCGTGCAGTGTGAGCTACTGGATGGAGTGGCGGCTGTTTTTGGGCACACGACCCCCTTACCCCCGTTGTTTGTCAGCGTGCCGGGGACAGCACTGGATGGATTTCAGGGGGCGAGGGCCTGCGCTGCGCTCAGGAAGACGCTGCGCAGCGGGTGGTGCGAAGCCAGCAGTACCCGCACACGGCGCGTGTTGCGCACGATGGCCGCGCCGATCTTCAGCAGGCGCACGCGGATCGTGGCCGCGGCGGCGCGTTCCAGCTCGGTGTCCTTGAGAGCGAACTCGCGCAGCCGTTGCATCAGCGTGTAGGCCAATGCGGCCAGCAGCAAGCGCAGCTGGTTGGCCGCGAAGCGGTGGCAACTTGCCCGCGTGCCAAACAGATCGAGCTGAGCCTCCTTGATGCGGTTCTCGGCCTCGCCGCGGGCGCAGTACAGCCGCTCATACAGCTGTATGGCATCGCCCTGAAGATCGGTCACCACGAAGCGCGGGTTGTTGCCCTGGCTGCCGTGCTCCAGGCGCGTGATCACGCGCCGTTCGATGTCCCAGCTGTCGGCCGCGTAGACGAACTCGTCGATCAACCGCTGCTTGGCGCCGGTGCGCGCGTACTCGTCGGCGAGCATCGCCTCGGCGTACTGCACGGTCGCCTCCAGCCGCGCGTTGCGCGCCAGCCCGATGATGTAGTTCACGCCCGAGCGCTCGCACCAGCGCAGCAATCTCTGGCGACAGAAGCCCGAGTCACCGCGCACGATGATCCGCGCGTCGGGCCACGCCTGGCGCAGCCGCTGCACCAGCAGCTTGATCACCGCCGCGGCGTTCTTGGCGCCATCGATGCGACTGCGCCGCAAGACGCATGCGAGCATGGCTTGGCCGCAGAACACGTACAGCGGCAGATAGCAGTGGTGGTCGTAGTAGGCATGGAACTCGCAGCGCTCCTGGTCGCCGTGCAAGGGCACATCCGAGGCGTCGATGTCCAGCACCAGTTCTTCGGGCGGGCTCTTGTGGCTGGCGATGAACTGCTCGATGAGCACGCCATGCAGCGCCACTGCCTGCGCTCGCGTGGCCCCGGTCTCCAAGCGGCTGAGCGTGGGCGAACTCGCCAGCGCATCGACCCGGCCCACAGCGGTCTGCATCAGCAGATCGTCTCTCAAGGTGTCGTGGTCGTTGAGGTCTTCGTAGCCGCAGCACAAGCCGTAGATGCGTTGGGCGAGCAGGTCGCGCAGGCTGTGCGTGATGCGTGCCGGATCGCGTGCATCACTGAGCACGGCCGCAGCCGCTCGGCTCAGACCGATACGTTCGTCAACGCGACGCAGCAGCAAGACCCCGCCGTCCGAACCGATGTCCCCGCCCTCGAAGTTGGCCTCGATGACCCGCCGACCCACACGCCCCAAATCAATCGTCCCATCGGTACACTTTGGCATCGGCAGTCCTCGGTTGAAATTGGCGTCAGATACCAATGTCAACGCGCTCCGGCACGAGGCTGCCGACCCTCTACTGGTGAAATTTCCGGGCTAGCCAGGATGCGCGACAGGTCCAGGATGCGCACGCCCGCGAGGGCCGCCGGCTCGAAGCCGTTCACGACAGCTTCCCGACGCCGGCGGACACGAAGTTGCTCGCCCCCCTGCCTCTCGCTGATGGTTGCATCCGGTCTTGCCTACCGATCCCATCTGGCTGAAATGTCAGGACCCCAACCCCACCGCATCCGGGGGCGTGCGGCCTGTTGCGCGCGTCGCTGCCGGTGGACTTCGCCACGATCTACATGGCGCCGCTGATCGCGGAGTTTGCTCGCCGCTACCCCGGGATCACCTTCGATTTCGACCTCACCCCCCGGCGAGTGGACCTGGTCACCGAACCCTTCGATGTGGCCATCCGCATGGGCGAATCAGCGAACTCGAACCTGATCGCCCGTCTGCTTGCGCGCCTGCCGGTGCAGGCCTATGCCTCGCCGCGCTACCTCGAACTCTCGGGCGAGCCAACGCAGCCCGCCGACCTGGCGCAGCACGAGTGCCTGGGCTTTCCCAAGGCAGGCAAGTGGACACTGCATCGTGAAGCAGAAACCGTCGAGGTCGAAGTCGGGGGGCGGTTTCATGTCAACAGCGTCGGCATGTTCCGGCGCTTGGCGACGCTGGATCTGGGCGTGATATTGCTGCCTGAGGAGATCGCCGCCGAGGACCTGGCAACTGGTCGGCTGCGCCGGATACTGCCTGACTGGGAGGGTAAATCGATACCGGTCTATGCCCTGACCGAAACTCGCTTGCTGCCGGCGAAGACGCAGCGCTTTATCGAGTTTTTTCAGGAGCGTTTGGGGCAGCAAGCTCGCCCGACCGAATCCAAGCAGAAGAAGAGCCAATAGTCGCGGGTCGTCGCCGCCTACGCCTCGGTCTCGAACGGCACCCTCAGGGAGTCGAACAGGGTGATGAACACGCTGCGCAGCCACTCGCTGCCGGGGTCGCGATGGAATCTTTGATGCCACGTCATCGAGACATCGAAAGCCGGGAACTGTACCGGCGGCTCCACGAGCTGCAGCTGCATATGGGGAGCGACCACCGCCCCCAGGTTGCTGGGCACCGCGCCAATCATGTCGGTGCTCGCGACGATGGGCCCTACGCACAGGAAGCTGTGGACTCTCAATGCCACCCTTGCCTTGACGCGGCTCCCTGACAGCACCTTCTCCACGGCGGCGGCGTGCTGCATTCCTTCGGGGCCCGCCACCACATGCGCCAGTTCCCGTAGCTGGTCGCGGCGCAGCTTGCCCTTGACGCCGGGGTGATCCTTGCGGGCCACGTACACGAACCGTTCGCGAAACAGGCGGCGCTGGTGCATCTGCTTGCCCAGGTCACTGAGATAGCCCACCGCGAGATCGATCTGCCCCGACGCCAACCCGTCGAACAGCTCGCCCTGGCTCGGCGAAACGACCTCGATGATGACCTGCGGGGCCACCTCGGCCAAGTGCCGCATCAGGCGTGGAAGAAACAGTCGCTCGCCGATGTCGCTCATGGAGACCCTGAACGTGCGTGCCTCCTCGGCTTGACTGAAGGTAGGCCGGTGGACGGTGGAGCGGAGGATCTCGAGCGCCGAGCTCACGGGAGACACCAGCGAGTCGGCAAAGGGCGTCGGCACGACGCCGCGCTGTTGCCGGACGAACAACGCATCCCCATACATCTCCCGAAGCCGCCCAAGGCCCCGGCTGACCGCCGGCTGGCTCAGGCCGAGCTGTGACCCGGCCGCGGTCAGGTTACGCGTGCGATAGACCGTCTCGAAGAGTTCGAGCAGGTTGAGATCGACCTGCCGAGACAGGAGACGGGAGGGGTGGCCTGCCTTGATATGTGTCGATGACATATCACGAATTCTATTTTTTCATTTCCGGAATGTCATCGATTTTTCTAAAGTGCCGGCAGCCCCAGAAAAAGGAGACATGCCGTGATCAACCTGCTCGATATTCGTTACGTGCGCCTCGGAACCCGGCAGCGTGACCAGGCGGATCTCTTTGCGCGCGAGATGCTCGGCCTGGAGCGCGCAAGGCAGGAGGCGGGCGCCTCGTACTTCCGCAGCGACAGTCGCGATCACACCCTGGTGTACTTCGACGGCGACCCGGCGGACCACACGGTGGGCTTCGAGTTGCGCACTGCCGATGAACTGGACGCGGCCGCTGCGGAACTCAGCAACGCCGGCGTCGAGGTTCGCCACGGTTGCGCGGACGAATGCGAACAACGCCACGTGCGCAGCTTCATCCACTTCAGGGACCCCACCGGCAACAAGATCGATCTCGTGCTCGGCCCCCACCATAGCGGGCGCCGCTACTTTCCGTCGCGTGATGCCGGCATCACGGGCTTCAGCCATGTCGGGCTGTGCACGACCGACGCCCAGCGCGACGAGCGCTTCTGGACCCAGGTGCTCGGCGCGCGCGTGAGCGACCGCATCGGCGATGCGCCACTGCTGCGGATCGACGAGGTGCATCACAAGGTGGCCATGTTCCCGACGACCCGCTCGGGCGTGCAGCACGTCAACCACCAGGTCGAAAGCGTGGACGACATCATGCGCGCCTGGTACATGCTCCAGAAGAAGGGGGTCAAGATCGCCTTCGGTCCGGGTCGCCACCCGACCTCCGGCGCGCGCTTCCTCTACTTCTTCGGGCCGGACGGAATGATCTTCGAGTACTCCACCGGCGTGCGCTTGATCACCGCCGAAGAGGAGCTGACCTACCAGCCGCGGCAGTTTCCTCGCGAAAACGAATCGTTCTGCATGTGGGGGGCCGTACCCGACATCGCCGAGTTTCGCGAGCCCGCCTGAGGGGCACCACCTTGAACGCCGCTCCAGCCGTTCAGCGCGAACTGCGCATTGCTGCCCGCGCGTTGGCGCGTCATGGCCTGGCACACGCCTATGGCCACTGCAGCGTCCGCCTCGACGTGGGCAACTTCCTGGTCTGTGCCTCGCGGCCGATGGGCCTGATTGGCCCTGGCGAGCCGGGCACCGTCGTGCCTGTGACCGGGGCGTTGCCGGCAGGCGTGCTGGGCGAGGTTCGTTTGCACCAGCAGATCTATCAACGCCACGCCCACGTTCACGCCGTGACCCGCACGATGCCGCCCTTGCTCATGGCGCTTGGCACCGCGCGGCGCACACCCCGGACTCGCCATGGGATGGGCGCCTACTTTGGTGCCGGTGCGGCCTTGTGGGACGACCCGCAACTCGTGCGGGACGACGAACGGGCCGCAGCGGTGATCGACGCGATGGGAAGCGCCAACGCGATCGTGATGCGCGGCAATGGCGTGCTGGTCGCGAGCGACTCGCTCGCCAAGGCGGTGGTGCTGACCTGGTATCTCGAGGATGCAGCGCGGATCGAGCTTGCCGTGCTGGCGGCCGGCTTGCAGGACGAATCGGTCGTGCTCGATGCGCCAGAGCGTGAACGGCGGGCCACCGATGCCGGCGGCATTTTCGAACGAATGTGGGAGTACCTGAGCGCAGGAGACCCAGAGATCAACTTCCAGGAGGCACAACCGTGATTCTCAATTTCATCAACGGCGAATACCGCGAGGGGCGCGGCGGCCGGACCTTCGACGACATCAACCCCGTCGACGGCTCGTTCATCGACAAGGTCAGCGAGGCCGGGCGCGAGGACGTGGACGACGCGGTGCGCGCAGCGCGCGAGGCGCTCCATGGCCCTTGGGGCTCCCTCAAGCTCGCGCAACGCTGCGACCTGCTGTATGCGCTTGCCGCAGAGATCGATCGCCGTGCGGAGGACTTCCTTGCCGCTGAAGTGGCAGACACCGGCAAGCCGCGCTCGCTGGCATCGCATCTCGACATCCCGCGCGGCGCGGCGAACTTCCGCGTGTTTGCGGATGTGGTGCGCAATGTGCCGACGGAGAGCTTTGCCAGCCATGCGCCGGATGGCAAGCCCGCGTTGAACTATGCATCGAGGCGGCCAAAGGGCGTCGTGGCCGTGGTGTGCCCGTGGAACCTGCCGCTGCTGCTGATGACGTGGAAGGTCGGGCCCGCGCTGGCGTGCGGCAACACCGTCGTCGTCAAGCCCTCGGAGGAAACGCCGGCCACGGCGGCGCTGTTGGGTGAAGTCATGAACGCCGTGGGCATCCCCAGGGGGGTCTACAACGTGGTGCATGGGTTCGGCCCGGACTCTGCCGGCGAATATCTCACCACGCATCCGGACATCGATGCGGTCACGTTCACGGGCGAGACGCGCACGGGTGCCGCCATCATGCGGGCGGCTGCAGAAGGCATCAAGCCGGTGTCGATGGAACTCGGTGGCAAGAACGCCGCGGTGGTGTTCGAGGATGCGGACCTGGACGTGACCATCGCCGGGCTGACCCGCTCGGTCTTCGAGAACTCGGGCCAGGTCTGCCTCGGCACCGAGCGGGTGTACGTGCAGCGCCCGGTTTTCGACGCCGTCGTGCAGCGGCTGGCTGCCGCGGCGGCGCGCCTGAAGCCGGGCCGGCCCGACGATCCCGAAGCCAATTTCGGGCCCCTTGTCTCGGCCGAGCACCAGGCCAAGGTCCTCGGCTACTACGCCTTGGCGAGGGATGAGGGCGCTTCGGTCGTCCATGGCGGCGGGGTGCCGAAGGTGCCGCCTGCGCTCAAGGGTGGCGCCTGGATCGAGCCGACGGTGTGGACGGGCTTGCCGCACGGCTCGCGTGTGGCCAGCGAAGAGATCTTCGGCCCCTGCTGCTGCGTCATCCCGTTCGATCGTGAATCCGAGGCACTTCAGATGGCGAACGACACGCGATACGGCCTGGCCGCTTCGGTCTACACGCAGGACGTCGACCGGGCACATCGCTTCGCCAACGCCTTGAAGGTGGGCGTCGTGTGGGTCAACACATGGTTCCTGCGCGACCTGCGCACGGCCTTCGGTGGCTCCGGTGCTTCGGGCATCGGCCGCGAGGGAGGCGTTCACTCGCTTGAGTTCTATACCGAGCTGAGCAATGTTTGCATCAAGTTCAACGGAGCGCCGCAATGACAACGCGTGACATCGAAGTGGCAGCAGATTCGCTGTGGAGCGCCGCCTCCGGAGGCAAGGCGATCGCGCCTTTGCGGGAGACCTTCCCCGGGTTCGGCCCGCAAGAGGCCTACGCCGTCCAGGAGATCAACACGCAGCGCAAACTGCAAGGTGGCGGACGGCTCGTCGGCCGGAAGATCGGCCTCACGGCGAAGGCGGTGCAGAAGCAGCTCGGCGTGGACCAGCCCGACTACGGCATGCTGTTCGCCGACATGGCGATCGCGGATGGCGAGCCGGTGCGCTGGTCCAGGTTGATGCAACCCAAGGTCGAGGCAGAAGTTGCGCTGGTCATGGAGCACGACTTGCTCGAACCCGGCATCTCGATGGCGCAGATGCTGCGCGGCGTTGCGTTCGCGCTGCCTGCGATCGAGATCGTGGGGAGCCGCATTGCCGAATGGAACATCCGGTTCGTCGACACGGTGGCAGACAACGCCTCCAGTGGTTTGTTCGTGCTCGGCAATACCCCGGTTCCTCTGGACGACCTGGACCTGCGCCTGGCTGGCATGGTCATGGAGCGCAAAGGCGAGCAGGTCAGCCTGGGCGCGGGCGCTGCGTGCCTAGGGCATCCGCTCAATGCGGCCCTGTGGCTGGCCAACAAGATGGCCGAGCTGGGCCGCGGCCTGAAGGCCGGCGACGTGGTGCTCACCGGCGCACTGGGGCCGATGGTTCCCGTCAACCCCGGGGATGTGTTCGAAGCCCGCATCCAGGGCCTCGGATCGGTGCGCGCAGTGTTCGAGGAGCAACAGCAATGAGCCAGCAACGAATCGCAGCTTTGGCGCAGCGGGTAGACGATGCCGCACGCCATGCAAAACCCATCTCGCAGTTCGGGCAGGAGGAAGAGCTCAGCGTCGAGGACGCCTATGAGATTCAGCGCGCTTCAATTGCGCAGCGGCTCGCACGCGGCGAGCGGCGCACCGGCATGAAGATGGGCTTCACCAGCCGCGCGAAGATGGTCCAGATGGGCGTGCACGACATGATCTGGGGACGCCTGACCGATGCAATGGCCGAAGAGGATGGCGGCCAGGTGGCACTGAGCCGGTTCGTTCATCCACGCGTCGAGCCCGAGGTGGCCTTCCTGCTCGGCAAGCCGCTGCCCGCGGGCGCAAGCCTCGCACAGGCGCTCGATGCCGTGGTCGCGATCGCACCGGCGCTCGAGATCATCGACTCCCGCTTCGAGAACTTCCGCTTCTCGCTGGAGGACGTCATTGCCGACAACGCGTCGTCGTCGGGATACGTGATCGGTCCCTGGTGCGACCCGCGACAGGACTTCAGCAACCTGGGCCTCATCCTGTCGATCGACGGTGCGCCGCGCCAGGTCGGGAGCACCGCGGGGATTCTTGGCAATCCACTGCGCTCCCTCGTTGCCGCCGCGCGTCTGAGCGCAGGAGCGGACGAGCCGCTGGAGCCGGGGTGGCTGGTGATGGCCGGCGGCGCCACCGCTGCCGAAGCCCTCAAGCCCGGCCAGCATATTGCGCTCGAGATGCAAGGTCTCGGCCGCGTCGAATTCAACACCACCGAATGAGGCGAACATGCCATTGATCCAGGTCACCCTGATAGAGGGCCGCAGTGCAGAGGCGAAGACCGCCCTCATCCGCGGGCTCACCGATGCTGCTGTCGAAGCCACCGCAGCCCCGCGCGAATCCATTCGCGTGATCCTGCAGGAAGTGCCGGCCGCGCATTGGGGCGTCGGTGGCGTTCCCAAGGGCGTTGCCGCCAAGGAGGCACACCGTGGCTGATCGCAAGCTGAAGGCTGCCATCATCGGCAGCGGCAACATCGGCACGGATCTGATGATCAAGATCCTGCGCCACGGCCGCCACATCGAAATGGGTGCCATGGTCGGCATCGACGCCGCCTCCGATGGCCTGGCGCGTGCCGCGCGCCTGGGCGTGGCCACCACCCATGAGGGCGTGGAAGGCCTCTCGCGCCTGCCGGTGTTCGCGGACATCGACATCGTCTTCGACGCGACCTCGGCCGGTGCGCACGTCAGGAACGATGCCTTCCTGCGTGAACTCAAGTCGGAGATTCGCCTGGTGGACCTCACGCCCGCGGCGATCGGCCCGTACTGCGTTCCTGTGGTGAACGGCCAAGCGCACCTGGACGCGCCAAACGTCAACATGGTCACCTGCGGCGGCCAGGCCACCATTCCGATGGTGGCGGCCGTCTCGCGCGTGGCCAAGGTTCACTACGGCGAGATCGTCGCCAGCATTTCCAGCAAGAGCGCCGGCCCCGGCACACGAGCCAACATCGACGAGTTCACCGAGACCACGTCGAAGGCCATCGAGGTGGTAGGCGGCGCGGCCAGGGGCAAGGCCATCATCGTGATGAACCCGGCCGAGCCGCCGCTGATCATGCGCGACACGGTCTACACGCTCAGCGAGTTCGCCGACGAGGACCTGATCGCCGAGTCGGTCGAGCGCATGGCCGCCGACGTGCAGGCTTACGTGCCGGGGTACCGCCTCAAGCAGAAAGTGCAGTTCGACCGCATCGAGGCCGAGCACCCGATCCGCATCCCCGGCGTTGGCGTGCGCATGCACGGCCTGAAGACCTCCATCTTCCTGGAGGTGGAAGGCGCTGCGCACTACCTGCCGGCCTACGCGGGCAACCTCGACATCATGACCAGCGCTGCGCTGCGCACCGCCGAATCGATGGCGGAGCGGATGCTCGCCGCGGTGGTCGCCTGAAGGAGGCCGCAATGAGCCACGACGTTAGCAAGAAGATCTACATCTCCGACGTGACGCTGCGCGACGGCAGCCATGCCATTCGCCACCAGTACAGCGTGGAGCAGGCCAGGCAGATCGCCAAGGCGCTCGACGAGGCCAAGGTCGACTCCATCGAGGTCGCCCATGGCGACGGCCTGCAAGGCGGCAGTTTCAATTACGGCTTCGGCGCTCACACCGACCTCGAGTGGATCGAAGCGGTGGCCAGCGTGACCAAGCACGCCAAGATCGCAACGCTGCTGCTGCCGGGCATCGGCACCGTGCACGATCTCAAGGCGGCCTATGACGCGGGCGCGCGCATCGTTCGCGTGGCCACGCATTGCACCGAGGCCGACATCTCGAAGCAGCACATCGAGTACGCGCGCCACCTCGGCATGGAGGCCGTGGGCTTCCTGATGATGAGCCACATGACCACGCCGCAGGCGCTGGCGCAGCAGGCCAAGCTGATGGAGAGCTACGGGGCGACCTGCTGCTACGTGGTGGACTCCGGTGGCGCGCTGAGCATGAACGACGTGCGCGACCGGTTCCGCGCGTTCAAGGAGGTGCTGAAGCCCGAGACACAGACGGGCATGCACGCGCACCACAACCTGAGCCTGGGCGTGGCCAACAGCATCGTCGCGGTGGAAGAGGGCTGCGACCGCGTGGATGCCAGCCTGGCGGGCATGGGCGCCGGCGCGGGCAATGCGCCCCTGGAGGTGTTCATTGCCGCAGCCGCGCGCCTGGGGTGGAACCACGGCACGGACCTGTACAAGCTGATGGACGCGGCCGACGACATCGTGCGCCCGCTGCAGGACCGACCGGTGCGTGTGGACCGCGAGACCCTGGCGCTGGGCTATGCCGGCGTGTACTCGAGCTTCCTGCGGCATTCGGAAGTTGCCGCCAAGAAGTACGGCCTGAAGACCGTCGACATCCTGGTCGAACTGGGACGGCGTCGCATGGTGGGCGGTCAGGAAGACATGATCGTCGACGTGGCGCTCGACCTGCTGAAGGGTATGGAGCACGAGCGCATCCACCAGCAGCCCAGCATGAGTGAGGCTGGTTGAGGCTTCGACCGTTCGCGCATTGCCACAGCTGCTGGCAATTTTTCAAAGAAATAACAAGGAGACTTCCATGGATCGAATGAACCTTCGCCGATCGCTTCTCGCACTCGCACTCGCACTCGCACTCGCAGTGTCGATGGTCGCAGTGATACCCGAGGCGCAGGCGCAGTCCGCTGCCGCGAAGTGGCCGAGTCAGCCGGTGCGCTTCGTGGTCCCATTCCCGGCCGGTTCTGCGCCCGACGTGCTGATCCGCTTCGTCGGCGCCAAGCTCACCCAGAAGTGGGGCCAATCGGTGGTGGTCGACAACAAGCCGGGCGGCAGCGGGGTGATCGGCATGAACACACTCCTGACCGGGCCGACCGATGGCACCACCTTCGGCTTCGTCCAGGGCTCGGCCATCTCTGTCGCGCCCAGCACCATCAAGGGCGTGAGCTACGACTTCAACCGCGACTTCGTGCCGGTCACCCTGGCGGCCGTGGCGCCCTTCGTGCTCGCCGTTCCGGGCGACTCGCCCTACAAGACGCTCGGCGAGTTCATTGCTGCCGCAAAGGCCAAGCCACAGGGCATCGAGGTGGCCGACAACGGCCGCGGCACCGCGCCGCACCTTGCTTCGGCGCTGCTGGGCCTGCAGTCGGGCGCGCAGTTCCTTGAAGTGCACTACCCGGGTGGCGCCCAGGCCATGCAGGCCACGCTCGGTGGCCAGACCAAGATGATGGTCGAGACCTACAACGTTGTCGCAGGCAACGTTCAGGCCGGCAAGTTGCGGATTCTGGCGTCGCTGAGCGACCGCGTCGAACCCGGCCTCGAGCAGCTGCCCTTGGCCACTTCGACGGTGCCGGGCGCCGTGGCCTTCGGCTGGTTCGCGGTGATCGCGAAGAAGGGCGTGGATCCTGCCATCCTCGCCAAGCTCAACAAGGACATGGGCGAAGCGCTGCTGCTGCCCGATGTGGTCGCCAAGTCGCGCGAGCTGGGGACCTATCCGCGGCCCGGCACGCCCGACCAGCTTGCCAAGTACATCGAAGACGATCGCAGGACCTGGCAAGGCGTGCTCGACAAACTCAACATCAAGCCGGAATAGCAGCGTCGCGCCGGCTTGGCTGCAAGCTGCCTTGTTTCGGTGAGACTCGCCAAGCGCGAGGCTCCGAATCGCAATCCGCCAGAATCGGGTCTACGCGCGCTGCCCGAAACCTGGAGACACGTCGATGAACGAGATTGCCGCCGGTTCGCGCCATCTGCCCGGCTTCGATGCTGCGCGTTGGTCCGCGGTCGAATCTTCGCTGGTGGATGAGCCGTGGCAGGCGGCTCCTCACCAGGTTCACCGCTCGAGCGACGGCCGCACGTGGCGCGGCCTCTTCGTGTGGCACCAGATCGGACCCGCGGGAGACCTGTACGTCCCGCCGCTCAGCAGTCACAGCATCCTGCTGCGGCGCTCGACCCCGACAGCGCTGCTGCAGCGACACGGGTCGCAAGTCGGTACCGGCCCGTGGCGGCCTGGCGACGCGCTGCTGGTGCCGGCCGGACGGCCCAGCTTCTGGCGCAGCCCGGCGACACGAGACAACATCCACATCAACCTCGACCCCGCCTGGCTGCAGCGCGCGTCGGGTGGCCAGGTCCGGCTGCGAAGCTGCTTCGGCCGGCGCGACCCGGTGCTGGCCTCGTTCGCACAAACGCTGCTCGCCTCGCTGGACAGCAACACCTCGCTGCGGCCGATGTTCGCGGAACATATGGCGCTGGCCATTGCGGTGCACTTGCTCGAACACTATGCCGACCCGGGGCCCGCTTGCGGCCCGGCGCTCAGTCGGCGACAGTCGGACACGCTGGTCGACGCAGTTGCAGCGGGACTGGACGAGAGTTGGCCGTTGGCTCGACTGGCTGGCTTGGCGGGCCTGAGCCCCTTCCATTTCGCGCGAGCCTTCAAGGCCTCGTTCGGCGCCACGCCGCATGAGTACGTCTGCGCGCGGCGGATGGAAGCCGCTGCGCGGCTGATCCGCAGCACGCGCAAGCCCCTGGCCGAGATCGCCCAGGCCACGGGCTACCGCTCGGCCGCGCACTTCGCGCAGTCCTTCAAGCGACACTGGGGCGTGACGCCAACGGCCTACCGCCAAGGCGCCTGACGGAATCGCGGGCCGCCTGGGACTTACCCTCAAAACCGCAAGATTCCGACAAGGACGGCAAGAACCGGTCGACTCCCCGGTCTCCAATCGGCGGCGCGCCACAGAGCGCCAAGCCTCGACCGACTGGAAACCATGGAGACAACGATATGACCACCCGCCGCGGATTCACTTCGCAATTGGGCGCCCTGGCCGCGATGGGCGCCACCGGCTTGCCATTCGCTGCCCTGGCGCAGCAGCATCCTGACGTGGTGCGCCTGCTGGTCGGCTTTCCGCCCGGCGGAAGCACCGACAACGTGGCGCGCCGGCTGGCCGACAAGCTGCGCGACACCTACGCGCCCACGGTCGTCGTCGACAACAAGCCAGGCGCGGGCTCGCAGATCGCGGTGACTGCCCTCAAGGCCAGTCCACCGGACGGGGCGACCTTGCTGCTGTCGCCGCCGGCCCCGTTCTCGGTCTATCCGTTCACCTACAAGAAGCTGCCGTATGCGCCGGAGGACGTGCAGCCCGTGTCGCTGGTGTGCACCTTCTCCTTCGCCTTCGCGGTCGGTCCCGCGGTGCCGGCCGGCGTGAAGACGTTGAAGGATTTCCTGGCCTGGGCCAAGGCCGAACCGGCGAAGGCCACCTTCGGCTCGCCCGCCTCGGGCTCGACACCGCATCTGATCGGCAGCCTGCTCGCACACATGGCCGGCGTGGAGATGACCCACGTGGCCTATCGAGGCGACGCGCCCGGGCTGCAGGATCTGCTGGGCGGCCAGGTCGCGGCCTACTCGACCGTGCTGGGCAGCTTCCTGCCGCACCTGAAGTCGGACCGCCTGCGCGTACTGGCGGTCTCGGGCGCCACGCGCAACGCCTTCGTGCCCGAACTGCCCACCTATCGCGAGCAGGGCTATGCGATCGACCTGACCGAGTGGTTCGGCATCTTCGTGCCCGCCAGGACGCCCGCGCCCCAGGTGCGGCGTGCCGCCGGGCTTATCCAGGCGGCCGTTGCCCAGCCCGACTTTGCCCGCGGCCTGGCGGACTTCGGCATGACGGCCAAGTCGTCCACGCCGCAGGCGCTGGCCGAACGCCTGCGCGCCGAGACGGATGAATGGCGCGCCCACATCAAGCGCATCGGCTTCACGGCCGAGTCCTGAACATGCGCAAGTTGGACAACGAAGCCGCACTTGCGGCGGACGATGCCCCGCTGTGGGCGCCCTCGGCGGAGCGCCGGCGGCGAGCCCTGGTGACCCGGTTCGGTGATTGGCTGGCGCGCGAGCGTGGCCTCGTCTTCGACAGCTACGAGACACTCTGGCAATGGTCGGTCAGCGACGCCGAAGGCTTCTGGTCGGCCGTGCTGGCCTTCTTCGACCTGCCGCTGCGCACCCCCCCGATGCGCATGCTCGGCGCCGACACGATGCCGGGTGCCGAGTGGTTCCCGGGCGCGCGCCTGAACCTGGTCGATCAGGTCTTCCGCCATGCCGGTCTTGACTCGCCCGCCATCGTCTTCGAAAGCGAAGCGGCAGGCGCCGGATCGCTGAGCTGGGCGATCTTCAGCGCCAGGTGGCCTCGATGGCGCAGGCGCTGCAGGAACTCGGCGTCGGTCCGGGCGACCGGGTCGTGGGCTACCTGCCCAACATCCCGCAGGCCGTGGTCGCCTTCCTCGCTGCCGCCAGCCTGGGGGCCGTCTGGTCACTGTGCGCGCCCGACATGGGCGCGGTCAGCGTCGTCGACCGCTTCCGCCAGATCGAGCCCAAGGTGCTCGTCGCGGTCGACGGCTACCGCCACGGCGGCAAGCCATTCAATCGGCGCGATGTGCTGGACGGCATCCTGGCGGGCCTGCCGACGGTGAGTGGCATCGTCTGGGTTCCGCACCTCGATCCCTCGGCCCCACTGCCGGCGGCGGCCGCGCAGCGCGCCGTCGTGAGCTGGCAGACGGCGGTGTCGCAGGACGCGGTGCCGGCACCGCTGCCCCTGGCCGCCGATCATCCGCTGTGGATCCTGTATTCCTCGGGCACGACCGGCTTGCCCAAGGCTATCGTGCACGGGCACGGCGGCGTGCTGGCCAACGGCATGGTCAACATGGTGCTGCACAACGACCTGCACCCCGGAGATCGCGTGCTGTGGGCGGTCAACACCTCGTGGATGGTCTGGAACGCGCACATCCTCGGCCTGCTGGGTGGCGCCACGCTGGTGCTGTATGACGGCGCGGTCACCGGCGCCGGCGTCGAACCGGACTGGACCCATCTGTGGAGGTTGGCAGGGCGCCTGGGGGTGAATGTCCTCGGGGTCGGCGCGGCGATCCACCACGCGTGCCTGAAGGCCGGCGTCGTGCCGCGCGAGGTCGCGGACCTGGGTGCGCTGCACACCGTGTGTTCGACCGGCTCGCCGCTTTCGCCCGAGGCCTACCGCTGGCTCTATGAAGCGGTGAAGGCCGACATCTGGCTCAACACGGTCAGCGGCGGCACGGACATCGCCGGCGGCTTTCTGGTCGGCCTGCCGACCTTGCCGGTCTATCTGGGCGAGATGCAGTGCCGCACGCTCGGCGCCAGCGTGCATGCCTGGAACGACGCGGGCCAGCCGGTGATGGATGAGGTGGGCGAGCTGGTCTGCACGCGGCCGTTGCCATCGATGCCTTTGCATTTCTGGGGCGACGCGGGCAACGAGCGCTACACCGAGAGCTACTTCGGCAGCTTCCAGGACGCGCAGGGCCGCGAGGTCTGGCGCCACGGCGACTGGCTCCGGCTGGTGCCCCGGCGCGACGCCGTCGGCGGCGTGATCTACGGGCGATCGGACGCCACCATCAACCGCCAGGGCGTGCGCATGGGCACGGCAGAGCTGTACCGCGTCGTGGAAGCTCTGGACGAGGTGCTCGACAGTCTGGTGGTCGACCTCGAGTACCTCGGCCGCGAGTCCTACATGGCCTTGTTCGTGCAGCTGCGCCCTGGCACAAGGCTCGACGAGGCGCTCGACCAGCGCATCCGCCAGGCGCTGCGCACAGGCCTGTCGGCGCGCCATGTTCCGAATGAGATCTTCGCCGTCGACGGCATTCCAAGGACCATCAGCGGCAAGAAGCTCGAGCTGCCGATCAAGAAGCTGCTGCTGGGTCATCCGCTGGATGCGGTGGTGAAGCGCGATGCCTTGGCACAGCCGCACCTGATCGACTGGTTCGTGGACTTTGCGAAGGCGCCGAGATTCCGATAGGCGCATCGCTTGACGCGGAGCGGTCAAGGCGTCGCGCCGCCGTCCGCCGCGAACTGCTGGACGATGAAATCGCGCAGCCATTTGTTCGCCGGGTCGCGGTGGTAGCGGTCGTGCCAGTACAGCGCGACCTCGAACTCGGGCAAGGACAGCGGGTGCGGGCATCGGCTGGCGCCGCGTAGAAAACCCCCAGATCGACCGCGAGGTCTCGCTCGTGCGACGCGCGGGCGTTTCGCTCTCCGGCGCAAGGCTTCGTCGTCGCGCCGCGGGCAGCGCAGCAACCAACATCGAACAAGCGGGCTCGACGCAAGGTGCGCTAGAACGCGTAGGCTTTCCAAGCGCGTAGCCACCGGGCTGCGCTTCGGATTCGTCGCTGCACCCGCGCAGTGGGTGCCTGCCATGGAGCGAACGATCAGGGCTTCCATCTGGAACACCCCCGGCGTGATGACGGCGATCGCCTGCGGCTGGCTCGACGATGGTACGGTCACCCGGCTGGAGGCAGAGAAACGCCACGATGCGAGGATTCGGCAATCCATGGCCAGCGAAGTGCTTGCCAGGCTCCGATGCGTTCGCCATCCGGCTTCCCATTTTCTCTGGCTTCTGCTGGCAGAAGAGGTTCGAGCCGACCAGATAGCGATGGCGCTCATGCGCGAGCACGTAGCGGTGTCGACTGCCGAACCGTTTGCGACGTCTGTCCACGTGCCCCATGCGATCCGCTTGTCACTCGGGTCTGTAGCTCTGGACACTCTCCAGGAAGCGCTGGAAAAAGTGAAGCAGGTGATTGGCACCTACTCGTACTGAGGCCGCCAGTACATGCTGGTCAACATCAGCACTCGGAAGATGCCGATCCGTCAACACGCGTGCCGCACGAAGGTCTGCCAG
This sequence comes from Variovorax sp. LjRoot130, assembly GCF_964253755.1. Taxonomy (NCBI): domain Bacteria; kingdom Pseudomonadati; phylum Pseudomonadota; class Betaproteobacteria; order Burkholderiales; family Comamonadaceae; genus Variovorax; species Variovorax sp. LjRoot130. The sequence continues at coordinate 464,556 of NZ_CAXURM020000002.1, read as the reverse complement.
CCCATCACGCCAGCTCTATCACGGGGGTGACCGTGACCGATACAGTGTCACCACGCAAGCGCCCCCGAGGCCCAGATTGTGCTGCAAGGCAATACGAGCGCGGGGCACTTGACGCTGTTCTGCGCTGCCTCGCAGCTGATGGGTCAGCTCGAAGCATTGCGCCAGGCCGGTCGCACCCAGCGGATGGCCTTTGGACAACAGGCCGCCGGACGGATTCGTCACGACCCGGCCCCCGTAGCTGTTGTCGCCCGCGGCGATGAATGCCGCGGCCCCGCCCTCGGCACACAGACCCAGCGCTTCGTAGCTGATCAACTCGTTCTGTGCGAAACAGTCGTGCAGCTCGACCACGTCGAGGTCTTCGGGGCCGATGCCGGCCTGCTCGTAGACACTGCGCGCCGCTGCTCGGCTCATGCCGTAGCCGACGAGGTTCATCATGTCGTGGCTCTCGAGCGAGTCGGGCCGGTCGGTCGTCATCGCCTGCGCGGCGATGAACACATCGGTGCGCAAGCCGTGCGACTTCGCGTACTTCTCCGAGACCAGCACCGCAGCCGCCGCGCCGCAGGTCGGCGGACACGCCATCAGGCGCGTCAGCACGCCGGGCCACAGCATCGGTGCATCCATCACATCGTCGACCGACAACTCCTTGCGCAGCAGCGCGAGCGGGTTGCGCGCCGCGTGGCGGCTGGCCTTCGCGCGCACTTGGGCGAAGGCCTCGAGCGGCGTGCCGTACTTCTGCATGTGGGCGAGCCCCGCGCCGCCGAAATAGCGCAGCGCGAGCGGCAGCTCGGGCATGCCGACTAGCGCCTCGGCCTCGCGGTCGAAGTCCTCGAACGGGCTGGGCCTGTCGTTGAACACGGTGCCAAGCGCACCCGGGCTCATCTGCTCGAAGCCGAGCGCCAGCACGCACTCGGCCGCACCGCTCTCTATCGCCTGGCGCGCGAGGAACAGAGCGGTCGAGCCGGTCGAGCAGTTGTTGTTGACGTTGAAGATCGGGATGCCGGTCATGCCCAGTGCGTAGACCGCCTTCTGGCCGCTGGTCGAGTCGCCGTAGACGTAGCCGACGTAGGCCTGCTGCAGCGCCTCGAAGACGATGCCGGCGTCGGCCAGCGCGAGCCGGCCGGCCTTCGCGGCCATCACGTCGTACGGATCGCTGCCTCCCGGCTTCGCGAACGGAATCATCCCGACACCCGCGACGAACGCCTTGCTCATCGAGCCGCCTCGGTCAAGCGTTTGAGCATCTCGGTGCGGATGTCCTTCTTCAAAACCTTCCCGACCTTGGAGCGCGGCAGGTCGGGCCAGATGTCGACAAGCTTGGGCGCCTTGACGCTGCCGATGCGTGCCTTCACGAACGCGACGAGTTCGTCGGGCCGCACGCTGCGCCCGGCGTGCAGCTGCACGACCGCGACGACCTTCTCACCCCACTTGTCGTCAGGCAGGCCGATCACCGCGCTGTCCTGCACGTCAGGGTGCCGCATCAGCGCTTGCTCGACCTCGACCGAATAGACGTTGAAGCCGCCGGTGATGATCATGTCCTTCGCGCGGTCGACGATGTAGAGAAAGCCATCGTCGTCAATGCGGCCGATGTCGCCGGTGTGGTGCCAGCCGAAGCGCCCGGCTTCGGCGGTCGCGGCCGCGTCCTTGTAGTAGCCCATCATCACCAGCGAGCTGCGGATCACGATCTCGCCGGTCTCGCCGCGCGGCAGCAGCGCTCCTTCGCTGTTCATCGTCGCCACCTGCACCAGCGGCCCGGGCCGGCCGGCGGACGCCAGGCGTTGCTTGGCTACCGAACCGTTGGCGTTGAAGTGCTCGCGCGGCGCCATCATCGAGATCATCATCGGCGCCTCGGTCTGGCCGAAGAGCTGCGCCATCACAGGGCCGATCTTCGTCAGCGCGTCATCGAGTCGCGCGGGGGAAATCGGCGCAGCACCGTACCAGAAGCACTGCAGCGAATCGCGCTTCGTCTGCGCGAGCTGCGGATGTTCGAGCAGCATGTAGATCAGCGTCGGCGGCAGGAAGGTGTGGGTGATGCGGTGGCGCTCGATCAGCGCGAGAAACTCGCCGAGGTCAGGCTTGGGCATGATGATGACGCGCCCGCCGAGCGCCATCACCGGCAGGCAAAGCACGCCGGCCGCGTGCGTCAGCGGCGCGAGCGCCAGGTACGAGGGCCGGCCGTCGAACGGGTAGCCCATCAGCGTCAGCGCGCTCATGGTCTCGAGGTTGCGGCCCGACAGCATCACGCCTTTGGGTGCGCCGGTGGTGCCACCGGTTCCGGCGATCATCGCGAGGTCGTCGATGGGCGGGATGTCGATGGCCGCGTCGCTGACGCCTTGCAGCCATTGCGCCAGCGACGGCGCGAACGCGCAGGGCTGGTCGATGCAGACGAGCACGCGAAGCTTGGACAAGTCGACACGCATCTGCTCGACCATCGGCGCGTAGGCGCTGTGGAAGATCAGCGCCGCGCAATCGAAGGCATCGAGCACGAAACGGTTCTCGGCCGCCTCGTTGCGCGGGTTCACCGGGCACCACACGGCCGCCGCGCGCGAGATGCCGAAGACGCAGGCGAAGGCGGTCGCGTCGTTGCTCGACAGCACCGCGACCTTGTCGCCGGCGGCAATGCCGGAGCGCTGCAGGCCGTGCGCAACGCGGTGGCTGATGCGCTGCACGTTGCCGTACGACAGATCCGCCGTGCCCATCGTCAGGCACGGCGAGTCCTCGCCCAGCATCGCCCCTTTGTCGAGGTAGTCGATCAAACGCATTGCAACGTCAGGTGTGCACTGTCAGAACAGGCGCCTGCACCAGGCCGAAACTGCGCAAGGCCCCGAGCAGCTCGTGGTGACCGAAGGCCTGGCAGCCCGACGCGAAGCCCACGCGCTTCGGCACTTGCTGCAGCAGCGAGGCCGCCGCGAAGGCCTGCAGCATGCCGGTCTGCTTGTAGTTGCAGTTGCCGAAGATGACACAGTGCGCGCGCGCCAGCGGGCCCGAGGCATGCACCGAGTCGACGGACTTGTTGATGCGCGGGTTCTCGCGCGGCGGCATCGTGTTCATCACACCGGCGGCCGTCTTCGCCAACGCGGCGTAGCGATCGTCGGCGTTCATGTCTTCGGTGGCCTTCAACGCGGCGGCCACGATCTGCGGCACGCCCAGCATCAGCGGCTTGTTGAACACGCCGCCCAGCACCTTGACGTTGGACACGCGCGGGTCTTTCTTGAACCACACCGGGTGCGAGGTCCCGCCCCAGGGCAGCGCGAGTGCGGCCTCGTGCTGGCCCGGGATCGTCAGGCTGTACAGGCCTGCATCGCCTTGATGCTCGACGTACTGGTTCTGCTCGAGGTAGTAGGCCTTGGCCATCGCCGCATTGACAAGGATCGTCTGCGTCGACGCGATCGTCGGGCTGCCGCCCCAGAAAACCGCGATGTCCAGCGTGTCCAGGCCCGGCGTCTCGAGACACAGCTGCGCGGCGATCTCGCCGGTGGTGTACATCTGCGCCAGGCCCGGCGACAGCAGCAGGCCGGCGGCAGCAAACCTCGCGCCGTACTCCTGGTCCAGCGTGATCAGCCAGTCCTGCTCGCCGGTCGTGTCGGTGTAGTGGCACTTGGCGGCCAGACAGGCCTCGACGACCTCGGGGCCGAACTTGGCGAACGGGCCCACGGTGTTCAGCACGACCGAGGCCCCCTTGAACAGCTGGGTCAGCGCCTCGACGGTGTGGATCACCTCGACCACTTCGTAGCTCGCGGTCTCGATGCCGGCGACGTTGGACTTCATCGCGGCCTGGATCTTGTCGGCACTGCGACCGGCGGCGATGAACGGAATGCCGTACTCGCGCAGGTACTCGCACACAAGCCGTCCGGTGTAGCCGGAGGCGCCGTAGACCACGACGGGTTTCTTGGGCTTGCTCATGATTGTCTCGCTCCTGGTTGGTTGGTCTTACATGCCCATGCCGCCGTCGACCGGCAGGCCCGCGCCGGTGATGAAGCGCGACGCGTCGGAGCACAGGAACACCACCGCATCGGCCATGTCGGCGACCTCGCCGAGGCGGCCTGCCGGCGTCTGCTCGATGATCGAGCCCACCGCCGCTTCGGGGGATGCGAACAGGCCCGCGGCGACCACGTCAGCGGCCAGCTTCATGCCCATCTCGGTTGGCACCAGGCCCGGATAGATGCAGTTCACGCGCACGCCGTAGCCGAGCTTGCCGGACTCCATCGCGGCCACGCGCGTGAGCCGGTCCACGGCCGCCTTGGTGGCCGAGTAGCCGGCGATCGCCGGGAACGCGATCGTCGCCGCGACCGACGAGATGTTGACGACCGCACCGCCTTGGCCCGCCGTGCCGCCAGGCCGCATTGCGCGGAACGCATGCTTCAGGCCGAGGGCGGTGCCGACGATGTTCACGTCGAGCATGCGGCGCAGGCGGCGGGGTCTATTTCGGTCACCAGCGCAGTGACCTCGATGCCGGCGTTGTTGATCAGGATGTCGAAGCCGCCGAGCGTGTCAACGGTGGCCTTCACCGCGGCGAGCCAATCGTCTTCCTTCGTCACGTCGAGCTGCACGAAGCCGGCTTTTGCGCCGCTGGCTGACAGCTTGCCCGCCGCATCTCGGCCGAGCGACGCGAGCACGTCGCCGATCATCACCGACGCGCCTGCGGCTGCGAGCGCCTGCGCCATGCCTTCGCCGAGGCCGCGCGCGCCACCGGTGACCAGGGCCTTTCGGCCGCTCAGGTCGAACTTGTTCATGGATGTCTCCTGTTTGATTTGGACAGTCGTCAAGGAAATGGAAATTGATCCTAGGAGTCGTCTTGACAACTGTCAAGCGGGTTTTGGACAAGTGTCAAGACGCGCGGATTGCGACACTGGTGCGACGCGCGAAGTGCTCCTTACAATCGCCGCATGGCCACCGTTCCCCAGCCCCGCGACCACAAGTTCGCCGAGCGCCGCGCCGAGCTCGGCGAAGCCGCGCTGCAGACGCTCGCCGAACTCGGCTATGCCCGTACCAGCCTGCGCGAGATCGCGCAGAACTCCGAGTTCTCGCACGGCGTGCTGCACTACTACTTCACAGACAAGCTCGACCTGATCCTGTGCAGCGTGCGCCAGTACAAGGCGCGCTGCGTGAAGCGCTATGACGAAGTCACGGCCACGGCGACGACCTACGACGAACTGCTCGACGGCTTCGTCGCTGCGCTGGGTGACACGCTGCGCAAGGAAGCGCCGATGCACCGCCTCTGGTACGACCTGCGCGCGCAGTCGCTGTTCGAGGAAGCGTTCCGCGCCGACGTGGCCGAGATCGACAAGAGCCTGGAGAAGATGATCTGGCGCGTGATGTCACGCTTTGCCGAGATCACCGGCGAACCGGTGCGGGTGCCGAGCAGCGTGGCCTATGCGTTGTTCGACGGGTTGTTCCAGCAGAGCCTGTTGAAATACCTGTCGGGGGACAAGAAGGCGGTGGCGGCGATGCAGGCGAACGTTCGGCTGGTCGTGTCTCGGCTTGTCGGCGTCGAGCTTCCGGTTAAGCCGCGCCGGAGTGCACTGGCGCGTAAGCGCCTGAACACAGCGTGAAGCACGAAGTCATCTCGCATGCCCCCCCCCCGCTCGAGGCTGTTGGTATTCGCGGCAGCTGCCGCGTCGGGATGTCAGCGCTGGGCAAAGCAGCTCAAGATCACGTACCCGAAGAAAAGCCACGTCAACAAGCAGTCGGACTTCGAGGACTTGAAAGAAGGTCAGGTTGTTGAGGTTGCAAAGAGCGCTCAGATCTTTAGTGTCCGCCGCCAAGACATTGATCAAGAAGATCGATAAGCGGAACACTGCCGCGCATCCGTCTTCGACAATCGTCATGCCTGTGACGGCAGACGAGGTCATTGCTGGCCTCGTACAAAACATCATTCTTAAGCCTACGCTTTAGCCTTGGCTCTGGACTTGCACGGGTAGATGATCGTCAATGACCGCTGCCAGTCTGAAGACAGCTATGCAGCGAAGCGGACTGTCTGCCTGGAGCGTTCAAGGCCTTGGCGGCTGATAGTCGGGCCCAACCAGATTCTCGCGTGACCGGGCGCATGCGCTACCTCTATCATCACAATTGTCGATTGCCGAGCTCTCAAAACTGCCCAATACTTGATCAATCCGATTAAGGATGGCCACTTTGCACGACCTTCGCTCTTTGCGCCGCTCGTGGCGGCCAGCAACGCTATGAATACGCCCACCGCGGCGAGCCGGCTGCGCCAGTTCGACGACTTGCCCGGCCCACACGGTGTGCCGGTGTTCGGCAACCTGCTTCAGATCGACTCCACTCGGCTGCACCTGCAACTTGAGCAGTGGTGCGAGGAGCACGGGCCGATCTTCAAACTGCGCCTGGGCCCTCGCCGCGCGGTGGTGGTGGGAGACCATGAACTGATCGCCACAGCCCTGCGTGACCGCCCCGACGGCTTTCGCCGTACCACCAAGCTCGAACAGGTTTGGACGGAACTCGGTCTTATGGGTGGTGTGTTTGGTGCCAACGGCGACACTTGGCGGCGCCAGCGACGCATGGTGATGGCCGCCTTCGATCCCGGTCACGTGAAGCGCTATCACCCCGCACTGCAGCGCGTTGGACTGCGCCTGGCCCAACGCTGGCAGCAGGCCGCGCGTCATGGCACCACCATTGATCTGCAGGCCGATCTGATGCGCTTCACAGTGGACGCGATTGCCGGTTTGGCGTTCGGCGCCGAGGTCAACACGCTGCAAAGCGACGAAGATGTGATTCAGAAACACCTGAACCGCATCTTTCCGGCCGTGTTCAAGCGCATCTTCGCGCCACTTCCGCTGTGGCGCTGGTTCCCGTCGGTCGAAGATCGCGCTCTGGTGCGCAGCGTGGCCGAGGTGAATGCGGCGGTCGACGGCTTCATTGCGCAAGGGCGCAGGCGACTACAGGCGAACCCGGCCCTGCGCGAGCACCCATCCAACCTGCTGGAGGCCATGCTGGTTGCCGCTGACGAACCCGACAGTGGGATGGACGACAAGCAAGTGGCAGGCAACGTGCTCACCATGCTACTGGCCGGAGAAGACACCACCGCAAACACGCTGGCTTGGATGATCCACTTGCTATGGCAAAACCCGCAGGCTCTGGCCGAGGCCACCGCCGAGGTGCGCCGCGTGTGCGCCGATGGCGAGCCGCCCACCGTCGACCAGATTGGTCAACTGGACTATGTGGAAGCCTGCGCCCACGAAACCATGCGCCTGAAGCCCGTGGCTCCGCAGAACGCCATGCAAGCCCTGCGCGACACCACGCTGGGTGACGTGCACATCCCGGCCGGCATGGTGGTGATCGCGGTCATGCGGCGCGACGCGGTGAGTGAATCCCACATTCGCGATGCCGGCCGCTTCAACCCCGAACGCTGGTTGGCCGACGGCCAACCCGGGCAGAACGCCAGCGCCGCCAAGCGTATCTCCATGCCCTTCGGTGCTGGCCCGCGCATCTGCCCCGGGCGCTACCTGGCCTTGGTTGAAATGAAGATGGCGATGGCGGTTCTGCTGAGTCGCTTCGACATCCAAAACGTGAGCACGGCCGACGGCAAGGAGCCGCGCGAACTGCTGCAGCTGGCCATGGCGCCGGTGGGATTGAAGATGAATGTGCGCGAGCACGGCATTAACGCTGAGGCCTGAAAAATCGCGCTCGCCTCCTCGTCAGGGCGTTGGCCAGTCGGCAGCGCGGCGTTACCTTGGCGATGCGTAGGCATCGTGTGCGTCGGCCCCGCGCAGTCTCGGCGGTGGTCGCTGCAAAAGCGGAAGCTGACCTTCGAGCCTGGACCGCGAACTCGAACTGTCGGCCCACTTGCGGACCTTCATCTCGCTGACTCGAATGTCCCCTTGCGATGCAGGCGGTCATTCGATAGTTCCAGCTTCAGTTCAGACTCCGGCCTAACGGCCGACCGTCATCCGCGCAAACGCATCGAATCCGAAAACCTGTCCGTCGGTTGCACAGGAAACCATCCAAGGTGCGGGCGTGTGAGCGCCCTCGCCTCCAATGCTCCGGGTTCGACCGCAAGAGCACGGCACGAGAGGGTGCTTCCGAGCTTTATGCGGCCCTTTGTCGGCCACCCCATGGAGACGCAAGTCGGTGTCGTCGATGCGCGGGACCAACGGGCCGCGGCCCGCTCGGACCTCCCGGGGCGGCGTTCGCACGTTGCACAAACCAACGTGGCGCGCCGCACGTATTTTGAACCGCGACTGTTCAGCGCAGCGTGGCCTCGCCGCGCGTGGCACACGGCTTGCATGCCGCTCCCTCGGATAACATTCACGCTAACAGGCCGCCGCCTCCATGGGCTTCCATCTTGGACGGCTTCCCTGAACAAGGTCTTTGGATTTGGGCACCGAGAACGCTTTCGCCGAACTGGGATTGGCACCTGACGCGACCGAGCGCGAGGTGAAGGCGGCATGGCGCCGGCTCGCCTCGCAATGGCATCCGGACCGCAATGACAGCGCCGGTGCTGTTGCCAAGATGCAGCGCATCAACCAGGCATTCGAAGAGATCCGCCGCGCCGGATTCGGTGCCCGGGCGAACGCCGACGTCGACACGCCCGGCGCGCCGGACAACAACACCCCCGACGGATTCGACGCCGACCAAGCTACGACGGCATCCCGCGCGGCCGGCACGGAACGGCAGCGCCGGCCCCTGCACCGCAAGGTCAGGATGACTCTGGAGGAAGCGGCCGTCGGTTGCATCAAGGTGCTGCGGGGCAAGGTCACCGACATCTGCGCCACCTGCGCGGGCGCCGGGCACCAGGTGATGGGCGGGAATTGCGCTCGGTGCGGGGGGTCGGGCGCGATCCCGAAGCGCTCCTTTTTCGGTTGGCCCGCCGGTGTGACCGAGTGCGAGGCTTGCTTGGGCGGCGGCATCGCGAGGCAGCCGTGCGCGGCGTGCGGCGGGGTCGGCAAGAAGGCGCCGCGCGGCTACAAGATGAACGTGCGCATTCCGCACGGCGTGCGCGATGGCGATCTGCTCCATGTCGACGGACGGCGCGTGCGAGCCGAAGGCCCTCCCGCCGACGTCGAGATTCGCGTCGAGGTGTCGGAGCACGCGTTCTTCAAGCTCGACGACGACGGCACCATTCGATGCGAGATGCCAGTCGATGGATTCGCGTGGATCGCCAATCGGCAGGTCAAGGTGCCGACCGTCACCGGCTTCCAAGCGCTGCAGCTGAGCCGCGACCGGCTGTCTTACCGCTTGAAGGGCCAGGGCTTCCCGGTGCAGTGCCGCGGCACGCGTGGCGACCAGCTGGTCACGCTGGCGCCGATATTTCCGCAGCTCAGCACCGATCAGCAGATCCTGCTCGACCAGCTCTCGGCCACCAGCTCGGGCGCTGGCGGAGAAGCATTGGACGACCGCCTTCGCGCATGGAATCGGGGGCTACGCGCCTGGGAACGAGGCCTGTAGACGGCGGTAGCTGAGCCGGCAATGGACCGCGGACCGTGCCCCCCCTGGCGCGCGGGCTAGTGAGGGAACGAAATGACATTGCACCGTTTTCTCAAGACACTCGCAATAGCCCAGGCGCCTCATCGTCCATTGAAGATCTTGAACCGCAGACCTCTCTCGTCGACATTGCGGACCTTCAGACTGACAGCTCGAAAGGCGGCAACGGGTCTGGTGCCGCGGCACAGTCTTCCCCACCGTTAGGGCCGGACTCGCAGCCAGAAGCGGACGGTCGCCGCCGCCACCTGAATCCGCGTCGCCGCGCGCAACAATGAGTGTAGAAATGGATTTGACGCAGGTTTCCTTCACCGGCCCCAACCTTGATACTCAGTCGCCGGTGCTCGAGCGCCTACCGACGGAGTTTGCCGAATATGGCGGACTGCACGTGCGAGGCATCTGCTCAATATGGGCTTCGCACCTGCTGTCCTTCAAGAACTTGGGCATATCATCGAAGTCAGAAGCAGATCCCCCATGGCGCAGCCGACCAACAACCAGAGCATCACCCCGGAGGTACGACCGGTCACCGAAGAACTGGACCGCTTCGCGAGCCGTCCCGACGTGTTGTGCGTCCTGCGGCAGGCGGCCGCCGATGCCCGCGAGAAATTGCAGCAGAACCCGAACATTGCCGAAGCCTTTGCAGCATTGGATCTCTCGTGTCTTGGGTGCCCAGTGCCCGCGGCGATTGGTAGCGTCAGAGTCGTGGTGAATCGCGGCGCCGGCGGCGCAAGCATCGAGCGGCATGTGAATAGCACGCAGTATCTGTTTGCCCTGGATGGCGCCATGGAAACGCACGTCCAGACAACGGACGGCTGGCGCGTGGATCGTTATGGGCAAGGCAACCCAGCCGTACTGGAAAATCGATGGCACGTCGTTCCGCCCGGGGTTTGGCACAAATCCACCGCCCCCGGAGCGCGGAACTGGGGTGTCGTGGCTTTCCATTCCGCACGCAACGTGAGCGACGAGTATCAGTGAAGGCTCAGCCTTGCCCCGCCCTCCCAAGCAACTCGCGCGCCTCGATCAAGTCAGCCGCATCGAAGCCTTCGGTAAACCATTCATACACGGAGGCAAGTTCGAGCAAGGCCTGCGCGTGCCCGCCATGGAGACGCGCCAACCGGACCATGCTGACGCATGTGCGCAATTCAAGAGACTTGGCGCTTTGCTTCCTGGCGATGGAAAGAGCGCGCTCGAAGCAGGTCTGCGCCTCGGCGGCATTTTCCGTGGAGAGGGCAAGAAGCAATTCTCCCTTGACGCGAAAGAGCTCAGCCTCCCACCAATACGTACCCATCTCGCTGGCGAGGCCCAGCGCCTTGGTGACCGATTCCAGTCCCTCGGCGATTTGTCCGGCACGCGAGAGCGCCTGAACCTGCAACAGCAGGAATAGCGGCTGCCAGACCTTGGCACCGGTAGCCTTGTACGCTAACAGCGCCTGCTCGATGTGGGTGAATCCGCTTTCGGTATTGCCTAGCTCGGCCTCGGCCCATCCTTGGACGATCAGGCCGTGGACGAGCCAGCTCGGGAAACCCTGCTCGGTGGCGAATTCGGTCGTCGCTTCGGCCGCTTGCAGAGCCAGCGACGCTTCGCCGCGGAATTGATGGACCCATGCCAATGAAGCCATCGCGTACGCGAGGCTGAACGGGTGCCGAGGCGTTGCCGCATGCGCCGCCCGCTGCGCTTGCGCAACGCCCGCAACCGCCTGATCCGGGTATCCCAACAGCCACAGCGCCAGCGCCCCGAAGGCAAGACAGGAGATCCTCGGATCCCGGCCCAGGCTGTCGCGCAGTGCGTGATCGTGCACGTCCTCGTAGCGCTGAACCGCCAGCTCCATATGCGACCTGCAATCGATCAGGTCGCCGACCCGAAGCAACGTGAGTCCGAGCAATTCGTGGCCGCCCACAAACAGCTCGGTTTCCAGCCTGCGCTCGGCCAAGCCCAGAAGTTGCTCGCCGATATCGCGCGCCAACCGCAGTTCACCCCGATTGATGTACAGCAACCCCAATCCTGAAAGCACCCGAACGAGGTCGGCGCTATCGGTGGTGTCCTGGCATAGTTCGCGGGCCCGCTCGTAGGCTTGGGCGACCTCCGGCACCGCGAAGCCGCGCGTCGCCATCCATGCGGACCCGAGCATCGATTGAATCTGCAACTCGCGCGAGCCACGCCCCGCCGGATCGGCAAGTCCCGGCAGCATGGTCAGCGACGAACTGAGATGATCGATTGCCGTAGCGTAGGCGGAGCGTTGCATCGCTTGCGATCCGGCGCGCATCAGGAAATCGACCGCCTTCGGCACGTTGTCGCTGCAAGCATAGTGATGGGCAAGCTCGCTGCAGTGATCGTCCAGGTGATCGCTGAAATGCGCTTCCATCGCTTGCGCCGCACGCGAATGCAAGATGCGCCTGGTGTCAGCCAGCAGCTCGCCGTAGGCTGCCTCCCGGGTGAGTGCGTGCTTGAACACGTATTCCACATCGGGGAACACCGTTCGCTCGAAGATGAATTCGGCACTCTGCAGGCGGTCGAGCATATCCTGGAGCTGCGTTTCGGAACTCAGCGCCACACGCTCGATGAGACGCAGCGGGGACGCATTGCCGAGCACCGCAAGCATCTGTAGAAACGCCTTGTGCTCGGGCTCCAAGCGGTCGATGCGGGCCGCCAACACGCCCTGCACCGTTGCGGGCATCTCGATCGTCGCCAATGCGCGGGTGAGCACGATCTCTTCACCGCGTCGCATCAGAACACCATGATCGAACAGGGTCTGAACGTACTCCTCCATGAAGAATGGATTTCCCTGCGTCTTCTCGACAATGAGCGATTTCAGCTCGGCGAGCGCGGGAGCTATTCCGAGCAAGGCGATCAGCAACGCTTCGGCATCCTCACGCCCGAACGCTTTCAAACGCAATTGGCTGTGCGACGTGGCAGCGTCCCAGCTGGGTTGGTACTCGGGACGATAGTTGACGAGCAGCAGGATGCGCGCACCTTCCACGGCGCGGCCGAACATCGTCAGGAAGCTCTGACTCTCGGCGTCCAGCCAGTGCAAGTCCTCCATCACCATCAAGACCGGCTGGTTGACGGCTTCGCGCAGCACCAGTCGCTGAATTGCGTCGAACGTTCGGCGGCGCCGAATCTGCGGGTCCATCTTGTCGATCGGCGCGGCAGGATCCCTGACGCCCAACAGGGTCAACAAGAAGGGGATCGTGTCATCGAGGCTGCGATCGAGCCCCAGCACGCGGCCGGTCACCTTCTCCAGCTTACGGCGGTCGTCGTCGCCCGGCGCAATCTGCAGATAGCTCTTCAGCATGTCAATCAACGGCAGGTAGGGAAACGCCTTGCCGTAGGAGTCCGAACTGCATTCCAAGATCAGGCAGCCCTCTTTCGCCAGCAGCTTGAACTCGTGACACAGGCGCGACTTGCCCACGCCCGCCTCGCCGATGACCGCGATGATTTGTCCTTCGCCCGCCTTGGCCAACTGCAGCATCGCCTGCATCCGTTCGAGCTCGTGCTGGCGACCGACGAACCGTGCCAAACCGTGGCTGGCGGACACTTCGAGGCGGGTACGCAATGGACCGATGCCCGTGACCTCGAAGAGGTTGACGTTCGCACTGACGCCTTTCAACGGGACGCTGCCCAGGCTGCGAAACTCGAAGTAGCCCTCCGTCAGGCGATGGGTGGATTCGCTGACGACCACTGCGCCGGGTGCCGCGACGTGCTCAATGCGAGCCGCCAGTCCCGTCGAGTGCCCGATCGGAACATAGTCCGCACGCTGGTCGTCGGTCGGGATCGAACGCACGACCACTTCACCGGTATGGATCCCCACCCTGATCTGCATGGCGGGCAGCCCGTATTCCCGCAGCAGCCGGGCGCCGTACCCTTTCATCTGCTCCTGCATGCTGAGCGCCGCATAGAGAGCCCGGCGGGCGTGATCCTCGCGCGCGATCGGAGCGCCGAAGAAGGCGAAGATGCCGTCACCCAGCGCCTGGGCAACATAGCCTTCGTAGCGGTACACGGCAGTCATCATCAAGCGCAGTGCCGGATCGATCACCTGCCGCGCGAGTTCCGGGTCCATGCCGTCGAGCAGCGCCATCGAGCCCTTGATGTCCGCGAACAGCGCGGTGATGATCTTGCGCTCGCCGACGTGCTGCGTGAGATGCACTGCGTGGCCCAGCCGGAACCGCTCGGCCAGATACGCGGGAACGTACGGATCCGCCGCGACAGCCTCGGTCGACACGCCAGGACGCGCAGACGGCGAAGGTTCAAACGTCGTTGCCGCAACGACCGCCGGTTGCGGAGTCAGCTGCGTTCCGCACTTACGACAGAACCTGCTGGCTGCCGCATTCGCGGCATGACAGCCGCTGCAAATCAGCTCGAGCTTGGCACCGCAATCCTGACAAAAGTTGGCATCGGCCAGATTTTCACATTGGCAGCGGGGACATTGCATTCGCGGCTCCCAGTGATCTGGTGGCGCAAGAAGCCGAGAAACGACAATGCAGTACTGTCACACAGGACGATCGTAAGCGGGCAGGCCAAAGCACTCTTGCAGGACGGTTTCCGTGGAACGCAATGCACCGTCCACCCAAGCTTGTTCATCCGAATACGCTTCACCGCAAATGTAGACCTTGCCCTTGATCGGGTTCTGCAGCCGCGCTGCGATGGCCTTGTCGTCCGCGCCGATCACCCACGAGTGATCGCCGTCCCCGAACTCCGGCGAGCCCCAACGCACATAGGTCGACAACAGCGGATCCGGCAAGGCGTTGTCGCCGAAGAACTCGGCAAGCTGCCGCATCGCCTGCTCGACCACGAACGTACCGGCCGGCGTCGTGTGCTTGGGTTGCGTCAACCCATCGGTAGGCGCGAAGGGCTTGCCCAACTTCTGCAACTCCTCCCAATATGTGGTGCGATCGAAATCGCAGTAGATCGTCATCGACGCCGGCCCTTTGTCGTCATTGGCCGCAATGGGCCAATAGCAGTAGAACTGGGCCATCGGCAGATCGGTGAAAGAACCGCCTGCGGCAATCTTGTAGCGGTCGAACCACCACCGCTCCTTGAAGTACAGGTTGATCTTCGTGAGCGGCATGGTGGTGACGCTCCGGATGTCAGCCATGAGCTGACCGTTGTCGCGCAGGGCCGGACATTGCGAGGAGAGGAGCTCGAGCGGACGGCTGGGCAGCGCGAGGACGAGTTGCGGACAAAGAAAGCGCGTCGTCCAGCCGTTGTCAGTATGGGCTCGCACGTTGAGCAGATTCTTGTCAGTGACGTCGAAGTCGAAGGCATCGACGTAATGTCCCAGGAGGATCCTTCCTCCCATTTCCTTGATCTGCTGCGCAAGCGTGTCCGACAGCGTTTCGTAGCCGGGCCGTAACGTTAGATAGTTGGGCAACTTGTCGAAGTCACCCATGGTCTGGAAGCCGACGCCAGCGTTGACCTTTTGGTCATAGAACGCGAGGAACCCCATCGAGTCCTCGATCATCTGCAGGCATTCCTGAGAAAGACCGAAGTCGACGAGCAATGCCCAAAAGCCCCATTTGTAAAGGGGCAAGCCGCGATAGCTGAATTCGAGGCGAACCTTCTGCCAGTCCTCGGGGGTTTGCGGATACCACTTCTTCGGATCGACACCATTCTGTGTCAGCACCGTGTCGAAAATCTCTTGAAGAATCTTGTTCGGCTGGCGCTGTTTCTCCTGGTCACGCAGGAAGTAGCGGGTGCTCCAGAGGTCGGGATCGGTCGCCATGGCGCCAAAGGTGAAGCGGCGACCACGCAGGTAGTAGATGTTGTTGTCGTCCCCCATGTTGAACGGCATGATGTCCTTGTCGAGCGCCAGCGTCTTGAGCAGCCACATCAAGTTCTTCATGCTATCGACAAAGCGCATGCCGCCTTCTTCGTTCTTGACCAAGGTGCCGTCGATGACGACGAGATCGGTATCCAACCGTCCGCCGGGGCGATCGAGCATTTCCAGGATGACGATCTTCGTCGTAGGCTTGTGCCTGAGCATCCGCCAAGCGAAGTACAGACCGGCCATGCCGGCGCCAACGACGACAATGTCTGGCTGAATTGCCTCTGCCGTATTCGATTCCGTCATCTGTGCCTCCCGGACCGGTTTGCCGTAGTGAGGTATGCGTGACGCAGATCGTACGGCCAGGGCGACTAAAACGCGGACTTTCGCACTCTTGTGGAACCAGATGTTACGAAATCGTACTTACATTTGGCCGCTACGCGATTGTTCAGCGATGGCAATGGCTCCGGCAGCAAGTACCGTCAGCGACGCCGGCCGCAGGAGCTAGGTTTCGATGAGCACTCGATCAGCGCCGCGCCCAGCAGGATGAAGCCGGTGCGCGCCACCAGCGCGATCACGATGCCGATCAGCAGCGCCTTCTGTTGCTCCTCGCGCGGCACCTTGAAGCTGGACATGATCACCAGGAAGACGAACACGTTGTCGACCGACAGCGCCTTCTCCGTCAGGTAGCCGGCGAAATACTGGGTGCCGGGCTCGGTGCCGCCGAGCACCCACACCATGACACCGAACAGGACGGCCGCGCCGATGTAGGCGGCCGACCGGCGGGCGGCTTCGGCGTGCGTGGGCACGTGCGCCGTGCGGATGTGGAAGAAGTAGTCGAACAGCAGCAGGGCGACGATCAGGGCGATCGTCACTTCCCAGACCAGCGGGCCGTGAGTCATGTCGCACTCCTCGAGGAGCCTGAATCCGATGAAAGACACCGCGGGCTGACCATGCCCGCGGCCCGGCCGGGCCGCTACCGCTCGGCGCCGCCCGGCGCTAGTATTGCCGCATGCAACGCTTGCTCATTGCGCTGGGCGTGCTCCTCGTCGTCGCGGGCCTTGCCTGGCCCTGGCTGTCGCGGCTGCCGTGGGGGCGCCTGCCGGGGGATTTCTCGATCGAGCGTGAAAGCTTCAGCTTCCATTTTCCGCTGATGACCTCGCTGATCGTGTCGATCGTCCTGAGCCTCGTCGTCTGGTGGTGGTGGCGCAAGTAGGCTTCGATCCCTCAAGGCGGGATCTCCTCCCTGAAGATCACCTGGCTGCGCGTGCTCTCCACGCCAGCCAGCGCCTCGCGGCGCGGTTGGCAAATCACTGCTGTATTCCCGAGGTGGCCAGATCGGCCTGGACCATGGCACCACTTCTCCACAACATCGGGTTAGCAATGTCCGAGACGCAGTGCGATATCGGTCCTTTCTCTGCAGCCCTCGATTGGCGGCGCTCGGGCCATCAACGACCTTCGCGGGTGACCGTTCCCGAGAAGTCGAGTTGTTGCCTCTGACATCCTGCTCATCGCGCACTAGCGCCAGCGCCACGCGGCAGCGCTTTTCAGCTCCGCGCGCATGCGAGTGGGCGCCATGAGTCGCGAACAATTGACGATTGCTGACGCTGGACCACCTACGAATGGCCAAGGCCTGGCTCGACCGGGATGCGCGGCTAGCAGAAGCGATGCACCGCTCCAACCTGAAGAAGACAGTCGAAAACTGCGAGCAGAACTTCGTCAAGTGAGGCGTTGGTGAGATGCCTCGAGTGCATGCCGTAGGCTAGCCATCAAACATGGTCTATGCCGCTCCACGCCGGTGCGTTGGCGCAGAGCTTGCGCAGCAACTGCTGCAACTGCTGACGCTCTTCGGTCGTCAGGCATTCCATCATTGCCTTCTCGCGTTCAACCAGCCCAGGCATGAATCGGTTGTGCATCTTGCGGCCGGACGCCGTGATGAATATGACCTGCCTGCGCTGATCGATCTCGTCAAGCTCCCGTCGGATCAACCCCTTCTTCTCCAGCGCGGTCACGGCGCGGCTGATGTTGTTCTTCAGGTGTCCGGAAAAGTCGCAGATGTCTGAAGCGGAAATGCCGTCTCTGAAGTACAGGAAGATCAAGGAAAGAATCTCCGGCCTCGTCAACCCGTACTTTGCTTCGATGGACCGGAACGACGGTTCGCGGTACGAATTGATCATGTACCCGAGCTTGTAGGCGTACGGAATCGCAACGCCTTCCAGGATGTCGCTCAGGGGTCGAGAGGTCGTCATCGTCTTGTGTGTTTCAAACAATGCGTGGGGAATCTGCCGGAGGTACTAGTTTCGATGCTACCAACCGCCGCTCTCGGCCGCGAACTCAGCAAAGCGGGAAAACACCGACTTTTACTTGGTTCCATATGGAACTACAATGGGTCTCGGATTCTTCACGAGAACTTGCATGTCCCGGAGCCTGTGTGATGCGTCGACGTCGTCCGTGCGAACGGCCCGATCATGCTTTTTCCTGGGCACCGCTTCGCACCCCGTGTATGTGGATCATCTGCCCCCGGCATGCGTCGGGCGCCATCTCCTGCCGGTCGTGATGATTCATGGAGGGTTTCATACGGGCGTGTCGTATCTGGGCACGCCGGACGGCCGTGACGGATGGGCGCAGCTGTTCGCGGCCAGAGGGCATGCCGTGCACGTGCCCGACTGGCCGGGTCACGGGCGTTCCCCTGGCGTCGAGAATCTCGTTCGCCTAACGACGCACGACGTAGCCACTGCGCTCGCAACGGTGATCGACGCGATAGGCCCGGCCATCGTTGTGGCCCACTCTGCGGGGGGACCCATCGCGTGGTGGATCGCAGAGCACCATCCAGACAAGGTGGCTGCCATCATCGGCATCGCGCCCGGGGCGCCCGCGAACTTGCTCAATCCCTTGCCCGACGATCCCGCGGCCATCGAGACCATGCGCCATGACCGTGAGGCTGGTTGTCCCGTGTATTCGCCCTTGGATCGACCCGTGTCGGCGGATCGCACATTCATAAACGACTTCTGGGCGAGCAGCCCAAGATTCCCTCGAGATGCATTGGAAAGCTACGCGGCCTCAGTGGTGCCCGACAGCCCGATCGTCCTGAATGAGCGGTTCAACATCGGAGGCAGAGGACTTCAGCTGGCAAGCCTGTCCGTCGTAGGCCAGAGACCGATCCTGATCGTCACGGGTGAGCACGATGCACGTCATCCAAAGTCTGTCGACCAGGCGCTTGCCCGCCGTCTGAATGCCGATTTCACCTGGCTCCCCGACATCGGCCTGAATGGCAACGGGCACATGTTGATGATCGAAAGCAATAGCCACGAGGTTGCCTCGGTTCTGATCAGGTGGCTTGAAAGCAGGAATCTTTGACAGCGTCCGATGACGGCCGTCCACACAAGGAGACAACAAACATGAAGCACCTCGTGACTCGTCGCGCTATTCTGGCCGGCCTGGCCACTTCCGCTGCCACGACAGCGCCCCTGAGCGCGTTGGCTCAAACCGCTGCTTATCCTTCGCGGCTCATCAAGATCATCATGCCGTGGAATGCAGGAGGTGGCGGCGACGTGTTGGTTCGCGCGATGACGCCGTCGCTGGCGCAACGCCTCGGACAATCCATCATCGTGGAGAACCGGCCGGGCGCGATTGGCACGATCGGCAGTCTCGCCGCTGCTCGCAGTCCGGCCGACGGCTATACGTTGGTGTACGGAACGGCAGATTCGCATTCGATAGCGCCGCACATCCTGAAGCCTCCGCCCTACGACTCGAAGAAGGAGTTCGTGGCCGTGGCCCCCATCGGTTTCACTCCCCTGGCGCTGATCGTCCCCGCCTCTCATGCAGCGAAGACGCTCACTCAGTTCCTGCAGATCGCCAAAGAGGCGAAGGACCCCATGACCTTCGGATCCTGGGGGCAGGGCAGTTCCGGCCAGATCATCATGGAAGCACTCAAGCAAAAGACGCGAGTCGATCTGCTGCATATCCCCTACAACGGAACAGCGCCGCTGATGCAAGCACAGCTCGCGGATCAGGTGAACTGCACGATCGTTCCAGTGCTCGTCGCCGAACAGTATCTTCGTGCTGGGCGTGTTCGCAGCCTGGCAATTACGGCACGCGAGCGCCTACATGGCTTCGCCGACATTCCAGTACTCAAGGAGTTCGGGGTGGAGATCGACATGGGCCCGTGGTTGGGGTTCCTCGCTCCGGCTGGTACTCCTGCTGACATCGTCAACAAGCTCAATGCAGCAATTTCCGCAACGATGGCGGAACCTCAGGTCGCTGAATTCATGAGCAAGATGGCGATAGTCATTGAACAAATGACCCCGGGCGCATACCAGCACTTCTACAACAGCGAGTTCGACCGTTGGGGGGCCTATATTCGTACAGCGAAAGTGACTCTGGATCGGTAGTTGACCGCCCGCGTTGGCGCAGACTACTCGAGTGTGGCGAACGGCCGGGCCCAAACTTGCCCGTCGCCCTACTCCGACGAACATCGGGAACGCAGTGCGAAAGCCGTCCTCGCCCCCAGAATGCTGAAACTCGGCAATCAGCCCAGCCCAGCCCATAAACAATGAAAGCGTCCCTTGGGACGAACAGGGCCGTCTCGCCGATTCGGGTGAATCGATATTCCTTGCCCTCTGATCATCGAACTTGGGTTGATTTGCGCCCCTCGCCACCCGCAGCGAATTTTTCGCCGGGTGCAACAATGGGGCGTGGCCAAGCCCTGGCAGCACTTACGACGACCTGTTTTCGCCCTATGCGGTCGCGCTGACTCCGGCCCTCATACTCGCGCGGCCAAGAAGTCCAGAAAGCAGGCGATGCGCGCCGCCAGTTTCGTGTTGCGGTAGTACACCGCATTGATCCCCTGGCGTACGTCCGCCGTGTGCCCACCGAGGCAGGCAGGTAATGCGCGTGGAGCACGAGTACGCACGCGATGGCGCCTGGGCGTACTTGGCGGCGTTGGACGTGCATCGCGCCAAGGTGTTCGGCCGCTGCGAAGCAACCACAGGCATCGCGCCCTTCGAGCGTTTGGTCGATCAGGTCATGAGCCAGCCGCCATATGTCAGCGCAAGACGCGTGTTCTGGGTCATGGACAACGGCTCCTCGCATCGTGGCCAGGCGTCAGTGCAGCGCCTCACGCAAGCCCATCCCCGATTGGTTCCGGTCCACGCACCGGTCCATGCCAGTTGGCTCAACCAGATCGAGATCTACTTCTCGATCGTGCAGCGCAAGGTGCTGACCCCGAACGACTTCCCTTGCTTGGAGGCGGTCGCTCAACGGCTGGCGAACTTCGAGCGCTACTTCGAGAGCATCGCGCGTCCATTCGAGTGGAAATTCACCCGCACCGATCTCAATGCCTTGATCGCGCGCATGCGTGATCGCCGGGCGCAGAGCCAGCCCTTGAAGCTGGCCGCTTGAAGAATACGTGTGCGAATTTCCGAAACGGACTACGAAGTGTCGCGGTCAGATCTCGCCTCTGAAGATCGCTTCCAGGTCCACCTCCTCGGTCGCATGCTCCAGCTTCATGCTGCTCTCGATATGGTCGAGGTGCTCGCGCATCAGCCGCTCGGCGCGCGCCGGATCGCGTTTGGCGATGGCCTCGATGATCTGCGAGTGCTCGTCGGCGCGGCAGCTCGAGCTGGTCGGTGCGTCGTATAGAAAGATCATCAGGCAGGTCAATATCGACAGCTCGCGCATGCTGCGCGCCAGCGCCGTGTTGCCCGCCAGGTCGGCCGCCAGCGAATGGAATTCACCGGACAGCCGGATCACAGCGCGCTTGTCATCGCGGCGGCGGGCATCGAGCTCGAGTTCCTGGTGCTGGCGCAGGCGCGCCAGCTTCTCGGGCGTGAGTGTCTCGATCAGCCGGCGCAGCACGGCCGGCTCGATGAGCCGGCGGGCTTCGAACACATCGAGCGCTTGCTCGATCGAGGGCTTGGCAACATAGGCGCCGCGCTGCGGATAGAGCTCGACGATCTGCTCGTGCGCGAGCCGCGCCAGCACTTCGCGAATGCGCGCCCGGCTGGCGCCGAAGATCTCGGCCAGGCGCTCCTCGCCGAGCTTGGTGCCGGGATGCAGGCGGTGCTCGAGGATGGCGACATAGATCTTTTCGTAGATTTCGTCCTGCGTGTTCTCGCGTTCGAGTCGGGCTTGCGAGGCAGGCTTGCGCGCGCTTTTGGTTGGCATGTCTGGGTTGAGCTTGGCGAGCGGATCGGACGCCAGCAGCACGCGTGCATGGCGGCAGGCGGCGGGATGGCGGTCCATTATCGCCAGCCGAACATGCGGCCCCAGCCGCTCACCTGCGCCGGATCGGCGCCGGCGGCGCGCAGTTGCCCCCATACCGTGGTGCTGACGGTGTCGAGCAGCGGAATGTCGAGTTCGGCCTCCACCGCCTCGGCCAGCGGTGCCGCCCGCAGGTTGGTGCAGAAGGTGGTGATGGCCTCCGGCCGTGCCGGCGCCACCTCGCGCATCAAGGCCATCAGCCGTTGCGGCGCGACCGATGCGAAGGCGTGGTTGACGCGGATGCCGAGGTGGCGCTCGGCCACCACTTCGATGCCGATGCTGCGGTAGTTGTCGACAATTTTCTGCTGCACATCTGCGGTGTACGGCGTCACCAGCGCGAGCCGCTTCACGCCTCGCGACGCGAGCAGTTCATTCAGCGCCAGCACCGCGGTGGTGGCGACGATGCCGGTGCGCTCGCGGATGCGTTCGACCAAGTGCCGGTCGGCGTCGAAGCCCAGCCAGCCTGAGGAGGTGCCGCTCCAGCCGATCACGTCCACCTTGGCGTCGGCCAGCAGCTCGGCGGCCGCGAGGATCTTGCTGTCGTCGAACTGGCCGAGCGCCTGCGCCGACAGCGAGATCTCGGTTACCTTGAAGCGTGAGAAGTGGGCGCTGCAGCCGGGCACGGCCGCCGCCAGCGCACTGGTCAGCGGCTCCAGCGCGGTGTTGGATGAGGGCGTGAGCACGCCGAGACGAAGGGTCTGGGGCATGGGAATCCTTTCGGGCAAGCTTCGTCGCGAACCATATTGTCGACATTAGTGTAATCACCGAGATCGACAAACAAATTGTCGACGATGATGTCGACAAAATGAACACGCCCCACCCCTTCGACTTCGTGCTGCGCAACGCCCGCGTGGCAACCGCCAGCGACACCTTCGACGCGGACATCGCCGTTGTTGGCGGGCGCATCGTCCAACTCGGCACCGGGCTGGCCGGCGGTGCGCGCGAGATCGACGCAGCCGGCCGCGTCGTGACGCCCGGCGGTGTGGACGCGCACTGCCACCTCGACCAGCCGATGGCGTCGCCGCTGCGCATGGCCGACGACTTCGAAAGCGGCACCCGAAGCGCGGCTTGCGGCGGCACGACCACCGTGATCCCTTTCGCCGCACAGGAAAAGGGCCAGTCGCTGCGCGCCGCCGTCACCGACTACCACCAGCGTGCCGAGGGCCGCGCCCACGTGGACTACGCCTTTCACCTGATCGTCAGCGACCCCACGCCCAAGGTGCTGAACGAGGAACTGCCGGCGTTGATCCGAGAGGGCTACACCTCGTTCAAGATCTACATGACCTATGACGACCTGAAGCTCGACGACGGCCAGATCCTCGACGTGTTGTCGGTCGCGCGCGAGCACGGCGCGATGGCGATGATCCACGCCGAGAACGCAGACTGCATCGAATGGCTGACCAGGAAGCTCGAGGCCGCCGGCCGCACCGCACCACGCTTCCATGCCCATTCGCGGCCGATGCTGGTCGAGCGTGAGGCGACGCATCGCGCGATCGCGCTGTCGGAGCTGGTCGACGTGCCGATCCTGATCGTGCACGTCTCGGGTCGCGAAGCGGTGGAGCAGATCCGCTGGGCGCGCGCCCACGGCCTGTCGGTGTTCGCCGAGACCTGTCCGCAATACCTGTTCCTGACTGCGGCCGACCTCGGGCTGGACGACAGCTACCAGGGCGCTCGCTGCGTCTGCAGCCCGCCACCGCGCGACAAGGCGAACCAGGAGGTGATCTGGAACGGCCTGAACGACGGCCTGTTCACCGTGTTCTCTTCCGACCACGCGCCCTTTCGCTACGACGCGCCGGAAGGCAAGAAGCTGGGCGGCGAGGAAGTCGCGTTCCGCCACATCCCGAACGGCATCCCCGGCCTCGAGACGCGCCTGCCGCTGCTCTACTCCGAAGGCGTGCTGGGCGGCCGCATGACGCTCAACCGCTTCGTCGAGCTGACCTCGACCAACCCCGCTAAGGCCTATGGCCTGCATCCGCGCAAGGGCACGATCGCGGTCGGCAGCGACGCCGACCTGGTGGTCTGGGAGGAGCGCGAGTTCGTGCTGCGCAACACCGACCTGCACCACAACGTCGACTACACGCCCTACGAGGGCCAGCGGCTGCGCGCCTGGCCGGCACTGACGATCGCCGGCGGCGAGCTGCTGTGGGACGGCCAGTTCCACGGCCGCGCCGGACGCGGGCGCTTTCTGGCTTGCGACGCACCTTCGCTGCTGCCGCGGCGCGCCTGACCATGAAGCTGCTCCTGATCAACCCCAACATCTCCGACAGCGTCACGGCGCTGATCGACAGCGAGGCGCGCCGCGCGGCCTCGCCCGAAACGCGCATCACGACGCTGACCGCGCCCTTCGGCGTGGCCTACATCGAGACCCGCTTCGAGGCGCTGATCGGCGCCTACGCCACGGCGACGCTGGCGGCCGAGCACGGCGCGCTGCACGACGCCGTGGTGGTCGCCGCCTTCGGCGATCCCGGCCTGGCGGGCCTGCGCGAGGCGCTCGACATCCCGGTGCTCGGCCTCACCGAAAGCGCGCTGATGAGCGCCTGCATGCTCGGCCAGCGCTTCTCGATCATCGCGATTTCGCGCCGCATCACCGCCTGGTACCGCGAATGCGTGGCGGCGAACGGGCTGGCCGATCGGCTCGCCAGCATCCACCACCTCGACCAGCCGCTCGCGGACATCGGCCGCGTGCAGGACGACCACGCCGCGCATCTGGCAGCGCTGTGCGAGCGAGCCGTCGACGAAGACGGCGCAGACGTCATCGTGCTGGCCGGCGCACCACTCGCGGGCCTGGCGCGCAGCCTCAAAAGCCGCCTGCCGGTGCCGGTGGTCGATGGCGTGTCGAGCGCGGTTCGCCACGCCGAGACGCTGGTGGCGCTGCAGTCCGGCACGGCCCGCCGCGGCAGCTTCGCGCCGCCGCCCCAGAAGCCGAACCGCGGGCTGCCGCCCGCCATCGAGGCGCTGCTGCGCCGCCAGTGATCCGAACTCTTCACCCACCACCCGCGAGACCCTGAACCATGCAAAGACGTCACATCCTCCAGGCCGCCGGCGCAGCCGCCGCATCGCTGGCCGCGCCCTCCATGTTCGCCCAGGCCTTGCCGGCTACGCCGATCCGCCTGGTCGTCGGCTTTCCGCCCGGCGGTGGCGCCGATGCGCTGGCACGGGTGGTGGCGCAGAAGCTCAGCGGCCTGTGGAACCAGCAGGTCGTGGTCGAGAACAAGGCCGGTGCCTCGGGCACGCTCGCGGCCGACTACATGCTGCAGCAGCCGTCCGACGGCAGCGTGCTGCTCCTGTCCACCATCAACAGCCACGCGCTCGCGCCGGCCGTGCGCTCCAACCTGCGCTACAACGCCGAGCGCGACTTCGTGCCCGTGGTGCTGCTCGGCGTCACGCCCAACCTGCTGATCACGAGCGCGACGAACCCCGTGAAGTCGGTGAAGGAAGTCGTCGCGCAGTGCAAGGCGCAGCCCGGCAAGATCAGCTTCGGCTCCGCCGGGCCCGGCACCATCCAGCACTTCGCCATCGAGATGTTCAAGCTGCAGGCCGGCGTCGACGTGCTGCACGTGCCATACAAGGGCAGCGGGCCGTTGCTCACCGACCTGATTGGCGGCCAGATCCAGTACACCTTCGAGACCATGACGGCCGCCACGCCGCACGTGAAGAACGGCCGCGTCGTCGCGCTCGCGCAGACGCGCGCCAAGCGCTCGAAGGCCTACCCCGGAGTGCCCACCATGCAGGAACAGGGCTTCCCCCAGTTCGAGACCATGAACTGGTACGGCATCTCCGGCCCGGCCAAGCTGCCCGCGGCGCTGGCGCGCAAGATCAACCAGGACGTCAACGCCGTGCTCGCGATGGCCGACGTGCAGGAAAAGTTCGAAGGCTTCGGGGTCGAGGACGGCGGCGGCCCGGTCGACGCCTACAGCAGCTTCACGCACAGCGAGATCGCCAAGTGGGCCAAGGTGGCGAAGGACGCCAAGGTCTCCATCGACGGCTGAGGGGGCGCCGGCCACCACCCGATGGCGCGCAACTTGCAAGAGGCACGCCATGACAGCAAGCTCGCCCCGCCGCCCCTCCAAGACCGCCAAGATCACCCGCATCGACCGCGACAGCGACAGCACCGTGCAGTCGCTCACGCGGGCAATGCAGTTGCTGGAACTGCTCGCCGACGATGACGAAGGCTACCGCCTCGTCGACATCGCCGCGCACAGCGGCCTCTCTTCCTCCACCGCGCACCGCCTGCTCACCACGCTGGAGCAGCGCCAGTTCGTCCAGTTCGACCGCGAGACCAACCTCTGGTATGTGGGCGTGCGCTGCTTCTCGGTCGGCGCCGCGTTCGCGCGGCGGCGCCGCATCGCGCCAGTCGCGCTGCCGGTGATGCGACGCCTGCGCGACAGCTCCGGCGAGAGCATCAACCTCGGCATCGCCGACCTGGGCGACATCGTGTTCGTGACCCAAGTCGAAAGCCGCGAGCAGATGCGCGCCATGGGCAAGCCGGGCTTTCGCGCGCCGCTGCACGGCACGGCGATGGGACAGGCGATCCTCGCCGCGATGGCGGAGGACGATGTGCTGCAGTACCTGCGCACCTACGGCCTGCCGAAGCTCACGGCCAACACCATCGCGCGCGCGTCGCGGCTGCACGAGACCCTCGGCGAGGTCCGCCGCGCCGGCTTCGCGATCGACGACGAACAGAACGCGGTCGGCCTGCGCTGCATCGCCGCCGCGATCCGCGACGAGCATGGCCAACCCTTCGGCGCGATCTCGCTCGTCGGGCCGACGCAGCGCATCAAGAGCGCCGACTTCGCGCAGCTCGGCGCGGCCGTGCGCGCCGCGGCCGACGACATCACCGCAGCCTACGGCGGGCGCATCAGGTAGCGCGCTTCTTCCACGGGCGCGCAGCGCCAAGTGCTTGATTCGAAAAGAGTTTTTCCGCCTCTCCCGCTCCGCGGAAAAGTCTGCAGGCGCGCCCTGCCGCGCGCTTCAATGCGTGCACGTTCCCCTTCACTGCACAGCCACGAAATCCCATGAAAACACTGCTCCCACCGGACCCCGTGAGCCGCGGGCTGACGCGCGTCTGTGACTGGGCCGTCATCGCCTGCGGCTGGTGGCTCATCGCTCTATCGGTGATGACCTGCATCGAGATGCTCGGCCGCAAGGTCTTCTCGTTCAGCTTGCAGGGCATCGACGAGATCGGCTCGTATACCTACGGCATCGTCGGCGCGTTCGGCTTCGCCTACACGCTCATCACACGCAGCCACACGCGCGTCGACTTCCTGCTGTCGCGCTTCCCCGCGAAGACGCGCGCGCTGCTCAACCTGCTCGCGATGCTGAGCCTCGCTGCCCTGTCGATGCTGTGCCTCTGGCGCGGCTGGCACGTGGTCGTCGAAAGCATCGAGCTGCACAGCACCGCGGCCACGCCGCTGGCCACGCCGATGTGGATCCCGCAATCGATCTGGCTCGGCGGCTATCTGATGTTCGCGCTGGTCGCGGGCTGGGCCGCGATCGATGCGCTGCGCCTCTTCCTGGCGCGCCGCACGCAGGAGCTCAACACGCGCTTCGGCCCGCAGACGCTCGAGGAAGAGATCGAGGCCGAGACCGACATCCACGTGAAGACACCCACGGAAACCGCGTCCATCCACACGACCCCCGTCGGAGCCGCATCATGATCGGACCGCTCGAAATCCTGGCCGGCCTGGCCATCATGCTGGGGCTGATGTTCCTCGGCTTCCATGTCGCGACGACGATGCTGGTCGTCGGCCTGCTCGGGTCGCTGATCCACTTCGGCATGCCGGCGATCAACGCCGTAGGCGAGCAGCTCTGGGCCGCCGGCGAAGACTACCTGCTGCTGTCGATCCCGCTGTACATCCTGCTCGGCGAGATCCTGATGCGCGGCGGCGCCACCGACAAGATGTATCAGTCGCTCGGCCAGTGGCTCAACCGCATGCCCGGCGGCCTGCTGCACACCAACATCGGCGCCTCGGCGCTGTTCTCCGCGGTGTCGGGCTCGTCGGTCGCGACCGCGGCGACGATCTCGACCGTCGCGCTGCCGGCCTTCAAGAACCGCAAGTACGACCAGCGCATGGTGCTCGGCACCATCGCCGCTGGCGCCAGCCTGGGCAACCTGATTCCGCCCGGCGTGGCTTTCATCATCTACGGCTCGATGACCAACACCTCGGCAGCGCGGCTGTACATGGCCGGCATCCTGCCCGGCGCGATCATGACGGTGCTGTTCCTGCTCACCATCCTCGCAATCTGCGTCTGGAAGCCCTCGGTCGCCGGCACTCGCGAAGCCGGCACGGCGATGCGCGAGAAGCTGCGGCACTCGGTGCACCTGCTGGGCCCGCTGGCCGTATTCTCGGTCGTGATGGGCGGCATCTACACCGGCTGGGCTACGGTGACCGAAAGCGCGGCGCTCGGCGTGATCGTGTGCCTCCCGATCGCGGCGGCCTACGGCAAGCTCAAGGTCGGCATGCTGCACGAGTGCTTCCGCTCGACCATGCGGCTCACCGCGATGACCGCGCTGATCCTCGTCGCGGCGCTGTACCTGAACTTCGTGCTGTCGATGCTCGGCGTGCCGCAGGCGCTCGCCAGCCTCATCAAGTCGGCCGACGTCTCGCCGATCATGCTGCTGTGGATGCTGGCGGTGATGTATCTCATCCTCGGCATCGCGCTCGAGACCATGCCGATGCTCGTCGGCACGCTGCCGGTGGTGTTCCCGATCATCCAGGCGGCCGGCATCGACCCGGTGTTCTTCGGCGTCTTCATGGTGCTGATGTGCGAGATCTCGCTGATCAGCCCGCCCATCGGCATGACGCTGTACGTGATCCAGGGCGTGCGCGGCGAAGGCTCGATCAACGACGTGTTCCAGGGCACCCTGCCCTTCTTCGCCGCCATGATCGTGATGACCGCGATCCTGATCCACACCCCCTGGATCGCCACCTACCTGCCGAACCTGATGTTCGGCAAATGACGGTCCCTCCCGCGAAAGAACCCATGAAGCTCAAGCTCGCCCTCATCGCGGCCGCGCTCGCGTTCGCGCTGCCCGTCCACGCCCAGAACACCAAGCTTCGCGCCGCCGGCAGCCTGGTCTCCGGCGGCCTGATCCAGCAGAACAAGGAACAACCCTTCTTCGAGAACTTCGCGAAGAACACCGGCCTGCCCATCGACGTCGACTACAAGCCGATGGACGTGCTGGGCGTGAAGGACGCCGACGGCCTGCGCGTCGTCAAGTCGGGCTTGTTCGACATCGTGACCTTGCGGCTCGCGCAGGTGTCGCGCGACGACCCCTTCCTGCTGGGCCCCGACATCGTCGGCCTGTCGACCGACTACGACACCGCGCGCAAGGTGGTCGACGCCTACCGCGGCGCATTCGACAAGCGACTGCAGGAAAGGCACAACGCCAAGCTGCTCGGCACCTATCCCTTCGGGCCGCAGATCCTGTTCTGCAAGTCGGCGATCTCGGGTCTGGCCGACCTCAAGGGCAAGAAGGTGCGCGTGAGCGACCAGTCGCTCGCGAAGTTCATCGAAAAGCTCGACGGCATCCCGGTCGCCCTCGCCTTCAACGAGACGCAGCAGGCGCTCGAGCGCGGCGTGACCGACTGCGCCATCACCGGCCCGAGTTCGGCCAACTCGGCCG
Source organism: Variovorax sp. LjRoot130 (assembly GCF_964253755.1). NCBI lineage: Bacteria > Pseudomonadati > Pseudomonadota > Betaproteobacteria > Burkholderiales > Comamonadaceae > Variovorax > Variovorax sp. LjRoot130. The sequence goes on along the minus strand of NZ_CAXURM020000002.1, from coordinate 435,478 downwards.
GCTGGCCCGAAGTGGCGACGCACGTGATGCCGATCGGCTTCCAGATTCACCTCGTCGCTTACGCGATCAACCTGAAGAAGTGGAACGCACTGCCGCCCGCCCAGCAAACAAGGATGAGCGAGGCCTTCGCCAGGTTCGAGACCGAGGCCTGGGCCTATTCGCGGGAACTGTGGGACGACGCGTCGCGTTGCAACGTCGGCCAGGAGCCCTGCAAGTACGGCAAGAAGTACGCGATGAAGGAAGTGCCGGTAAAGCCCGCCGACCAGAAGCTCGTGCGCGACGCGGTCGGCGCCGTCTCATTGCCGCTGTGGGCCGAGGTTTGCGACAAGTCCTACGACAAATGCTCGGCCACCTGGAAGCAGGCGATCGGTCCGCTGGTCGGAATTCGATGAACAAGTTCTTAAAGGAGTGATGCAGTGAAACTGAAATTCGTTCTCCCCTCGCTTGCCGCCGTCCTCGCGCTGGCCCTGCCGGCACATGCCGAAAACCCCAAGCTGCGCGTGGCCGGCAACCTGGTCGCCACCGGGCTGATCCAGCAGACGAAGGAGCAGCCCTTCTTCGAGAACTTCGCGAAGAACACCGGCCTGCCCATCGACGCAGACTACAAGCCGATGGACGTGCTCGGCGTGAAGGACGCTGACGGCCTGCGCGTGCTGAAGTCGGGCCTGTTCGACATCGTCACGCTGCGCCTCGCGCAGGTGTCGCGCGACGAACCCTTCTTCCTCGGCCCTGACATCGTCGGCCTGTCGACCGACTACGAAGTCGCGCGCAAGGTGGTCGACGCCTACCGGGATGCCTTCGACAAGCGCCTGCAGGAGCGCCATGGCGGCAAGCTGCTCGGCATCTATCCCTTTGGCCCGCAGGTCGTGTTCTGCAAGGTGGCGATCACCGGCCTCGCGGACCTGAAGGGCAAGAAGGTGCGGGTCTACGACCAGTCGCTCGCCAAGTTCATCGAAAAGCTCGGCGGCATCCCGGTCACGATCCCGTTCGGCGAGACGCAGCAGGCGCTCGAACGCGGCGTGACCGACTGCGCCATCACCGGCCCGAGCTCGGCCAACTCGGCCGGCTGGCCCGAAGTCACGACGCATTTCATGCCGATCGGCTTCCAGATCGCGCTCAACGCGTATGCGATGAACCTCACGAAGTGGAACGCGCTGCCGGCCGATCAGAAGGCGAAGATCACCGAGGCGTTCAAGAGGTTCGAGACCGACGTCTGGGCCTACTCCAAGGAACTCTTCGAGGACGCATCGCGCTGCAACGTCGGCAAGGAACCGTGCAAGACGGTCAAGAAGTTCGCGATGAAGGATGTCCCGGTCAAGCCGGGCGACCAGCAGATGATTCGCGACGCGCTGACGACGGTGTCGCTGCCGATCTGGAGCGAGCTCTGCGACAAGTCCTACGACAAGTGCTCGGCCACTTGGAAGCAGGTCGTCGGCCCGGTGGTGGGACTGAAATGAGCTCACCCCCAGGCTTGCCCGCTTCGTGTGGCCGCCAACCCCCTAGCCGGGGGCAACACCAGCGGCCCGGCAAAGCCGGTTCCGCGGTGTTTCCCGAACGGGCCCGGCTGCGCCGGCCGTCTTGCGTCGCGGGTGGCGTCCGGCCTGTGGATCGACTGAAATGAAATTGCTCTGGCAACTTACGGCAACGCAGCTCGCCGCCGGTTTTCGCGACGCCGCGTTCACGCCGACCCAGGCGCTCGAGGCCTGTCTGGCGCGCAGTGCCGAGGTTAACCCGCGGCTCAACGCGCTGATCGCGCTCGACGCCGAGGGCGCGACCCACGCCGCCGAGCAAAGCAGCGCGCGCTGGCGCACGGGCCGGGCGATCGGCGCGTTGGACGGCGTGCCGATCACGATCAAGGACAACCTGCAGGTGCGAGGCCTGCCCACTCACTGGGGAAGCCGCGCGCTCGCCGGCTTCGTGGCCGAGCGCGACGAGCTTCCGGTGGCGAAGCTGCGCGAAGCCGGCGCCCTGATCTTCGGCAAGACCAACGTGCCCGAGTTCACGATGCAGGGCTACACGGACAACCCGGTGTTCGGCCCCACCGGCAATCCGTGGAACCCGGCCCTGACGCCCGGCGGCTCATCGGGCGGCGCGGCCGCGCTGGTCGCTGCGGGCGGATGCCCCATCGCGCTTGGCACCGACGGCGGCGGCTCGATCCGGCGACCCGCATCGCACACCAACCTGGTCGGCCTCAAGCCCTCGCGCGGCCGCGTGCCGCGCAGCGGCGGACTGCCGCCGATCTTTCTGGACTTCGAGGTCGCAGGGCCGCTCGCGCGTTGCGTGGACGACGTGGCCGCGGTGATGCAGGTCATCGGTCGCGGCGCGGTTCAGCCGGATGCCGCGCTGCCGGCGCGCATCCTGTACATCCCGCGCTTCGCCGATCACCCGCTCGATCCGCAGATCGCGCATCTCGCCGATGCGGCGGCCCGGAATCTTTCCATGCTGGGCCATGAAGTGACGACAGCAGAGGGCTTCGATCTGGCAGAGGCGGTCAACCAGCGCTGGCCGCTGCTGGCGCAGGTGGGGCTGGCGTGGCTGGTCGAGCATCCGCAGGCGCTGTCGCCGACGCGCCCGTTCGATCCGGCCTTGTTCGCCCCCGCGATGCAGGCCAACGCGCAAGCCGGGCGCAGCGCGTCGGCCCTCGCGCTGTTCGACCTGCTGCTCGAAGCCGAGCGGTTGCGCACCGAACTGGCCATCCTGTTCGAGCGCTACGACTTCCTCTTGACGCCGGCGGCGGCGGCGCTTCCCTGGCCGGCCGGCGAAACGCATCCACCCCGAATCGATGGCCGCGAGGTCGGCGCGCGCGGTCACGCCGTCTTTGCTGGCTTCGCCAATGCGGTCGGCCTGCCGGCGATCGCGCTGCCCTGCGGCTTCGCCCAAGGCTTGCCGGTCGGCCTGCAGCTGGTCGCGCGCGAAGGCGACGACGACGCGTTGCTCGCGCTCGCCCGCGCGTTCGAGCGAGCTCATCCGTGGCAGCGCTTTCCCGAGCTCTGACGCCGGTGGCCGCCACGGTCACGCCGGACACCGCAGCGCGCGCCCTGTACATCGCGCGTCGCGACGGCCGGCGCGTGCCCTCGGCACTCGTGCAGCCTGCGGACCGCCACGAGGCCTATGCGATCCAGGACGCGACGCTGGCCGCTCTCGGCACCGTCGGCGGCTGGAAGGTCGGCGCGCGTGCGCCGGGACTGGAGCCGACCTGTGCGCCATTGCCGGCCGAAGGGCTGCGGTCCGACGGTGCGCTGCTGAAAGGCCCGGCTTGGCGGCTGCGCGGCATCGAAGTCGAGGTCGGCTTCCAACTCGGCGTCGACCTGCCGTCCCGCGCGGCGCCCTATACCCTGGACGAGCTGGCGTTCGCCATCGAATCGGTGCTGCCGGTGATCGAAGTCGTGGAGACCCGCCTCGCCGACTGGCTCGGCGCCGGCTCCGATGCGCAATTGGCAGACCTGCTGAGCCACGGCGCGCTGGTGCTGGGGCGACGCCAGCCCTTCGAGCCGGCGTGGTTCGATCTGGCGAAGGTCGAGGCCGTGCTTCGCTTCGGCGAGCAGATCGTGGCCCATACGGTGGGCGAGCACCCGAGCCCCGATGCCGGCACGCTGCTCGAATGGCTGGCCAACCATTGCTCGGCGCGCGGCGTCGGGCTCAAGGCAGGCCAGGTCATCACCAGCGGCTCGTGCACCGGCATGCTGTTCGCGTCCCAAGGCACTGCCGTGCGCGTCGAGATCGCGGGTCTCGCGCCGTTGAGCGTGTCGTTCTGACCCCAGTCAAAAGGAATGGAAGTGCCCCTTTCGAAAATCGATGCCGTGGCCGACGCGCTGATTCATGCGCGTCGCACCAGGAACCTGGCGGATGCCGCGCCGCTGGCCGATGCGCTGACCGACACAGCCGATGCCTACGCAGTGCAGCAGCGCGTGGCGCGCGAACTCGGCGGGTTCGAAGCTGCAGCGCCGCAGTACTGGAAATCGGGCAGCCCGTCCCGCGGCGCGGTACTCACCCATGCGCGGCTGCCGCCGGCCGGCGTATGGACCAGCCCGGCGCAGAGCGGCACCTGGCCGTTTCACATGCGCGGCATCGAGGCCGAGGTTGCGCTGCGGCTCGCGCGCGATGTCGATGCCACGCTCGCCGAAACGCTGGACGCAGGCAGCGCGAGCGCACTGGTCGATGCGATGACCGTCTCGATCGAGCTCGTCGACTCGCGCTGGCGCGAAGCACTGGGCGCGCCGGCGCTGTTCAAGCTGGCCGACCTGCAGTCGCATGGCGCGCTGGTGCTCGGCCCCTGGATACCGTTCGCGGCGCGTGACTGGCGCGCGCAGACGTGCCGCGTGCAGATCGGCGCACAACCGCCGGTCGAACGCCGCGGCACCCACTCGCTCGGCGACCCCGCCTTCCTGCTGACGGCGTGGCTGCGTCACGCCACGCAGGACGGCCGCAGCCTGCCGGCGGGCACCGTCGTGACCACCGGCACCTGGGTGGGGATTCTTCACGCGGCCGCGGGCGATCTCGTCACGGCCGAGTTTCCGGGCATCGGACGCGCGTCCGTGCAGTTGTAGTTCCATCGACTCGCCACAGAAAAGGAGACCCATGATCGCTCTCGACAACCATCCCAGCGGCCGCCACTTCCTGCAGATCCCCGGCCCGAGCCCGGTACCCGACCGCATCCTGCGCGCCATCAGCCTGCCGACCATCGATCATCGCGGCCCCGAGTTCGCGACGCTCGGCAAGAAGGTGATCGCCGGCCTGCAGCAGGTGTTCCGGACGCAGCATCCGGTGGTCATCTACCCCGCGTCGGGCACCGGCGCCTGGGAGGCGGCGCTCGTCAACGTGATGAGCCCCGGCGATGCGGTCCTGATGTACGAGACGGGCCACTTCGCGACGCTGTGGCAGCGGATGGCGCAGCGCCTCGGCCTGGAGCCCGAGTTCATCGGCCTGCCCGGCGTCGACGACACCGGCTTGCCGCGCAGCTGGCGCCACGGCGTGCAGCCCGACCTGATCGAGGCGCGCCTGCGCAAGGACACCGAGAAGAAGATCAAGGCCGTGTGCGTGGTGCACAACGAGACCTCCACCGGCGTCACCTCCGACATCGCCGCGGTGCGCCGCGCCATCGATGCGGCCGGGCATCCCGCGCTGCTGATGGTCGACACCATCTCGGGCCTCGCGAGCGCCGATTTCCGTCACGACGAATGGGGCGTCGACGTGACCGTCAGCGGCTCGCAGAAGGGCCTGATGCTGCCGCCCGGCATCAGCTTCAACGCCCTGTCGCCCAAGGCCATCGAGGTCAGCAGGACGGCGCGCCTGCCCAAGGCCTTCTGGGCCTGGGACGAGATCGTCGAGATGAACCAGGGCGGCTACTGGCCCTACACGCCGAGCACGAACCTGCTCTACGGCCTCAGCGAGGCGCTCGACATGGTGCTCGGACAGGGACTGCCAGTGGTGTTCGCGCGCCACCAGCGCTGGGGCGAAGGCGTGCGCGCCGCGGTCCGTGCGTGGGGCCTGCCGACGCAATGTGCGGACGAGCGCGTCCACTCGCCGGTGCTCACCGGCGTCATCACGCCGCAAGGCGTGGATGCCGATTCGCTGCGCCGGCTGATCCACGAACGCTTCGATCTCTCGCTTGGCGCGGGACTCGGCAAGCTCAAGGGTCGCATGTTCCGCATCGGCCACCTGGGCGACTGCAACGACCTGACGCTGATGGCCGCGCTGACGGGGGTTGAGATGGGCCTGAAGCTGGCAGGCGTGCCACTGGCCGGCAGCGGCGTCGCGGCGGCCATGGACTTCTTCGCAGCGACACCGCAGCCCAAAGTCTAGCAAGCTCCTCGCTTCACTCAACCCGAACTTCCGCTTCGCGGCGGCGGGAGCGGACGTCGAGCTTGAGGTTTCAAACTACCGACTTCGGTGGCCACAAGATGCTATGTAGTCCCCTGTTTCGATCGAGACTGCACACGGACCCAATCCTTCATTGGGCGCGAACTGACCCGCGCTTCATCTGCATCATCGCGAAATGGGACGTGCGCGGCAGCATCCAGCCGTCGTCGCCCCGCCAGGAGATGGATGGACCGTTCGATGGATTGATCAGGGCCTCGCCGATCCGCTGATGTATGCGCTCGCCCATCTGGACCGTTGAGCTCGCGCACGGGCAACTGACCAGAGGCGGGCCGACCATTCACATGCGCGCGAGCTGGATTTTTTCCACCAATGACGTGTATGGCCTGGCTCGCACCTGGCGGACCTTATGGTCGGTACGGCGATCGCCTTGGTAGTGCTGTCAGGCGCGGTGCGGATCCTGCGGCTGGCCAAGACTTGAGCGAGAGAGTCGGTCGAACCGCAATCTTTGCTCGACCTTGTCTGAGCGGCCGTTTTGCGCCGTTTAGTTTCGGGAGCTCAAGGTCCGTTCAGCGCCCGGAGCGCCGGTTCGCGACATGCAGAAGCAGCCGTTCACGCGCGAATTCGTCGTGGTCGTCCGCTGCCACCCGCGATCCGTCTGCTGTCGCCGAACTCGGGTTTCCTCGACGATGTCGGAGAAGGTCAAGTTCCGAAAGGTAGACCGGCTGTTGGCGACGAAAAGTGCCAAGGTCTGCTTCTTCTTGGGCGCTGCGGGCCGCGCCGATGCGTCCAAACAAGCAGCCTTTGCTCTGTCTGAGATAGCGCTGTGAGGTTGTAGCGCCATATCGGCGCGGACTCGTCAAATGCAGGGGTTGCGCAATAGATGCCGCTCGCAACGATGGTCTCCAGCCGGTTCACGATCGAGCGTACGGTATCGAGCGTGTCGTAGCGCACGAGAGCATCGAGCTCCTCGCCAGTGGCGATGCCGGTCGCGTAGACGGTGAACATCTCGATGACGCCTACGAGAAGTGGAAGGGCATCGTGCAAGCCTCGGGCGCGACAATCGAATAGGTGCCCGTGTCGCAGAATGACGTCTCCACAATAGGCCGCACCGACGGCACGGAGACAGCAATGGCACAGCGCAAGAATCGAACAGACACCCTTCTGCTGAAGACAACCGCCCTCGCAGCGGTTGTCGCCCTGGCGCAGGGCTGCGCGCAGACCACGGCACAGCGGCCGGCGCCGTCGGGCGCCACCGTCGCCGCACATGTTGCAGCAGCCACGGGTGCCGCCGGATCCGATCTGACGGCGCTGTTGACTCTCTGCAAACCCGCTCCCGCCGCGCGGCCGGCCCAGGCCGAGCTGGACAAGGGCCTTGCCGCATTCATCGCCAAGCCCGCACCGCCGCCGGGCCAGGCTTTCGACAACCTGTATTTCGTGGGCGCCGACTGGGTCAGCGCCTGGGCGATCAAGACCTCGGACGGCATCATCCTCATCGATGCGCTCAACAACCAGGCGGAGGCCGCGGCACTGATCGAAGGAGGCATGCGCAAGCTGGGCCTCGATCCGGCGCAGATCAAGTACGTGATCGCGACGCACGGCCACGGCGACCACTACGGCGGCGCGCCGTACCTCTCGCAGAAGTACCGTGCGCGCGTGGTGATGAGCGAGACCGATTGGACCATGACCGAAACCAAGCTCGAATTCGCAACGCCGATCTGGGGCGCGCCGCCGAAGCGCGACGTTTCCGTGAAGGACGGTGACCGCATCACGCTCGGCGATACCACCGTCTCGCTGTACATCACGCCGGGCCACACCATGGGCACGATCTCGCCAGTGTTCGACGTGACGTCTGGCGGCAGGAAGCACCGCGCCATGCTCTGGGGCGGCACGGGCTTCAACTTCGGCAAGGACGTGCCGCGGCTGGACAGCTACATCGATTCAACGCGGCGCATGGGCGCGGTGGCACAGGCGCAGCGCATCGACGTGCTGCTGTCGAACCACTCGGGCATCGACGGCTCGCAGGCCAAGCTGGCTGCGCTGCGCCAGCAGCCGGCCGGCGCGGCCAACCCGTTCGTGATCGGCACGCCCGCCGTGGAGCGCGCATTGAACGTGATGGGCGAATGCGCTCAGGCGCAGCGCGATCGGTTCGCGCTGCAGTAGGGCCGGCTCAATCTGGCGTGAACTTCTTGTTGAAGATGTCGACATCCGATGCCAACTCGAACGTCGCCACCTGCCCCATCTTCCCGTCGCTGAGGCGGCAGGCGGAGAACAGGCTGTAGCGGCCCTTGAAGTAGAACTCGTCCATCACGATCAGCGCGTACGGATACGGCACGAAGACCTGGTGCTCGAAGATGACGCGGTGCGCGTTCCTGGGCGAAGGAAAGAGCTTGTAGTCGCCGGTGTCGATCGACTTTGCGGTGGCCATGGCGTGCTCGCTTCTTCTGCGTTCAGGCGGGGTCGCGCACGTCGGCCACGGGGTTGTTGCCGAAGTCCTCGCGCGCCAGATACTTGAGCACCTTGGCCGCCGCGGTGGCGGGGCTGTCGAGCCGGCCCTCCTCTTTCATGCTCACGAAGCGCGTTCGGTCCGGAAACTTCTCGGCCGATGAGCCGCGCAATTGCACCTGCATGTCGGTGTCGATCACGCCAGGCGCGAGCGAGACGATGCGTGCGCCGTTCGGCGCCCCTGCTTCCTCGAGCGCCACGACGCGCGAGAAGTGGTCCATGCCGGCCTTGGCGGCGCAATAGGACGCCTGGCTGCCCATGGCACTAGCCCCAGGCCCGATGGCGCGTCGAAGGCATGAGCCCAATGCCGTGCGTGCCGACGTGTGACCGCGCTTGGCCGTGAGTCGGCAGCACGTCGCACCAGCCAGCCACTACACCTTCCAGAGCGGCAATCATCTGGCGCCACCGGTTCGCGACGATAGACGAGCACAACGCCCATGAATCCTCCTCTGGCGGCGCCTCCGTGAACGAGAGAAATCGCTTCTCTCGCGCCACTGTGTCGAGCGCGAGCCGTAGTCCCTCGAAATGCTGCGTCGAAAGAGGTTCAATGGACAGGTTCATCTGATAGGAGCCCTGGAAGTTGAGCTCTTGGGCAGAACTCTGTCTGTCGCTCTCATTGGAAATGACCTCAGTCGTTGACACGTTGGTACTGCTCGATCTGACAGGCGTAGCTCCCAGGCTGCGTCGAGCATACCGAATAGCCCACAGGCGCGGTGCTTGCGCAGCCGGCCAGGACGCATGAAAGTACTGCGCTCGCGACCTTGAACATGAAGCCTCCGAACGACGGACCTGACAGCTGGGTCTTGGCTGCATTCTGCCCGTCAAGTTGGAGCGGCGGCGAACGTCGGGTTTTGGACCGTATCGCGTCATGCGGCCGAATCATCGAGCCAGAGATCCGATCTGTCGACGGCGCCCCAAGGGCGGCGGCAAGCATGCCGACCTGCTCCGCGTCGCGCGCAGTGCCCCGGCGGGGCTTGATTTGTCTTGACGAAACGCTGAGATGATGTAATGCTGTGCGGTATATATACCGCACAGCACCGCTATATTCCATTCAGGCACGACCCATACATCCAAGCCTTAGGCGACGCGCCCTCCCCGATTCTTTTTGACAATTCACTGGTCAAGGGTGTGCGCGAGATCGTTAACTTCTGCGGTATATATACCGCAGAAGTATACAAACCACATCGAGGAGAGTCAAGGGCTGTGCCCCCACATCAAACCCTTTGCCTGCCTTGATGCTCGACTAGACAACTTCTGAAAGTCGTGTTAGTCTGTGTGGCATATATGCCACACAGACCTTCAATTCGTTCCAGCTAATGGAGAGACGTTGGTTACCCGCATCCAGATCGCCCGGCCCGACATCATCAAGACGTTCGAAGCCGGGCGCCACATCCTCAGACCCGTCCAGCTCGCAGCCGTCTTCTCTAAGAACCGCGACGCCTGGCGCCTCGCGCGTCGAATGACGCTGGCAAGCTTTGAACGGTTCATGACTGAACGCACGCCGATGAAGGCGGTGCGCTTCAACTTCCCGCAGCGACCCGTGACGGGCTTCGTCTGGGGAGATGTTCCCCTGCTTGAGGTCCTCCTAGGCTTGGTCGACGACAGCTATCTGAGCCATTACACGGCGGTGCGTCTCCACGGCCTCACAGAACAGGTGCCCAAGACCATCTATCTCACGCGTGAAAGGTCGAGCACAACCGCGTACGTTGCCCAGGACCTCGATGAAATCACACAGGAGGCCATCGATGCGGCCTTCAGCCGACCCCCTCGGGTCTCGCACAACGAGGCAACCGTCGGCGATCGACGGGTGCTTTTACTGCAAGGCGCCCCTCAGGACGAGCTCGGCGTGACTGCGAAAACCACGACCTATGACAGCAACCGCGCCATGCCGCTGCGCTACACGACGCTTGAGCGCACCCTCATCGATATCGCAGTCAGGCCGGCCTACGCCGGCGGCATTTTCGAGGTCGCCAAGGCCTATGCGAACGCCAAGGATCAAGAAGTCTCGGCTAACGCCATGGCTTCGATGCTGAAGCGCATGCGCCTTGCGTATCCGTACCACCAGGCGGTTGGTTTCTATCTCGAGCGCGCTGGCTACAGGCGATCGTTGGTCGACTTGTTCAAGTCGCAACCGATGGAGCGCGCCTTCTACCTGACCCACGACATGGGCAAGACCAGGTACGTCAACGACTGGCGGTTACATGTGCCAGAGGGGTTTTAGCTTCTTGACCTGGTCCGTCACGAACTGGTGGTAGTGGTCAAAGGGTGCAAGCTTTACGCCGGGCTTCATCGTGGCTTGGACTGCAGCAAAACCGAGAGCGTGAAAATCGCGGACTTCGGCAATTCGCGGGATGAGCTGCAACGGCACGCGCTTCAGCTCGAACATCTGCTGCACCATGTGCCTCACCCTCTCTTCGGCCAGATCGACCTTGAACATGTTGACCAGCGCCTCGATGTCGACGAAGTCTCGCGCGCGCTCGTTTCCCAACCCCTTGCGTTTGATGATGTCTGCGTACTCCGGCATCTGCTGGCAGATGGCCCGAATCTTCTCGCTGACAATCATGGCCGGCGAGTAGACGTAGATGCGATAGCCAAGGAGCTCGTGTTCCTGCTTGTCTTCGGTGTACTCATGCCGGCTGATGTCGACTGTGAACCTCGTCCCCTCGCCGAGCTTGACGGCCTCTCTGCGCATCTGCGCCAGATCGCGTTCAAGCGCGCCGGCTCGCTCGAGCGAAATGAGTTTGAACTCGACGAGGTAGCCGCCCCAGAAGGCAGCGAGGTCGTCAGGCATCTTGCCCGGTCGCTGATTCATGCGGATATCGAATGCCAGGTAGCCGAGTTCTCGTTCGAACGTGGACTGCAGCGCACGCTCGACTTGCTTCTGCGCCTTCACAAAGTCCAGGTCGCGCGCCGTCGAGAAATCGAGGTCTGCCGACGCTCGGCTGTTGACCTGAAGAACCACGTCCATGGCGTTCCCGCCCTTCAGGACAAGTAACTCCAGGAGTTCGTCGTCCGAGAACATGGCTGCGATGGCTACGCGCTTGATCTGCTCAAGGCTGTCGCCGCTGGCCGTCTTTGCCGTCTTGCCACGACGTGCGCGACGAGGTGTCCGATGTCGCGCGCCTGCTGAACCAGATGTTCGACCGGCTAGAGGCCACCTTCCTGCAGATCCGCCGTTTCACCGCCGAGGCCTCCCACGAGCTGAAGACGCCGCTGTCGCTCATCCGGCTGCAGGCCGAGAGGATGATCGGCGACGAGTCGCTGCCGGTGCGCCACCGCGAGGCCTTGCAGGACCAGCTGGAGGAGATCGAGCGCCTGACGCGCATCATCGAGGACCTGCTGCTGCTCTCGCGTGCCGACGCGCACGTGATGCAGCTAGAGCTGGTGCCGCGCGATCCAGCGGCCTTCCTGCACGGCTTTGCGCAGGATGCACAGGCGCTTGCCGAGCACCAGGGCTTGCGCTTCGAATGGTCGCACGAGGGGCACGGGGCGGTGCCTTTCGACGAGCGGTGGATGCGGCAGGTTCTGCTGAACCTGCTGGTCAATGCGATCCGGGTGTCGCCGCCGGGCGCACCGATACGCCTGAACTCCCGCCTCGACCAGGGCGTGTGGCAGCTGAGCCTCCAGGACCAGGGTCCGGGCTTGACGCCCGAGCAGTGCGAGCGCGTGTTCGAGCGCTTCGTCCGCTTCGTCGACAGCGGCGCCGACGAGAAGGAGGACCGTGGCACAGGCCTCGGGCTGGCGATCAGCCGCAGCATCGTGGGCCTGCATGGTGGCACGATCAGTGCGCATCCTGCCGGTCCACCGGGCAGCGGCCTTCAGGTGTTGGTCGAGCTACCGGCGGTGCGTGCGTAGATCGACCAGATGCGACCGAGGTCCGCCGCGCCATGGACGCCGCCGATGTTGGTCAGCGTCTCGATCGACTTGTCCTTCTGCCCGGCGAGCAGGTAGGCGATGCCCAGGCGCAGCCTCGCATCCTGCGGCTTCTCACCCATGCCGCCTTTGCGCATGCCCTGTTCCATCAGCGCCAGGCCCTTCGCGAAATCGCCCTGCGTCACGTAGGCGAAGCCGAGGTTGTGCAGCCAGATGCCATCGCGCGCGGCCGTCGCCGCGGCCGCGGCATCGAGCCGGGCCAGCGTCTGCCTCGACTCGTCCTGCTGGCGCAGCGCCTTCGCACGCAGCGCCTCGTGCTCGCGGCCCTGCGCACCCTTGCCGAGCGCGCCGCTGGCGAAGCCCTGCTCGAGCACCTTCACCGCTTCGGCGGGAAAGCCCGCCTGCAGCGCCTGCGTCCCCATCTCGACGTAGTCACCCGGGGCGCGCATCGTGCCGGTCAGCCACCGCAGCCGCAGCACATCGAGGGTGAGGCGGTGGCCGATGTCGATGCGGTTCTCGAGCCGGTCGAGCAGCTCGGACCAGTAGCGCTTGCGCGGATGGTGGACGAGCAGCTTCTCGAGCGTCCACGACACCGCGCTGGCATCGCCGAGCTGGGTGTAGCTCCTGTGCAGCAGCAACAGCTGCTCCTCCGGCGGGACCTGGCTCGAGCGCTCGGCGACAAGCAATCCTCGTTGCAGCTCGCGTGCCGCGTTGGCGAAGTCGCCGCTGTCGAAGTACGCCTGCGCGAGCCACGCGCCCACCTGCGGTTCGGCGCCGCCCTCCTTCAGGTAGCGCGTGGCCCAGGCGATCACCTGCGCGTGATCATGGCGCTGGTGATGCACGCCGATCAGCGCGCGCATCGTCGGCAGCCGATCGGCCGGCGCCAAATGAGGTGACGCCAACATGGTTTCGTAGGCACGCGCTGCCGACGCAAGATCGCCGGTCGCGTTCGCTGCCGAGGCACGAAGCTGCTCGACTTCGAAGGCGTCGATGGATGACCGGCTGGCGCCGTCGACTTCACGCAGCCGGATCAGGACGTCGCGATACCGTCGCGCCTTTAGCAGATCGTGAGCCTCGCGCAACGCCGACGCCCCACCGTCAGCCGCGGTCGTCTCGGGCGCACGATCCCGAGCCGCGGGTGCTTGCGGGGGGAGCGTGCCCGTGTGCGCCCCAACACTGGGGGCCAACAGCGCAATCAGGAGAATGGGTGAGCGCAGCATGTTTCGGAATGAACGTACGCGCTGTTCCTGAAACGAACCTGAAATGGCATCTGACGCGCGGAGCGTTTCGGGTGAAGCATAGCGAGCCTCCCGTCCGTGCGGCGTTACCGGGTTGTCTCAGGCGGCCTTATCTCTGAGGGTCAAAGGAGCGAAGCGTAGTCGCAGAATGCGTCCACCTCCTCCTTTGGCAAATGCCCGCGGCTTTTGCCAACAGGGATTGGCCAGCTTCCGGCCGCCATGTAGGCCTTTCCCGACCATCTTTATTGTCGTCGACGAACTTTATTCTTCCCGGTCACAGTTGAAGCCTTGGAATAAAGATCGTCGCGAACCGTCCCGACGAGAACGTTGAGCGAAAAGTTCGTCGAAATCTGCGTAAGGCGCGCGAGATCGATGGTTAACAGTGTCGGAAAGTTCGTCGCTGCCAGCTGTAGTGGCGGCAGGCCACACCGAGCGCTTCAGGCGCCTGCCAGGACCGGACCTTCAATCCAACCGCAGAATCTAGGAATGGACTGTCAGATTTGTGGGCGTGAGCTCGACCGAGACGATGACCCTTTGTCGGCCGACTGCGACGGCGATTGCTGGGGATGCGTCGGTGAGGTTGAGGCGGCCATGGGCTGGGAGCCATCCCTGAAGAAGGTGCGCGAAGAACATGCGTCGGGTCTCAGGGCAGCCTGGACCGAGCCTCCAAATGCCCCCTGACGGCCCAAGAGCCGACGGTCGTCGACGACGACCGCTTTCCGGCATTCCAGCACGCATCGGCGGGTCGAAGCCGCGTGCAACCGTCGGCGCAAGGGCATCGTCGGCCAATTTCTGCGTGTTGAACGATCGCCGGCCTTCTCTTGAACCGATGGCTCGGCCGCAACCCCTCAAGCAGTGCCGTCCGATGCTGCGAACTTGCCGGCCGTGCCAGAGAACCCCTTTGCCAGTTGCTCTCGCAGCGCTTCGACCGATCGCGCCGGCAGCTCACAGCTTCCATTCCGACACAGGTAGGCCTCGCCCGCAATCCGTCCTTCGAGCAGCGGCACCGACCCCGGAAAGCCACGGAAGAGCGTGACCAGTGGCGCAAACGCCGGCTGCGCCGCCGCCCACAGGCGTTCGCTGCCCGGTCCCGCCGGGATCGCAAGATCAGCCCCCCGCTCAGCCAGCAGCTGTGCGTGCAGCAACGCTGGCGCGGCCATCGGCGCTTCCTCCATCAACGCGCCGCGGCCCTCGAGCGTCGCGCTTGCGATGTCGGTCCAGTCGCTGCGTTCATAGGGGCCCGCCAGTCGCAGCAACAGCTCGCACGCCGCCGCAGTACCCGAGGGCACTGCGCCGTCGTAGAGGCTGTGCGCCCGCATCGGCAGCTGCGTCGACGTGCTATCGAAGAAGCCTTCGACCGCATCGTGGAAGCGCTCGACCATTCCGCCGCACAGGTCGAGCGCGGCGTTTAGCCACTCCAGCTCGCCGGTGGCTGCATGCAGTTCCACGAGGCCGAGCCCGAGTTGCGCATGGTCGGCTAGGTACCCCTCATCGCGCAGCGTGCCGTCGCGCCAGGCGTGGTGGACCCGCCCATCCCGGACCATGGTGGCCAGCAGGAAGCGCGCGAGCTCTCGCGCAGCCTGCACGAAGTCGTCTCGCCCGAGCAGACGCCCTCCTTCAGCAAATGCGCGCAGCGCCATGCCGTTCCAGTCGGCCAGCACCTTGTCGTCGGTAATCGGCCGGGCGCGCTGGGCACGCGCGGCGTAGAGGCGCTCGCGCACCGAGCGTTCCCAGGACGCGAAGGCCTCGGGTTCCTGGTCGAGTTCGGCGCGTACGCCTTCCGGATCGCGGCGCTCGAGCACGTTCGTGCCGTGCTCCCAGTTGCCCTGCACCGTCACGCCATGCAGACGCGCCGCGGCCTGTGCATCGGCGCCGAGCACGGCGCGGAACTCGGCCAGCGTCCAGACGTGGAATTTGCCCTCGACGCCCTCGGCGTCGGCGTCCTGCGCGCAAGCGTAGGCTGCCGGCGCAGCCGCGGGGTGCATCTCGCGCAGCAGGTACGTCAATGTGCCCTCGGCGACAAGGCGCAGCCTCTCTTCGCCGGTCAGCCTGAAGGCGCCGGCATACACGCGCGCGAGCTGGGCGTTGTCGTACAGCATCTTTTCGAAGTGCGGCACATGCCAGCGCTCGTCGGTCGAGTAGCGAGCGAAGCCACCACTGACGTGGTCATACATTCCGCCTGCGGCCATGTGGTGCAGCGTCGCAACGAGCATCGTGCGCGCGCTCCCGTCGCCGCTGGCGGCCAGCGCCAGCAGATACTGCAGCAGCGGAGTCTGCGGGAACTTGGGCGCGCTGCCGAAGCCCCCGCGCGTTTCGTCGAAGCGCAGGGCGATCTGGGCCACGGCTCGCCGGTGCATGTCATCGGCCGATGTACAGGCCGAGAGGGTCGTGCCGCGGCGCACGAGATCGAGCAGCGTTTGGGCCTCCCGCTCGATGTCACCCCGCCGGTGGACCCAGGCCTCGCGCACGGCGGCGAGCACCTCGGAAAAGCTGGGGATTCCTTGGCGCGATCGCGGCGGGAAGTACGTGCCGCCGAAGAAAGCGCGAAGTTGCGGCGTGAGGAACATGTTCATCGGCCAGCCGCCGCGGCCCGTGAGCGCCTGCAGCGCGCTCATGTAGACGTGGTCGACGTCGGGCAGTTCCTCGCGGTCGACCTTGATCGCAACGAAGGCATCGGCCAACTGGCGCGCCAGCCCCACGTCCTCGAAGCTCTCGCGCTCCATCACATGGCACCAGTGGCAGGTGGCGTAGCCCACTGACAGCAAGATGGGCTTGTCCTCGGCGCGCGCCTTGGCGAACGCCTCCTCGCCCCATGGAAACCAGTCCACCGGGTTGTGCGCGTGCTGCAGCAGGTAGGGACTCGTCTCGCGAGCAAGGCGGTTGGTGGGGCGGTCCGCGGGTTGCGAACTGCGAGGCGTCATGGACAGCGGCCCCGGCCTCGGAGTTTGTCTGGGAACGTTCGCCATTGTTTTAGCCTATGCCTTATCGAAGGCGCGGTCATGATCAAGGAAAGAAAGTACGCTACACCTCCACGGGAATGTGGCGGCGCTGAGATCCACGACGCCGACAAGGTCGAAGCGGTGCTGCGCTATCACGAGCGTACCAACGCGGCCGGTACAGCCAGCGAAGTCGGCCGACGACCGACTCAGCCGATGTCCGGGTCGGTGCCTCTTGAGAGTCTCGGCCACACATGCGCGTTGATGGTCCTGTGCGAAGGCGGTGCCATGGAACCCAGCATTGCATAGATTGTCTAAGAGCCAGCGCCGCAGTCGATGATGTCCATCTTGGCAAAGTCGCCGGCCCGCAAGAGGTATCAGTCTTCCCGATACGCTGTCAGAAACGACTGCGACGAACCACCGCCACCAGAAGGAAATGAATCGTGCATGAGCTGACCTTCCACACTCTCCTGTACCGCTACTTCTTTTTCGAGTGGCTCTTCCGGGACGCCACACAAGGCAGCCTCATCGAGCGCTCAGCGGCCTGGCGGCACAACCAATCTCAAGCTCACTGGCTTCCCACTTACATGCGACGCTGGCTGTGGTGCGCCGTGCTGTTGTACGGGTTGGGGGGGATTGTCGAAATCCTGATTGGCGCGCCGGCGGTATCGGCGCTGTTCTATGTGCCGAGCGCCTTGAGCGTGTCGGTGAATGCGGTGATCGCGGCGGCTTGGCTGGGGCTGAAGACCTTGTAGGAACCTCTCTGAGATCGCGGCCCCGGGTCGACGAATCAGAAGTTGTGGGCTTTTTCGCCGTGATCAGCGAGGTCGAGTCCTTGTTCCTGATCTTCGTCGCTGAGCCTGCGGCAGCTGGGGCTACAAGGAACTTCGCGCGACCCGGAAGACCAGGGTGCGTGGCTTCTCACGTCGTCCAATGAGAATGGCATCTTCGCTTGCCGCGAGGACGCACTGAGGTGGCTCATCGCTCACGCGCAACTATTTCAGCCAAATGATCACCGGAACCGCCGGCCGGTCCGGGCAGTTCATCGATCCACTATAACGATCTGATAGTCGTCCGCTGTACCTGCATTCGACGCCATCAACCAATATGGTTGCCTCGATTGCAGACCGAAACTTCGACAACTGAAAACGGATTTCACCTGTTCTTTCCTCCGGTCCATCCTGCGTGCAGATACCCACGTGCCGCATCGTCAACGGCCCCGAGAATTCCTTAGTTCGATTCACGGTCCGTTCGGTAACGCTGGCGCTTAACTCCCACTGCCCGAACTCGCCGGAATATCCGATAACTTGCAGCGATTGGGCCTCCGCTCGCGTCACTACAGCGACCAGTAGGATCAGACCCAAGCACGTCCTCATCAAATTCTCCCCAGGGCACCAAAATCTCATGGCCGCTTCGCCAAGAACGCGCGCGCGTCGTTAACCTCGGTTCGGGTCTTGTCAGCGCCATCGGCGATCGTGATGACCTTGCCAAAATACTCCCGAGCCCTGGCCGAATCGCCGACCTTTTCGGCGGCTTTTGCCGCACCAACATAGGCGCCCAGCCGATTGGGTTCCTTCTTCAGTGTCGCTTCGAAAGCAACGAGCGCTTCCTTGGCCATTCCGCGCTCGAGCAGCATGACGCCGTAGAGTTCGCGCGCGGGCTTGAGGACGCCAGGCGTCACCGGATGCTTGTCGGTCCGGTCCTCGGCATCGGCGGCTGCACTCATCGCTTTCAGCGCGTCGTCATGCTTGCCTTCGGCGTACAAGACCCACGCGGTTGCAACCTGGCGCTGAATATCGACCTGCTCGGACCAATATGCATCCTTGGCTTCGCGCAACTTGTCTCGCAATTCGGCGAGCTTGGCGATGTCCGCATTGGCGGCTGCAGTGTCACCCGAACGGGCAGCGCCGAGCGCCCGCGCAAAATGCGTGATCGCTTGTACGTTGGCCAGCGGGCTGGGACGGATATGGAGGTCAGCCGCGGCCTTCCAGTCGCCGCGTTCCACCGCGTAGCGCGCCGGCGAAGCGGCCAGCGCATAGGGCCCAGCGAGGGAAGTCTCGGTGAAACCGGTGACCCTGTTCATCTCGTCGATGACGGCGCTGGCATTCTTATCCTGCCCGAGCTGCAAATTGGCATAGACCAGGTAGTCCATGGCGTGCAGTTGATCATGGCCCTCCTTGCCCTGCGCCGCGACACGTGCCGATTCCACGTTGGAGGCAATCGAGTCCTTCCAGTAGCCGACGCGCGTGAAGACGTGCGACGGCATGTGCTGAGCGTGAGCCGCCGCGGGCGCGATCTGGGAATAACGCCTGGCGGCATCAAGTCCTTTTTCCGCGAGCGCCGGAGAGTCGTAAAGATGAATCAGATAGTGCGTCACTCCCGGGTGCTGTGGCTGTCGCTTCGCGATCTCCTCCAGGATGGCCGCACCTCTTAGCTGGTTGGCGTACGTCTTGTCAGCTGGCGAAGCCGAGGTGTTGAGGGCAAGCGCATAGAAAATTTGAGCTTCATCATCATTTGGATAGCGCTGCGCCATCTGTTCCATCGCCTTGGCATAGGCCTGCATGCGCGTGCGGTGATCGACCTTGTCGTAGTCAGCGTACATGGCGCTCAGCGCATCGAGGTAGTCGCGTTCCCGCTGGGTGTTGGCGCCAACGCTCTTTCCCTTCGTCAGCGCGGCGGCGCCCTCGGCGAGATTCTTCGCGGGCGGCGGGCTGTGGGGATTCCAAAGCAGGCTCAGAGCGATGCCCCAATAGGCGATCCCGCAAGCGGGATCGGCTTTCAATACATCCTCGAAGACACTTTGCGAGCCCCGGTACCAGAACGAGTGCTGATACAGCATCCCGCGGTCGAAAAGCTTCTGTGCGTCCGGCGTGCACGACGCCTCGAAATGCACCTTGCCAAGCTTTTCGTCACCCGCTTGTCCAAAGGCCGGTGGGGCAAGCGACACGCCGGTTGCAAGCATCGCAACGAGGACGAACGACGACTTGGTCATGACCGGCTCCTTAGGGCGTCAAGAGTTCGCCCGAGCGTCTTCCAGTCTATGCCTTTTTCGCGTCGATAACGAAGACTTCGCAACAGCATCGAAGCCGACGTGGACGTCCGGTTGCTCGAAGATTCTTGGGCTCGGCTTGCTCAATGCGAGTAACAGCGCGGGGCTTGACAGACTCCGGCGCTCTGCCCTCGTGGTGAAAAGGTCGGTCGGTCAAGTCACGCCTGCCCGCGATCCATCCGCTTCGCGTCGTCCTGACCTTGCCATCAGACAGCCGCTTTGGGCTCCATCTGTCGCCTTGGCGAAGGGCGGAGCCGCCCAGGAGCCGTCCTCGTCGCAAGGCGGCTTTGAGTAGCCAGAGCCAGGATGTGAGGGGCCAGGTGGGAATTGCTCCTCCGCAGTGATGACCTTCGCCAGACCATCCTGCGGAATGTGGCCACCGGCATACCGGCCCCTGGCGGAAGCCGGCTTCGGGAAGATATCGAGCAAGTGAATGGCAAACGAGTGGCGAACGGCGGGACCGAGGGCTGACACGGCTCATGCGTGCAGCTCGACGATATCGCCATCCGCGACGCAGTGGTCGTGCCCGACCTGCTGCCCTTCGAACCCTGACCTGCCCCAGACGCGCGCGTAGCGCAACGAGCGCGCCAGATCCTTATGCACCAGCCGCGCGACGTCGCCCACAGTCTGGCCGCGGCGAAGCGTAAATGGCCGGTGCTTGTCGGCGGGATGCCCCGGAGTCTTGGTGTAGACGCGCACGATGCCGAGGTTCTGGAATAGCCACGGGCCGATGTCCCCCAGGCCGTGACCCGTGGCCGCGGAAACGGCGAACACCGGCAGGCGCGAGCCCGACAGCTCGCGCAGTGCGAGGAGTTCCGCATCGAGGTCGGCCACGCCATCCGCCTTGTTCGCGAGCATTAGGGTTGGCAGCCGCAGCGCGAAGGGGTCCTCGTCTGCGGTCGCCTCCAGACGCTCTGTAAGCGTCACGCGCTGCTGCCCCAGCATTGACCGCACGGCCTGCAGCTGCTCTATGCACGAGGGCTCGCCCAGATCCACGACCAGCAGCGCCGCGTCGGCCGTCTGCAAGGTGTTGACCAGCCATGGCACAGGATGCTCCGGGGCGATCGGCGGCAGGTCGATCAGTTGGAAGTGCACATCCTCGTGCGGCATCATCCCGGCTTCCGGGTACTGCGTCGTGAACGGATACAGACCGACGTGCGCCGCGGAACCCGTCAGCCGCGCGTGCAGCGAGGACTTTCCTGCGTTCGGTGGCCCTATCAGCGCGATCTGCGCCGCGCCTTCGGCGCGGATCACCAGCGCCGGGCCGCCGTGCCCTGCGCCCTTCGTAGCACCTTCCAGCTGTTCGGCGAGTCCCTTGATGCGGGCCTTGATATCTGCCTGCAGGTGCTCCGTGCCCTTGTGCTTGGGAATCGTGCGCAGCATCTCGCGCAACCACTCCATACGTTCGCACGGGTCGCGGCTCTTGCGGAAGGCGGCTTCGGCCGCCTTGTAGTCGGGCGAAAGATTCGCGGGCACGATATCAGCGTCCTCGCCTCTATTGTGTTCCTCGTGCAGCTCCAGGCCCCCGACCCGGCGTACGCAGGCTCCGAGCAGGCCCGAGCCCACTTCCGCCTTGCCCTCAAGATCGCCTTCGGTTTCGTCACGCTGATCTGGCTCATCGACGCGATGCAATGGGCACTGGGCCTGGAGCCGGACCCGTACGGCGTCCGCCCGCTTTCGGTGCTGGGCCGGGGTTCGGTCCACTTCGGTGTCAGCGGTTTGGTCCTGCTCAGGTTGAGGCGCCGCAGTGCCCCGGCATGCCGGTGGGGTTCACTCACTCCGAGAGCGCTCCTTCAAGTTCTATGAAGAGGCCGCTGAGAAGACAAAGGGACACCAGCAGTTTCTGACCTATCAAGGCGCGCTTTCCGAGAGCAGAGAAGGTCTTGCGCAGCTGGCACGACATGCCGCAACACCAACAAAGCCCGTCTCCATCGGGTTTCGAGCTCGAGGTGGAGGTGCGCTTTCGGACGTGAGCCTACGGATTCGCGGAGGGGCGGTCGGACCAAGCTTCCATGCGGCTAAGATTGGACACCACCACATGGAGACATTGCATGACGCTCGATGAGTACACGGAAGCAGCGAAGAAAATCTATGCGGAGCAGCAGAGCCTCGCGCAGTCGATGTCGCAGCTGGCGCTCTCGGCCAGAGCTGTACCGGCCAACCCTGAATTCGTGGCTCTCATGACGAAGCAGTGGGGGCTGGTGCAGCAATTGGCCTCGCTCAATACCGAGCTGATGCTCGGCATCATGGTCCCCAAGAAATAGGGGCGGGCCACTACTGGCTGCGGCAACGCGAGCCTGTCCGTAATTTTTTGTGCGAGGCATGGCATGACGACCAGGAGCATGTATGCCAAGCAGGAAGACGACGAAGGCGGCAGCGGCCGCCGCGGCGGCGTTGCCGTCGATCCCCAAGGAGCTGATTGACCAGTTCATGAAGGGGCCCATGAGTGCCGAGGCGGTGCAAGCCGCGGGGTGCGAGTCTGTTGCCGGACATCCAGGTTAGTGAGCCACTCGAGTTCGGAGGAGGATGCTATGCGTATTGCTCGCTGGTCCATCATTGGCGTACTTGCTTCGCTTTTGGGTGGCTGTGCAAGTACGCAAACACCCACCCCTGAAGCGCAACATGCGCTGGCGCCGACCGGTAAGCTTCGGGTGGCAATTCTCTCGGCGCCGCTCTATGCGATCAAGGACCCAGCGACAGGCGAGTTCAAAGGCCAGGCTGTCGATCTCGGGAAGGAACTGGCACGCCGCGTTGGCGTGCCGTTCGAGCCGGTCCCCTATGCAAACGCCGCAGCAATACTCAGCGCAGCGGAGTCCGCAGAATGGGATGTCGCGCTGATGGGCATCAATGCGGAGCGCGCGGCTGCCATCGAATTTTCCGCGCCCTACCTTGAAGTCGAGCAGGGGTATCTCGTCCGCACCGGCGTACCTATTTCCACGATGGCGGACGTGGACAAGCCCGGAATCGAACACCCTGAAGAATGCGACGCTTGTCCGCGCAAAGAGTATCGATGAGTTGTTCGATGCTGTGTTCGTATCGACGCAGGCGGACGTCATCGCCGCGACCAAGTCAGCCCTCTTCGAGCGGTCCGGCAGTCACCCGGGCTCGCGAGTGCTCGACGGCCGGTTCCTCGTCGAACCAGTCGGCATGGGCGTGCCCAAGGGGCGCAAGCCCATCGCTGCTTCGTACGTCGGCAAGTTCGTCGAGGATGCAAAAGCAGTCCACCTGGTCAAGACCGCAATCGATAGAGCCAGCCTGCATGGCGTAGCCGTCGCGCCATTGAAATGACATTCTCCAACGTTGTGTAGCAGCGGACAGCAGGCAGCCGACACCATCGAGCCCCCCGTTGGACGACCGTTTTGCGGCGCCAAGTGCGACTCGCCGAAGGACGGCTTCGGGCCCAGTCCTGCCTGTCGTCATCGACAGTCCTACGGCAGGTATGCGGCTGCGGTCGTTCGCGCTGCCTGAGCGTACCCGCCGCAGCCGGTCAATATCCGTCAGACCATGCCGTTCCCCGATAGCGGCCTCTCGGCGCCGCTATCGACCGAAGCAGTCGGTGGATTCTTGGAAGGGCGGACGGTCATCCGAGCCAGCCTCGCAATGCCCTTGCGGTTCGAAGGTCGGCGACTTCAGAGCCTTCCCTGAAGTCATCGACCACCGACAGCGCGGCGCGCGCCGCGCGGCGATCGCGAGGCGCGAGGAGGTACGCAAGGCTCATCGCTGCGCGAAGCTCGAGCGACTTCATCTGGCGTTCGCGGGCCAGCGCGGCGGCCTTGCGCAAGCGCGTTTCGGCTTCATCGGTTGCCTGCGGCGAGCCGGCCAACAGCAGGTTGCCATAGAGACGGTGTAGCTCCGGTCCGTAGAGTCCCTCGAAGTGTTTTGGTTCAAGCGACCGCAGCATGTCGAGCCCCTTGGCGGGCTGGCCCGTCCGTCCGTAGATGTCGGCAACGAGGCCGAAGCTGATGCTGGCGCTCCAGGGCCAGCCTGCACGCAATGAGGCCGGTAGGCTTTCCTCGGCGATGTGGATCGCTTCGTCGATGCGTCCTTCCTCCACCAGCAGCCGCGCGAGAATGATCGAGGCATGCTCGGGCCAGCCCATCACGCCATGAGCGCGCCCAAGGCGCGAGGCCGCCTTGGCGTGCAGGTTCGCTGCACCGCGGTCGCCAAGGTGGTAATAAACGACGGCGGCGAGCTGGTGCGCGAGCACGATCGTGCCCGGATGACGCACCCGCCTGGCCAACTGCAGTCCGCGCACGGCGTCGTCGCGCGCCTGGTCGAAGTTCCCGAGTAGCCACGCGCCGATGGCCCCCATCTGGTAGCAGCAAACCCCAGGGTCGTGAGTGCCGTAGATCCACCATGCCGAGCGTTCGTACTGACGATAGAGGAGGTGACCCTGCTCCAAATGAGGCAGGGCCTCCGTCGGCCGCCCCACTGCGATCTCCGTCGACCACAATGAATGTCGGGCCTCGAGCCGCATGTACTCGTCGTCCTCGCCGGCCACGCGCATGAGCCCAACTGCCAATTCCCTCGCACGCTCGTGCTCGCCGCGGCTGTAGTGACAGCCCCAGAGCCCGAACAGCACTGGAAACCGGCGCGAGGTCTCGCCCAGACGATCGCAGAGATCGAGCGCCTTCGTATAGCAAGCCTCGACGTCCCGGTCCCAACCGCCCTTGATCGCCATCAGCGCGGGCCCGAGGCCCGTGAGCGACTCGAGGGCGCTGGCGAGCGTCTCGCGCGTTTCAGGCAGACCCGCCACCAGGGCCAAGGCTTCTTCGAAGAACCCGGTCGCTTCGCGATGGGCCGAGCGCATGACGGCCTTGGTGCCCGCATCGTTCAGGTACGAGATGGCTTTGCCCTTCAGCCCACCGCGCAGCGCGTGATGAGCCAGCCACTCGGAATGTTCACCGATTCGATCGCGATAGAGCGCTTCGATTGCAGCGACGACGCGAGCGTGCAGCTCGCGCCGCCGTTCGCCGAGCAGGCTCGCATAGCTGACCTCATGCGTCAGCGCATGCTTGAACGTGTACTCGAGATCGGGGAATAGCGCCGCCTCGTAGAGAAATTCGGCCGCCTGCAGGCGTACAAGCGTCGCTCGCAGCACATCCTCCGCGACCCCGGCGATCGATCGCAACAGGGCGAACGGAACGTCCTTGCCGACCACGGCAGCAGCTTGCAGCAGCTGCTTGTCATCAGGCGCAAGACGATCGATGCGCGCCGCCAGAATCGCTTGCACGGTCGCGGGTACCTTAGACGCTTCTACCGCTCGGCCCAATCGATAGGCGCCCTGGTCACCGGCAAGCGCGCCGGTTTCGGCCAGCGCGGATACGGATTCCTCGATAAAAAACGGGTTGCCTTCGGTGCGCTCGATGAGGTGCTGCCGCAGATCGTGTAGATCGCTCGCCTGACCCAACAGCGCGTCGAGCAACTCCTCGGCGGATGCGCGCGGCAGTGGATCGAGGTGCAATTGCTGGTAGTGGGTCTTCTGGCCCCGCGGATGCCCGGCCTCGGGCCGGCAGCTCACAAGCAACAACAGTTTCGCAGCAGGCAGGCCCTCGACCAGCGTGTCGAGCACCGCCCGGCTCTCCGCGTCGACCCATTGCAAGTCTTCGAACACCAACACGACAGGCTGCACTTGGCACTCGCGCAGTACGAGCCGCTTCAGGGCGTCGACGATGGCCTGCCGCCGCTGCCCGGGGTCGAGGCGCTGCCAGGGGTCCTCTTCAGGCAGCACGTCCAACAGCGCCCACAGCGCAGGCAGCGTGGGCTCGAGCGAGCGATCGAGCGACAGCAGCTTGCCGGTCACTCGGTCGCGCACTCTGCGCCCGTCGTCACGTTCCTCAATGGCGAAGTAGGTCTTGAGCGCGTCGATGACGGGCAGGTAACCCTTCGTCTTGCCATAAGAAACACAGCCAGTTTCGAGGACCAGCCAGCCACAGGTACCGCTACCGTGAACGAACTCGTGCAGCAGACGTGACTTGCCGACCCCTGCCTCGCCGATTACTGTGACGATTTGCCCATGGCCCCGCGCCGCAAGATCGATGGCACTCGCCAGCGCACCCATTTCGCGATCGCGGCCTACGAATCGGCCCAGCCCTCGGGTTGCCGCGGCCTGCAGCCGGCTACGCGCCGGGCCGACACCGATCAGTTCATACGCATTCACCGGCTCGCGCAGCCCCGCGACGCGGATCGGCCCCAGCGGATTGGCCAGCATGGTTCCCTGCGCGAGGCGCAGCGTCTCGGCGGTGATCAGGATCGAGCTCGCGCTCGCCATCTGTTCCATGCGCGCGGCGAGATGCGTGGTCTGTCCGACCGCCGTGTAGTCCATGTGCAAGTCGCTGCTGATCGATCGAACGACGACTTCACCGGAGTTGACGCCGACGCGGATCTCAACCGGCGTGGCGCCTGCGCGTCGCAGCCCTTCGCTATGGCGTTCCACAGTCGCTTGCATTCGAAGCGCCGCGCAGCATGCGCGCACGGCGTGATCTTCATGGGCGATCGGCGCACCGAACAGTGCCATGATGCCGTCACCCATCACCTGGTTGACCGTGCCCTCGTAGTAATGGACCGCTTCCATCATTTGCTCGAGCACCGGGTCGAGGATGTTGCGGGCCTCCTCAGGGTCACGCCCGGCCAGCAGCTCCATCGAACCCTTCATGTCGGCGAAGAGCACGCTGATCTGCTTGCGCTCGCCTTCCAGCGCGAGCTGGGAGCCGATGATCTTTTCGGCCAGATGCTTCGGGATCGCGACACCCGGCGATGCAGCATGCATTGGCACGTCCATCCGCGACGGGAGCGGTTGCGCACAGTCGTTGCAGAACCTTGCCCCTTCGGGGTTGTCGTGCTGGCAGTGAGGGCATCTCATGGCCGTCTCTCCTTGCGATCTTGGTTGCACCGTCCGCGCGAGTATGCGCCGCGTTGTCGACCATTTTCGTCAGACCATGCGGGGCGCTTGCAGCGCCACAACTGGCCGATCGCGATCGATCAACTTCCGCTTCTACGGGACTCTTGTGTCAAGTCTTTATTAGCATCGCATCGACAAGAAGCGGTATTTCATGGCGGCCCCCGGGTGTTGCTGAGTGGACGGGACGGTGGCGTGGCACCGGTGATGCATCCTGATCCGAGGTCGGGGTGTGGCGAGCGTTCGAGCCAGTGCTCGGACGAACTTCTATCCGTGCAGGGTGCGCACACCTTGCACCTCATGCTGCATGCGCGCGAAGCACACTGGCAAACCCCATTTATCGGCGCGCCCCTTCTTTGGGAACGGTCACTTGGGGCTCGTTGCGGTTCGTCGACGTCGGGCGCCGAACGACAAGTATGCAGCGAAGCTGACCTTCGACCGCGGCCGGTGAAGTGGAACTGGCGGCCAAGACCTGCCGGTCGCGACGGTCACCTGTCGGGCTCGTCAATGACGGTCGGACTCGCGTTGCGTGCGCTGGCCCAAAGGTCGACACGACCGGCGCGCGGCGACACACACGGTGAGCCAACGGTGCATTGAACCGTTGCCTCCCACGCATGCGTAGCCAAACAGCGATGGCGCATGCAGCAGGCCCGCAGTCTGAGAAGCGATCATCTCGCTGTACCGATGCATCAGCCTTCGCCGCTCGAAGCCGCTTCCACGGCTTCACGCAGCAGCCTTCCAGCTCTGGCGACACCTTGCCTGCCTTGCGCCAACACCTGATGGTAGGTGGGCCAGACGTGGAACATCTTTGGCCAAATCTCCAGCCGCACGCTCACATCGGCGAGACCCGCCGCGCGGGTGAGTGCGACCGCGTCATCCAGCAAGGCCTCCGTGGCCCCCACGAAGATCGTGAGAGGGGCGATGCCGCTCAGATCGGCGAAAACCGGCGACGCGAGAGGTGTCTCTCGTGACCGCTCTCCAAGGTACTGCTCGGCCAAAAACTGCATGATCTCGCGGTTGAGGACCGGATCTCGCTTCGCGTTGCGGCTGTAGCTGTCCGCAGTCGCTGTCATGTCGGCCCAGGGCGAGAGAAGCAGTGCGCAGGCTGGCTGCTGCATGCCCAGTTCTTTCAGTCGGACCAGCAAGGCCACGGCCAGGCCCGCTCCCGCGCTATCGCCGGCGACCGCGATCTGACGAGGTTTGAAGCCGGAATCCAGGAGGAATCTGTATCCGCTGACCGCATCTTCCAGGGCATGCGGAAACGGGAACTCAGGGGCACGCCTGTAGTCGAGGGCGAGCGTTCTCATCGTCGCCGTGCGGCCCAACTCGCTCACGAGGTGCCGATGGCTCTTCAGCGAGCCCCAAACATATCCCCCGCTGTGAAGATAGAGGATGACTTCGCTGGTGCTCGCGACAGGCGTGGACGTCCATTCAGCTTGAACGCCGTGCGCCTCCACCTGTTCCACACAGACATCCGCTGCCAGCGGGAAGAGATCTCCCAGAGTGTCGGACGCTGCCCGACGTTGCTCAATGGTGAGGGACGCCGGCTGCGCACGAAGCATGGCTTCCAGTCGTTCAAGCTCATTCATCGGAACACCTCTTTCAGCACGACAGGCCTCAAGGCAGCTTAAAACACGCACCTGATTATGGACAAGCCTTGGCCTCGCCAGGTGTGACTCAAGTGATGAGCGGCGGAGACTGGAAAAGGCGACGTCATCGCGCCGGGACTGCACCTCTGGCCAAGAACGTTCGACGTTTCATGCGGCCCCCAGGGCAGGGCGTGAACTGGGTTTCGGCCCCGGCGTCGAAGAAGCGTCCGCTCCACGGAGTCGCGCAAACGGCAGCCTTGCGGCTCTGCGATCAGACGCGTCAGCGTCAGGATCGGGTCGTGGGCTGCCCGTCACTCGCCGCACACGAAGGACAGCTTGCAGTCTAGACCGGTCGTAGCGGGCGGACGCCCGACCGACCGCTCCTTTGGCCGATTTTCGCCCCTCAGGCGCCTCGCTCACGAGGACTGCTCTTTCGCATACAAGCAAAAGCGAAACGCGTGCAGTAGCCGCTTTTCGCAAAGAGTTGGTAGAAGGCTGCGCTCGCTCGGCTTCATCGAGAGGCCAAGCGCAGACCGAGTTCGGGACAGCCTAGCCCTAGCCCAGAGGGCTTTCAAGCCCGAGAATCGGCTCAACAATATCAGCTCGATTTATTCGGAATTGGCTCAAATATCGAGCCGATACTCGGCGAAATGGGCTCGATTCGATACAATCAGCTCACCACATCGAGCCGATTCATGCCTTACGACCACCGACTGACATCCGATGCATTGCTAAGAGCCATGGCCGCTCTCGCGTCTGCAGGCCACGAGCGCGTCTCTTCTGCCCAACTGGTTGAAGCCGCAGGCTCGAGCCTGCCTGCCGTCAAGCGCATGCTGTCAAGGCTTGTGGCGGATCAGCGAATCGAGGTCACGGGCAAGGCTCGTGCTACCCGGTATCGCCTACCGGCAACGGGAACCCCTGTTGCGGTTGGCAAGACTGCAGCTCAGCCACCTCTCGTAGAAGCCCGACGCCGCGTTGCTCCGACTTGGCGCACGGCGAGCGTGGCACTCAGGCAGCGACTGGCATTGCCGCTGGCGTCCCGCTTGCCGGTGACGTACCGCCGCGAGTTCGTCGACGAATACAAGCCCAACGAGACTTTCCTGCTGCCGCGCGAGCTCGCCGAAGAGCTGGCTGCGCTCGGTCGCCACCCGGGGCAACTGCCGGCGGGCACGTATGTCCGCAAGGTCCTGGAGCAACTGCTGATCGACCTGTCATGGTCGTCATCTCATCTCGAGGGCAACCGCTACACCCTGCTGGACACCGAGGAGCTGTTCAAGAGTGGAGCGGCTGCCACGGACAGTGACGCGGTCATGCTGCTCAATCACAAGGCTGCCATCGAGTTCCTTGTAGATGCCGTCCCGACCCAGGGACTCAGTGCAGGACTCGTTCGCAATCTGCACTCGGTGCTAATGCAAGATCTTCTATCGGATGTGGCTTCGCTCGGGGCTATTCGCGAAAAAGTGGTCAATATCAGCGGCACCACTTACGTTCCCACCCAGGTTCCAGCGCTGCTAAAGGAGATGTTCGAGCGCATCATCTCGATGGCTCAACTCATCAAAAATCCTATGGAGGCGGCCTTTTTCCTCTGGGTCAACCTGGCGTATCTGCAGCCCTTCGAAGACGGGAACAAACGAGTGAGTCGGCTTGCAGCCAATGTCCCGCTGATGCTCTACAACCAGGCACCTCTGTCGTTCCTGGACGTCGACCGAGAAGATTACGCACTGGCCATGATGGGCGTTTATGAGTGCTGTGACGTCTCAATGGCAGTGGACCTCTTCGATTGGACCTATCGGCGCTCCCAAGCCAAGTACAAGGTGGTGCGGGAGTCCATGGGTTCGCCGGACCCATTCCGCGTAAAGTATCGCGAGGCGCTTAACGAAGCGGTGGGCCTGGTGGTTAGAGGCCGTAAGCCTGTGGCGGAAGCGCTTGCCGGTGTGGGGCTACCCGACGAGGATGCTTCGAAGTTCCAGCAGTTGCTTGCGCAGGAACTGAATGCGCTTGCGGCTTTCAACTGTGCGCGTTACCGGCTTGGCATCAAGGAAACTCAGGCTTGGATTGACGAAGGGCGCCCTCGAGAGTAGCCGTTTAGGTAAGGCATGGCTGCCGGTCACGTCGACCCGAACGACTGCTGTTGGCCGAATTCTGCCTTCAGTATGCGTCTATCGAAAGCAACGGCCATCGCTCGCCGAACCGCTTTGATTGCACTCGCTGCCGATAGGTAGCGGCGCTCGCTCTGAGCGGGTTGTGTCGAACGAGCAGTCCGAATAGGTCCTCGAGCCCGTGCGGAGCCACGACCCCAATCGTTTCCTCATCATCCAGGTTGACGCCCACACATGTGGCGAACTCCGGCCAGGTGGCCACGCCTTCTTCGAGGGTCCGAACCGGCGGTACCACCTGCCCGAAATTGTTGGCGAACCAGACGTGGACGGTGGCTTGGTTCGTGACCTCCCAACGCAACGCCGGCATAGCCTCGCGGAGGCGACGTTCAAAGTCCGCATCCTGCCCTGGACCGCCGGCCGCGTCGTCGAAGTAGACGACGTCGACGTCTTCAATCGCTGAAGGCCGTTCATAGCCATGGAGCGCGTCCCACACGAGCGAACGCACGGCGCCGGCGCCGATGCACCAACAGTTCAAACCAAGCGAGCGCACCACCCTTAATGCAGCCATCAAGCTGTTCGACGAGCGCACCATGGCGACAAGCCTTGCCTCGAATTCAGGCTGAGAGTGGAGCTTCATGGTTTGTGGCGAAGGCAGAAGCTGTGCGCGACCGTCGACTTTTGGCCGGCTGCTGCCTGTCATGCGGCTCGCCAACCCGTCGGTACTGTGAATATCTCCCATGGCTCGGAGAGTACCTGAGGGCGCAGGAAAAGGTCTTCCAGTCGCTCAATCTCCGGCAGCAAGAATTCCTTGCTGGCGCGAACCTTTCCGACCATCACCACGTCCCCTGGAACAACGGCCGAACGTAGGTACGAATTCGTCTTTGCCATTCGTGGCAGGAAGGCTTCCAGCCTCTCATTTGATGTGATGTGCTTGTCGAAGGCGCTCATCACTATTCCGTCGACCCACCCATGCTCAAGCGCCGGCGCAAGGTCACCCAACTGTTCGGCGCCTCGGTCGCCTTATGAACAGCGTTGCACGTCAGCTTGCAATATAGCTACGCGGTATGTAGAATATACATACACGTGACCCATCCGCGGAGCCGCCATGCCTGCCACCACCAGCCGTCAGCCACTTAAGCTGAATTTCAAAGACGACACGCTGACTACCGTGTCGAGAGACGCGCTGCGGGCGCTGGCCAAAAAATTGGGCTTCAATGAAACCCAAACCGTCCTGTACGCACTCGCTAGACTGCGAGACGAGGTTTTCGTCGAACAGGACACGGAGAAATTGATGCCACTCACCAAGACACAGCACCAAGCCATCGCGAAGGCCGAACCAAAAAGGAGAGGTAAGGTCATCGACTCGCTGCTGTGAGCAGGAACTACTGGAAACCGCGGCCCAAACTCGGCGACATTGTTGAGTGCAGCTTTCCGCAGGAAATGGGCGTGCCAGGCCCCAAGAACCGCCCGGCCTTAGTGCTTCAAGTCGAAGAGGCGACCGATGACCCGGCCGGTTCTGTTGTGGTAGTCGCATACGCCACATCCCAGAACACCACAGCGGTGTACCCGGGAGAGTTCGTCATTGAGGCCAGCGCAAAAACGGGCTTAACCAAGGCAACCAAGTTTGACCTGGTCAATCATCACCGGCTTTCCTTTGATGACGCCTGGTTCGCGCCCGCGCCCGGCAAGACGCCAAGATACCCTCGGCGCGGGCGGCTTGACCTTCAGGATGCCATAGTGAAGCGCAAGCTTCAATCAGCAATCATGGAAGCCAGGAATCAACCCAAGAGCTTCTGAGATGTCTATTGCATCTTTCGGCCCTGTCATCGAATGACGGCTAGTGGCCGACTGTAGCCGGTCGCTGGATCAGAGCTTCGGGCCCATCTCGACCATACGGCGGCTGAGATTGCTCGCCCGACAGCGGCCATTCGCAGCATCACCGCGACAGCGCTGCCACGCAAGCATTCGTTCGACGCCAGTCAGCAGCCATTCGCCCTGAATCCCTGGGCTGAACGCGCCTGAGGCGCCTTACTCGGGCGGGAATGTCCGGCAAAAGGGCAAAAGTAGCCGGCAAGCATGATGGAGAAGACCGCAGGACGACGTTGACGAGGGTGGCATGCGCGGCCACCATAGCGCATCGTCACCAATGCCCAACTAGGCAGCGGGCTCGTTGGAGAGGCCTGACCCGCTCTGAAATGAGGGGTCAAGGCGACGTGCAGAGCTTTCAAGGAGATCCCATGGCTGAGAGCGAAAAGGTGTTCGCGGGCTCGATCCCGAAGTTCTACGACACGCTGATGGTTCCCCTGATCTTCGAGGCCTATGCCGCCGACCTGGCGGAGCTTGTCGCTGCCTCCTCGCCCGGTTCGGTGCTTGAAACTGCGGCCGGCAGTGGCGTGGTCACGCGGGCGCTTGCGCCAAAGCTCAGCGCCGACGCGCGCTACGTGGTGACCGACCTCAACCAACCCATGCTCGACTATGCCGCCACCCGGCAGGGGTCCGATAGCCGTATCGAATGGCGACAGGCGGACGCGCTCGACCTGCCGTTCGAAGATGCCTCGTTCGACGTCGTTTGCTGTCAGTTCGGCGCGATGTTTTTCCCCGACCGGGTCGCCGGCTACGCCGAGGCGCGTCGCGTGCTGAGGCCAGGCGGGCGATTTGTCTTCAATGTCTGGGACCGCATCGAAGAGAACGCCTTTGCCGACGACGTCACCAACGCCGTCGCCGCGGTGTTTCCGCACGACCCTCCGCGATTCCTCGCCCGCACGCCGCACGGCTATCACGATGTCGCACTGATCCGCGAGGAATTGAGCCGCGCAGGGTTCACCGACATCGAGATCGAGACGCACGAGAAGGTGAGTCGCGCGTCCTCGGCACGCGACGTTGCCACCGCCTATTGCCAGGGAACGCCGCTGCGCAACGAAATCGAGGCGCGCGACGCCAGCTTGCTTCAACTCGCTACGGACCGCGCGACGGAGGCGATCGCCAGCCGCCGTGGCGAAGGCCCGGTGGCCGGCAAGATTCAGGCGCATGTGATCGTGGCGGCGGGATAGCGGAGTCCCGGCGCAAGGCTGTTGCAGGCCCGACCGGCATTTGCGGTAAGTGCGGGCATCCGAGGCGCTGTGTGCCTTTGCCCGTGCGCACCAGAAAGCAGCCCGCCAAGACGAAATTCCCCGAGCTTGTGTTCTCGGGGCATGCAGTCGACGCAGGTGCTTCATCGCGGCAACTATGGCCTAGTGAGATGCCAGGAAGCCGCCTGTGGCCAGCGACTGGAACTGGCCGAGGCTGTGTGAAAACTCAATGCGGTCGACATCGCTCCGAAAGTCGGCCTCTCAGATGGACCCAGGTTGCATTTTTTCTGATGAGCCAAGGGGTCAAGGACCCCTGAAAACATGACTCAACGGAGTTTTCACACAGCCTCGGCCGTCAGCCGCCACGATACCAAGCATCCTCGATGTACTTCTCGGGGATTTCTTGAGCTTTAGTACGCACGCGCTCACACGGAATACATGCTGCGACAGTTGTGCGGCAACGACGAACTTCCGGTTTTGGCCGAACTGTAGCCGGTTGCTGTCTTCGGAGCTTCGGGCCCATTGCAGACGTACGGATGGCCAGGAATCAGTGACTAGACACAATATCGTCGTCGTTGCCGGTGGCACCAACCACACTGTTGCCTCTTGGTTCGCGTGAGTGGACTCAAGGTAACCGTTGCGGACGGCGCCCGCTCGCCAAGCGGCCCGACACAGTCGCACTTTTGCCTGGAGGGCTTTCCGGGGGGAGACGTCACTCTGCTACGTACTCCAGTGAGAACAGTGGCACCTCGGCTTGCCGGCTCAGCCACACGCCGCCGCCCACCTCCTGAAAATGCCGCGACAGCCCGTGCCGGTACACCTCGGCGCGGTGGCGAAAGATGTGCGGGTCGGTCACGTCCTCATCCACGATGTCGCGCGCGTAGTCCTCGCGCGTCACGGCCTCCACATACAGGGCGCCCTGACACAGTAGGCTCAGGTTGCGCAGAGCGCGCTTCACATCTGGCGGGCTGAGATAAGGCAGCACGCCCTGGCAGATGACGAAGTCAAAGGGCTTCCTGACTTGGTAATCCACCACCGAGCCGCGCTCCCACCCGTAGCGCCCGCACAGGTATTCGCTGAACTCCACTCCGTGGTAACTGGCCAAGGGGAATTGCCGCGCCACGATGTCACGCCAGAGCCCGATGCCGCAACCCACGTCCAGCACTCGCCTTATGGGCACGCGCAGGTATCGCAGGTAGGCGCAGACAAACGCGCCCAACCGCTCGACATGCTGGGGGTCCACCACTTTGGTCTTCTTGTCGAAGTAGTAGCGCTGGTAATAGGCTTCGTCGAAGGTGGCGGCACCGGCTGATTGCATATTCACACTACTCGTCAGGCGCTGCAATGTTACTAGGCAGACAAAGGCCGGACCTTCCGGCTGTGGCGGCCCCGAACGGCAGCTTGTGGCCCGGATTCTGACTTACTTTCCGGGCTCTGGCGCGTTGTGCGGGTCTTGCCACTGCTTGACGCCCCATGATTCGGCCAAGGAATCACGACATGCGCGCGCGAGCCGCAGCGACAATTGTTCGAGCTCTGGTCCCTTCTTGCCTGCGTTGAGCGCGTCCCTGAACTCCACCATCGCCGATTCGACGTGGCGGTCTTCCACCATCACAAGTTCTCCCCAAAACAGCAGGAGGAATCTGCTCCTCGCTGCGGCTACCTCCTCCGGTGATTTTGATGTTGCCATCGTCGAAGCAGCCTGAGTGGCATCAGTGTAAAGCTTCAGTTGTCTGTCAAGAAACGGCCTTGTGGCCTCGACTCTTCGCGTTTCAGCTTGGCCGCGTTGTGTAAGGAGGAACTGGTATGCGCCCCAACAGAAGGCAACCACTGCGCCCATCGCCGTGAGTATTTTTAGCGTCGATTCGAGGGACATCTTGAAGGTCTCCTATTGGCCGATTGTTGTCGGCCTAGATGCCGGTGCGCATGCGCTTCGCCGCCGCGCCAGGACCCTCACCTATAGGCCAGCCTCCTGCAGCGCTTCGCTGTCTTCACAGACCTCGTCAGGCTCCGGGTAGTGATACCAGTCCTCGTGCGGCGAATAGATGTCGCACTGGAGGCATTGCGTTTGGGGCCATCTAACGCTGCAGCCCGGGCAAACGCCCCGCGTCCAAAACGTATTCCAGGCAGTTCCGCAGCTTGGTACGCAGAACCACCGGTCTTCAGCTCGTGGTCTGAACTTGCAGTGAGGGCAATAGATTTGAGCTTTGCGGTCCATCCGATGGTCCTGAGCTTAGTGAAACCTTTGTGAGATTGGTTTCTGGTCGATTGTTGCTCGTCACGCTGTCAGTGCGCACGCGCTTCGGAATGCTAAGGTCGACCGTCTCCTTCTGGCCGCCTGCCGTCTATCGCGGCGGAGACCAGCGGACGGTGAGTATGCATGCCGGCTGGACTCCAAAGGCGCGGTGGAAGAGGCCTGGGCCCCATATGACAAAGTCACCATGGCGGCGCAAGGTGTGCGCCATGACATCCTGTGACGCGAAGTCGGCGGTTACCGAGAACTCAATCCTGAACTCGCTGGTCGGGCTCACCAAGACTGACATCGTCCTCCCGTCGCTCAGCGGCTTGAACTCGCCGTTCGGATTGCCTGCCGGATGAGAGAACCACTTGACGCACAGCCCAGCGGCAGGTTCGTCGGCAGGCACGTGGCGGAGGTGGCTTGATGCCCCCTTGGTGCAGTCGCTGAATCCGACAAACCAGCCGGTTTCATGGGTGTCCATATCGCCGGCGTTGCCGAACTCGATGTTCCGCGCGAGAAGCTGCTTCGATTGCATGCCAAATTCTGCCTTCGAGTTGGACGTCTGGTTGTGGCCGACTGCCGTCAGGGACGCACCCCATGGTAGGTCGGAACCTCCACCCGCGCCTCAAAGCCTAGCTTCTCAGCAAGAACCACCGAGGGCTGGTTGTTGGTCCAGCAATCCCAATTTGGGACCAGGTCATGGTTCAAACAGTGATCGATGAAGGCGCACGCCGCTACCGTGCCAAGCCCTTTACGGCGATGACCCTCAGCGGTCAAGATGTCGATGTCGTGATGACCATGCCAAGCGAAGGCCGTGTAGCACATGCTGACGATGACATCTTGATGTAGGGCGCAGAAGCCGACGCCGTGCTGAACGAAATCGGCAGCTGATTTCCAATAGCTGCGGCTGTAGGGATTGGCAACGTCGCGTATTCGCTGCATCAACTGTTCATCAATGCGAAGGAGTTCATAGCCCGTCGGAACAGTGCTCTTCCAGCCCTCAATCCGAGCAAATCTTTAACGATTGAAATCGAAGTCAAGACGCCGTCGCTTCTTAGCGGCGCTCCCGAGGATGCTGTCCAGCACTGCTTCCCATGCATCAGGGAAGGCATAGAGGATAAAGTAGTCCGAGCCGTGGTATTCGAGCAGCCATTGACAGACCTGCTCGGCGAAGACAACGTCACCGGCGGTCCCGGCGAGCGTGCAGGCGCCGTTGTTGTAGACAAGGGCTGCCGTCGGCCGTGTCGGGTAGTTCGCGAACACCCTGCCATGCCCGACACCGGCAATGACCGAGTTGGGGATGCTGGGACCGTACGGAAGATTGTCAAAAAGGGAAGCGACGCGATGAAACTCCGAAGGCTTCAGTTCGAGCATTGTTGCGTTGCGATTGAGTTGGTCAGTTGAAGGCCGCTTCTGGCCGCGTTCGGCCCTTGCTCACGGGTCTCGTCTTGCATGACTACGCGAAAAGAGATCTATTTCTCACGTGGCAGCCGAAAGCATCGGTGATCGAGTGGGCGCGATGGCTCGCGGAGTTTCCTTCTTCGATCCCCTGTGTCCGCTGAGGGGTGCGGCGCGAGCCGCACCCAGCATGCGCCTACTAAGAAGCACTACCCGCACCCCATGCTTCATGCGCCGGGGTCGGGCCCGCCCGATGGCGAACTACTGAGAAAGCTGCTTAACCATCCGGTACATGAACTCGCGGCCATCATAGAGCCGCGGAATAGCAACGCGCTCGTCCAGGCCGTGGGCGCGAGCGTCGCTGGGCTCCGAGAAGATGCCGGAAACGCCGTACATCGGGATGCCGACGTTGCGCATGAAGCGGCTGTCGGTTGCGCCCGTGCTCATCGTCGGGACCACCGGGATGCCGGGCCACATCTGTTGAGTGATGGAATCGACGACTTCCAGCACGTCGGCGCGCAGCGGCGACGGCGGACTCTTGAGCGGCGGATTGCTTGTTTCAATCTTGATGCGACTGCTGCCCAGTACCTTGCGCAGAGTGGCATCAACCTCAGCGGGATCGTCGTGCGGCAGGATGCGGCAGTTCACCGTCGCTTTTGCCGACTGCGGCAGCGCGTTCTCCGCATGGCCGGCCACGAGTTGCGTCGCCACGCAGGTGGTGCGCAGGGTGGCGTTGTACAGCCGGCAGGATGCGGCAGTTCACCGTCGCTTTTGCCGACTGCGGCAGCGCGTTCTCCGCATGGCCGGCCACGAGTTGCGTCGCCACGCAGGTGGTGCGCAGGGTGGCGTTGTACAGCGCTGAGCGCGACAGGCGATCGATCGCGGCCTCGTCCGGCGTTCCAGACGCGACCGCGCGCATGTCCTGACCCATCTGACCGGTTTCGAACTGGGCGCTTTTTTCGAAGTAGCTGCGCGTGACGTCGGCCAGTTTCACGGGGAAGCGGAACGCACCGAGTCGATCCAGTGATGCGCTGAGCTCGTAGATCGGGTTGGCGGGAGTAGGCAAGGAGCTGTGGCCGCCGACATCGCGCACCTCGAGCTTATAGGTCGTGTACATCTTCTCGGCTACCTGCATGCGGTGCAGCACGGGCTTGCCGTTGTTGAGCTGGCCGCCGCCGCCCTCGTTGATACCGAACTCCGCGTCGAGCAGCGCGCGCTGGTTGTTCACGAGCCAGAAAACACCGTTGGTGGGCACGTCACCGAGTTCCTCGTCTGCCGTGAGCGCCAGCACGATGTCGCGATTGGGCTTGAACCCCTCGCGCTTGAGTTGGCCCAGGATAGAGACGAACGAAGCCGCCATGGCCTTGTCATCCGATGCGCCGCGCGCGGTGAAGTAACCGTCGTCTTCCTTGAGCTTGAACGGATCCGTCTTCCAGTCCTGACGGCGAGCCTCGACCACGTCGAGGTGGGCCAACAGCAGGAGCGGCTTCTTCCCGCCCGTGCCCTTGTAGCGAACGACCAGATTGCCCTTATTGGGGTAGGGCTCGAAGAGTTGAATCTCGTCGGCCTTGAAGCCCGCATCCAATAGGTGCTTGCGCATGGCCTGCGCCGCCTCGGTGTTGTTGCCCGTCAGATGGGTCGTGTTGATCTCGACGAGTTCCTTGTAGATGTCGTGGAAACGCTGCTGCTCGGGTGTCAGCGGCAGCGTCTGCGCTTCTGTTTGGGCGCCAGCCCAGGAAGTGACGCACAGCAGTGCCGCCGCGGCGCAATGTAGCAACTTGTTATTCACCAAAATGGGCCTCCGTATCGGACGATCTTCATGCCCCGCCAAAGCCGATGCGGCGAGGCTCCGCTCAGTATATTTGGCTGCTTGCAATGGGCCAGAAACGCCTGGCTGACGCGTGCTCGTGGCCGCGCATTCTGCCCTGGGTCCTCAAAGCTTCTTCATCATGAACGCTAGGTAGAACCCATTGGTGTGGTTGTCGATGCGGCCAAACTCATGGTAGCCGCGCCTCGCATAGAAGTCGGGGGCCTGCCACTCAAACGTGTCGAGCTTGGCGCCGTGCGCGCCCAAGGTCTTCGCCTTCGCCTCGGCCTGCTCAAGCAGTTTGCTGCCAAGCCCGGTAGCCCTGACCGCCTCGTCGACCCAAAGCACGTCGATGTGGAGCCAGTACAGGAAGACGTATCCGCGAAGCCCTCCGACCATTCGACCTTCTTCATCCCTGGCGCTGAGCCACACCGGTTGCGATTCGGGATACTCGCCCACGAAACCGTAGTTGAAGTGGCGCAGCCGTCGACCGAGCTCGCCCGACCTCACCTCCTCTTGTGTCGCTTCGATGATGGTCCAGGCTGTCATTGAGAGGCTCACGATGTTGCGGAGGCGGCCGATTCTGCCCGGCCTTCAAAGTCGGCTCCTGGCCGTTACCGGGTACGCAAGAATCCAGACCGATCAGATCGACTTGGGCTAGCCACGCAGACTACGGACTGCGCCCAACATCTCGTGAGTGTCATGAGCCATGACCGCGAGAAACGCCAGAAGGCCCAGATAGTAGACGCAGTAGGTCAAACGGGTCTCGGCCGTGACCGCGTAGTACGCCTGGTTAGCAGGATCCTCCGGATCGTATTTCCAGGCGCGGATCACCTGGGGCGCCGCGAGCACGGCGACGAGAATGAGCAGCGGACTCGGTCGCCAGAGAAAGACCGCTACCAGAACGGGAACTCCGACTAGCCACACGCACGGCGTAAGAACTGCGGTGATCCGACCACCATCCAGCGGAGAGATGGGAATCAGGTTGAAGAGGTTGATGAAGAACCCCGCGTATGCCAGCGCAAGCAACAAGGTGCTGCCTTTCGCGTGCAGCGAAATAACAGCCGAGCGCGGCCAGGCTACCCAACAGCGGCCCGGAAAAACCGACCCATGCCCCCGTCTCGACGTCGTGCGGCTGATCCTTCAGCTCGATCCAGGCGCCCACGAACGGGATGAAAGTTGGCAGCCCAACATCGAGTCCGCGCTGGCGCGCGGCAAGGTAGTGGCCCATCTCGTGGACGAAGATGAGTCCCACGAAGCCG
This sequence comes from Variovorax sp. LjRoot130, assembly GCF_964253755.1. Classification (NCBI taxonomy): domain Bacteria; kingdom Pseudomonadati; phylum Pseudomonadota; class Betaproteobacteria; order Burkholderiales; family Comamonadaceae; genus Variovorax; species Variovorax sp. LjRoot130. Next base: position 395,703 of record NZ_CAXURM020000002.1, on the reverse strand, counting down.
ACGGCGTACCGCCAGCCGAAGATGAGAGCGTATGCAACGACCGAGAGCAGCATCGAGCCGCCGGTGAGCAGCATCTTGCTGAACTTGCCCGCCGTCAGCAGCAGGAGAACCAGCTTCATTGCCGGAGGCTTAGCCCTTAGCAGGCTGCTGAAGTACCAGGCACGCCGAAGGCGCCCAGCGCACTGAAGACGGCATTCTTGTGATTTCGGCGTCCCAAGTCCGCTGCCATCCCTGTTTCCCCCGTTTTGAGGCGCGTTTGGGGCTCTCACTGGCCCGCTACGCGGCCAACGGACGGACTTCTGCCAAGGTCCGCATGCGCACCAAGTTGTAGGCGGCCATCGTCAGCACGAACAACTGGTCGACTTTCTTGATGCCGCGCACCATCACCTGCCGGATGGGGCCGACGAACTTGGCCCAGCCGAAGCCCTGCTCGATGAGCTTTCGCTTGCGCTGCGAGATCGCATAGCCCTCGCTCCGGGCGATCTCGTCGGCCACCGCCGAACGACGCCCCGCTTTGTTCTGCGCCACATGCGGCGTGACGTTCATGCGATGCAGCGCCTCGATGAACTCGGCCGCGTCATAGCCCTTGTCGGCACCAAGCGTGACCTCGGTATCCGCTCTCGCGGTGGCTTGACGTGCGTCCCTGATCATGACCTTGGCCGCTTCACGTTCGGCAAAGCCGTCGGCCTGCGTGACCATGGCGTTGACGACCAGGCCGTGACGGTTGTCGGTGAGCGTGTGCCCCATGTAGCGCAACTCGCTGGCAGTCTTGCCCTTGCGGTACAGCCTCGAATCGGGATCGGTCTTCGACTCGTGCGTTTCGTTGCTGCGTCGCTGCCCCTTGAAGTCCCCGCCGCTGCCGGCATCGTCGTCACCGCCCTTGCTAACGAAGCTCTTGTGTCCTGCCCAGGCCTGGATCAGCGTGCCATCGACGCTGAAGTGCTCTCCCGACAACCAATCCTTGTTCTCCGCCGTCTCCAGCACTTCGTTGAAGAAGGCGACCACCGCGTCGTGCTCAATCAGGCGCTGGCGGTTCTTGCTGAACACCGTCGGCACCCACACCGCGTCGTCCATCGCCAGGCCGATGAACCAGCGAAACAGCATGTTGTATTGCGTCTGCTCCATGAGCTGGCGCTCCGAGCGGATGCTGAACAGAATCTGCAACAGCATCGCGCGAAGCAGCTTCTCCGGCGCGATGCTCGGGCGGCCGCCCTTGATGTCGGCCTCGTACATCCGAGAGAACAACTCGTCCATCTTGGCCAGCGCCTCATTGACCATCACCCGGATGCGGCGCAGCGGATGGTCGGCGGGAACGAAGTCGTCCAGCCGTCTCATCGTGAACAAACCTTCGGTGAATGTGTCAGGGCCGCGCATCGCAGGGGGTTTCGTGGGTCTGCAAGGACAACGCCCCAGGCCCACTTTCGGGGGACTTTCGAATGAGGTATTTCAGCAGCCTGTTAGGAGATGTCGGGTTGTTGCTGATCGGAGCAGTCGCATCCTCAGGGAGCTGTGCCGTCGTGGCAGGAACGTTTGTCTTCTTCTTAAAAATCTTGGTCGCGCCCCACGCAGCGGCGGCAGCTGCAAGAACGCCGACCTTTGCAAACTTCGCGAGGAAAGCGAGAAGTATTGCGAACAGGCCAAACTTCTTCGCCGCCGCCCCCGCCACCAGCGCCGCGAGACCGTAGGCCGCGACCTTGTCTGTTGAGCTGTTGAAGTCCGCGTACTTCTTGCCGTCGTTGTACTCGAGCGCTGAAAGCAGCCTGAGTGCGTCTGGCTTGTATGTCTCGATGGCCTTCGCGTCGGTCACCAGGTTCAGGCTGATGTATCCATCGCGTCCCAGTGCGTACGTGTTGTAGTTGACGCCTTGCTCGCCCGCCGGAGCGCCCTTGTCGATCGTGAGAGCGGACCACACGAGGCGATGGCTCGACGCGTCGTAGTGCGGCTTCTGCGCCCAGCCGACGACGTCCATGGCCGCTATGCCGCGCTTGGTGCGTTCTTCGTTCGCTGCCGCAGTTCCCTCCTTCAGGCTCTTCAGCAGATCGTCGGCATTCCAATCCTTGGCGTCGTCGTCCTTGATGTAGCCCTCCTTGACGACGTTCACGACAGCGAACCAAGGCGCATCGCTTGCGGGAACGATCGCCCCAACGAACCCGTCGCCAACGCGATTTCCCATCGCTGCCAACAACTGTGTCGCAGCAGGATTCGGAATCCAGACATACCCGGCGGGCAACCTCAGATATGCTTGGTCGCGTACAGGAACATCGACCGGCCCGAGCTGCTTGGCGGCCTGCGCGGCAGCGAAAGCAGCCTGGCGCTCAGCTTCGAGTGAATTGGCCGAAGTGGTGTTGGGTGCAGCGCCGGCGCCGGCAACGGCGGACCACGCGATCAGGATTCCCGCGGCGACGCGGGCAAAGCGACAAATCATGCTCACTCCTCAGTTGTTTTTGATTTTTCCCATCTGAGAGTCTACCGAGCGGCCGCAGGTGGAGATTGTGAATTTCTGGGCGGATTTGGACACGTTTTCGTGGTGTCAATGGGATGGCACTGGCGCTAAAGCGGTGTGCGCGATGCGCACTTACAAGTTCCGGGTGCCTGCGAAGGTCCGCATTTGGCCGATTCGAGGCGCTCACGGCTGACTCAAGTGTTCGCAGCCCGTGCATGCGACAGCGCATCTCGCAGCATCCTACGTTCAGCTTCAGCTCCGGCGAACTCGCCGTAGCGTCGATGTCGAACGCAAGCGTGGCGCATGCTCGGGTGGACAAGCGCAACTACCACCGTTTGAAAGTCGGGAAGCGCTGAAATGCGGACGTTAGGCCGAACAGGCCCGACCCGGTCAAGGTGCTTTAGGCCCATTCCCTCGCCCCACGACGTGAGGTCATGGGAGAGCGGTGCGAGCATCACCGGCGAATGAATGCCAAGCGTCACGATGAGCGATGGTCGTTGGACCTCAAGCTGCCGCACAAGAAAGCGACGGCAATACGCGACGAATTCCGGGTCGCGGGCGCCGGGGAATGTCCCGGTGGTCGCTGCGCCGGCACGAAGGCCCATGAACACGTTTGTGAAGAAACAGTCGCTCGGCTCTATTTCGGCCGCGGCGAGCACCGCGAGCAGGTTGCGCCAAGTTGGCTGCAATTCGCTTTCTGAGCCTCTCCGCAACGAATCGCGGTAGCCAAACTCAGAGTGAAAGTCGTGCCCAAGAATCATCGTGCCCCCAAGCGGAAACTCGGGCATCGTCTCGCCCAGATTTGGGTTCCAAAGACCGTGGCCCCCGGGGAAAAAGGCGGTGCCACGAATAGGCTTCGCGACGGGCAAGACACCCGCCGGATAGTCGACTGCAAGGGCTTGCTCAGCCCAAAGCAGCTCTGCGGGATGCGTGTGACGTTTTGGGTTGCTCATGGCCGTCGCCTCAGCGGATACTCGCAGAATCGTACGTCCGGCTGTGGCCGAACTGAGACCCTTACGGCCATCCCCTGTCAAGATAGCAGCTCAGAATCTGCGCTTTGCGATACGTGTCCGCCCCGTCGATGGCTTGTTGAGGCTCGTCGAACTCCACCCAGTAGAAGTACTCCGGTCCCCTCACCGTATCAACAGGCTCAGGCTCGCTCACGACTACTCCACGAAAGGTGCTTTTCCATCCGCCAAGCGGCGAAACCGATACGCGGTCGAACAGGGCAAAACTTTTCATGGGCAGCCGATTCTGCCGCATGAGCGGTTCAGTTCGGACCCTCAATCCGTGCGATGGAAAGCGCGGCGCTGGAGCTAAGTGTCAGCTTTCGGCCTGCATCGGGACCGGAAACGACTGGCCGCTGTTGGCCGTTGGACTAAACCGCTGACGCGGTGGATGTGTGCGACGAGGGCAGATCGCGTTGCGCGGAGTTGAGTTGTACCTTGGTTGCGGGGAATGTTCCCCGGAACTCGGAGACGACGATGACACCACTACGTCAACGCATGATCGATGCGATGGTGCTGCGCGGCTTCAGGCCACGCACGCAAGAGTCCTACCTGAGGGTTGTCGCGCAGATGGCCCGTCACTACCGCCGAACCCCGGAGCTGATCACCGACCAGGAGGTCCAGGCCTATCTGCTGCACCTGGTGCGCGAGCGGCATCTGGCGCGAAGCAGTGTCAATCAGGCGTCCAGCGCCGTGCGGTTTCTGGTGTGCGAGGTGCTCGGCCAGAACGAGCGACGCCAGCGCATCCCCATGGGTCACGCCCCGCAGCGGCTGCCCGACGTGTTGTCTCGCGCCGAAGTGGCAGCGGTGCTGGCTGCGCCGATGTCCATGAAGGCGCGCACGCTTCTGATGACGGCCTACGCCAGCGGGCTGCGCGTGAGCGAGCTGTGTCAACTGCGCGGCTGCGACATCGACTCCTCGCCCGACCGCATGTGCATTCACGTCATCGCGGGCAAGGGAGGGCACGACCGCTACAGCCTGCTCAGCCCGGAGTTGCTCGAGCAGTTACGGCTGTACTGGCGGCAATGCAGACGCACTGCACAGGCCGAGGACTGGTTGTTCCCTGCGCGGCTGAACCCCTCCCAGCACCTGGACACCCGTAGCGCCGGGCGCTACTTCTACGCCGCGCGCAACGCTGCGGGCATCGCCAAGGTCGGCGGCATCCACACGCTGCGCCACTGCTTTGCCACACATCTGCTGGAAGCCGGCGTGGACCTCAACAGCATCAGCCAGTTGCTCGGCCACGCCAAGCTCAGCACCACCAGCCGCTACCTTCGCATGGCTCGCCCCGGCCACAGCGTCGGTGACAGCGCGCTGGCGTTGCTGGCCCATCTGCCCAAGGTCGAGCCAAAGGCGCCGTCGTCACCGCCGACGCCACCGCGACCGCCGCTGCACTGAATCCGCTGCGCGATGAGTGCCACCCTGGCCGAGGTGCTGCACACCTTCGAGCCGGCCTATCTGCGCCAACACACGCTGAGCACGCCACAGGCGCGCGCCTGGCGAGCCATCGTCGCTTGCCGCACACCGGCGCTGGGTGGTCAGTTGCAGCGCTGTGACCAGTGTGCACGGGAGCAGCGGCTGTTCCACTCCTGTCGCAACCGGCACTGTCCGCAGTGCCAGAACGACGCCCGCGACGCCTGGCGCCAGGCCCAGCTTGCCGAGTTGCTGCCGGTACCGTACTGCCACCTGGTCTTCACGCTGCCGCACGCCCTCAACGCCCTGGCGCAGTTCCACGCGCGCTGGGCCTACGGCACGCTGATGCAATGCGCGGCGGCCACGCTCAGCGAGTTCGCCGCGAACCCGCGCTGGCTCGGTGCAACAGCTGCCTTCACCCTGGTGCTGCATACCTGGACGCAGGACCTGCGCCGCCACATCCATGTGCACGCGCTGATGGCCTGCGGTGGGCTGGACGGCGATGGCTTGTGGTGTGCACCCAAGCGGAGCCCGACGTTCCTGTTCCCGGTGCATGCGCTGTCACGCGTGTTCAGAGGCAACTTCGTCGACGCGCTGCGCCGCGCGAGTCAGGCCGGCGACTTGCCCCGCGATCCCGCCAACACGCCGGCGATGCGCCAGGCACGGCTGGCCGAGCTCAAGCGTCACGACTGGGTGGTGTATGCCAAGACGCCGCTCACTGGCCCCGAGACGGTGTTGGACTACCTGTCGCGCTACACGCACCGCGTGGCAGTCTCCAACGAGCGCATCGTCGGCATCGATGCCAACGGGGTGCGACTGCGCGTGCGCGCCGACGATCATGGCGGCAAGCGAACGGTCCTCATCGACGGACCGACCTTCATCGCTCGCTTCCTGCAGCATGTGCTGCCGCCGGGGTTCAAGCGCATCCGCCACTACGGGTTGCTGAGCCCGGCCGTCAAGGCCGAGCGCCTGGCGCAGGCCCGCTTGGCGCTGTCGATGCCGGCGGCCAATGCCCAGGCTCGAGAGGACGCCGCCACGTTCCTCCAGCGCGTCACGGGCATCGAAGTCTCGTGCTGCCCGCACTGCCGCTTGGGGCACTGGCGTACCGTGCAGGTGTTGCCACCACAGCGCGGCTGCGCTGCACCGCAAGCCGTTGCATGCCGGGGTCCGCCGTGATACCCGGCTGGCGCATCACCGTCCAAGAACTTGTCCGTCACCGACATCGCGACGGCGGTGCGGATCGTCCCGACATGTATGGCCGAACCATCGGTATGCCGCGAACGACCCATCGCTTGCGCCTCAACCGCCCAACGGCCGTCACCAATCGCCGCCTGAGCACCCACGCTCACGCCTCCACACCCCGCACGTACTACCGTCACCGCGTCTGAACCTTACATTCCCCAACAGCCCCGCACGCCACCGCGGAGCGGCGGTTCAGTCCATCGACGTTTATCTGCCGCCGCAACACCAGCGCGCTCGATCAGCGTCGGCACGGCGTCAGATAAATGCTCTCCGTTATGAACATCTATTCATAACGGCCAAAAGCTGTCATTCGCTTAGATCCCCAAATTTGATGAGATCTACCATCAGTTGAGCGCTGCGGCCGGGCTTTCGCAAGCGCTCGGTCATCCCGTCTTGACTGCGGACGCAGATCAGATTGCTGACCCCGGCTGGCAGTGATGCGGCAACAGTTCAACGACGCGACTGGTTGGTTGAGTAGGCAGCGGCCTCGCGGTAAGACGATTGAGAGTGCATCAGGCATGAACTGCAGCGCGATCTCGGTCGTGCTGCTCGGGCAGGCGCACACCACCGTCCCTGCCCCATCGCCGCAACAGGTGTGATGCGCATGCCCAAGCAGGACGAGTTCGATGTTCGTGAAGTGGCGCAGCAATGCCTCGAGCGGCGCAGATCCACGCAGCGATAAGCGTCGAGGTGTGGAATGCCGCTGATCAAAGCGGGAAAAGCGAGTAGCGCACGCAATTTGTCGTAAGAGATGCCCGCCACGGGACGTCCGCCGAAGTTGCACGCGAAGCTGCCCAGCAAGCCGATCCGGAGACCGTGATTGGCGGGCCGTGCAGGCCGATTCAGGTTCTTGCCAGTCATCTCGCTCCCATCGGGGTAGCGTCAGCTTGCGAACGATTGGCGAACGATGGCGCAGTAACTTCGGCCAGCTTCATCGATGATCAAACCAACCCACAGGAAGGAACAAGCCATGAATTTTTCTCGCCATCATTCTGCCGGCCCAAGAAGGCTCTTGACCGCTGCATTCCTTGGCTTCGCCGCTCTCGTCCACCAGCATGCGCTCGCTCTCGAATTCAACGATGGCAGCGTCTATTTTTGTCCGACAATGACAACTGCGGCGGGAGGGGAAATGAATGGAATCATGTGCGATGCGGAGCATTGCTACAACAGCCGGTCGCCCAAACTCGGCACTGCACAACGGCTCTTTCTGGAATCCGCGAAAGAGAAGTGCCGCTATTTGTCCGATCAGGAAGTCACGCTCCACTGGCCTGAATACGCGCCCACAACCGCGGCGGTTCCCGAACCCACCGCCAAATAGCAAGGCGGTCAAGGATTCGACCGGGCTTCCTCCTGGAACCTCCTGGGGCGAACGAATGGCTAAATCGCTATCAACTGCCGCACACCGTTGGCTTCCATGTCCTTACCCCGGCCGCGTGCGATGAGCTCGCGGCGCTCCATGACCAGGTAATCGTCGGCCAGTCCCTGCGCAAAGTCGTAGTACTGCTCCACCAGCAGGTTGGCCATGTCGCCACGGTCGGCCAGCATGCGGATGACGCGGCCCGAGGCACAGACGCGCCCTCTATGACCCCTATCGTATCGTCCGGTAGGCGGGGCTTCTGATGGCTCACTGCTTGGCGACAGCGGGGATGGTACTAATGTTCTCTACCCAGTCGAGCGCTGATTTGCCTAACCGGGGCGGGATTTGCACCAGCGCCCAAAAACGGAGGATGCGGCGCGCATCACCGCGAGACCTTCGAGCACGGATACGCCCGCGTTGGTATTCAATCAGCCAGAGCTACAGTCGAACGGGCTGTGGCCGGTGCTCGCGCTGGCCGGCTTCACCGCGTTGGCCTTGATCGCAGCCGCGGCGGCTTGCCTTCATGCGTGCGAAGAGCCGGCGCAGGCGCTCACTCAGTTTCGGCTCGATGGCGACCGGCGGCTCAAGCATCACCAACGTCAACGGAGCGTATTGGCATGCGTTCACAAGCGTCCGGCCGCTGCGAGTGATGCAGAACGACTCGCCGGCGTTCAGATTGACGTCTTCGCTGGCAGCATCTTGAGTGACCCACACTGATGCACGCATAACCCGCAGCTTCATGCCGCGCACGTTGTTGAGGCAAATCATGCCTCCACGCGGGACGATGATGTTCGGCGGTTCCGTGCAGTCGATGAGATCCAGGTTGGCAAGCATGGTCGATTCCTTCGTGGCGGATTGGGTGGTTCAGCGGGACTTGCCTCTAGCACATGCAGGGCGTTCGATAGCGTGCGGTTACGTTCATGCGGCACTCTGTTCGTCATCGGAGCAAGAGTAGCGGCCGGGCTGCGCGCCACATCCTGCGATCCCGGTATTCGCTTGCAGCTTTCCGCCCCTGTGCCACTGCCCTTCATGATGCGATTTAGGGGAGACACTCGCCGTCGGCGCGGGCCGGCCCGATGGCCAGGAAGCCGGCCAGCAACAGGGCGATCCACAGCCGGTGCATGACTCGCTGCGCAAAGTTCACTCGCCGAGGAGGCAGAGCCAGTGCCAACGCACCACGCGCTGCCCGCAGTAGTTGGCGACGATGCGCTGAGACAGCTCCGCATTGCCGGACAGGTCCCAGCGCCTATCGACCCAGACCATGGCCTCGTTGAGCTCGTCAGGGTCGCCGCTCAGGTCGTACCTGTCGATCAAGGCCGTGGCGAGCTCCCGGTTCGAAAGATCGTCCCCGCTCGCCGCTTCGTTGCGCAGAAGATCGAGCCTGGACTGGCCCATGGGACGGGGCGGCGCCGCCGCGGCTGCCCGTGCCGGGTTCAGAGTCGCTGCATCATTCTGGGGCGGCCTATTCATCGCGAACGCCACGAGCGCGCCGGACACGATCGCCCCCGCAGCGAAGCCGCCGATGACTTGGATGATCCACATCGCCTTCATGTCTGTATCGTCATTCAATGCCTAGAACTGGCTCGGCAGTTGCGCATCCTCGCCGTGCAGGGCGGCATGGACATGCGCTGCAGCGACCCAGGTGATATAGGCCTGGAACAGATCTTCCCCGTCCGACCGGCCCGCAGCCGTCTCCGTTGCCGGGACTTCCGCGCGCACCGGGGGCACGTGGAGCGCGGCATAGCCCACCCACCCGAGTACGCCGCTCAAAAAGACAGGAATGATGACTGCACGCAGCTTCGACATGCCGCTCTCCTCGGTAAGATGTTGCGAGCCATGCTGGCTCGAGGGGCTTCAACGGTGAAGCTGCCAGACAGTACCGAGCCATCGTTCGCCAATCGTTCGCCGCGGACGCCACCCTCCGCCCAGTGATGATCGAAAGCACTTGAATCAGCCCGCACTCCCCTTCGACAACGGCCTCCAACTCAGGTTGCTGGGCGGCTTCGACTGCACACTGAACGGGCGTCCGATTGCCGGGATTTGGTACGACAAGATGCGTGCGCTGCTCGCCTACCTTGCGCTGGAACCGCAGCAGGATCACAAGCGGGAGGTTCTGGCCGAACTGTTCTGGAGCGGCAACGATCCCGTCACGGCGCGCGGCAACCTGCGCCGGACGCTGTCGGATTTGCGCCGCGTGGTGGAACTGCCCGCCGGCAGGCCCTTGTTCTCGGCCAGCAAGAGCACCATCCGTTTCATTCCGAACGCCTTCATCGACGCGATAGAGTTCAGCGGATGGGCGCTGATTTCGCCGCACGATCGCGACTCGCCACAGCAACGAAATGAGAGAGTCGTTGACCTTTATCGCGGTGAATTCATGGCAGGTTTTTACTTGCCGGACTGCCCCGATTTCGAAGACTGGCTTCTTGTCCAGCGTGAAGCCCTGCACCGCCGGGCGCTCGCCATGTTGGAGCAGTCGGCGAATTTTCACGAGCCAATCGGCGACTATGGCATGGCCCTGCAATTCGCCTTGCGTCATACCGACCTCGAGCCGTGGGACGAAGCCGCACATCGTCGGGTGATGCGCCTATACGCCTTGAACGGTCAGAACGGCGCGGCCCTCGGGCAGTTCGACGCGTGCTGCCGTCTGCTGAAAAAGGAGTTGGGCGTCATCCCCGGCGAGGAGACACGGCAGTTGGCCGAGCGCATCCGCAACGCTGAATTCGTGCGCGACTCGCCAGAGATCCCGACGGCGCCGTCGCATGTCGTCCCGCAAGCGCACGCGGAGCGACGACAGGTCACCGTGCTGTTCTGCGAGCTGGCTCCATCCGGAATCGACGACCCCGATGACGCGATGGAACTCCTGCTCGCACCCCGAGCGCACTGTGTCGAGATCATCCGGCGGCTCTCGGGACATCTCGTGCCAATGCATGGCGGCGGATTGCTGGCATATTTCGGCTACCCGCAATCCCATGAGGACAGTGCTGTGCGGGCCGTGCGAGCCGCCTTGGCCGTCACGCGGGAAGCCGCTCGCAGCATTGAGATCCGCTCAGGCGTGCATACCGGGCTGATCACGACAGGCAGCGACCCATCCCTGCCGGACATTGTCGGCAAGACCTCCGGGGTCGCCATCCAACTGCGCCATTGCGTCGGGTACAACGGAGCAGCGATCAGCCAGGAGACGCACAGCATCGTGGCCGGCTATTTTGATTGCACGAATCTGGGCGCCCAATCCTTGCCAGACTCGTCGCGGCCCGTGGCTGTGTTCAGAGTCGAAAGGGAAAGTGGCGCCCGCACACGGCTGGATGCTGCAACGCCGCTGACGCCGCTGGTCGGACGGCAGGCCGAACTCACGCAACTCACGGGTTTGTGGGAAGCGGCAAAACAAGGCGCCAGCCTTGCGGTGCTGGTGCAGGGCGAGCCGGCCATCGGCAAGTCCCGTCTGGTGCATGTCCTCAAACAGGGGCTGGCGGGCGAGCCGCACGCCGTCCGCGAGCTACGCTGTTTCCCGGAATACAGCCAGTCACCGTTTCATCCACTGCTGGTGCTCCTCGAGGCAAACCTGGGCTTTGCCCCTGGCGACACTCCGGAGGTGAAGTCCGCCAAGCTGGCGCAGCATGTCGCAAGGAATTACCCCGCATTGGCTCGGGAAGCCGTCCCCTTGCTGGTCTCGCTGTATTCGCTGCCGCAACCCGCACACTCCCGCGCGACCGGTCTCTCACAGCAAAAGCAGAAAGAACTGACGATCAAGCTCCTGCGCGCGATGTTGAAGGGGCCGACGGCGAAGCTGCCGATGTTGCTCATTGTGGAAGACCTGCATTGGGTGGACCCTTCCACACAGGATTTCTTGACGGCGCTGATCGAGCAAAAAGGACCGGAGGCCCTGCTCGCGATCTTCACCGTGCGGCCCGGGTTCATTCCGCCCCATGCGGCTTCCGTGCTGTCGCTCCCGCCCCTCGCCGAATACGAAATGGAGCAATTGATTGCCGCGGTCGGCGGGAAGCTTCCGGCAGCGACTGTCCGCCGTATCGTGGAACGCGCCGATGGCGTGCCACTTTTTGCAGAGGAGCTGGCAAAGACGGCCACTCGGGTCGATTGGGCAAGCATTCCGGGCACATTGCACGATCTCCTGGCGGCCCGCATGGACCAACTGGGGGAAGCGAAATACACCGCTCAGATCGCCGCCACGATCGGGCGGGAATTCGGGGTTGACCTGCTGCGCAAGGTGTCCCCATCCAGTCCGAATGCGCTGGCGAATTCTCTGAGTCAATTGATGGATTCCGGCCTGATATTGAAGGTCAATGAAGCGACCTGCCAGTTCAAGCACGCGTTGATCCAGGAGGCGGCCTATCAATCGCAGACCCGGGCCGATCGGCAGGCGACTCATCGTCAGATCGCGCAGGTCCTGCAAAGCAATTTCCCCGACAGCGTCACGGCCCAGCCGGAACTCCTGGCACAGCACCTGTCCTCCGCCGGAGAAATTCGGCAGTCCGTCGAATACTGGATCAAGGCAGGGCAACGAGCGATCTCCGGCTCGGCCAACCAGGAAGCGATCGCACATTTCAATCGCGGGCTGCGATCGCTGATGACGCTGCCCGCGGCGCCAGAAAGGGATCAGACCGAATTCTCGATCCTCGTCGGCCTCTGCCCTGCGCTGCACGCGACGCATGGCTACGGGTCCGAGGATGCCACCCGGGTCACTGCGCGAATTTCTGCCTTGCGCGGGCTGGTGGCGGACAGTCCGGAATTTTTTCTGGCGGAATGGACGCGCTTGAGAAACACCGTTGCGACCATCGGTCCCCGCGGCGTACCGCAAGCCGCCTTGCGGCTCTTGGACCTGGCGCGCGATGACCCGATCGGAAAACAAGCGGCACACTATGTGGCCGCCGTTGCATCTTTCTGGCTGGGTGAGTTCGAAGCCTCGAGCACGCACGCCGCGAACGCTATTGCACTCCATCGTCCGGACCAACACCACCTGATGCTGGAATTGTTCGGCGAGGACCTGTCCGTATCGTTTGCCGGGCATTTGTCATGGGCGCTTTTTTTTCTCGGTTTCGCGGATCAGGCGCGCGAGGTGTGTGAGCGGATGCTCGAGCAAGCACGAGCGATGGATCATCCAAAGACGCTTGCGATGGCGCTTCTCTTCGCGACCATGTTGCATCGCTGGTTGAACAAGCACACGGAGACCCTGAGCTTGTCGGCCGAGACCATTGCCCTCACGCGACAACATGGCATGTCGCATTGGATGGCGACGGGTGAAGCGCTGCACGGCAGGGCCCAGATCATGCATGAAGGCAGGCGGGACCTCTCCGAACTCAAATCGCTCGTTGTCCGTTTGAGCGCGGCGGCGCCTTCGTACTCGGCGCAGCGTTTGTCCGACATGGCTGAGGTTCATATGCACTTGAAGCTGTACGACGAGGCGCTCGGCTTGCTTGCGCAGGCGAAGGCGGATGAGAAAAGCACGGGGAGTTGCCAGTTTGCGGCCGAGCGTCATCGCCTCGAGGGGGTGTGCCTGCTGGCTCTTTCACCGCCCGATACCATGGCCGCCGAAGCTTCTTTCGACCAGGCGCTTACCATCAGCCGTCGGCAAGGGGCGAAAACGCTGGAACTGCGGGCTGCCATGAGCATGGCGCAGCTGTGGCGGCAGCAGGGCAAAAAGGAGCAAGCGCGCCGCATGCTGGCGAAAGTTCACGATCGGTTCACCGAGGGTTTCGATACCCCGGATCTTGTGGAAGCGGCGAACCTATTGCGTGCCCCGATTTAAATATGACCCCGTCAGGTTTCGAGTTCGATTACAGCGCTGACTTGCCATTCATCGAAGCGTACAACGCGCGGAAGTCTGACGATGCGCGCACTCGCTTGCGCACGGAGATTCCGTCTATGCCCTACGAGGGCGCATTGGCGCGACCATCTACCGCAGTCTCTTCATTCAAGCCCGCGGCGCCCTGAAGAAGGAACTGCTGCAGCATCTGAGGCGCAGGCGAGGCATGCGCCGCTCGCGCCATCACACGCAGAAGACAGACATCCACGGGAGAATCATTGACGCGGTGTCGATTTGCCGGCCGTGATGAGGGCAGAGGGCGACCAACAGAACGCCCGAGAGTGGCTTCCGAAGCGCGTGCGCACTGACCGCACGGCGGTCAACAATTGGCCAGGACCGGACCTTCCGGCATCCCTTCCACCTCACACAAAACTGGAGCATCTTCATGGCTGGTCCCGGCATGAGCAAAGAGCGGTATGAGGCCATGCCCAAGGCCCAACGGTGGGCGTACTGGACGCTCATCGTCGTCGTCGGGAGCTTCATCGCGTACATGTGGTTCCTGCACTATCCGACGGGCAGAATGCGGCCAACAGCGGACGCTTGAGCCCCGGCCAGAATTCGCCCTGAAGCAGACATAGGACGTCGAGATGCACGAGATTGATTGCGAACTCATCAAGCGGGAGAACGAGGCATTGATTCGCGCGTACGGCGGCGAAATATGCGACTGGCTGCCAACTCCCGACCAAGATACCCCAGCACGAGATGCTCAAGCCGCTGCGCGTCGCGCTCTGGTCCTGAATGCGATGCTGCAGATTGCGTTCAAGGCGCCCATCTCCGTCGTCAGGCAGTGGATTGATAGCAATGGCTTGGACGGGGAGCTATCAAGTTCTGAGCGAGCTATTCTCGAAAAGGACGACGGCGACCTCACCGAGCAGGACCGCACCAACCTCTACTGGTACATCGAGGCGCTATGGGCGCTCGCGTGGGCAGCCGGAAAAGTCGAGGACCTTGCCTTCAACAAGCCTGTCGGTCGTGAACTTGCGTCGCTTATGCCGAATCTGCGAGAGAACGAGAGTGGCGAAGCCTTCATGAGTCGAGCGAAGCTTCGGCCTCGGCTGGAATTGTTCAGGATGACCGACCTCTACTACAGGCTCCATTGGTGGACGAGGACGGCCCAGTTGCATGCGGAACCATCAGGCGACGTGAGCTTGGACATCGTGATGGAGCGACGCAAAGCTCTCGAATGGCTATTGAACGACAACGGAAGCTGGGATGACGTGGAGCTCAGCACCTAGAGGCGGATGCCCGCCAGAAGCCGACGCTCTAGGCGCACATCCATTGACCAACTTAGCCCGCCTACATGAAGACGCCCCACATCATCAACGAATGGCTCGTTGAAAAGGTCGAGCAACATCCATGGGCGAGCGTGCATGAGAGGCGCACCGTCGCTCACGAATGGCGAAGGCAGCTCGGCGGACGGAGCATGAGCGCCGCGTTGACCGCTGCCATCACACCTGCTGATGACTTTTCCATCTCCGTCCGCGCGGATGGAATCCTTGATGAATACGTGGCAGCCGCGAAGAACGGCGTACTGACGACTCTGCTCGCGCAGAGCTACGTATCGGTTCTCGGATGCAACATCGAGCTCTCTGGCTTTCGCGATGACGGCCAAGACTCTTCGTATGCTGCATTTTTCATGGTTGCCAAGGAGGCGACCGAACGGCTGCTCGGGGTTGTCCCGGGCTTTGAACACAATATCGCTTGGGGTGGCCGACAGCCGTAGACGGCCAGAAGCAGCCGGTCGCCAGCGACGGCAATGTAGCAACGCAAAGATGGCCTCGGATCGCTGACACTGGCCAGCTCCGCCCGCGCATGCGCGGGCAAAAGGAACTTCAATCGCCCTCCGCAAATCCCGAGACCGGCCGGGTGCCTGGGATACCTCGATCTGGGGCGTCTCGACCGCTGCGCGGCGCTCGGTTGACCTAGCCTGGTGCGTTCTCAGGCCGCACTATCGGTCTTGAACTCGGGGTCGGCTCTGCCGAAGCGGTGACGGCGCAGTGCGGGCGCGGCCGGCCCTCCTGCTTCAAGGCGTGGCGATGCGTTCGCCGCGCGCCTCGGCGACGCGTTCGGCGTGCCACCAGGCGAGCAGACGCTTGAAGTCGCCGCCGAAGCCGACCCTGAGCAGCTCTTCGTAGATGACCGAGCAGTTCGCCGCTTCGCCCATGTCGAGCAGGCGCTCGGTCGCGGCCCGGTCGCAGCGCAGGTAGGCCGCCTTCAGGCTGCGCACTTCGCGGTCGACGGCCGCGTGGGTGCCGTTGGGCGGCTGCGCGCGCGGGTTCGAAGCAAGGGTCGCGAGCAGAAGCGAGGCAGCGATGGTGGCTGCGATGGACAGAGTACGATGGTGGGTCATGGGGCCTCCGATGGCGGGTGAGGGTGCCGCTGCCATTGCGCTCCACAGCTCGCGCGCCGTCATGAAGGAACCGGCGCGCGTGGTGAAAAAGGCTGAAAATTCCTCCCTACAGGCCGGGGAGACCAGATGCAGGTTCGAGCCGCCAACCGGTTGCGCTTCGAAGAGTTCGATCTCGACGTCGGCTGCCGCACGCTGCGCCGGGCCGGTCGGAGGCTCGACCTTCGCCCGCGCAGCTTCGACGTGCTGGTCTACCTCGCCGAGGCCGCAGGCCGGCCGGTGGGCAAGGACGAGATCCTGGCCGCCGTCTGGCCCGATGTCGTTGTCGGCGAGGAGTCGCTGACGCGCTGTGTCTCCGACATCCGGCAGGTTCTCGGCGAGCACGGGCAGCACATTATTAAGACGCTGCCACGGCGCGGGTATCTCTTCGCGGCTCCGGTCGAGCCTGTGCCGGCCTCACGCGCCGTCGATGCGGGGCCGACCACACCCGCTGGCGAAGCGGCAGTGCCGTCCTCGTCGGCTCGGGCGGCGATTGGCACGGTCGCGGGTGAGGCCGCCGCGCCGGTGAGGCGAGGCGCTGCTGCCGTCGCGCTCTGGAGCGGCCTCGCGGCTGCCATCGTCGCTGTGGCAGCGTTGGCTTGGTGGTGGCAGCAGCGCAGCGCACCGGTGGTGCCACCCGCACCACCTCGCCTGTCGATCGTCGTGCTACCCCTTGCAAGTGATGGCGGCGACCCGGCGCAGGACCGGCTGGCCGCCGTGCTCACCGACGAGATCACGGTCGACCTGTCGCGCATCCCCGAGAGCTTCGTGATCGCACGGGCGACCGCGGACAGCTACCGCGGCCGCAGCGTCGACGCGCGTCGCGTGGGCCGCGAGCTCGGCGTGCGCTATGTACTCGACGGCGGACTGGTGCGCCTGGGCGACACGGTGCGACTGACCCTGCAGCTCGTCGACGGCGAGAGCGGGCGCGCCCTGTGGGCAGACCGTATCGATGGCGAGCTACCCGACCTTCCTGCGCTGTACCGCCGAGTCACCGGGACGGTGGCGAGGTCGCTGGACCTGACGCTGCAGGAGGTGGAAACCGCACGTGCTCGAGCGCGGCCCGGTGCCGACTCGCAGGAGCTGTTGCTGCAGGCGCGGTGGCTGCTGCAGTTCAACCGGACTACGCCGGACTCCCTGCAGCAGGCGCGCCGGCTGCTCGAGCAGGTGAGCGCGCGCGACCCGGGGTCGGGGCTCGCCTTCGCGCTGCTAGCACAGACCTATAACTACGACGTGTCGCAGCGCTGGCTGAGCCTGCGCGGCGCGACGCGCGAGCAGTGGCTTCAACAGGCCGACAGACTCTCGGCGCAGGCCTTCCAACTGGATCCCGCCGATGCACGCGTCGTCGGCGTGCGCGGTACGACGCTCGCGCTGGCCGGCCGCTCCGAGCAGGCGGTGGAGTTGCTCGGGCGCCAGATCGGGCTCAATCGCAACGATGCAAGCGCCTGGTTCTGGCTCGGTTATGCCCGTTGCACGCTCGGCCGGCAGGATGAAGCGATCGCCGCCCTCGAGCAGGCACGGCGGCTCAGCCCGCGCGATCCGAATCTCAACGGCATCTTCGTCGTCACCGCGGCGGCGCATCTGTACCTGGGCCGCGACCGCGAGGCGCTCGAATGGGCGCGGCGCTCGGTGCTCGAGCGGCCGCAGCACGCGGTGGCTCATTCGTGGGTCGCCGCGGCGGCAGCGAACTTGGGCGAGACGGAAACCGCGCGCGCGGCGCTGGCGGAGTTCAGACGGCGGCTGCCCTCCTACACGATTTCGTCGTTCCGCGACGAGCGGCTGTGCGCGAACGACCTCTGCCGCGCCCAGCGCGAGCGTTACTACGCGGGGCTGGAGAAGGCTGGGCTGCCCGAATAGGTTGATTCCGCGCTGCGGGCTTCTTCGGGTGGCTGCGCATGGGTCAGAGCGGCTGAGCGAGCGGCGGACTTGTGGCGACGAGCTCAAGACTACGGAAGTCGCTGATGGGTCGACAAGAGCAGTTCGTGTCTTCAGCCAGCTGGCGCGAGAGCTGTCATCAACTTTGAGGATGCCGATTCCTCACGTTGGTTGTATGCGCGATCGGCCAGAACCTGCCGTTGAATCGAGGAGCCTGAGGTTTCAGCTCCGGTGGCAAGGGCCTTTCTTCTCAAGAGGTTAACTGGCAGCTTGACGCCTTCTGCGTCAACTGCCCCGACCCCGTGTCCGCGCTGGACCTCGTTCTCGAAGCACCTGCGGGCTCGGTGCCAGCGCAGGTCGTTGACCAAACGCCGGCGATGCCTGCTCGGGCAGTTGACGGGTGGTCTCACGAAGAGCTTGCGCCAGCGCATCCCCTGCGCCTTTTGAGGCTAGACGATTAGCGCCGGAGCGTCAGCTTTGGAGAAATCTGTACAGCCGGTATGGGCCCACGGACTAAACCGCTCGCGCGGTAGCCCGCCGCCGACGCCGCGGCGGGTGGCAAACATTGCGCCCCTGTCTATGTTGAGGAGCGAGGCAATTGGCCTCGTTCTTCGACAGGAGCAGGATCATGACCCCTTCGACCCAAGCCATCACGCCGCTGCGCCAACGCATGCTCGACGACATGCGCATGCGCAAGCTCGGACCCAAGACCCAGGCTGCCTACATCCGTGCTGTTCGGTACCTCGCCAGCTTTCTGCAGCGTTCCCCCGACACAGCCACCGCAGAGGATCTGCGGCGCTTCCAGTTGCACATGGTCGATCGGGGCGTCTCGCCGATCACGCTCAATGCCACCATCACGGGGTTGAAGTTCTTCTTCGACGTCACGCTCGACCGCGGCGAACTGATGGCCAGGATGAGCTACGTTCATGTGCCCCAGAAGCTGCCCGTGGTGCTCAGTCGCGACGAGGTCGCACGCCTGATTGCTGCGGCCGCCAACCTGAAGTACCAGACGGCACTGTCCATCGCCTACGGTACGGGGCTGCGGGTCAGTGAGATCGTTGCGCTGAAGGTCAGCGACATCGACAGCCAGCGCATGACGCTGCGCGTCGATCAGGGCAAGGGCCGCAAGGATCGCTACGCCATGCTCTCGCCCGTCCTGCTGGAACGGCTACGCGCCTGGTGGCGATATGCGCATGCGCACGGCAAGATGCTGCCCAACGGTTGGCTATTCCCCGGCATGAATCCGGTCGATCCCTTGACTGCGCGCCAGCTCAACCGCGCCGTCCACGACGCTGCCGAGGCGGCCAAGATCGACAAGCCCGTCTCCATGCACACGCTGCGCCACACCTTTGCCACGCACCTGCTGGAGCAGAAGGTGGACATCCGTGTGATCCAAGTGATGCTGGGCCACAAGAAGCTGGAGACGACATCGGTCTACACGCACGTGGCCACCGAGATCCTGCACGAAGTGGTCAGTCCGCTGGAGAAGCTGCAGGCCGCATAGGCCATTTCCATGGCGCACTGCGCCCTGGAAGTCGCCGACATCTTCCGCACCCACGCCCGGCTGGCGCCAGGCGCAGCGTGGGCACCTGAGCCTCGGCCAGCTCAAGGTCATGTCGGCCATCGAACAGTGCCGCAGCGCGGCGCTGGGAGGTCACGTGTTGCGTTGCGAAGGCTGCGGGCACGACCAGATCGCCTACAACTCGTGCCGCAACCGGCATTGCCCGAAGTGCCAGGCCGCCGCAGCGCGGCGTTGGCTCGACGCACGGCAGGCCGACCTGCTGCCGGTGGACTACTACCACGTCGTCTTCACCTTGCCGGCACCGATCAGCGCCATCGCCTACTACAACAAGGCCGCAATCTATGCGCTGCTGTTCGATGTGGCCGCCGAGACCTTGATGACCATTGCGGCCGACGCGAAGCACCTGGGCGCCAGCATCGGTGTGACCCTGGTGCTGCACACCTGGGGATCGGCATTGACGCACCACCCCCATGTGCACGGTATCGTGCCGGGTGGAGGCCTGTCGCCAGACGGCGAGCGCTGGGTCGCCTGCAGGCCCGGCTTCTTCCTGTCGGTGCGCGTGCTCTCGCGGCTGTTCCGGCGACGCTTCCTCGAAGAACTCGAGCACGCTCACTACGCCGGCCGGCTGCAGTTCTTTGGCGAGTTCGCCGCGCTGGCCGACAGGCAGGCGTTCACCGAGTGGCTGGCGCCGCTGCGCAAGTGCGAATGGGTCGTCTACGCCAAGCGCCCGTTCGCCGGACCCGAGGCGGTGCTGGCCTATCTGTCGCGCTACACCCACCGGGTCGCCATCTCCAACAGCCGGCTCGTGGCTATGGACGAACGAGGCGTCACGTTCCGCTGGAAGGACTACCGGGCCAAGGGCCGCACACGCTGCAAGACGATGACGCTCGATGCCGACGAGTTCATGCGCCGCTTCCTGCTGCACGTCCTGCCGGGCGGCTTCCACCGCATCCGCCACTACGGGCTCCTGGCCAACGGCAATCGAACCGCCTGCCTCGCACGCATTCGCAAACTTCTGCTGCAGCAAGTCGATGCCGCTGCGCGCACATCGGATGTTGACTCCGAGCCCGAACCCGTGCGACCGAGCTTCTTCTGCCCGCACTGCGGCGGCCCGATGATCATCCTGCAGACCTTCGTTCGTGGGCAACCCATCCGTGCGCCGCCTCAGCAGGCTCGGGCACCATGAGTACACATCTGCAACAGCGTCCAGTCCGAGCTTCGGCCCTTCATCCTTCTGGGCCGGTGCGCAGTCTCGCCTTCGCACTCGACGAAGGCATACCCGCCGGTGGCGTCGCTGGGCAACTGAGTGCGCCGCGATCGATCCGCTGCGCCTCAACCACGCCATCGGCCGAACTCTTGACCTGCGTCGCCGCCACGACTTCGACTCGCACCGACCAAATCCCCATAGCTTCGTAGCCTTCTCAGGCCTCGGTGGCGCATCCCGCGGTTTCCTCCATGGAGGCTTGTCCAACACCTGCCCTCAGGCCGCTGGCGAGCTCGGCGCTGTCGTCGTGCACGGACAGGTGTCGGACAACCCTAGACCATAGCGGCTGTCCATATTTCTCGGAAGCAGCCATTGAGGCGCCAAGGGTCACCATCCACTCATCCCTCCGGCTGCAGTTGAGCGGATCCAAGAAGAATCAGTCGATCTTGGCGCCGGACTGGATTGTGAGGTCTGTTGACAACTTCGCTTCCTCCTTACGACGGAATTACGCCGCGTGAAACGGGCACAAAGGGCGGCCATCCACAACGAAAAGGAGCCACCATGCCCCCCGGCCGGCAAGAGACAAGCCAAACATCGCTGAACCGACTGAACTTCCAGCACCTCCAATACTTGCAGGCGTTGGTCGAGGAACGCCATGTCACCCGCGCCGCCGAGCGGATGGGTATCGGCCAGCCAGCTATGTCTACCGCCTTGGCACGCCTGCGCGAAGTGTTCAAGGATGTGCTGCTCGTGAAGACGACGACGGGCATGCAGCCGACGCCCCGCGCGCTGGACTTAGCCAGGCGGGTACGGGAGATCTCCGACATGCTGAGCGGCCGCGGGTTCGAGGCTGAAAACTTTGAACCGAGCACCTCACAGGCGCGATGGCGCATCATGGCGTCCGATGGCATATCGCGTACTTTGCTGCCAGAGATGATGGCCCTGGTCACGCACAAGGCGCCGCACATGCGATTCACGGTGCAGCCGGGTGACCCTCGCCGCTTGTCGGAATACTTGCGCGACGGCGAGTTCGATCTCGCCTTGTCATTTGTCCGGTCCCCGCCTTCCGAACTGCGACAGACCGTCCTCTATCCTCAACGACTCCTATGCATAGCCCGGGAGGACCATCCGGTCGCCAAGGGCGAGCTGACCTTGGAACAATTCGTCTCCAGCCAGCATGCCCGCTGGGGTGCCCCTCCCGTGGCTCATGCGACCATGGAAGCGATGGTCGATGAAGCGCTAGAGGCGCTCGGCCATTCGCGGCCGGTAACGCTCCTTGTATCGAGCCTGACCTTGCTGCCAGATGTGGTCGCCGGATCCGACCTCATCGCGGTTGTGCCCGAGCACATGGCCCGGGCAGCCGCGCGCGCGCTGCCGATCCAGCTCCTCCCACTCCCCTTCAAGGTGCCGAGCGTGGATGTCAGCATGGTCTGGCATGAACGCCTGCACCATGATCCCGCGCACAAGTGGATGCGTGAATCCCTGCGAGACATCGGCAAGAGGCTTTCCATGCGACCTACGCTATAACCGCTGTCCTGCCGTCGAAGCTCAGGCCGATTTGCTCACCCCTTTGTCAAGCGCCCTGCGACAAAGGCCACCGCATCCGCAAGGCGCTCGCCTTCCAGTTCGCGATGCGGTCCTGGGTAGGCAACTAGCCGCTTGTTTTCGGAACCAATGGCATCGAACAGATCGAGCGTGCCTTGCCGATCGAAAAACTCGTCATTCCACTGCTGGGTGAACCAGACGTCGCAGGCAACGCGCGATGCAAACTCGGCAAGGTGCTCGCTAGCCGCATAGTTCGTGGCCCACAGCCCGATAGCGGCAGCGCGAATGCGCGGTTCGCCTGCCAGCATTGGAATCCCATAGGCAGTGCCCATGGACACGCCCACGTATCCAACGGGCAGCTTGGCGTATTCCGGCAAGCGCAAGAGGCTGTCAAGCGCTGCGGACATGTCCTGTCCCATGCTGATCCGACCCACGCCGGCACGCCACGCTTCCCTGAAACTCTGGCGTGCAGCAGCGGCGTCGAGATTGCCATCGTCGCGTCGCTCGCCGTGTACCGGCCCATCGATCGCAAGGACCGTGAGACCGAGCGGCAAGCAGGCCTGGGCGATCATGAGAATGGCGTTGGACGTCTTGTGTCCACTGCCACCGTGGCACGCGAGCACCACGCCTCTGGACGCGCTCGACGGCGTCCAATACACCGCGGGGACGCTGACGCCGCCACGCTCAACAGCCAACGCGCGCGGCTCGGGAAGTGAACCTAAAGTCTGTTGTGTCATCGGTTAATCGAGCTTGATGTCGTTGTCCTTGATCACGCGACCGAACTTCTGATAGTCCGTGCTGATCTCCTTGTTGAAATCCTCCAAAGACTCTTTCGAGGGCTCGAACCCCGCCTCGCGAATCGTCTTTTGCACGGCGGGGTCGCTGAGGGTCTTCTGCCATTCGCTGCGCAACTTGCCAAGTACCGGGGCAGGCGTGGCGGCCTGGACAAAGATGGCTTGCCAGCCCACGACCGTCGCCACGGGATAGCGCTTGCCGATCGGGTCCACTTGGGGAAATGCTTCCATCGGTACATTGCCGGTGTGCGCTACTGCCCGAATGTGGCCTGCCGCTACCTGAGGTGCGGGCGAGGTCGGTGGATCGATACTGCAAGACAACTGCCCGGAGACAAGATCAGGCAAGGCTTGGCCGAACGTCTTGTAGGGCACGTGCAGCACATCGATGCCTGCCTCCTTCTTCAGGAGTTCCAACGCCAGATGCGGCGGCGAGGCAACACCATACGTCCCACACGACAACTTGCCAGGGTTCTTCTTGGCGTAGTCGATGAACTCGGCAAGGTTATGAATCGGCAGCTTCGGATTGACCGTCATAAGGTACGGCGTGTCGGCCGTGCGCGCCACCGGAACAAGGTCCTTTCGGAAATCGAAGGGCTGTTTCTTCACCCACGGGTTGATCACCATCGCACTGGAATTGACCAGCATCGTGTAGCCGTCGGCCGGTGCTTTTGCGACGAAGTCCGCGCCTATGGCACCGGTTGCACCAGGCTTGTTGTCGACCACGATGGGTTGGCCCAGCAGCTGTGACAGCTTCTGGCCATAGGCGCGCGACATGATGTCAGGCGCGCTCCCCGGTGCGAAGGCAACGATGAGCTTGATCGGGCGGTCGGGATAGGTGCCCTGGGCCGCAGTCGATCCCGTCGCGATCAGCATCGCGGCGGCGCAAAGTATTTGTCGGCGCATCTCAGGCCGCCTCGCTCGCCTTGCTGCCGAGCACGGCGTCGAAGCGCCACCCCATCTCCTCAATGCGATGCCGGACATCAACTCCGAAGGATTTCTCGATCTTCTCGCCAGTCGCAGGGGCGTACTGCACGTCCGCCGCCATTTCCTTGGCCTCGCCCTGGATCAGGACAAGCAGCACAGCCTCGGGCGTTTTCCCCGTGTTGCGGAAGGCACGCATCACGTTGGGCGGCACCGAGATCATGTCGTGCTCGTCGAGCACCGTGCTGTACTGGCCTTCGTCGCCCCACATCACATCGAACTGGCCGCTCAAGCACATGAAGGTTTCAAGCGTGCGGGCATGCGAATGCAGGTCGGGGCCCTGGCCAACCGGGCAGCGGCACAGATTGACGGTGAGACCAGGAAACCCCACGATGCCCGGGTTCTGGCTGCTAGCACCGACCCCCTCTCCGGGCGCCATGTACAGATAGATTGAATCCGCGGCAATCGACTCGAGGGCCGCGGCCGGAATTCCGCCGGCCTGGTCGAATCGACGTTTCTTAGGCTGAATCGTCTTCGCGCGCACGATGCGATTTTCCATCTCTTCGGGCGTGGGATTGAGCGTAGGCATGGGATTGTCTCCATTAAAAATCAGAGGGCCGGACGGTCCGCAGTACGGCGCCGGGGTTAGCGAAATCTAGATGCGGGGAGCGTCTGGCGCCATGGGCGCTGGCTGATGGCGCCATCAACGATCCGGATGACGAAGAATCCTTTTCCCATGTTTGAATCCTCACAACTGCTTCGGCAGATGAAACACTCACAGGAGATCGACATGAATGGCGCCGAATCCCTGGTGCACACGCTGCTGGACGCGGGTGTGGACACCTGCTTCGCGAACCCGGGCACTTCCGAAATGCACTTTGTGTCGGCTCTCGACCGCATCGACGGCATGCGCTGCGTGCTCGGCCTCTTCGAAGGCGTTGTCACGGGCGCGGCCGACGGCTACTACCGGATGGCCGAGCGCCCCGCAGCCACCCTTCTGCATCTCGGCCCTGGTTTGGCCAACGGCTTGGCCAACCTGCACAACGCAAAAAAGGCGCGCTCGGGCATTGTCAACGTGGTGGGCGAGCACGCCACTGGGCACTTGGCCCTTGACGCCCCGCTGACGTCGGACATCGAGGGCCTGGCACGCCCCATGTCGCACTGGGTGCATACGGTGAGCAGTGCGGAGGCCATCGCGCACGATGGACGCGAGGCCGTGGCGCAAGCTTCCGGGCGTCCCGGGCGCATCGCGACTCTGGTACTTCCAGCGGACATGGCGTGGTCGGCCGTCGGTGGACAGCCGCAGCCTCTGGGCGCCACACGCAGGCCTGAGGCCCGCTCCGTCGAGCAGGAAGCAGTGATCTCGGCGACGCACACCCTCAAGCACCATGGTGCCTCCACGCTGCTGCCGCTCGGCGGCTGTGCCGTTCGGGCGCGCGCCACGGAGTGGGCCGGGCGAATTGCCGCTGCCACGGGTTGCGCCGTGATGTCGGAGTTCTATGCGGAGCGGATCGAGCGCGGCGCGGGCAGAGTCGCCATTCCACGTCTGCCCTACGCGGTGCAGGGAGCGGTTGATCTGCTCTCGCGTTTCGAGCACATCATTCTCGTGTGCGCCGCCGAACCGGTGGCGTTCTTCGGCTACCCCGACAAGCCGGGCCGCCTTGCATCTCCCGGGACGAACATCCAGACACTCGCGACGCACGCCGAGGATCCAGCCGAGACGCTGCGCATGGTAAGTGAGGAACTTGGCGCGATGCGCGTCAAGCCGATCACGTGCGCGCGACTCGCACCAAGTGCCGACCATGAGGAGGGGCCACTCACGCCGGCATCGATCGGCACCCTCCTGGCGACACTCATCCCTGAGAACGCGATCGTCGTTGATGAAGCCATCAGCACCGGTCGCGCGTTCGACCTGACCACCCGCGACGCCGCTCCCCACGATTGGCTGACGAACATGGGAGGCGCCATTGGCTTTGGGCTGCCCGTGGCGGTCGGCGCCGCGATCGCCGCGCCCGACCGAAGGGTCATTGCGCTGGAGGGAGACGGCAGCGCCATGTACACACTGCAGTCGTTGTGGACCATGGCGCGCGAGAGCCTGAATGTCACGGTGGTGGTTTTTGCCAATCGCAACTACCAGATCTTGCGAGGCGAGTACGCCCAGGTGGGAGCGGGATCGCCGGGTCGACGAGCTAGTGACATGCTCAGCATCGATCGGCCGACGCTGGATTGGGTGGCACTGGCGTCTGGACAGGGGGTGCCCGCCTGCAGGGTCTCCACGTTGGGCCAATTTGCCGATGCGATGCGCAGATCACAAGCCTCTGAAGGTCCGAGCCTGATCGAACTAGTCCTCTAGGAACGGAGCTCCCACGTCACATATCGCTTGTGACAAGACCTAGGCCGCGGCTATGGCCGAAAGGCTCAGCCCGAGGGTGGGGTCGCCATGATCGGCCGCGGCGCCTTCGCGCGGCGAATGCGCTCTATTACAGCTGCGCATTCCCCAAGGCTCGCCTTGGGTCCAAGAACATCTTGAGAGAGTGTGCAAGTTCGCGCGTGAGCGGCGAGGTGAAGCGCTCGTAGTAGGAGGCGTTGTACGGCCCGACACCATGCTCGGCGCTGTAGCTCCCCTCGAACTGAAAAACGGCGAGGTCGTACACCGTATCTCGAAGCACCTCTATGGTGGCGGTGTCTAAGTCGCTCGGGACCACCAGATTGAGGTGGATCCCTCCATCCCCCAGGTGTCCGAAATCACAGATCCGAGCGGAGGGGATCATGTCCTGAACAACGTGTACGGCCGCCTCGCGGAACTCGGCGAACCTGGAGCGACTCACGGCCAGGTCGAACGCCACTAGCCTGCCGCAAGCTTGGACGGACTCGCTGATCGAATGTCGAATGCGCCACAGCTGTGCCGGCTTGTCGACGATGGCGTCCGCGAGTTCGCCGGCGACCATCCTCTTCTCGAGCCAGTTCATCAGCATGGCTTCGAGATCCAGTCCCTGGCCGGGAGGTATCGCACTGGAGACTTCCACCAGGATGGCATAGGCGGGCATAGTGGCGAACGGAACAGGGACGTTGCGTTGATGCAGCGCGACCGCCTCGAGCGCTGCGCCGGAGATGCCCTCGAAGGCACTCACCATTTCGCCGAACTCGCGTTCGAGTTCGCACATCAATCCGATGGCGGCATGGACATCGGACAAGGCGATCAATGCGGTGGCGCTTTGCTGCTGCACCGGGTGCAGTTTCAGGGTTGCGCGCGAGATGACGCCGAGGGCGCCGAAGGTACCGCACAACAACTGAGCCCAGCTCAGGCCGGTGTTGTCCTTGCGCAGCCCCTTCGCGGAGCCAACGCACTCGCCGGCCGGGTGCATCAGCACCGCACGCACGTCCATCAGGTTTTCTCGAATGCCGCCGTAGCGGATGAGCCGCGCGCCGCCCGTGTTGGTGGCAATCATGCCGCCGATGGTCGGATCCGCGCCCAGATCGATAGGGAGAACCAGACCGTGCGCAGCGGCCACACGGTTCACATCCGAGAGGCGAAAACCAGCCGATACCCTGACGCAGCGATTGACCGGATCCACTTCCAGGACATCGCGCACCCTTTGCGTGGACAGCACCCACTGCCGGCCGTCCGGCGTCGGCGTCGCGGCCCCGACCAGCCCCGTGGCGGCGCCCTGCACGACCAAGGGCAGTTGCAGCTCCGAGAGCGTCTTCACGGTCCATGCAAGTTCCGCCTCCGACCCCGGACGCAGGACGGCCACGGCGCTCCCGCCGGCATGCCTCGCCGAGCGTTCATAGGGCTCCTTGTCCGCAGCGCCTGTGAGCACGCCTGGGTCACCCAATCGGCACCGAAAAGTCTCAATCTGTCGCACGGCCTCGTCGATCATGCCGTCACCTGCACTGGTCGACCACTGGACAAGGCCGCAAGCGCCGTCCGAAGCGAGGCGTCGGAGAGCTGCTGGTACAGGTCGATCTCGTCGAGCACGCCGGCGCCCAGTGCGCTCTCGAAGGCTTCCCGATTGCCTTCGTCCTGATAGCCCGCCTGGGCGTCGCCGCCGAGATTGGAGCGGAAGATGCCGGCCGCGCTGACCGGAAGGAAATCCTCGTAGGTGACCGCCTTCGCGCGCAGCCAGCCGCCTTCGACCAGCTGGTTGACCGAAGCCTCGGTAGGCGGTGCGACCTGTTCGGCCCGCCGGACATCCGCTTCATAGGTGAAAAAGGCCAGGCCCGCCTGGCGCAGGCTCGGCTCGTCGTCGGGAAACGCGCCGAAGGTAGAACGCAACGCATCGTCGATCGATGTGCCCGCTTTGGATTGCGCCAGCGCTTTCGAGAGCAAGGCGTCGTACAACGCCCGGCCCTTGCGCGTCAGCGCGCAGCCCCTCTGCTCGATCTCGCCGAATCGCGCGGTGTGCGTCCCTTGATCGCCTGTAGCACCCACGAAGTGGATCGGCTCCTCCAGCGCCAGGAAGCTGGTCTGTCTCAGCAGGATCGGCACGGCGCGCGGGGGCGGCCCCTCGATCGTCTTCTTCGCCTCGATGCCCGTCTCGGGCATGCCGGCCTGCGCGGCGTCGATGTCGAGCGTGCGCGGCGTCAGGTGATTGATGTGAGGCCCCTTGAAGCACACGATGTCCGCGACCAGAGGATGGGCGGCCCTCAGCTTCCGGTAGGTCGTCAGTTCGACCGTGGCTTCGGAATGCCAGCGGAAGGTTTCCAGTGCTTGCGTGACGAACGCGTCGGCCTCCTGGCGCGTCAGCCCGCCCTGTTTCTCGGCGCGCTCGATCGCATCCAGGCAAGCCGAGGTGAAGATCCTGCGCCTCGCGACGATCTGCGCCGCCTCCTGCCGCAACGCTGGATCGGCGATCAGCTCCAGCCGAAGCAGCGATGTGAAGACCCGAAACGGGTTGGCTTCCAGCGACCCTGCATAGACCGGTCTGAAAGCAGTCGCGTGCACGGGCACGCCGGCGATCGACAAATCGTAGTAACCCACGGCTTGCATGCCCATCACCGCGAACAGCCGTCGCAGCGTCGCGAGTTCCTGGGCCGTGGCTACACGCACGGCGCCGTGGCGCTCGACATCAAGTCGCTCCAGTTGCCCTTCGGCGCGCAGGCGATCGGCCAGCGCCGGGTCATGTCTCAAGACCTGCGCATTGACCTTACCGACCAGCTCACACAACGTGCCGTACTGCGGGACCTCCCTGCGGTACATGTCGGACATCGCGAGAGAAAACATTCCCCGGATCTCATCGGGAGGCAGCAGCTGGCTCATTCGAGTTCGATCCCGGTGTCGGTGGCGATCTTGTGGAACTTCGTCATGTCGCCCTGAATTCGCTTCGCAAGCTGAGCTGGCGGTACAAATTCCGGTACGAAACCAGCGTCGAACATCGTTGCCTTGGTCGAGGGGTTCTCCGTTGCCTTGCGCACGGCTGCGGTCACTTTCGCCATCACGTCTGGGGGCGTGCCGGCTGGAGCGAAGACACCTTGCCACCACGTGGCATCGAAGCCCTTCAAGCCCTGTTCATCGACCGTGCGAACGTTCGGAAAGCGTGGATCTCGGGCCTTGCCGGTCGTCGCCAATACCTTCAAGCGCCCACCATCGAGGTAGCTCTTCGCTTCGCCCATCTGGATGCAATCCGCGGCGCCACCCATGACGTCTTGAACTGCGGGCGCATTCCCCTTGTAAGGCACGTGAGTGACCTTGATTCCAGCCATCTGCGACAGCAGTTCGCTGCTGAAGTGATTGCCGCTCCCGAGACCTGCCGTGGCGATATTCAGCTTGCCGGGATTGGCCTTCGCGTAACTGATGTAGCCTGCCAGGTCGCTGAATGGCACATTGGGATTGCAGACGAGCAAGGTCGAATACCAAAAGACGGCCCCAGCTGGTGCGAAGCTCTTTAGCGGGTCATAGTTGATGGACTTACTCGTGGCCGGCAGCAAGGCATGGGTGATTGAGTTTCCATAGATCAGCGTGTATCCATCCGGTGTCGCGCGGGCGGCCTCCTGAGCGCCCAATCGCCCTCCTGCGCCCCCCTTGTTGTCCACGACGACCGGCTGACCAAGTTCGGCGCTCATCAACCGCGCCACCTGACGCGCGCCGATGTCGGTGCTTCCACCTGCAGCTGCGGGAACAATCATCCGAATCGGCCGCGCCGGCCAGCCCTGGGCCGTTGCTGCCTGGCAGAGCACCAAAGCCCCTGCAAGAGTCGCCGCCGCTGACACAGCGGCGCGCGCTTGCATGCTCGCGCGCTTCATGCTCCGAGCCTCTCTTCTGCATCAAATGTCATCCGGACGTCGGCGTACTTCGAAATGATGTCCTCACCGAAACGGGTCTTGAACTCCTCGCCGATGCTTCTCGAGAACGACACGGTATCCTGCATACGGTCCGGCCCCTGGATGATCACCAGCAAGCGTGCCGGCTTGCCGCTGGTGTTGCGGAAAGTGCGCATCACCTTGTTGGGCACCGCGAAGAGGTCGTTCGGCCGCGCCGGAACCATGCTTTCGTTGTCGAATCCAGTGCAAATATCGAAGTTGCCATCCAGAACGTAGAAGGATTCCTGGGTATCGGAGTGCGCGTGCGGCGGGGGGCCGTCGTCGCCGGCGGTGCACTCGGCGATCGAGATGTACAAACCCTGGGTGCCGTACATTGGCGCGGTGCGTGAACGGCCGATATGCCCTTCAGGCACGATCAGCGGGTACACCGAGCCTGCGGAAAGGCGTTCCGTGGCTTCCGGCGGCAGGCCGCTGGTGCGATTCAGGTCCTTCTTGTAAGGGACAAGTGTGGCGAAGCGTGTTGTGCGCGCGTTAATTATGGCGGGATCGACCGGTTCGCCCTTGGAGTTGTCGAAATGAAGGCCAAGCTCTGCGCGGGTCTCATCGCTGAGGTTGGCACCGGCCGACTCGTCAAAGATCGCGTCGTAGTTACCAGAAGGAGAGATGCTCAGGACGGCCACCAGTCGAGCGGCCGAGGCGGACAAGTTTCTGATTTCGTGGCGCACACCGCTGGGAATCGAAACCAGGTCCCACAGGCCCAGCGTTATTGAATCAGCCAGCTCCGAGCCGAACGCGACTTCAACGCTGCCTTCGACACATACGAAATTCTCGATGGCGTCTCTGTTTCGCCATGACTTCGACTTGGCACCGGCGGAGAGCTCGATCGCACCCGTGCATGCAGTCGCCGGGCATGACAGTGCGGCCTTCGAGAACCTTCCTTTCGCGCCGGCGGCGCACATCATTGGCGTCAGCCGGCCCCCCCACAACGCCGACGCTTCTGCCTCGAAGCGCTTTGCAGGCGCTTCGGATGGGCTCTGATAGGTGGGAAACGAGGCCAGTTGCTGGGCCATCTGTGCCGAGCTCAGAGCGCCGGGCCGGGTGGCGTTGGTTTGGGTCATTGAAAGTCTCCTTTGAAGTCCCTCATTGGACCGACCCTCGGCGATTCAGGCCATGCCTGCCCTTCAATGCGTCATTCACCGCCGTCAATGACCGGCACGGCATCCAGGCAAGCTTCAGAGAATTCGTGTCGTTCGAACTTCAGTTCTTGCTCTGGAACTCTTTGATCCAGGGCGCCCTGGCGAGAAGGCCGTCGATCCCTCACGGTGGACCCCAAGGGCCGCTTTGCCTACGTGGCGAATATTTACCCGGACAGCGTACGGCCTACACCATCGATGCCACCACGGGCGCCCTGCGCCCGATAGCAGTGCCGACGGTGATCACAGGGCGTATCCCCGCTTTCGTCACGTCACTGTGCTGATCGGGTCTTCGTTTGGAGCGCGAAGCCGAAGGACCGCAATTGGCCGGGACGGTGAACTCCCCAAGGTTACCGAAAGCTGCCTTTGGCCGGCGGGGCAACAACATCGAAGGACATCTCACCGGCGCCGTTGTGGACTCACAGTCCCGGCCACAAGGAGTCCGTCGCGACCGGCTGGTCTGGAGGGAGCGAGATTTCGTCTTCCCTCCAGCAATGTGCTCTAGTCGCGCGACTGGCCGATCGCGCTGCGGCATTACGCCGCGTGTAGTGAATCCAACGGACTGGGCGTGCCGCCGGCCGCCACGTTGAGCAGGTGTGTGTAGATCATGGTCGTGCTCACGCCGCTGTGGCCCAGCAGCTCCTGCACAGCCTGCGATCACGTGGAATCCCGCGACGCCGGGGCTCGAAAAATAGCCACCGACGCTCGTTTGAACACCGTGCGCAGTCGTACAATCCGCATCCCACGGCGGGACCGGCGGAGGTACCTATGTCCAAGCTGTTCGGTGTTGTCATTGCATGTGCGCTTGCCTTGCTGCTGCCCTCGCGCGCGGATGCGCAGCAGCTTGCCACGGTTCACCGGGTGGGTTTTCTCGGCCCCAGCGCTTCGTCAATTTCTGGGCCTTCGCTGCTGGACGAGTTTGCGACGGCGCTGGTGAGCCACGGCTTCGTGCAAGGCAGGAATGTCGTGATCGAGAGCCGATGGCCTGAGAACAATCGTCTCGACCTGTTGCCGCAATCCGCCAAGCAGCTGGTAGACACCAACTCGCAGGTGATCGTTGCAATCGGGGCCAGCGCAGCTCGCGCGGCGGCCGGCGTGACCAAGGAAATCCCGATCGTGTTCGAGATCGTCCTGGACCCGGTGGCTTTCGGGCTCGTGGCCAATGCAGAGCGGCCCGGCGGCAACGTGACCGGCTTGACGACCTTCGATCCACTGCAAGCCCGCGAACAACTGAAGATCCTCAAGGAGGTGTTGCCGAACGTCACGCGCGTTGCGCTGCTTGGCGACGACGGCGCCGCGCCCAACCTGTTCCGGGCGAACGAAGACGCCGCACGCGCGCTTGGCCTGGAGGTGCAGACGTTCAAGGTGGTGAGAGGCCCGAATCCGGACTTCGACAAGGAATTGCACTCTGCCAAGGCAGCCGGCGCAGGTGCTGTTGTTGTGATCTCCACGCCCGTCACCACGCCAAACCGCAAGGAGATTGCCGCATTGGCAACCAAGTACGGGATGCCAACGCTCTCGCCGATCGACCATGTGGATGGCGGCGGCCTGCTCAATTACGGGACGACCTTCTCCGAATCGACCCGGCAGGCGGCCGACTACGTGGCCAAGATCCTTGGCGGGGCGAAGGCGGGCGACTTACCCGTGGCAATCGTCAAGAGGCCGGAACTGGTGATCAACACGAATGCGGCGCGACAACTCGGGCTGACGCTTTCGCCGGCCGTCCTGAGCAGGGCGAATCGCCTGGTCGATCAGTGAGGGCGCCACTTGCGCGTGACGACAGCGATTCCCAGCCGCAGCGCGCGCGTGTGACTCCAACCTGAACCCAAGGAGAACGAGATGATGTGGCGTGCATCTCTGGCAACTGTGATGACCGTCGCAACTGTGCTGCTTACTTCGTGTGCACAGACTCCGCCGCGGACCTGGGAGCTGCCTGTAGGCGCGAAGGCCCTGCGGGTCAACGGCTACGACATGGCCTATGTCGAGCGCGGCGCGGGTCAGGCGATTGTCCTTGTGCACGGCTCTCCTCTCGACTATCGCTACTTCGCCGGGATCATGGAGCCGCTTTCGGCAAAGTACCGGGTGATCTCCGTGAGCCTTCGCCACTACTACCCGGAACCATGGGATGGCAAAGGTGGAGCCTTCTCCATGCGTCAGCACGCGTCTGACGTTGCCGCGTTCGTTCGCGCGCTCGGCGCCGGCCCCGTTCACCTCGTTGGCCATTCCAGGGGTGGCTCTCTCGCGCTCTATGCGGCAACGGCGAATCCCGACTTGTTCCGCACGCTCACGATCGCGGAGGGAGGCAACGGCATGTCTGCTTTTGAATCTGCCGATCCCACCGCCGCGGCCACGGCACAAAGGGCGCAACAACAGCTTGCCAATGCTGTCGCCATGTTTGAGCGGGGCAAAGTCGACGACGGCCTCGCCTACTATTTGGACGAGATCGCCGGTCCCGGCAGCTGGAAGGCACTGGCCGAGCCGGGCCGTCAGGCACTTCGAGGTAACGCTTGGACGCTCAAGGGGATGGCCAGCGACAGATTCGATCCGTACTCCTGCGCCGACGCGGGCCGCATTGCCTCGCCCGTCCTCTTGCTCGGCGGCGAGAAGAGCCCCCCTCAATACGGGAAGTACCTCGACGCGATGCAGTCTTGCCTCCGGAAGTCTGAGCGTGTCCTCATTCGCAACGCGGGTCACGGCATGCCGCGGCAGAACCCCGACGGGTTCAGTGAGGCCATCGTCGCATTCATTTCCAAGTACTGAACCGCGGCGCCTGTAGTGCGGCCTGTGCTCAGCTGCAAGCTTGAACGTCGGCTTTGGCGTCACACGATAAGCGCGGCGAGGGCCCGCTCAGGGTCGGCAGCGCCAGTCCGATCCTTTGACCAACTTCAATTCATGCACGAAACCCTCCGCCATGAAAGTTCGTTCTGGCCGCATTCTTCCTCTAGCGCCGGACGGTTCGGCGAGGCTGATGCATTGTGCGAATTCGCGCCTACTGCCCGCATGGGCAGGCTACAACGCGTTCGCGCAAGGCTAGCATCCAAGTCGCACGGCGCCACGCGCTGCTGTTCCCATGAACACCTTTCACGCCGATCCCCCTCCGAATTCCCGGGCGAGGCTGTTCCTTGCCGCTGCAGTGTTGTCGCTCGCAGCATGCGTGGGCTTGCCTACGCGCACTCCCGAGGCGATGCCGCCCGCGAGCCATGCGATTGCCGACACGGCCGCAACTTTGCTCGGGAAGATCGCCGCTGAGGCGCTGCCCGATCGTTCGAGCTCGGCGTTCAGGTTATTGCCCCTGGCCGCATCGGCTTACGAAACCCGCATCGAACTCGCGCGCCAGGCAGAGCGCACGCTCGATGTGCAGAGCTTCGTCTTCAACGGCGACCGCACCGGCGCGTACCTGCTGGGCGCGCTGCGCGATGCGGCCGCGCGGGGCGTGCGGGTCCGGCTCTTGATCGACGACCTGCACAGCGACTCGGTCGAGCCGCTGCTGAGCGATCTCGCCGCTTTCGACCGGGTCGAAGTGCGCCTAATCAATCCTTTTGTGCGGGCACGTGGCTCGCGCGCCAGCAAGCTAATCAGCTCGCTCGACCAGCTGTCGCGCGTCAACCACCGCATGCACAACAAGCTCTTCGCCGCGGACAACGCATTTGCCGTCTTCGGTGGGCGCAACAT
Organism: Variovorax sp. LjRoot130; assembly: GCF_964253755.1. NCBI lineage: Bacteria > Pseudomonadati > Pseudomonadota > Betaproteobacteria > Burkholderiales > Comamonadaceae > Variovorax > Variovorax sp. LjRoot130. The sequence continues at coordinate 361,050 of NZ_CAXURM020000002.1, read as the reverse complement.
CGGTGACGAGTATTTCATGCGGGCAGCCAGAGGCGGCAACTTCGTCGACCTTGACCTGCTCGCGGCCGGTCAGGTAGTGCGCGATCTCTCGGCGTCCTTCGACGACTACTGGAACAGCGAACATGCCTGGCCGATCGACCTGATCGTGCGGCCCGGGTCGACGCTGGCCGAGCGCCGGCTGCGCTTCGACGCCCGACAGGCGGTGATCCAAGCGCCGCCGCCCGATCTGGGCGTGCCCGCCCGCTTTGCGCAATACGCGACCCTCCCCGACGAGTTGCGTGCCGGGCGCCTGCGCCTGGTGCCCGTGCCGGCGCAGGTGCTGGCGGACCCGGTCGACAAGCTCGCCGGGGCACGCGTCGCGGACCGCGCCGGTACGGTGCGCGCCGGTGCCGGCCAGGCAATGGCCAACGCGCACAGCGAAGTCTTCGTCGTCTCGCCCTATTTCGTTCCGGGCGAACTCGGCATGCAGGTGACCGAGCAAAACAGCCAGCGCGGCGTCCGCCTGCGGCTCCTGACGAACTCGTTGGCGGCCACCGATGAACCGGCCGTGCACGCCGGCTACATGGCTTATCGCAAGGAGATGGTGTCGATCGGCGCCGAGGTCTACGAACTTAGTCCGTCGCTCGCGCGCGAACGAGGGCGACTCGGCCGCTTCGGCGAGAGCACCGGCGTGTTGCATGCCAAGGTGATCGTGATCGACCAGGCGCGTCTGTTCGTCGGCTCGATGAACCTCGACGGGCGCTCGGAGCGCTACAACACCGAACTCGGTGTGCTGATCGACGGCCCGGAGCTGGCCCGCGACTTCCTGTCCATGATGGATTTCGAATCCAGCACCTACCGACTTCGCCTCGGTCCCGATGGCGAACTGCGGTGGGTGCGTGGCAGTGGCGAAGCAGAGATCGTGCTGGACCAGGAGCCGGAGGTCGGCGTTCTGCGCAAGCTGCTTGCGCGCGTTCTCGGTGCGCTGCTGCCGCAAAATTGGCTCTGAGTGAGGATCGCCCTCAAATCCACCAATCCGGCAGCTGCAAGGGACAGCGGCGAACCAGCGTTCTCCCAGTTTGCCCCCAAAACAGGCCGCTGACCTGAATGTCTCCTTATGGCCGACGGACTGTAGCCGGTACCGGGCTCGGAGCTTCGGGCCCACAGCTGACGTCCAGGTGCGGGGCCAAGGTTGCCCGCATGTGGACATCGAAGGCTTGCTTTAATTCCCCGTACAACTCACTGGACTAGCGGTGGACGAACTCAATTTCGTATTCCTCACCGCCGATGCGTGAAACGCGACCGACTCAGTCCTCTCTAATGCAGAACGACTTCCGTACAGTTCTCGCGTCCACGCCAGCCTGAATCTGATCGGGGTTGTCCGCATGGGAGATTACTACGCGAATCTGCTGGTTTGACGCGAACGCACGGGAAACCTTATCGCGAAACTCGGCGTTCCCGGCGCCCTTCCACCGGTCGAAGCGATCACGGCAGACAACGCGGCCATCCTTCGGTGGCAAGAAGTGGTGCTCCCAGAGACTCACCACGAGGCTTCCATCTCGCGCCTCGGCGCACACAGACCACTGCACATTTTTCAGCGTTGCGCCGTACTTTGAAAAAGCTTCGGCGAACCCTAAGTTACACATAAGCGCTCCTGTGAGTCACCCCATTCGTTAAAGATCAACGGCTCGGACGGGCAATCGCAACCGTCCCCCTCCTCGCTTGGTCCTGGCCGGTGATCGTGGCTCGACTGTATGCGGCAAGACGCCGCGATCTCAGTATGGCGCGCACGTCTAGCCAGATCAAAAAACTTGATTCAAGAACTTTTTGGGGAAAAAATTAATCCCTCTCGTCGGCAGCATTCCATTGGCGAGCCCTGCTGCTGGCACCGTGAAAAACGGAGCATGCACGCCGTGAACGCAAGTGGTCCGAAACTGAACAGACATCGTCGTGCGCGCGCCGCGAACGTCGGCTATCTGGCGAATTCTGCAGCGCGGCCGAGCGGCCGCTCCTGGCCGATAACGGCTGTCGACCAATCCTAGCGGTACGGCGGCACGCAATCCAGCGCGCGGTGGGCATCCGTCGTTGGCCGCAGGTTCCGCGGCTCCAACTGGTCGACGCATCGAGCCGACGTGTGTGGTCGGCAATCACTGCTGGCGACGTTGGTCAAGGCCAAGCTTAATGACGCACAGGGCCAACTCGATGCTGAAAGTCACCGGAATTAGCCTTGGTACTGACCCCGTACGCGCTCTGGCTAGGCGTTGTTGTACATGCTGGCAGGTTGCGACCCGCCCCTGGGAGTTTGCGAGTCCACTCTCAATCCTTCAGCATTCCGGCGGCACGCAAGGCGGCGGGCAGCCACTTCGATTCGGTTTTGCCGGCGTGGATGTCTTTTAGGCGCTTGGCCTCGTCGGCCATCTTCCCGGCAGCCAGGTCCATCATGGCCGGCGCCTTGGCCCGCTCGATCACCACGACGCCGTCGGCATCGCCCACTATTAGATCGCCCGGGTTCACCACGCAGCCGCCAGCCGATATGGGGTGGTTAATGCGGCCCGGCACTAGCTTGGTGGGGCCGGCGGGATTGAAGCCTACGCTCCACACTGGCATACCCAGCTCCAGCAATTCCAGCCGGTCACGTATGGCGCCGTCCACCACGACGCCGGTCAATCTTCTTGCAGACGCTCAGCATCAGCATTCCCATGAGCGCGGCTGTCTGGTCGCCCTTGCCGTCCACCACCAGGACATCGCCCGGCCGGGCTAGCGCCATGGCGGCATGGATGGCCAGGTTGTCGCCCGGGCGCACCTCTACCGTAACCGCGGGACCGGCGCAGGACATGCGTGCGTCCACTGCCGCCACGCGGCCATGCAGCGTCCCGCGGCGGCCCGCTACGTCGGCCAAAATAGCGGCCTGGAAAGTCGCGGCCCGTGCTACTACGTCGGGAGCGACGCGAGTGATTTCGCGGACGATGTCGGGGAGCGTGGTCATGTCGGTTCTTTTGTATAAAGCAGAAGACGAGAAAGGAAAGAAGAACCTATACCTGCACCAGTCGTGCGGGCCCCAGGTCGTTTAGACGGTTCACGCCCAGCAGTGCCATGTCACGGTGCACCTCGTCGCGCAGCAGCGTGATGGCATGGGCCACCCCGGCGCGGCCCGCCAGCGCCGCGGCATAGGCCATGGGTCGGCCCACGAACACGTGATCTGCCCCCAGCGCAAGGGCCTTCAGCACATCGGTGCCGCGGCGCACACCGCTGTCCAGCATCAGCGCCATGCCGCCTTTGGCGCGGGCCGCCTCGGGCAGGGCCAGCAGGGGCGGCATAGTTCCGTCCAGCTGGCGGCCGCCGTGGTTGGAAAGAATCACCCCATCAGCCCCGGCCTGCTCAGCGCGCCGCACATCGTCGGCCGCGCTCAGGCCCTTCACCACCAGCTTGCCGGGCCAAGACCTGCGTATCAGCGCCAGGTGCTCCCACGAGAGGTGGTCGCGCAGGCCGAACTGCCGCACCACGCCGCTGGAGATGATGGGCACACCCCGCTGCGCGCTGGCGTTCTCGAAGTGCGGCATGCCCCGCTGAAGCAGTGTCTTCGCCAGCGTGCCTATCAGCCAGCGTGGGCGCGTCAGCCCGTCCCACGCCAGGCGCACGCTGGGCCGCAGGGGGGTGGAGAAACCCACGCGCACATTGTTCTCGCGATTGGCCAGCGTGGCGGTATCCACTGTCACTACCAGAGTCTTGAAGCCCGCGGCCTTCACCCGCTCGAGCAGGCCCTCGATATGCGCCGGATCGCCCGGTATGTAGGCCTGGAACCAGCCGCATGTGGGCGCCGCTTGCGCCACCTCCTCCATGCGCGTCAGCGACGCGCCGCTCAACACATACGGTATGCCGGCAGCCTCCGCAGCCTCCGCCATGACCACGTCTCCTTTGAAGGCAAACAGCGCGCACAGCCCCATGGGCGCGATGCCGAAAGGCGCTTGGTATTCCATACCCATCAACCGGGTGCGCTGCTGCCGGTCCGACACGTTCACCAGCACGTTGGTGCGAAACATCCAGCGGCGGAAGGCGGCCAGGTTGGCATCCAGACTCACGTTGTCCTCTACCCCGCCCGAGAGGTAGCCGAACAGCGGGCGCGGCAGGCGGCTTCGGGCCGCAGGCTCCAGATCGCCCAGGCTGAGGATGGGCCGCAGGCTGGCCGGCAAGTGGCGCCGGGCATTGGGGGCGGGCCCAGACTGCTGTCTTGGTGAGTTCATGGCTCGCATTGGACAACCCGCCGCGCCCGCACCTCAATCCGTTACGTCTAGCGAAACGCAGGCCGGGGTGTGGGAAGGCTCCGCTCAGGGGTGCCAGGAAGCCCGAAGCGCGGTCGCCGGCATGGCGCCCAGCGCCTCTCCCAGCATTCGCGCGGCCATAAGGGTCGGAGCCGCGTAGCGCCGCAGGCGTGGCGCCGTCATACGCTCCATTGGGCCCGAGCTGCTGACAGAGCCCAGCACTGCCCCGTGCCGCCCCCGCACTGCCACCGACACGCTGGCGATGCTGGAGCGTCCCTCCCCCCGCGTCAGGTGGAAGCCCTGGCGGCGTATGCCCTCGTACAGGTCCCCCGGTTCCCCCAGTGCCGCAAGGATCACCCGGCCCGCTGAGCCTCGGTCCAGCGGAAAAACCTCGCCGGTGCGGATGTGGTGCTGTATTCCCTTCGGCCCCTCGCAGCGCATCAGGCAACTGCGCAGGTTGCCCTCGAAAATGAAGAAGGAGGCCGTCTCTCCCGTGAGCGCACTCAGCTGTCGCAGCATCGGCTCTATCGCCGAATCCAGATCGAACTGCGCCTGGTAGCGCGAACCTATCCAGCCTGCTGCCGGGCCCAGGCGCCAGGCCCCGTCCTCGCGCCACACCAGGAAGCGTGCGGTAGCCAGGCTGCGCGCGAGCCGCAGCGTTGTAGGCTTGTGCATGCCGGTGCGGCGCGCCAGCTCGTTCAGCGGCAAGTACACCTCGTCCCCATCGAAGGCCGTGAGGATGGACATCGCCCGCACCACTGCCTTCACCGTCTCCTGCCCGGGCACGGACACGGGTTTGTCCAGCAGCAATTGCTTGAGCAGGGCCGCCGTGCGCACAGGTACTTCCTGGGTTTTCTTGCTTGGCATATCGATCTCCACGCTGCGGGCTATGGTAGCAAGCTTGCCAATCTGTTACGCCATACGAAACGCATTGTCGGATGCGGAGCCCCTCTACATGATGCGGCTTTCAGCCACCAAAGATCTTTGCCATGACTCGCAACCTGCCACGTCGCACCTTCCTCACTTCGGCTGCAGCCCTCGCAGCGTTTGGTGCGCGGGCACAGGGGGCCTACCCCAACCGGCCGATCCGCATGGTCATCCCGTTTGCCGCGGGTGGCGCCACCGACGTGCTGGGCCGCGACCTTGCCCAGGCCATGACGGCCACGCTCGGCCAGTCCTTCGTGGTGGAAAACATGGGCGGAGGCGCCGGCGTGCCCGCCCTCAACACGGTGGCACGCTCGCCCGCCGATGGGTACACCACGTTCTTCTGTGCGTCGGGCAATATCACCGCGCAGCCTTTATTGGCCAAGAACCGCGTGGACATCCTCAGCCAATTGACGCCCGTCGGGATGGTCGCCACTGCGCCGCACGTGCTGGTGGTCAGCGCCAAGCTGCCGGTGCACACGGTGGGTGAACTCGTGGCCTATGCAAAGGCGCACCCTGGCACTCTGAACTTCGGCTCGGCGGGCGTGGGCGGCCTTGCCCACCTGGGAACCGAACTGTTCGCCCGCGCGGCCGGCATCAGCATCACCCACGTGCCCTACAAGGGCGCGGCCCAGGCCATGACTGATCTCGTTTCAGGCCAGGTGCAAGGGATGTTCGGCACCATGCCTTCGTTCACCGGCATGATCGAGAAAGGCGCTATACGCGCCTTGGGCATTACCGCCCCCAGCGGCGCCACGCCCTTGAAAAATCTGCCACTGATTGCCAGGACAGTGCCCGGTTTCCAGTACAGCAGCTGGAACGGAATCTTTGTGCCCGTCGGCACACCGGCACCGCTCATCGAGCAACTCTACATCGCCATGGCCAAGGCCTCAACCGACAAGGGCTTGGCGAAGCGGTTTGATGATCAGGGCGTAGACATCGCCTTGGCCAACTCGGCCCAGCTCGCCGCCGCCGTGCACAAGGAAATCGCCGTGTGGGACAAGGTGATCCGCGACGCGAAGATCGAACTGAACTAGTTGGTGAAACGAAAGGTCAACTGGAGTGACTTTTCCGCACCCTATGGGCTGACGTCAGGTTGGGGTGACACGCCGCCTACGCTAAAGCTGCGCGGGCTCCGACTGATGTCCGTCCGCTTCTGGCCGAACTACGACCTCGGACGTGGGAGCGTGATGAGTGCGAGGATGCCATCGCGGAACTCGCAGTTCACCCACGAACAGCTGGCCTATGGGGCGAACCCCGAAAAGCGAAAGAACAACCGGTTGATGAGACTTTGCACAAACCACCATTGGCCTACCAGCAAGCCTGTGATTACTCCTGCCATAGGCCAGACCTTCCTGCCGGTCTGAAAGAGAAGTCGCGCCGCGAGCAAAACACTCGCGACCCCCAGCAAAGACAGGTACGTGTAGTACGAACTGGTACTCCAAAGAGTCTTAGAAGCCAGGATGGTGAGGCAAGACGCACAGGCGAACGGCCCCCAAAGTTTGACTTGTTGAAAGGTCATAGAGCTGATTCTCGAGGCTGGGGCGAACTTCCGCTAGTGGCCGAATGGAGCCGGTCAAACCATCAACTTCTTCCCAGCAGATCGCGGCAGCCGAGGTCCTCGACGGCTAGGTGAACACGCTCGAAATTGTTCCACCAGATCACCGATGGAATCCCGTTCGCATGCTGCCAGACAGGCGTCGCGATCAGCCAGAGCACGGACAGCCGATAGTCGTCCTGCAAAGCGCGCCGGTCATAGCCCTGCACGCCGCACACCGTCAATTCTTCATGGAAGCTGTCCAGCAGATGCGTCTCGAAGCGCTTCCGCAAATCGGGATACCACTGCAGGGCCATCATGCATGCCAAGTCATCCGATCCCATGTCGACGCGCCACGCATCCCAGTCAAACAATCTGCAGCCATCCTTTGCGCCATCGCGCGGCAGGAAGCAGTTCCAGGCATGCGCGTCGCCCTGGACGATTGTCATGTGGCGATGAGTTTGGTAGCGTGCGGCCAAGCGCGGCGCGGCTTCGAACAAGTGCTCGTAAAGCGCACGTCGATCATCGGAAAGCCGATCGCCCATTTCCTCGGCAAAGCGCGCAAACTGCGCCATCAGATTCTTCGTCGCTTCGTCGGCAGCGCTAGCATCCTGCCAGGAGCCGACCGTCACGCCGAGTCGCGAGTCGTCCCACCACGCCGCTTGGGATCGAGCTCGCGTGCGGACGATGGCCTCGCATTGCGCAAAGGTGGGAGGCAAGGGCCAGCGCGTCGCAACGGCGTGCGAGTCCGTGAGGTCTTCAAGCAATATATGCCAGGTGCCCGTGCCTTCATCCCATTGGGCGTCGAAGCAGCGCGGCGCGATGCCCACGGGCATCACGGGCACGAGGTCCCGGTAAAACGCGACCTCGTGCCGGCCACCAAGCCATGGTCCGCCGGGGCGGTCCTTCAAGCCGGCTTTCAAAATGAGCGTTGCCGGCGCACCGGCTGCCGCGCTCGCATAAACGAGGCGCAACCTGAAGATGTGTGAAAGCACGGTCGCGAACGATGCCTCGATCGACACGTCTGTCACACGACCCCCGTCGAGTGCCCCTGACTTGAGAAGCGCCTCGGTGAGGTATGCAGGCTCGGCGGCTCTCGGCGGTAAAGGATTCGTCATGCCGAATTGTGATCTGCGCCAGTACGGTTATGCCATCTTAGGCATCCGGCTGCACGCACCCGTTCCATGTCTTCGCTCCTTCTTCCATTGGGCGTCGGGATTGGATGTCTGGTGCTGGCCGATTCGCGCCGCTCGTCAAGCTCACAGCGAGCCAAAGGCAGTCAACCGAGGCCAAGTCCGAAGGTGCAAACCTGTTCAAGGTTCGTCACGGGCGGCATGGCCCGCTTTGCGCGGAGAGGTCCGCATGATGGACCGGCCAGGGGATTCACCTCGCATGATGCCGACCAAGAGCAGCACAAATGAAGCTAGCCAGAACCAGACCCCTGGCAAGGTAAAAAGGTCGGGCACCAGCGCCCGATAGCTGGGGGTTCCAACAATCGAAAAACAAGCAATCAGGTTGATGAGAAGTGCGACTGCGATTGGGGCGGGCGTTGGCGCTTTGGAGTGAGGTCGACCTGCTCGCGCCAACCTTCCAACTTGAAGCAGGAAGACGACGTTCGTGAACGAGGATAGAACAAAGATGGTTGGCGCAAGCAGCCAAGCCCAGGGTGAGATGAACTGAAGCGCAACCTCGACGCCGATGACTGTTCTCGACTCTGCTTGGAGCGTCGGAAGGAAAAGGCTCAGTAGCCATATGGCGGCAGCCAACCGTGAGCAATACGGGCGCGCCGGTCGCGCGTCTCCCCGTCCATGCTGCGCGTCCTCATGTGCTGACGCTGCTCCGATGACTGTGGATTCGCTGACTGAGCTATGTGGCGAATCTGGCATGAGGCGTGTCCAAAATGAAGGGCCACCACGAAGGTCTGGTATTGGCCGGTCACGGCTGTTCGCCGCCCCAAGCTATGTTGCGGTCGAACAAGCGGGCTGGTCGGTCGCAGGGCAGTAGTTCGCGCCGCAGGATCCGCCTTTGCACTTGCATAGCCCGCGTGCCATGCGCAGGATCAGAACGTTACCTTGACCGAGGGCGCGCTACGCCGGGCCTCGCCGTGGAACACGGCCTCGATGTTGTTGCCGTCGGGGTCGAGCACGAAGCAGGCGTAGTAGCCGGGGTGATACTGCCGCTCGCCGGGTGCTCCGTTGTCCGTGCCGCCATGCGCGAGCGCGGCCTTGTAGAACGCATCGACCATCGCTTTGTCCTGGGACTGGAAAGCCAGGTGGTGGCGCCCGGTCAACTGGCCCTGAGCGGCTTTGCTGTCGGCGGTCGACACGAAAAGCTCATCGGCCCAGAAATAGTCCTCGCCAGCACCACCCATCGGAATCTTCAGCACCTCGAAGACAGCCTTGTAGAAAGCTTGACTCGCGGCAAGATCGCTCACCACGAGCTGGATGTGATCGATCAGGCGCCCGCGGTGCAACTCCTGTGTTTCCATGCATACGCTCCTTTGACTTTGCGCCAGTTTGCACGCGGCGTGTCCGGCGGGCGTGAGAACGTCGAGACGTTTCACGTAGGACCCCCATGGTGAATGTCGGCCCCTGGCCGACTGTAGCCGCTCTCGGTCACCCTTCGATGTTGGGTACGAAGTAGGTGACGACGCGAGTTTGCCCGTCGTCCGAGTAGGAAACATGGAGCTTTCGCCCGTCCAACTGCCATCGGTCTGTCAAGACTGACCCGTCGAGCCATCGCGACCATTCGGGCTCGCCCAGCCGACGTCTCAATGATGAAGGGCGGTCAGAAAAGTCTAGGCCGCCAGGTAGCTCATGGCCGTACTGTGAATAGCCGTCCACTCCTTCCGCATAGAAGAAGATGCCGGTAAAGAAGAGAGCCCCGGTTCCGATGGCCTGCTCGCCCTTGCCCAAGAGCATGGCTTCGTCGGTAAACACAAATGAGACACCGGCGGAAGGGCGCTCCACGTAGGCAATGTAGTCACCGTCTGGCAGTGACCCCTCTTCGGATGGCTCGATGCTCAGTTCCCGCAACGCTTCCAGCAAAGGGACGGAATTCAAGGTGCTTCCGAAGTTCGGCATCAAGCTAGCGACGTTCATTTGGGGTGGGCGCCGGTGGTCATTGGGGGCGTGTCGGATGGGGTGAACTGGAAGGCGACCTCAGAGGTCCGGCTTTGGCCGACAGCTCCAGTTCGGGGTCCGGGTTCGAAGGTCCGCTCCTGCTGCAGCCGGATCTGACAGTGTCGAAGGAAGCTTTGGCGAGTCAGTCAGGCTGAGGTGCCCGGCGTGGCCTGCCCCAACTTCATCTGGCAGCGACGAACTTTCAGATGCTGACAGCCATCGCCCGGGGTTGCACGCTGTTCCCCTTTCGTGGAATGGCGCCTAGTACTAAAAGCTGACATCGTGACGATGCCAACTGCAGATTCGCATACAGGATCTGCTGAGGGCGACCTTTGGTGACCACGCGTGACAGCCGCACCAGCTGTCGATTGTTCCGTCATGGCGTCATCGTCCCGCTCAGGCGCGGCAAATCGAAGGTGGCCGAGATGACGGAAGTCCACGAGGAGACAAGCATGAAGAAGCGGTATTGGCTGAGGCCGGTCGTAGTGGCTCTGGGTGTTTACGCCGGAACGGCCCTGGCTGCGCAACTCGAAAACCTGAGCGGGCAGTCTTGCGGGGACTCCACGGGCACCTGGCACTTCGTCAACAACCAGACGGGAGGCGCCGGCGCCGGCACGCTCAGCGCGACCTGGTCATCGGGGAATTCCTGCAGCGTCAGTCCCTCGAAGGTGCTCCAGAGCACCCAGCATTTCAACTGCACGGGTGCTGGCACGCTGCTCAGTGCCTCGACGAACCTGCCTGGCAGGCTGGTGCTGTCCGACTTCAGCTGCGAGACCAAAGAGCCGCCCCCGTGCGACCCGAAGAAGGAGATCTGCAAGTAGCCGATTTCGATCTCGCGCGCGCTCGGAGGGAGGGGGAAATCCCTCCGATTCGCGCGGTTGCCCGCCATCCGCGCCGCACGCTGCGTCGGAGACTGGCGTGTCGAGTGCATGACGAATGGCTCGACTTGCGGGTCCGAGCCCCAACGAAGACTTGTCTCTCATAACCTGGAAAGCCGCGCCGATGAGCACGAACCCTTCCCACTTTCGGTCGGTCGCCTTTGGCTCGCTGGCGGCTTGTGTTGTGGCGCTTGCCAGCAGCGCGATGGCTCAGACGGTGGTTGACCGGCCGCCCAACCTGAAACCTCTGCCCGCTTCGAGCCTCTCGCTCGTAGCCGACGCGTCCGCTAGCTCCATTTTGCGCTTCAGCACGACGAGTTGGAACAACGGAACCGGGCCGCTTCAACTCGAGGCAGGATCCGTCGACACAGGGTCGGGTAAGCAGCAAGTGTTTCAGCGCGTCTTCCTGAGCGATGGCACATCGTTTCTCCGTCTCGCAGGCTACTTCGAGTGGCACCCCGCCCACAGCCACTTCCACTTCGACGACTATGCGCTGTACACGCTGCAACCCGTCAACGCTCCGGGCGGCTCAGTGCGAACCGGAAGCAAGATGACCTTCTGCGTGATGGACACCACCAAGATGGACACGACGTTGCCCGGGGCGCCCGGGCAAGCGGTTTACAACACCTGCGGCCGGTCTATTCAAGGCATGTCCGTCGGCTGGGGCGACACCTACGGAAGCCATCTCGCCGGTCAAGAGATCGACTTCACGGACAACGCGGATGGCATCTATCAGCTGAAGATCGAGATCGATCCGAAGAAGGTCATCATCGAATCCGAAGAGAACGACAACGTCTCCTGTGTTCTCTTGGATATCAAGAAGCCGAGCACGGTCACCGTGCTGGACAGCAGCGGAAGCTGTTCAACGGCGGTGTCGATCACTCCGAACACGGCACAGGCCGGAACGTCCGTTCAGGTCACCATCACGGGCTATGGATTCAGCGACGGCATGACGGTGACCTTCGAGGGCGGCAATGGTCCGCGACCGATCGCGAGCAATGTCCGCTTGGCCAGCGATACCTCGACGCTCGACATGATCACCGCCACGGTGACGGTGCCGTTCAAGAAACGTGGTGGCCGCAACCCGGTATGGGATGTTCGTGTCGGTCCGGGTGGAGTGCTGCCCAAGGCATTTACTGTGACGGAATAAGGAATGGCAACAAGAGGTGCGCAGGACGGATCTGCGCACGAGGCGTCCCGGTCATTGCATCCTCAGTTGCAGCTCGAGGCCGCGGGATGCGGACGCAGCGCTACCAGGGCGCGTCGGCGCACCCCGAGCTTGCGAAACACGCTTTGCAAGTGCTTCTTGACCGTGTCTTCCATGACCCCCAGCTGGTTGGCGATTTCCTTGTTGGTGCACCCGCAGCGCAGCAGGTCGACGATCTGTTGCTCGCGGTGCGTGAGCGTGGTGCTGCTGCGTGCCGAATGGATTGGCTTGGCTGCGACGATGCAGGGGGAGGCCGACAGCAGGTCCGCAATTGCGTTCGCCAGCGCGCGTATCGTTTGAATGGACTCACCATCCAGGCGGTCTAGCATGGCCTTGTCGAGCAGCAGGACAGCTGGCGACTTCTGCTCAATGCTGTAGCCCAGGCGCGCTGGGTCAGTGAGCGACTCGGCGTGCAATTCGATTCCCGGCTCGTGCATCAGCCTCGCCATCTTTGCCAGAAGCAACGCTTGGCGGTCTGACGCGATCATGACCGTGATTGGACGCGGCAACTGAGGCGTGCTGCTTTCTCTCCGTTCATCGTGCCCCTCTCTCGGTAAAAGCATGCCAGTCCTTCAAAATGTTCAGTGGTTCCTTCGTTCGTCGCAAAACCTCGACCCCGATGAACACGCGGGATCCATATCATGGAGACGAGGCTACGCCGCAAGTCCCCGTCGCTCCATAGGCGCTTTGTCATGAAGGCGCATGGGTGCTGTGTACTAGCGCCATCGAAGGCATCAAGGGGCGAGTTCGAGCGCGACCCGAGGTAGCGGCCCCTCGAGTGCGGAAGCAACCCGCAAGAGCTACACGTGGTCCCGGGTCGACATGTGGCCGAGACCGTGAGTTGAGGATGCGGCTGCGAAGGGCCACAGCGATCGAGGGCGACGGGCCGCGCTTACCCACCGGTTGCACGTGTTCCTCTTTTGTGGAATGGCGCCCAAAACCAAAAACTGACATCGTGACGATACCAACTGCAGCAAGGACGCCGTCGTGGTGCTTAGACAACGTGGAGCCCGCCTAGCGCTTGCAGGTATTTGCCTGGTAGCCCTGTCGGCAACCGCGGGTGCACCGCTGTTCGCAGCCGAAGCTCAAAAGCCGTCCTCCGTCGACGTCGTCCCGATCGAACAATCAGTCGGCGTCGATCTCCAGGCCGACGAGTCTGGCTTGGTAAGCCGTGGCGGCGCGCTCTACAGCCCGTTCAGCACCGCTTTTGACACGGCCGCGTCAACACCTCACGCCTACGCCACGTCGACAAGACAGAACGCGGACGACAGATCGCCCGACCTCGTGACGACGGCGGTCACCGCCCTCGTTGCTGTTGGGTTCCTCGTCGTTCTTGTTCGCGTCCTCATTGCGAGTTAGGGGCGCCTACGTCTTGACTCAAAGGCAAACCTCTGCAGATGAGCGGTTGCACGCTACGGTGGCGCGGCGAATCGTGATGGGCAGTACCGTGCTCGACCACGAGCGAAGGAAGCTGACCCACGCAAGGAAGGGCCGGCACGGATGAAGCCATCGCGATTGACGAGGTGTCCGGGCGAGACGAGGCCCCGACCTTCAAACACCCAGGGTATCGCGGACCTGTTGCGGGCACCATCAACTTGTACGACACAACAGTAAGTGCGTTCGTGGACATGAACAACAGCAACAGCAGTTTGAGTGGGGAGCAGACCAAGAGTTGCCGCGTGTGGACGGACGACTCCGATCGCTTTTCTGTGAACAAGATCGCGGCGTTGCGTCACAATTTCCACGAACATCCGCTCTTTCAAGTGGCTGAACTCGCACAGCTGGCAAAGGAGCTCGTCCCCTTCAAAAAGTGCCGGTTCATTCGGCCAGGCACCTCGCAGGCTTCCAGTTTCACGCACGACAGCGAGCATCCTGACGGCCGTGGCATCGACGAAGTGTTTCGACACATCGAGGAGCCTGGCTCTTGGGTCGCCCTCTACAACATCGAGGTCATTCCTCGCTACGCGGACTTGCTCGCCAGCATCGTCGACACCATGCGGCCCTATGTCGAGCGCGAGCAGCCTGGCATCTTCAATGTCAATGGCTTCGTATTCATTTCGGCGCCGCCTTCGGTGACCCCTTTCCACATCGACCGCGAGAACAATTTCTGGCTTCAGTTGCATGGCCGCAAGACCATGAACGTATGGGACCACACGGATCGGGTCGTGGTGCCGGCCGAAGCCGTGGAGGATTTCATCGTCGGCCATTCGCTGAGAAAAGTCCGCTTCAAGGAAGAGTTTCGCCAGCGCAGCCACCAGTTCGAGACCCAGCCGGGCGACGGCGTCTATTTCCCGAGCACCTCACCGCACATGACGAGTTCCGGCCCTGGCTGGGCGCGGCCTGGGGACGGCGTCTCGATCTCGATCGGAGTTACCTTCTACACCTCGGTGACGCGCAGGATGGCGTGTGTTCATCAGGTCAACAGGCTCATGCGGAAGATGCAGATGTCACCCGCATTCCCTGGCGAATCGGCCGCCGCGGACGCGCTCAAGGCGCCAGTGGGCATGTTCGTTGGCATGGCTCGTTCTTCGCTGTCACGGATGATCGCCCCGTTGCGCGGCGTCAAGCTCCAAGCAAAGGCGCCGCCAGGCTCCTTCTAGGATCGGCTTCGGCAAGGCGGTGTCGAGCTCAACCATCAGCGCCCAGTTGGCGGTGAAGCGTGAAAACCGACTGGAGCGAGGACTGGGCCGTGATCGCCGGCGAGCGCACCAAGCTACAGGTGGCGCACTTCAAGCTCGGCCGCAGCCGCGCGTTCGTCGTGCGTGCCTACCCGCTGCAGACCCACGAGATGCTGTTCGATGTGCACAACCGCGCCTTCGAGGTGCTCGGCGGCGTGCCCCGGCGCGGCATCCACGACAACATGAAGACGGCCGTGGACCGTGTGCGTCGCGGCAAGGAGCGCGACGTCAACGCGCGTTTCAGCGCCCTCGTGAGCCACTACCTGTTCGAGGCCGAGTTCTGCAACCCGGCTTCAGGCTGGGAGAAGAGCCAGGTCGCTCCAGAGCCACACCACCTTCTCCGATCCCCCCGCTACCTTCGCAGTTCGCTGCGGAGCGGGCAAGGTGTGACAATGGCTCTGATCCCGCTCGGTCGAGCGAGCAGCTCGCGTCAGGCCGTGTGCTCACATTCATGTTGAATGCGGTTCACACCGAACCGGAGAAGATCATGTCAACCATCGGATCTGTGTTGTGGTCGAAGGCACTTGCTTTGGCCATAGTTGTTCCGCTTGCACTCGTGCTGCTGCCGGCGCGGGCGCAGGAAAAGATCATTCTAGATGGTTCGACTGGAATGCTCCCGCTCGCGAGGGCCCTTGCGAGCGCTTACCGCCAGCAGGTCCCAGACGCGCAGATCGAAGTCGGGATAGGGCTCGGCACAGGCGCACGCCTCAAAGCGCTGGCAGAAGGGAAGATTCAGATTGCCCTCGCTAGCCACGGCATCAAGCCCGAGGATGCGCGCGCGGGCGATCTGAGAGTCTTTGAGGCCGCAAAGGGCGCGGTTGTCTTCGCAGTCAACGAGACTGTCCCGATCGCCAACGTCAGCGAGATCCAAGCCTGCGAAGTCTATGGCGGCAAGATCGACAATTGGCGTCCTTTGGGTGGCAGCGATAGTCTCGTCGCAGTGCTGACGCGCCCCCCAGCAGAAGTGGACCCTGAAGTGATTCGAGCAAAGATCGATTGCTTCAAGGACCTGAAGGAGGTTGCGACAGCAAAGGTGATGCCTCGCGGAGGCGACATGGCGAAGGCACTTGCGGAGACTCCACACGCGCTGGGCATGACCAGCATGACCGTAGTGGAACAAAGCGGGGGCAAGGTCAAAGCCCTTTCACTCAATGGCGTGGCACCGACGATCGCAAACGTGAAGAGCGGCCGCTATTTTCTGACCCGCGATTTTCTGTTTGTCGTCAAGGGCGAGCCAGTTGGCTCGACGAGGAAGTTCCTCGACTTCTTGCTCAGCCCGGACGGAGATCGCGTCATCCTCGCCAACGGTGCCGTCCCTTTGCGTTAAAGGCAAGCAAGCGCTGACAACTGGGCCAGCTTCAAACACTGAACAGGAGGGCGCTTGACGGGCTGACGGCATTGCCGACGTAGCGAAATGTCGGTTTGTGGCCGGCGACGGACATCAGCCATCGTTTATCGACAAGACTCAAACGGATGCGAGCCGATCCACCGTATCAGGGAAGCGCTGGACAAGACGGATCAAAAGTGCAGCCTGCGCATTCGGCCTGGCGCGGCCCTGTTCCCAGTTCTCCAGCGTCCTCGGATTGGTGCGCAAGTAGCGGGCGAATACAGGACGGGACAAATGGAGGCTTTCGCGCAGGGCGATCAATTCGCTCGCCGGGATCGCTGGCGCCGGCATGTCCTGAACTTCATGCGTGCGCAGCGTGCGCTTGCCGCCGCGATGCTCTGCGAGGGCCTCGAAGCCCTCAGAAATCTCGGCAAAGAGGTTTCGCTTCGTCATTTTCTGGACTCCAGTTCGCGTTTCAGCATGCTCTTGAGCGCCTTCTTTTCGTCGGGCCTCAAGTCGGTCGCCTCATCCTTGTCATAGAGGGTGAACAGCCAGAATTGCGAGCCGCCATCCCACCAGTAGTAGATGACCCGCAGGCCGCCGCTCTTTCCCTTGCCCCGCCGGGCATCGCCGTGTCGCAGCTTGCGCAGAACACCAGTGCCTTCGATAACGTCCCCCGCTTCCGGGTTCTGAAGACATTCCGTCTGGACGCATCAGCGCCGGGAGATCGTTGGACCACACCGGTGAGTCGCGTGCCGCTCTGTGAGCGGGGCATGCCCGGTCGCAGAACAAGTCGAGCTCGGCCGTCGGCCAGGCCCTCGTCGCGACGTCGTCGCCTTCTTCGAGAGGTCTAACGTGAGGGCAAAGCTTAGGGCGGACTCGGTTTGGCACTGGAGGAAGCCACAACCTTGACCTTACCGACCATGCCGGCTTCATAGTGGTCCGCCACGAGGCAGGCGAAGTCGAAATCGCCGGCCCGGTTGAAGGTCCAGACGATCTCGCCCGTCTTGCCGGGAGCAACGTGTGCCATATAAGGCTCGTCGTGCGCCATGCTGGGAAACTTCACCATGAGCGCTGCGTGCTCGTCGAGTTCCTTTTTCGTACCCAAGACGAACTCGTGCATCAACTTCCCATCGTTCTTGATGGAAATCCTGACCGTCTCGCCCTGCTTCACCTGGATGCGGTCAGGGGTGAAATGCATGTCGTCCGTCATCTTGAATGTCAGAGTTCGCTTCGCCGCTCGAGCGTCTCCCGCGATTCCCCAATCCTTCTGCTTCTTTCTGATCGGACCGGACGGCTCGCTGTGGTCTTCATCACCATGCGCAAATGCAACGCCAGAGAGCGCCAGCGTGCTGGCCAGCATCAATGCCTTGATCGATTTCATGTGGTTCCTTGGGTTGAAACAGTGCAGCGAACTTAGGCCATCAATTCAATGCTGCGAGATTTTGGAGAAGAAGTCCTGCAGCACCGGAAACTAGCCGTACCACTTCGAGACGTCGTTGATTTCGATCATGAAGTTCATTCAAAGCGCCGGCGCGGCCTTGCGCCGTTGCAGCCAGGTAACCCACCAGGCACCTGCCGTGCACAGTGCCAAGTAGACGACGGCAACGAGGATATAGACCTCGACAACGCGCCCGTCGCGCTGTCCCACCTTGGTCGCCGCCCCGAGAAAGTCGTTCAGGCTGATCACGTAGACGAGCGAGGTGTCCTTGAGCAGGGCAATGGTCTGATTGATCAGCGAGGGCGTCATGTTGCGAAACGCCTGGGGCAGGATGACGTGGCGCAAGGTCTGCCAGGGCGTCATGCCCAGCGACTGGGCCGCCTGCATCTGCCCCGCGCGGACGCTGCCGATGCCAGCGCGGATGATCTCGCAGTAGTAAGCGGACTCCGCGAGTACGAACGCCACCAGCGCCGCATAGATCGGTCCAACAGTAAGGTTTGGATCGCCTGTGGCGATTCTGAGCACCACGGGCATCAGGAAGTAGATCCACAGGATCGTGAGAATGAGCGGAATCGAGCGGAACAGGTTCACATAGCCGGCAACGGCGGTCGCGATCGGACGCGGCGCGAAAATGCGGGTGATTGCCAGCAGGGTTCCGACGCCGATGCCCGCTGCCATGGCGACCACCACGAGGAAGGCGGTCATCTGCAGGCCCTGCATCAAGTACGGCCAGGCGCGTTGCAAGGACGCCCAGTCGAAGTCGTAACCCATCAGGCGCCTCCCAGTAGGCCCGGCACGCGCACCCGAATCTCGATACGGCGCATCAGCACGATCACGCCGTAAGTGATCGCCATGTAGATGACCGTCGCGGCGATGAAGGCCTCGAAAGGATGGGCGCTGAACTCACTGAGCTGGCGCGTCTGCCCGGTCAACTCCATAAGCCCGATGGTGAGCGCCACGGCCGAGTTCTTGAACACGTTCAGAAAGTCCGAGGTCAGCGGCGGGATGACGATGCGTAGTGCCTGCGGCAGGATCACATGCCGGTAGGCTGCTGTGGTCCCCAGCCCGAGCGCCATGGCCGCTTGCTTCTGGCTTGGTGGCACCGATTCGATGCCTGCGCGCACCTGCTCGGCCGCCTTCGCGGCCGTGTAGAGCGTCAGTCCGACCAGTACCGTGAGGAACTGGTTGGTCGTCGGATTCATCTGCTTGACCGCATTGCCCCATTCGATGGGCAACAGTTCCGGCACGACGAAGTACCAGAGAAACAGCTGGACCAGCAGTGGCGTGTTGCGGAAGCAGTGGATGTACACCGTGGACAGGTAGCGCGCGGGACGATTGGGCAGCGTCCTCGCCACGCCGGCGGCCAGGCCGAGACCTAGCGCAAGCGTCCAGGCCATCAACGACAGGAGCACCGTCCACAACAATCCACGCACAAGCATCAGGCCGTACAGGCCCTCCCCGGTGACCGAGGGCTTGAAGAAGATCAGCCAATCCCAGGCGTAGTGCATCGTGTGAGGCAGTTCATGAGATTTCGTCGCCGGGCGATCACAACGGCTGGTCGTTCGGGTTGCGAATGAGTTGCTGCATCTCCGGCGACATCGGGAAGTTGACGGTGACGCTTCCCTTGACGGCGATCGGCCTAAGGAAGTATTTGTCGTACAGCGACGTGAACTCTCCCGAGCGCATCATCCCCACGATCACGTTGTCGACGAGCTTCTTGAAGGCGACATCGCCCTTTCGCAGCATGCAGCCATAGGCCTCCTTCTGTTGGGGCACGCCCACCACTTCCCAGTCCGCCGGATTCCTGGCGCGAGCGATGTTGCTGAAGAGAATGATGTCGTCCTGCGTGGCCGCCACTGCCCGTCCGGTTTCAACCGTCAGGAAGTTCTCGTTGATGTCCTTGGCCAGGATGATGTTGATGCCCCACTTGTTCTGCTCGTTGAGGCGGCGCAGCATGCGCTCGGCGGTTGTTCCTGCGCTGACGACGACATTCTTGCCGACCAGATCGGACCAGTGTTTGATGCCGGAGTTCTTGCGCACGAGCAGGCGCGCTCCGACGACGAAGAAGGTGGTCGAGAACGAAACCTGGTTCTGTCGCTCGACGTTGTTGGTGGTGGAACTGCACTCCAGGTCGACAGTCTGGTTGGCCACCAGAGGAATGCGCGTCTGCGGAGTGACCTCCAGGGTCTTGACCTCCAGCCTCGCGAGTTTCAGATCTTTCTTCACCTGCTCGACCACGCGCTGCGAGATGTCCCAGGCGAAGCCCGTCTGCTTGTTGTCGTCGTCCAGGTAATTGAACGGAATGGATGCACCGCGAGTCGCCACAGTGATGGTTCCGGTGTCCTTGATTTTCTTGAGCGTGCCATCCAGCGACTGCGCGGCCACGCCAGCGCACAGCGCGAGGCCGGCCGCGGCAATAAGGGTTTTGATCATCGGCTTGAAAGTCATCGCGGGCTCCAAATGTCTTGGACTAACGTTTGAAACTGGTTTCGAAGGCGTTCAGGGCGCCCAGCAGCTCGTCGAGCAGCTCGTGCGGATCCTGCAAGCCGACGGACAGGCGAATCACCGGGCCGCGCACGTCACTGAAATTGCGTTCGGCCAGCTCTTCCGCCGGGTAGAAGGCCGCGATGCTGCGCACGCCACCCCAGCTCGCGCCGATGGAGAATAGTTTCAGCTCCCGGAATAGCGTGCGGTAGGCCTCATAAGGCGAGTCCACAAGCTGCAGCGACATCAGGCATCCCGACAACTTGAAATCACGGGCCCACGTGGCATGGTCCGGTGCGCCGGGCAAAGCAGGAAAGAGCATTTGGCGGACCAATGGGTGCGCCGAGAGCCGGGCAGCGATCATTTGCGCGCTGGCTGCCTGGCGCTCCATCCGCACCTGCATCGTGTCCAATCCGCGCGACACGAGGAAACAGTCCTCCGCGCTGACGGCCAGTCCCATCAGCGATTGAAGACCTCGCAGGGATCGGTACAGGCGCTCGTCGTTGGTGGCGACGCTACCCATCAGCACGTCCGAATGGCCACCCATGTATTTGGTGCAAGCGTGGATGCACAGGTCCACATCGTGCGCCAGTGCAGAGAAGCCCAGCGGACTCGCCCAGGTGTTGTCGATGGCCGTCACCACACCGTGGGCACGGGCGATGGCGGTAATGGCCGGGACGTCTTCCAGCTCCATCGTCACCGTCCCTGGCGACTCCAGCCAGATGAGCCGCGTTGTCGGTCGGATCAGCCGTTCGATGTCCGCGCCGATGCGCGGCCTGTAGAACTCGACCTCGACGCCGAGCGCTTGCAGCCGCTCAACGGCGAACGATTTGGCGAGGCCGTAAGCGGCGTCGGTCATCAGAAGGTGATCGCCCTTTTTGAGCAGAGCCAGAAGCGTGCTGCAGATGGCCGCCTGCCCTGAAGGGAAGACGACGCAATGCGCGGCGCCGTCCAGCTCGGCGATGCGCACCTCGAGTGCGCGCTGCGTTGGCGTACCGGTGGTCCCGTAGCTGAAGCCGTCCGGCATGCGGCTGCGCCGGTGCACGAAATCGTCGAGCGAATCGAAGACGACCGTCGAGGCGCGCCACACCGGCGGGACCAGACTGGCAAACGCGTCGTTGGTTGGAGTTTGTGAGTTCACGATGGAAGGTTGGTCAGTTCCACAGATGCAGGATTTGCGCCCTGCTCTGAAGTTGGCTTGCAGGCGATGACGTCGTTCTTGCCACGGCGGGCAGTGCTGCTGAGCTCATTTGCCAGGCGCGGATTCGATGAGCTGCAAGGCTTGCTTCATCTGCTCGACGGCCATGTTTTCCAGATCGGTGTACACCCGCATCTCGATCGCCAACCGGGCGAAGATCTCCTTCGCTGCGGCGACCTTGGTGGCGTCATTCGTCTTGGGATTGGCCAGCGCGGCTTCCAGGCGTTTGAACTCGCTGGTCAGGAAGGCGGGTTGTTCCCCCAGCGTGCGCAGGCCCGCGTTGGTCATCGAGCGGATGCGCAACACCATCTTCACGTCCGACTGCTCCATCTCTCCTTGCGCGCGCTCTAGTGCGAGCTTCGCGGCGAGGGCCGGTTCGCTGTCGAGCTTCTTGGTCGCTGCGATGCTGTTGAACTTGGCGATGTCGGACGAAAAGTCGTGCGCCCAGGCGGGCACGGCAAGAGCCAGGGCAGTCACTGCCAGGATGGTCTGAAGTTTCATGGCGCTTCTCCAAGGGGGTGGCTGAAGCTACCGACTCTATGGCCGTGGTGATAATCTGAATCACGCCTGAAATTCTCTCTCCATAAGTCGTTGTTATATGTTGCTCCGGGAAATCGAGGTGTTCCGCTCCGTGATGTCGGTAGGGTCTGCCAGCAAGGCCGCCGCGCTCATGGGTGTCACGCAGCCCGCCGTCAGCCAGTCGTTGCGCAGGCTCGAGGAAGCCGCCGGCTTTGCCCTGTTCCGCCGGCTTCGAGGCCGCCTGCATGCGACGCCCGAAGCCCAGGCGTTGTTGCTCGAGGTCGAGCGCGTTTTCGTCGGCCTGGACAGCATCGAGCACCGCATGCGCAGCCTGAAGCGTTTCGGGGTGAACACCCTGCGCGTCGCGGTCTATCCGGCATTCGGACTGACCTTTGTCCCGCGAGTGCTATCCCGGCTTGTCGCCGAGCGACGGGACTCCGAAGCCCGGCCTCAGATCTCGCTGCAGGTGCTCAGTTCGCGAGAGGTGCACGAGGCCGTTCTGGGGCGCCAGGTCGACTTCGGGTTGATGGCCGATGAGATGCCAACGACGGGCCTGGAACATTCCGAGTTCGCACGCTTTCCCGGCGTTGTGGTGATGCACGCGAAGCACCGCTTGGTCAACGTCAAGACCATCCAGCCGCGCCAGCTCGCGGAAGAGCCGTTCCTCGCGCTCAACCCCGAGGACGCCTCGCGACGGCGCCTGGAGCGCGCGCTGGCGGATTGCGATGTCGGCCTGAGCGTGGTTGTCGAAACCCCGTACGCGGCGAGCGTTTGCGAAATGGCCATGCGTGGGCTAGGCATCGGCGTCGTCAATCCGATCACTGCCCTCGAGTATGCCCAGCGGGGGCTGGTCATCCGCCCCCTGTCGCTTGACGTGTCTTTCGCCGGACTGCTGGTGCTGCCACCGGGGCAACCCCTGTCGAGCGTTGCGCTGCGCGTCCTGCAACTCATGAGAATCCAACTCGCGGAAGATCAGAAGGCACTGTCCGTCTTCTTGAAACCAGGCTCAAAGCGATAGCTCGCTTGTCCACAACAGGCTTGCTGCGCTTGCACCGGCGGGCACTTCACCGATCCGAACGAGCAGTAGACGCAACAATCTCGACGCTGTTGCCGGCTGGAGCCCGCCTGGGATGCGGCATCGCTTGCTTGTCAGCAACCCCGCTCGGCTGTTCGGCTTTTAAGCGAGATGCGAGGAAAGCATTGGAATGCTGGTGCCGAAGAGCACCTTGCGTTCGCGTCCGTGCCCTCACCGAGCCCGGACGCCCCTCCAGAAACCAAAAACACGTTGCCTCGAATTTCCATCAGATGATCTCCAGCGCCACAGCAGTGCCCTCGCCGCCGCCGATGCACAGCGTCGCCACGCCGCGCTTCTTGCCTTTCTGCTGCAGCGCATGGATCAGCGTGACCATGATGCGTGCGCCGCTGGCGCCGATCGGGTGGCCCAGCGCGCAGGCGCCGCCGTGCACGTTGACGATGTGGTGCGAGACGTCGAGCTCGTGCATCAGCGCCATCGGCACCACGGCGAAGGCTTCGTTGACTTCCCACAGGTCGACGTCCTTCACGCCCCAGCCGGTCTTCTTGAACAGCTTGGACACGGCGCCCACGGGCGCGGTCGAGAACCATTCGGGCTGCTGAGCGTGGGTGGCATGGCCGACGAGGCGCGCGATCGGCCTGGCGCCGAGCTTCTTGGCGGTGCTCTCGGTCATCATCACCAGCGCGGCGGCGCCGTCGTTGATCGACGAGCTCGAGGCCGCGGTGATGGTGCCGCCCTCTTTCTTGAAGGCCGGCTTGAGCTGCGGGATCTTGTCGAGCTTGACCTTGCCCGGGCCCTCGTCGATCTCGATCACGGTGTCGCCGCCGCGACCCTTGACCGTGACCGGCGCTATCTCGGCCTTGAAGGCGCCCGAGGTGGTGGCGGCCTTGGCGCGCTCCACGCTGGCGATCGCGAAGGCGTCCTGCTGCTCGCGCGTGAACTTGTACTTGGCCGCGCAGTCCTCGCCGAAGGTGCCCATCGAGCGGCCGGGCTGGTAGGCGTCCTCCAGGCCGTCGAGCATCATGTGGTCGAAGATGCGGTCGTGGCCCATGCGGTAGCCGCCACGGCCCTTGAGCATGAGGTAGGGCGCGTTGGTCATGCTCTCCATGCCGCCCGCGACCATCACCTCGTGCGTGCCCGCGAGCAGCAGGTCGTGCGCGAGCATCGCGGCCTTCATGGCCGAGCCGCACATCTTGCTGAGCGTGACGGCCCCCGCGCTGTCGGGCAGGCCGCCCTTGTAGGCCGCCTGGCGCGCCGGCGCCTGGCCCTGGCCGGCCATCAGGCAATTGCCGAACAGCACCTCGCCGACCGCCTCGGACGCGATGCCCGCGCGCTCGACGGCCGCCTTGATGGCGACGCCGCCCAGGTCGTGCGCGGCGAGGGTAGAAAAGTCGCCCTGGAAGCCGCCCATCGGGGTACGGGCTGCGCCGACGATGACAATGGATTCGGTCATAGGATCTCCTTAGATGGGTAACGAAAGACCGGACGACTACCGTGCGGGCAAGCGGATCGCGCCGTCAAGGCGGATCACCTCGCCGTTGAGCATGTCGATCGCGGCGCCCATACCGGCATCAACGGCCTCCTCTTCGATTGCAAACTGTTCGCCCTTTAGTGCTTCAGCTCCAACTCAGCGCCGCCGGCGGGCCTTGGACACTGCGCGAGCAGATATCCAGCCGAGGCGCACGGAGATCCCCTTGGCTTCGTGTTCTTGCTTCGAAGGCCAAATGCCGGCTTCGCAGCGTAAGCAGACGCTTGAGAAAGTTGGACCTGCCGTCCGCTCACCGTCGCTGTGCGGACCCTCACACGAGCGATCTCAATGGATGGGCTTTTGGCGATCTACGCGGACCACACGGAGATGGTTTCCGCGCTAGCCTTTCAGATAGCCGGTCACGAGGCGCGCCGCCTCGTCGATGAGCGCTTCCATCCGATCGTCGGTTAGCACTTTGGAATGGCGCAGCACCGCGTTGTGCGTCAACGCCTCGATCGTGGTGACACATACAAATGATGCGAGCTCCAGGTCATCGACACCGAGTTCGTCCCGAGCTCCATCGAGATAGGCCCTGAACAGACTGAAATTTTCACGACTGAAGGTTTCCAGCTTCTCGAGCTTTCCCACGCGCGGGATCTGCTCGGCGAGCACTCGATGCAGTTGGGGATCGAGACGGTGCGCTTCTACCGCGCCAGCGACGAATTTGCGCATTGCCTTGTCCAGCGGCTGGGTCGAGACCTGCGTCAACTCGCTCCGCACCGTTTGCATGATCTGCTGTTGGTGGCGCTCGATCACGGCGGCGACGAGTGCCTCCTTGCTGGGGAAATATTGATAGAGCGAACCGATGCTCACCCCCGCAACTTCCGCGATGCGGTTGGTGCTGGCCTTGTCGAAGCCGTCCTTAACCAAAATGCGAGCGGTTGCCTCAATCAGGTTGTCCACAGTCGCGCGCGATCGCTCCTGAGTGGCGATTTTCCTGGGCCTAGTGACTGGTTTTTGCGCCATTTTTTGATGCCGTCAATGCGAGTAGCAAAAGCGAATGATCGCTCATATTCTGAGCACACGCGGATAGGCGACGCAACTTCTTGCATGCAAGACCTGTCGCGCGCAACCCCCTCAGGAGACCCATGACATGGACGACACATTGCACCACCTCTTCAGATACAAAGCTTGGGCGAACGACCAGCTATTGACGGCGCTGGCCCGGCTTGGGGACAACTCCCCAATCACCGCGTTGGCCATCAAGGCTTTGAGCCACACATACGTGGTCGACCGCATATTCGCCGCACACATTAGGCGAGAAGCTCACGCGTACACATCGGCCAACTTAAGCGAGATGCCAACGCTGGAAGATCTATCCGCTGATCTCAGAAGAAGCGATCAGGAATACATCGACTATGTATCGACGCTCGATCTTGCCCAATTGGCCGAACGAATCGATTTCGCGTTCACTGACGGCGCAGTGGGGCGTATGTCCCGCGAGGAAATGCTCATGCATGTTGTCACGCACGGAACAGGTCATCGTGGACAGGTCAGCGCAGTGATGCTGCTCAATTCCGTTCCGCCTGCCAAGGATGGATTTACCACTTATCTACACGAGGCGGAGGCGTTGACGAGAAGGCGGGCTCTTGCTTGAACGCCGTTGGATGGCGCTGTCGAGCTATTGAATGGCACGACAAGGCGTCCGACGCAGAACTCGGCGCAGCGGTGATGGCGGCCTTGCTTGCCAGCGAGTGATGCCTTCGCCAGCAACCGCCTAAAAGCGGAAGTACAAACCGAACCTCTGGCGGGACCTTCGGTGCATGGGCATCCGCCGTGAACGGTTTGCTTAGACCTCTGGAACTCGCTATCCTTGCTCCCCATGGCTTGCTCGCACGTCGCGTCGATTATTCGCACCATCCGAAGGATGGTGGGTTAGCGCGCGGCCTGAGTAGCCAAAGCAACCCGCCCCACGAGGCGGTTTTTTTCTGTCTCCTGGGGCTCCTCAGTGCTACTGGAGATTGGAATGCTCGAAATCGAATCTGCGCAGACTGCCGCCACCCTTTCCCTGCCAGGGGTCCTGCACATGGTCTGCGGGAAAATTGGTTCCGGAAAGTCGACGCTCACCAAGCGCCTTGCAGCGCAGCCGAAGACGGTTCTCATCAGCGAGGACGACTGGCTCGCACGTCTTTACCCGAACGAGATTCACGCCCTCGCGGATTACGTTCGCTGTGCCGGCAGATTGCGTGAAGCGATGGCCGGCCACATGGAGGCACTGCTCGCGGCCGGCACGTCGGTCGTGCTCGATTTCCCCTCGAACACCGTCACGACAAGAGGATGGGGCCGCGCCGTTTTCGAGAAGGCCGGGGCAGCCCATCGCATGCATTACCTGGATGTTCCCGACGAAGTTTGCAAGGCGCGCCTGCGTGCTCGCAACCTCTCGGGAGAACATCCGTTCGAAACGACGGATGCGGAATTCGACCAAATCACCAGTCATTTCGTCGCGCCAACGGCGGAGGAAGGCTACAACGTCGTGCGCTATGAGAGCGGCCCATGAAGTTCGACACGCTGCCCCAAACCTGTCTCGTCGATGAAACCCTTGCAATTCGCGTTCTCGAGCTTCAGCCTGGCGCGCGAATCACCCTGAAGCTGTGGAGTAGCTTCAACAATGTCGTTCTCTTGTCGAGCGCAACCTTCGCGGCCGATTCAAACGGTGTTGTGGACCTTAGCGGCCAGGCTCCCGTTTCGGGCTCGTACCAAGGCATTGATGCGATGGGCCTTTTCTGGTCTCGTGCGCCAGCTCACGGAGATGTTGCCGAGGGCTTCAAGGGAATGACCAAAGACCCGTTCACCGCAACCCTCGCGGCCGAGGGGGACGATGGCGCACCACCCATCTCTCAGCGCATCAAGCGCGTCTTCGCCGGTCCCGGAGTTGTGTCGCGTGAGGTCCGAGACGGAGGGTTTTTCGGCAAGATGTTTGAGCCCGACCAACCCGGACCGCATCGAGCAGTGCTCGTGGTTGGAGGTTCCAGCGGCGGATTGGTTTGGTCCCAGGAAATGGCAGCCCTGCTGGCGTCTCACGGGTATGCGGCTCTCGCGCTGGCGTATTTCGCCGTGGAAGGCTTGCCGCCAACACTCGACCGCATTCCGCTCGAGTACTTCGGCACGGCGCTGGAATGGCTATCAGAGCAGACGACCGTCGCGGCGAACAAGATAGGCGTTGTGGGAGTTTCGCGAGGCGGAGAGTTGGCGTTGCTGCTCGGTGCGACCTACCCTGAGATTCGTGCAGTGGTCGCCTATGTACCGAGCGGCATCCTGTGGCCGACGTTCCCTGAGAGTGGGCACGGTGCCTGGACACTGGGCGGGCGAGAAATTCCTTACGCCAAGACGCTTACCCATGAGGAGTGGAACAAGGAGCTGGCCGCTGGAAGCGCACGAGAGGGCAGCTTCGACTGGTATTTTCTTCCGTTGAAAGATGCCGCGTACGCAAGCAAGGTTTCCATCCAAGTAGAGAAAATCAATGGGCCGGTCCTCATGATTACCGGCATCGACGACAGACTTTGGCCATCGACCGAACTTACGGAGTTCGCTGTAGAGCGCTTCAAGCAGCACGGCTTCCGCCACCGTGTGGAGCATCTAGCCTACGCGGGCGCGGGACACAGCATTGCTTGGCCCAATGGCCCGACAACGATGCTCAAGGCAAAGCATGCAGTATCGGGAGATGAAATGGACATGGGTGGGACGCCGGAAGGGACAGCACGTGCGCGACAGGATTCCTGGCCAAGAATGCTCGCGTTTTTGCGCGCCGCGCTCGTTGACGACTAGGATTTCTTCAAGCCGACCGGAGGGCTACAGTCGGCCAACAGCGGACATCGACTCACCTCTATTAGCACGCCCTGCGCTGCTCAACTGCGCGGGACGAGTTGTTCATCGACTGTTGCCTGACTGCGGGCCACGGCTCGCCTCCCTCGCGGCTATCCCTGCCATTGCGCCTCTCCGCCTAGCGCGACGTCCTGCGTCGTCGTACTCCTTGTTGCGCGCTGCATAAGCGTGTCGTGCGCCAGGCCTGAACCTGTTGGGCGGCGCCCGCTAGTCAGGCACGGGCGTGCCCCGATTCGTCATCGCCTGTGGGCTCAGTGAGTTGGCCTCCCCATGCGTTGACCAACTGTTGAATGATCTCGGCGACCATCCTGGACGCAGGCGAAAGCTTTCCCTGTTTGGGGAACGCCAGAGTCACGTGGCGAAAGAGATCGGGCTTGACCAGTTTGCTAGCTTGAAGACGGCCCCGTTGGAGTTCCTCGGCAATCGAGTACGGGCCCATCATCGAATAGAGCCCTGCCGTGTGCGCCACGAGTTCCTTCTGCATCGTCAACGAATCAACTTCGGCGACAGGCATCAGAGTGAACCCCAAGCTCCGAGCTGCTTCGTCAAGCGCGTTGCGCCAGTGGCTGGGGCGTCGAGGTAGCACGAGGCGCAGACCAGACAGGCGCGAGAAGTTGACCGTGGGTTCTTTCGTGAGCTCGTCGCCCGGCGCAGCGATCAAATAGGTATGCGCAACGCTCAGCAGCTTTTCTTCGTGACCGCTCGGGCGATTGAATCGAAAGAGGATCGCCATGTCGACGGCGCCGCTGTCGAGCATGGTGTTGAGTTCGGTGCCCTGCGCCTCGGCGATATTGAGGCGGATGCCTGGGTGCTCGACCTGCAGGCGTCCGAAAAGTCGAGTCATCAGCGGATGCGCTGCAGATGGGATGACACCCAGGCGAACCTCGCCAAGCAGCTTGCCCGATTCCTCGCGAAGTTCCTGTGCCAAACGGTCTGTCTCCAGCAGCCAGGAACGTAGCCGCACCGCCGCGCGCTCGCCCAACTCGGTCGGCTCAACTCCCCTGCCCGTTCGCCGAAAAAGCGGGCCGCCGAAACCCGCTTCGAAGTCGCTGATCTGGCGGCTGATGTGCGACTGCACCGTCTGGCGGCGGGCCGCGACCTTGCTCAGGCTGCCAGCCTCCAGCACCTCCAAAAAGAGCCTGACGGTCGCGACATTCATAGGATCTCCCGCGCAAGCCATGCCAAATTTGGCAATTCTGATTGCTCGGAATTCTATCTATGCGGAGAGCTTCTGGATTTTTACATTCGCTGTACCCGCTGCGAACTGATCATTTCGAGCAACCAACGCAGTGATGAATCCAAGGAGACTCATTTGAAACTCGCCAGCTTCATACACGCCGGGCAGGCCACCTACGGCGTGGTTCAAGAAGATCGCTACCAACTGCCACCAGCCGACTTCCTCGGCCGCCATCCCGACCTGATGTCGGTGCTGCGTGCCGATGCCTTGCACGAACTCGAGCAGGCGGCCGCGGCAAGCGGTACCGCCGTGCAGGCGAGCGCGGTGCGCGCACTGCCGGTGATTCCCAACCCACCCAAGCTGATCTGCGTGGGCCTGAACTACAAGACCCACGTGGCCGAGACCAAGCGCGGCGACAGCGAATACCCGTCGCTGTTCATCCGCTTCAACGACACGCTGGCGGCGCATGAAGACACGGTGCTGCGCCCTGCCTTTTCCGAGCGCTTCGACTGGGAAGGCGAACTGGCCTTCGTGATCGGCAAGGGCGGCCGCCACATCCCGAAGGCGCAGGCCTTCGAGCACATCGCGGGCTATGCCTGCCTGAACGACATCAGCGTACGCGACTGGCAGCGCCACACGCACCAGTTCACGCCGGGCAAGAACTTCCCGGGCACCGCCCCGTTCGGCCCGTACCTGGTGACCCGCGACGAGGTGCCGGACGTCACCAAGCTGACGCTGGAGACGCGCGTCAATGGCAACGTGATGCAGCACGCGAGCATCGACGACCTGATCTTCAACATCCCCGTCCTGGTCGAGTACATCTCGCGCTTCACGCCGCTGTCGCCCGGGGACGTCATCGCCACCGGAACACCCGGCGGCGTCGGCGACCGCCGCGAGCCACCGCTCTACATGAAGGAAGGCGATGTGGTCGAGGTGGAGATCACCGGCCTCGGCATCCTGCGCAACCGCATCGGAACGGCAGCCTGAGCGCCGCGACACACCATGGCAACCCAATCCACCCCCCATCTGCGCATTGCGGTCGACATCGGCGGCACCTTCACCGACATGGCCGCCTTCGACGAGGCCACCGGCAAGCTGTTGTTCGGCAAGGCGCTTTCGACACACGGCCAACTCGTCAATGGCATCCAGGCCACGCTGGACAGCGCCGACATCGATGTGCGCAACGGCCAGCTGTTCCTGCACGGCTCCACCATCGCCATCAACACGCTGCTGGAGCGCAACGGCGCCAACACGGCGCTGCTGATCACGGAAGGCTTTCGCGACATCTACGAGATCGGCCGCGTCAACCGCCCGGATGCCTACAACCTGTTCTTCAACAAGCACCAGCCGCTGGTCAAGCGATCGCTGCGCTTCGAAGTGGCCGAGCGCCTGCGGGCCGACGGCAGCTTGCACAAGCCGCTGGACGAGGGCGCGGTGCGCGAGCTGGCCCGCGAGCTGAAGGGGCAGAACATCGAGGCGGTGGCGGTGTTGCTGCTGCACTCGTATCGCAATCCGGCGCACGAGCAGCGCGTCAAGCGGATCCTGCAGGAAGAGCTGCCGGGCGCTTTCGTTTCCGCTTCGCACGAGCTTTCGCAGGAATACCGCGAGTTCGAGCGCGTCTCCACCGTCGTGGCCAACGCCTACGTCGGGCCCCGTGTCTCCGAATACCTCGGTCAACTCGAGACTCACCTTGCCGACAAGGGCTTCGGCGGCGACTTCTACGTCGTGCAGTCGACCGGTGGCCTGTTTCCGATCGAGCATGCGCGCGTCGGCTGCGTTCGCATGCTGGAGTCTGGCCCCGCTGCCGGCGTGATCGGTGCGCAGGCCATCTGTGCGCAACTCGGCATGGGCGATGCGATCGCCTTCGACATGGGCGGCACGACGGCCAAGGCGGGCGTGATCAGCGAGGGCCGGCCGCTCACGACGGGCTCGGCGCTCATCGGCGGCTACGAGCGCGCGCTGCCGATCCAGATTCCGATGATGGACATCCACGAGGTCGGCACCGGCGGTGGCTCGATCGCCCGCGTTGAAACCGGCAACGCACTGCGTGTGGGACCGCAGAGTGCCGGCTCCATCCCGGGCCCAGTGGCCTATGGACGCGGCGGCAAGGAGCCGACCGTGACCGACGCCAACCTGGTGCTGGGCCGGCTCGACGCCGACAACTTCCTCGGCGGCGAACTCAAGCTCGACCTGGAGGGCTGCAAGCGCCAGATGACCGAGCGCGTGGCCGGCCCGCTGGGCCTGGACCCGACCGAAGCAGCCGACGGCATCCTGCGCATCGCGGTGACGCAGATGTCGCACGCAGTGAAGGCCGTGACCACCGAGCGCGGCCTGGACGCCGGCAGCTTCACCATGGTGGTGTACGGCGGCGCCGGCCCCCTGCATGCCTCGGCGATCGCACGCGAGATCGGCATCCGCAAAGTGCTGATTCCGTACGCGCCGGGCTACTTCTCGGCCTACGGGATGCTGTTCTCCGACTTGCGCTATGACTACGTGCGCTCGGTGTTCCGCAAGCTCAACGACGTCTCCTTCGAGGAAATTGAATCGGCCTACAAGACGATGGAAGACGAGGGCCGCGCTGCGCTGGCGCAGTCCGGCGTGAAGGCGGACGGCGTTGTGATCGAGCGTGCGGCTGACATGCGCTACGTGGGCCAAGAGCACGCGGTGACGGTCGACCTTCCGATAGCGTTCTTCGAGGGCAAGGACCGTTCGGCGATCAAGCAGCAATTCGACGAACTGCATAAGGTGCGCTACGGCACTTCGGCACCGAAAGAACCGGCTGACCTGGTGAGCCTGCGCGTCACCGTGCTCGGCATCATGAAGAAGCCGCCCAAGCACCGCGTGGACGAGGGTTCATCCAAGCCCGAGAAGGCGGCAGTGCGCGCGGTCAAGCCGGTGTACTTCCGCTCCGGCGGCTGGGCCGACACGCCCGTCTACAAGCGCGACCGGCTTCGCTCGGGCAACGTTGTCAGCGGCCCGGCGCTGATCGAGGAGCACGCCTCCACCACCGTGATGCAACCAGGCGATGAGATGCGCGTGGACGAACTCGGCAACCTTCAAATTTCCATCGGGAGCGACCGGTCATGAGCACCCCCCAAACCCAAGTGGCCGCGGTTGACCCGGTCACCGTCGAGATCATCCGCAACGGCCTGTACGCCGTGACGGAGGAGATGAAGACCAACCTCACGCGCACCGCCTACAACCTGATCATCTACGAGGCACTGGACTTCACCGTCGGGCTCTTCACCAAGGAGGGCGACACGGTCTCGATCGGCCTCGGCCTGCCGATGTTCATCCGGGGCATGTCCGAGACAGTGAAGGCGAAGATCAGGCACTTCGGCTACGAGAACATCCTGCCGGGCGACATCCTGGTCACCAACGACGCCTATACCACCGGCAGCCATCTGAACCACTTCACGTTCACGATGCCGGTGTTCCACGAGGGCAAGCTGGAAGGCTTCACCTGCTGCATGGCGCACTGGCTCGACGTGGGCGGCACGCTCGGCAACGTCACCACCGACATCTTCAGCGAGGGGATCCAGATCCCCATCATGAAGTACCAGCGCGAAGGCGTGGTCAACCAGGACCTGATCGACATCATCGCGATGAACGTGCGGCTGGCCGAGCGTGCGCTGGGCGACCTGCGCGCGCAGATCACGGCCATCACCACCGGCGAGCGCCGCTACGTGGAGCTTCTGCAGCGCTATGGCGCGGGTGCGGTGAACGGCTCGATCCGCCAGATCATGGATTCCTCGGAAGCTGTTGCGCGCAAGAACACCCTGTCGATTCCCGATGGCGTGTACGAGGCCGAATCCTTCATGGACGACGACGGTCTTGAGATCGGCAAGCGCATCCCCATCCGCGTCAAGGTGACCGTCTCAGGCGACGAGATGACGGTGGATTTGTCGGACGTCAGCAAGCAGGTTCGCGGCTTCTACAACTCGGGCTTCACGACCGGCATCGCCTGCGCGCAGGTGGCTTACAAGTGTTTGACCACGCCGACCGACTACCCGGTCAACGACGGAAGCTTCCGCTCGCTGAAGGTGATCATGCCCATGGGCACGGTGATCAGTGCCGAGCGGCCGTACCCGATGCGGGTGTGGATGACCTTCCCGATGACGGTGATCGACACCATCTTCAAGGCGCTGGCGCCTGCCATCCCGGATCGCTCGATCGCAGGCCACCACGCCGATCTGGTGTTCCCCAACATCCACGGCATATCTCCAGAGGACGGGCGTCTCTTTATCGTCGGCATCGGGCCGCTGGGAGGAGGTTGGGGCGCCAAGTCGAGGGAAGACGGCGTTTCGGTCACGGTCTGCATCAACGACGGCGACACCCACAACAGCCCCACCGAGCAACTCGAGGCCAAGTATCCGGTGCTGGTCGAGAAGTACCAGATCCGGCAGGACAGTGCCGGCGCCGGTCAGTACCGCGGCGGGCTGGGCGCGGAGATGGTGGTGCAGGCGCTGTCGCCTTTCACCGTCACCACCCGCATCGATCGCGTCCACTGCAAGCCTTGGGGACTGGAAGGCGGTGGAGACGCCATGGGTAACGGCCTGGCCGTGCGTCACAAGGGTGAGTGGAAGACCGACCATCTGAACGCAAAGATCTTCAACGTGCGGCTGGAACGCGGCGACGCCTACAAGATGCTGTCGGGCGGCGGTGGCGGTTTCGGCGATCCGCTGGAACGCGAACTGGAACTGGTCGCAGAGGATGTGCGCGAGGGCTACGTGAGCAGCGAGGTGGCACGTCAGGTCTATCGCGTTGCGCTGGACTCCAAGGGCCAGGTCGACCAAGAAGCCACGCGCACGCTCCGGAAGGCGCCGAAGGCCCCGCGCAACGGCACCTCGCTCGACGTCGCCTGGGACGGGCAGTGAGCCTCGTCATGGCCGATGACGTGTCGCAGCGCGCCTCCAGGCTCTCACGCCTGTGGAGCGAGCTTGCGATGCGTCACGTCGCACTCGGGTCCAGCTGCGGCTGCGGCGCCGGCGGCGTGAGCCTCCAGCTGGTCGACTTTGAACTGGACATCGTGGACTACCTCGAGGATCAAGGCCTTCGCTCGGGTGTTTCCGAAGTGGAGGAATTCTTCCGGGCCCGTCCGACGTCTCAAGCCACCGGTCTCCCGCTTCAGACGCTCCTGGAAGATCTTGAACGCGACGAACTTCCGGGCCAAGCGAGCGAATGGTTGCTGGCAAGGCTGGAGCGAACCTTGAACTCTTTCGCTGAGCTTCACGGCCGGCGACAGCAGGGTGAGTCATGACCGGCCACTTCTCCTCGTTGCTGGGAGTTGACCAGCCCGGGCATGCGCGCGTGCCTGTGACGGTGCTGACCGGATTCCTTGGCAGCGGAAAGACGACGCTTCTCAACGAGCTGCTGCGCGAACCTGATCTGCACGGAACCGCAGTCATCGTCAACGAGTTTGGTGAAGTTGGAATCGACCACGACCTTATCGCCAACACGACGGAAGACACCATATTGTTGGCCAACGGCTGCATGTGTTGTGCGGTGCGCGGCGATCTCATCGGGGCGCTGGTGCGTCTCGGCGAACGCGGCGCATCAGATGGCTCAGCACTGCGCCATGTATTGATCGAGACAAGCGGTCTCGCCGACCCTGCGCCCATCCTCCGAACCGTGATGGGAGAGCCCGCCGTCAAGGATCGCTTCACATTGGCCGGCGTGTGCTGCACCGTCGACGCTGTTCTGGCGCCTGGCACGCTCGATCGATATTCCGAGGCCGCCAAGCAGGTCGCCATGGCCGATCACCTTTTTCTCACGAAAGCCGACCTGCTGGGCGAACCGATCTCGCAGCAGCTGTTGGACCTCGTGAGGAGCTTGAATCCCACAGGCGCAGTGCATCAGGAGCGCGGAGAGTACGTGGCAGTGCTGCGGCAGACGATGCAGACACCCGCTAGCGACGCACGGTCCTTCTCAGCGGAAAGTGGATCCTTCTACAGGCCGGTGCCAACCCCTGGCGATGCGGGCGATCCATCGGCCCACTCGGGCGGAATTACTTCGTTCGTGATCGTTCGCGACGATCCGTTGCCGCGAGACGGCTTCTTTGCCTGGCTCGACATGGTGATCGCGATGCGGGGCGAAGACCTGCTGCGCGTGAAAGGAATCGTCAACCTGCAGGAGCAGCCGGAGCAGCCGCTTGTGTTCCACGGCGTACAGCACCTGTACCAGCCACCCGAGTCATTGCCGGCCTGGCCAAGTGCGGACAGACGCACCCGGATTGTGTTCATCACCCGAGGCGTCGACGCAGAGTCGATGGACGAGTCGCTGCGCGTTTTCGAGCGACGACGACGCCCGAGACCGCCCGCGGCCTCTTCACCGGACACCTCATCTGAATCAACGGAGACTCCATGAAATCAATGAAAGCATTGGTCGCGTGCGCGATGCTCGCGGTCGCACCCGCATGGGCGCAGACTGCGAAATTCCCTGACCGCTTGATCCGCATCGTCGTTCCTTTCGCTGCCGGAGGCGGTGTAGACAACATCGCGCGCCTGCTGGCCAACCAGCTACACACGCAGCTCGGGGTGTCGGTGATTGTGGAAAACCGTGCCGGCGCGAACGGCGCGCTGGGCGGGAAGGCTGTCCAGACCGCAAACGCTGACGGCTATACGCTGCTGTTCTCCGCAGCCACGCACGTGCTGGCCAAGGAGGTCGTCGCCACGCCGCCTTACGACCCGCAAACGGACTTCTCCCCGATTGCACGCGTTGCCGAGGCGCCCCTGATGCTCGTCATCGCGCCCCAGCTCGAGCCTCGGAAGCTCACCGACGTGCTGGCTGCGGCGAGGAAGGAGCCGGACAAGTGGACGGCAGCCATTCCGGCTGCGGGTGCACCAAGTCACCTGGCCACGCTGCTTCTGGCCAAACAGGGAAACGTCAAGTTCACCTATGTTCCTTACAAGGGCACACAACCAGCGTTGGTGGACGTAGGGGGCGGACACGTGCAGCTCTTGATGGACTCGATGATCTCTGTGCTGCCGCTGGCCAAGGCAGGTCGCGTCCGACCCATCGCAATCACTTCAACCAAGCGCAGCCCTCTAGCGCCCGACGTTCCGACAGTGCAGGAGAGCGGGCTGCCGGGCTTCACATACGGGTCGTGGTACGGCGTGTGGGCGCCCAAGGGAACCCCCGCCGATCGGGTCCAGTTGCTCAACAGTGCCATCAACGCCGCCATGACTGAGTTGGGCAAGTCGGGCGCGCTGGCAAGCCTTGGCGTCGAGCCTGTGACTCAGGACGTCGACCAGTTCAAACGCTATGTCGCTGGTTTCGTGTCCCAAAGCGCTGAACTCCTCAAGAGTGCAGGCTTCAAGCCAGAGTGAAGACAGACGTACGCAACGCTTCATTTATCGAGATCAGAACCATGAACAGAAACATCATCGCGGCGGCAAGCATGCTGTCTTGCGTCACCGCGGCCACAGCCCAGTCGTCCGTCACGCTCTTCGGAGTCGTGGATGTCGGCGTTAGCTACTACAGCGCCAAGAGCGAGTTCTACAACAACACTGCCTCGCCCGTCATCCCACTGCCGAGCGTCACCCGAAGCCAGACGGCCTTGTCCAACAGCGGGACATCGAACAGCCGTCTGGGCTTTCGCGGCACAGAGGATCTTGGCGGTGGACTGGCCGCTGGCTTCTGGCTGGAAGCCGGCACTACGCCGGACAGCGGAGCTACCGGGGTTGCAAGTTTCAAT
This sequence comes from Variovorax sp. LjRoot130, assembly GCF_964253755.1. Taxonomy (NCBI): domain Bacteria; kingdom Pseudomonadati; phylum Pseudomonadota; class Betaproteobacteria; order Burkholderiales; family Comamonadaceae; genus Variovorax; species Variovorax sp. LjRoot130. The sequence continues at coordinate 324,241 of NZ_CAXURM020000002.1, read as the reverse complement.
CGACGGTCGACCGTCAGCTTGTCCGGACCCTTCGGTGAGGTTCGGTTGGGCCGCGACTTCACGCCGACCTTCTGGAACGACTCAGTGTTCAGCCCGTTCAGCACGATCGGCGTCGGCGCCAATGTCGTGTCGAGCGTCGGGACGAACTTGCAGGTGGTGAGAGGCCCTGGTTCCCCCGTAGCCGCTTCCGACAACTATCTTCGCACCAGCAACAGCATCGGCTACTTTCTTCCGCCCAACCTGGGCGGGCTGTATGGTCAACTGCAGTACGCCCTGCACGAGAGCGTTTCGCAGAGCAATGTGCCGGGAAGCCCTAGCCACAGGGGACGCTATTTCGGTGGCCGGTTGGGCTACGCGGCCGGGCCGCTCGATGTTGCCTTGGCTTACGGAGAGAGCACAGCAGCGGACGCCACGGGCCTGAATGCCGCTGGATTTCCCACTGGCGTCAACTTGGATGAGAAGATCAAGACCATCAATCTTGGCGCCTCCTACGATTTTGGAGTCGTGAAGGTTTTCGGTGAAGTCTCGCAAGTCACGGATCGGGCGTTGTCAACGGCGCCGGCGCCGGTGCTTGGTTCCGTCACGCTGCGTGATTCAGACAAGTACAAGGGCGGCCTTCTGGGCATCACCGTACCCGTCGGTCCGGGGCTTATCAAGGCAGCGTACTCCCGCGTCAAGTTCGACAACGACCTGGGCCCACTGGCGACCCCGCTGACACCGCGGCGCGACGCATCGGTCAACAAGCTTGCCGTCGGGTTCGACTACAACCTTTCCAAGCGCACGGCGCTCTACGCGACGGTTGCCCGGATTCGGATCAAGGACGGCCAGAACAATCCGGCGATCATGGGGGCGGTGACGGGCGGTGTGACGTATCTGTCTACAGGCGCAGGAGCGTCAGGATTGGCGCCGCGCAGTTCCACTGGATATGACTTTGGTATCCGTCACGCGTTTTGACGTGGCGAACTGATCTGATGGAGGACTGCTTCATCTCCTAGTAGCTTGAGCCTGTCCGGAATTTTGTGTGCGAGGCATAGCATGACGACCAGGAGCATGTATGCCAAGCAGGAAGACGACGAAGGCGGCAGTGGCCGCTGCGGCCGATGTACCCGGTGATCTTCTTCGACGCGCTTCGGGTGAAGATCCGCGAGGATGCGGTGGTGCGCACCAAGGCCATCTACGTTGCCCCGGGGTGTGCTGCCCGACGGCACGCGCGACATCCTGGGGCTGTGGATCGAGAACACGGAGGGCGCCAAGTTCTGGCTGAAGGTGTTCAACGACCTGAGGACACGCGGCGTGAGCGACATCCTGATCGCCGTCACCGATGGCCTCAAGGGCATCGGCGAGGCGCTCGGCGCGGTGTTCCCGGCCACCACGCTGCAGACGTGCATCGTGCACCTGATCCGCAACAGCCTGGACTACGCGAGTTGGAAGGACCGCAAGCTGCTTGCTGCACTGGCCGAAGAGGGCAGGCGTTGGGGAGCGTACTGCTACTCGGCGAGACAGCCATCGGCGCAAGGACTGCGGCGCTGCCGAGGCGTTGCCCTCCGCCTGATCACATGGCTCCGCATTCTGCCGCTCACGGGATTGAAAGGAGAGGCGGCCAGTCCCGATGGCAGCGCATCACACTCCGCTCCTCTCGCCTTCAGGCACGCGTAAAGGCGACACCCGTTGCCGCTTCCACGAAACCTGGTCACATGCAGCGACTCTCGCGGGCGGGGCCCATGAGCGGCCCGCAGAAAGTCTGCCTGCGCCCAACCTCGTGCCTTGGGCGTCGGTCTTCGATCCCTTCCTGCAGGAGGGGGCAAGTTTCCTCGTGCGACTGATCCCGGAAACGGCGAAGGCTGCCACTGGCCTCCGGCGACGGCGACGCATGCCCAGGGCCGCAGGTTGAACCAAAACGGCCTGCCGTGCAACCTAACTGGCGCACCGTGTCAAGCCTCATGTCGAAGGGAAGTCTTCGGACCAGGCACGTCCCGATGCGTCCACGTCACTCCGTCGAACCTTCCACCCTTCCATGACCCGCACCATGTCCGACCATCGCACCGACCCGCGCGCCCTCATGGCGCTTCGACTGCCGCGCGCCATGCAGCCGCTCCTCACTTGGCTGACCGGCCGCCCCGCGCCCAGCGAGTGCGCCCGCGTACGCGCCCCGTGGACCTTCCTGCTCGAGGCGCTCGCATGGACTGTGCTCGGGCAGCTGGTCGGCACCGTCGGCTTCGCGACGCATGGCCTGATATCGGCCGCACTGATCGCGCTTTCGCTGGTATTGACGACTGCTGGCGTCAGCCTGTTCCAGATCGCCGTGTTCCACCGATGCGCGCACGCTCAGCTCTTCGCCGTCCGCCGGCGCAACCGGGATGTCGGCCGGCTGGTCTCCGCGCTTCTGCTTTTCAAGCACTTCGATCGCTACCAGCAAGAGCACATGAGTCACCACAGCGTCCGCACGCTCCTCACCGAGGGCGACGAGTTCACCGACTTCGTGCTCGGCTTGTGCCGGCTCGAGCCGGGGATGCCCAAGCGGCAGCTTTGGCGCTGCGTGCTGACGAGCCTGGCGTCGCCACGCTTCCACACCCGCTTTCTGGTACATCGGGCGCGGATGTCTTGGATGTCGGGTGACCGCCTGCATGACACGGTCGGCATCACCAGTTGGGCGCTTGGTGCGGCCGGCTGCGCGGCGGCCGGGTGGCTGATACCGTTCTTCGTGCTCTGGGTGCTGCCGCTCACGTTGCTGCTGCAGTTGGTCACGGTCGGCCGCATCCTCATCGAGCACCGCTTTCCCGATCCGTCGCACAGCGGCGATAGGGACAAGGTGTTTCAGTGTCGCGTCACGCTTGGCGTGTTTCCTGGCTCCGCACCGCCGGCGCACGACGCCGCCACGCTACGTGGTCTCGTGGCGTGGGCCAGCTGGTGGGCCGACATGCTTACCGTCCAGCTGCTGGTGCGCGTCGTTGTGCTGGTCGCGGACACGCCGTGCCACGACTTCCATCACCGCCGCCCCTCTTCGCCGCGCTGGACCGAATACGCGCACGCGAGGCAGGACGACCTCGACGCCGGTTGCCCAGGCTATCCAATCAACTATGGCGAGACGTGGGGACTGATCCGTGCGATCGACGAAAACTTGGCGGCGTTGTCGAGCCTGCCGCGCGACGCGAGCGCTGGACGATGAGCGGCGCCGGACCAAGCCGCGGCCGGCAGCTCGTGCAGCGTGCTGTGGTCGCCGTTTCGGTTGTCGCTCCTCTTGGCTCAATGTTCGCTTATGGCGTCACAAACGAAGTACCGCTTGTGGCCGCCAGTTCCACTTCACCGGCCGCGGTCGAAGGTCAGCTTCGCTGCATACCTGTCGTTCGGCGCCCGACGTCGACGGACCGCAACGGGCCCCAACCGGCGGTTGCGAGCTAACCGGCGGCGGCTCGTGATCCCCTCGCGCGGCCCCCGGCAAAAGCGGCATCGCGCCCCGAAAACTGAGACAGCCGCCTGCATCGAGGAACCGCCCTTGACGGGCCGAGCGCCGAAGCATCCTCTACCAGCGCCGACTGACTGTCAGCCCAAGCATGAGGCTTCAGGGTTACGCCAGTATTGAGGGACTAGAGCGGCGCGCCGCGGGTGGCTCGCTCTTGCACGCGCCAGGACAATTGCTGTCCGATCGGCCTCGCGAGGATCGGCGGGTTCGACCGCTTTGTCCGGTCTGCGCCCTCCATCTCCTGTAGCTGGCTGACGACTTCTTTGCAGAGATCGTCGTCCCGCCCGTACTTGGCCTGCAGCTTCGTGGCAAGGACTTCAAGGCTTTGCGAATAGCGGCTCATGAGTGCGGTCTCCTCAGTTTCGCCAGCCTACAAGGTTTTGGAAGTAGACAAAGCGGCATCGGGCAACCAGCTGTAAGGGCAGCACCAAGAGCGCGGGTAGCCGGATCGCCGCCGCACTCGCAGCGCCATGAACAGAACAGTTGCTAACCAAATCGCAGCGCCCGACGCATTCTGCGTCCGATCGGCTCTGGATCTTCGTCTTCGCCGATCAGCCTCGGCCCGATCATGCGATCGGCGACCAGGCTCTTCAGGGGGCAACCCCACCGTCGAGCGCGTCCTCCCAACTGTCGAATACCTCCGCGCTGCCGAAGAGCACCGTGAAACCAGTGGGATCGTCAATGCTCTCGATCAGGAGCCAGTGGAAGACGCCGTACTCCGATTCCTCCACGGTCACGGCGATCGTTCTGAAATGAAACTGTCTCGCTTAAGCCGGAGTGACCTGCACGGCGTAGCCGATCTGTTGAAGTCTTCGGATCAGACGGTTGGCGGTTTTGTGGGCGTCGGCGCGGTCGAAGTGGGCGGCGCCCAGGTCGTGCCATTCGGTGCCGTCGCGCAGCATGTGCCAAGCGGCGGTGAGCATCGAGGCGGCCACGGCGATGATGGCCTTCTTGGCGCCGCGGCGAGCGCGCAGGCGGTGGAACTGCGCTTGCAGGTAGCCGCCCTTGACCCTCACGGCGGACCATGCGGCCTGCACCAGCGTGGTCTTGAGCCATTTGCCGCCGCGGCGCAATCGGGTGGAGCGGCGCTTGCCGGCGCTCTCGTCGTTGCGCGGGCACAGGCAGGCCCAGGACAGGAGATGGCCGGGCGTGGCGAAGCGCGACATGTCGATGCCGATCTCGGCCACGATCACATGGGCGCTGACCGCGCTCAGGCCCGGCATGGTGCTCAGGAGCCTGGCGGCCTGTCGAAACGGCTCGAGCCCCAGGCCCACCTCCTTTTCGATGTCGGCGATGGCCTGGTCCAGCGCGTCGATGTGGCCCAGGTGCAGCTTGAGCATGAAGCGGTGGTGCGCGCTGACGCGCCCGCGCAGCGCTTCGAGCAGCTCGGCGCGGCTGGCCTTGACGCGGGTGGCAATGCACGAGGCCAGGCGTTCGGGCTCGGTCTGGCCGTCGATGAGGGCCTGCAGCACCGCGCGCCCGGCCCAGGATGTCGCTGAGCACGACGCTGAGCTTGAGATTGGCGTCTTCGAGCACCTTCTCGATGCGCTGCGCGTGGGCGCTCCTCTCGCGCACGAACTGCTTGCGCGTGCGCGTGAGGGTGCGCAACTCCTGCACGGCCACCGGCGGCACGAAGCTGGCGCGGATCAGGCCGTGGGCCAGCAGGTCCGCCAGCCACATCGCGTCGTTGACGTCGGTCTTGCGCCCGGGCACGTTCTTCACGTGCGCGGCGTTGGCCAGCACCAGCTCGAAGTGGCCCTCGAGCACGTGCCACACCGGCTTCCAGTACACGCCGGTGGCCTCCATGCCCACGTGCTCGACGCCCAAGGAATCGAGCCAGTCGGTCAGGGCCAACAGGCCCGAGGTGGTCGTGGCGAAGGTGCGCACTTCCTGCAACGGCGGTGCGTCGCCGGCGATGCCCACGCACGCCACCACCGTCTGCTTGTGCACGTCCAGGCCCGCGCAGCGCGGATAGATGACTTCCATGATCGCCTCCAATGCGCGGCGACATCGGCGTGCGGCCCACGTCATCGAAGTCTGAAATGCGTGCTCAGGGGCGCAAGGCCCGAGGCGACAGTACGGGGTGCTCGTGGGGCCGCGGGTCCAACTCATATACGGGTTCGAGGCACCAAGTACAAACCGACCTCTTTGCCGGACGCCGCCAATCAATTACAGCAAAGTTTCATGCGTCGCGGGTCACGCGATAGCGTGATGGAAAACTGAGATGTTCGGTCATGGACAAGAACCCTGCGCTGCAGCCCGCTTGGCCTTCCATAAGTCTAGACCGCGCACATGACAACTTCCGCCGCGAGCGCGAGTTGTAAGCGCAGCAACGCTCAATCGGGCAATTGCCGCAGTTCATCGTGCGACTGACGCTCAGGGGTTGCCAGCACAAGCGCTCGGTCGAAACGATGGGTTACATTTATTGATTTGCGCGCTAATCATTAGCGCGCTACATTAATCCCCGTGGCGGATCCACACAACCACTTCAACTTATCCATCTAGGAGAACTCATCATGAATGCCATCGCATTGAGCATCGTTCTGGTCCACGGCGGTTTCGTCGACGGTTCCGGCTGGCAAGGTGTCTACGACGTCCTGAAGAAGGACGGCTACAACGTCACCGTTGTCCAAAATCCCACCACCTCGCTGGCCGACGACGTCGCCGTGACCCAGCGCGCGATCGCTGCCCAGAAGGGTCCGGTCCTTCTGGTCGGCCATTCCTACGGCGGCGTGGTCATCACCGAGGCTGGCAATGACCCCAAGGTCAAGGGCCTGGTCTACGTCGCCGCGTTTGCCCCGGACAAGGGCGAATCGGTTGCTTCGCTGATCAAGGATCCGCCGCCCGGTGCACCGGTGCCGCCCATCCTGCCGCCGCAAGACGGCTTCCTGTTCCTCGACCGGGCCAAGTTCGCTGCGTCCTTCGCGGCCGACGTTGGCGAGAAGCAAGCCCGCTTCATGGCTGCATCCCAAGTGCCTTGGGGGGTGCAAGCACTGACCGGCACGATCACGGAAGCGTCGTGGAAATCCAAGCCGAGCTGGTACTTGGTGGCGAAGGACGACAAGATGATTCCCCCTCCCGCGCAACGGCAGATGTCGCAGCGCGCCGGATCCAGCGTGACCGAGGTGCCGGGCAGCCATGCGGTGTACGTGTCCCGTCCCAAAGCGGTCGCCGAGATCATCGAGAAGGCGGCCCGCGAGATCGCGGCGAAGCAGCCCAGCTGAGTATTGCGGCTGACCCAGGGGTGCCCGTCCGCCGGTTGCGGACGGGCGCCTCGGCACGCGGCATTTGATAACCTCCAAGGTCCAGAACGTAGAGACGGGCATGGCTGAACGATCAAAGAAGAAGGCTCAGGATGCAAGCCAGGGCAAGTTCCCGACCTTGGACCAGAAGCTGTGCTTTGCCATCTACGCGAGTTCGCTGGCGATGCTGCAGAGCTACAAACCCCTGCTTGCCGAACTCGGCATCACCTACCCCCAGTATCTTGTCATGCTCGTCCTCTGGGAGCAGGACGGCGTCTCTATCAAGCGCCTCTCCGAGCGGTTGGGTCTCGATTCGGGCTCGGTGACACCCCTGGTCAAGCGCTTGGAGGAAGCATCATTCTTGACACGCCGGCGTGATCCCCAGGACGAACGCAATCTTGTCGTCGAGCTGACAGCTGCAGGGCGGCAGTTGCAGGAGAAGGCAGAGCAGGCCAGCAGCCAGTTCGTGAACGCTTGCAGCTTGAGCCAGTCAGAGGGCGGAGACTTGCGCGAAAGGCTGGCAGTGCTGACAAGAACCCTTCGCGCAGAAGACTCCAAGCGGTAGCGGCTGCTCGGGCCGACCGAGCAAAGCCTCGGTCGCAAGACCGTGACGCTGTTCGCTCAATCCTCAACTTGCGAGGCCCAGAATGAAGAGGCGAACTGCAGCAAACTCTTGCCCCGATGGTCCTGCTCCCCAGCGCTCCCGATTCAACCGACAAAGCTGCCGTTGGCGTTCAGGAGCGTCTGGCGCACGAAGCTGCTGGCGCGGCCCTTGTCTGCGGACTCGAAGCGCCAGCCATCGAGATCGATCGCGCGCCGCCGCTGGAACTCGGCTAGCACCCGTGCCCGCGTGGGGTTCTGCCCCGCGCCCGCCAGCACCGCGGCCGCATAGCGGCCCGCCAGGTAGCCTGCCAGGCTCACTGGCGTCGGTGCCTCGTCGAACAGGCGCTGCAACGCATCGCGATACGCGCGCACCACCGGCACCTTGCTGGAATTCGGATCGGGAACGACCTGCGTGAAGATGATGGGCACCGACTTGCCGGGATTCAACTGGAGGAAGGTGTTGGTGTCCACATCCGACAGGCATATCACGTAGCGCTGCATGGCGCGTTGGGCGAGGCCGCGGGTGAACAAGGCCAGATCGATGGCGCCGCCCATGAACAACAGAAAGATCGGGGTGTCGGGCGGAAGCTTCGACGCGAAGATCGCAAGGTCCTGGCCGGCTGGGACGGTCAATGCGCGCGTCCTGACCTGCAGACGAGCGGTGATCGCATTGGTGCCCGTCTGCAAGGCCGCGGCGTGTCTGGGACTCGAATAGATCACGCCGAGGTCGGATATGCCCATCGAGGCCAAGTTCTTCAGCACGTAGCGGATCTGATCTTCGCGCGAGGCGAAAAGACCGAACAGGCGCGGGTCGCCATCGAACTGCGAATCGGCGAGCCACGGTGCCACGTGCGCGATGTCCAGCTTGGCCTGCGCTGCCTCTCCAAGGCTCGCGAGCGCCAAGCCTTCGCCGACGGTGCCGAGCAGGGCGAGCTGGGCAGGGTCATCTTTCAGCGCCTGAATTGCCTTGCGAACAGCACTGGGCGTGCCGTCGGTCTCGACGGTCGAGAGCTGCAACGCCAGGCCGCTCGTCTTCTTCAGATCGGCGAAGGCCAGCCGGATGCCGGCCGCGTAGTCGCGCGAGATCTCCTGTTGGTCGGGCGACACATCCAACAACTGCGTGAGCCGCAACGCTGCACCCTCGGATGCGCGCGGTTGCGCGAGGGACGTCGTGGCCGGTGAGGCCAGCAGTGCAAGGCTCGCCGCGCCGGCAGCGGCGAGCACGACTTGGCGCCGTCGAGCGGAATGGAAAGGGTTCATGGCGGGGCATTCTAGAAGTCCGATTTGTCATCCTGACCTGTGCGCGCCATGCCCGCGAGCAGTGCGTCACGTTCTGCGGTCGTTCTTTGACGCGGGAGCTATGGCGCGGGCGCGCGGCGCGCGCTCGAGATCGCCGCAGCCGGCCAGCACAGCCTGCTAAGCGTCACACGCATGTCAACGGCTTGACACGACACATGGCCAGCATCGCGCGCATTCCATTACTCGACCGAGGAATGACATGCGTTCGATCCCATCCGTCGTGCGGCACGCCCTCACGCCGCTCACCGCGTCCTTGCTGCTGACCGCCGGTGCCGCTCATGCGCAGATGCTGATCGGCTGGGCCCAGATGCCGGCCGCCACCTTCGCCGACGGCCCGACGTCCGGGCAGTTCACCGCGCCCAACACCTACGGCACGAACGTGCCGCCGTACGTCGGCAAGCAGCCCGTTCAGGGCTTTTCGGGCGTGCTCGACGGGCCGCGCAAGGACGTGTTCCAGTTCCTGGTCGACAACGGCTTCGGCTCGCAGGCGAGCTCGGCCGACGCGCTGCTGCGCAGTTATGCGCTGCACATCCTCTGGCGCACGCCCAAGGGCGGCCGCGGCACGATCGAGCCGGCCGACCTGGACAGCGGCAAGGCCCGCCCATGGTTCGACGCGCGCACGCGACTGCAGTTGAACGATGCGCACCGCAAGCTGACGGTCCCGATCCAGGCCGACTACGCGAACTACTACAACAATCCGGCCAACGCGCCGGTCGACCGCGGCATCCGTGCCGGCCGCCTGCTCACCGGCGCCGACTTCGACGTCGAGTCGTTCCGCCGCGACCGCCAGGGCAACTACTGGTTCGGCGACGAGTTCGGCCCGTACCTGATCAAGACCGACGCGAACGGCACCGTGCTGCGCAGCGAGATCCCGCTGCCGGGCGTCTACGCGCCGCAGCACAAGGACGTGATCGCAGGCAAGGTGACGGCAAACCTGCCGAGCTCGGGCGGCTTCGAAGGCATGGCGATCAACAAGAGCGAGACCAAGCTCTACACGCTGCTCGAAGGCCTGGTGGCTGGCGACCCCGCAAAGACGCGCCGCATCAACGAATTCGATCTCGCGAAAGAACACTACACCGGTCGCAGCTACGTCTATCCGCTCGATCTGAACGGCACCAACATCGGCGACATGGTCGCGGTCGATGATCGCCGCTTCATCGTGCTCGAGCGCAACGGCAGCACGGCCACCTCGCCGAATCCGGCCCCATTCAAGAAGGTGTTCCTGATCGACCTGCAGGGCGTGCCTGAAGGCGGCACGGTGCGCAAGACCGAGCTCGTCGACCTGATGAACCTCGCCGATCCGTTCGACCTGAACGCCGACGGCCAGAGGATCTTCACGTTCCCGTACACGACGATCGAGGACGTGCTGGTGCTTGGCCCCCGCACGCTACTTGTCGTCAATGACAACAACTTCCCGTATGGCGGCGGACGCGAGCTGGCGTCCGACAACACCGAGTTCCTGAAGATCCGTCTGCCGTTCTCGCTGACGAACGACGACGATGATCACGATCACCACGGCCAAAACGATCATGATCAGGGCCACGGCCGCGATCGCGACCATCGCGGAGGAAGCTACGACTGGGACGACGACTGAGCACAACCGCGCGGCGCGCCGTCAGTGCGTCGCGACTACGAGGCTTCGCCGAAGAAGCCATTTGCGAAGTAGGCCGCGAAGACGTCGTCTCCGGTCGTGGCGCATGCCGCTCCCGCTACGGATGAAGCCAATGAAGACGAAGGCCGCAGGACAACCGCAGCGCAACGGCGCCGGTCGGCGCTTGAGCCCTTGTGGGCTAAGCGGTCTAAGTGCACGAGACTTGAGTAGCGGTTTGGCGGACGTTGGACGGGCGCACCGCTAGGGATCGCCAAGGATGAGATCACATGAATGAACCCGTGAAGACTCAGCCAAGAATGGCCAGGATGCGCTCGCACGACCAATACGCCGCCATGGTGCCGATGGCGTAAAGGGTGGCCACCCGTGCGTGTTGGATGACGGGCATCTGCCGCACGGCACGGTACGCCAGCCATGCTACCGCGACGGTCATCAACTGGCCGAGCTCAACACCGACATTGAAGGTGAGCAGAGCTATCCACAGGTAGTTCTCGGGCAGCCCGATTTCCTTCAGGGCGCCGGCAAACCCGAGCCCATGGACCAGGCCGAAGAGGAAGGCCACGAGGGCGGGCCACTGCCGTGCCAGCGTGAAGCGCTGGCGAAGCGCCTCGCCGGCTACCAGCATGATCGAGAGCGCGATCGTGGCTTCCACCGGAGGCGGCCGCAGTGTCAGCAGGCCAAGCGCGCTGCTCGCCAACGTCAGGCTGTGCGCGGCCGTGAACGCCGTGATAGTGAGGATCAGGCGCCGGTTGAATCCGACCAGGAACAGCAGGCCGATCACGAACATCAGGTGATCCCAGCCCGTCAGGATGTGCTCGATGCCGAGTACTGTATAGGCCGATGCGATCTCTCCGACGCCACGCCTGTCGTCAGCGGAGCCGTAGAGGTGGACTGTCGGCTGGCCCGCGGTCAGCGTGTAGACGCGCGATTGGCCGTCGAGCCACAAGATCCTGACCATGGCTGCCGAGTAGCGCCTTCCGACGCCTTCGACGGACAGCGCCCCCGTCATTCCGGCGTTCCCACAGCTCACCGTATTCGCATCTCCGCGGCATCCGTCGGGCCACACCGGCGCGAGATCCTGGCCGGCCGGAAGATTGCCGCTCGCAGTCCATTGCCAGAGGAACTCGCCGCGCGAAAGCTCGCGGACTTCCATCTCGGCCATGCTCATCTCGTGGGCGCCGGCGCAGGCAGCCAGCAACACCAGTGCCGTCGAAAGCAGTTTTCTCAGCAGGCCCCTCACTTGGTGTCGCCTTCGATCTTGACCGCGTATTTCTTGCCCATTGCGCGGACCGCGGCTGTTCGCTGATCCGCCAGGGTGGCATCGGTCCAGTCCTGCAACACCACGCCTCGCAGGGCTTCGAAATCGGCAGCCTTCGGCGGCGTGATGGAATCCAGCCGGATCGCCCGCAGGCCATCGCGGGTGGGCAGCGCTCGCCATGCGCCAGGCGGCGCCTGTTCGAGCGCCTTGGCGAAATCGGCCCCGTAGCTCTGGACCAGGTTGTCGCGCGGCCGGCCCTTGAACACCCGCAGCCCTGCCTTGGCATCGCCGGGCGTTCCGTTGTTCAAGGCCTCGGCGAAGGCACGTACCGCCGGCTCCGAGGCGTCTGCGGAAACCACCGCTTCCTGGAAGTCGAAGCGCTGGGGCTCGTCATACCTGCTGCGCTTGGACTCGAACCAACGCCGCAACAGTTCGTCGTCGAACGGCGGCAGCTTGACGCTGGCGTCGACCATGCTCAACGCCTTGAAGATCACCCGCTCCCGGATGGCCGTGTCGCCCTGATCGACCTGCAATGCAAGCCCTTCGCGGTAGAGCACCTCGTTGTCGATCCAGCGCTCGCGCAGGACCTTCAGTTCGTCCGCATCGGGCTCGCGCCCGCGCGACGCAGCAAACAGCTTCCTGGCTTCCGCATCGATTTCGGCGCCCACGACGATGGTGCGCGGGTCGTGCTTGCGGCTCACGATGAAATGATCGACGCCGAACAGCAGGCAGCCCAGCAGAGCAAAGTGCAGCAGGGGTTCGCGCAGCCACCGTTGCAGGAAAGGCTCGCCTTCAGGCACCGTGGGTTGAGCATCGGGACGGAGCAAAGGAGTGGACATTCTTCGATTGAACTTCGAGACGAGGTGGCGGACGCTTCGTCCACCTCCATGAAAACAGGCGCCGGCAGAACCGCCGGCGCCTGGACCTGCCGTGAATCGCAGGAGCCTTACCGGACTCCGGCGACCATCGTCGAACCCTTGACCTCGATGTAGATCGGGTTGCTGTAGAACCAGAGATCAGACCAGGCGGCGACGTCGTAGCTCACATACTTCTGCCCATTTCTCACCCCCAGGTGGGCTGGGCAATCCGTGTGGTTGCAGGGGATCGCTAGGTTGGCCAGGCCGCTCGCGTTCGTCGCGAGATCGGCCAGCGGATTGCCGTTGGCATCGGTTTCGTTCGGCACGCTGGGCGGCAGGTTGGTGCCGCGCAGACGGATGTACTGCGAGGCGTTGACCGGCGCGGGCAGACGGAAGCTCATCCTCCGGTACTCGCCGCCCACGACTTTCCAGCTCGTGTCGTTGAAGGTCTTGATGACCGAAGCGGTCGTGTTCTTGGCGGCCGCCGGAACGTTCGCCATGCTGGGATTGACCAGCCAGTCGCGCGGCCACTCGCCCGCGTAGCTGGTCGGATCATTCGGGTTCTTGTAGCCCGTGACCATGCCGCGGATGACATCGATGTGATCCAGCACCGGCTGGTTCAGCGGCTGCTTCAGGCCAACCTGCGCCAGCGACGGATTCGGAAACGAATACGGCGAGTAGTTGAAGCCAGAGGGGTCGCGCACCACGATGGACACGATGATTTCCGCACCGGGGCGCACCACCAGCTTTTCGCCCATCGTGGCGCATTCCTCGTGATCGACGTCGGTGTTCTTCAAGGCAGCAGCGAGTGCGATCGCCTCCACCACCCCATTGCCCACGGCATCGAGAGCAGGCGTGGACTTGCCGCGCGGGTAGGACGCGCATGCGACGAATGCGAGCCGATCGATCAACTGGCCGCTGGCGGTGAAGCTGTTGCCGCTGCGAAGGCCGTTCACGATGGACTGGGGCGTCAGGTCAACCTTGCCGCCGCGGCCCTTGTCCTTGCCGTCGTCGCGGACCATCACGAAGTCGCGCTGGTACTCGCCGGGGAAGAAGTCCTGGGTGGACTTGCGATCGTCAGGTCCGAAGATGCCGCGGTTGTGCCAATCGGAGCTGGCAAAGAACCAGAAATTGCGCCCCTCGCCCAGCAGCGCGTCCCACACGCCACCGACCTGTGCGCCGTAGACGCCCGTGCCGCCGTAGGTCGTTCCGCCCACGGAGTCGACCAGCACGCCGCCGATGTTGTTGCGTTTCGGCGAATATTCGCCGCGGTCGGAGGAGGCGCCATGGCCGGGCTGGGTTTCGAATCCGAACGCGGTCTTAGGCGCCGCGTTGTTGAAGTTGCGCAGGTGCTCGATGTTGTAGCCGTTGTTGCCGTTCGGATTGAAGGGGCCGGCCCGCTCCAGGTGGGCGGGGACGTAGTAGCTGCCCAGCGGATGGTTCTCGGCCATCCACTTGACGGCCTCGACCGTCTTCATGTGGCCCCGGACTCCGGTGCCAGCGCCGGTGGCAGGAATGAGCTTCTGCGCCGTCGCGTTCCAGCTCGGGTCCGCGGCGTTCAAGCTGCCGGTGACCGAGCAGTTCCAGTTGTTGCCGGTGGCGTTGCCGACGGCAAGATTGCCCCGGCTGGTGTCGGTGTCGTTGCGGTCGAAGCAGTACTCCCATTGGGCCATGGCGGTGGCATTGCCCAGCGGCGTGTACCCTGGCGTTGTGGGCAGTTTCGTGCCCTTCGCCGACGCCGGCATCTGGCCCGTGATGACGGAAGTGGAGGAATGCTCATGGCCGGCCACCACCGACTCGACGCCGATGAAAAGCGGCAGCTCCTTGAGGCGCGCCAGGTACTCCAGCAACGGGTACTGATACTCCTGGATCGACTGCCAGCGCCACATGTTGCCATTGCCGCCGACGCCGCCGTTCAGGCCCTTGAGGTTCGCGGCACCGATGGTGTTGGTCCATGTGGTGGTCGGCGGCACGCCCGTGTAGGGATAGGCGGGCGTGCCGAGACTCTCGTCCTCGGCCAAGGTGCAGTTGCGGTTGCCGCTGCCGCCGTGGCCCGCCTGCACGAACCAGTCGAGTCCCCAAGGCGTGTCGACGGTGTCCGTGGACTTCTTGACCAGCTTCTGCATCGAGATCGCACCGTCCGAGCAGGTGGTGTGGTTGTGGAAGTCGCCCGTGACGTAGGTGCCGGACTTCTTGTCGCGCGCCGTGGCAATGCTGGGTGCGGCGATCAGCGCGGTGGCGCCGATCGCCGCCACGGCAGCGATGGCGATCTGATTTTTTGTGATTCCGATTCTCATCGAGGTGCTCCAGGTGGGGGGTTGTGTGAGGCCGTTCTGCGGAGTGACGTATTGCGCAGATCAGCGGAACTTCGTGTACTCGACGGTGAGTTGAGTCGGAATAGGTCCGGTCTTCTCGAATAAGAGCGTCATCGGATACTGCCGTCCGACCTCGAGGGGGAGCTTGAGGCCGGTCAGGCGCAGATGCACGCCGGCTTCGCTCAGCTCGGGTGTCTGACCTTCCTGGATGAGAAAGTCGACGGCCTGTCCTTCACCCTTTCCGCCCAGTTCGGCGCCTTCGGCCAATTCCGTCGTCGCACCGATGAGCCGATCGCTTTGAACGACGTCCTTGAACCCCATGCAGACAACGGCCGAATTCGCGCCATGCGCCGAGGCCCGGGTCCAGGGGTGGATGATCGTGAGGTTGTCGCTATAGAACTCGCAAGCGTGCGCCGATGGAAGGAGCAGCGAGCCGATCAGTGCGAAGCCGGCGTTGAGGACACCGCGGCGGTGAATGATGTGACCCATGGGTTCGGACTCCTACTGCAGCTCGGCGTCGACTCGGGGCTTGGCCGGAACGTTGAAGATGACCCGAACCCTAGGGAGCCACCATGACATCCTCACGACAGCGACGCGGGGCAAGGACCCGGGAAAGGCAGGCCGCGTCACGGTGTCTTGGCGCGAAGCTCGGCCGATGCCTGCGCTGCCTCCGGCCGGGCCGGTTGTACCTGCTGAAGCTCGGTGAGGAGCGAAAGAGCCCCCGCAGAGTCGGTGCGTGCCAATGCGACGGCCATGTGCAGCAACGGGTCGTATGCCGGGCGGAAATCGGGACTCGTGCGCAACGCTGCCAGCAGAGGCTCGCGCACCTGCGACAACATGCGCCGAACATCGTTGGAGGGCCGCACTCCCCGTCCCGCTTCGAGAAATCGGTCCCGCGCCACCCAGTACGCGGCCAGGCGTTGCGACCAGGCGGCATCCGAGCCGCCGCTCACCAGGTCATGTGGCTCGAGCGCCAGCTCGTGCAGCAGGGCGAAGAGCCTGTCCTGCGGCAACGAATCCGGCGCGTAGGTGATGCGAGGGGCCCGATAGCTGACGATGGGGCGGTCGTCGGTGTTGGCCGGCGCGTTTCCTGCGAAGCGGGTCAAGGCTGAAGGACCGGCCACGAATCCGCCCAAGAGACCGAACTCGTCCGCGATGCCGAAGTCGGCCAGGCGCTGCGGCAGCCTTGTAGTGGCGAGGCGTTCCGTCAGCTGTGCGCGATCGAAACCTTCCCCGTCCCCACCGGCGATGAGTCCGAGCACAGGTGTCTCGAGGCTGTTGGTGGCGAGCGTCGCCCATCCATGCGGATTCACCGCAAGGAAGGCCTGCACAATGCTGCGCAGGGAATCGAGGTCGAGCTGATGCAGCGGGAGCCATTGGCAGAACACGCCGTGCGCCGTGAGGAGCTTGCGCACCGCCCCAAAATGCTCGACCGTGTACAGGGACCCGGTGCCGCTGCGCGCCGGATGGTAGTTGTCGGCAACGATCACGTCGTAGCGCTCCGGGGCGGTTCTCGCGAAACGACGTGCATCGGCTGCCATCACCCGAAGACGATCTTCGGGCGAACCGCTTTCGAGAGAGCCGGTGAAGTGCGCGGAGGCGGCAATGACTTCCGGCAGCAGTTCCACCGCGTCGACCTGCAGCGTCGGATCCCTCGCCGCGGCGGTCGCCGTCACGCCCGTGCCCAAGCCGAGGAACAAGGCGCGCTTGGGCGCCGGATGCAGGAGCAGCGGGAGCAGTGCCTGCCGTGCATCGGCGTGCAAGGTCGCACTGCTTCCTTCCTGCTGACGATTGTTGATCCGCAGTCGGGCGACGCCGGCTGCGTCTTCCACAACGCTGACCGCCGCGGCGACGCCCTCGCGGTAGGTGATGACGCGGCCACCTTCGGGCAGGTCGATGAAGGCCAGCGCCGGCGCGAACGCAGCGACAGCGAGCGCTGCCCCAGCGGGTACCCAGAAGGCGAGCGTCGGCAACATCCGTGGCAAGGCCAGCGCCAGGTAGGCCGCGGCGACCAGCAAGAGTGCGACCTTCGGCCCCAGCGCCGGCACGAGCACCACGCCGAACAGCAGGGGTGCGGCTGCAGCGCCCAGGGTATTGAAGCCCAAGGCACGGCCAAAGCTGTGATGACCGGATTGCGCCTCGATGCAGAGATGGCTGAACAGTGCTCCCATCACGATCGTGGGCGGCAGGAATGCGATGAGCGCCAATGCGGCCTCGGCCGAGAGCGCGGAAGCCATGCCTGCGCCAAGCCCCGCGGTCACGAGATTCCTGACGTCCTCGGCCGCCCACAGCGTTCCGGTGCCGAGCAGGCAAGCCGCTGCTTGCAGGCACAGCAGGCGGGCGCGAATCGCTGGACTGCCGGCTTCCGCGAAACGGCGCTGATAGGCAGCGGCACCCAGCGCCGTGCCCACCAGGTACACCGCCAGCAGCATCGCGAAGGTATAGACAGTGTCCTCGGCCACTTGGCTGAGCACACGGACGACAAGCACCTCATAGCCGATTCCCAGCAAGCCCGTGATCGAGAGCAGCACCAGGGCGCGGTGCTCCCGCCGGCGGACGGAAGACTCTGACGTGGCGGCGACGGCAACGATCTCGTTCGACCAGAGGCCGAGTGCCGCAGCGGCACAGAGCACATTCAGCATCGCACACACGCCGGCGGTGCGCGCGAGGCCAAAATCCGGCACGAGCCAGAAGGCGGCGACGAGCACGCCGAGCACCGCGCCAAGGGTGTTGCATGCGTAGAGCCCGGCGATGCGGTCTCCCGTGCGGCCGAGCTGCGCCATCACGCGCTCCATGGCCGGCAGCGTCGCGCCCATCGCGGCGGTTGCGGGCAGCAGCACGAGGAAGGTCCCGAAGAACGCCACCGCCCACTCCCATGAGGGCGCCGGTTGAGCGCCAGTGAGGTCGAGCAGCGCATGGCTGACCGGGGCCAGCAGGAGCGCCAGCAAGACGCTCCAAACTGCCATCGTTGCTTCGCACGCCGCATACCAGCGCCCGGGACGGCTGCTGCGATGGATCCGGGGACCGAAGACCAGCGCGCCCACGGCCAGGCCACCGAAGAAGGCAGCGATGACGGCCAGGATGGCGGCCGACTCGTGGCCCAGCCACAACGCGCATTGCTGCGTCCAGACGATTTGATAGCCGAGCCCGGCGAAGCCGGACGCCACCATCAGGCCGTAAGCGGCCCGACGGCGGGTGCCATGTGAATGGACGCGATGCTGGCTGAGCGGGACGGCAGACAAGCGGCCAGCCTACCCTTGCAGTTTGTCAGTTCAACGACAGCAGATGCTCAGCCACCGAAGGTGATCTTGTAGCCCCAGGAATCCAGCCGGGCGGGAATTGCATTGAACGACATCGTGATGCGCTGCTCGCCGGGATTGGGCGGCACCGCGTGCATGAGGTAGCTGGGAAACAGCACGAGGTCGCCGGGCTGTGGCGCCGGGCTGACCCACTTGTCCGCGCTGTACGGTCCGGGCGTCGTCCGGTTGTGATCGTTCCTGAAGGCGAAGTCCGAACCGCCGGGTGATTTCATGAAGACGGTCTGTGCGTCCGGATGGGTCGCGGTCAGATACACCACGCCGGAGACAAAGCTGTTCGCATGGTTGTGCATGGCCTGGCGGCCACCGGTGTTCAGCACGTTCACCCACATCTCCTTGACCGACCACCCGATCCGCTCTCCGAACAGGAGCGCACCGAAATCGACAAGCTTGGGCATGATCAGGTTCGCGCACTCGACCAGCAGCGGGCTGTCTCCGGGCTGGAGCATCTCGGTATGCGACAGGTTGGCCGAGGAGTTGTTGGAGCGCACGGCCGCTGCGGCGAAGTGCCGGACCAGGCCGTTCACCAGGTCGGGGCCGAGTGCCGCCGGCACACGCATGAACGGGGTGGGAAAGAGCCCAATGATTTCATCCATGCCATGAATTCTCGCTGCCGCATTTGACATTGCGATGCCCGGTTCATCGGTCTGTCACAGGGACAGCACACCATGCGATGTGCACTTACCCGCCCCTCCATGCACTTCATCCTTCAAAAAATTCTCGCAGGCGCGGTCTTGCTCGCGCTCGCTGCGATTCCCGCCGCTCATGCGGAGGTCGATTTCAACACGCTCGAGATTCCGAGGGAGATCGCATCCGCTCTGCCGGACGAAGGATCGTCCTCGATCCGGCAGGGCGTGAGCACCGTCGAGGCCGGGCGCGACAGCAGTCTCGGTGGGGCGATTTTCAACCCCTTCACGCAACCGGCAGCGCTGCCTCCCCCTGGGCCCGTTGCCGCTGCGCGTCCTCCGGCTACGCCCGAGCCCGGCTCGACGGTGACCTTGACGCTGATCGTGAGCGCTGCCGGCGCAGCGCTGGTGGGCTTGCTACTGCGTCGCCTTTAGGCGCCGAGTCGCCGAAGCTCATGAGCGCTCATCCGTACCACCTGCGCACGCCTTAGGTCGACGCGGCCGACCACATGACTGGTCGTCCACACTCCGCATGTCTCTAACGCAGCGGAAGCAGCCTTTCGTAGCGCGACGGCCTACGACTCAGATGGGCCAAAAGCGAAAGCTGCTCCTCTTGCCTGCCTAGGCGCGCGGAACACACTGCGAGCCCGACGCAATCAGTTCGCCATCGCACTCGCAGCCCTTCGCGGACTTGGGCGTCTTGCCATCAACGAGAGCGCCTCTCGAGTTCGGTGGACAGATCAGTTGCTGCCGAACGCTGTTCTGGAACATGTCGAATCCGCCACGGCCGTCGGCATGTTGCCCCACGCAGTGGACATTTCCGTATTCATCGGGGGGCTCAGACTGCTTGTATATCTCCGGCGGATCGAGGTCCTTCAGGAGTTGGAGGCATGCCGTGCGATGGTCGGGGTACTCCTTCCTCTTGTAGAGGATCCCGAATCTGCCATCGACGAGCTGTGTCGCCTGGACAACGTGGCGAGCCGTCGCCGAAACTGCGCCGCGGCCTTCTCTTTGATACACGAGACGAAGCTCGCTGCCTGCAAGATCCCCCACCACGATCTCACGCACTCGATCCCCGCTGTCGAACGAGAGCCTGAGCGACTTGCCGCTGCGCTTGCCTTCGAGGATCGGGAAGATTCTGGGCCGCATTTCCTCGTTCCCGCTGAACTGAACAAAGCCCACAAGTTGGTCGGCCGTCGGCTCCTGGAGGTGCAGCCGCATGAACTCTTGGCCGAAGGACGGGTAGAAGGCTGCCGCGTGCGACTTCCACTCGCCGGCGACGCTCTTGCTGGTGAGAGAAGAAAGCGCGTCGGTCAGCTTCCGGGTCGAATCTGTGAGGCTCGCGAGGGCGCCAATGCCGAGGCAGGCAATGATGACAACTGCGGCCACCCTGTTGTTCTTGATTCGATCAAGCAGCCGATCAACTAACGTGCGGCCATCTGATGGCTTAGGGGTCCGAACCTTTGGCATGGCAAAGTCCTCCGAGCTGGCGGGCGGCAGCTTCCGTTTGGTCGTGGCGAGCACCCGAAGGGTGATTTGTATCTCGGGCATCAGCCGCAGGCAATCGGCTCGATAAGTACATAAGAGCGCCAAGCTGCCTTGTGTTCATGTACCCGTCCTCCTTGAGGATCGCTTGCTAGATCCAAACCTTGCCGCCTGCACGAACGCGAAGGTAAGCCCTGACGAGGGACTAACCCGACTCAGACTGATATCGTGCCAGCACGGCCTGGTCGTACATCTCATCGAGTCCGTCGACATCGAGCGACGTCGATTCCCCCGTCGTTTCCAATACGCGCTCTGACACTTGAGGCGCGGCGAGTTCCCCGGCGAGGATACGGAAGTGCAGCCGTAGCTTTCCAGGGCAAGATGGCAAGGGTGTCGGACGACCGACCCTCTTCGCCAGGTAGCAGAGAGCCGAATCGAACATGACAGATTGGGTGGACGCCGCCTTCGTCGACAACAAGGCGGGCCTCCCACCGGTCGAGCATTTCAGGCAAGCTACGCAGGCCCGCCATGGAACTCCATTGGCTGCTCGGCTCGTCCGGCAAATCCGCGCCAGCCAGCATCTGGAAAGACTGTCCGTCAAGCGGCTCCACCGAAACCTCCAACTTGGCGTTCGACAACGACGTCTCTGAGCGGTTCTTCAGTACGAGCTTCATTTCGATGAGAGCCGCGTTCACGCGAGCGTATTCCGCATACTCCCGCCAGAAGTCCCTGTTGTCGTGCCACATGTGAGCGCGAACCGAAATCTCAAACGGACCCAACCTCTCGGGTGGACTTTCGAAGTCGGGCAGCTTCTCAGGGAAGTTCAAGTACTTCAGCGCGACGGTTTCAGGCAGAACCTCGTTGTCCGGCGTAAGCACGGAAAGGGCCAACAGCACCTGCCCACGTCCGGAATCAGCCAAGGCCATGGCTGCAACTTCCGTGGGCTCGGCCTCCTCCGTGCTGCTCCCGCGGCGCACGTACGCAACGTTGCTCTTCAACTTGCCGTAGGGATTCGCAATGAAGAAGGGACGCTTTTGCTTGGGAAGCGTGATGACTCCGACGGTCTTGCCTTCGTACAGGTGCTCCTCGTAGCGGAACGTCAACTTCGGCTTCACTTTGCTGTTGACGAACTGTTGCAGCCTGGAGTCGATGCTCTCTGAGATGCCCACTACTTCTGCCAGGTGGGGTCGGTTGTCCTTGAGTCCGAGCAAGATGTAGCCTGTCCCCTCACGCCACGCGTTTGCCATGGCCAGGATGGCCTTCAGCATCTCCGACTTCTCAAAATCGTTCCCGCCCGCGAAGCGGTACTGCTCACCCTTGAAGTCTAGGTCGGTGCCCTCGCTTCTGTAGCGGAGCGCGTCCAGCAGTTCGTTGTTCACCATTTCAGCCTCCTGGACACGGCTCGTACGGGTTCCGGTTAGAGCACTTGGTGCCCCACGATGAAGAATACTGGACGGCCGTGACGAACGTCCAGTTCTGGCCGGAAGCGAGAGTACGAAACCGTGCCAGAAAGCCGACTTCCGCCGGGACCCCGAGGGCGCGGCATCCAGCTTCATCCGAAGACTCGTCCTCATCGCCGTGAACTTCGTGCGCGATCTCGCCGAGCGCATAGATCGCAGCGATGTGGCCCGGACTTGAGCAAACGGTTCTTCCCGCCAACAGCTTCATTGTCGCGACCAAGCCGCTCAGCGGCGTTGCCGCTTCTTCCATCCTGCCAGGCGGTGAAACGTGAGCGTCAAAGACATTCACGAAATGCGCACAGCGATCGCGAGCCTGAGCCTGCAGCCCCTTTCCATCACATACATGGTGGGCTCTGCCGATCACCGCTCGCTGTCGCGTGAGCTGCTGATCACCAACTTCTAGCCATTAACAGCGGCGGTGCGCTACCGGCCTGCCGGGTGCCGTGTTGGCTCGAGGTTAAAAACTCCCGACTACCGGACTAGGCCGACGCCCCTGCTGGAGCTTGTCAGCAGTGTCTTCGATCTCACGGATCGTAGAGGCGACATGCTCGCTAACGACAGCCAGGAACATTGGCATCGCTTGCAACGCCGCAATTCGCAAACCCCGTGAAGCTTTGAGGAGTGGAGCCGGGGCCCCGGCGGCGTACTGATTCTGAAGAGGACAGCTCATGTCGCCTTCATAGAACCCGTCGACTAGGCGCATTGCCTTCACAGCAAGGCACCACCTGCCTTCGACGCGAGCAAGCCCGAGCACTTGAACTACACGGGAACTGGTTTCGTGCGGTCCGAGCTTTCCTTCAGAGTCGGCACTTTCCACGGGCTCTGAATGCCAGACCTCTAAGCCAATGTTCAGCGCGGTAGGCGTTTCTGTGGTGTTCTCGAGGGTGCTCGTGCATCGCGCCCCAGCAGCTCGTTCACGTCAGCGCAATCCCGGACCGCGCTCCGGTATCCGCTTCTTGATCTTCGAGATCGTGTGGGCCTCCACCTGGCGAGCCCACGGTCCATCGATGGTCCGCAGATTCCGTCCCACGAGATGCCCCAGGCCAAGCTCGTCGGCAAGCTGCGAAATAGCCGTCTCGACATCGAGCGACAGGTTGGTGACAAGCACGTCGTCACCGTGGAATACGAGGCTGTTCGACCAGAGAAAGCCGACCGGTGCACCGTTGCGATCGATTCCTCCGAAGTCCCCCAGCTTGGCAACGACGCGGCCCTGCGTGGGCTCGAGCACGAGGATCTCGTTCGACTGGTTGCACGCGATCCAGAGGTTGTCGTGCTCGTCGATGAGCAGACCGTCGGGCCCGCCGCCGATCCGGTTGACGAACACTTCAGGCGTGCCGGGCTCGAGCGTCGAGCCGTTCACCGGTATCTTGACAATGGTGTCGTTCGCCGTATTGGCGACGAACAAGGCCGTCTTCTTGTTGTTGAACGCCAGACCGTTCGCGCCGATGGTCGGCGGAATCCTCGTCGGCTTGAGCAGTGCGCTGCTGACCCATGCCGACGCTTCGCCACCGTCGGGTCCGACTTTCCAGATGATGCCCTGATGGGCGTCGGTCACGTACACGTTGCCGGCGCCGTCGAAGGTCATCCCGTCGAGGCCGGGCTGCTTGCCCGTGACCGTCATGAACACGGATGAGGCACCCGACATGTGATCGACGCTCAGGACCTTCCCGGCCCCGTAATCGACCACGAGCAACTTGCCCGTCTGTGGATGGAAGGCGACGTCGAGCAACAACCTGCCCGAGCCCTTGATGCCGACACTGCGCAGATGCTTGCCCTGCGGGTCGAACACAAGGAGCGTTCCCTCGCTCGTCCTGGGCTTGTTCGCCGCCACCGTGACGACATAGACGTTGCCCTCGCGGTCGGTGGTGATCCCCTCCGGGTGCGCCTCCCCCTGGGGCAGCGTGGCGAATGTCTCGACCTTGCCACGCTCCCACGCATTGGCGGCGAGCGGTGTCGCGAGCAACACCAGCCATATCAGCATCGGCAAGACCAGCAGTGCCTTGGCTTTGTTCATTCTCATGTCTCCTAAGTTGATGGATCGTCCCGATGGATCCGGTGGGTGATGTCCGCCGCTCAATACGACTTCGGCAGTCCGAGCGCCTGCTCGGCCACGTAGCAAAGCGCGAGCTCCTGCGTCACCGGAGCGAGCAGGGAGAGCACGCTTTCGCGCAGCCCGCGCTCGACGTGATACTCCTTCGCGAAGCCGAACCCACCGTGCGTGCGGACAGCTCGCAACGCCGTCTCATAGCCGGCCTCCGCGGCGAGATACTTGGCCGCAGTGGCCTCGACCCCGCACGGCTTGCCGGCGTCGTAGAGCGCAGCGGCCTTCCACATCAGCAGCTCGGCGGATTGCAGCCGCATCCAGCATTCCGCGAGCGGATGCTGAATCGCCTGGTTCTTGCCGATCGCCCGGCCGAAGACGACGCGTTCCTTTGCATAGGCCGTGGCCCGCTCGAGCGCCGTTTCGCCCGCGCCGAGCGCTGATGCCGCCACGAGGATCCGCTCGGGGTTCAGCCCGTGGAGCAAGTACTTGAAGCCCTTGCCTTCCTCGCCGATGCGATCCTCGGCGGGAATCTCCAGCCCGTCGATGAACAGTTCGTTCGAGTCCACGGCCTTGCGCGCCATCTTCTCGATTTCGCAGACGCGCACGTGCGAGCGATCGAGGTCCGTGTAGAACAGCGTCACGCCGTCCATCGGGCGTGCGCAGTCCTCGATGGGCGTGGTGCGCGCCACGAGCAGGATCTTGTTGGCGTGCTGCGCGGTCGAGGTCCAGACCTTCTGGCCGTTGACGATGTAGCGGTCGCCGTCGCGGCGGGCGAAGGTCTGCACGCGCGTGGTGTCGGATCCGACATTGGGCTCGGTCACGCCGAAGCAGGCGCGATCGGTTCCGTCGATCAGCGGCGGCAGCATGCGCCGCTTCTGCTCATCGGTGCCGAACACGACCACCGGCTGTGGGCCGAACAGGTTCAGGTGCACCGACGACACGGCTGCCGAGCCGAGCGTACCGATGGTGCGCATCACCATCGCGGCCGCCGAGATTCCGAGTCCGGCGCCGCCGTGTTCGCGGGGCATCGTCACGCCGAACCAGCCGCCGCGGGCGATGGCCTCGCAGAACTCGTTCGGCCAGCGCCCGTCGCGGTCGCGGTCGAGCCAGTAGCCGGGGCCGAATCCGGCGCAGAGGTCCTCGACGGCGTCGCGGATCGCGAGCTGGTCTCCGGAAAAGTCGAAGTTCATGCCGGGAGTTGCTGCAGCAAGGTTTCAGGGACCTGAACCGGCATGTCGAGCAGCATCTGCGCCATGCCTTTTCCGAGCGAATCATTGCGCAGCGATGCCATGCCGCCGCCGCCGAGCGCCTGCTCGCACACCAGGTTGATGGCATGGATTCCGGGCAGCTCGTAACGCTGGACCTGCCCCTGCACCAGATGGCCGAGGTACGCCTTCACACGCTCGGTCGTCACCTGCTCGTGCAGCACGGGCACCAGTGCCGGATGGCGCGCGATCAGGCCGATGTTGGACGTGTCGCCCTTGTCGCCACTGCGCCCGAGCGCGATCTTCACGAGCGGCAAGGTCTTGCGCGGACCTGCGGGAAGCGCGAGTGCTGCGCTCGCAAGCGGATCTGGCGCGACCTGGGGCCGTGGTGGCGGCGACGCCACCATGGTGGTCGTGCCGTCTATCGTCACGGTGGGCGTGACCTGCTCTTTGGGAATGAGCCAGGCGACCTGCCGCAACACCGGCGACACCGAGGGACGGCCGCCCGTACCGGTGGTACCCGGCGACCATGATGTGCCGGGAGCGGCGAACTCGCGGCTGAACATCTCCAGTGCGCGCCGTTCCGCATGCGTGACGGTCAGGCGCAGCACCACTTCGCGCGTCGGCAGTGTCCGCGCATGCGGGCCGTAAGCGGACTCGGTGCCCAGCAGCTCGATCCTCGTGGCAAGGAAGTGCTCGAACCCGTGCTCGCGCAGCAGCCGCCGTCCGCGCTCGAGCAGCGCCTCGCCGGTTCGCTTCGCCTTGCCGGGGGCATCGATCCCCACGATGGTGAGCTGCCCCGACACCTTGAAACCCGCGTGTGCGGTGGCGCTGACCTTGTACGTGTTCGTTGGCGGTCGGCCGCGTGCGCCCGTCACACGGACACGATGCTGCCCCACCTGCTCCAGGTGCACCGCACGGAAGTCGCACGTGACGTCCGGCAGGAGGTAGTTGGCGGGATCGCCGATCTCGTAAAGAAGCTGCTCGCCAAGCGTCCCCGGCGTGACGAGCCCGCCCGTGCCCGGCGGCTTGGTGACGACGAAGCCGCCGTCTTCGCGGCACTCGACGATCGGATACCCGATGTCGGCCCAATCCGGCACGCGCTCCCAATCCGTGTGCAAGCCGCCGGTGGCCTGGCAGCCGCATTCGATGATGTGGCCAGCGAGGCTGCCCGCGGCAAGACGGTCGAAGACGTCGGACGTCCAGGCGAATTCGTGCATCAACACCCCGAGGGTGACCGCGCTGTCGACGCAGCGCCCGGTGATCACGATGTCGGCTCCCGATTCGAGCGCGCGTGCGATCGGCAGTGCGCCCAAGTAGGCGTTCGCCGTGACGAGGCGCTTCGGCAATGGTTCGCCATTGGACATGTCGACAGCACCCTCGTGGCGCATCGCCTCAGCGAACGGGAGCACGTCATCGCCTTCCACGACCGCGACGCGCACTTGCACGCCGAGTTCATTGGCCAATGCCTGCACCGCCGCGGCGCAGCCCTTTGGGTTCACGCCGCCCGCGTTGCTGACGATTCGGATACGCTGCTCGACGGCCTGCTTCAGCACCGAGCGCAGCGCCACCGTCACGAAGTCCGTGGCGTAGCCTTCCTCCGGCTTCTTCATGCGCGCGCCTGCGAGGATCGACATCGTCAGCTCTGCCAGATAGTCGAACACGAGGTAGTCGATGCCGCCGTGGCGCACCAGTTGCTCCGGGCCCAGGCGGCTGTCGCCCCAGAAGCCCGAGGCGCCGCCGATGCGCACGAGCTTGCCCGAACCCGCGGCGTTCACTTGCCGGTCCATTGCGGCCTCCTCTTCTCCTTGAATGCCGCGATGCCCTCACGCGCATCCTGCGTCATCGCCAGCAGCCCGATTTGCCCTTCTCCGAACGCCATCGCCTCCTCGAAGGACATGGACCGCATCGCCTTCATCGCATACAGGCCGCGCCGCAGCGCTGTGGGCGAGTTGGCTTGCAGGCGGGTGAGCAGCCGCTCGAGCGCGGCGTCGAGGTCGTCCGCCACCTCGTTGACGAGGCCGATCTCGCGGGCTCGCGCGGCGTCGATCGGGTCGCCGGTCAGGCACAGCTGCGCGAGGCAGCGCTGGGGGACCTGCGACTGCAGAACGGCCAGCACTTGCATCGGGAACACGCCGACCTTGGCCTCCGGCAGCCCAAAGATCGCGTGCGGCGCCGCGAGGGCGAGATCGCACATCGCGAGCAGCCCCATGCCGCCGGCCATGCAGGCGCCGTTGACCCGCGCGACGAGCGGCACGGCCAGCGTGCGCGCCGTACGCAGGAGGTCCGCATAAGCGATGGTGGGTGTCGCGCAATCAAACTCGAAGGCATTGGCGCCCAGATCGGCGCCGGCGCAGAACGCCTCCTCGCCCGCGCCGGTGAGCACCACGGCACGAACCGTCGGGTCGGCCTTCACGCGATGCAGGGCATCCTGCAACGCGGCGATCACTTCTGCATTGAGCGCATTTCGGCGCTCAGGACGGTCGATGGTCAGCACCAGCCGGCCGTCTTGCCGGCTTTCCTTGACGAATGTCGTCATGCCTCGACTCCCATTTCGCTTGCTGCCGTCGCCACTTGCGTCGCGCCGGTCTCGACCATCTCTCGAATCTGCTGCGGCGAGTAGCCGGCCTCGGCCAGCACCTGCGCGCTGTGCTCGCCGACGAGCGGCGGCGGTCGCAGCGGCGGCAGCGGCGTCTGCGGCCACTCGCTCGGCACCGCCATGGTCCGCAGGGTGCCCTCGGTCGGATGCTCGTACTGCTGGAAGAACCCGATGTCCTGCAGGTGCGGATCGTCGATCAGCGACTCGAAGGTATGCGCCGGCAGCACCGGGATGCCGAGCGGCTCCAGCAGCCCGCGCCATTCCTGCGTGGTCTTCGTGCTGAGCTTGTCGGCGAGGATCTCGTAGAGCGCTTCGACATGCTGCGTGCGCGATTCGCCGTCGGCGAAGCGCGGGTCGCTCTCGAACCATTCGGCCTCGCCGACCGTGCGCATGAAGGCCTTCCACTGCTCGTCGGTGTAGACGACGAGGCACACCAGGCCGTTCTTCGTGGCGTACGGCCGCCGCTGCGGGTTGAGCAGCCGCGGATAGCCGAAGCCGCCGCGCGGCGGGACGAACGTGTGGCCGTAGAGATGGTCGCCCAGCATCATCTGCGCGGTCGTTTCGAACATCGGCACGTCGACGGCCTGCCCTTGGCCCGTTCGTTCGCGCGCGAGCAGCGCCGCGCAGATCACGCCGAAGGCGTACAGGCCCGTCGCGCGATCCGAGAGGTTGAGCGGGGCGTAGCGCGGCACGTCCGATCCCGCTCGCAGGCTGGCCTCGGGAATCGCGACGGCCGCCTGGATCAGGTCGTCGAAGGCACGCAACGCCGCATAGCGGCCGCGCTGGCTGAAGCCGAAGGTGCCGACATAGACGATGCGCGGGTTTACCTGCCGCACCGCTTCGTAATCCAGCCCGAGGCGCTTCATCGCCTGCGGCCGCACGTTGTAGACCAGCGCGTCGGCTGTCTGCGCGAGCTTCAGTGCCGCTTCCTTGCCTTCAGTGCGCTTCAGGTCCAGCACGATGCTGCGTTTGTTGCGGTTCAGGTTGAGGAACAACGGGCCGGCGCCCGCGCGCCCGCCGGGGCCGGTGGCGCGCAGCATGTCGCCGCCGGGAGGCTCCACCTTGATCACATCGGCACCGAGGTCCGCCAGCATCTGGGTCGCCGAAGGACCCATGACGACTTCGGTGATGTCGATGATGCGCAGGCCTGCGAGAGGCCCGGCTTGGCTCGAGTCGTTTTTCATTCGGCCCGTGCTCCTCTTTGCGGTCAGGAACCGTTCACGTCGGCGCCGTGTCCGCGGATGTAGCCGACCGAGCCGAGCTTGCGCGCCGCCGCCGCGGTTTCGGTCAGGTGCTGGATCAGGACCGCGTCAGTGAGCGAGTGGAACGTGCCGTCGTCGTTGAAGCTGACCTGCGCGCCTTCGAGCCAGGCGATGACCACCGTGTCCTCGGTGTTGTCCTCCGGGCAATAGAAGGTGTGCACCGAGCCGACCGGCTCGTACAGGTACGAGCCCGCCGTCTGTGGCTGGTCGGGATACTCGCGGTAGCACCAGCGACCCGAGAGCGTGTACACCTGCGCCGGACCGGTGTGGTAGTGCAGCGGCAGGGCGCAACCGGGGGCACAAATGGCCATGAAGACCCACTCTCCGCGCTCCGCGTCCAGGCGCAGCGGCTTGATGTGGATGCCGGGGACACCGAGGATGTCCTTGAACAGCGGGATCTGCTCGATGTTGACGGTCAGCAGCCTGTCCTGCGGCATCGCAGGCAGCGGCAGCGGGGCGCCGGTGGTCGTGGTGAGTTGGGTGGGCAGTCGTGCGGTCATGGGGTTCCTTTCAGAGTGAATGCGAGGACGGGAGCCGTCCCTTGATGAAGAAGCCGGACGCCCGCCGGCCCGTCGGGCAGCGCAGGGCCACGCCGGCCCCGCTTGGGATAAACAGGAAGTCGCCGGGTGCGAGATGGAAATCCTGCTCGCCGGCGCGCGCATCGATGTGTCCGTCTTCGAGGTAGATCACCTGCTCGGCGTCCGGCCTCGGGGCGCACGACAGCGCACCGCCGTCGGCCATGTGCAGGACCTCGATCTCGACCCACTGCGCGCCGACGGAGTCGCGGTCGATGAGGGCACCGGTGGCTGCAATGGCGTCGCCCGCGGCCAGCACGCGGACTTTGCCGCGCGGCGAGACTGCGGGGTCGGTTTCGGTGATCGTTTGCGCCGGGTTCTCGCCGTACGGCGGCGCATAGACGACCAGCACCCGCCCGGGCTGGTCGCTGGTCACGCGAAACGAATGGAACGCGCCTGCCGGCACGTAGCTCCAGGTTCCGGCTCCCATCACTTCCACGCGGCCCTCGGCTTGCGACTCGCCGGTGCCTTCGATCATGTAGGCGCATTGCTCCAGGTGCGGATGCGCGTGCGGCTTCGCGCCGTGCGACTTCACGATCGTGCCGATCAGCACTTCGAGCGCTGTCGCGCCGACGGTCTCGGGGCAGATCACGCGCACGTTGGAGGTGCCGGTGTGGTTGGCCGGCGCATAGGCGGCCACGTCGGCTGCCCTCACCATGGTGGGGTTGGTTTGCTTCATTCCGGTTGAATTCCTGCGGTCTTGGCGGCGGCGGCCCACTTGGCCATTTCCGACTTCACGAACGCGCGCAGCTCGTCGGGCGTCGATCCGCGGCTGCGGCCGCCGGTGTTGGAGAACTCCTGACGCACCGCGGGATCGGCGAGCGCGGCGCGCAATAGCTCGCTCAGCTTCGCGACGGTGTCCTTCGGCGTCTTCGCGGGAACGAAGACCGCCGACCACACCGTCATCTCGAAGTCCTTCAAGCCGGCTTCCTTCAAGGTGGGGACGTCGCGCAGCAGCAGCTCGCGATCGGCGCTCGAGGTGGCCAGCGCGCGCAGCTTGCCGCTCATCACGAGCGGCAGCGCCGGGCCGATGTCGCAGAACATGAAGTCGACCTGCCCACCCATGAGGTCGGTCAGGGCCTGTGGCGTCCCCTTGTAGGGCACTGCCAGCAGATCGGCTCCGATGGCCGTCTTGAGCAGCTCGCCCGCGATGCGGCTGGAGGAGTTGCCGGCGCCGAAGTGCAGCCGCTTGCCGCCGGCGCGCAGCCGCGCGAGAAAGGCGCCGATGTCCTGATAGGAGCTGGCTGCCGGCACGAGCAGCAGCAATCCGGCGCTGCCGACCGTGCTGACCGGCTCGAAGTCCTTCACAGGGTCGTAGGGCAGCTTCTTGAACATCGCCGGGTTGGCGGCGTGCGTGGTGTTGGTCGTCAGGAGCAGGGTGTGCCCGTCCGGCGCCGCAGCGGCCGCCGCCTGTGCCGCAATGAACCCCGAGGCGCCCGGGCGGTTGTCGACGATGACGGGTTGCCCCGTCTTGGCGGTGAGCCATTGGCCGAGCACGCGCGCCCCCGCGTCTGTGCCGCTGCCGGCCGGAAACGGAACCATGATCTTGAGCGGCTTGGCCGGGTATGCCTCGGGGGCCGCCGTCGCAGTCAGCGCAAGCAGGCCGGCTATCAGAAGGAAGAGGATCCGCACTCTATTCGCCTAAACGTCTAATGTTAGTAGTTTAGAGGGAAGAAAGGATCCGACCATGCGGGTTTACCCGCTGCTTCGACCGAAGGCTCTTTAGCCCGGTCTTCGCTCGGCGATCGCCCGCGGCTGCGGTTCCGTGATTCCGGGCGCGGACTTCAATGCGGAGATGGGGATGTCGATCTCGGAGACGTAGCGGTCGCCCCGATACCAGGTAACGCCGGCGTACAGCACGTTGCCCTTGCCGTCGACCAGGCGCCGCGACATCTTGGCGACGGGCGAAGCGAACGGGATCTTCAGCATGTCGCACAAGGGAAAGTCCGCGGGCATCACGGTCATGCGTTGTCGCACCCGTCTGCAGCGTGGGCCGAGTTCATCGAGCACCGCGGCGAGCAACTTCCTCTTCTTGGCGGTGTCCCTGGGCAGCGCTTCGAAGACCGACGTCGGCACATAGATCTCGGCGTAGCAGAACGGCTCACCGGAATAGGTGTGCAGCTTGCGGACGCACACGTTTTCGCTGGCCGCCCTATCGTCCGGCCCAAGCAGCTCCTGCGGGACGGCGGTGGGCCGTCGCACTTCGAGAATCTCGAAGGCGAGCGCCTGCGGCGCGGCGAACGGATCGTTGATCGCCAGCGCAAGCTCGCCCACCTCGGCGGGCAGTGCTGCCACATGCGTCCCGACACCGCGCTGGCTGCGGATGAGCCCTTCCCTGGACAGCATCTCGTACGCCTGCCGGACGGAGACGACGGCGACACCCAGGTCGTCGGCCAGTTGCGTCATCGGGGGCAGCTGCGCGCCGAGCGGGTATTCGCCCTTCGCGATGCGGTGCCTCAGCAGCGAAGCCAAGCGCTGATATTGGGCAACACCGCGCTCGGCCGGAAGCTCCTGCCGCTCGCTTGCGATGAGTCGATCTTCCATCATGCTAAATGCCTAAGTTTGCAATTATGCACATGCATGCGGCGGCGACACGCCGCAAGCGTCCCTCGTGGAGGAAGCAACGGCATTCGAAACTTGGCGCCCCTCAGCTACCTCGTCGTGGCCGGTTTGCGTGCGGGTGCTTCGCGTCGCACCCCGCGTACAGCAGTCCTGGGCCAGAGCAGCCCGCTCTCCAGGGGTTCCGGCACCGGCAACTCCATTGTTGCGATGCGAACGGCGTCCTTCCCTTCGACGCCCAGGGCTCGCAGCGCGCTGGCGACCGCCTGTTGTGCGAAATCCTTCGGCGAGCGCATGGGCAGCATCGCGTGCACGCTCCCCAGGACCGTCATGGAAACGATGTTCGTTGCCAGGCGCATGGGCATATCGACGAAGCGCTGTTGCCGCATGCCTTGTTCGAGATCGCGCTTGACGAAATCGAGCAGCACGCGGCCGCTGCGCATCTCTGGCCATCCCAGTCGGACAAGGAACCCGGCCACTTCGCGGTTCGTCATGGCAAGGCGGATGATCAGCCTCATGCCGGTGGAAACCCGTTGCGCCGGATCGTCGAAGCGCACCACAGCAGGTTCCGCCATGCGGATGAGGTCGTTCATCACCTCCAGAGCCAACGCGTCAAAGAGCGTGTTCGGGGCGTCGAAGTACTTGTAGAAGGTTCCCCGGGAGACCTCGGCCGCCTGGATGACGTCGTCGATGGAAGTCGCCGCCGGCCCCTTCTTGGCGACGAGCTGAATGGCGCTTTCGAACAGGCGCCGGCGCATCCTCTCGCGCCGTTCCGCGGCAACCCGGGTCCGGTGGTCTTCTTTCTGCATGCGCGGATTCTGCCTTGGGGCGGGTGCGGAAAGGCCAGCCTGGGTCAGGCGGGTTCCTGCCTGAATGTGTAGTGCGCGAGCCGCTGGCAAAGGGCATCCCCGTTGCCGGCCGCGGACCACCGCACAACGATGCCGCGTGCCGCGTCACGTACGACCTCGCATGCGCGCAGACTCACGCCCGCCGCTCGCGCTTCCTCATTCACCACCGCCGCGATCTCGCGATCGACCAGTGCCGGCTTGAAGATCTTGCCGACCGGCGTGGTCGGAAGCGCCGGCAGGATCCGTACCTGCTTCGGCCACGCGGCGCGTTCTGCGATCCTGCGTTCCGCCCAATCCATCAGTTCCTCCGGCAAGGCCGATGCGCCGGGGCGCAGCTGTACGTACACCACGGGAACCTCTCCGGCATGGACATCGGGACGCCCGATCGCCGCCGCCAGGGCGACGGCGGGATGTTCGTGCATCGGTTCCTCGATCAACTTGGGATCAATGTTGTGGCCGCCCCGGATGATCAGCTCCTTGCTGCGGCCGGTGAGCCAGAAGTACCCCTCACGATCCAAGCGCCCCATATCCCCGGTGTTCAACCAACGGCGGGTCGCATGGCCGCGTTCGACTGGGATGTCGATCCACAGGTCCTCGTTATGGGCGGCGTTCAGGTAGCCGAGGAACAGGTTGGGACCGGAGATCGCAAGCGTACCCGCTTCGTCGACCGCTGCCTCGCGGATGTAGCGCCCTTCCCCGTCCAGCACCACCACCTTCACTTCCTGCCATGGCACGCGGATCCCGATCGCGCCGGCCTTGGCGGTGCCCCCCGGCGGGTTGATCGTGGAGACGCAGCCCCCTTCGGTGAGGCCGTAGCCTTCCAGGATCTTGACGCCCGTCTCGTCCTGAAAGCGCTTGATCAGTTCGAAGGGCATGGGGGCGGCGCCGCAGAGGCCGAACTGCAGCGAGGACAGATCGTGCCCGTGCGGCGGAACCTGCATCAGGGCCGAGTAGACGGTGGGGACACCCGAGAAGGAACACAAGCGGAAGTACTCCGCGATGCGCCAGAACAGCGGGATCAATCCCGGCGCGCGGTAGCCCGAAGGCGTCCCGAGCACCACGTGGCGACCCAGCGCCCATGGCATCAATCCAGTGCCGATCTGCGCGTTCACGTGGGAGAGCGGCAGGCCGCAGAACAGCGGGCCTGAAAGGCCACTGTCGCCAAACATGGCGGCGAGCTGCATTGCGTTCGCGGCTTCGGTGCGGTGCGTCCGGACGGCGATCTTCGGCAGTCCGGTCGTTCCGCCCGTGCAGAAGTAGGAAGCCACGTCGTCCAGGCACGGCGGCTCGAATTCCAGGCTTTTGCCCTCGACCTTGCGCAGCTCGTCATGGAGATCGAGGACCGGCAGTCGCTCGAGCTGTCCCTGCTGGGCGCCTCCCGCTTGGGAGTGTGGCGGTGCCGCCGCACGCGAGTAGCGCCGCGGGGAGACCGTCAGAACCGCCTGCAGCCCGGGCACTTGCTGCGCGACCGCGGCCACTTTCTCCCAGAGGTCGGACCCGGGGGTGGGCTCCAGCGTCACGAGCAGCTTGGGGCGTACCGCGATCATCAGCTCGCGCAGCATGCCCGGCTCGAGCAGCGGGTTCATCGCGAAGACTGAGCCGGCGGCTTCGCCGCCCCAGATGATCCAGTGCGTCTCTGGAAGATTGGGGAGGGCGAACGCCACGACGTCTGTGCGACCGAGGCCCAACCGGCGCAGGAGATTGGCCGTCTGGGTGATGCGGGCAAACCATTCGCCGTGCGTCCAGGTGAATGGATGAGCGTAGTCGGTCGGCTCGAGAAAAAAGGAGACGGCCGGCGCGTCCGGCGCTCGCCGCGCGCCGCCTCCCAGCAGCTCATACGTACTGTGGACTTCGGCCAGGGGATCGGAGACAGCGTCTTCGAGCCGATGCACGTCGTCCAGCGATCCGATTCCGGACGATGGCACGAGCCGCTCCGGCAACTCGAAGGACGCGGGCGGGACGGCATGCGGATCGTGGTTCATCGGTGGACTCGGCAGTGAGGGCTAGGGAAAATAACAATTCTGTCATAATGACATATAAGTCATTATCACATCAGTTCGTCGCCTGTCCAACCTGTGAAACCCATGCACCCCCTTCGCAACGTCGCTACCGCCTCAGAAGCTGGTAGCCGTTCACAAGTACCCATGCGAGGTTCCACTTCCCTACGGCAGACGGAAGCCATGCCGGACAGCCGCCTGCCTTCCACCATTCAACGCCTGTCTCGCCCCCCCGCGGTCGGCCGCGCCATCTCGCTGGCCTTCCTGCGCTGGCAGAAGAGGTCGCTGGCGAAGACCGAGCGGTTCTGGCGCGACTTTGGGCTGACGATCGCGCATTCAGGGCCCGAGTGCATCGTCGCCCGCGGAACAGCGGGTACGCCATGTGTGACGGTGGCCGAGCCAGGATCGGCCAACCGATTCATCGGCGCTGCGTTCCAGATGTCAGCCGATACGGATTTGCGCGTGTACGAGCGCGAGTTCGCCGGCACCTGGCTGCGCCCCGACCAGCTTCCGGTGAAAGCGCGCGGGATCGAGATCCTGGATCCCTCCGGCCGTCCGGTGTGGCTCCTCCAGGGGCTGCCATCCGTGCCGACGCTGCCGAACCGCGACCCTGTCGGCGCGATGACCAACTCCGCGGTCCATGCACCCCGCATCAACGCCACCGTGCGCACGCCGATCGAACCCGCCCGCGTCGTGCGGCTGGGGCATCTCGTCTTGCAAACGGTGGACTTCGCAGGGATGGCGCAGTGGTACATGCGCGTACTGGGGCTGATCCCGAGCGACGTGCAGTACCTCGCCGACGGCAGTCCGGCGCTGGCCTTCATGCGCCTCGACCTGGGTTCGCAACCCGCGGACCATCACACGCTCGTCCTCGTCGGCGCCATCGAGGACCGGTATGAGCACAGCGCCTACGAGGTGATCGACCTCGACGCGCTCGGACAGGGCCAGCAGGTTCTGCGCGCCGGAGGTTGGCGGCACCTGTGGGGCATCGGCCGGCATCTCCTGGGAAGCCAGCTCTTCGACTACTGGCGCGACCCGGACGGAATCGAGTACGAGCACTACACCGACAGTGATCTCTTCACCGCGGACTCTGAGACCTGCTACTCGCCGCTCGACTTCGGCGGGATCTGGGCCTGGGGGCCGGACGCCCCGCCCTCGATGAAGCCCGGCAAGAACCTCCGCACGGCGCTGCGCGTGCTGCGGCTCGTGCTCGAAAAGCGCATCAGCGTGCAGCGCCTGAAGCTGCTTGCCCAAGCCATGGACGCGCCCGCGCGCCCCTGGTCCTGACTCCACCAACTCCAACTGGAATCCCAACATGCCACGCATCCTGCTTCGCTGTGACGACGGCACGCGCACCTTCTGGGCCGTGCAGTTCGGCTCCCGCCTCGCCCCCCTGGACATCGCTGCCGCCACCACGGGCGAGCTCCTGTCCCGCCATTGGGCGGCCCTCTGGGAGGTCAGGGCGGACCAAGCCACCGTGCCGCTCGCCGAGGTCCGCGTGCTGGCGCCCGTGACGACCAACCAGCAGTTCCTCTGCCAAGGCGTGAACTACCGCAGCCACGTAGAGGAATCCGGGCTGAAGGCGAGCGACTTTCCGTTCAACACGCTCTTTACGAAGGCAAGCTCCTGCATCACGCCCGCCGATGCCCCGGTCGTTCGTCCGGCGAACGTGCACCTGCTCGACTACGAGATCGAGCTGGGCCTGGTGCTGCGGCACGACATCCCGGCGGGCACCGTCGTCGCGCCGGATCGGCTGCATGAATGGCTGGCCGGCGTCACGATCGTCAATGACCTGTCGGCACGGGACGTGCAGCTGCCCCAAGGACAGTTCTACAAGGGCAAGAGCTTCCGCGGCTTCGGGCCGGTCGGCCCGGGCATCGTGCTGCTGAACGCCGACGAGTGGAAGCGCTGGCCGCAGCTGCGCATGCGGCTTGCGGTAAACGGACAGCCGCGCCAGGATGGATATTGCGGCGAGATGATCCACCAGCCAGCCGCGACGCTGAGCGAACTCGCCTCGGTCATGGACGTGCAGGCCGGTGACCTGATCGCCACCGGCACGCCCGCCGGCTGTGCGGCCCGGGCACCTGGGAAGTTCGCCCTCTTCGTGATGCGGCATTTCCTCGGCGAGGCCGGCAAGTGGCGCGCCTTCATCGCGAAGGGGCGCAGCAACCCGATGTACCTGCGCCCCGGTGACCGCCTCAGTGCGACCATCCGCACCGACGACGGCGCCATCGACCTGGGTGAGCAGACCACGGCGATTGCGGCGCACCGATCGGACGCGATGGGACCCTCGGTCGCGCTCGCATCGCGAGCGCGCAGCGTTGTCGAACACGAGCTTCAAGGAGCGAAAGCATGAAGCAGGCGCGATCACTTGTCTGCCTCACGCCCGAAGACCCGCCGCGGCTGTCCGTGCGCGACATGCCGCTGCGCCCGCCGGGACGCGGCGAGCTCGTCGTCGAGCAGCTCGCCTCTGCCATCAATCCCATCGACGTAAAGCGCGCCGGTGGCTACGGGCGGCGGCTGCTCTCGTTGCGCGGTGCCGGACATTTCCCGCTGGTGCTGGGCAACGACGTGGTCGGGATCGTCCGCGACCATGGTCCCGACGTGTCGACACCGCCGCTCGGCGCCATGGTCGTCGGCATCTCTCCTACAGGTCGCTACGGAGCGCATGCATCGCACGTGGTCATTCCCGCCCGCCATGTACGTCCGGTGCCGCCGGGCACCGACCTGATGGAATTGGCTGCACTCCCGTATTGCTTCACGACCATGTGGATCGCGCTGCGCGCGGCGGGGCTCAGGCCGGTCACGGCTGCCGGTCGCAAGGTGCTCGTGAATGGAGCTTCGGGTGCGCTGGGCCGCATGGCACTTCACGTGCTGCGCACATGGGGTGCGCTCACTACCGCCGTCGCGAGCGCTGCCCACTTGCCGGCCTGCAAGGAACTGGGCGCAGACGAGCTGGTGCCGCGGGGCAACGGGGCGTTGGGCCAGCTGCCTTCGGACTTCGCTGCAGTGCTGAATTTCGGCAGCTGGGCGGATGACGCGCAACTTTCCGCCCGGCTTGCTGACCATGCGTTCGGCCACAGCACCACCGTGCATCCGCTGCTCGCCAACTTCGACAGTCACGGCTGGCTTGGCGGGGCACGTCACAGCTACAGCACGCGGCGGGCTTCCCGGGCCCAAGTGGCGGCGCGCAGCACGTCTGCGCGATATGCCTGGGTGCTGTTCCAGCCGGACGAGGAGGCGCTGGAGGCGCTCCTCGCTGCATTCGCGGCGGGACTGCGCCTGCCGGTCGGCTGGACCGGCACACCCGATGACGCTGCGTCCGGTTTTGAACGCGTGCGCGCCGGCGCGCAGGGGCGGTCCGTGCTGGTGTTCCCTCCACCCTGAACGGTCAGCACCACGCTTGCGCCACCCTCCCGCAGCACAACTCATCCAGCGCTTCGAGCACGAGCATGAAGGCTCGGCGCCGCGCCTTGCCGCAGTCTGGATGAAGCGGCGTCCCCCGATCGTCTGCCGCAACTGGCTCACGACGTTCTTCAAGGCCGCTTCGTTGATGTGCCGGTGGCCCACACCGTATTCAGGACCGCGTCCTTCGTCACCAGTTGTCCGGGCTGGCGCAGCAGAGCGTAGAGAACCTGGAAAGCCCGCGGCGTGAGTTCGAGGGCCGCACCGTCACGCTCCAGCAGCGCCTCGGCCTCCTCCAGCCGGTGCGGGCCGAAGCGGGCCTGAAGGGGTGTTGTCTGGTTCATGGATGGATTCGCAACCTCGATCGATACCGAACCGGGACCGTAACGAGACGACTTCAGGGCGCCGCGATTTCAAACTGCTGCCATGACCCTGAACCCGCACCCGACCTATCCCTCCGCTGGCGCGTATGTCCTCCGGATGCACCGCGACGCGAGGCCCGAATCCGGCCAGCTGGTCGGCCGCGCCGAGCACGTAGCAAGTGGCGACAGCACCGACTTTGCCACCGCGCAGGAACTGCTCGCCTGGCTGATTCAGCACGCCGCCGGAACTCGCCGAGCACTGCCATGACAACAAGGAGAGCATTGATGAACGTTCGATGGGCCATCGCACCGCTGGCGACCGCCACCCTGCTGGCCGCCTGCACGGGCGAGCCCGCCAAACCCCACGAGGAGGTGCGGCCTGTCCGCGCCGTCGTCGCGGGCCACAACACCGGTTCGGTGGGGTCCGCCTATTCCGGCGCGATCGCGGCGCGTTACGAAAGCCAGCTGGGATTCCGCACGGCCGGCAAGGTCGTCGCGCGCCTGGTCGACGTCGGAGCCTTCGTCAAGCGCGGGCAGCCCCTGCTGCGCCTCGACCCGCAGCAGGAGGCGCTGCAAGTCGCTTCCGCCAGCGCCGACGTCGACGCGGCCAGGAGCCGCGTCGCGCAAGCGCGCACCGAGCTGCAGCGCACCGAGCAACTGCTCGCGCGCCAGTTCGCCTCGCGCGCCGAACTAGACCAGCAGAAGCTCGCGCTCGACCAGGCCGAGGCCCAGCTGCGCTCGGCCCAGGCGCAGCGCGAGATCCACGCCAACCAGCGCGGCTTCACGGTGCTCACCGCGGACCGCGATGGCGTCGTCACGGCGATCGCCGCGGAGACGGGGCAGGTGGTCGGTGCCGGACAGTCGGTGGTGACCGTTGCCGCGGAGGGCGAACGCGAAGTGGCGATCAGCATCCCGGAGGGACGCGTTGACGAGCTGCGCAAGGCGCGATTGCTGCAGGTCTCGGTCTGGGCGCACCCGGGCAGGCACTGGACGGGCGTGCTGCGCGAACTGGCGCCCGCCACCGACAGCGTGACGCGCACCTACTCCGCCCGCATCACGATCCAGGACCCCGACCGCGAGCTCCTGCGCCTGGGCATGACGGCTTCTGTCGTTACGCCCAATGTGGACGGCACGAGCGCGATACGCCTGCCCCTGACAGCCGTAGTCGACGCCGAAGGGCGCCGCCACGTGTGGGTGGTGGATCCCGAGACGTCGCGCGTGGCGGCGCGGGAGGTGGTGCTGGGCAGCGCCCAGGACGACAGCGTGCTCGTCGCCTCCGGGCTGCAGGGCGGCGAAACCGTGGTGACGGCCGGCGTTCACATGCTGCAGGCCGGGCAGCGCGTGAAGCTGCCTGCCGCAGGAGACGCGCGATGAAGGGCGTCAACCTTTCCGAGTGGGCCCTGAAGCACCCGCAGATGATCGCCTTCCTGCTCCTGCTGCTGACGATCACAGGCGTTCTGGCCTACCGCAGCCTGGGCCAGAAAGAGGACCCCGAGTTCACCATCAAGACGATGGTGGTGCAGGCGTACTGGCCGGGAAGCTCCGCAGAGCAGATGGCGGACCAGGTTACCGACAAGATCGAGAAGAAGCTGCAGGAGGTGGCCGAGATCGACTACACGGCGACCTATGTGCGGCCCGGGGAAACCCAGATCAAGGTCAACCTGCGAGACGCGACTGCACCTGCCGCGGTTCCCGACGTCTGGTACCAGGTGCGCAAGAAGGTCGGCGACATCCGCGCCACCTTGCCGGCAGGCGTGCAGGGCCCGTTCTTCAACGACGAGTTCGGCGACACCTTCGGCAATCTGTACGCCCTCACGGGCGACGGATTCGGCAATCGCGAACTGCGCGAGTTCGCCGACGCGGCGCGCAACGAGTTCCTGCGCGTGCCGGACGTGAACAAGGTGGATCTCGTGGGCAAGCAGGACGAGAAGATCTACGTGGAGGCCTCGACCGCCAAGCTGGCATCCCTGGGGATCGATCCGGCGCTCATCGCCTCGACCCTCGCCCAGACGAACGCCGTCGCGGCCGCCGGCACGGTGCAGTCGAGCGCCGAGCAGGTGCGGCTCACGGTGAGCGGCGAGTTCGACTCGATCGAAGGTATCCGCAGCATCGGCATACACGCGGGCAACCGCACCTTCCGCCTGGGCGACATCGCGGAGGTGCGACGCGGCCTCGTCGATCCGC
This sequence comes from Variovorax sp. LjRoot130, assembly GCF_964253755.1. Lineage (NCBI taxonomy): Bacteria > Pseudomonadati > Pseudomonadota > Betaproteobacteria > Burkholderiales > Comamonadaceae > Variovorax > Variovorax sp. LjRoot130. Next base: position 283,670 of record NZ_CAXURM020000002.1, on the reverse strand, counting down.
CGGTGACCAAGATGCGCTTTAACGGGACCGAAGCCATGGGTCTGGCGGTCAGCATGCGCAAGGGCGGCGATGTCATCCGCCTTGGCACGGAGCTGGACGAGACGGTGAAGCGCGTGCAGGCGAACCTGCCCGTTGGCGTCCAGATTCATGCCGTGAGCGACCAGCCGCGGGTGGTGGAGCAATCCGTGCACGAGTTCAAGACGAGCCTCGCCGAGGCGGTGGTCATCGTGCTGGCGGTCAGCTTCCTCTCGCTGGGCTTTCGCACCGGCCTGGTGGTGGCACTGTGCATCCCGCTCGTGCTCGCGCTAACTTTCCTGGCGATGTACCTGTTCGGCATCGACCTGCAGCGGATCTCGCTCGGCGCGCTGATCATCGCGCTCGGTCTGCTGGTGGACGACGCGATCATCGCCGTCGAGATGATGGCGCTGAAGCTGGAGCAGGGGTGGGACAAGTTTCGTGCCGCCACCTACGCCTACACCGCGACAGCGTTTCCCATGCTGACCGGCACGCTGATCACCGCCGCCGGCTTCCTGCCGGTCGGCTTTGCGCGGTCCGGCACGGGCGAGTACGTGGTGTCGCTGTTCCAGGTGGTCGGCATCTCGCTGGTGCTGTCGTGGATCGTCGCGGTGCTGTTCACCCCCTACATAGGATTCAAGCTGCTGAAGGAGCACCCGCACGCCGCGCACGACGAGGAGGCGGTCTACCAGCGCGGCTTCTACGTGCGCTTCCGCCGCTTCGTGGATGCGTGTCTGGTCCACCGGCGCTGGGTCATCGGCATCACCTTTGCGCTGTTCGCGGGATCCCTCCTGCTGTTCAAGCTGGTTCCGCAGCAGTTCTTTCCGGCCTCCGACCGGCCGGAGTTGATGGTGGATCTCTGGATGCCGCAGGCGTCCACGTTCGAGGCGAGCGCGGGCGAGGTGCGCGAGGTCGAGGCCATGCTGCGCAAGGACCCGGACGTGGTCGCGGTCACCAGCTACGTGGGCACCGGCAGCCCGCGCTTCTACCTGCCGCTGGACGTGCAGACGCCCAACCTGAACCTCGGCGAGCTGATGGTGATGACCAAGGGCGGCGAGGCGCGGGAGCGCGTGCGGGCGAGCCTGCAGCGCATCTTCGACCACGAGCTGCCGAACGTGCGCGGCCGGGTGAACCGTCTGGAGAATGGGCCGCCCGTGGGCTATCCGGTCCAGTTCCGCGTCTTCGGCGGCGATGACCAACGCGTGCGGGAGATCGCCGGCCAGGTCGCCGACCTCATGCGCACCAACCCGCACGTGCGGCACGTCAACCAGGACTGGGGCGAGCGGACCAAACGGGTGCAAGTGGACGTCGACCAGGACAAGGCGCGCGCGCTCGGCATCAGCTCGTGGCAGATCAAGGCGGCGCTCGAGGGTTCCCTGACCGGCACGCCCATCACGCAGTTCCGTGAGGGAGACCAGGACATCGACGTCGTCTCCCGCCTGGTCGCAGCGGAGCGCACCGACCTGAACAATCTGAAGGACGCGAAGATCTACCTGCGCGAAGGGAAATTCGTGCCCGTCTCGCAGGTGGCGCGCCTGACGATGACCAGCGAGGAGAGCCAGCTGTGGCGCCGCAACCGGGTGCCGACGCTGACCGTGCGCGCCGACCTCTCCGGGGCGGAAGCGCCCGACGTGACGCGGGCGCTGCTCCCTGGCATCGAGGCACTCGCCAAGCAGCTTCCCCTCGGCTACGGCATCGAGGTGGGCGGTGCCTACGAGTCCAGCGCAAAGGCCGAGAAGTCCATTCTCGCCGTCATGCCGGTGACGATCATCGTGGTCCTCCTGCTCCTGATGGTCCAGCTGCACGACATGAAGAAGATGGGGCTGGTTCTGCTCACGGCGCCGCTGGGGCTGATCGGGGTGAGCGCCATCCTGGCCGCCTTCCGCATTCCCTTCGGCTTCGTGGCGATGCTGGGCGTGATTGCCCTGGCCGGGATGATCATCCGCAACTCCGTGATCCTGGTGGTCCAGATCGACCAGGGACTTGCGGCCGGCGCCCCGCTGTGGACCGCCATCGTGGAGTCTGCAGTTCAGCGGCTGCGTCCCATCGTGCTGACCGCATTGGCAGCGATCCTTGCCATGGTGCCGCTGACGCGCTCGGTCTTCTGGGGCCCGATGGCCTGGGCCATCATGGGCGGACTGGCAGTCGCCACGCTGCTGACGCTCTTCTTCCTTCCGGCGCTGTACGCCGCCTGCTACCGGGCCGAACGGCCGCAACCCCCCTGCGCCGAACCGGCGACAAGAGCCTAGCCATGAATGTGTTCAACCCGAGCGCCCGCTGGGCGCTGCTGGCCGCCCTCGGCCTGTTTTCCGCCGCGGCGCATGCCGTCGACCTGGTCACCGCATACGAGGCCGCGCTGCGCCACGACCCCGCGAAGCTCGGCGCCGACCAGGCGCGTGTCGCGGGCCGCGAGCTGGCCGTGCAGGGCGATGCCTTGCTGCGCCCGCGGATCAGCCTGGAGGCGGGAGTGAACCGCATCCACGATCACTCGTCCGGCAACATCCCTCCCGCGCTGGCGTCCTTCCTGTCCTCGTCGGGAAAAGGCACGGTACGACAAGCCGGCGTGGTGCTCACGCAGCCCTTGTACGACGCGAACGTGAGCGCGCAGAAAAAGCAGCTTCACCTGCAGTCGGACCTCGCGGAGGCGCAGTTCGACCACGCCAGCCAGGACCTCGTCCAGCGTGTGTCGGAAGCCTACTTCGGCGTGCTCTTGGCGGAGGACGCCTTGCGCGTCGCGCAGGCCGAGAAGGCTGCGTTGGGGCTGCAGCGGGACCGCGCCCAGGCGCGATCCGACGTGGGGCGCGGCAAGATCACGGACTTGCGGGAAGCGCAGGCGCGTTACGACCAGGTCGTGACGAAGGAAATCTCCGCGCGCAGCACCCTGGATCTGCGCCGCGCCGAGTTCCGCGAGACCACCGGCTTGCCCGCCGAAAGCCTGGCCGGACTCGCGGCCGACTTCGTCCCCAGCGCGCCGGTTCCGAGCGGCCTCGACGCATGGCAGGGGCGCGGCGAGGACCACAGCACCCTTGTGCGCGCGAAGCGCTCCCAGCTGGAGATCGCCACGGCCGAAATCGGCAAGTACGGACTCGCCGGGCGTCCGACATTGAATCTGGTGGCCAGCTATTCGGGCACGGGGCAGAGCGGCAATCTCTCGCCGCTGCAGAGCATGGATCGCCGCAGCACGGGCAGTGTGGGCCTCCAGTTCAGCGTGCCGTTGTACGCGGGTGGAGGCATCGACTCCCGCGAGCGTGAGTCCATCGCGAAACAAGGCCAGGCCGAGCAGGAATTGGCCGCGGCGCGGCGAGAGGTCCGCCTCCGCGTGCAGGACGCGTTCCTCGCGGTGACAACGGGCGTGTCCCGCGTGGCATCCCTCACGGAGTCGCTGGAATCCGCCCGCACGGCACTCGAGGCAACCACGCTCGGGCGCGACGTGGGCACGCGGACGGAGCCCGACGTGCTCGATGCGCAGCAGCGCGTGTTCGAAGCCGAGCTCGCATTGGCGCAGGCGCGCTACGACTACCTGCTCGGGCGTGTCCGTCTCTCCGCGGCGGCCGGCGAACTCAATCAGTCCGACGTGCGCAACCTCAATGGCTTGCTTGCGTCGCGTTGAAAGGAGCCGCGCCACGCAGCCGCGTGCCGTCATCGCCAGGACCGTCGTGCGCCTGGCCAGCGCCTGCATGGCGAGCGCGCTGCTGCTGGCTTGCTCGACGACCCGTCCCTGGATCAACGAGCCTGGGCGCAACGTCGCGCCGGCTCCCCTGCCCCTCATGCTGCACGAGGAGCCGCAGCAGGACGCGCCCGTGCGGGAGCGTCCGATCGTCGCCGCTGTCGCCCTGTCCGGCGGCGGTGCCCGGGCAGCAGCGTTCGGCCTGGGTGTGTTGGCAGAGCTCAAGGCCACGCGCTTCGAGATCGGCGGGAGGGAGACGACCTTGCTCGACGAGGTCGGCCTGGTCAGCGGAGTTTCGGGCGGCAGCATCCTCGCCGGCTACTACGCGGCCTTCGGCGACGAGGTCTTCACACGGTTCAAAAAGGACTTCCTGCTGGTGAACTTCCAGAACGCCCTTCTGCGCCAGGCCGTTGCCCCCTCCACGCTCTATCGCCTCACCTCGCCGTGGTGGGGCCGCGGCAATGTGCTGCAGGAACGGCTGGACGCCGTCTTCCGCAACGTGACTTACGGGCAGCTGCGGACGCGGCGGCCCTGGCCCCGCCTGCTGGTCACCGCGACCGACCTGACCACGGGCGCGCCCTTCGAGTTCACCTCCGAACAGTTCGCGCTGATCTGCTCGGATCTGGATTCCCTGCCCTTGTCTTTCGCGGTGGCGGCATCCTCTTCGGTTCCGCTCCTCCTGAGTCCCATGACGCTGCGCAACCATGCCGGCAGCTGCGCCCGCCCGGAGCAGAAGCAATTGCTGGACAACGCGGATCAGAACCTGTCGGCCCGCATGCTGCATCTCATCGCGCAGAGCTATAGCGACGCCAGGGCCCGCCCCTACCTCCACCTCGTCGACGGCGGCCTCGCCGACAACCTCGGCGTGCGCGGCCTGGTCGACCACACCGTCGCGGGTGGTTCGCTGAGGGAGAGCTTCCGCCACCTGCCGCCCGGCTCCGTCCACAAGATCGTGCTCGTGAGCGTGAACTCCGAGCGCGATATCGGCGAGCGGATCGACGACACGGACCGTGTGCCAGGCACGGGCCAGATCCTGACGGCGCTGGTGTTCGGGGCCGGAAGCCGCTACACGAAGGAGACGATCGAGATCGTGCAGGACTCGGTCCGCCGCGCGCAGGCCGAGCTGGCCGCGGAGCGCGGCCGCGACGGGAGTCCCTTCGCCGCCGATGCGGAACTGCACGTGATCAATGTCAGCCTGCATGACGCGCCCGATCCCGCGCTGCGCCGCGCGTTGCTGCACGTTCCCACCTCCTTCGAGATCCTGCCGGTCCAGGCCCGCCAGCTGATCGCCGGGGGGCGTAGTGCCTTGCGCGAATCCCAGCAGTTCCAGCGACTGCGGCACAGCCTGGGGGCTCCCGGGAAAGCCGCGGGCCTTGCCGTGAGCGATGCCGACGAACTGCAGTGAGCACCCCCTCCATGCCTTCCCTTCCCCCCATGGAGCTCTATTGGAGCGGCAGCTTCCTGGCTGCCAATGCGTTCATCGGCTTGAACCTGCTCGGCGCGCTCATGCTCGGCATGCTGGTGGGCTACGAGCGCTCCTACAACGGTCGCGCCGCCGGGATGCGCACCTATGGCCTCGTGTGCATGGCCTCGACGGCGCTCACCATCTTCGTGGGCTTCGCACCGTTCTGGTACGGTGGCGCGGCGTCGCAGGTGACGCCCGACGCGACGCGTGTCGTCCAGGGCGTGGTCACGGGAGTCGGTTTTTTATGCGCGGGCGTCATCGTCAAGGACGGCCTGAACGTCAGCGGACTCACGACGGCAGCCTCCATCTGGGCTGCCTCTGCGATCGGGGTTCTTCTGGGCGTGGGACTCTATGCGGCAGCCTTGCTGCTTTCGGTGCTGTGCATGCTGTCCATGTCGGTCGTCCACCGGATCGAGCTGAAGCTGCCAGGCCGCTCTATCTTCGACGTCTCCCTCAGCTTCCGGCCGGACGCCGCTCCGGAGCTCGAGGAAGTCACCGAGGTCGCGCTGGCTCATGGGTACCGCGTGATGCGCGGCAGTTTCAGCGTCATCTACAGCGACAACGTGCCCGTATGGCGGTTCTGCGTCGTTTCGCTGGACCGCTCGCGGTCCACGTCACCCGCGCAGATGGCCCAAGGCTTGGCACGCTCCGGCGATGTTCTGCGGTTCAGCATCGTTCCCTTAAAGAACTGAGTGCTGCTTCCTTCCTCCATTCATTTTCTCGGCGTCGCGATGGCCGCATGCTGGGCCACTGAAGGCGGCGCCAGCTCGCGGCCCACCATGGCTCGCGCGTAGAAGTAGTTGTTGCGCGCGCGCTCGCTCAGTCCATCGAGGTGCACCTCCCCTCGAGCGTTGCAGGGAAACGCAAAACCGGGGCGGCTGTGGAACAGCGAGCGGAAGCACAGCTCGTAGTGCGAAGTTGGCGCCTGGTTCATCATTTCCTGGTCCCTTCGTCGGAAGACTCGTCGCTGCGCGGGCGGAAACCTTCGTCGTTGGCAGAACGGGCAAGCGCGGCTGCGGCGGATCGGATGCTTTCGTCGAGCGTTTGCGGATTGAATGGCTTTTCGAGGTAGGTAAATGCATCGGCGCGCAGCGCGAGGGGGCCGACGGCGGTGCCGGACAAGGCAGAAACCACGAGCACCTTCATGCGCGGCGCGATCGCGATCAGCCGCGGAAGGATCTCCAACCCGCTGCGTCCGGGCATGTCGGCATCCAACACCAGGACGTCGATGTCGGCGCCCTGCACGAGTTCCAGCGCCTCTTCAGCGCTTGCCGCGCCGCCGGCGAAGTCGTAGTCAGGAAAGGAGGAAATGAAGCGTCTCAGGCCGGAGCGGACGAAGAGGTGGTCGTCGGCGACGGCTACGCGGAGCGCGCGGGAGGGGCGGGTGCAGGTCATGTTCGGGTCAGTTCTTCACACGGAGAGAGTCGTGGGGTGCAGTACGTGTTGAGCGACGAGAGCAGGTCATGAAGCATTCCTTGTGGGGCTTGTTAGCCGCTGACAGAAAGGTAAGCTCCAGCCCTCCCGAAGTCGTCTTGGTTCGGTCCCGGTTCGGTCCTTTTTGCTCGCGCCCGGCGCAATTCCTCACTCCTGGGCCGGGTCAGGGCGTGGTCTGCTCGCCGAGGCCGATGCAGCCGTCGTCGGTGCGGATCGTCGCGCTGATGCGGTCGCCAGGGCGCAGGTGCATGGGGTTGTTTCACGGCCGTCTCACGGGCACCGCAGCGGTCTATCGTTGATGCCCGCACTGGCACAATCGCTCGCATGGAGCAGGTACAGCCGTTGCGACTTCGGTTCGGAGACTTCCGCATCGACGAGGCGGAGGCTCTGCTGTGCCGCGACGGCGAAACCGTCGAGGTGCCCCCGCGCGCCTTCCAGGTGCTGTGCGAGCTGGCGCGTCGCCCTGGCCAGCTGGTAGCCAAGGACGCCCTGCTCGATGCCGTGTGGGGCCACCGGCACATCAACGAATCCGCCTTGAAAAACGTGGTGAACCAGCTGCGCCAAGCGCTGGGCGATGACGCACGCGAGTCGCGCTACATCCAGACGGCGCCGCGGCGTGGGTATCGGTTCATCGCGACGGTTGCGGAGGACACCGCTGCCCCCCTCGTCGTCCAGCACCAGCCTGCCAGTTCGGCGCCGACCTCGCTCGTCGGCCGCGACACGGCACTCGCGCGGCTGCAGGCCAGCCTCGACGCCGCGCGCGGCATGCAGCGCCAGCTGGTCTTCGTCCTCGGCGAAGCAGGCGCCGGCAAGAGTGCGCTCATCGACCTCTTCGCTGCGAACTGCGGAGCGAGGCTGGCGTTCGGGCAGTGCATCGAACACTACGGCAGCGGGGAACCCTACATGCCCGTGCTCGAAGCGCTCAACGCGCTGTGCCGGGCAGAAGGCGGCGAAGCCGTCGCCCGCACCATGCGCGAGGTGGCGCCCAGCTGGCTGCTCCAACTGCCCTGGCTCCTAAGTGAGGAGGACCGCCGCAGGCTCCAGCAGGAAGTGGGCGGCGCGGCCCAGGACCGCATGCTGCGCGAGTTCGGCGAGCTCATCGACCGCGTGACGCGTGATGGGCCCGTGATCCTCGTGCTCGAAGACCTGCACTGGAGCGATCACGCCACCGTGCAGCTGCTCGGCTACCTCGCGCACCGGCGCGGACCGGCGGCGCTGATGGTGTTGGGGGCGTTCCGCCCGACGGAACTGGTGCTGGAGGATCATCCACTCGCCGCGCTGCGCCAGCAGCTGCGCACGCGCCGACTGAGCCTTGAGGTGGATCTGGAGTCCCTTTCCGAAGCAGAGATCGGTGCTTACCTCACCGCGCGTTTCGGCGATGCGCCTCCCGAAAGTTTCGTGCACTCGCTGCACGCGCACACGGCGGGGCTTCCGCTGTTCGTGGTCAACGTGGTGGATGAACTGGTGGACGCAGGCACGCTGAGGCGCGATGCGGGCGGCTGGCATGTGCCCGTGGCAGGGACCCTCACCGTGCCCAGCAACGTGCTGGGGCTGATCGATGCGCAGATCGCGCGGCTGCCGGCGGAGTACCGCCGCGTGCTCGGTGCGGCAAGCCTCTGCGGCGTGGAATTCCTGCACGTACCGCTGGCGGAAGTACTGGACATGCCGGTCGACGCGCTCCAGGAACTGCTGGACGACGCGACGCGGCGCGTGGGATGGCTGAGGGCGACGGGCGCCAAGCCGCTCGCCGACGGCCGGATCGCCTCACGCTATGCCTTCGGCCACACGATGTACAGGCAGGTGCTGCATGGTGGCGTGGCGCCCGCGCTCAAGCTGCAGTGGCACCGACAGTGGGCGGCCGCGCTTGGTTCCGCCTACGGCGCGGCAGCGGCCGACATGGCTGCGGAACTCGCGTTGCACTACGAGCGGGGTCGGCTTGCGCAGGCCGCCGCGGAACAGCTTGCGATCGTGTCCGCGCGCGCACTCGAACGCGGTGCCGCGCACGAAGCGCTGGCAGCCGCGCAGAGGGCCCTCGTCCTCGGGGATGGGCAGCTCGCCACCGCCCTGGAGCTCGAGTTGCGCGTGCTGGAAGGCGTCGCGCTGACGCGCGTGCACGTGGTCGCCGACCCGAGGGTGGCGGCGGCATTCAGTCGCGCCATAGCCCTGCGCGCGGAGGAACAGCCGGCCTGGCGGCGCGCACTTCAAGGCGCCTGGTGGGTGCACTTCTCGCGAGGGGAGCTCGACGAGGCCCGCGCGCTGGCCGACCAGATGAAGGCGCTCGCCGCTGACGGCGATGCTGGGTTGCTGCTGGCCGCGCTTACCGCCTTGGGCTTCGTGCAGATGCTGAGAGGCGACGTGGCGGGAGCGCGCACCGAGTTCGAGGCGGCACAGGAACTGTATTCGCGGGAGGGGCTGCGCCTGGCCCCGTCTCAGTTCGTGCAGGATCCTGGCGTCGAAGTCGCGAGCGGTCTGGGCTTGGTCTGCTGGCTGGCGGGGGAGCCGCAGCGCGCGCGCGAGTTGGTACAGCAGGCCGCTTCGCGGGCGGCTTCCAACGGGCATGCACTGAGCGAGATGACCGCCTTATCCGCGCAGGCCATCGTGCATGCGCTCGCGCGCGAGTTCGATGCCGTCTATGAAATCACCGAGCGCCTGTACGCGGTGATCCGGAAACACGGGCTGCCGACGGGCCGCAGCGACTTCGCCTGGCTGCACGGCCGCGCCCTGGTGGCGCGCGGCCAGGTGGACGAAGGGCTGCGCGAGATGCGCGAAGCGGCACACAGCGCCGATGAACTCGGCATGCGCTTCGGGCTGTGCGGGTATCACCATCACCATGTGCAGGCCTGCCTGGAGGCGGGACAGGTCGTCGCGGCGCGCGTGTCCGCCGACGAGGGCATAGCACTGGCGCGGCGGCTCGGCGGTCACATGGTGCTGCCCGGCTTGCTGACGCAAAGGGCGGAACTGCTGGCCGCCGATGGAGAGGAGGCGCTGGCGAACGATGCCATCCTTGATGCGATAGAGACGGCTCGCGGGAACGGCTCCGCCTTCTTCGAACTGCTGGCGCTGGCCGCGGCGCAGCGGCTTCGCGCCCGGGCTGCGGACCCCGGCCGGCTGCACGAGCTGCTCGCGCTCTATCAAGGCGATCCTTCGCCCCGGATCGCAGAGATCCGGGGCCTCGCGTCAGGGGTCCCCTGAAGGAACGGCCCGGCCCAGCGGCGCGACGGCGCAATTGGTCACTGGGTCTGCGCCTTCGTACCACCTCCGGCGACGAACTCTGTCCTGCAGCAGATCGAAGTTGCTGCGGCCAAGGTCGTCCAGCACGCACACTTCACCGTCGCAGATGTGCGGGCCGCCCTTAGTGCTCGCCAGGCTCCTGGCCACCTCGGGGAACCAGGCTGTGCAGTCGGCCCTGACGAGGCCAGTTGAACAGCGCCAGTTGGACTACCATGGCCATGCGCGTCCGGATCACCGGGCGTTTGCACTACCCAAGTGGGTCAGCCGATGACCAGCCGAACAGCACCACCGGCACGCGTTTGACTGCAGGCAGGCAAGCCGGCACCTTCGGGTGCCGTTTGCTTTTTGCGTGGCGCATCCGTCAAAGGGAAGCTGCCGGCTACTCGCGCGTGACGACTTCGGGCGTCGCCGAAGAGTGGTGGTGAGCTGATCAGCCGTTGGCCGTTCTTCCACTCGCGGACGTATGTGTGCCGGGCATGCAAGCTTGTACCGTGGACGTTCTCGACTGCTTCGGAGCGAGGCGTACTTCCGCTCACGGCCAGCGGACCTTCGCCGGGCAGCATGGCCGATCGTCCGCTTGCGCCCGGATTGCTGACCATGCAGCCGTATTCCCAGGGCGCTATCGCACTATCGAATTGAGCAGTTCGCGTCAGGCCACCGGGCGCAATTCGCGGCGCAGGATGTTGTCGGCGGTCGACTTGAGAAATGCCGCGGCCGGCCTCGCGCCGGCTCAGAGGGACTACCTGATGTGAAGTTGATCGATGAGATAGGCGACTCCGTCACTCGTATGCGTCTCGACGACGCGGCGCAGCTCGGACGAAGGCTCGAACGCCTCATGGGCCCCCGCGACGCTGTCGAGCCAGACGCAGATGAAGCCGGTCGGGGGATACGGCTCCGCCCACAGTCGCTCGCGACGAGCCGTGGAGACCGTCCAGTTCAACGCGATCTTGTTCCCAGTGGCTGCCGCCGCTCGTCGCAGTTCGCGCCAGAGCGTGTCACGAGTCTTCGCCTGCGCATGAAACGGGATGAGGACTTTGACAGACTGTTCGGCGGGCTCATCTCCGTCGGTCTCGACCACGCACAAGGTCCAGCCCTTCAGAAAGATCGGCTCGTCGGCAGGTATGTATTTCTGACCGACCGCGGACGCTTGGGCCAGGCGCATAGCGTCCGGATCAGAAAAGAAAAGTTCCACGATCCCGTCCACGTTGAAAGCAGGCTCGCCGTCGCTCGCCCACAGCACTTTGTCCACGCGGTTATGGGTGTACTTGGTGATGCCCTCCATGCCGAGCGCGAGCTTGGCATGGGGACCCGCCCAGTACGCCCTGAAGTCGCACGTAGCCGTCCCTTCCTTCTTAGCAAGGAGCGTCATCCTCTTCATCATTCCGGGCCTTTCGGAGCTACAAAACTTGTCGCTCGGCTACTACGAAAGCCGTGATCTCGGTCAAGAACGTCTTTGCGTGTGCCATCGTCACTTTCCCGGCTTCGGAGCCGAACGCTGCTTCCAGCGTCGCGGCATCCTCGAACCAAAGCTCGACGATGCCGTCGATCGGACAATCGTCGTAGCCACATGATTGCCCCTTCACCAATTCACGGGCGATCACGACGTTCTGCCTGTAGGCGCTGACGCCTGGCATCTTGCGGACCAGGTCGCCGTGGACCTTCCACTCGCGTCGAAAGTCCTCCTCGCTGAGATCAGGACGGCGCTTCAAGATCGACATGCGCTTCAGTAACCGAGCGCGCGATTGCGGCTCCGGTAACTCGATGACCACACGCTGCTCGGCGGTCACGATGTGCAGTCCGCCGAGGAAATAGTTTTCGTCTGCGATGAGGGCCGCAGCGAGCTCACTGTCGTTGAACGCGTGGTTCGCCTTGCCGACGTCATCGAACCACAGCTGCGAGAAGCCATCAAAGTCCCACGGTCCGCGCGGGAAATCAATGCCCCGCTGCAAGCGCTCGGTCACCGGGTTTTGCCAGTACCCCCGCAAGCCGGGCGCTCTCTTGGCGAGCTCTCCATGGTGGCCACGCCAGTATTCGCTGAATTCTTCCGTCGACCAATCGGACTTCTTGCGGATCAGGCCCATTCTTACGTTCATGTCTTTCACTCCTGGTTGGTCGGTTCAATGAGTTCGGCTGCAGCCTGTGCACGGGCACGTGCGAGGCCCGGAGCGCGTTTTGCAAGCCAGACACCGTGCCGGACTGGCCAGCGCTTGTATGCGGGGTCGACCCCCAAGGTGATGGCGGCGTGATGCGGCCAGTACGGATCGAAGAGAGCTTCGCGACCCAGGGCGATCAGGTCGGCTTTCCCGTCGGCTAGCACCTCTTCTGCCTGGTGCGCATCGACGATCATTCCAACGGCTTGCGTCTTGATCTGCGCCTCCTGGCGAATACGCTCCGAGAACGGCACCTGAAATCCGAGTCCTCGCGGGACCGGCAGCGCGCGCGTTTCTTCTGTCAATCCACCGGACGAGCAATCAATGACGTCGACGCCGCAGCGTGCTAGTTCGCGCGACAGGACGATTGAATCCTCAAGACTCCACCCGTCCACGCTGCCGTCTACCGCCGACAGCCGGCAGAACAGGGGCTTGCCGGCTGGCCAGGCCGCACGAACCTTGCGCGCGATCTCGAGGGCCAGACGCATGCGCCCTTCGAGGCTGCCGCCCCATTCGTCGTCGCGGTGGTTCGAGTTGGGCGACAAGAAGCTTGCGACCAGATAGCCATGGCCGAAATGGAGCTCCACCACATCGAAGCCGGCCTGAACGGCCCGCAAGGTCGCATCCACGAAGGACTGCACCACGTCTGCGATGCCGCTGGCGTCCAACGCAACCGGCGCCGACCATCCGGGTCCTGCAGGTAACGCACTCGGCCCGAGGCGTTGCCAGGGCTGCGGATCCGACGCGAGGCGATGTTCGGACAGCGCCGCGCCCCCTTCCCACAGCGGCTGGCTGCCCGACTTGCGTCCCGCATGAGCCAACTGAACGCCGATTGCGCCACCGTTGGAATGGACGAAATCAACCACCTGCTTCAACGGTTCGATCTGGCTGTCTTCCCAAAGGCCCAGATCCGCCGTACCGATGCGGCCTCGAGGATCGACGGCGGTACTTTCGGTGAGGATCAGCCCAGCACCGCCGAGGGCGAATTTCCCAATGTGGACCATGTGCCATGGCGTGGCGCGCCCGGATTCGGCCGCATGCTGGCACATTGGCGAAATGACGATCCGATTGTTCAGGACCAACTCGCGTAGCTGAATTGGCTGGAAAAGGAGTGGTTCACTGGTGGTCATACGAAAGCCTGTCAGTTAGGGGGCGACGACCGGGACGGTCGCGGGTTGCCGAGTACCCAGATAGGTGCCGCCCATCACGGCAAGAAAACCGAAGAGATGCCAGAGGTTCAGCCGCTCACCAAGCAACATGGCTGCGAAGCTGACGCCGAAGACTGGAACCCAGTACAAGAAGACGGCAGTACGAGCTACGCCGATACGCGCAATGGCGCGGTTCCAGACGAGGTTGGACAGCGCGGTCGCCATGACACCCGAGAACAGGATGAACGCCCAAGGGCGCCAGCCTGGAAAGAGCCCATCGAATCCAATCGCGGGCGACTCTAGGGTGGCGTGGACCGCCAGAAGGAACGAGCCAACCACATAGATCGCCCAGCTGATGGTCAAGGGGTGGAGTTGCTTGGCCAGGCGCTGGACGATGGCGCCACCCGCGGCAAAGCTGACCACGGCGGCCACCAACATCAAGTCTCCCGCGCCAGCGCTCGAAAGACCGGCTCCCGGATGACTCAATACCACTGCCGCCACTCCCGCGAAACCGAGAAGGACGCCCACCAGGCGCATCAATGTCAGACGCTCCCGGAAGGCGACCGCTGCGAGCAATGCGGATACCAGCGGGCTCAGCGCCATGATGAGCGCGCCATTGGTGGCCGTGGATCGCAGCAAGCCCTCCGCAAAAAGAATCTGATTGAGATACACCATCAGAATCGCGCAGACCACGATCGGCACGCTTTGCCGCCACGACAACAAGGGGAGTCCGCAGCGCTTCCACAGCACGATCAGGCTCAAAGCGGCGCATGCCACGAGCATTCGGAGCGCGGCCACTGTGATCGGATCGAAGACCCCTGTCAGGACCTTCACTGCGGCCACGTTCAGACCCCAGATGGCCATCGCCCCGATCAAGGTCGCCTGCACGGCGGCTGGACTTACTTGGCCATCAGACATGGATCAGGCCCCCTGCAGTTGGCGGTTGCGCTGCCGGATCAAGGACGCGAACACACCTCCGAGCAGCAGGAGGCCGATAGCTGACGATGCAAAGACCAAGGTCGACGAGAAGGTGTCGACCACCCACGCGGCGAGCAGGACTCCAAGGGACTGCCCAAAGAACAAGACGCAAGCGAACAGTGAAACTGCCGTACCGCGCAGGGCCGGGGCCATTTGGGTCGCATGGGTCTGAAGGGTGTTGTGCAAGGCATAGAAACCAAACCCGGCAAGCATGCAGGCGGGAAGCGTCCACTGCCAGGATGGCGCAGATGCGATCGTTGCGAACGCGATGCCCAGGCAGACACCTCCAGTTGTCGCCAGGCCGGTTTCGCCGAATCGCCGCAGCAACACGCGGGCGCAGCGGCTGTAAAGAAGGCCGCCGGCGCCGTAGAGCGCGACGATGGCCCCTGCCGTTGGCATCGTCAGGTTGAACGTGGCGTGCAGATGTGAGGGAATGAAGGCAAGCGCGCTGAATGCCAACGCCCCTTCAATGCAAGTGACGAGCAACACAGTCCTTGCCCACGGCCGGGCGAGCACATCCAGAAGTCGACGACGCACGCTTCCCATGTCTCCCGGCGCCGGTAACGTGAGGCCGTGAGCACGCCGGGCAAGCACCGCTCCGCTGATCAGGAAGACCACCGCGAGCATGACGAACGCCGCTCGCCAGCTCAACATCTCAGCGATGAGGCCGCCCAGCCACTGCCCGCAGATCATTCCAAAAACGGTCGCGCCGAGCAATTTGGCCAGCACTTCCTGGCGCCCTTCATACGCGACGCTGTCGCCGATCAGCGCCATCGTCAAGGGAATGATTCCAGCGGCTGCAACTCCCGACAGAATGCGACTGACAACCAGCCAGTCCAAGGTCGGCGAGAAAACTGCTGCGGTGCTTCCGATCGTGCAAGCCAGCGTGGCAAAGCCGATGACGCGCACCTTGCCGAAGCGATCCCCGAGCGGCCCATAGAACAGCTGGAGAACGCCGTAGGCCAATGCGAATCCGGAAATTGTCCCCGCAGCCTGGCCCGTCGTCGCCGAGAATTCCGCTGCCAACGACGGAAGCATGGCGTCGCAGATCCGCATTGAAGCCATGCTTGCGAATGCGCATATGCCGAGTAGCCAGAGCGTTCGGGTATCAAGGGAGCGGATGCTCATGGTTGCATCGCTTGGTACGGCGCTCACTGTCATGCCACCAGACCTGGTGCAAGGATCAGGCTCGCTTCCGTCGCCTCGATCACCTCACGAATTGACACTCCAGGGGCGATCTCTTGCAGGACGAGCCCATTCTCGGTCGGTCGAATCACTGCGAGTTCTGTGACGACCAGGTCGACGCGGCGCACCGAAGTGATTGGAAGGCTGCAGCGCGGAACGATCTTGGAACCATTCTTCGACCGATGTGTCATCGCTACGATGACCCGGCGGGCCCCTGTCACCAAGTCCATCGCGCCGCCCATGCCGGGAATCATGGAACCAGGCACCATCCAGTTCGCCAGCTGTCCAAGTTCATCAACCTCGAGACCACCGAGCACCGTCACATCAAGGTGACCGCCCCGGATCATTCCAAAGGAAAAGGCGGAGTCGAACGCGCACGCACCGGGCAAGGCACCGACGGGGCGTCCCCCTGCGTCTGTGAGGTTGATGTCTTCGAATCCCTCTCCGGGCAACGGGCTCATGCCAATGATGCCGTTCTCGGAATGGAAGAAGACGTGAAGCGTCGGGGGCAGGTACTGGGCAACTAGTGTTGGCAGGCCGATGCCGAGGTTGACGCGGTCGCCATCTTTGAGCTCGCGCGCGACCCGTCGGGCAATCACTTCCTTGTCGTTCATGAGGCGCGCTCCTTACCCACCAGGACATGGACGAGCACGCCAGGCGTGATCACCGCATCCGGTGCGATCATTCCGACAGGCACGATGCTTTCTGCTTCGGCAATCGTCGTAGTGGCCGCCAAGGCCATGAGCGGATTGAAGTTGCGTGCCGTGAGCGTGTACTCAAGGTTGCCGTAGTAGTCCGCCCGCTTCGCGCTGATCAGGGAGAAATCAGCCTTTAAGGCTGTCTCGAGCAGGTAGCTTCGGCCGTCGACCTCGAGGGTGCGCTTGCCCTCGGCGACCAATGTTCCGACACCTGTGGGCGTCAGGATGCCGCCAAGTCCGAAGCCACCGGCGCGGATCCTTTCCGCCAAGGTCCCCTGAGGCACGAGCTCAACCTGCAAAGAGCCGTCCAGCATGAGCCGCTGCGTCACGGCATTGGTCCCGATGTGGCTGGCGATGACCTTGCGGACGAGGCCAGCATCTATCAGCCTACCAACACCAACCCCGGGCCGCGCGGTGTCGTTGCTGATCAGGGTGAGTCCACCACGCCGCTGCCGAATCAGCTCGTCGATGAGTCGCGGTGGGCAGCCCACACCCATGAACCCGCCCACCATCAGCGAGGCCCCGTCCGGGATCATCGCGATGGCCTGCTCAAGCGGGACGGCTTTTTTCATCTTGCTTCGACGATGCCGACCACTTCGCCCAGACCAATGCGAGCTGCGCCTTCGCGCTCGCACCACCCACGCATGATCAATGCGTCACCGTCCTCCAGGAAGCTGCGCTGCTCGCCGTTGGGAAGCGTGATCGGCTGCTTGCCGCCGCTGGTGAGTTCCATCAGCGAGCCGGCTTCGCTGGCCTCCGGGCCGGACAGGGTGCCTGAGCCCAGCAGGTCGCCCGGCTGCAGGTTGCAGCCGTTCACGGTGTGGTGAGCGATCAACTGGGCCGGCGTCCAGTAGGCGGCGCGGGTGGTATTGGTCCGAGAGAGCCGAACAAGCTCGTCACCAGCTTCGCGCATCCTCGCGGTCTGTAGCAAGACCTCCAACTCGATCGAGAACGCGCCCTTTGCGCGGTTTGTCTCCGAGTCCAGGTAGGGCAGCGGTTGTGGATCCTCCGCCGGGCGTTCGAAGGCCACGCGAAACGGCGCCAGCGCCTCGGTTGTGACCAGCCAGGGCGAGACAGTGCTGGCGAAGTTCTTCGAGAGGAACGGGCCAAGAGGCTGGTACTCCCAGCCCTGGATGTCGCGCGCCGACCAATCATTGAAGAGCGTCACGCCGAACAGGTGCGCCTCGGCCGCATCCATGCCGATGGACTCCCCCTGCGCATTTCCTTGGGAGACGAACCAGCCGAGCTCGAGCTCGTAGTCCAGTCGCTTCGAGGGGCCGAGGCTCGGCGCGCTGGCGTCCGGTGCCTTGGTCTGTCCCTGCGGTCGCTTGAAGCGCTGGCCGCTGACGCCGATCGACGAGGCGCGGCCATGGTAGCCGATGGGCACCCATTTGTAGTTCGGAAGCAGCGGGTTGTCCGGCCGGAACTGTTTGCCGACGGTGGTCGCGTGGTGAACGCTGGTGTAGAAGTCGGTGTAGTCGCCGATGCGGCAAGGCACCGTCATCTCGACGGCCGACTGGGCGAAGAGGAAGTGGCCCCACTCGGCGGTCTGCGTGTTGCCTTCGGCCAGGCCGGCGGAGATCGCGGCACGCAGCGCCTGGCGCTCCGTCGGGCTCTTCGCCATCAACACGTTCATGTCGTCCGTATGGACGAGGCCGGTCGCCTTCAAGTCGAGCACCTGATCGCCGATCGCAACCCCGATGCGAAAGGCCTCGCCGCTGCCGGCAGGCCGGAAGCGGCCGAACGGAAGGTTCTGGATCGGAAAATCGCAGCCAGCCTCGTTGGCCGAAGCGACCCAGCTGCGCAGCTTCGGATCGTGGGTGGCGTTCAGTTCGTTGTTCATGGCTTGAATTGGTCCTTGAGGCCGGCCCAGCAGTCGGCATAGTCGGTGTCCAGCGCCGGGCTCTGCAGCGCCCAGGCCGTGGGAATGAAGCGGAAGCGGCTCTCGAACATGAAGGCCAGCGTGTTGTCCAGCTTCTGCGGCTTGAGATCGGCACGGCTCGCCTTCTCGAAGGCCTCCTCGTCGGGGCCGTGCGGCACCATCGCGTTGTGCAGGCTGGCGCCGCCGGGCTTGAAGCCGCCGGGCTTGGCGTCGTACTCGCCGTAGACCAGGCCCATGAACTCGCTCATGAGGTTGCGGTGGTACCAGGGCGGACGGAAGGTGTCTTCCATCACCAGCCAGCGCGGCGGGAAGATCACGAAGTCGCAGTTGGCGGTGCCGGGCGTGTCCGAGGGCGAGGTGAGCACGGTGAAGATCGACGGGTCCGGATGGTCGAAGCTGATCGAGCCGATGGTCATGAAGTTGGCGGTGTCGTACTTCACCGGCGCGAGGTTGCCGTGCCAGGCGACGACGTTGAAGGGCGACTGCCTGGTGGGCGCCTTCCAGAAGCGTCCGCCGAACTTCTTCACCAGCTCGTAGCCACCGGCCTCGCTTTCGAAAGCAGCCACCGGCGCCTGAAAGTCGCGCGCATTGGCCAGGCCGTTGGAGCCGATCGGGCCCAGCTCGGGCAGGCGGAACTGGGCGCCGTAGTTCTCGCAGACGTAGCCGCGCGAGGGACCCTGATCCGAATCCGGCACGGCGATCTTGAACACCACGCCGCGCGGCAGGAGCGCAATTTCGCCGGGCTTGACCTCGAGCACGCCCATCTCAGTGGTGATCACCAGCCGGCCTTGCTGCGGCACCAGCAGCATCTCGCCGTCGGCATTGACAAAGGCGCGGCGCTCCATCGAACGGCTCGCGAGGTAAACGTGCGCAGCGACGCCGCTGTGCGCCTCGGCGTCGCCGTTGGCGGCCAAGGTATGGATGCCGTCGATGAAATCGACATCGGCGTTGTCGAGCGGAAGCGGATGCCAGCGCATCGGCTCGGGCGCGAGCGCGATATCGCGGTCGGCGCCGGTCTGCCAGTGCGGCTGCGCATAGGCCTGGTAGCGGCCGGAGACCACCGAGGGCTGGCGCCGGTACATCCAGCTGCGCCGGTTCTCGTGGCGCGGCGCGGTGAAGGCAGTGCCCGAGATCAGCTCGGGGTAGAGGTTGAAGGGCGCGCGCTGCGGGCTGTTGCGGCCCTGCGGCAGGGCGCCGGCCACGGCCTCGCTCGCGTATTCGTTGCCGAAGCCGCTCTGGTAGCGGCGCTCGGCGGTGGATGCGTTCGTCATGGTGTGCTCTTGCTTTCGTTGGATCGGGCAGCGACCGCGAGCGCGCGCCGCAGAACAACCAGCGAGCCGATGTGGTTGGCCAGCACCAGCACGAGTCGCGCATTGAACGCGTGGCTTTCCTCGTTCGACAGGCCTTCGTGCGCCTCGAGCAGCGCTTCGTAGAAGTCGTCGGGCGCGTCTAGGTTGGGGGCAGTGATCAAGACTTGCGGTGGCGTCGCTTGCGGCATGGCGGTTCTCCTTCAGGCTCTGGCGAGGGCGCGCGCCAACGCAGCGCGGATGGCGAACGAGGACGGCGCGCGCCAGCGAGCGCAGACGTGCTGGTCGGGCCGCAGCAGGTAGACGGTGCCGGGCTGCGCGTCGTAGCGTTGCGCGGCCAGCGCATTCGCCTCGGCGAGCGGCACGCGCAGCACGCGCAGCGAGGCGTCGGCCTCCGCGACGGCGCGGGCGCTGCGTTCCGCCGGCTCGCCCTCGCCGAACACCAGCGCGGTGAACGCGGTGCCGCCAAGTTCGCGCAGCAGCCAGCCGCTGCGCCCGCCGGCCAGGGTGACGGGCGCGTCCGCGGCTACGGCGCCGGGCACCATGCGGCCGCTGAACGCATCCGCATCGGGCGTGTTGAGCGGCGAGCCGTGCAGCGTGGCCGGGACAGAGAGCCGGCCGCTGTTCACCAGCGCGCGTGCGAAGTCATGGCGCTTGGCCAGCTCCAGCACCGCATCGCGGAACAGTCGGCTCACCTCGCTCTTGGGCGTGATGAAGTCGGTGGCGCGGGTCGAGTTGCGGATGTTCTCGTCGGCCGCGTACTCGCGCTCGGTGGCGTAGCTGTCGAGCAGCGCGTCGGGTGCGTCGCCGCGCAGCACGGCCGCCAGCTTCCACGCCAGGTTCTCGGCGTCCTGCACGCCCGAGTTCGCGCCT
This sequence comes from Variovorax sp. LjRoot130, assembly GCF_964253755.1. Classification (NCBI taxonomy): domain Bacteria; kingdom Pseudomonadati; phylum Pseudomonadota; class Betaproteobacteria; order Burkholderiales; family Comamonadaceae; genus Variovorax; species Variovorax sp. LjRoot130. The sequence goes on along the minus strand of NZ_CAXURM020000002.1, from coordinate 263,637 downwards.
CGTGCGCCGAAGGGCGAGACGCCGTGGGCCGAATCGCCGGCAAACAGCACGCGGCCATGCCGAAAACGGTCCATGCGCAGGCAGGCGAAGGTGTAGACACTGGCCCACTCGAGCTCGAACTGGGCGTCTTCGCCGAGCAGCGCCCTGACGCGAGGGATGATGTTCTCGGGCTTTCTCTCTTCCTCGGGGTCGGCGTCCCATCCGAGTTGGAAGTCGATGCGCCAGACGTTGTCGGGCTGCATGTGCAGCAGCACGCTCTGGTTGGGGTGGAACTCGGGGTCGAACCAGAACCACCGCTCCGCCGGCCGGTCGAGCTTCATCTTCACGTCGGCGATGAGAAACCGATCCTTGAAGATGCGGCCCTTGCTCTCCTTGCCGATCAGCTCGCGCACGGAGGAACGCGAGCCGTCGCAGGCGGCGACATAGTCGGCGGCCAACTGGTAGCTGCCATCGGGCGTCTCGATCGTCAGCAACGCGTGCTCGTCGTGCTGCGCCACACCGATGACCTTGTTGTTCCAGCGGATGTCGATCAGCGGCAGCTGCGCCGCGCGTTCGGCGAGGTAGCCTTCGACGTAGTACTGCTGCAGGTTGATGAAGGCCGGCCGCTCATGCCCCTCTTCGGGCAGCAGGTCGAATTCATAGATCTGCTCGTTGCGAAAAAACACGCGCCCGAGATTCCACGACACGCCCTTGCCGACCATGCGCTCGCCGCAGCCGAGCCGGTCGAATACTTCGAGCGAGCGCTTGGCGAAGCAGATGGCGCGCGAGCCGGTCGAGAGGCGGTTATCGTTGTCGAGCAGCACGACGGGAACGTTCTGCTGCGCCAGGTCGATGGCCAGCGCCAACCCGACCGGGCCGGCCCCGACCACCACGACCGGGTGGCGCGCAGGCGCGGCAGCCGACTGGTCGGCGTGGCGAACGTAGTCGAAGGCGAGCTTCTGATAGTCGAGCGGTTCCCCGCCGACCGACGCGAGGTCGTTCAGCTTCATGGTGTCTTGGCTCCTTGTCGGGACGCGCGGCGGCCAGTCAGCCTTCCAGCGTCTTCCACATCTCGACGTCCCGCTCAGCAGTCCATATGCGCGGATCGGTGTACTTCGTGGCCTCGTCGTAGCAGCGAGTCACGTCGAATGGCATGCAGTGGTCAAAGATCACCCAGTGGCCGTACTTGGGCTTGAGCGCGGCGAAGGTGTCCTTGTAGACCGCGTTCAGGTCCTTGCCGGCGGCTACGCCCTGCTGCACGTTGGCGTACACATCGGAAATGAAGTCCCGCGTCTCGCTCAGGCCCTTGGCCACGTCATCGGGCGTCGTCAGTGCCGCGCCACGACCGGGCACCAGGGCCTTGGGGTTCAGCGCAGCCAGGTTGTTCAAGGTCTGCGGCCAGTCCTTGAAGTAGGCATCTCCGGCGTAGGGAGTCGCACCGAACTCGACCAGGTCGCCCGACAGCAGCGCCTGCTCTTGCGGTAGCCAGACCACAGTGTCGCCCTTGGTGTGGCCGCGCCCGAGCTGCAGCAGGTGCACCTCGAGCTTGCCGAGCCACAGCGTCATCTTGCCGGTGAAGGTCATGGTCGGCCAGGTCATGCCCGGTGGCACCGTCTCGACGTTGCTGAAAAGTCGCGGGAAGCGTCCGATCTCACTGGCCTTGTCCTGCTCGCCGCGCTCGACGATCAGGTCGTACGTGTCCTGGCTGGCAATGATCTGCTCCGGCTTGTAGGCACTGGCGCCGAGCACGCGCACCGCGTGGTAGTGCGTCAGCACGACGTACTTGATCGGCTTGTCGGTCACTTCACGAATGCGGCGCACCACGTCGGCCGCCATAGCCGGCGTGGCCTGGGTGTCGGCAACCAGCACGCAGTCGTCGCCGATGATGATCCCCGTGTTCGGGTCGCCTTCGGCCGTGTACGCCCAAGCGTGCTCGGAGATCTGGCTGAAGGTGACTTTCTTCTCTTCCAGGTCGGCCTGGCTCGCGAACTTTTTGGTTTCGGTCATGGGGTACTCCTTTGTATGTGCGGATGAATGGGTCAGTGCGAGCCGAGATAGGCCGCCTTGACCTTGGGATCGTTGAGGAGTGCGCGACCTGTGCCCTCCAAGGTGATGTGTCCTGTTTCGAGCACGTAGGCCCGGTCGGCCACGCCCAGCGCCTGCTTGGCCATTTGCTCGACCAGCAGGATGGTCAGTCCCGATTCGCGCAGTTGTCGAATGGCGTTGAAGATGTCCTTGATGATCAATGGCGCCAAGCCGAGTGAGGGTTCATCCAGCAGCAGCAAGCGCGGCTCGCTCATCAAGGCGCGTGCGATCGCCAGCATCTGCTGCTCACCGCCGGACAAGGTCCCGGACAGCTGGTCTTGGCGCTCCCGCAGCCGCGGGAATCGCTTGAATTCCCGCTCGATGGCGGCTGCGGTCGCTGCGGGGTCATTCTTTCGCGAATAGGCACCGAGCATCAGGTTCTCGCGCACCGTCTGATCGGCAAATACGCCGCGGCCTTCCGGGGACATCGCGACCCCAAGGCCCACACGTTGATGCGATGCAACGTTCGTGATGTCCTTGCCATCGAGCAGGATTCGACCTTCGGTGACGGGCTCCAACCCGCAGATGCTCTTGAGCAAGGTGCTTTTCCCGGCTCCATTGGCGCCAATGATGGTCACCACTTCGCTCTTGCGCACTTCAATGCTCACGCCCTTGACGGCCTGAATCGCACCGTAGGCAACCTTGACTGATTCGAGTTTCAGCATATTTGACTTTCCGGTTCAGGCTGCGGCGAGCGCTTCTTCGGGCTCGTCGACGCCGAGATAGGCTTCGACAACACGGGGGTTGGCCTGCACCTCGGCGGGCTTGCCCTCGGCGATCTTGATGCCGTAGTCGAGCACGATGACGTGGTCCGAGATCGACATGACGAGATCCATGTGATGCTCGACCATCAAAATGCTCACACCGCACTTGCCGATGCGAAGCAGCAGCTGACCCAGCTCGCCTGTCTCCTGCGGGTTGAGACCCGCAGCAGGCTCGTCAAGCAGAAGGAGTTGCGGCTCAGTCGCCAGTGCCCGTGCAAGTTCGACACGGCGTTGCAGGCCGTAGGGCAGGCTACCCGCCGGGTGATGCGCCAGATGCAGCAGGCCCACCAAATCCAGGAGCTGCAGGGCGCGGGCCCGCGTTGCGGCCTCTTGCTTCATCGCGCTCGGCAGGTGAAGTAGCGACGCGAAGAAGCCGTTCGTCATACGGCTATGACGGCCGAGCATGACATTGTCGAGCACCGACAGTTCAGCGAAGAGACGCAGGTTCTGAAAGGTGCGCCCCATGCCCATGCAGCAGATCGAGTGCACCGGTTGACCGGAGACCTCCTTGCCAAGGAACTGGATCGAACCTTCGGTCGGATCGATCAGGCCGGTGAGCATGTTGATCATCGTGCTCTTGCCGGCCCCGTTCGGCCCGATCAGCGCGTGGATATGCCCCCGCTGCAAACGGAACGAGACGTTCTGAGCTGGCTTCACGCCGCCGAAGTTCTTGGTAACTCCCTGCACCACCAGCAACTCGCCTTGGCCTTCAGGACCGATGCGCGTGGGAGCCGCGGCCACCTTCGATGCTTCGGGCGCCGCGGTCGAACGTCTGAACCACTTGGAGAACAAGCCGGTCACGCCACCAGGCATGACATAGAGCGCAAACAGCAGCAGGAAGCCGTACAGGAAGTGCTGAGCCGAGGGCCAGCGCGCCAACGCAGCATCGACCGCCGTCAGGATCACCGTGCCGACCAACGGCCCGTACTGGGACCCGGCTCCGCCGAACAGCACCAGCAGCAGGATGAAGATCGACAGGTGGAAGGTGATGAAGTCGGAGTTGATGTACTGGTTTTGCTGCGCGACCAGCGCGCCAGCTATGCCACAGGTGACAGCCGCAACGACGAATGCGATGACCTTGGCGCGATAGACGCGAACGCCCACCGAGGATGATGCGATCTCGTCGGCCTGCAGCGAGAGCAGCGCGCGACCGAATCGACCGTGCAGAAGATTGCGCAACAAGAGATGGGTCAAGGCGCACAGTCCGATGCCGAGCCAGACCCATTGCTGCGACGTCAATGGCTGCCCGTTCCAGGTCAAGGCCTTGATCCCGTAGATCCCTTGCGCGCCGCCGAACACATCGGTCCATTCGCCTACGAGCTTTTCCACAACGATGCCGAACGCCAGCGTCACCATGGCAAGGTACGGCCCCTTGACTCGCAGCGATGGCAGAGCGATCAGGACGCCACAAACCGCAGAGATACCGGCGGCAATCACAAGCGCAAACCATGGGTTCATTTCGGTACGGGTCGTCAGCAGTGCAACCGCGTAGGCTCCTGCGGCGAAGAGACCCGCCTGGCCGAGCGATTTCTGCCCTGCATAACCGACCAACACGTTCATGCCGGCGGCGCAGAGGTAGTAGACGCACATCATGAAGACGATGCGCAGGTAGTAGTCGTTCCCGAAGAGGGAGGTGGCGCCGACGAGCGCAGCGGCGACGAGGACGACGCCCAAGAGATGTTGACTGCGCTTCATACCTTCTCCACCAGCTTCTTGCCGAACAGTCCGGTGGGACGGAACGCGAGGACCAGGATCACGAGACCGAAGACAGCGACCTCGCGCCACTGCGCCTGCCACAGGTTCACCAGCGACTCGAAGACACCGAGAACGAATCCGCCAATGACGCAGCCTCGCGGATTGCTCAGGCCGCCGATCATGGCGCCGGAGAAGCCTTTGAGGCCGACCGTCAGGCCCATGAAGAGCGAGGCTTGCGCGATCGGCGCGAGAAGAAAGCCGGAGAGGCCGGCGAGTGCCGAACTGATCACGAAGGCGCCGATCATCACTGCGTTGGTGTTGATGCCCATGAGGCTGGCTACGTTGCCATTTGCCGCCACCGCGCGCATGGCCTTGCCCACCATCGTGCGATTCATGACGAAATCGAAGCCGATCATGATGACGACAGCGACGGCCAGCGTCAGAAGTTCCTGCGGACGGACGCCGATACCGAGCAGTCGGATCACCGTGTCGCCCACCGGTCCGGGCACCACCACGGGCTTCGGTCCCCAGATGGCCAAGCCAATGCTCTGCAGGATGACTCCAAAGCCCAGGGTGCTCATGACCCAGGCCATGCCTGGTCGTCCAGCAAAGGGCCGCACACCAATCACGTAGAGGAGCCATCCGAGAAGGCCCATGACACCGAGCGCCGCCGCAAGAGCCAGGAGTTGAGCGCCAGCGCCGGGAAGTGCCTGGCCGAACGTGGTCGAGGTCACAGGAAGACCCAGGACCAGGAAGAGCGCGCTCATGCCGATGAATGCACCTGCCGACACGAACTCCCCGTGAGAGAAATTCAGTGTCTTGGTCGTCGTGAAGGTGATGCTGAAACCCAGTGCGACCAACGCGTAGGCACCGCCCACGGCCAAGCCGCTGAGAATCGCTTGTAAGAGCGCCTCAACCATAGTTGCCTCCGAGATGATTGCCCGGACCGCGGGATGCGGCCCGGATACGCGTTTCGCGTTACTGCTTGAAGTCCGCGCCTGCCAATGCGCCGACGATCGGGTCGGTATAGGGCAGCAGCTTGCCGTCCTTCCAGCGAATCCACACCAAATCCTTGGCGGTCAGCGCTTCGTGGTTGGTCTTGCTGAACGGCTTGTCGTAAGTTTTGAGAACGCCCTGGACCGGGGCCTTCAGGTCCTCCAGTGCGACGCGAACGGCCGATCCATCAAAGCTGTTGGCTTGCTTCGCGGCGGCGGCATAGAGCAGGACCGAGTCGTAGCCGTGCAGCGCGAAGGAGAAGGAGCCCGGCGCCTTGAGCTTGGGGCCGACGCGATCGAACAGTTTCTGCTGGGCAGGTGTGCGCGTCTCGCTGACCGTGCGCATGAAGATCGGCTTTTCAGCAAGCGTCTTGCCCGCGGCGTCGTAGAACGTGATGTTGTCGGCCGCCCACGAGGTCAGTACCAGCGGGAAGTAGTTGATCTTCTCCATGCTGCGAACCAGCTGCGCGATGGGAGTACCCTGTGCCCACACCACCACGGTGTCGACGCCGGCAGACTTCATCTTGCTCAGCTGGGAGGTCATGTCCGTATCGCCGACACCGAAACGCTCGGTTGCGGCGATCTTGATGTTCTGGAGCTTGGCAATCTCCTCCATGTCCTTCAGGCCGCCCTGGCCGTAGCCCGTGGTCTCAGCCATCAAGCCGACGACCTTCGCCTTTTCCGTGTTCTTCTTGACATATGCCATAAGGGCGGCGACCTGCTCGCGGTCCACCATCGAGACGCGGAACATATAGTTGTCTGCGCCCGGGCTCATGGGCTTGGTGATGTCAGTGCCCGAACCCACGTTGCCGATGACCGGAATCTTTTTCTGGTTGGCGATGTGCTTCCAGGCCATCGCATTGCCGGAATTGGTCGGGCCGAACACGGCGGCAACCTTTTCGTTGTCGACTAGCTCGCTCATGTTCTGGATCGACTTCGGGGGTGCTGAAGTGTCATCGCGAGTGACGAGCGCCAGCTTTTTGCCGAGGACGCCACCCGCCGCATTGATGTCGGCAATCGCCGCCTCCATGCCGAGCACTGCCGCCTGGCCGCTTTGCGCGGAGGGAGAGGCTGACAGATCTCCGTTGTAGCCCAACTTGACGTCTTGAGCGCTTGCGGCTGTGGCAGCAACAAGGCTCGCGGCAAGAGCGGCTCGCTTCAGGAACTTGGGAATGCTCATAGCTGTCTCCGGTTATTCGAACTCGGTGAGTTCAGGGTTGCGATCAAAAATGAGGTGGAAAATCAGGAAGCGAGGAAGCCGCCGTCAACGGGAAGGGTCACGCCCGTCACATAGGTGGCCATGCTCGATGCCAGGAACACCACGGGGCCAACCAGCTCTTCGGGCTGCCCGACGCGCGCCATCGGCGTGCGCAACATGAACTTGTCGAGGCGCTCCGGCGCCTCCCGCGTGTACGACGTCATGGGCGTCTCGATGACGCCAGGCGCAATGGCGTTGACACGGATACCGTCCTTCGCCAACTCAACGGCGAGCGCTTGCGTCATGAGCTTGACCGCGCCCTTAGACGGGGAGTAACCCACGACATTGGGAATTCCGGTGCTCGAGGCGATGGACCCGACGTTGATGATCACGCCCTTGGTTTCCCTCAGCGCATCCAACCACGCATGCGTTGGAAGGAAGGTACCCATCACGTTCACCGTCAGCGTACGCTCGAGGTTCGACGCGACCTTCGGGCTGTCCAAACCCTCGCGAATGATGATGCCGGCGTTGTTCACCAGGATGTCGATGTTTCCGACTTCGCTTGCCACGGTGAGCGCGAGTGCCTGGCAGGCATCTCTCGAAGTCACGTCCAACTTGTACGCGACTGCCTTCCCGCCCGCGGCATTGATTTCGGCAGCAACTACCTTGGCGTTTTCATCGTTCAGGTCGGTCACGACGACCTGGGCGCCCGCTTTCGCAAGGCCCTTGGCGATGGCTTTGCCATTGCCCTGCCCTGCGCCGGTCACAAGAGCGATGCGCCCGCCCAAGATCTGCGGCGCCATGAGTTCAGAGATTTCCATTTGTCTTTCCGGATAGGTGTCTTGAGATCAGGCGGCGTGGACACGTTGGCGCGGAGCGGCCAGCTGGACAACTTCGGCCGCAGGTCGCGTTGTTTGATTCGCGAGCGTCTGACCCACGACGTAGCCGAAGGTCAGCGCCGGGCCGAGGGTGATGCCCGCTCCGGGGTAATTGCCACCCATGATGCTGGCCGCGTCGTTGCCGACGGCATAGAGGCCCTTGATCGGTTGCCGGTCCTGCGTGAGGACCTGGCATGAGTCATCTGTCAGCAGTCCGGCGAATGTGCCGATCTCGCCGACAACGATCTTGATCGCGTAGTAAGGGCCCTGGCGGATGGGCGCCATGCACGGGTTCGGAGTCACCAAAGAGTCGCCCTGGAAACGGTTGTAGGCCGTGCTGCCCTTGGCGAATTTCGTGTCGATGCCCTTGGCGGCATCGCGGTTGAAGGATTCGACCTCCTCCTGCAGTACGCCGGCAGGCACGCCGATCACCTTGGCCAGTTCTTGCAGGCTGTTGCCGCGCTTGAGGTAACCAGTTTGCAGGTGCCTGCCGATCGGCAGGGGGAACGGTGCAACGCAGCCCATCCCGTATTCGCGCAGGTGCTTGTGGTCGCAGATCAGCCAGCAGGTCACTTCGGAGTTGCCCGCGCACGCCTTCACGAGGTCCTGAACGAAGTCGTGGTACGAGAGCGCTTCGTTGGTGAAGCGGCGCCCCCCCGGCGTGACGGCGATCACACCCGGCTTCGCCCGATCGATGAAGTGAGGCATGACGCCCTCGGAGCCATCTTTGCGCTTCGTCACCGAGGTCGGGCACCAGGCGGCGGCGTTCGGAATGGTGGGGTCGACCCAGCCACCGACGGATTCGCCGAGCCGCAGACCATCGCCGGTGTTGAGTGCCGGAGAGGGAGTGAAGTGTTCGTTGCCAGTCGGGGCATGCGGGAACAACTGCTTGCGACGCTCCACGTCGTAGGGGAAGCCACCGCATGCGAGGACCACCCCACGGCGCACGCGGATCTCGAGCGGCTTGCCGTCCTGCAAGACGCTCGCGCCGACGACGGCATCGCCTTCCACGATGAGCGACTTGACCGGCGAGTTCAGCCACACCGGGACGTTGAGGTCCATCGCGGCCTTGGCGAGTCGGCCAGCCAAGGCGTTGCCGTTAGTCAGCGTCATCCCGCGGCCATACCTCACGACATCGAGCAGGTGGCCGCCGAAGCGCTTGGCGACGTACCAGAAGGACTCGAGCGATTTGAAGGCACGCAGGAAGTGCCACAGCTCCTTGCCGGAGCCGAGCATCATGCCGAACACGGTCAGCTCGGGCACGGGCGGCGCCAGCTGGGCGATGCGGCCGCCGAGCTCTCGCCCGTCGAACGGACGGGTCACCATGGACCGGCCGCCCGCTTGGCCGCCAGGCGCCTCGGCGTGATAGTCGGGAAACACCGGCGGCATGTCGAACTGCACGCAGGTGTTCTCAGTGAAGAAGTCGAAGGCTTTCGGTCCGTTCTCGATGAAGGCGTCGACGCGCGCGGCATCGAAATGCGTGGTCGCCTCGTGCTGCAGATAGGCGCGGGCCGCTCCCGGCGGTTCGTTGATGCCCTGCTCTTTCGCGAGCTTGGTGCCAGGGATCCAGAGCCATCCACCCGAGCGGGCTGTAGTGCCTCCATAGACCGGCGCCTTGTCGACGACCAGCACCTTGAGGCCCTGATAAGCCGCGGTAACCGCCGCCGACATGCCAGACGCGCCAGTGCCGACCACCAGAACGTCGTACTCGGTTTCCTGCTTGCTCATTGACCATCACTCCTAGAGGTAGGGGCCGCATTGCTGACCCGATGGCGTTAGTATGCTGCTAACGCATCTTTCATATACTAATGGTTTACCCTGAGCTAATGACGTTGTTAGAATCAAAACGTTAGGAGACACCCATGGGCGCACTTGAAGGCGACAGCAGCGAGTCGAATTCGGAAAAGGAACGCAGAGGCATCCAGTCCATCGAGGCAGGCGGCCAATTGCTTCTGGCGCTGGGCGCCCAGGGCCGACCTATGCCCTTGAGGGAACTCGCCAAGGCCGCTGACATGGCGCCCGGGAAGGCCCACCCGTACCTGGTGAGCTTCTCCAAACTGGGGTTGGTCACCCAGGAGGCTTCGACGGGCTACTACTGGCTCGGACCGACCGCAATGCAGCTTGGCCTCGTGACTCTCCGGATGCTCAATCCGGTTCGCGAGGCCACGCCCTTCGCGGAGCAGTTGGCCAGGGAAACCGGACACAGCGTTGCCCTTTCCGTGTGGGGCAACCAAGGGCCGACGATCGTGTATCTCTTTGATGCGATCTATCCGCTACACACCAATATCCGAACGGGGACAGTCATGTCGTTGGCGGGCACAGCGACGGGCCGCTTGTTCGCCGCCTACCTGCCCGCGAAGCTGATCGAGGAATCTCTGCTTGAGGACGAGCGGCGGCTCGGACCGGACATCGCCAAACCTACCGAGCGCGTCGATTTCCAAGGCATGTTGAACGAGGTACGAAAACACGGCGTGTCTCGCTCGGTCAACAACCCCACTCCAGGGGTCTGCTCGTTCGCGGCGCCAGTTTTCGACTATTCCGGGAACATCGTGCTCGGGGTCACGCTCATGGGGCGTTCACGATCATTCGACACCGACTGGGCTGGCAGTCAGGCGATCGCAGCAAAAGCATGTGGCGTCGAGGTTTCCAAGCGCCTGGGTCATCAAACGCTGCGCGCCGGTTGAACTTTCCGTCAGCGTTGCGCCACGCCACGCCGCTCTATAACGTCAAGTCAAAGGGCGTCGCTGCGATCCGCCTCTGAGCCGAATTCGGCCTTCCGTATGGCAGCTGTGCAGCGTGTGCTGTCTGTCGCATCTGGGACTTGAACTCACGGTCTCGGGCGCATAGCTGTCATCCAGGCTCCCGCGACCTATCGGGCCCAATGGCTGTTTTCAAGGTACTGCTGCCGTAGCTAGACGCCGGCAGCGCGCAATCGGCGAGACGGCTGATCGAACGTCTGCTGCTCACGGCGACGAAATCACGGAGCCGACCCGTAGCAGAAGTACGCACCGCGAAGACCCGCGTCGCAACGCTGACCGTCGACGCCGGCCCGATGCCGATCGAGCTGACGCCGATGTGCGGTCCCGCCGCTGCCAGGGTGATGGTCGTGAAGACTTCATTCGCCGTGTCACCTCATCGCGAACACCGCCACCTCCGCGCTGCGCCCCTTGACGCGCACCGCTGGAAGCGCTTCGAGTCCGACAGTCACGATAGCCTGGCACGCGTCGCTCCACTGACCAGCATGTGAGTGCCGAAATCCTTGTTCAGCGCCTGGATGCGCGACGCGAGGTTCACCGCGTCACCGACCAGTGCGTAGGACATGCGTTCAGTGCTGCCGATGTTGCCGGCGATCACGGTGCCGGTGTGGATGCCTATGCCGTGGCGCAACTCGGTCTTGCATGCCGAGCGCCGCACGCTGTTCCAGGCGTCGAGGCGCTGTCCCATCTCGCGTGCCGCGGCCACGGCGGCATCGGCATGGCGTACGTCTTCGATGGGCGCTCCGAACACGGCCTCGATCTCATCGCCAATGAACTGCAGCACCAAGCCGCCGTGCGCGCGAATCGCGGCGTCCATCTCACTGAAATAAGCGTTCAGATCGGCCACCACCTCGGCCGGCGGGCTGGCCTCGACCCAGGGCGTGAAGTCGCGCAGGTCGGCGAAGAGGATCGTCACGTCGCGCTGCACGCCGGCTCCGCTCACCCGGCCGGCGAGGATCTCGTCGCGCACTTCGGGGCTGACGTACCTGCCAAATGTCTCGCGGATCGCCTCGCGTTCGCGCAGGCCCCGGACCATGGCGTTGAAACCTTCGGCAACGGCGCCGATCTCGTCGTTTGAGACCACCTCGCAGCGCGCGTCCAGCCCACCGCGCTGCACTTGCGCCATGGCTGCCTGCACCTCGCTCAGCGGTCGTGCCACGCTTGCCGCGACCAGCAGGGCCAAGGCGACCGAAACCACGACCCCGCCAAGTGCGAGCACGATGATCACAAGATTGAGGTTGTGAATGATCGCCGCCGCTGTCGCCGCGTCGGCGGTCCGTAGCGCGTCGGCGCGCGTCAGCGCTGCCATCGACAGCACCGCCAGCGGCAGCAACCCGAGCAGCAGGAATGCCACGAGCATGCGCGTGCGCACACGCATCCGCGGCGCGCGCACAGCGCTCAGTTCGCCTCCTGGAATCAGGCGCGGCAGTTCGTCGCGCATCAGGCGTTCGCTGCCAAAGAAGACGATCGCGGCAACGAACGTGCCGAGCACGGCGAAGCTCCGAATGCGGGCACCGCGGGTCAAGGTTGAGGAGAACATGGTTTGGCGGATCCGGCACCGGTTTGGCGCCGCGGCAATTCTGCGGCCGCTGCCAGGCGCAGGATAGGTGCGGCAATCGACGCGCGCGGGTTCGAGATCGCCGGCGGCATGGGGTGCGTGCCGGCTGCTTGGACAAGCAGGACCTTCCGCTGCCCTGTGGATGGCGTCAGAATTGCGGCGAACGCTCGCTTCCAGGCGATGCGGTTCGGAACCGAAGCCATGAGACGCTGGTTGACCGCCCTCTTCGTACTGCTGCTCGCCGGCTGCACCACGCTGCCGCCGCGCATCGCGCCGCCTGCCAGCAGCGCCATCGCCGATACCGGCGACACGCCTCTCGGGCGCATTGCTGCGGCGAGTCTGGCTGAGGCACCCGGTGGCAATTCGGGCTTCATGCTGTTGCCGAGCGGCGAAATGGCCTTCGATGCGCGCCTCGCGCTGGCCGAGGCCGCCACACGCTCGATCGACGCGCAGTACTACCACATCCATGACGATACCGCCGGCGCAGCCTTCCTGGGGGCGCTGCGCGATGCCGCGGTGCGCGGCGTGCGTGTGCGGCTGCTGGTGGACGACTACCACGCCGGCGATCTGTACCCCATGCTGCGGGGCCTGGCCGCGTTTCCGAACGCCGAAGTGCGCCTGTTCAACCCGCTGCCCGAGCGCTACGGCACGCCGATCCGTCGCTTGCTGCTGTCGCTGCACGAATTCACGCGCGTCAACCGTCGCATGCACAACAAGCTCTTCGTCGCCGACAACCAGTTCGCCGTTTACGGCGGGCGCAATATCGCCGACGAATATTTCACGCGCCACGGCGAGGCCAACTTCATCGACCTCGACGTCCTCTCCGCCGGCACCGTCGTGCGCGAGCTGTCGGCAAGCTTCGACCGCTACTGGAACAGCGAACAGGTGTGGGCGCTGGAGCAGAGGCTGCACGCTTTGGAACGCGCCTCCAAACCCTCCGAGCGGCGCGCCGACTTCGACGTGCAGCTGAAAAGAATCGCCGGCCCACCGCCGGACGTGCCACCGCTGGACTACCTGGGCCAGAGCACGGTTCGCGTGCAGATCGCGCAGGGCCGGGTGCGACTGCTGGCCGGCAGTGCCCGCGTACACGACGACCCGCCCGACAAGGTGCTCCAACCCGTGGACCCGAACAAGGCCAGCCCGGCGATGCGCGCCAAGCTCGACGTGATCGCCGCCGCGCGCGAGGAAGTGGTCATCGTCAATCCTTACTTCCTGCCTGGCCCGGTGGGCCTGCGCATGATGGGCGAGGCCCAGAAGCGCGGCACGCGTGTGTTGATCGTCACCAACTCGCTCGGCTCCACCGACGAACCTCTGGTGTACCGCGCCTACTCACGCTACCGCGCCGACATGCTGCGGCTGGGCGTGCAGGTGTACGAGTTCGGTCCCGACCTAGTGCGGCGGTCGAACACCTTCGGGGTCTTCGGCAAATCCACGCCGCGCCTGCACGCCAAGGTGGTGGGCGTGGACCGGCGCTGGATGGTGGTGGGCTCGGTCAACCTCGATCTTCGCTCGGCGGTGCTGAACACCGAGTTGGGCGTCACCATCGACTGCGCGGCGCTCACGCGTCAGGCGCTCGGCCTGCTGCGCGCCGATGCCTTCGCCAGCATGTACCGGCTCCAGCTTGGTGAAGACGGCCAGACGGTCGAATGGCATCTGCGCGACGACAGCGGCAAGACGCAGGTGCGGCACGACGAGCCGCACGCGAGCCTATGGCAAGGCATTTCGCTGTGGCTGCAATCGTTGTTCGTGTCCGAGAACGACTTGTAGCCGGCCCCGGCCAGGGTCCCTTGAATCCGAGGTTCATCAACGCGCGATGCGCACGATGCGCGCCGCGCCAATGGCCGTCACTGCCATCGCCTGCTTCGTATCGAAGAAGGCGGGCGCGCGCACGACGGTCGATGTGCCAACCTGCTCGACCTGCACGGTGCCCAGCAGCACGAGCAAGAGCTCGCCGGCGCTCACCTCGGCGCGCTCGCCGGCGGCCAGCGGCCGGTGCTGCCCCGCGTCGACGACCGCCAGCCGCGCCGCGCGCTCCATCGTCTTCCACGTCGGCAGGCCACGCACGCAGTCGTCGAAGCGCCGCGCCGCGAAGTTCTTCCAGAGGATCTCGCTCAGTTTCGGGTGCGCTTCGAGGATGGAGAACAACGCCGCGCGCGAAATCTGGATGAGCAGCGTGGCGGTGGCGGTGCGCAGCGAGGCACTGCGCCGTTCGCCGCTGAGCATGGCGATCTCGCCGAACATGTCGCCGCTGGCCAGCTCGTCGATGATGGCGTCTTCGCCTTCGCCTGCGCCCTCGCGATCGGCCAGCACATAGACGGCGCCGCGCGCAATCACGTAGAGCTCGTCGCCGGGGTCGCCGGCACGAAAGACGGTCCTTCCCGCGGGAAGCGCAACGATTTGCGCGCTGCGTGCCAGCGTGGCCAGGCTGGGTGCGTCGAATGAGCCGAACAGTGCGGTCGCCTCGAGGCGCCGGACGACCTCGGCCGGGCGCAGCAACTGGCCGCCGATGGGCAGGCGGTACAGCATCGCCGTCAATCCCTCCCTGCGCCGCGCGTAGCGCTCGGCGAAGAAGGTCGAGATCATGTGCCAGAGGTTGTGCGGGTCGATCCTGACGAGGGTGACGAGTCCGTCGCCTTTGCCGTAGCCGGGGTTGGCCTCGATGAAGAAGCGCGCCGCGGGCTTGTCGCATTGGCGCCAGTAGTAGCGCTCGACCTCGGAGTCGCGCGTGATCCAGTGCACCTGGCGAGTAAGCGGGTTGTCGGAGGTCACGCGCTCGAGGCCGAACGAGTTCGCCAACTCGTCCATGACGTCGACCACGGCCGGCGGCGGCGGATGCCGGGTGCTCGGCCAGATCACGTCGAAGTGCTTGGCAAACAGGCAATAGCTCGAAGGGTGCACCAGCGAGCCGAGGTAGTAGACGCGCCGCCCGGGGTAGCGCAGCAGGTAAGGCACGCCGAGCTTGAGGCCGAAGCGTGTGTTGGTATTGCCACCCCGGTAAGCGCGCAGCATACCGGCCTCGGCACGAAAGATGGCGCTCGCCTTGCCGGCCAGTTCACGCTCGAAGATGTGCAGCGCGAAGTAGCCGACGATCTCGCCTGCGTGGTCGCGGTGCACGTTGATCCAGGTGTGCTCGGCCGGGGACTCGACCACGTACTTCGCGAACGAGTCGCGGCTGACGCCGTCAAACACCTCGCAATGGACCTTGTAGAGCGCATCGATGAACTCTTGCCGCGCGGCGAGGTCGAGCTTGCTCGGGACGACGATGGCGGATTTGGCGATCTTCGGCATGGGTGTCGGGTGCGCTGCGGACCACCCGTCGAACCGCCGGAAATCCGAAGGCCGGCGGGTTGCACGCGTGGCGGATGGGACGAACGATTTTGCCCCACGGCACGCCCGACCCGATCACCGAGGCGCCCTCGCGCCGCGGCATACTGGCGGCCATGCTCGCCGAACCGCCGCCCCTTTGCAGCCGCCGGACGCTTCCGGCCGAGGCGCTCGCAGTCCTCGCCGAAGGTTGCGGGTTCCTGCTGCTCGGCGTGCTCGCCGCGCCGATTGCCCTGCCGATCGAGAACGTCGCGCGCCGGGACGCCCTGGTGCCCGGCCCGGCGCGATGACGCCTGCGCTCGCCCTGCACCCGCTGTTCGCCGGCATTTCGTCCGAGGCGCTCGCCTCCCTTGAACGATACCTGCAAACGCGTCGCTTCGAAGCGGGCGACATCATCCTGCGCGCCGGCGTGCCGTCGGCCGAGCTGTTCGGGCTGATCGACGGCGCTGTGCGCGTCGAGCTGGCCGGGGGTGGCCGGCGGCTGCTGCTGTTGCCGCCCCAGTGCTTCGGCGAGCTGTCGGCGCTGACCGGCGATCCGGTCTCGGCCAACGTCGTCGCCCAGCGCGATGTGCGAACCTGGGTCCTCTCGGCCCCCGTTCTCTTAGAGGCGATGGCGCAGGAGGTCGCGTTCTTCCGCAACGTCGCGACCTTGCTGGGGCTGCGCCTTCGCGAGCGGACGCGCCGTGCGCCGGCGGCGCGGCCGCGCGTCGTGCTGGTGCCGACGGGGGAGGAAGGCGACCCGATCCTGCTGGCGGCGCTTGCCCGCGGTTTGCAGCACTACGCGCCCGGCTCCGAGCACGACGAGTCGCGCGACGACGCGGCAAGCGGCGCGCAGCGCATTCGCCGCTGGCGGGACGTTGGGCCGAGCGACGCAGTGCTGCTGCTCGGTACCGGCCAGGCCGGCAGCGCGGCGTTGCTGGCGGAGCTCGACGCCGATGACGCGTTGCTGGTCACCGCAGACGATCTGCGCCGCCTCCCGGATACGCACGCCGCCCCCGTCGTCTGGCGCCCGGGTGCGCTCTCCGGGGCGGCGGCACTGCAGCGCTGGTGCCACGCGGTGCCGCGCGACGAGATCGACGCTGCGGCATCGGGCGGCGACTGGTCGCGGGCGCGCCAGCCGGCGCTCGATCACCTCGTGCGGCGGCTTTGCGGCCGGGAGGTGGGCGTGGCCATGAGCGTGGGCGCGGCTGCCGGGCTGGCGCACCTGGGGGTGCTCGAGGTCCTGGAAAGCGACGGGCTGCCGATCGACTTCCTTTGCGGCTCGAGCATGGGGGGTGCCGTGGCACTGGCCTTTGCCCGATTCGGCAGCGCGCGCGCGGCGACCGAGAACGTCCTGCGCGTGGTCGCGGACTTCGCGCGCGCCAGGGGCATGCAATGGCTGCCACGCGCCTCGCTCATCTCCGCATCGCGCATGACGACGCTCACCCGCGAGCTGTATGGCGATGCCACGTTTGCGCAGTTGCGGTTGCCGGTCGCGGTCGTCGCGGCCGACCTGACGATGGGCAAGCGTGCCGTGCTCGACAGCGGCGCCGTGGCGCCGGCGGCACGGGCCACGGCGGCGATCCCGGGGGTGTTCGCCGCGGTCCGGCTCGGCGACTCGGTACTCGTCGACGGTGCGGTCGTGTCGCGCCTGCCGGTCGACCTGCTCGCCGCGCGCGGCTGCGGCTTCAGGCTCGCCGCGCTGGTCCGACCCACCTATCCCGAGGCGCCCCCCGATGCTGCGCGCGCCGCCGATCGCTTCGAACAGCGACTGCGTCGCCCGTTCGGCCTGCGCGCCGCGATGGGCGGTGCCTGGCGCTTGCAGGGCTGGTGGGACGCCGCCGCCCAGGCCGATCGCGCCGACCTGTCGCTGACCGTTCCGATCCCGGTCGGCGAAGGCTTCAACTTTGCGGCGGCCGAGGCCATGGTCGACTGTGGCCGGCGCACGGCGCTGGAGCGTCTGCCGCAGATCCGCCTGGCGATGCAGCAGGTGCTGGCGCCAGGGGTGCCTTGACAATACGCAGCCGGGCGTGGGTCACCGGCACCCAGTAGTTGACCTGCGCCATAGACCGGTCAACCTCAACAAAGCTTCCGGGCAAAGTTGCCTTGATCGCCGGCAGGCGCCTTTTCTCGTGCAGCGTCCCTCGCGCCAATTGGCTACTTGCCCATCCCTTGCCGATATGGTGCAACGTTGGTAAGCGAAACACCAACGGCCGTTTAGTTTGCATCAATAGTCCGTTACGGAATTGCTCCGTCACTGGATTCAGGAGTTCGCCATAGCCTGGCGGAAAGTGGACAGCAGGTCGTGGCTGGCGCTGGGCTATGACCTATACAACCAAGGCGTCAGCAAACGGGTCAACCGAGGCAGGATGACCCATGCCATCAACGAGACCGACAATAAGCGCGGGGCAAACAAGGAGAGCGCCATGACTCTGCACAATCCGGCTTTGCCCCTCGTGGTCAAGGAAGATTTCAAACGGCTTGCCCACGGCGCGGCGGTCGGATTGCTGGCGGCGGGTATCGGCGCCCTCTACACTGTCTATGCTCGCTGGGGCATCGCCCGAGGCCTGGAGTCGCCCGATCTGACCGCACTGCGCTTCGGCGTGGCGGGCTTGGTGACCCTGCCGATTCTGGTAATGGCCTGGCGCAAGGATCGGCAGGTGCTGATCCTCCGCTGGAAGCTGTGGCTGCTCATTTCCTTGCTCGCTGG
The DNA here is from genome assembly GCF_964253755.1 of Variovorax sp. LjRoot130. Lineage (NCBI taxonomy): Bacteria > Pseudomonadati > Pseudomonadota > Betaproteobacteria > Burkholderiales > Comamonadaceae > Variovorax > Variovorax sp. LjRoot130. The sequence continues at coordinate 245,716 of NZ_CAXURM020000002.1, read as the reverse complement.
CACGCCCTTCGGCCTTCTGACCTTTGGCGCGCTGCAATTGGCGCCTGCGAGCCACTCGGCCGTGTTTCCGTTCGCGGCAATGAGCATCATAGGGATGTTACTGGGCGCCATCGGCCTGGCCCCTGCTCGGCCACAGCCCCACCGTCGCGGAAACCGCAGGCCTCGTCGTCGTCATGACCGGCCTGATTTGGGCTGTGACCGGAGCCGCTCGCCGCTGACGTTGCGAAGAACCCGTCTCGACCAACAACTCGGCCATCCAGCACCTTGGAATCAGCCGCAACGCGCGCCCACTTGCCGGACCACCCTCTCACTGCCATGGACTGGCTAAGCCATCTTCTCGACATGATCCCAGTAACCGGGCAGCTGGAAGTTCGCTGCCTCTACGGCATCCCTTGGCGCGTAGCGTACGAGCCCTCGAAAACGGGGGAGATCCCATTCCACGTGGTGCTCGGCGGCACGGCGATTCTTGAAGACCCGGCCGGGGGCGACCCACTGCAGCTCGGTGCCGGTGACATCGTGCTGTTGCCTCACGGCTCGGCACACGTCCTGCATGATGGCAGTGGCCTTGGCCCGCACGCTCGCCTTCAGCTGCTCGGCCTTCTCCAGCAGGCGCGCCCACTTGCGCGTCGGGTCCAATTGCCGACGCTTGCCCGGCTGCATCGCCACGTTCCACTTCGGGCCCCCGCGCTTCTTCGCGTTTGTCGACACCCCGATAGCCAGCATCGCCGAAGGCCACCGTCTCCTCGCCGTGAAGCAGCGCGCCGGCTTGCGTCACGTCGTTGACGTTGGCTGCCGTGGCGACCACCTTGTGCACAAGGCCCGATTGGGCATCAACACCAACATGGGCCAGCTACGGCTTCTGAACGTTAGCGCGCTCGTGGTATTCCGCGATCAGCCGTTCCCAGACGACTTCCAATTCGTAGGCCATGGAACGGGCCAAACCATCGAGATCCGGAAAGAGCGTCGAGTTCGTGACGTTCATGCGATAGAGGGACTGCATCGCCTGTGCGCGCATCTCAAGGGGCAGCACGTATTTGACGATGACCGGCTCGTCTGCCACATAACCGTCGAGAATGCGGTGAAGTGGCTGATCCAATATGCCTGGCAAGACGAACAATCCCGACTGCGCGACCAGTCTCTGATCCATCTCCAGCGGTTCCCCGAACCAGACGATGGGCAACTGGTTCACCATGAAATACTTCTCGAAGTTGCCCGCGACGCGCGGATCGATCACTTCACGCGTCAGCTCTGGATCGAATGTCGGCGATGCCGACCACAGAGCGGGCGTGTTGAGGGCATAGACCGCCGCGTCGGTGACCGCATCTTCGAGCGCGAAGAATGCTGCGACGTAAGGCGACTTGGTGAAATCGAGCAATCGCGTGGGCGCACCATGGTGCTGCATGAGCGCCAGGCAGCGAAGGTCGTCTTGCAACGCGGCGGGAGAGGTGCGATAGATGTGCGCCTTGCGGCGGAACACGCGCAACGAACGCTCCTCGCGCAGCGGCCAAAGCGAAGAATCAGGTGCGTAGACCTGCAGTCGCCGAGTGAGCGAACTCACCAGAGGCCACTGCGCCGAAACTTCCCCGCGAAATGCCCAGCCCGTCTGAGCCTCCGTCAGTTCGACGAACTCGTTCCACTTCGACAACTTTCTGACTTCCATCGTTTGTCCATTCCGTTGTTGCCGCACACGCCCCGCGAACGGCGCATTGGCGTGGCTAAGTGGCCGTGGGCTCGATGCGCGTGAGCCGGTTGCCCAGCTCGCGCGTCGAAGGCACGCGCCGCTTCGTGCCTTCGGCGGCAGCTTCGTCCTCCGCCAACGCGGCGGTGATGGCCAGCAAGACCCGCCGGGTGGTTTCCACATCCTCTGCCGGGATGCCACGCACGCTGATCTCGTTGACCTCCTCTGCCAGGGGGACGAGCTTGCGCTGCAACTGCTTGCCCAGTTTCGTCAGATAGACATGGACCTTGCGGTCGTTGCCCGGCAGGTGCATGCGCTCGACATAGCCGAGCGTTTCGAGCGCCTTGACGGCGGTGAAGGTGGTCGGTTCGGTGATGCCGGCGCGAACGCTGAGTTCTCGCTGCGACAGGCCGTCGCGCAGCCAGAGCACGCGGAGAACAGACCAGTGGCCGTAAGAAACCGCGTGCGACACCAGTCGCATCTGCAATGCGCGCACGTAAGCCCGCGCCGCATCCTTGACCACATGCGCCAGCCGCTCTTGAGTGTCCTCGGGTGAATCGGCAAGCGGTGGGGGCTGTCTGTCTCTCATGGCATGCAGGACGAGGGTTCTGGAAGGCAGTGGGATGGCGGCGGCGCACGTCCCCGGGGGAACGCTGCGCACATGATAGATGCTGCTCCCCATCGCTTCGTTGCTGCACCCGAACTGTCTCCCGCCACGGCAGCATAATAATATTAGAGCTCAAATATTATGTTGACAACCTCGGCGTCTGATCTAGACTAATTAACTTCGATAGCTAAGTTTATTGAAGTTGATTCCAACCCGAAAGGCCGCCGAGGCCGCATCCAGGAGCGCGATATGTACGACCCGTTCTTGACCGATCGCCTGATCGATCAATGGCTAGCAGAGGACGTCGGAGGCTGTGACTTGACGGTTCAGACCATGATCGACAAGGACGAGCGCGGTGCGTTCTGCATGAATGCGCGGGAAGCCGCGATCGTGGCGGGCGTCGACGTAGCGGCGCACGTGTTCAAGCGCTACGACCCTTCGCTGGAGGTGGACGTCCTCGTGTCCGATGGAGAACGCGTAGAACGCGGCGCGATACTGATTGCGGTGAAAGGCTCGGCGCGCAGCGTACTGACGGCCGAGCGCACCGCGCTGAACATCATGCAGCGGCTGTGCGGCATCGCCAACGAGACGGCGAAATACGTGGACGCCATCGCGGGCACCCAGGCCAGGCTGATCGACAGCCGCAAGACCACGCCGGGCCTGCGCATGCTGGAGAAGCACGCCGTGCTCTGCGGCGGCGGCCTGAATCACCGCCTGGGCCTGGACGGCGGCGTGATGATCAAGGACAACCACATCGCGGTCTGCGGCAGCATCGAGGCGGCAGTCGCCCGCGCGCGCCGCTCGCTGCCGGTGCTGACCAAACTGGAAGTCGAATGCGACCGCTTGGACCAGGTCGCGCAGGCGCTGAAGGCGGGCGTGGACGTGATCATGCTGGACAACATGTCGGTGGGCGACATGCGACAGGCCGTGCGCATGGTGGAGGGCCGCACCAAGGTCGAGGCCTCGGGCGGAATTCGCCTGGAGACGATTCGCCCGATCGCAGAAACCGGCGTCGACTACATCTCGACGAGCCGCATCACGCAGGCTGCGATTGCCGTCGACATCGGCCTCGACGAAGCCCGGTAGCCGAAATGGAAAGCGGCACCTTCTTCCTCGTCGTCGGCCCGAGCGGCGCGGGGAAGGACTCGCTGATCGACGGCGCGCGACAGCGGCTGTCGGCACAGGCGCGCCATGTCTTCGCCAAGCGCACGATCACGCGTCCGGCGGCGGCGCCGGGCGAAGACCATGAAAGCGTCTCGGCTGCGGAATTCGATCGACGCGAAAGCGCCGGGGACTTTCTGGTGACGTGGCGCGCGCACGGTCTGTGTTACGGCTTACCCGCGTCGTTGCGGACTGCGTTGGAGGCTGGGCAGCACGTGATCGCCAACGGTTCGCGCAGCGTCATCGCGCAGCTGTCGCAGTGCCTGGCACGCTTGGTCGTGATCGACGTAACGGCCGCGCCGGAAGTGCTGGCGAGGCGCATTGCCGCCCGGGGGCGCGAGCGTGAGGAAGAAACGCACCTGCGGCTGGCCCGGCGCGGCGAGCCGATTCCGGCATCGGTGCGCTCGCTCGGGGTGGACAACGACGCAAGCCTGGCCGAAGGCATCGACCGCTTCGTTGAAGCGCTCGAATCGTTTTGCGGCTGGGCGACGATCCGGTGCCTGGAGATGCGCAGCGGCGCGGATCGGGTGGTTCATTTTTCATCCGTCCTGCCCGCATGGCACGGCGGCGAGCAGGTGGAACTGTCGGCCGTTGGCGGTCGCGGCATCTCGCGCGTGTGGGCCCGTGTCCATGTCGGCGGCGCCGGCACGGCGCTGGCGGCAGGCGAAGCCGGCTTGTCGCGCGAGACCTTCGAAGCGCTCGGTGCACCACAAGGCAGCCAAATCGCAGTGCGCGTGATTCCTGCAGCTCGAAGCCACGACCTGCTGGTGCGCAAGATACGCGGCGAAGCGCTGGGCGAAACGCAATACCGGAGGCTTCTGCGCGACATCGTGGAGGGACGGTACGCCGATCGCGAGCTGACGGCGTTCCTCGTCGCCGCGACGCAGCACCTGTCGGACGCGGAGGTCCTGAGCCTGGCCCGCGTGAGGACAAGCCTGGCGCATCGCTTGACGTGGAACGAGCGCATCGTCGTCGACAAGCATTCGATGGGTGGCGTGCCCGGCAGCCGCATCACTCCGATCGTGGTCTCGTTGGTGGCGGCGCACGGCCTCACAATGCCGAAGACCTCGTCGCGCGCCATCACATCCGCTGCCGGAACGGCCGACGTCATGGAAGCCGTGGCGCGGGTCGATCTCACGGTCGAGGAGGTGCGGCGCTGCGTCGCAGAGGCACGCGCCTGCATCGCCTGGAATGGCCGCCTCAATCATTCAGTGCTGGACGAAGTGATGAACGCCGTGACCCGGCCGCTGGGCCTCGATTCGACCCGCTGGTCGGTGGCGTCGATCCTGTCGAAGAAGAAGGCGGCGGGCGCGACCCACGTCATAGTCGACCTGCCCTACGGTCCGTACGCGAAGCTGCGCACCGAGCACGCAGCGCTCGAGCTGGCGGCATTGTTCGAAGCCACGGGCGCTGGAATCGGCCTGCACGTGCGCGCGCTGGCAACCGACGGCAGCCGGCCCATCGGCCGGGGCATCGGTCCGGCGCTGGAGTTGCGCGACGTGCTGCTCGTGCTCGACAACCACGCGGACGCGCCCAACGACCTGCGCGAAAAGGCCTTGCGCTTTGCCGGCCAGATCCTGGCCTGGGATCCGTCGGTGGGCTCGGCCGAGAAGGGACGCGCGGCGGCGCAGGCGCTGCTGCAATCGGGCGCGGCGCGGCGCGCCTTTGCCCGGATCGTCGAGGTGCAGGGAGCGCATGACGAGCCGGCGCGCCCGAGCGCGCTGACCCATGTCGTGCGAGCGGAGTATGACGGCGTGGTGAGCGGGCTCGACGGGTGGACCATTGCCGGCATCGCGAGGCTGGCCGGCGCGCCGGTCGACAAGGGCAGCGGCATCGACCTGCTGTGCCAGGTTGGCGATGCCGTCCGGGCCGGCGATCCGCTGTATCGCATCCATGCTGCGACCTCCGACAGCCTGGCTGCCTGCGTAGCGCTGGTGCAGGGTGCGCACCCGGACGGTGAGTCCGCGAGGGCCATCGAAAATACCGCCCAGCGGCCGCAGGCTCAGGCCTTGCATGGCGTCCGGTCGGCAGCGGCGTCCATGTGGATCAACGAAGGGAATCGAGCATGAAGCAATGCAATCGGCTGGTCGGGCTGGCCGCGTTCGTCGTGGTCTGCCTTCAGGTGCCTTTCGCGATGGCTGGCGAGAGCGGCGACGCTGCGGGGAAACCGATCGAAGTCACCGTGACCTTTCCGCCGGGCGGCGGCACGGACGTGCTCGCACGGCTGATCGGCAACCACACAGCCGACAGCCTGGGCCGGGCCTCGGTCGTCGAGAACCGTCCCGGTGCGAGCGGCAACCTGGGTGCTCGCTATGTCGCCGGGCGGCCGGCGGACGGGGGTTCCCTGCTGATGGTGAACAGTTCGTTTGCGATCAATCCCGGCGTGTTCAGGACGCTGCCCTTCAATCCGAAGACCGACTTCGTCGCCATCATCAACGTGGCCTACGTCGCCACCGTGATGGTCGTGCCGGCGGATTCGCCCTACAAGACCTTCGCCGACGTCATGGCGGCGGCCAGGCCGAAAGAAAACACGGTGTCCTTCGGCTCGTGCGGGAGCGGCACGCCGCAGCATCTCGCAGGCGAACTCATCAACCTGCGAGCCGGCGTCCACATGCTGCACGTCCCTTACAAGGGCTGCGGACCGGCGCTGAACGACATCGTCGGCGGCCAGATTCCCATCGCTCTCGTCACCGCATCCAGCGCCATGCCGTTGGTCAAGGGCGGCAAGCTGAGAGCACTCGCCATTTCGTCGAAGGAACGATTCAGCCAACTGCCCGATGTTCCGACGGTCGCCGAACAAGGCCTGCCGGGCTACGAACTCAGCCAATGGCACGGCCTGCTCGCGCCCAAGGGCACGCCGGTCGACGTTCAGAAACGTCTCTACGAGGGATTCGCAAAGATCCTGATGCGCAACGACGTACAAAAGGTTCTGCGCGACCTGGGCTACACGCCGGCAAGCGATGGGCCCGAGGCATTCCAGAAGATCGTGAACAGCGACATCGATCGATTCGCCGAGATCTCCAAGCGCATCGGCCTGACCGCCGACTAGCCGGCTCTGCAACTCCGGAGCTACCTGAATGAGAAAAGAATTCGTCTCGCTCGCTGCCATGGCCGTCGCCGGCGCCGCATCGGCGCAATCCTCGGTCACCGTGTTCGGGCTCGTCGATGCGGCGGTCAGCGGTTTCTCGAACCGCTCCGAAGACGCGCGTGGCGCCAGAGGCAGCGTCAAGGTCAGCCGAACCGCCCTCACGAACGGCGCCTACAACAGCAGCCGGCTCGGTTTCCGGGGAACCGAAGATCTTGGCGGTGGATTGGCGGCCGGATTCTGGCTCGAGGCTCCCATCACCAACGACGACGGGCAGACCGGCGTTGCATTGTTCTCGCGGCGTTCGACCCTGAGCTTGTCGGGCGGCTTCGGCGAAATCAGGCTGGGTCGCGACTACACGCCCATCTTCTTCAACGACGCAGCGTTCGACCCGTTCGGCGCGGTGGGTACAGGAACCAACCTCCTCTTCACGGCGAACACCACGAACCCAACGGGCGGTGCAGGCGGATTCGGGAACAGCACGAGCTACAACCGCGCCAGCAACAGCATCGGTTACTTTCTTCCGCCGAAGCTGGGCGGGTTCTACGGGCAGGCCATCTACGCCTTTCACGAGCAGACGAAATACGCGCCGAGCACCCTGACGCCGGCCGCCGCGAACAATTCGCGCACGGGCCGCTATGTCGGCGCGCGATTCGGCTACGCGTCGGGACCCGTCGATGTCGCATTGGCCTACGGCAACGCCAACACAGGCGACCAGTTCTTCGCCGGCACCACCGATTCGGTCAAGACGCTCAGCCTTGGCGCCTCGTACGACTTCGGACCCGCGAAGCTGTTTGGCGAAGTTTCGCGTTCCAGTTTCCAGCGCGATGTCGAAGTGCCTCCACTGGTGCCGTTCAATGACACGAAGCTGCGCGGCTATCTGCTGGGCATCACCGTTCCGATTGGCGTGGGTCTGATCCGGGCCTCCTATGCCAGGGTCAGGTACGACCAGGCCTTCGGCGCGACGCACACATCTCCCGGTGACCCACGCGCCAGCAAGGTCGCGCTGGGCTACGTCCACAACCTGTCCAAGCGAACCGCCCTCTACGCGACGCTGGCCAGAGTAAGCAACAAGAATGGCTCAGCGCTGACGACCGGAGGGCCCGCATTCATCAGCACTTCGCCCTTCACCCCCAGGGCCTCGACGGGCTACGACCTGGGAATTCGCCACGCGTTCTAGGCTTGGGAAACGTACGGTTGGGGCCCCTTCGCGCCCTTCGACTTCCAGACCTGAACTTCGCTTCGCAGCGTGAGCTGACGTTCGAGGTCAGCGAGCCCTGACGCGAACCTTGGCGTCATCGAGTGCGTGGATCAGCAGCCTCGAATCCCGGTCGGCCAAGTCCGTCGCCGGCGCTTGCAGCACGATGTCCCTCGGATCACTGTCATGCGTCAGCCACACGCACCCGGCCAGACACTCGATGCGCATGCCCCTGGGATGAAGGATCGATTGGGTCGCGGCCTTGTGAAGAGTCCACGTGAGGCGGGTAGGACTGATCGGCCTTGTAGCGGCGCGGCCGGACACATGGCTGCGTGCAATCCAGGCGATTGCGCGGCCGAACAGCTCCCGCGGAGAACTCCAGTGTCCGAAGACGGCAGGCAGTGTGAGGTTCATGATGGACTCCGCAATCGTTCTTGACGACTAGAGTCTGGTCGCCAGTGAGCCTCGCCACCAGTGTGCCGAGCACGGTACGGGGAAGGTGCGCACTCCCGTAGATCTACCGTACTCGATGCACCTATCGCAGAAGCCCAAGGTGCGCGGCGAGGTGAACGCCCTCGGCGCGGGTGCGGCACTTCAGCGCCCGGAGGGCGTCGCCCGCGTGCATCTCCACCGTTCTCGGGCTCAACCCCAAGGCGCGGGCGATCTCCTTATCGGTGTTGCCTTGGCTGATCAGGAGCAGCACCTCGATCTGTCTCGACGTCAGGCTGGGCGTGGATGGTGCCGCGATGACATCGGCCGGCGTTGCCTTCGGCATTGGGTCCTCCATGCCGAGAAATCCGCGCAACTCGGTCGCCACGCGGGGCCAGTGCGGATTGCCCGCAAGTGGAATGTTGCTGTCGTCGTCGAGCGGAACGAACCGTGCCTGCGGGATCAGCGAGGCGAGGTGGCAGCCCTCCTCGAACGGAACCGCCAAGTCTGCACGCGCGTGAAACTGCAGCGTGGGACAGGTCACGCGTCGGGCATGCTCACTGACATCGCACTCCAAAGACAGGGTGGTGTATGCGGCGGCCACGCTTGCAGACATCCGTCCGGCAATGGCTGCTTCCACCTCATCCAGTTGCTGCGGGCTGGCGCTGGGGAACAGGCGCGAGTTCACGGTGTGGAGGAATGCACCCCTGTACGGCACATCCTCGCCGAACGCCACCTGCATGGCTTCCAGGATTGTGCTCGTTCATGGTTGTCTCCTCGATCGATGAGTGGCGAGATCGGCTTCAGGCGAGCTTGTCCTTGAGCCGGTAATAGGCCCCTACCAGCGGCAGGAACCACGGTGGTCCGACATGCCCCGGGATCGCGGGCCAGTCGAAGTCTTTCCAGGGATTGAGTTCGGCGCGCCCGTCCATGACTTCCGCCATGATCGTCCCCATCAGGGTCGACATCTGGGTGCCGTGGCCGCTGTAGCCCATCGAGTAGTAGATGCCATTGCGCTCGCCGGCGCGTGGCAGGCGGTCACGCGTCATGTCGACCATGCCGCCCCAGCAATAGTCGATGCGCGCTTGGCGAAGGTCGGGAAAGACGTCGTGCAATGCCGCCTGCAGGATCGCGCCACTCTTCTCGTCGGAGGTCGGGTTGGAGACGGCGAAGCGGGCGCGTCCACCGAACAGCAGCCGGTTGTCGGGCGTCGTTCGGAAGTAGTTGACCAGGTTCTTCGTATCGACCGCCATCCGTCGCCGCGGCAACAGCCGGTCGAGCGTCTCTGTCGGCAGGGGCTCGGTGACGATCAGGAACGCGCCAACCGGCACGATGCGGCGTCGAATCCAGCCCAGCGGCCCCGTCTGCGAGGTTCCGCTCGCCAGCAGAACCTGCTTGGCGTTGAGCCGACCCTTCAGCGTTTCGATCTGGTGCCCTCCGCCGGGGGCGGGTCGCAGGCCCGTCATCGGCGCCTGCTCGTGGATCTCCACGCCACGCCGCGCCGCCGCTTCCGCCAAGCCGCGGACGAAGCGCCCGACATGCATGCCGGCGCCTTTGCGGTAGATCAGCCCGCCGTGGAAGCGGTCCGACCCCACCTCGCCGGCAATGTCGGCGCGACTGACCATCTCCGTGTCGGGGTCGACGTTGGCCGCCAGCAGTTCCTGACTGCGCGCCAGCTTGTCGTAGTGCTCGGGCTTGGCCGCCAGCTTGATCTTGCCAACGCGCGCGAAGCTGCAGTCGATCTTCTCTTCCGCCGCCAAGCGCTCGACCGTATCGACTCCGGCGTCGAAGGCCCGATAGAGCCGGTCGGCGACTTCCTTGCCGAGTTTGGCCGACATCGTGCCGTAGTCCTGGGCGAAGCCGTTGTTGCACATGCCGCCGTTGCGACCGGAGGCGGCGTGCCCGATGGTCTCGGCTTCCAGGAGTACGACGCGTGCACCCTTCTTGGCAAGCGCCAGCGCAGCCGAGCAGCCAGTCAGGCCGCCGCCGATCACCGCCACGTCGCAGCTGCCCTGCACCGGTCCTGCAGTGGCACTACGGAAGGGCTCCGAGGTGTCCAGCCAATACGAGGTCAGCTTCATAGCGGCCTTTCCGGGGTCTTTGAGCGCGGCATCGTGATGTCTCCTAGTTGAACGACTGGTTGGCCAGCGCAAACATGCGTGCTGGCCCCGCCGGCGGGATGTGCGGCCCCTTGACCATGGTGGTGGCGTCACCGACCTGGCGCAGGCCGATGCTTTCGAGCCAGTCCCCGAGCTGCGAGGTGGCATCGGTGTCGACGCGGACGAAAACCTGGCCAAGTCGTGCGAGCGCGGCTTCGATCAAGGCGCGCGCATCGGCCGCACTTTCGGCAACCACGGGACCCATGATGTGCCCGCGGCCGAACAGGCGTGAAATGGCATAGCCGCGCGGCTCGCCGTCACGCACGAGCACGTGGCCGTCACCGGCCTGGATGAGCCGATCCAGCATCTGCCGCCTGGCCCAGCCCGTGGCCTGCTGGTCCAGACGCGCGACCGCCTCGACATCCGATGGCGCCATCGCCCTGACCAGGCTGGCCGGTGGCGCCTGGTGGCGCTCGTCGGGAACGCCTTGATGCTGTTGGATGACGCCGATGCGGACAAAGCCGCGCCTTTCATAAAGCGCCAGACCTTCGGCCGTCGAGTTCAGCGTGATGGTCCGCGGGTGCACCGCTGCCAGCAGCGCATCCATCAGCCGGGCACCGTGGCCACGGCCTTGGGCAGCCTTGGCGACGATGATCATCCCGGCTGAAGCATGGTCCTCGCCGTAGGCCCACCAGGCGGCGGTCGCGATCACCGTACCGGCGTCGTTGCGGAGCACGAAGCCCTGGCCGAGCTCGAGCGCGAGGGCCCAGTCCTCGAGCCGATAGGGCCAGGACATCTCCTGCGAAAGCTGGAGGGCGCTTTCCAGGTGTTCCGTGGCAAACGGGACCAGCACCACGTCTTCGTGGTCGTGGTGGCCGGGCCGGGTCGCCATGGCGGTCATGGTTCGCGCACCGCGATGGCGTCGATCTCGACCAGGTACCCGTAGTGCAATTCTGGCACCGGAACCACGCTGCGCGCGGGGCACGCACCCGGCAGCATGGACGCATAGACCGCGTTGAAGCGGGCCCAGTTGGCGAGGCCGACGATGTAGGCCGTCACCTTGACGATCTGTTGCGGCGAGCTGCCCGCGGCGTGCACGATCTCCAGCATGTTCTGGATCGCCTGCCTGGCCTGCGCCTCGAATCCGTCGTCGTCCAGCGCACGTCCATCCGGGCGGATCGGCAACTGGCCGGAGACGAAGACGTGGGCGCCCGAGACAATGGCCTGCGTGTAGTGACCTGCCGGCTTCGGCGCCCGGTCCGTCAGGATGCCGGTCACGAGCTGCTCGCCGCTCATCGCCAGCCCCCGAAACGCGACCACTCGGCTTCGACCCGGTCGGAAGCGCCGCGAACGACGTGATAAGCCCGGTGCTGGGCGCCTGTGGCGCAGGCGTGGTTCGGCAGGATCCGCACACGATCACCGATCGCGAGATCGGGCAGCTTGCCCCCCGAGCCGGGACGCACCGTGATGATCCCGTGCTCCTGGTTGGCGTCGGCAACGAGCAGGTCCGGATAGGGCACGCCGGCGGTGTCGCACACCTGCCCATAACCTTGGTCGATCGCCTGCCTGCGGGTGCCGCGGTCCTGCGATAGTGCCATCCAGCCGGCGTCGATCACGATCCATCCCTTGTCGCGCTGGTGGCCGATCACCGTCGCGAGTACCGACAGCGCGATGTCGTCGACCTGGCAGACACCGATACCGGCCATCACGAGATCGAAGAACACGAACACGCCCGCCCGCACTTCGGTGACGCCGGTGAGGTCGGTGGCGTTGTGCGCGGTCGGTGTGGAGCCGACGCTGACCACCGGACAGGGCAAGCCCGCCTCGCGCAGGACGGTGGCGGCATCGACCACGCTGCGGCGCTCGACCTCGGCACATTCACCCAAGGCCTCGGCCCCACGGGCCGAATAACTTGCGCCGGCGTGCGTGATCACGCCCCGCAGTTCCGCGCCGTCTTCGAGGGCGTGGCCGATGTCCAGCAGCAGCTGCCGGTCGGTCGGCAGCACGCCGGAGCGGTGGCCGTCGCAGTCGATCTCGATCAGCGCCGGAATGCGCGTGCCGGCCTGGCGCGAGGCCCGGGCAACCGCTTGCGCCTGCTCCACGGTGTCCAGCACCACGGTCACGTCGGCGCCCCCGGCGCGCAGCGCCAGCACCTGTGGCAGTTTCGATGGCGCGATGCCGACGGCGTAGACGATGTCCCGCACGCCGGCCGCCGCGAACTGCTCGGCTTCAAGAAGCGTCGAAACGGTTGCCGGACCCGACGGCGACGTCATCACGCGCCGCGCGACGTCCACCGACTTGGACGTCTTGAGGTGGGGACGCAGCGTGACGCCCAGGCGGTCCAGCTTGGCTTTCAGGCGTGCGATGTTCCGCTCCATCCGCTCAGCGTCGAGGACGAGGCAAGGCGTCGCCAGTTCCCCCAGCGTCGTTGCGATCTGTTCGGCTTGCGCCTGCTTCATGCCTATGGCCTGGCCCAATGTCGTGCTCCGTGTTGTGCTTGACCGATGAGGCCTGCCGGATGCGGACCGACACCGACCAAGTGAGATGACCGGATGTTGCGCCTGATCGATTCAACCTACAATTTATCGAACCTGCATAGCGAGTTAAGGTCCCACTAAATGATCAGCTCTGAGGATCTGCGCTTCTTCAACATGCTGGCCCAGTCCGCGTCGCTCGCTGAAGCTGCCCGGAAGATGGATGTCACGCCGCCGGCCGTCACCCAGCGCCTGCAAGCGCTGGAAGCACGGATTGGCATCCGGCTGATCGACCGTTCCGGCCGCAGGATGGTCCTCACCGATGAAGGCGATCTGGTCGCATCGCACGGGACGATCGTGGCCGATGCGATGGAGGCGCTGTCCGAGGCATTGGCCAATCGCAAGAAGGCCGTCAGCGGGCATCTACGCATAGCCGCCCCGCATGGCTTCGGCCGGCTGCATGTCGCACCCGTGGTCGATGCGTTTGCAAAAGCGCACCCTGGCGTGACGGTCACCCTGGACCTTGCCGACCATCCCGGCGCGCACCTGGTCGAGAGCAGCGACGTCATCGTCCACATCGGACCGCCTGGCGCCCAAAACCAGATCGTCACGACGCTGGCACCGAACCGACGCATCCTCTGCGCCAGCCCGGACTATCTCGCCAGTGCTTCGCCGATTCAGTCGCCTTCAGACTTGCTGCGGCATCGATGCCTGGTGGTGAGAGAGAACGACGAGGACGTCACGCTGTGGCGCTTCGTGCACGCTTCCCGCGAGCCGGAGACGGTCCGGATCCGTCCCACCATGTGCAGCAATGACGGCGCGGTGGTGCGCGACTGGGCGGTCACAGGGCAGGGTGTCGCGATGCGGTCGGAGTGGAACGTCGCTGCCGATCTGGCAGCCGGTCGGCTCAAGCGGGTGCTTGCGAGCTGGGATGTTCCTGCCGCCGACGTCGTCGCCATGCTGGGCACCCGCTTCGGGCGAAGTGCGCGGGCAACGGCCTTTCTGGCGATGCTGCGCCAATCTCTTGCGCCGCCACCTTGGAGGCGAAGGACCGTGCGATGACGCCGGGACTAAATGCTGCTGGTCGCTGTTCTTCCTTCAATGCCCGCTTAGGGTTGTATTGCAGACATCTTCAAGGTGCATGCCAACGTCATTCTTCCGCGATTGATCAGCACGATGGGGGGGCTCAAGCCAGAGCCCCATACACGCTGCCACACTTGACGTCAGAATGCGTGGCGCAGCCCGAAGTCGTAACCCGTAGCGCTGCGCGGCGCCAAACCCGCCACGCCCGAACCCGTAGACAAGAAGGCAGGGCCCCCAAGCCCGACGGCCATGATTGCAGGGTTGTTCTGCCCGTTCTTGATCCGAGCGCGAGCCACCGTGGCATAGAGCGCGGTGCGCTTCGACAGGTTGTGGACGTAGCCGAGCGCGAGCTTGTTCACCGACGCGTCGCGGTCCAGTGCCGACAACGTCGGCGCGGCGGAACCCGGGTCGTTCTTGAACTTGACGCGAGCGTACGACGCCTTCAGAACGCCAGCACCGACGGGGACCGTCATGCCGATCATGGCGCCGTTGTACTCGTCATTGTCTTTGAAGGTGAGTCTGCCGGCACTCAAGGGAGCGGTGGTGGTCTGAGCCTTGTCCTTGACCTGCGACAACTCGCCCATCAGCTTGAGGACACCAAAATCGTAGGACGCGCCCAAGTTGATCGTGCGCAGTTTCTCGGAAAGCCGGGTGCCGGCCACGACCCCGGCCTCGCTGATCAACAAGGTGTCGGCGGCCGTGCTTTGTCCGTAGGCAACCGCCACATCGAGCGGGCCGCTTGCATAGCCGAACCGCCCGCCGTAGTAGCGGCCACGTTGGGACGGGCTGTCGGACAGGTAGCTGTATTTCACGTTCTCAGGAAGGGCGTACATGACCTGACCGTAGAAACCGCCGAGATCGCGAGGCAGGAAGTAACCCACGCTGTTGGACGCCCGAATCGCGTTGTCATTCGCGGCAATGGCGGAGCCCGGGCCGCGCGCCGTGGCGATGTTGCCGCTGATGCTCTTGATGAGGTTTTCGCCGACGCCGACTGCACCCATCGGATCGAACACGCTCTCGTTCCAGTAGGTCGGAACATAGTCCCGGCCGAGCCTGAGTTCACCGAATCCGCCGGACAGGCTCACCGTTGAGCGACGGCTGAAGGAGGCCAAAGCGGTTGCGCCGCTGTCCTGGGTGATGCCTGACTCAAGCCAGAACCCTGCCGCCAGTCCGCCGCCCAGGTCTTCGGTGCCACGGAAGCCGACACGGCTCGACGAATTGGCGCCACTCGACAGCACGGTTTGAGAACGCGTCGCTTCTGCCACGGCGAGAGCCGACAGCGGCGGGAGCGTCCCCGTGTTGTTGTAGAAGGAACTCTTCACGCTGTAGTGACTGACCGCCGAATCAGCGACGCCGAAAAGCGTCAAGGACGACTGCGCCGAAGCAGCGCCCGAAGCAGCCAGCGCCGCAAAGGTGATCAAGGACTTACGCATAGCAAGTGTCTCCAAGGGACGGACAGGGATTACCGGCGCCTCGCAACGCCGGCGGTGGATGCGGCAACGTGCCGCAAGATGGTTCGGCAACGAGTGCCGGGTCTGGGTGATTCGGCCGATCAATCCGCCGCAAGCAGACGGATGTCTTGCGGCGCGAGGCCGCCCTCGTCCACCACGTCCTGCCAACGACCGAACTCGTGCCGAACGCGTTCTCGCAGTGCAGAGGGCGGACCGGCCTCGACCCTGGCGCCTTGGCGTTCGAATCGGGCAACCACTTGCGGATTGGCGAGAACCTCGTTGAGGGCGCGGTTGATCTGCGCGACCACCGCGGGCGAGGTGCGTGCAGGGGCAAACAGCCCATACCACTGCGAGACATCGACCCCTTCGATGCCTGATTCCGAGAGCGTAGGCACCGCAGGCAACGCTTCGAGACGCGCCGGGGCCGCAACGGCGAGGGCGCGCAGCCGGCCGTCGAGGATGAAGGGATGCGCGGTGAACAGGCTCGGAAACATGACCTGCGAGCGACCATCGAGTGTGTCCACGATCGCAGGCGCTGCACCCTCATGGGTTCTACCTTCCATCCTCGTGCCCGTGTTGAGTTGGAACAGCTCCGCCGCGAAGTGTGGCGGCGTACCGTCACCGGCCGACGCGTATCTGATGCTGCCCGGCCCGCTGCGCAAACGCTGCAGGAGGCCGCGAACGTCGTCGAAGCCGGCGTGCCGGTTGGCCACCATCAGGGTCGGCGACGATCCGATCAACCCGACCGGCTCAAAGTCTTTGACAGGGTGGTAGCCCAGCTTCTGGAGTGCGGGGTTCATGGCGTGGGTGCCCACGTAGCCGAACATGAGGGTGTGGCCGTCCGGTTCTGCCCTGGCCACATACTCGCTCGCGATAGCACCATTTGCGCCGGCCCGGTTGTCCACGAGAACTTCTTGGCCGAGCAGCGGCTTCAGTTCGGCCGCGATGATCCTGGCCATCGTGTCGTTGCCGCCGCCCGCACGGGTCGGCACGATGATGGTGATCGGTTTGCGCGGGAACGTGGCCGACTGACGCGCAACGGCCTCAGGGCGCGTAAAGACATAGTCGGGCAACTGCATCTCGCCCTGCATGATCTTTCTGGCGGTACGCACCAGCGCCGCCGCTTTCACGGTCGCATCGTCCGCCCGACCCGCAAGCTCGACTTCCACGTCGATCTGCCCTGCCGGGTGCAGGAGAACCAGGTTGTGACGGCCTGGCTCGCGAGCAGAGGCACTGGCGACGGTGCCCGGGAGTGCGAAGGCGCTGAGAACGCCGATCGCACCAGTCACCGCATGCGAAGCATGGCAGCGGCGTGGGGTGAAGTAGCGCGAGGTGATGCTGTCCGGCGAGTCTCCTGCGCTGACCAGCACCGGCTTGGGAATGACGCTGCCCGAAACATCCCCGAGTCCCATCAACAGGCCGGCCTGAAGACGCAGCTTCTCGAGCCGCTCCAGCAGTACCGTATTCGAATCGAGCGCCGAGGGCTTTTCGCCGCCGGTGACGCCCAGGTCACGCGCGCGCACGATCATCAGCGGCATCGCCGCATCGATGCACGTCACCTCGATATCGTCGATCGTGTCGATCCGCCGACCGGTCGGAAAGACCTTGCCCGTCACGGCACCCCACGCGTCCAGGAAGTTCAGGAGGATTGGTGCAGCCGTACCGGCCACGCCATCGATGCGCGCATCTCCCTCGTAGGTGACGCGCTTGCCGGGCGTCCTGACCGTGACGTCGATGCGCGATCGCGTGTTGACATTGAAGACGCGTACCCGCGTCACCCCGTCCTGCGCCTTGACCAGCCCCTGCTCGATTGCGAAGGGCGCGACGCCCGACAGCATGTTGCCGCAGTTCGGCCGCGTGTCGACGGAACGGTGTCCGACTCCCACCTGCGCGAACAGGTAGTCCAGATCGCAGCCCGGTTCCTTTGAACGGGAAACGATGGCGACCTTGCTGTTGAGGGTGCTGCCGCCGCCCAAGCCGTCGAGCTGCAGCGGATCGGAGGCACCGATCGCGCCGATCAGCGCCTGGTCGCGCTCCTCGTCGCTTTCAGGCAGCCACTCCCTCAGGAAGAAAGGGCCGCGCGAGGTACCCGCACGCATCAGCACGCAGGGAATGGTCCTGCTCATCTCAGTCGGCCGAAAGCTTTGCCGCCTGGACCACCTTCTTCCACTTGACCTGCTCCTGCTGCACATAGGTGCGCATCTGCTCGGAAGTCATGGTTTCAACCTCGGCGCCGTGGTCCTCCAGCTTCTTGATGACGCCCTTGTCGGCCAAGGCCGCATTGAGCACC
This sequence comes from Variovorax sp. LjRoot130, assembly GCF_964253755.1. NCBI lineage: Bacteria > Pseudomonadati > Pseudomonadota > Betaproteobacteria > Burkholderiales > Comamonadaceae > Variovorax > Variovorax sp. LjRoot130. Next base: position 228,161 of record NZ_CAXURM020000002.1, on the reverse strand, counting down.
TTGTTGAGTTGCTCGATCACGGGCTTCGGAGTCTTGGCTGGCGCGAAGATACCGTACCACTGCGAAACATCCACGTTGTCGACGCCCTGCTCCTTGAGCGTCGGCACGTCCGGCATCTGCGGCGAACGCTTGGTACCGGCTACGCCGATCGCCTTGAGCTTGCCGGCTTTGACGTAGGGCATGGCAGTGAAGAGGCTCGGGAACATCACCTGTGTCTGGCCGCCGATCGTGTCGGTGATCGCAGGCGCCGATCCCTTGTACGGTACGTGAAGCATGCTGGTGCCCGTCGACAGCTTGAACATCTCAGCGGCGAAATGCGGTGCCGTTCCGTTGCCAGCAGACGCGTAGCTCGTCTTGTCCGGGGCGGTCTTGAGCGCGGCGACGAGTTCCTTCGCATTGTTCGCTTTGACCGAAGGGGTCACGACCATCAGCGTCGCGGACGTGCCGACCATGGCCACGGGCTCGAAGTCCTTCACCGGGTCGTAGCGCAGCTTCTGCAGTGCGGGATTCATCGCATGCGTGGCCACATAGCCGAGCATCAGCGTGTAGCCATCCGGCGCGGCGCGCATGACGAACTCGCTGGCAATCGCGCCGTTGGCGCCCGCCTTGTTGTCGACGACGACCGGTTGCTTGAGGGCGGCCGACATCGCCTGGCCGATGACTCGCGCCATCGCGTCGTTGGCGCCCCCGGCGGCGGTCGGCACGACGATGGTGATCGATTTTTCGGGATAGGCGGCGAGCGCGCCGCTGCAGAAGAGCACAGCCGCCGAGGCCAAGGCACACAGGACGGGTGCGTTGTGAAGTTGCATTGATGTCTCCGATGGTTGAAAGATTGGCATCCAGGTCGCTTCCTTGACCGTGGACCTATGGTCTTCGGTTCGATGCTTGCTGTGAATTGCATGTTTAGGATCGATTGATGCACACTGTCGATCAGTCAAACATGCCTGCGGTACCTGACCATGGCGATCAATTTCAACCTCAACGACCTGCAGGCGTTCCGCGCCGTCGCCGAACTGAACAGCTTTCGCAAGGCGGCCGAAGCGCTGCACGTATCGCAGCCCGCGTTCAGCAGGCGCATCGAGAAGCTGGAAGAAGCGCTCGGAGTACGGCTGCTGGAGCGGACCACGCGGCGGGTGAGCCTGACGGCGGTCGGGCGCGACTTCGACCGGAAGGTGCAGCAGCTGCTTGACGATCTGGACCTCACGCTGCTGGGCATCCGCGGGGTGGCGGCAACGCGCATGGGCGAGGTCACCATCGCTTGCGTGCCGTCGACGGTCTACTACTTCGTGTCGCAGGTGATCTCGCGCTATCACGAGCGATACCCGAAGGTCCGGGTCAAGGTCTTCGATGCGAGCGCCAATGAGGTGCTCGCCGCCGTGTCGCGTGGCGAGGCGGATTTTGGGCTCAACTTCATTGGAGGCCAGGAACCCGACATCGAGTTCAAGCCGCTGATGGAGGAGCGCTTCGTTGCCGCTTGCCGGCGCGACCATCCGCTCGCGGGCAAGCGGAAGGTGAGCTGGACGGACCTGGCGCAGTACGACTACATCTCGGTGAGCAAGGCGTCTGGAAACCGCCTGCTGCTGGACCAGGCGCTATCAGGTCTGCCGGGGCGCCCGCAAGCGATCTACGAGGCGCAGCATGTCACGACGATGCTGGGGCTGGTCGAAGCCGGGCTCGGCGTCGCGGCAGTCCCCTCGATCGCCATGCCGGGCGCCGATCACCCGCTGTTGGTCAGCGTCCCGTTGGTCGAACCGGTCGTCAGTCGCAAGGTGGGCCTGATTCGGCGCAAGGGCCGCACCCTCTCGCCGGCCGCCCTGCAGTTTTTCGAGTTCTTCTCTGAGATGAAGACAAAGCGCGCAAGCCAGAAGGCCGCCGCGCGGTGAGTTGAGTCTTCTGAGGCGGCCGAACTCGAAGCTCGAAGCTTGGCGCTTGGCGCTTGGCGCTTGGCGCTTGGCGCTTGGCATCAGTGTGCCGGGCCAGCGTGGCCGAGCGGCAGCTGCGGGTCTGCGGACCCCTCTTCGAGTTCGTGCTCGGTGTTGGCGTAGTTCGCGGCCAGTTCGCGCCGCAGCACGTCCCGGTCGCAAGCGTTCTCCCAGATCGAGACCACGATGCAAGCCACAGCGTTGCTGATGGTGCTGGTAAGCGCCCGCGCCTCGGACATGAAGCGATCGATCCCGACGATCAGCGCGACGCCGGCCACTGGCAAATCAGGCATGACCGTGAGCGTGGCAACCAAGGCGACGAAGCCACTGCCTGTCACACCCGCCGCGCCTTTGGAGGTCAGCAGCATGATGCCCAGCATCGAGCCGATCTGCAGCCACGTGAGATGGATGTCGCAGGCCTGGGCGATGAACATCGACGCCAGCGTGAGGTAGATGGCCGTGCCGTCGAGATTGAACGAATAGCCGGTCGGAAGCACCAGCCCGACCACGCCCTTTTTGCAACCCAGCCGTTCGAGCTTGAGCAGGAGACGGGGGAGCACTGGTTCGCTGGACGACGTACCGAGCACCACGAGCAGTTCTTCCTTGATGTAGCGCATCACCTGCCACAGCTTGAACCCGTGCAGACGCGACAACACGCCGAGCACCACGACGACAAAGAAGATGCAGGCCACATAGAAGGTCCCGATCAGCAGTCCGAGTGAACCGATCGACTTGATGCCGTAACGCCCTACAGTGAACGCCATCGCGCCGAATGCGCCGATCGGCGCCAGCCGCATGATGATGCCGAAGGCCGCGAAGAGCATGTGCGAAAAGCCTTCGATGCCCTCAAGCACCGGCTTGGCGGCCACCCCGATCTTCGTCAGCCCGAATCCGCAGAGCACCGCGAGCAGCAGCACAGGCAGCACCTCGCCTTCGGCGAAAGCGCCGACGAACGCGTTCGGGATGATGTGCATGACGAAGTCGGTAAAGCCATGGATATGCACCTGGTTCGCAAAGCGCGTCGCCACGGAGGCATCGAGGTTCCTCGGATCGATGTGCATACCGGCGCCCGGCTGAATCAGCAAAACGGTGACCAAGCCCGTGATGAGCGCGAGAATTGTCAGGGCGTAGAAGAGGCCCATTGCCTTGAGCAGGGTCTTGCCGATCTCCTTGGAGTCGCCAAGCGAAGTGATGCCGCTCACGATGGTGCAGAACACCACCGGCGCGATCATCATCTTGACCAGCTTGACGAAGCCGTCGCCAAGCGGCTTGAGGGCGGCGCCGAACTCGGGCCAGTAGTGGCCCACGGTGATGCCGAGGATCAGGCCGATCAGGACCTGTACATAGAGCAGCTTTAGGAGTTTGCGGATGTTCACGACGTTGTCTCCGGTATGAGAGGCGCACAAATGCGTACCGGTCTGCGCCGGTTCGGTCGGTAGCGAAGACGGACTCAGCGGCGCGCGCTGAGCACGCGATCGACCATGACGCCGGCTTGGCCGAGGTTGTTGGCCGGGTCGCACATCGCGTCGAGTTGGGCTCGCGTGACGTGCTTGTTGATCTCTGGATGGGCGACCAGGATTTCGACCAGCGGTCGGTTGTCGGCCAGTGCCTGGCGGCACAGGTCATAGACCAGGTCGTGCGCGTACTCGCGGCCGATGTAGGGGCCCAGTCCCATCATCACGGCCTCCGACATCACGAGTCCATTCGTGATGTCGATGTTGGCGCGCATGCGCGTGGCGTCGACTTCCAGGCCCTTGAGGATGAATTTGGTCTGCTTCAGCGCCCCGGACATCAGGCAGAAAATCTCCGGCAAGGACACCCACTCGATCTCCCAAGGGCCCGTCGAGCGCTCGTGGTCGGCCACCATCGCATCCATCAGCGCAGCGACATGCTGACGCGCCACAGAGATATTGGCATGGATGTACAGGCAGGAGATCGGGTTGCGCTTCTGCGGCATGGTCGACGACGAGCCGCGGCCGGGTGCGAAAGGCTCGAACACCTCGGCCACTTCGGTCTGCATCATCAGCTTGACGTCCATCGCGATCTTGCCGAGCGAGCCACCCACCAGTCCAAGGAAGGCTCCCACCTCCGCGATGGTGTCGCGCACCGTGTGCCAGGAGATCAGTGGCTGGGCAAGGCCGAGTTCCTTCATCAGGCCGGCCTGTGTTTCCATCGCGCCCTTCTCCAGCGACGACAGCGTGCCCGACGCGCCGCCGAACTCGCCCATCAGCACCCGTGGCTTGAGCTGCTGCAGACGCTCGCGGTGACGGTCGATACCGGCCAGGATGCTTGCCATCTTGTAGCCAAAGGTGATCGGTGTGGCCTGCTGCAGATTGGAGCGACCGATCACCGGCGTGTCGCGGTACTTCTTTGCCAGCGCAGCCAGTGCTTCTCCGATCTGGTCCAGATCCTGCTCGACCAATGCGAGGCCTTCGCGCATCTGCAGCACCGCGGCCGTATCGGTGATGTCCTGCGTGGTAGCGCCCCAGTGGCAATACTCGCCCAGCTTGTCGCGGCAGTTGGCGTTGATCTGGTTGACGACCGCAATGATCGGGTAGCCGATCTGCTCGGTCTTGGCCTTGAGCTTCGCCCAGTCGATCTGGGATAGCTCGCAGTTGCGAACGATCTCGTCCGCCGCATCCTTGGGGATGATGCCGAGCTCGCCCTGCACCTTGGCCAGCGCGCGTTCGATGTCGAGGTACTTGGCGGTCCGGTTCTCGTCAGACCACACGTCGCGCATGCGCGCGTCGCTGAACATGTCGCCAAAGATGCGCGAGTCGATGATGGTGGAGGCCATGGTGTTGGATCTTTCTGGGCTGGATGTTGAGGGTAGATTCAGTCGCGGGCCAGGGCCAGCGTGCGTTGCGCCTGCAGGACCACAGGTCGATCGACCATGCGGCCGTCGAGCCGCGCAGTGCCCGGGGACGCTGCATCGGCTGCCAACACTCGCTGCGCCCACGCCAGTGCTTCTGCGGGGGGTCTCAGCGCGGTGTGAATGGGCTCGACCTGGCTCGGATGAATGCACAGTTTGGCGCCAAAGCCAAGAGCACGCGCCGAAGCCAGATCGGCCAGAAGGCGCTTGCGATCGTCCAGCTGTGGCGTGACCCCGGCGACCGGCGCCGGCAGGCCTGCCACGCGCGAGGCAATCGCGATGCGGCTGGCCGCGTAGGCGAGACCCGAAGCGTCGTTATCAATCTCGATGTCCAGGTCCAATGCGAAGTCCAACGTGCCGAACACCAGACGCGACACGCCCGCGGCGGCGACGGTGTCGACTCCGGCCACCCCGCGCGCACTTTCGATCAGCGCGAGAACGCTGGCTCCGGGCAGCACGGCGAGCGTCGCCGCGACCTGCTGTGCAGACTCGGCCTTGGGCAGCAGAACGCTGCAGGCCCCGGCCTTGCGCAACGCCGCCAAGTCGTCATCGAACCACGGCGACGCGGCATCGTTGATGCGCACCACCGTGCGCGTCCGGTCGCCCGCGGATGCGGAACGGAACCAGTCTGCGATCGCCTGGCGGGCAAGCGCCTTGTCGTCGGCTGCGACCGCGTCCTCAAGGTCCAGGATGACGGCATCCGCGCCGCTTGCCAGCGCCTTGCCGAAGCGTTCCGGCCGCGTGCCCGGAACGAAGAGGTAGGTGCGAGGGATATTGGAAGCAACGGACATGATGCCCACCTCAGACAGCCTTGGCCGCGCGCAGCGCCTCGATCTCGGCCGCGCCGTAGCCCAGCTCGGCAAGGATTGCGTCGGTGTGCTGACCGAGTGCCGGCACGGGGTCCATGCGCGGCCCCACGTCCCAGGTGCCGGGCGGCAGCATGGCGGGGAGCGGGCCCTTCGGCGAGCCGACTTCGGTCCAACGCCCGCGCGCCTTCAGTTGCGGGTGGGCCCAGACATCATTCATGGTGTTGACCTGGGCATTGGCGATTTGCGCGAGTTCGAGCCGTTCGACCACCTGTGCCCTGGTCAGGGATGAGAAGGCTTCCACAATGATTCTGCGCAGCGCGTCGCGCTCGGCCACCCTCTTGAAGTTGGCTGTGAAGCGAGGATCGGCAGTCAGCGCCGGTCGCTGCAGCACCGTCTCGCAGAAACTGGCCCACTCGCGTTCATTCTGAAGGCCCAGCATCACCATGTTGCCGTCACCCGTGGGGAACGGGCCATAGGGGTAGATCGTTGCATGACTGGCGCCGGTTCGCGGTGGTGGTGCGGCGCCTTCGAAGGCGTAGTAGAGCGGATAGCTGGTCCATTCGGCGAGCGACTCCAGCATGGAGATGTCGATGCGCTGCCCCTTGCCGGTCTGGCCGCGTTGCAACAGCGCCGCGAGAATGCTGCTGTACGCGTACATGCCCGCGGCGATGTCGGCGATCGATGGACCGGCCTTGCACGGCTCATCGGGCGTGCCGGTGACCGAGACGAACCCCGCTTCGCTCTGAATAAGAAGATCGTAGGCCTTCTTGTCACGGTACGGACCGGGGTTGATCGGGTCGTCGCCATAGCCTGAGATGTCGCACACGATCAACCCCGGCTTTGCGGCGGACAGCATTTCATACCCGAGGCCGAGGCGCGCAGCGGCACCGGGCGCGAGGTTCTGTACGACGACATCTGCCTTCTCCAGCACCAGGCGTTCCAGAATCGTGGCCGCCTCGGGATGCTTGACGTCGAGCGTCAGGCTCTCCTTGGAGCGGTTGGTCCAGACAAAGTGCGACGCCAGTCCGTGCACGCGCTCGTCATAGCCTCGGGCGAAATCGCCCGATCCCGGCCGTTCGATCTTGATGACGCGTGCGCCGAGGTCAGCGAGTTGGCGCGTGGCGAAAGGCGCCGCGATCGCGTGCTCCAGCGTGACGACCGTGAGGCCCTTGAGTGGCTGCATGTGTTGCTCTATCCGAAGGTAGGTGGGTTGATGGAGATCAGCGCAGGACCGCAGTCGCGTCCATCGTGAGCCAGCCTTCGTGATCGGAGGCCCAGAGCCGGATGGTCTTTCCGTCGGCTTCAGGTTGTCCCTGGAGATGGAACGGATGCAGGTCGAATGTCGGGCGCACCGCCTTGAATCGAAAGCTGGCCACATCGGCTTGCGGCATCTGGCGCCGAAGGAGATCCATAAGCAGCGTTGCAATCAGCGGTCCATGCACGATCAGGCCGGGATAGCCCTCGACCTTGGTGACGTACTGCCTGTCATAGTGAATGCGATGGCCGTTGAAGGTGAGTGCCGAGTAGCGAAACAGCAGCACGTCATCCGGCACGATGGAGCGCCTCCATTGGGCTTCCGCAGGCGCGGCTTGTGGCGGTGGGGCGACGTCGTTCGGACCCTGAGCCTCGCGGTAGACGATGTCGTGGAATTCGACGAGCGCTGGTTCGCTGCCGTCGTTGCAGCGCACCTCGTGCCTGACCTTGACGAAGACAAGCGTGCCGGTGCGGCCCTCTTTGACGGTCACGTCGTCGATGGTCGAGGTTCGCGCGACCCGGTCACCGACTCGTATGGGCGAGCGAAACTCGAACTGGCTGCCGGCCCACATGCGGCGAGGCAGTGGCACCGGAGGAAGGAAGCCGCCGCGCTTGGCGTGCCCATCGGCGCCGATTTCCGACTGTCGATGCATCGGCAGGAAATACAACCAATGCCAAAGGTACGGCAAAGTGGTGCCGGTCTCGACGGGCACCGAAGGGTGATCCAGCGTGGCGGTCAGCGCGATGACCGGCGTCGGGTTAACAGCGTCCTGAATGGTCTCGCTGCGTCCGATCCAGGCACGAAGTTCTTCAGCTTGAAGAGTCACTCACTTGTCTCCAGTTGCGGCTCCTGTATCTGAGGAACCTTGCGAACGAGTCTCGCGCCTTGGCAGGACAAAGTGAATTGCAAGATTCAGAACGATTGATGCATCGGGCGCATAAACGATATGCTCGCGCAGGATCGGTCCGCGGCAATATCGGCATTGACAAGAACGGCCAGGCAGTCGATCCGCAGTACTCCACTGCGCTCGAGGCCGGCTTGAAGCTGCAAACGCGGGATCAGCGCCTGGGCGCCAATCTGGCGGTGTTCGACATCAAGAAGACGAACGTACTGACAGCAAGCGACACACCGGGATTCTCCGTTGCGGCAGGCGAAGTCATGGAACAAGCGATTTCGTTCAAGCGTCGGCCTATTCCCCCCGCGGCGAGTTCCTTGAACGGACACATCAATTGAGCCTCGATCGACTCGAGGGTTTGCGGCCGCAAGCCGCCCGCCCAATCGAAGCGGCGCGTCGGGGACGTCTTGGCGCAGGGCGGCGGGCAGGCAGTGTCAGCACCACCAGCCGAGGGTAATTCCTAAGGTTGACACCTGAATAGTTGAAAAGTAATGTATTCCCATCGCGCCGGGTCCAAGCTCTACCGACGCGATGAAGCCACCCTGCGCCGGTTCGCGATCGGCGCTTGCCGCCACCGAGCCATACCCGTCGGAGAATCGAAATGCTCATGAATCGAGAGGGCAGAGTCTTGCCGTCTTTTCCTTCGCGGTTGCTGATTGCAGCCTCTTCTGCCGTCCTTGTCGCCGCGTGCGGAGGGGGCTCGGATGGGAATTTCGTGGCCCTGCCGCCCGTGGGTGGGCAGCCAGCGCCGGCGCAGCCCGCGTCCCCGAGCTGCGCCTCGCTGGCAGGCACGACGCTGGCGGATACCACGTTCACCACCGCGGAGGACGTCCCTGCAGGCAAGTTCGTTACCCCGACGGGTGCGACCCTCAATGACGTGCCGGCCTTCTGCCGCCTGGCCGCGACGATGAAGCCGACAGCGGAGTCCAACATCAAGGTGGAGCTCTGGATGCCGGCCAACTGGAACGGCAAGTTCCTCGGGACGGGCAACGGCGGCGCCGGCGGAGCCATCCGCTACAACGACCTGGCAGTCGGCCTGCGTCGCGGCTATGCCGTGGCCAACACGGACATGGGCACCGGCCCCGACGGTGTGAGCACCATGGTCGGCAAGATGGAGAAAGTCGTCGACTATGGGCATCGGTCGACGCACCTGATGACCACCTTGTCGAAGGCCTTGTTAAAGCAGTTCTATGCGGCAGCCCCGTCGCGCTCGTATTTCATGGGCTGCTCCACCGGAGGCGCCCAAGGGGTCGCCGAGGCGATCCGGTATCCACAGGACTACGACGGGATCGTCGTCGGCGCGATGGGCCACAACCGCGTGCCTGCCCACGTTGCTGGCCTCTGGGCATATGCCGTCACCCAACAGGACATGACGACCTACTTCACGCAGGAGAAACGCAAGTTGTGGGCGGACAAGGTGATGGCCAGCTGCGATGCCCTCGATGGCCTCACGGACGGGGTGATCGGACGACCTGACAAGTGCACGGTCGACCCCGTCGTCCTGCAATGCACGTCCGGCGACGGCCCGGACTGCCTGTCCGCCGGTCAGGTCGGCGCGTTGCGCAAGATCTATGCGGGCCCGAGCCACTCGGTGACCGGTGAAAAAATCTATCCTGGCTTCCTGCGAGGCACCGAGCTCAGCTTCTCGACGGCAGTCCCTTCACCCACGTCCATTTCGGAAGGCGGCAACTTCCCGTTTCAATGGATCTGGGGCACGAACTGGAACTGGCGGACCTTCGACTTCGGCACCGACGTGGACGTGATGCGCAACGCGCTCAACTTCGCCGTGGACCACACCAGCGGCGACCTCTCCGCGTTCAAGGGCCGAGGCGGCAAGATGATCCTGTTCCAGGGCCTGGCCGATCCGGTCGCTGCCCCTGAAGAATCGCTGAACTATCTGCAAACGGTAGAGAAGACTCTGCCCGGTCAATCGAACCAGTTCGTCAAGTTGTTTAACGTACCGGGCATGGGTCACTGCCGTGGCGGCGTTGGCCCCAACTACTTCGGCAACTGGTCTGGCGGCCCTGCCGTTCCGTTCCCCCAGAAAGCGACGGATCCGACCGAGGACCTGCTCGCCGCCATGGAGCAGTGGGTCGAGAACGGGCGCGTGCCAAACGAGATTATCGCTACCAAGTACGCGGGCAACCAACCCACCGGCGCAGTGGAACGCACGATGCCGCTGTGCGCGTGGCCGAAAGTGAGCAAGTACAAGGGAACGGGCGACGTCGATTCCGCGGCGAGCTTCAGCTGCGTCGATCCGGATTGAGCCGGCGAGGAGCGCATCCATGAAACTGATTCAAAACCTCTTGCTCTGCCTGCTCGCCCTTCCCTTGTCTGCGGCTGCGGGCACCGCCGCCGACACGTTCCCCGAGCGTCCCATTCGCATCATCGTGCCGTTCCCGCCGGGCGGCGGCACGGACACGGTGGCGCGCAGCGTTGCGGCCAAGCTGTCCGAAAGCTGGAACGTGCCCGTCACGGTGGACAACCGCCCCGGTGGCAACACGTTGATCGGTGCGGAGATGGCCGCGCGAGCAGCGCCGGACGGCTACACGCTGTTCCTGCCGATCGACTCCACGCTCGCGATGAACCAGAGTCTCTATGCGAAGCTGCCGTACGACCCGATCAACGGCTTCGCGCCGGTGTCGCTGGCGATCACCATGCCCATGGTGCTGGCGGTGCATCCCTCGGTGGAGGCGCGCAGCGTGAAGGAACTGATCGGCCTGGCGAAGTCGCGCGATGGCAAGCTGGCGTACGCTCACGGCGCCCTGCCGGCGCAGGTGGCAGGCGAGGCTTTCAAGTCGGCGGCCAAGGTCGACATGGTGGCTGTCCCGTACAAGGGCAGCGGCCCGGCGATGACGGACGTGGTGGGTGGGCAGGTGCCGGTGATCTTCGATGCGCTGGGTCCGGCGATCGCCTTCGTGAAGGCGGGCAAGGTCAGACCTCTCGCAGTCACTAGCGCCAAGCGTTCGCCGTCGCTCCCGGACGTACCCACCTTGGCAGAGTCGGGTCTGACCGGCGTGGGCCTGGTCACCTGGATCGGCTTCGTGGCACCTGCGGGAACTGACCGCACGATCGTTGCCAAGCTCAACACCGAGATCACACGCATCATCAAGCAGCCGGAAACCAGGGAGAAGCTGGGCGCTATGGGAATGGACGTGGTGGCCAGCAGCCCCGAGCAGTTCAAGCAGACCATCAAGGACGACGCCACCAAGCTGGGCGCTGTCATCAAGGCCGCCGGCATCAAGCTCGATTGAAGCTGACGTACCAATCTGGAAGTGAGGTATTACCCTCGCACTCGGTTTTCGGGCGCAACCGATGCGATGAACTCCGACCTGCGCCGGGCAACTCAGACCGAAATCTTCTCCAGGTAATAGCAGCCTAGCCCGCGAACCGTTGCGACGCGCACCGGCCCCTTCTCTATCTTCTTGCGCAGGCGATGGATGTACACCTCAATCGCATTGAGGCTCACCTCCTCGCCCCATTCGCACAGGCGCTCCACCAACTGGTCCTTGCTGACCGGCCGCCCTGCGCGCTGCAGGAGCACCTCGAGCAGGCTCAGCTCCCGGCCCGACAAGTCCACCATCTTGCCGTCGAGCGTTGTCAATCGGCTGGCCTGATCGTAGACCAGCGGGCCATGCCTGATCGCGTTGCCGGAGATGCCCATGCCGCGTCGCGAGAGCGCGCGTACGCGCGCCTTGAGCTCCTCCAAGCTAAAGGGCTTGGCCATGCAGTCGTCGGCGCCGTTGTCCAGGCTCCTGATGCGCTCCTCCACGCTGTCTGCCCCGGTGAGTACAAGCACCGGTAGGTGCGACCCGCGGGCACGCAGGCGCCTGAGGATCTCGAGGCCGTCCATGGCGGGAAGGCCGAGATCGAGGATCAGCAGGTCGAACTCGCCATGGGTGATGAGGCTCGTATCGGCCTCCGAGCCGTTGGTCACGTGATCAACCACGGCGCCCGACGCACGCAGGGTGCGCAGGATCGAGTCGGCCAGCACCTGATCGCCGCCCGCGACAAGAATTTTCATGGTGATCTCTTACGTTGATCCCCTGACCACCGCTCGCGGAGTCGCACGAGCCGCCAACGATTGACAAGCTGCGTCTTCGGTTCTCTCATGCAACGCCTCAATGCAGCTTGACGTGGGGCTCGGTGCGCCGCGTGATGAGCCGGGCCAGCGTGTCGAGCGAGACCTTGACCACGCCGTGCAGCGCGAGCTCGTGCATCTTGTAGAGCGACACGTACATCAGCCGTGCGAAGGCGCCTTCGATCATCAGGCTGCCGCCGATCAGGCCGCCCATCATGTTGCCCACCGTGCTGTACTCGCCGAGCGAGACCAGCGAGCCGAAGTCGCGGTAGCGGTAATCCTTCAGCGGCGTGCCGGCCAGGCGGCGACGAATCTGCGCGGCGACGTGCGAAGCCTGCTGGTGCGCGGCCTGTGCGCGCGGCGGCACGAAGCCGCCCTTGCCGCCGTTGGCCTCAGGCCAGGCGCAGGCCGCGCAGTCGCCGATCGCGAAGATGTCGTCGTCGCGCGTGGTCTGCAGCGTCGGGCGCACCGCGAGCTGGTTGCTGCGGTTGGTTTCCAGGCCCGCAATGTCCTTCAGGAAGTCGGGCGCCTTCACGCCCGCGGCCCATACCACCAGCTCGGCCGGCAGCGTGCGGCCGTCGGCCAGGCGCACGCCCTCGGGCAGCACCTCGGCCACCTTGGCCGAGGTGTGCACGTCCACGCCGAGCTCGCGCAGCAGATCCTCGGTGGCCTTGGACAAGCGCGGCGGCAGCGCCGGCAGCACGCGATCGGCGGCCTCGATCACGCTGACCTGGATGTCCTTCTCGGCATCCACGCGATCGAGCCCGTAGGCCACGACCTCGCGCGTGGTGCGATGCAGCTCGGCCGCCAGCTCCACGCCGGTAGCGCCGGCGCCGATGATGGCCACGTGCAGCTGCTCGGGGCGCAGCGGCGTGGTCTGCGCGTGCGCTCGGATGCAGGCATTGACCATGCGCATGTGAAAGCGCTGCGCGTCGGCCTTCGACTCGAGCCTGAGCGCATGCTCGCGCACGCCGGGCGTGCCGAAGTCGTTGCTGAGGCTGCCGATGGCGACGACCAGCGTGTCGTAGCCGAACGCGCGCGCCGGCGTGACCAGCCGGCCCTCGTCGTCCATGTAGGGCGCGACATGCACCTCGCGCCGCTCGCGGTCGATGCCGGTGAGCTCGCCGAGCCGGAAGCGGAAGCGGTGCCAGTGCGCCTGCGCGAGATAGTCGACCTCGTGCGCACTCATGTCCATGCTGCCCGACGCGATCTCGTGCAGCTTGGGCTTCCAGATGTGGGTGCGGTGCATGTCGATCAGCGTGATGTCCGCCATGCCGCGCTTGCCCAGCGTATCGCCGAGGCGAGTGGCCAGCTCCAGACCGCCGGCACCGCCGCCCACGATGACGACTCGGTGCTTGGACAAAGGGCTGTTCATGGTTGACTGCTCGTACAGGCGCGGGGGCACTTCAATGCGGCCGGGCCACGATGACCGATCGGTTCGCCGGGCACGGCCACCTTGTGGAGGCGCGCCAGCATTCCAGGCCGAGGCCCAGCGCTGCTACAGCTGCCCCTGGCACACGTACTTGATGTGCAGGTAGTCGTCGAGCCCGTGCACTGAGCCTTCGCGTCCGTAACCTGAGGCCTTGACGCCGCCGAAAGGGGCGGCCTCCGCGGCGAGCGCGCCTTCGTTGATACCGACGATGCCTGTCTCCAGCGCCTCGGCCACGCGCCAGATCCGGCGGACATCGGTCGAGTAGAAGTAGGCCGCCAAGCCGAAGGGCGTGTCGTTGGCCGCCGCGATCACCTCGGCTTCGCTGTCGAAGCGCGTGATCGGCACCACCGGCCCAAAGGTCTCCTCGCAGCTGCAGGCCATGGTGGCATCGGCGTTCACCAGCACCGTGGGCGCGTAATAGTTCGGGCCCAGATCTACAAGACGCCTTCCGCCGGTGAGCACTTTGGCGCCCTTGGCGACCGCGTCCTGCACATGGCGCTCGATCTTCTCGACCGCGCGCGCATTGATCATCGGACCGATCTGCGAGCCCGGCTCGCTCGCCGGGCCCACCTGGAGCGCACCGACGCGCCCGGCCAGCTTGTCGGCGAAGGCGTCATGCAGGCGCTCGTGCACGAACACGCGGTTCGGGGAGACGCAGGTCTGCCCGCCGTTGCGGAACTTGGCAGCCATCAGGCCTTCCACCGCGGCGTCGAGGTCGGCATCGTCGAAGACGATGAAGGGCGCATTGCCGCCGAGCTCGAGCGAGAGCTTCTTCAGCGTGTCGGCCGAGCGGCGCGCCAGGTGCTGGCCCACCGGCGTGGAGCCGGTGAAGCTGATCTTGCGCACGCGCGCATCGTCCAGCCACACGTCCACCACCTCGGGCGTGCGTTCGCGCGAGGCAGTGACGATGTTGATGACCCCCGCCGGCACCCCGGCCTCCTGGGCCAGCTTGACCAGGGCCAGCGATGTCAGCGGCGTGTCCTCGGCCGGCTTGCACACCACGGTGCATCCGGCCGCGAGCGCCGGCGCGATCTTGCGCGCGATCATTGCGGCCGGGAAGTTCCACGGCGTGATGGTGGCGACCACGCCCACCGGCTCCTTCAGCGCGAACATGCGCCGTCCCGGCACCGGCGCGGGGATCACCTCGCCATTGGCGCGCGTGGCTTCCTCGGCAAACCACTCGATGTAGCTGGCGGCATAGGCCACCTCGCCCCGGCCCTCGGCCAGCGGCTTGCCCTGCTCGCGCGAGATCAGCCGGCCCAGGTCCTCCTGGTGCGCCATCACCAGGTCGTTCCAGCGCTTGAGGATGCGGGCGCGCTGCTTGGCGGGCACGGCGCGCCAGGCCGGGAAGGCGGCATGCGCGGCATCGACGGCCGCGCGTGCGTCGGCGGCCGTGCCGTCGGGCACGCTGGCGAAGACGGCGCCGGTGGCAGGGTCGGTGACGTCGAGGCGGCGTTCGTCGCTCGCCGCGCGCCATTCGGCGCCGATGAGGTGGGTGCCGGGCATCAGGTCCTGGCGTTCGAGGGTCAGTGTCATGGTGTTTGTCATGGGGGTTTCAGGCTGCGCTCACACGCTCGGCAATCGCGATGCCGAGTTCGGTGGTGGATGCAGTGCCGCCGAGGTCGCGCGTGCGCGGGCCCTCGCGCAGCACCGCCTCGATGGCGCCGAGGATCGCATCGTGGGCGGCGCGGCCCGCGCCCTGCCCTTGGGTGAGGAAGTCCAGCATCAGCGCCCCCGACCAGATCATCGCGATCGGGTTGGCGATGTTCTGGCCGTAGATGTCGGGCGCCGAGCCGTGCACCGGCTCGAACAGCGACGGGAACCTGCGGTCCGGGTTGAGGTTGGCCGAAGGCGCGAGGCCGATGGTGCCGGTGGTCGCGGGGCCGAGGTCGGAGAGGATGTCGCCGAACAGGTTGCTCGCCACCACCACGTCGAAGCGCGTGGGCTGCAGCACGAAGCGCGCGGACAGGATGTCGATGTGCTGCTTGTCGACCGTCACCTCGGGGTAGTCGCGGCCGATCGCGTCGGCGCGGCCGTCCCACCAGGGCATGCTGATCGCGATGCCGTTGCTCTTGGTGGCCACCGTCAGGTGCTTTCTCTTGCGCGCCTGGGCGAGTTCGTAGGCGTACCTCAGCACGCGGTCGGTGCCGTGGCGCGAGAACACCGATTCCTGGATCACGATCTCGCGCTCGGTGCCCTCGTACATCACGCCGCCGAGCGAGGTGTATTCGCCCTCGGTGTTCTCGCGCACCACGAGGTAGTCGATGTCGCCGGGCTGGCGGCCCGCGAGCGGGCAGGGCACGCCTTCGAACAGGCGCACCGGGCGCAGGTTGATGTACTGGTCGAATTCGCGGCGGAACTTCAGAAGCGACCCCCACAGCGAGACGTGGTCCGGCACGGTGGCGGGCCAGCCGACGGCGCCGAAGTACAGCGCGTCGACGCCCTTCAGTTGTTCCTTCCAGTCGTCCGGCATCATCTGGCCGTGCGCGGCGTAGTAGTCGCAGCTGGCCCAGTCGATGGTGCGGCAGTCGAGCTCGAAGCCGAAGCGCGCCGCCGCGGCCTGCACCACGCGCAGGCCCTCGGGCATCACTTCCTTGCCGATGCCGTCGCCGGCGATCAGTGCGATGCGGAAGGTGGGTGTCATCTCGGTTTTCCTCATGATGCTGCTGCAGCCCTGCGGTCCATGTCGTCGAGCCAGCCCTGGCGCAGCTCGGGCACCGAACGGGCCAGCAGTTCGTAGTAGGGGTGGTGCGGCCCGCGCTCGTAGTCGCAGCGCGCCACCTGCGCGAGCTTGCGGCCGTGCTGCATCACGACGATCTCGTCGCACACCGCGCGCACCGTGTGCAGGTCGTGGCTGATGAACAGGTAGGACACGCCGAGCTCGCGCCGCAGCTCCGCCATCAGGTCCAGCACCGCCGCGGCGACCACCGTGTCGAGCGCGGAGGTCACCTCGTCGCAGAGGATCAGGTCCGGCTCGGCCGCGAGCGCGCGTGCGAGGTTGACGCGCTGCTTCTGCCCGCCCGAGAGGCCGCCCGGCAGGCGCCCGGCCACCGAGTGCGGCAGCTGCACGAGCTCCAGCAGTTCGCGGATGCGGCGTTTCAGCGGCTCGCCGCGCATGCCCTTGTAGAACTCGAGCGGGCGCGCCAGGATGCGCTCGATGGTCTGCGAGGGATTGAGCGCGGTGTCGGCCATCTGGAACACGATCTGGATGCGGCGCAGCTCGTCGCGGTCGCGCTGCTGCAGCGTCGGCTTGAGCTCGCGGCCGCGGAACAGCACGCTGCCGTGGCTGGGCTTGAGCAGGCCCGCCACCGCTCGCGCCAGCGTGGTCTTGCCCGAGCCCGACTCGCCGATCACGCCGATCGCCTGGCCGCGGTGGAGCTTCAGGTCGATGTCCTGCAGGATCGGCATGGCCGGACGCCCCTGCGCATCCACCGGGCCGTAGCCGGCCGAGAGCTGCTGCACATGGAGCAGCAGCTCGGGGTCGTCGTTCGCTGCCTTGCCCGATTCGCGCGTTGCCGGCCGGACGGCGGCCAGCAGGCACTTCGTGTAGTCGTCCACCGGTGCCGAGAGGATCTGCCCGGTCGCGTTCAGCTCACGCATTTTTCCGTCGCGCAGCACCAGGATGTGGTCCGCCATCTGCGCCACCACGGCCAGGTCGTGACTCACGTACACCGCGGTGGCGCGGCGCTCGCGCACCACGCGGCGGAAGGCGCGCAGCACCTCGATCTGCGTGGTCACGTCGAGCGCGGTGGTCGGCTCGTCGAGGATCACGAGCTCGGGGTCGCCGATCAGCGCCATCGCCGCCATCAGCCGCTGCAGCTGGCCGCCGGAGACCTGGTGCGGATAGCGCGCGCCGATGGTTTCCGGATCGGGCAGCGCCAGCTCGCGGAAGAGCTGCACCGCCTTCGCCTCCGCCTCGGCCCGCTTGCACAGGCCGTGGATCACGGTCGGCTCGACCACCTGGTCCATGATCGTGCGCGAGGGATTGAAGGAGGCGGCCGCGCTCTGCGCGATGTAGGAGACCGTGCGGCCGCGCAGCGCGCGCTGCTGCGCCGCATCGAGCGCCAGCACGTCGGTGCCGCCGATCTGCACCCGGCCGGCCGAGATGCGGCAGCCGTGGCGCGCATAGCCCATCAGCGCCAGCGCGGTGGTGGTCTTGCCGGAGCCCGACTCGCCGATCAGCGCCAGCACTTCGCCGGGCTGCACGGAGAAGCTCAGGCTGTCGACCAGCGTGTTCGCGCCGGCGCAGATGCTCAAGCCCTGGACGGTGAGTGGTGCGCCCATCAGCGTGCTCCTCTTTCGCGGGCAGTGCGGCCCGGCAGGTTGTCGATGACGAGGTTGACCGCGATGGTCAGGCTCGCGATGGCCAGCGCCGGCACGATCACCGAGGCGCCGCCCATGGCCAGCGCGCCGATGTTCTCGCGCACCAGCGAGCCCCAGTCGGCCGCCGGCGGCTGGATGCCCAGGCCGAGGAAGCTCAGGCTCGCCAGCAGCAGCACGACGTAGACGAAGCGCAGGCCCAGGTCGGCCAGCATCGGTCCGACGATGTTGGGCAGGATCTCGCGCAGCATGATGTAGAGCGTGCCTTCGCCGCGCGTGCGCGCCACGGTCACGTAGTCGAGCGCGTTGATGTTGACGGCCAGCGAGCGCGCCATGCGGTAGGCGCCCGGCACGTAGATGATGCCCGCCGTGACGACCAGCATCGGCACCGAGGAGCCGAAGCCCGCCACCATGATGAGCGCGAACATCTTGCTCGGGATCGCGGTCAGCGTGTCCAGGCCGCGGCTGAGCACCGCGTCGATCCAGCGGCCGCTGGCGGCGGCCAGCAGCGCCAGCGTGGTGCCGGTGCCGCTGGCCAGCAGCGTGGCAAACAGCGCGACGCCGATCGTGTAGCGCGCCCCCTCGATGATGAGTGCCAGCATGTCGCGGCCCAGGTAGTCGGTGCCCAGCCAGTGCTTCGCGCTGATCGGCGCGAAGACGTTCGAGGTGCCCATGGCCGCCGTGCTGTGCGAGAGCAGCCAGGGGCCGAGCAGCGCTGCGAGCAGCCAGAACAGCAGTACCGCGAGGCCGAGCAGGCCGGAGGGGCCGAAGCCGCCGAGCCGGCGCAGCGGGTTGCTTCGACGCTCGGGTGGCGGGGCCGCGACGGAAGCCATGGCGTTCACGGCCGAGGTGGAGGTGGAGGTGGAGGTGGAGGTTTCCATGGAACTGGCCTCAACGGTGCCGCAGCCGCGGGTTGGCGAGGATGCCGCAGATGTCGGCCGTCGTCACCAGGATCAGGTAGGCGCAGCAGAAGATCATGGCGCAGGTCTGCACCAGCGGCATGTCGCGCTGCGAGACGCCGTCGACCATCAGCTTGGCGATGCCCGGGTAGTTGAAGATGGTCTCGACGATGATCACGCCGCCGAGCAGGTAAGACAGGCTCAGCGCCACGGCGTTGGCGATCGGCCCTACCGCATTGGGCAGCGCATGCGCCAGCACCATGCGCATCGGCGAGGCGCCCTTGAGCCGCACCATCTCGATGTAGGGCGCCTCGAGCTGGTCGATCACCGCGGCGCGGGTCATGCGCATCATCTGCGCGACGATCACGCAGCACAGCACCAGCACCGGCATGGCGAAGGCGCGCAGCAACTGGCCCAGCGACTCGATGTCGTTGACGAAGGAGAGCGCCGGCAGCCAGCGCAGCTGGACCGCGAAGACCAGCACCGCGAGGGTTGCGACCAGGAACTCCGGCACCGACACCACGCCCACCGCCGTCGTCGAGGCGGCGCGGTCGAACCAGGAGCCGCGCCACACCGCCGAGGCGATGCCGAGCGCGAGCGCGATCGGCACCGAGAACAGGGCCGTCACCGCCGCGAGCAGCAGCGAATTGGGCAGCCGGCTGGCGACCAGCTCGGCCACCGGCATCTGCGTCGTGGCCGAGCGGCCGGGGTCGCCCGTCACCATACCGAGAAGCCACTTCGCGTAGCGTTGGGGCGCCGGCACGTCCAGGCCCATCTGCGCGCGCAGCGCGGCGACCGCCTCGGGCGTGGCGTCCTGGCCGAGCTGCTCCTGCGCGGCATCGCCGGGCAGCACCGCGGTGATCGAGAAGACGATCACCGACACCGCCAGCAGCGACAGCAGCGCCAGCGCGATGCGCTGGGCGAGAAGCTTCAGGATTACATGGTTCATCTCGGTGCTCCTTGGCGCTTTGCGCCGTTCGCGACAGATGGAACCGACGCCGCCCGTTCGGGAAACGCCGCGGAACCGGCGTTGATGGGCCGCTGGTGTTGCCTCCGGTGAGAGAATTGACAGCGCGCGGAGTGCGCCAAGCCTGGGGAAGAGTTCATGCTCAGGCCTCGAGCCAGACGTTTTCGGCGAAGTTGTAGCCCATCAGGCCGCCAACCGGGATCGGCGACAGGCCCTTGAGCTTGGACGTATGGCCGTCAATGCTCGCGAGGAACATCGGGATGCCGATGCCGGCGTCCTGGTGGATCATGGTCTGCATGTCGGCGTACATCTGCTTGCGCTTGGCCAGATCGGTTTCGGCGCGCGAGGCGAGCAGCAGCTGGTCGAACTTCTCGCTCTTCCAGCGCGACTCGTTCCAGGCCGCACCCGACTGGAAGAACTGCGTCAGCAGCACATCGGCGCTCGGGCGCGGGTTGACGTTGCCGAATCCGACATGGCTGTTGAGCCAGTGGTTCGACCAGTAACCGTCGGCCGGCATGCGCTTAAGCTCGAGTTCCAGCCCGGCGCGTTGTGCGGTTTGCTGCAGCATCAGCGCGATCTCCACCGAATAAAGCGCTGCCGGCGATGCCACTACCGGCACCTTGCCCGTGACGCCAGCCTTCTTGAAATGGAACTTGGCCTTGTCAAGATCGAAAGGACGCTGCGGCAGGCCGGCAAAATGGAACCGGTTGGTCGGGTCGATCGGCTGGTCGTTGGCAACCACCGCGTAGTCGAGCGCAATGGTCTTCTTCATTTGCTCGCGGTCGAACAGGTGCTTCATCCCAAGCACGAAGTCCGCATTGGTGCCGGGACCCACGTCCTTGCGCATCACGAGATCGGAGTACTGGCCGGACTGGGTGACGAAGATGCCGAAGCCGGGCGTGCCCTTCACGCGCTCGACCGAGCGCGGATTGACTGAGCCCACAAGGTCCATGCCGCCCGACAGCAGCGCGTTGACGCGCGCGCTCTCGTCGCCGATGCCAACGAACTCGATCTCGTCCAGATAAGGCTTTCCGGGCTTCCAGTAGGCGTCGTTGCGCACCACCAGCGAACGCACGCCGGGCTTGAACTCCTTGAGCTTGTAGGGGCCGGTGCCGATGCCGGCGTTGAAGTCGGTGGTGCCTTCCTTGACGATCTGGAAGTGGAATGTGCCCAGGATCACCGGCAGGTCGGCGTTCGGCGCGCTCAGCACGAAGGTCACTTCGTTCGGGCCGGTGGCCTTGGCGCTGTCGATCTGGTCGGCGAGCACCTTGGCCTTCGACGCCGTGGCCGGGTCCTTGTGGCGCATGACCGAGAACACCACGTCGGCCGGCGAGAGCGGCTTGCCATCGTGGAAGGTCACGCCCTTGCGCAGCGTGAAGACCCAGGTCTTGGCATCCTTGGTGGCGAACGATTCGGCCAGCGCGGGCTGCGGCGTCAGGCTGCCGTCCAGCGAGGTGAGGCCGTTGTAGATCATGTTGCAGCGCGAGTAGTCGGTCTGGTTCGACTGCTTGGCCGGGTCGAGCGTGTCAGTGGCAGCAGCAGTCGCGCCGGCCACGCGGATGCGGCCGCCCTTCCTGGGCGTCTGCGCATGCGCGGACATCGCCGCGCCCGCAATGCCGCCGGCCAGCGTGGCCTGCATGCCGCCGGCCATCAGCATCGCGAGGATGTCGCGCCGCGAGGCGCCGCGCTTCAGCGACTCCATCACGCGAAGGCTTTCGCCGGGACCGACGAGCTTCTCGAAGCTCTTGTTGCTGCTGCTGTTCATGGGGTTGTCTCCTCTTGGTGGGTCGATAAAAAAATGGCGCTCAGGCCAGCCTGTCCTTGAGCGTGTAGTAGAGGCCCACCGCCGGCAGGAACCACGGCGGGCCGAAGTGACCGGGGATCGCGGGCCAGTTGCGGCCCTGCCAGGGGTTGGCGAGCGCGTCTCCGCCCATCACGGCCGCCATGCGCTCGCCCATGTGCACCGACATCTGCGTGCCGTGGCCGCTGTAGCCCATCGCGTAGTAGAGGCCATTGCGTTCGCCGGCGTGCGGCAGGCGGTCTTGGGTCATGTCGACCAGGCCGCCCCAGCAGTAGTCAAGCCGCACGTTGCCGAGCTCCGGGAAGATCTGGGCAAGCCCTACGCGCAGGATCTCGCCGCTGGCGGCATCCGATTGCGGGCTGGAGATCGCGAAGCGTGCTCGCCCGCCGAACACCAGCCGGTGGTCGGCGGTGAGCCGGAAGTAGTGGTGGATGTTGGCCACCGTCACGTAGGTGCGCCGCGCCGCGAGCAGGGCCTGCGCGCGCTCGGCGCCGAGCGGCTCGGTGACGACGATGAAGCTGCCGATCGGCACGATGCGGCGGCGCAGCCAGCCGAAGCTGCCGTAGCCGCCGTGGCGCGTGGCGCCGGTGGCCAGCAGCACCTGCTGCGCGCTGACGGTGCCGCGCCCGGTTTGCAGCCGATGCGCATGGCTTCGGCCCGCGCGTTCGAGACGACTCACGCCGGTGCCGGTATGGATCTGAGCACCGTTGCGCTCGGCCGCCGCGGCCAAGCCCTGGGCGAAGCGGCCCATGTGCATCTGGCCGCTGCGCTTGTAGAGAAGGCCGCCGTGGAACTGGTCGCTCTGCACTTCGGCGCGCACGCTGGCTGCATCGAGCACCTCGACATCGGTGTCGACGCCGTCGCGGACCAGGCGCTCGGCGCTGCGCTCCAGCGCGGCCATCTGGTTCGGACGTGTGGCGAGCTTGAGCTTGCCGTGGCGCAGGAAGTCGCAGGCAATGCCCTCCTCGCGCACCAGCTGCGCCACCGTGTCGACGGCGTCGTCATAGGCCCGGTACCAGGCTCGGGCACGTTCGGAGCCGAACTTTGCGGCCACCTCGGCATAGTCCACTGCGAGCCCGTTGTTGACATGGCCGCCGTTGCGGCCCGAGGCCTCGGCCGCCACGCGCTCGCCCGCCTCCAGCACCACGACCTTGGCACCACGCTTCGCGAGCGCCAGCGCCGCCGACAGGCCCGTGAAGCCGCCGCCCACGATCGCGACATCCACCTGCGCCGGCAGCTCGCACGAGCGCGGCACGAAGGCGGGCGCCGAATCGGTCCAGTAGGAGTCGAGCTTCATCGCGTACGGTGCTTGCAACGGATCAGAGACCGACCACGCCGGGGAGGCCGCCAATGTCCTTGATCTCGACGTAGCGGTAGGCCGGATTGCCCGGGCCGTGGCCGCGGTTGACGAAGACCTTGTTGACGATGCCCAGGTCGTCCGCCGACATCAGGTCGTAGCGCAGGCTGGAGGACACGTGCAGCACGTCCTCGGGGTTGCAGCCCAGCGAGTCGAGCATGTATTCGAAGGCCTGCAGCCGCGGCTTGTAGGCCTGGGCCTGCTGCGCGGTGTAGACGCGGTGGAAGGGCGCGCCGAGCAGCGCCACGTTCTTCTGGATCTGGCTGTCCGAGGCGTTCGAGAGGATCACCAGCGGAATCTCCTTGGCGATCTTGGCCAGGCCTGCGGGCACATCCTCATGAGGAGTCCAGGTCGGCACCGCGTCGTAGTACTTCTGCGCTTCGTGGTCGAAGTACTGGATCTTCCACTTCTTGCAAAGCCGGCGCACTGCGTTCTTCAGCACCACCTCGTAGGGCTGCCAGTCGCCCAGCACCTCGTCGAAACGGTAGGCCGTGAAGTCGGCGATGAACTGCTCCATCTGTTCGGCCGGAATGCGGTCAGCAAAGATGTCGCGCGTAAGTTCGCCCATGCGAAAGCGCGTGAGGGTGCCGTAGCAGTCGAAGGTGATGAATTTGGGACGGAAGCTCATGGTCTCTATTCCTTGAATGACAGATGAAAATGCGACAAGCT
The DNA here is from genome assembly GCF_964253755.1 of Variovorax sp. LjRoot130. Taxonomy (NCBI): domain Bacteria; kingdom Pseudomonadati; phylum Pseudomonadota; class Betaproteobacteria; order Burkholderiales; family Comamonadaceae; genus Variovorax; species Variovorax sp. LjRoot130. The sequence goes on along the minus strand of NZ_CAXURM020000002.1, from coordinate 204,882 downwards.
CATGACGAAGCGATTGCAGCACGCAGCAGTGCCGCGGGTGTACGGAAATGCGGCGCCCGGCACACGAAAGCTGCGGTTTGGAGGGGGTGCGGCGGCATGCCATGCGGTCCGCCCCTCGCGTGTGCAGCCACGCACCTCGGTGCGCTGCGCAGAAGTCGATAAGCACGCTTTTGAAGCGGCAGCGGCTGCGTCATGCTCAGGCCATGATCCACACCTTGCGCACGGTCTCGAGGGTGCGCCAGGTGCCGGTGTAGCCGGGCTTCATGATGAAGCAGTCCCCGGCCTTGTAGGTCACTGGGGGCTGTCCGTCCTCGGTGATCTCGACCACGCCGGACAGGATCAGGCAGAACTCCCAGGTCTCGCCCTTGATGGAGCGGTTCACGCCGGGTGTCGACTCCCACACGCCAGCGCGCACCTTGTCGTCCTTGGCGCTGTCGACGTCCCAGTTGCGGCACACGATGTCGCCTTCGATGACGCGTTCGGCCGGCGGCCGGTACTCGCGCGGTTCGCCGAGTTGGTCGAAGTTGAAGTTGATGAGCAGATTCTTTGACATGAAAAGTGGACTCTCAGGAGGGTGGAACACGACCCAGATGCTATGTTTGGGCGTTCCCGCGTGGGTGCCGAAGCCGATGCCGAAAACGGTGACAAATGCGCGATTGGCTGCGCGGCAAAGCGCAATCTGCTTGCGCGGGCAATGCGTGAGACTGCCGCCATCCGTTGGAGAAGTCGTTGCCTGCCACCAATGCCGGGCCGACCTTGGTGACGGCCTGCGTGATCGGGAAGTTCCAGTGCGCGATGGTCGCAACGACGCCGTAGGGCTCGCCGATCACCAAACCCAAGTGGTCGCTGCGGGTCGCCTCCACATCGCCGCCCAGCTTGTCTGCGCTTCTGCAAGGAATCTCAGGCAGTCGGCAGCGTAGGGAATGTCCACCGCCAAGACATCCTTGAAGGGCCGTGCTGAGCCCAAGGCTTCGATCCGGGCAAGCTCGTCGCTATGGGTCTCGATCAGGTCAGCCCAGCGCCGCAGTATCCGGGGGCGTGCACGGGCGCTCCCGTAACCCGGTCCGAAGTCTGGAATGCGGCCTGCGCATTGCTCACCGCGCAATCGATGATGGCTGCAGCAGCGATCGGTACCTCGGCATAGACCCTCCCATCGGATGGACGACGAACCTCCAGCACGTCACCCTCGCCATTGACCAGCACACCCCCGATGAAGTGTCCGTTCGGAAAGGAGGTCTTGTTGGGGCCGGAAATCAAGCATGTTCAAGTCCGGGTCGAAGCTTTGCATGGCGATCGATGCTAGGGAGATTGGCTCAGCATTTGTATGCGTAAGCAGGCCCGCCGCCGCAGCGAATTGCAAAACAGGCGCGCTTTGCAGGCGAAGCTTGCGAGTTGCGAAAGAGCGCGAATTCGGTCTGGCGAAAGGCGAGGATGTCGTCCAAGATGAGCTGCCCTTTTGCTCGCACGAAGACCTGCCGATGCCCGCCCAGACACTGAACGCACCCGCTCTCGACGGCGTGGTGCTGAGACCGATGACCGCTGCCGACCTGTCGCTCGCGCACGCGTTGACTACCGAGCTGCGCTGGCCGCACCGCCCCGCGGACTGGGCGCAGGTCTTCGCCCATGCCGCGGGCATCGTTGCCGAGCGCGACGGGGAACTGGTCGGCACCGCCCTACGCTGGCGGTGGGGCGATCGCCACGCCAGCATCGGCCTCGTGATCGTGTCGCCGGCCTGCCAGGGGCGCCGCCTCGGCCACCGGCTGATGAGCGCGCTGCTCGAAGAGCTCGAGGATTGCACGGTGCTGCTGCATGCCACCGCCGAAGGCCGAGGTCTTTACGAGCGCCTGGGCTTCGTGCGCACTGGCGAGCTGCGGCAGCACCAGGGCGTGGCCCACCCGGCGCCGCTGGTCGCGCTGCCCACGGGCTGGCGCCTGCGGCCCGCCGGCCAGAGCGAGGCGGCATCGCTGCAGGCGCTCGATGCCGCGGCACGCGGCATGCCGCGCGATGCGCTGATCGCGGACCTGCTCGCCGCGTCCGATGCCTGCGTGGTGCTCGACCACGACAACGCGCCGCGCGGCTTTGCGATGCTGCGGCGCTTCGGGCGCGGGCACGCGATCGGTCCGGTGGTGGCGCCCGATGCCGAAGGCGCGAAGGCGCTGATCGCGCACCTCGCCGGGATGAACGCTGGAAACTTCACGCGCATCGACATCGACTTCGCCAGTGGTCTGGCCGAATGGCTGGAGAGCATCGGCCTGCTGCGCGTGGATGCGCCGACGACGATGGTGCGCGGCGCGCCGCTCGCCACGCCGCCGGGCGGTCCCGCGCTGTTCGCGATCGTCACGCAGGCCGTGGGCTGAGTTCGATGGGCACGACCACCTTTCTCTACAAGTCCGATCCGGTGCGCGGCCGCCAGTGGGCCGAGGTGTTCGGACGCCGCGCGCCCGGGATCGACTTCCGCATCTGGCCCGACATCGGCGACCCGGCGCAAGTGCGTTTCCTAGCGGCCTGGGAGCCGCCGCCGAATCTGGCCGAGCGCTTCCCTAACCTGGAGGTGCTGTTCTCTTCCGGCGCCGGTGTCGACCAGTTCGACTTCGCGGCGCTGCCGCCGGACTTGCCGGTGGTGCGCATGGTCGAGCCCGGCATCGTGCAGGGCATGGTCGAGTATGTGACGCATGCGGTGCTCGGCCTGCATCGCGACATGCCGCGCTACCGGCGCCAGCAGCAGGAGGGCCAGTGGCGCCCGCTGCCGGTGCGGCCCGCGGGCGAGCGGCGCGTCGGCGTGCTCGGGCTCGGCTCGCTCGGCCAGGCGGTGCTGGCGCAGCTTGTCGGCCTGGGATTCGATTGCGCGGGCTGGAGCCGCTCGCGGCACGCAGTCGACGGCGTGCAATGCCATGCGGGCGCCGATGAGCTGCCGGCCTTCCTCGCGCGCACCGAGATCCTCGTGTGCCTGCTCCCGCTGACCGATTCGACGCGCGGCTTTCTCGATGCGCGGCTGTTCTCGATGCTGCCCGAAGGCGCGGACCTGGTGCATGTCGGGCGCGGGCCGCAACTCGTCGAAGCGGATCTGCTGGCCGCGCTGGCGAGCGGCCGCATCGGCGATGCCGTGCTCGACGTGACCGACCCCGAGCCGCTGCCGCCGGCGCATGCCTTCTGGCGCCATCCGAACATCCAGCTCACGCCGCACATCGCGAGCGTGACCCAGCCCTTGAGCGCGGCCGAGGTGGTGCTGGACAACCTGCGCCGCTTCGAGGACGGCGAACCGATGCTCGGCCTGGTCGATCGCGCGCGGGGATACTGAGGAGATGCAGGGACCTCAACGCGACAACGAGCAGCGCTGGGAGCAAGAGCGTGCGTGCTATCCGGCGTAGCAATCTCGACACCTTGGCGCGTGCGGCGACGCCGGCGTTTGCGGACGTATGATTCCGGCCCTCCAGCCCCATCCATGCTCCTGCGCCACGTATTGATCCGATTCCTGCTCCTGGCCGTGTTTTTCAACACGGCCATGGGCATGCCTGCGCACGAAGCAGTGCATCTGCAGAACGCCGCGGCAGCGGCGGCGGCACTGCCGGCCCCGCAGGCGAGCGACGATGCCGCGGAGCATGACCAGGAAGCGGATGGCGCGTGCGCGTGGTGCCTGGCCTACGCACATCTGGGCACGGCGCTGAGCTCGCCATCGGCCGCGCGTGCGCTGCCGGTGAACGCCGGTGTTCCACCACCGCGAGCACTGCTGGCCTTCGTCCCCAGCCCCGGCCATTGGCCTTTCGCCTCGCGCGACCCGCCTCGCCCCGTCGCCTGAAGCCCGCCGTTACGGCGGCAACTTCGCCCGCTCCGCAGTCCCGTCGCCCGGCGTGAGTTCACGTCTGGGCGGCGTGCGCCCCGGCCGCTGCCGGGCAAGACCCTGCGCGGTCCTTTCTGTCCTGCCGAGACTCCTCATGATTTCCATGCAACGCCCTGGGGCGAGTGCGCCCTTTCCTCTCGCCCTCGCGGTCGCAGCATTGTTCACCCACCCTGCGATCGCTCAATCTTCCGACTCCCCCGCGGAGACCAGCCAGTTGTCCACGGTCGAAGTGGTCGGCCGCACCGAGTCCGGCGCCTATCACGCCGACGAAGCGGCCGGCGCCAAGACCGACTTGCCGCTACGCGAGCTGCCCCAGTCGGTACGCATCGTCACGCGCCAGGCCATCGACGATCTCGGCGCGACCAAGCTCGACGACGTGCTCGACTACGTCGGCGGCGTCTCGCGCCAGAACAATTTCGGCGGCCTCTGGGACAACATCGCCATCCGCGGCCTGCCCGGCAACGAGAACACCGGCATGGCGACGCTGCTGAACGGCTTCTCCTCGAACCGCGGCTTCAACGCCCCGCGCGATCTGGCAGGCGTCGAACGCATCGAGTTCCTCAAAGGGACGGCGGCCGCTCTCTACGGCAGCAGCGAGCCTGGCGGAACGCTCAACATCGTGTCCAAGCGGCCGCTCTGGAAGGCGGCCCATTCCGTCGAAGGCTATCTCGGCAGCTACGGCCTCAAGCGCGGCGCGTTCGACAGCACCGGCCCGATCGGCGAGAACTTCGCCTACCGGCTCAACGTCGCAGTGGAAGACCGCGACAGCTTTCGCGACCACGTGAGCGCCGAGCGAGGCGTGATCGCGCCGGCTTTCACGTGGAAGCTCGGCCGCGACACTGTGCTGGAGTATTCGGGGGAGTTCCTGCGGCACGCCACGCCGCTGGACCGCGGCGTGGTCGCCATCAACAACCGCCTCGGCGCGATCCCGCGCAGTCGCTTTCTGGGCGAGCCCGCGGACGGCGACGTGACGGTGGAGAACCAGACCCACCAGTTCATCCTGACGCACGAATGGAACTCGGCGTGGCGCAGCCGGCTGGGCCTGTCTTACCGCGAGACTTCGGTGAACGGCTTCTCGACAGAGGCTTCGGCTCTGCGCGCAGACAACGCCACGCTCACGCGCCAGCGACGCTTCCGCGACTTCGACTCGGACGACATCACCTTGCAGGCCGAGCTGCAGGGCAACGTGAAGACCGGCGCCATCGAGCACGAGCTGCTGTTCGGCCTGGAGAGCTTCCGCTTCAGCATGGACTCGCTCATGCTGCGGGCCAATCCGACGACGGCTCGGCCCTATGCAATCAACATCTACAACCCGGTCTATGGCCAAGCCCAACCGGTGCCGGGGCGCAACACCGACACGCTGGAACACCAGCGCAACACCGCGCTCTACGTGCAGGACGCGATCAAGCTCGCGCCCGAATGGCGCCTGGTCGCCGGCGCGCGCGTGGACAACTACCGCCAGTCGCTCGAGAACCGCATCACCGGCACCACCGCCCGCCAGGATCCGTCGTCGACCTCGCCGCGCATCGGCTTCGCCTGGCTGCCGGCGCCGCAATGGACCGTCTACGCGAACGCCGGCCGCTCGTTCCGCCCCAACGTCGGTTCCGACTTCGCGGCCCAGGGCTTCGAGCCGGAAACCGGCCGCGCGCTCGAGCTCGGTACCAAGTGGGAAAGCGCGGACAAGCGCATGGGTGCGACCGCCGCGCTGTTCGACATCCGCAAGCGCAACGTGCTGACTGCCGACCCCGTCAACACCGGCTACTCGATGGCCGCCGGCGAGATCCGCAGCCGCGGCCTCGAATTCGACTTCGCGGGCCAGCTGACGACGAACTGGCGCCTCAATGCCAGCCTGGTGCTCAACGACGTGGAGATCGCGAAGGACAACACGCTGGAAGTCGGCGGTCGACTGCTCAACGTCCCCCGTGTCAACGGCAGCTTGCTCGCGGTCTACGAGAACGCGCTTGCCAACGGGCAGCGCTATGGCATCGGCGGCGGCGTCACGCACGTGGGCAAGCGGCTGGGCCAGGCCCGCACGCAGGCCGAAGCCGATGCCGCGACGCCCGCCTTCGATCTGCCGAGCTACACCACCGCCAAGCTGGTCGCCTACTGGCGCATCAACCCCAGCCTGCGCGCGACGCTGGACGTCGACAACCTGTTCGACACCACCTACTACAGCAGCTCTTACAGCCGCCTCTGGGTGACGCCGGGCACGGCGCGCACCATCACCATCGGCTTGCAAGCCAAGTTCTGAACGCGAGCGAATGCAGACCATGCCCTTGACCGACCTTCCACCGCCGCGCGCTGTGACCGCGCCCCATCCTGCCCTCGAAGCCGCCGGTGTGGTCGCCGGCTACGGTGCCCACACCATCCTGCACGGGTTGGACCTCAGGGTCGAAGCCGGTGAAATCTATGCGCTGCTGGGTGCCAACGGCGCCGGCAAGACCACCACGCTGAGCCTGTTCCTGGGCTTCGTGCAGCCCGGGCGTGGTCGCGTGCGCGTGAACGGCACCGACCCTGTGGCCGACCCGACGTCTGCGCGGCGCCAGCTCGCATACATCCCCGAGAACGTGGCGCTCTACGAGCATCTGAGCGCGCGCGAGAACGTGGCCTACCTGCTCGACCTCGCGGGACAGCGCGCCAGTGTGCAGGCGATCGACGAGGCCCTCGCATGCGCCGGCCTGGAAGCTGCGGCGCACGGGCGGCGCGTATCGGGGTTTTCCAAGGGCATGCGCCAGAAGGTGTCGATCGCGCTGGCGCTGGCGCGCAAGGTGCCGGCGCTGCTGCTCGACGAGCCCACCTCCGGCCTCGACCCGCAGGCCACGGCCGAATTCAACCGCCTGCTGGGGCTGCTGCGTGCACAGGGGGTGGCCATCCTCATGGTCACGCACGACCTGCTCAGTGCCGCCGACGTGGCGGATCGCATCGGCTTCATCGACGGTGGACGGCTGGTCGAAGAAGTCGCAGCGTCGGGCCCGGAGCGTTTCGATGTGCGCGCACTGCACCGGCGCTACGCCGGCCAGGAGGCGCAGCAATGAGCGCCGTGCTGCGCATCGCGCGCGAGGAGTGGCGCCTGCTGCGGCGCGACCGCGTTGCCGTGCTCGGGTTGACCTTGCTGCTGCTGCTGACGGCCGTGGCCGCATTCACTGCTTGGGAACAGCGCCGCACCACGGACGCCGAGCGCGCGCGTCACCAGACGCAGGTGGACCACGAGTTCGAGGCCCAGCCCGACCGGCACCCGCACCGCATGGTGCACTACGGGCACTTCGTGTTCCGGCCGCTGAATCCGCTGGCGGCTTTCGATTCCGGGGTGGATGCCTACACGGGCCACACGCTCTTCCTCGAAGGACATCGGCAGAACAGCGCCAACTTCGGCGACGTGCGGCAATCTTCGCTCCTGCTGCGCTTCGGCCAGCTCACGCCGGCCTTCGTGCTGCAGGTGCTGGCACCACTGCTGCTCGTCTTCGTGGGCCATGCGGTCCTGGCGCGCGAGCGCGAGTCGGGCACGCTGCGCATCCTGCTGGCCCAGGGCGCAAGACCGCGCCAGATCGCGGCGGGCAAGCTGCTGGCCCTCTGCGGCGTGGCCGCGCTGGCCCTGCTGCCGGCGCTGCTGGCGCTGACCTGGATCGGCGCGGCGACATCGGCCCCAGGGAGCTTGGTCGTCGCGTTGGCGGCGGGCTACGGGCTGTGGCTGCTGATCTGGGCCGTCGGCATCGCCGGCTTGTCGACGTGGTTCGCGCGCGGGCGCGATGCGCTGGTGGCATTGCTGGCGGTCTGGGCGGTCAGCGTCGTGCTCGTGCCGCGCCTGGCGCCCGAACTCGTGGCCTCATCCCTGGCACTGCCCACGCGCTTCGAGACTGACATCGCGGTGGCGCGCGACCTGGCGGAACTAGGCGACAGCCACGACCCCGATGATCCCTACTTCGCGGACTTCAAGAAGAAGGTGCTTGCGCAGTACGGCGTCTCGAAAGTCCAAGATCTTCCCGTCAACTACAAAGGCCTGCTGGGCATGGAGGGCGAGCGGCTGACCAGTGCGCTCTTCGAGCATTACGCCAACGCCGGCTTCGAGCGCCAGGACGCACAGTTGCGCCGGATCGACGCCTTCGCATGGTTGAGCCCGGTGATCGCGCTGCGGCGCCTCTCCATGGCCGCCGCAGGCACCGACCTGCAGAGCTACCGCAGCTTCGTCGAGCAGGCCGAGCACCATCGCTATCGACTGGTGCAGGAACTCAACCGGCTGCAGGCCGAGAAGCTCAGCTTCGCTGGCGACCGGTCCAGCCGCGACAGCCGCATCAGCCACGCGCACTGGCACGACTTTGCCGAGTTTCGCTACGAAGCCGCACCGCCCATCGACGCGCTGCGCCGTGCGGCGTCAGCCGCAGGTGTGCTGCTGCTCTGGCTGGCGATGCTCGCGGGTCTGTTGGGACTGGCAGCGCAACGCCTGGGAAGGATCAAGCGATGAGCTGGCTCGCCCATGAATGGCGCCTCCTGGCGCGCTCGAGACTCGCTGTGACTGCGCTGGCATTGCTGCTGGTTCTGTCGGCCGTGGCCGTCATTTGCGGCGCCCGCGAAGTCGCGCGCCAGCAGCAGACGATTGCGCGTCTGGCCGAGCTACAGCAACATGATCTGGCTGCGCATGCGCGCAAGTACACCCACGGCGGCGATCCCGGCTCCGCCGCCTATTACAGCTTCCATGGCACCTGGGATGCACCGTCTGCCACGGCCTTCCTTGCGCTCGGGCTGCGCGATGCCGCACCCTATGTGCTGCGCGTGCGCGCACTGGCGCTGCAGGCTCAACTGCACGAAGGAGAGAGTTTCAATCCCGAGCTGGCACTGGCCGGACGCTTCGACTTCGGTTTCGTGCTGGTGTACCTGGCGCCTCTGTTCGTGATCGCCTTGTTGTACGACCTCGTTTCGGGCGAACGCCGGTCGGGCCGGCTGGGTACGCTACTGGCGATGTCCGGCGCCGGTCGGCGCCTGTGGCTGCGCCGTGCAGGGCTGCGCGTGGCGCTGGTATTCGCTTGCCTCGTGCTGCCGGTGCTGGGCGCAGGGCTGAGCAGCGGCACCGCAACGACAGCCCTGGCCACGGCACTCCTGGTCACGGCGGCCTACCTGGCGTTCTGGGGCGGCTTGGCGCTGATCGTGGCGACACGAAGCGGAAGCTCTGCCGCCAACGCAACGGCGCTCATGGGCTGCTGGGCGGTGTTGACCTTGGTCCTGCCCACCATCGCCAACGCCGCGCTTGCGCGCGCCGTCCCGGTGCACCAGGGCGTGGAGCTGATGCTGGCGCAGCGCCAGGCCGTGCATGGCGCGTGGGACCTGCCACCAGAGGCCACGATGGAGAAATTCTTCCGCACGCATCCCGAATGGAAGCACACCGCGCCGCTGCCTTCGGGCTTTCACTGGAAGTGGTACTACGCCTTTCAGCAGCTCGGCGACGAGAGCGTGGCGCCGCAGGTGGCGGCTTATCGCGAAGGCTTGCTCGCGCGCCAGCGCTGGACCGCACGCCTGGGTTGGCTGCTGCCGGGCGTCGGTGTGCAGGCCGCGCTGCATCGCCAGGCCGATACCGATCTGCAGGCGCAGCTCGCGTATCAGGATCGCATCGCAGATTTCCACGCGCGGTTGCGGACCTACTACTACCCGTACTTGTTCGACGACGTGCGCTTCGGTCTCCGCGACTTCGCCGCCCAGCCGCGCTTCAGCCCTTCGGCCAGGTCCGCGGAGACACCTGCGGGTCAATTGCCGGGACTCGTGCTGATGGGCATATGGGCCTTGGTGCTGGGCGTGGCCGCCACCGGTCGAGTGCGACCGATGTGAACGCCCGTGACGTACGCGCGACGGCACGATCTGCTGTAGCGACTCGCACAACCGCAGCCTGCTTTGCGCAAGGCCCTCAATGCAGCACCCGCGCGAGGGGCACGCGGCCTAAGCTTTTGGACATCCAAAGGCCCGACCTCAGCCCCACCATGACACACCCCACCGCATTACCCCACCAAGCCGCGCTCGACGCGATCGACCGCGCGCATCTGATCCATCCCGTCTCGCCCTGGCGCGTGCACGAGCAGCGCGGCCCCACCGTGCTCGCCTCGGGACGCGGCGCGTGGCTCACCGATGCCAGCGGCCACGAACTGCTCGACGCCTTCGCCGGCCTCTGGTGCGTGAACGTGGGCTACGGACAGGAGAGCGTGGTGCAGGCCGCGGCCGAGCAGATGCGCCGCCTTCCCTATGCGACCGGCTACTTCCACTTCAGCAGCGAGCCGGCCATTCGCCTGGCAGAGAAGCTGGTGCAGATCACGCCGGCATCGCTGACCCGCGTGTACCTGACGCTCGGCGGCTCCGAGGCGATCGATGCCGCGGTGCGCTTCATCGTGCAGTACCACAACGCGATCGGCAAGCCGTCGAAGAAGCAGTTCATCGCGCTGGAGCGCGGCTACCACGGCTCCTCGTCCACCGGCGCCGGCCTGACCGCACTGCCGGCCTTCCACCGCGGCTTCGACCTTCCGCTGCCCACGCAGCACTACATCCCGTCGCCCTACGCGTATCGCCATGCGGACGGCGCCGACCCGCAGGCGCTGATCGCAGCATCGGTTGCCGCATTGCGCGCCAAGGTGGCCGAGCTGGGCGCGGACAACGTAGCCGCCTTCTTCTGCGAGCCGATCCAGGGCTCGGGCGGCGTCATCGTGCCGCCCAAGGGCTGGTTGAAAGCCATGCGCGAGGCCACGCGCGAGCTCGGCATCCTGTTCGTCGTGGACGAGGTCATCACCGGCTTCGGCCGCACCGGCCCCATGTTCGCGTGCGAGGCCGAGGGCGTGGAGCCCGACCTGATGACCATGGCCAAGGGCCTGACCGCCGGCTACGTGCCGATGGGCGCGACGATGATGTCGGAGCAGGTCTATGCCGGCATCGCCGACGGCGCGCCGGCCGGCGCATCGGTCGGCCATGGCGCGACCTATTCTGCGCACCCGGTCAGCGCCGCGGTCGCGCTGGAGGTGTTGCGCCTCTACGAGGAAGGCGGCGTGCTCGCCAACGGCCAGCGCGGCGCGGCCCATTTCGGGGCCGGGCTCGACGCGCTCTGCGCGCACCCGCTGGTGGGCGATGCGCGCCACCGCGGCCTGCTGGGTGCGTTGGAGCTGGTGAGCGACAAGGCGAGCAAGCGCGGCTTCGATGCATCGCTCGGCCTCGCCGACCGCATCTTCGCCATCGGCTACAGGAACGGCCTGGTGTTCCGCTCCTTCGGCGACCACATCCTCGGTTTTGCGCCTGCACTCACCTTCACCGAAGACGAGTTCGCCCAGATGTTCACGCGCTTGAAGAAGACGCTGGACGAGGTGCTGGCCGCGCCCGACGTGCGCGCCGCATTGGCCGGCTGAGCGCGCCTGCGCAAACCAGGACCGACGCACGCAGAATCGGGGCATCTCTCCTACCCGGCGCCGCCATGTCAGAAGCTTTCAAGATCGACCGACTCGATCTGCGCATCCTGGCGCAGCTGCAAAAGAACGGGCGCATGACCAACGTGGACCTGGCCGATGCAGTGGGCCTGTCGTCCAGCCCCTGCCTGATGCGCGTGAAGCGGCTGGAGCAGGCAGGCTACATCGCCGGCTACGGCGCGCACCTGCGGCTGGAAAAGCTCGGCGACACGCTGACCGTGTTCACCGAGGTCACGCTGCAGGACCACCACCGCGAGGACTTCGCACCTTTCGAGGCCGCGATCCGCGAGGTCGACGAGGTGCTCGAGTGCCACCTGATGAGCGGCGGCTACGACTACCTGCTGCGCTTCCTGACGCGAGGTGTGAACCACTACCAGGAAGTGATCGAGGAACTGCTCGAACGCAACATCGGCATCGCGAAGTACTTCAGCTACATCGTGATCAAGTCGCCCTTCATCAAGACGCATTGTCCGATCGGACGGCTGTTTCCCCACCCGCGCTGAGAGGCGCGCCTTCGTTCCGTCCATACCCGCCACTGCGCTGACGGGCGACTGGCGCAGCCGCGGTTGACGGGCGACTACCACACGTACTTGTTCAAAGAAATGCGCTTCGGTCCCGGCGACTTCGCCAGCCGAACGCTTCAGCCGGTCCACCCGGTCGGCGGAGACACCTGCGGGTCAAGCGCTGGGACTGGTGCTGATTGCGTACTGGCTTGGTGCTGGGGGCGCAACCGGTCGAGTGCGTCCGATGTGAAGGCCTCTGACGTATGCACGACGGCAGCATCTGCTTTGGCGAGTCGCACAACCGCAGTCTGCGTTGTGCAAGACCCTCATTGAAGCACCGGCGCGAGGGGTGTGCAGCCTAAACTTTTGGACATCCAAAGGCCCGACCTCAGCCCCATCATGACGCACCCCACCGCATTAACAAGCCTCCGTGGCCACGCCTTTACGGATGGCAATGAACACCCCTCACGTCTTTTCCAAAAGGCCGACTCCATGAACTCCTCCATCATCGAGCACCTCAGGAGCGCTGGCCGCCTGGATCGCATGTTCATTGGCGGCGAGTGGGTCGTGCCTCAGGGGCAAGCTCAAACCTCTGTCATCGATCCGTCGACGGAGGAGCCTGTCGCAGAGATCGCGCTGGGCAGTGCAAGAGATGTCGCTGCAGCCGTGGCTGCGGCGCGGGGCGCCTTCGCGACCTGGTCCGTGAGTTCTGCCCAGAGCAGGGCCTTGCTTCTCGATCGCGTCCACTCCCTGATCCTCGAGCGCGCAGAACTGTTCGCTCAGGCGATCTCGTTGGAGATGGGCGCTGCCATCGGCTTTGCGCGCAGCACACAGGTGCCGTCTGCGGCCGAGCACATCCGCGTGGCCCGCGACAATGCGCGCAGTTATGCGTTTGTCACCCATCGCGGGGACATGGCCATCATGCGCGAGGCCATCGGCGTGTGCGGCCTGATCACACCCTGGAACTGGCCGCTCTACCAAATCACCGCCAAAGTCGGCCCCGCCCTGGCAGCGGGATGTACGGTCGTCCTGAAGCCCAGCGAGCTGTCGCCCCTGAGCGCCTTGCTCTTTGCCGAGGTGATGCACGATGCCGGCATCCCGCCGGGTGTGTTCAATCTGGTGAATGGCAGCGGACCGGAGGTGGGCGCTGCCTTGGCGGAGCATCCCGACGTGGACATGATCTCGATCACCGGTTCGACGAGGGCCGGCGTCCTGGTAGCCCAAGCGGCGGCCCCGACAGTGAAGCGCGTGGCCCAGGAACTCGGCGGGAAATCTCCCAACGTGATCCTGCCGGATGCGGACCTCACGCGTGCCGTACCGGCAGGCGTGGCGGCCGGCTTCCGCAACGTCGGCCAATCCTGCAGCGCGCCGACTCGCATGATCGTGCCCCGCGCCCGCCTCCAGGAGGTCGAACGGATCGCGCTCGAAGCGGCATCCAGCATCGTCGTGGGCGATCCGCGTTCGCAGCAAACCACGCACGGCCCGGTGGCGAATCGCGCGCAGTTCAATCGGGTGCAGGAAATGATCGGCATCGGAATCGCCGAAGGCGCGCGGCTCATTTGTGGCGGCCTCGGGCGGCCAGAGGCTTTAAGCCGCGGCTTCTACTGCCGTCCGACCATCTTCTCCGCGGTGCAGCCTCGGATGCAGATCGCGCAGGAGGAGATCTTCGGGCCGGTGCTCGCGTTGATCCCCTACGACAGCGTGGACGAAGCTGTGGACATTGCCAACGACACCGTCTATGGCCTGGGCGCCCATGTGCAAGGCAAAGACCTTGCCGCAGCGCGCGCCGTCGCGGCGCGCATCCGCTCCGGGCAGGTGCACATCAATTATCCGGCCTGGAACCCCCATGCCCCCTTCGGTGGCTACAAGCGCTCGGGAAATGGCCGCGAATACGGCATAGAAGGTTTCGAGGAGTACCTGGAAACCAAGGCCGTTCTTGGCTTCCAGGATGCCTCGGCACCCAGTGCCATTTGACAGACTTTCAGTGAAAACATCGCGCATCGCGCAGGAGCAATCATGACCGTGGCCTTAGTGCTGCATCGCGCCGACGGCGCACCCGTTTCAACCTCCTTCCGCAGGACGGCGTTCGGCAAGGACGACCCCTTTCCGCGGCATCGGGAGATCGCGTGGGAAGGACCGGGTTCGATGAGCGCAGGCCGAATCAGCTTCATCGGTGAGCTCGAAGTCCCGAGCTTTCCCCACACCGAGACCATCGTCGTCATGGCCGGAGAGCTCAGCCTGACGGCGGCCGGCGCGACACCGCTCGTGCTCCGCCCCGGTGAAGGGGCCGTCATCGCCCGCGGCACGGCAGTTCGCATACTGGCCCGATCGCGCACGCTGTTCGTGTTCTGCGCCGCAGCGGCAGAGGGGCCGAACAACCCCGGCATCACGCCGCTGCGCGCCGGCAGCGTGCGGTTCGCAGCCCCTGATGGAAGCGTCCTGTCGGTGGGAACGGGCGATGCGCTGTTCGTACCCCAGGGCGCACCGATCGGATGGGAAAGCAGTGATCGCGTGGCGAAGTTCTACGTGGTCCAAAGCGTCCAGGCTTGAATCGACGAGCGAGATTCATCATGTCCCCTCCGCTGCACCATATCAACACTTCCCCCAAGCTGCCGGCCTCCGCTGACGTCGTCGTGATCGGCGGCGGCATCATCGGTGTCTTTACCGCCTACTACCTGGCCAAGCGCGGCGTTTCAGTCGCCTTGGTCGAAAAGGGCAGGATCGGCGCCGAGCAGTCGAGCCGCAACTGGGGCTGGTGCCGGCAGCAGAACCGCGACGCGCGCGAACTGCCCATGGCGAGCAAGAGCCTCGATCTCTGGGAACGATTTGCCGCCGAAAGCGGTGAAGACACGGGTTTTCATCGCTGCGGGCTCTTGTATCTCAGCAACGACGAGGCCGAGCTGTCTCGTTGGTCCAGCTGGCGTGATTTTGCGAAGACCGCCGGCGTGACGACCTACATGCTCAACAGCCGGCAGGCCGCGCAGCGCGGGCAAGCGACTGGCCGCGCCTGGAAAGGCGGCGTCTTCTCGCCCACCGATGGCACCGCCGATCCTGCCAAGGCTGCGCCGGCCGTGGCAGCCGCGCTCATCAAGCTCGGAGGCAGCGTTCATCAGAATTGCGCGGCCCGCGGCATCGAGACGGAAGGCGGACGGGTCAGCGGCGTCATCACGGAAGCCGGGGTCATCAAGACCAGGACCGCCGTGCTCGCCGGTGGCGCCTGGGCCTCCTCGTTCTGCCGGCAGCTCGGCATCCGTTTTCCCCAGGCCTCGATCCGCCAATCCATCCTGAGCGTGTCGCCTGTGGAGCATCGCTTGCCGGATGCCCTGTTTACGGCGGGCGTGTCCGTCACGCGCCGCAACGACGGACGCTACGCACTGGCCATCAGCGGCCGCGCACGCGTGGACGTGACGCCACAGTTCATGCGATTCGCCCCGCAGTTCGTGCCCATGTTCGCCAAGCGCTGGCGCAGCCTTCTTCCGGGAGGCCTGGAAGGCGTTCGCGGCGGCCACGAAACGCTGAAGCGGTGGCGGCTCGATGCGCCGACCCCGATGGAGCGGGTGCGCATCCTCGATCCGAAGCCCTGTTTGTCCACGGTCAGGGAGACCCACCGCCGCGCTGTCGAACTCCTGCCTGAACTGCGCGAAGCAAGGATCACGGACGCCTGGGCCGGCTTTGTCGATAGCACGCCGGATGGTGTTCCCGGCATCGGCGAAGTGCCGTCCATCCCGGGCTTCATCCTGGCTGCGGGCTTTTCGGGACACGGCTTCGGCATCGGTCCTGGCGCCGGCCACCTGATCGCGGACCTGGCCAGCGGTGCCGAACCGATCGTGGATCCCGTACCGTACCGGCCCGAGCGGTTCAGCGGCTCAGCATGGGGCAAGGTCGCTGATTTCTAGGCCGCGCACAGCATCGCGGTAACGGGCACCAAAGGCATACATGTCTTCGAGCGATGTGATCGTGATTGGCGGCGGCTTGGTCGGCACGGCAGTGGCCTACGGGCTGGGCCAGCTCGGCAAGAACATCACGGTCCTGGATGAAGGCGACGATGTGTTTCGCGCTTCCCGCGGAAACTTCGGCTTGATCTGGGTTCACGGCAAGGGCCGCGGCGTTCCCGACTATGCCCGCTGGACCAGGGAGTCCGCGCGGCTGTGGCCCGCGCTCGCCGCGCAACTTCACGGCGAAACCGGCATCGATGTCCAGGCCAGGCAGACCGGCGCCTTCAACCTGTGCTTTTCCGAGGCCGAACTCGCGGCGCGCAGCGAGCGGCTTGCCGCCGTGCGCGATGAAGTAGGCGGCGAATATCCCTACGAGATCCTCGACCGCGCGGCCCTGCTGCAGCGACCAGCGCTCGGTGGCTGCCGCCTTGCTGGCGGCCGGTGTGTCGCGCTTTCGCTCCACGCCCGTGTCGGGTGCGCCACGTGCTCCCTACTGCATGATGGGCGTTTGTTTCGAATGTCTGCTGGAAATCGATGGCGTGGCCAATCGCCAGGCGTGCCTCGTGACAGTGCAACCGGGCATGAAGATCCGCTCGCAGGAAGGCGCCCGCCATGCAGCTTGACGCGGTAGACGTGGCGGTGATCGGCGCGGGCCCGGCGGGTCTCGCAGCGGCTGCCAGCGTGGCCGAACTGGGGCTGTCGGTCGCATTGCTCGACGAGCAGTCGCATCCCGGCGGACAGATCTACCGCGACGTCACTCGCGTTCGGGCCGATCGGCTGCAGGTGCTCGGGAACGACTACGCCGCAGGCCGAGCGCTGGTGGAGCGCTTCACGCAATCGACGGCGCGGCACGTGGGCGGCGCGTCCATCTGGAACATCACCCGTGACCGCGTCATTCACTACTTGAAGGATGGGCGATCCCAATCCATGACAGCCGGCCAGGTCATCCTGTGCACCGGTGCGATGGAGCGGCCATTTCCGATTCCGGGCTGGACGCTGCCCGGCGTGATGACGGCCGGGGCGGCGCAAATCCTTCTCAAGAGCGCCGGCGTGGCGCCATCGCAGCCGGTCGTGCTTGCGGGCTGCGGACCGTTGCTGTACCTGCTGGCTTGGCAGTACTTGCGGGCCGGTGTGCGCATCGGCGCGATCGTCGACACCACGCAGCGCGGCGACTACCTGCGGGCCCTGCGCCATCTCGGCGGCGCCATCGCGGGATGGCGCGACGTGAGGAAAGGGCTGGGCCTGATCCGTAGCATCCGCGACGCGGGCATCCCCTACCACCGCGCTGCCACCGATCTCGCCGTGGAAGGGAGCGCACGGGCGGAGGCCCTGCGCTTTCGTATCGGAGCCACGTCGCACCGGGTGCAGACCGACCTGGTCCTGCTGCACCAGGGCGTGGTGCCGAACAACCAGATCACGGCGTCGCTGCGCCTGGCGCACCGTTGGGACGACCAGCAGCTGTGCTGGGTGCCGGCGGCCGATGCCTGGGGCCGCCTCGAGCTGGACGGCTTCCTGATCGCCGGCGACGGGCGTGGCATTGCCGGCGGGTTGGCAGCGGCCTTGCAAGGGCAGCTCGCCGGCGTGGCCGCGGCGCACGACGCCGGGCGCGTGTCCGAACTCGAACGCGACCGCCAGGCCGAGCCGCTGCGGTCGGCGCTTCGTCGCCAGCTGCACATCCGGCCTTTCCTCGACACGCTTTACCACCCCAAGATGCAGCATCGCGTGCCGGCCGACGACGTGATCGCCTGCCGCTGCGAGGAAGTCTCGGCCGGCGAACTGCGCCGATCGGTTGCCCTCGGCTGCCAGGGGCCGAGCCAGGCCAAAGCCTTCACGCGCTGCGGCATGGGCCCCTGCCAGGGCCGCCTTTGCGGCCTGACGGTCACCGAGGTCATCGCGCATGAGCGCGGCGTCTCTCCGGCCGAGGTCGGCCACTACCGGATCCGCGCTCCCATCAAGCCGATCACGCTCGAACAGCTGGCCGCACTTTGATTCCATTTTTTCTCAACGCCTGGAGATCGCACCAATGACCGACATCACCCGCATCGAACCCACCCATCGCCTCAGCCGCCTGGTCGTGCACAACGGCGTCGCCTACATGACAGGCGTCACCGCGCAGGACGGCACGTTGGACATCCAGGGCCAGACCCGCCAGGTGCTCGAGAAGATCGACGGCCACCTCGCCAAGGCCGGCATCGACAAGACGCGCATGCTGTCGGTGCAGATCTGGTTGAAGGACATCGAGCGCGATTTCGCGGGCATGAACGAGGTGTGGGACGCGTGGGTGCCCAAAGGCGCCGGTCCGGCACGCGCCACCGGCGAGTCCAAGCTGGCACACCCCGACTTACTGGTGGAGATTCTGGTCACCGCCGCTGTCTGAGCCGTTGACCATCCGAAGGGCTTCCATGGTCCGGCGCATTGCCTTCATCCATACGGTTGCGATGCTGGTCGAGCGTTTCCGTCCGCGCTTCCAGTCGGAACTGCCAGAAACGGACTGCTTTCACATGCTGGACGAAAGTGTCCTGCAGGATCTGATCCGGCAAGGTCCTTCAAGCGGCATCACGCGCCGCATCGTCACACTCTCCCAAGTGGCGGCCGATGCGGGTGCCGAGTTGATCGTTTTCACGTGCTCGTCGACCTCACCGGCCATCGATACCGCGCGCCAGACGGTGAGTGTGCCGATCCTCAAGATCGACGATCCCCTCTACGCCCGCGTGGCAAGCGCGCCAGGCCGCGTCGGCCTGATCTGCACGACCTCGTCGACGGTCGCACCGAGCCGGGCACTGCTGACTGCGCACGCCCAGAGCGCGGGCCTGGATATCCCGGCGGAGAGCGTCCTGTGCGCGGCGGCATTCGACGCCTTGGCCACTAACCGGCGTGACCTGCACGATCGCCTCGTGTGCGAGGCTGCGGCAGAGTTGGCGCCACGCGTCGATCGCATCGTCCTGGCGCAGGCCTCGTTGGCGCACCTGGGCGAACCGCTCGCCGACCAACTGGGGCTGCCGGTCTTCGCGAGCCCGGAACTGTTGGTGCAGGAGGTGGTCGCCCGAGTACGGGATTCGGCCTGATGCTTGCCCGCCATGACCGAAGCCGCCGCCCCCTCACGCTCGAGGTCTTGAAGGCGGCGGCAGAGAGCGCGCGCGCCCAGGGAGTTTCAGTCCTTGCGCTCACGGACAGCGTCCTGTCGCCATCTGCCCGCCACACGCAGGTCATCCTTGAAGGTGCGCGACGCGGAGCTCGCCGGCTTCCGCACGGTGGCGGTGTCGTTGGCCTTATGCCATGGCCTGGCCGTAGGCCTGGTCATGGAAGAGGAATCCAGGACTCGGCGCGGCACGCGGCGAACGGCACGATAGTCATCGCCTGGCTGCGATCCTTCTCGGGCAGCAAACTGTCCTTCGCTCGCAACAAGGAATAGCCATGACCATCCTGCTCGGCTGCATCGCCGACGACTTCACCGGCGCGACCGATCTCGCCAACAACCTGGTGCGCGCCGGCATGCGCGTGGTGCAGACCATCGGCGTGCCGCAAGAGCCGCTGGCCGCCGAAGTCGATGCGGTGGTGGTGGCGCTCAAGTCGCGCACCATCGCGCCGGCCGAGGCGGTGGCGCACTCGCTGGCCGCGCTGCGCTGGCTGCAGGCCGAGGGCGCGCAGCAGATCTATTTCAAGTACTGCTCCACTTTCGACAGCACGCCCGAGGGCAATATCGGGCCGGTGACCGAGGCGCTGATGGATGCGCTGAACTGCGATTTCACCATCGCCACGCCGGCCTTCCCCGACAACAAGCGCACCGTCTTCAAGGGCTACCTGTTCGCCGGCGAGGTGCTGCTCAACGAGAGCGGCATGCAGAACCATCCGCTCACGCCGATGACCGATGCCAACCTGGTGCGCGTGCTGCAGGCGCAGACGCGGCGCAAGGTGGGGCTGATCGATCATGTGGCCATGGCGCAGGGACCGGCCGCGATCGGCGAGCGCATCGCACAGTTGCGCGCGCAGGGCGTGGGCATCGCGATCGTCGATGCGGTCTCGAACGACGACCTGCTGCGCCTCGGCCCGGCGCTGGCGCAGATGCCGCTGGTCACGGCCGGCTCGGGCGTCGCGATCGGGTTGCCGGGCAACTTCGGCATCGCGCCTTCGTCCGCCGCGAGCGCGCTGCCTGCGGCTTCGGGGCTCAGGGCCGTGGTGTCGGGCAGCTGCTCGCTTGCCACCAACCGGCAGGTGCAGCACTTCATCGCATCGGGACGGCCGGCGCTGGCGATCGATCCCTTGCGCATCGCGGCAGGCGTCGACGTGGCGACCGAGGCGCTGGACTGGGCTGCACCGCTCGTCGAATCCGGCCCGGTGCTGGTCTATTCGACGGCCGAGTCCGGCGCCGTGAAATCGGTGCAGGGCCGGCTCGGCGTCGAGGAGGCCGGCGCGATGGTGGAGCGCACCATCGCCGCGATCGCGCGCGGGCTGGTCGCGCAAGGCGTGCGCCAGCTGGTGGTGGCGGGCGGTGAAACGTCCGGCGCCTGCGTGCAGGCGCTCGGCATCGCGCAACTGCAGATCGGCGCGCAGATCGACCCCGGCGTGCCGTGGTGTCATGCGGCGTGCGAAGCGGCCGGCGGCGCGGGTCTGCATATCGCGCTCAAGTCCGGCAACTTCGGCACTGACGATTTCTTTTCGAAAGCCTTTACAGTCATCGGATGAAAGAGAGCGAATCGCGCGAAGAGATCTGCCGGATCGGCCGCAGCCTGTTCGAGCGCGGCTATGTGCATGCCACCGCCGGCAACATCAGCGTGCGGCTCGCTGACGACGGCTTCCTGATCACGCCCACCGATGCCTGCCTCGGATTTCTCGACCCGGCGAAGCTCGCGCGCCTCGATGCCGGCCTGAACCAGACCGCCGGCGATCGCGCCAGCAAGACCATCGCGCTGCATGCGCGCATCCATGCCGCAGCCACGCGCTTCGATGCCGGAACGCGCTGCGTGATCCACACCCCGAGAGCATCCATATCGACGCGTCCGGCGGCATCGCGTGGAAATGCGTACGCGCGTTTGGCATGGAATAGTGACTGGAAGCGAAGCTCGTAGTCGAAACGCGGGGTTGCGGCATCAGATGAAGCGTTTCATGGCGATCTCCTTTTGCGTGCATTGATGTTCGCCCGCGCAGCCCGTTTGAACTAGCCCCTTCGTGCGCTCGCTATCCGCAAACTGCCAGTACTTGCGTTGGAGCCATAAGAAGGGGGCTCATCGATGACCATGCCGTGCAGCAGCTCTCAGGCGCTTCACTTCATCAAGGAGGCGGTTGTCATGCCGCCATGAACCTGCCGCTCGATCAAGAGATGCGGGTGGAGTGACGTGGAGAAGGTCCAGAAACAGCGAAGCCCAATACCGTGGAAGCCCGTCCCCGTCCCACGGGCGAAACTACGCGCCTGGCGCTAGAGCTTTCACCAGCGCGGTGTTGCCGCTTCCGCCAACTGGGGCAATCCGATCATCTTCAGGTGATCAATGTGGGAGGGAACAGAGGTTGCTGGCGGTGCGCTACTTCAAGGTGGCGCCGCCTCGTGCGAGGTACTGACCCGACAGGCGGGCAAATTGGCCACCATCGGTGCTGATCGAGGTTTGATGGGCCCCCCCTGAGCTGAAGACGATCGCGAAAGTATGGGTGTCACCGTACTCCTGGGCGTTGCGCAGCATGTAGTCGACATGGTTGTTGCGATAGTGCAGGTCGGTGCCACCGGGCGTGGCGGACGGCACGCCCATCGGCGTCTGCCACCACAGGATCGGCAGTCCATTGCCCAGGGCTGCGCGATAGTCCGAAATCTGCCTCTGGGACTCGTGGAAGTTCGGGCTGGTGATGTTGCTTTCGTCCCAATAGAACGGGCCGCTTCGTCCCGTGCATTCCGCGGGAGGCGATGGGACTTCCCTGCAGCCCGCGTCGCGGTCGCTCGTCTGGGCGACGATGAAGTCTGCCTGATGTGCCCCGACCGCCCGCATCTGCGCGCCGACCGCGGCAGCGGTGCCGCTCCAGAATGCGGGCGGGAACCCCACCAGCGCCTTGGGCGCGATCTGCCTGCCCATCTGCACCAGGCATTGGCCGAGGCCCCCGGCGGTGTTCGGCAAGCCGCCGCATTCGGGCTGGCTGTTCACGACGGCCGCCATTTGCGTCGCATCGCGATTCGGCGCTTGCGCCGCAACGAACCCCCAGAAGTCCGGCTCCAGATTGATCAGAACGGGCGTACCGAGGGCTGCAATGCGCTGGTACATCAGCCGGACCTGCGCCCAGTAGTTGTTCATGAAAGTCGCGTTGGCGATGCCGCTCAAATTGCCCTCGCCGTTCGCAGTCATCTGGTACAGCGTGAACATCGGAATCGCGCCGTAAGCCTGGATGGCCTGCGCGGTGTACGTGACGTACGCCCCGTCGGGACTGTTCCAGCTGGGCCAGGCGCCTGCGCCAACGCCCACGAGGTAGGTGTCCACGATGTCCGGACGAATGCCCTGGCTTTGCATCTGCGCGAGGGTATTGCCCGCGCCGAGTCCGACCAGCACCCGAGCGGGCTTGCCGAGCTTGGCCACCAACGCGGCGGTCGCCGCGACGGGCGAAGCGCCTTCACCTGTGCCACCGGTGCCACTTGTGCCACCGCCGCTTTGGCTATCGCCACCCTGGCTGACGCCATTACCGCCCTGGCTGCCACTGCTGCCGGCCAAGCCACCGCCTTGAGTACCGCCGCCTCCGCCACTGCCGCCACCGCAGGCAAACAGGAGCACCGAAAGCATCAGTGCAGAAACGCATCGTTGGGAAAACATCATCATGAAAAAGGCGCTTTTGAGATTGAAAGAAGACCAGCCGCCGCACACGTCCCGAACTTCGATTCTGGGGATCCGTCGCTTCAAACCTAAACCAACGCTGCGATCTCAGCCGCGCTCAAGGCCCCGTGGTAGACCCGGAAATCGTCCACGCGCCCCGGCAGCGTCGGATCTGCGGTGAACTGGGAGCGCCCGAGCCAGTTCTGCGTGGTCTCCCCGAGGTCGAAGGGCGCCAGCGTCATCTGCGTGTTGGTGCCCACTGCGATGCCGTCGACGTACAGCGTGCCGAGCGTGCCGGACAGGGTCACCGCCACATGCACCCAGCGGCCGGTCGGCAGCGCCGCAACGCCCTCGATCAGCTGCTCGTTGTAGCCGTGAACCGTGGAGATCGCAAAGCGCACCGTGCCGACATTGCTGCGCGGCGTCAGCATCATGTAGCGGCGCGGGCCGGAGCCGAAGTCGAAGACGCGCGACCATGTGGCGGCGCTGTCCAGGTACACCTTCGCCGCAATCGTGAAGTCGGCGAGGTCCTTCACCAGGCCCGCGGCGAGCGTGGCGTGGCCGTTGGCACCGTCGTCGGTCTTCTTCTGCAGCAGCAGCTCGGACTTGATCGCCGCCTGCACCTCGTTCGATGCCGCGCTCTCCCCTGCCGCATTCACGGCAACGATTGCGTAGTGGTACACGGCGCCGGGGATGACGGTGTTGTCCGTGAATGTCAGCGTGTCGGTGATGCCCGAGGTGATCGTGGTGTAGGGGCCGCCCGCGCTGCCCGCGCGCTTGACCGTGTAGCTCTGCGCGTCGGTGCAGCCCCACCACGACAGCAGCACCTGCGGCCCGCGCACCCGCGCCGTGAGGCCGCTCGGGCGACCGCGCGTCGCGATCGGGTCACGCGTGAAAGTCAGGGTTCCGAAACCGAGTTGATCGCCGTTGCTGCCGTCCCGCTCGGGGCGCAGCTGGGCCGCCTGCAGCGCCGCATAGGGCGTCGCGATGCCGAGGCGGTTGGCGTAGTGGTTGTGCACGCTCTCCCAGACCACGCGCTGGTGCCCTTGCGCGCCCGTCGACAGCACGGACTGCGTGCCTTGCCTGTTGATGTTGGTGAGGAAGGGCACCGTGTAGAAGGCGCTGGCCGCATCGCGCAGATTGGACTTCGCCACGTATTCGACGCCGGCGAGGAAGCGGTTGTTCTCATAGCCGTAGATGTCGTCGCCCTGGTTCCACGCCATCTCGCAGAACGCGCCTGCGAGGCCGATGCCCAGCGTGCAGTGGCCCTGGTCGCGGCCGCTCTCCTGCCATTGGCCCAGATAGCCCGGATGCACGTGGTAGACCGCCTGCAGGCCCGCCCCGTTGCCTTGACCGGTCTTGTAGTAGCCGAGGGCCTCGTCGTAGATGTCCTGCCGGTCGCACAGCACGCCGATGGCCAGCATCGATGCCAGCGCGCACTGGTCCCAGTTGGCCCAGTAGTTGGTGATGACGGCACCGTTGTGGTTGACCAGGAAGTTGTGGTTGAGCGGATAGAACACCGTGAGCATCATGTTCTGGAAGCGCGCCAGGTCGCTCGCCGCCCAGCCCGCGTAGGAGCGCATGATCTCGGCCGCATTCGCGAACTGGTAGCCATAGATGCCGGCGGCCAGGAAGCGGTCGGCGTTGCCGTGGATCGCGGTCAGCGTGGACGACCATGCGTTCAGGAACACCACCGCGCGATCGGCGTAGCGCACGTCCCCGGAGACCTTCCAGCGCAATGCGAGCTGATAGGCGCGCGCGATGTCGATGAACATCTGGGCGAAGTTCGAATCTTCGCCGCCGCGGATGACGATGGCCAGCGGACGCGGGCTGGCGCCGAGCTGGGAGCGGCCGTTGGAGGTCAACGCGTTCCAGCCGCTCAGCCCAGGGCTCTGCACCGGCCGCGACCTTCAGGCGCATGCGCTCGAAATCGGCTTCGGTGTGCAGCAGGCCGGGATGCGTGAACTTTCGCGCTTGCGAGGCCGGGGTCGAGTTCGCGGCAGGCTCGGTCGCAGCGACTTCGGTGGACGTGGCCGTCGAAGTCGCCGCATTCTGTTGCGCGGTCCCGAGCGCGCCGGCGCCGCCAAAGCCGCTGCTTCCACCGTCTCCGCAGGCCGCGGTTCCCAGGGCCGCGAAGCTCACTGCGCCCATGCAGAAAAGGCGGCGATCCATCGAGATGGTGTTGTTGTCGTTCCCTGATGGATTCACTGTCGACCTGGCGTAGTCCTGTTGAAGGAGCGATTCAGCAACATGCATGCCCGTCGTTCGCGGCGCAGCACCCGAACGGGTCCGCGCAGAGGATCCGTGTCCGGCACCTGACAACCAGCGTCATGCGAGACGCTCGATCAAGCGAAAAATGTCACACTCCGATGCGCTTTAGCGGCGCGCCGGGATCCATGAAGCTGAGGAGATACGAACTTCACCTTACAAGACGCCGCATTCGCTTGAAACGCTCAGCCAAGCTGGAGAGCCACACCGCAGCGCAGCACACGAGCTCAAGGCAAGCTTTAGACGCTTGGTCCGCCGCGCTGGACCTGCTCGTGCAGCCTAACCTGTACCCTGCAATCGCCGCCGGATGTTCGGCCTCGCCAAAGTCGGACAGCCGACACCCATGTCTCCGCGGCGCTCGGTCACCCAGCGCCGCAGGAGGTTGGCCCCACCCCCTCAAGGCAAGTTCTCCCGAAAAATCACCTGACTCCGCGTCCATTCCCCCGCCTCGGACGGTGCGCGTGGCGCGAAACCCTCAATAGCCCAGCACAGCATCCCAGACCGTCAATTGATTCAGCTTCGGCACCGCACCCAGCACGGTGTCGCCTGTTGCGCCTTCGCCCCAGCGCACCGCAGTCGCAGTCCCGGGCCGGTACAGCGGCCAGGCTTCACCGGTGCCGAGCCTGGGCTGCGCCTCGCTGGCGAACGACACCATGGCCGCCATGAATTGGTTGGACAACTGCGCCTCCTGCGGTGCGGCACCCAGCTTGTCGCGGTGGTAGTTCAGTCCGTAGGTTCCGAACAGCATGGGAACCTCAGCGCAGTGCGGCACGCCACGCCCGGGCGCCTTGACCGCATGCATGTAGGTGCCGAAGCGAACCGGCACGCCGGCCGTGGAAAGACGGGCTGCATAGCGCGTCCCGAAATTGCGCAGCAACTGGTCGCCGAAGATGTCCATCCACAGCAGCGATGGCGTCGTCGGCCGCTCTTCCGCAACCGCGGCTTGAACATACACGTCGATGACTGTATTGGCGGCGTCGGTTCGCCCACCGAGCTGGGCCGCCAGTGCGGCGCCCAGGGCTGGCAGCGTGGCGGGAGGTGTCGGCGTGAGCATGGTGTTGGTCGCCGGATCGTAGAGGTCCCACCAGAACGCGCCTTCGTCGAGCGTGTAGTCGATGACGACAGGCAGGTCCGACGGCCAGTCGCGCCGGGTCCAGTCGCCCAGGTAGGTCTTGCCGTCGGCGACGGGCGCGAGCTTGTAGGGCGACGCGCCCGAGGTGAATCCTGCCGGCAGCGGCGCCGCATTCTGAGCCAGCTCCGCATCGTGCAATGCCTTTGCCGGCACGTCCCGCAGCCCGCGTGGCGTGGTACCGAGCTTGGTCGCGAGCAACTCGGTGTAGGCCGCCGCATCCGACACGGTCAATGAGGCAGGCGGTGTCACGTTCGGCGGGCTGAGCAGCACGGCCTTGTGGAAGGTGCTGCGGTACGCAGGGTTCTGGGCCAGCATCGCCGTGTGCATGGCGCCGCCCGATTGGCCCACGACGCAGACGCGCCCGGGATCGCCGCCGAACGCGGCAATGTTGTCGCGCACCCATCGCAGCGCCGCGTCCATGTCCTGCAACTGCCAATTCGCCGTTGAGCCATTGCTCGCATCGACGAAGTCCGGATGGGACAGCAAGCCGAGAGCGCCCAACCGATAGTTGGCCGTGACCACGACGACGCCGCGCTGCGCAAGCAACTTGCCGTTCATGAGCGGCATGCCGGTTGCGCCGGTGCGGAAGCCACCACCGTGGAACCAGACGATCACCGGCAGGCGCTGAGCTCCTGATGGGCTCCAGACGTTGAGCGTCAAGCAGTCTTCGCTTTGAAGGTCTGGCGATGGATAGATCCAGGACACCATGCCTCCGACGGTCTGCAGGCTGGCTGCCCCGAAAGCAGCGGCGTCGACGATTCCGGTTGCAGGCTGGACTGGTCGCGGCGTCTGGAAGCGCAGTGGCCCTACAGGTGGCTGGGCATAGGAAATCCCCAACCACGAAGTGACGCCATCTTGCTGTCGGCCGCGAAAACTGCCGGACGCGGTTGCGGCCACGAGATTGTCATCGCCGCCGACACCGATGTCGCCGATGCCGCCGCCGACGCTGTCACCGCCACCGCCGCAGCCCACCAGGGGCGCGGCTGCCAGTGCGGCACTTGAGAGCAGGAAGCGCCGGCGTGTGGCCGCTGCGCGAAGAGCGTCTATTTGCATATGTCTCCTGTCGGATGCACCGCCCGGGGGTGAACGGCTAGGGAGAATGCTAGGTATCGCGCGTACTTCGCATAAGGCCGCCACCGCAATGCAGCGTTCCAGAGGTGCAATGATGCAGGGTGGTCAGCGCATACCGCGTTCGAGCGAGGCCATGCCTTCTGCCAGCGCATCGATGAACCGGCGACCCGCCAGCGTGAGGGCGCGCCGCGAGGGATACAGCACGTAGATGCCCACCTGAGGCGCAGCCCAGTCAGGCGCGATCACGCGCAGGCGGCCTTCTTCGATGTCCTGGCGGCACAGCGCATGCGGTAGCTGTGCGACACCCACCCCTGCCAATGCCGCTTCGCGAATGAGCAGCAGGTTGTCGGTGCTGAAGCGCACGTCCACGGCGATCTCATGCTGGCCATGACGGGAATGCTGCAGAGACCATTGCGCAGGATCGGGGAAGAACGTCCATCCCACCGCCGGAAAGCAAGGAAAGTCCGTCGGTCCCGGATTCTCCGGGATTTCGTGCGCCAGACCCGGTGCGCTCACGATCACGTAGTGCGCATGCACGAGGCAACGTGCGACCAGGCTCGAATCGCGAAGTGGTTGAAGACTCGGCTGTATGGCGAGGTCTGCCGGCGCCATGAAGGGACGGCTCCTGCCATCGGTCGACTCGATCACGATTTTCACGCGGGGATACCGTGCCATGAACGCGATTGCGATGCGGCCGACCAAGGCCGAAGCCAGCGCCATCGGGCACAACACACGCAACATGCCCGAGGGTTCGCCGCGCGAATCGCTTGCTGCGGCCGCAGCGCCTTGCAACTGCGTACGAACGCTCACCGCGTCTTCGTAGGTTCGCCAGCCGACATCGGTCACCGTGAAACGCCGCGAGGTGCGCACGAGAAGATGGACGCCCAGGTTGTTTTCGAGCGCCGCGACCGAGCGGCTTAGCCGCGAGGGTGGAACCCCGAACCTGGCGCCTGCAGCATTGAATCCCCCGGCGTCCACGACAGCAGCGAATGCCATCAGGTCTTGGAACAGCTTCGACAGTTCATCCATGAGGACGGTAGCTTAAGGTGGTCACGAACGTCAGGTCCTGGGCGAACTGAGCACCACCTGCGAATGACTGGTATTGCCTTATTGTCCTTCGCAAGCATTGGCGATGCTCGACTGTCGTCCGGCGAGGATTGGCCGCGTTTCGCTGAAGGGACAGACTCGGCGATATCGATCGGACCAAGGAGGGCAGTACTCTGACAGTGGGCTCGGCTCCCAAGCCTGCCCAATTGGACGTATGGGACGCACTGCTGGGCTACTAGGATCGCTTGAGACACGTCCTTCAAACGGGATACTCGATGTGGGCTTCGTCGCTCGTTCGCGGCGCAACTTCTTTCGACCGCGGGGAGTCGAGCTGCGCTGCGGAGCAGTTACTGAGCGGCTCGTGTGGGGTCGCGCGGACAGATGACCGGGAATGCGTAGTCGCGCCCCATCAGAGCCCGGGCAAACAGGTAGGTGTTTCGCGCGCGGTCGCCGAGTGCATCGAGATCCACGCGCCCAGCGGCGTCGCAGGGAAAGGCCAGGCACTGCACGCTTTCGGTGATTGGAAGGAAGCGCAACTCACGACTGAAGCTCATGCAAGGCGCTGCGTTCACAGTGTGATGCTGGGATGCCATGATGTCTCTCCGTGGAGTTTTCTCGTTGACAAGAATAGACGCAGGTCCGCAGTGACTGGTGCCGTTGTGGGCGCTGCGGCGGCAGATCGTTGGGGATCGGAGGGCCTTTTCAACAGGAGATAGTCACAAATGTGCGAGGCGAATGCCGGAGCTTCAGAGATCCATTTCAAGCTGGCCACGATGCTGCGTTTGGCGCCAGGATCCATGCCCACTCCCTGCCAAGGGAAGAACGCGCGAATTGATCCAGAAAGTGACATGGAGCGTCGCTTCAAATTCGACCTGGGAAAGTTATCGTTAGCTTTTCGAGTTAAAGGCCGTCAAGCGTGAGGCAGTGTCGCGCTCGCGTCCAATGCCCATATCTGCGCCAGCAGCGCCTGAGAACGGTCGCTTCCAATCACGGGCGACGCCAACTCCATATACTTTCCTTCGAGCTCGTCATCTGTCAGAGCCTGCTCGGGATCACCCTTGCGGTTGGGCTGCAGGTGGTCAAGACGACGCCCGTCGCGGGTCTCGATGACGACGCGTGCGGCGCGCTGCCCTGGAAAGGCCGCATCCAGTGCCGGATCGACCGCGACTTCGATGCGCTCCATCAGCGCGCGCGTGACCTGATCCTCCAGCCGAGCTGGCTCGTAGGCCGCCAGGCGCACGCTGCCGTGCGCCAATGCCGTTGCCACCACGTAAGTCAGGCTGAACCGCGCTTCGTTGGCCGTGGTCGGATGTGTGTAGCAGGCGATGTCGAGCGCAGGCCGGTATGTCGCCACGTGCACGCGCGCGATGTTGCCGGCTTCGAGACCGTAACGCTGCTTCAGCTCGAGCGCAGCGTCGATGGCGGCGAAGGTGTGACCGCAGCCGATGTGATTCTTGAAGGTCAGCCTGGTGATGTGGAAGTCCTGCCCCAATGTCGCACCTGCCTGTGACCAGTCCGGGCCGTTGCTCATGGCTTGGCCCAAACCGATCTCGCCGTCCAGCACGTCAAGCGAGCCGATGACGCCGCGCCCCGCGAGCTGGGCCGCGAGAACGCCTGCTTCTGCGGCGCGGCCTGCATGCAGCGGCTTGGACATCGAGTCCATGCGGAATGCCTGCTGCAGGCCGGCCGTGAAGGTGGCCGCCGTCGCCAAGGCATGCGCGAAGGCCGGTTCGTCCAGCGACATCAAGCAGGCAGCTGCGGCCGCAGCACCGAAACTGCCGACCGTGCCCGTGCTGTGCCAGTACTTGTAGTGCGGTCGGCCCATGACCACACCGATGCGCGTCGACACTTCGTATCCCAGAACGACACCCCGCAGGAACTCGAGCCCGTTGGCGCCAACGTTCTGCCCCGCGGCCAACGCCGCCGCCACGGTCGCGGCACCCGGGTGATACATGGCGTCCCGGAAACTGTCATCCACTTCTGCGGCGTGAGCGGCTGTTCCGTTGATGAGCGCTGCCGCGCGCGCTGTCGCCGAGCGACCCCGGGCCAGCGAAGCTCGACCTCGGTCGAGGTCATCGGCCAAGGCTTCTTCGAGTTGCCGCACGGGCGCGGCACTCAGACCGGGAAACAGCGAGGCATACCAATCGATCACGGCGCGTTTGGCGTGATGAATGACCTCGGGTGGCAGCGGCTGTCGATGAAACTCGGCAGAGTAACGGGCGAAGACTTCCGTAGCGTGCATTTCAACTTCCAGCTCAGGCCAGCACGACCACGCCGTCAGCGGCACGCACACCCTGCCCCTGCGGCAGCACGAACACCGGGTTGATCT
Source organism: Variovorax sp. LjRoot130 (assembly GCF_964253755.1). Lineage (NCBI taxonomy): Bacteria > Pseudomonadati > Pseudomonadota > Betaproteobacteria > Burkholderiales > Comamonadaceae > Variovorax > Variovorax sp. LjRoot130. The sequence continues at coordinate 174,553 of NZ_CAXURM020000002.1, read as the reverse complement.
CGGCCTCGAGCAAGCGCTCACCGAGCTGGGCCGCCATCTTGGAGAAGGCAACGATGGCATTGACCAGCGCCTCGACATCGGCCTTGGGGCGGCCACGGAAGCCGTCCAGCAACGGCCAGGTCTTCAGCTCGCGCGCCATGGAGAGCGCATCCTCGCGGCTCAGACCACCTTGGGAGGGCAACAGCCGCAACGTGGTGTCCTTGAACAGCTCGGCAGTGATGCCGCCCATACCCAGCAGGATGGCAGTGCCCAGCATGTCGTGGTGCATGCCCAGGATCAGCTCGGTGCCGCCGCCCACCATTTCCTGCACCAGGAAGCGCTGCGGCCGCACGCCTGCCTTGCTCTCGACCTCGGCGGCCATCGCCTGCAGGCGCGCCCCCACCGTCTCAGCCGTCAGGTTCACGGCAACGCCGCCGACATCGCTCTTGTGTGTGATCTCGGCCGAAAGAATCTTGAGCACGACCCGATCGCCCAGCTCGCGCGCCGCAGCTTCGGCCTGGGCCGGCGTGGTCACCACCACCTCTCGCGCGCAGGGCACGCCGAAGTGGGTGAACAGCTGCTTGGCCTGGGCTTCATCCAGGGAGCCTGCCGGCAGTTCGTCGATGACCACATCGGCCTCGGGCGCGCTGGATGACTTCGGCTCCTGCCAGCTGCCGACGTTCAGCATCGCGCCCAGCGCGGTGGTGCAGCTTTCGGCTGCGGCAAAGGCGGGTACCCCGCGCTGCGTCAGCAACGCAGCGACTTCGGGCGCGTGCGGGCTCACATAGGCGATCACCGGCTTGTCCGAATTGGGCAGGCAATCCTGGATGGCGCCTGCCATCAGCTCCGGCATGGCCAGGCTGGACGAGCCGACGATGATCGTCAGCGCGTCGTAGCTGGGGCTCTTGAGCAGGATGTCGATGGCGCCGCGCAGCAGGTCCGGCTGCAGACCGGCCAAGGTCACGTCGATGGGGTTGCGGTCGAGCACCGCGTGATCGCCGCTCTGCAGCGCGCGCAACGCCTCGGCCGTTGCAGCATCCGGCACCGGCGTCTCAAATCCGTGCATGCCAAGATCGTCCGATACCAACGTTCCGGCGCCACCCGTCGAGGTCAGGATGGCCACGCGCTTGCCGCGTAGCTTGCGACCCGTGGCCAATGCGACCGGAATGTCGAGAAGATCACCAAAGGTCTCGGCACGGATCACGCCGACTTGCTTAAACAACGCGTCGTACATGCTGTCGGCGCCCGCCAACGCACCGGTGTGCGACACGGCAGCCTTCGCACCGGCTTCGGAGCGACCGATCTTGAACGCGACGACAGGCTTGCCCGCGCGAGCCGCCTTCAGAGCAGCGGCGCGAAACTTCTCGGGATTGCGCACGCTCTCCACATAGAGGGCGATGACCTTGGTGTCCGCGTCGTCAGCCAGATGATCGACGAAATCCGCCAGGTCCAGATCCACCTCGTTGCTGGTCGAGATCAACTTCGACAGGCCGATTCCACGTGCCGCGGCACGCGACAGCAGCGCGCCGAGGATGCCCCCGCTTTGCGAAACCACGCCGATCCCGCCGACCGGGAAATGATCCATCTCGAGCGCGCCACTGGCGGAGAGCACGATGTTGTCGGTCAGGTTAACCAGTCCGATCGTGTTGGGGCCGAGGATGCGCATGCTGCCAGCCGCCTCGATGAGCTGCTGCTGGCGGCGCGCACCTTCCTCGCCGGTCTCGGTATACCCGCTGGCGAGAACGATCGCGGCGGCAGTTCCTTTCGCCGCGAGTTCCCGGACAGCCTGGTGCGCCCGCTCGGCACCCAGCAGCACGATGGCGACATCGGGCGTGCCTGGAATCGAGGCGATATCGGGATAGCAGGTCAGGCCATCGATCGAGCTGACACGCGGATTGACCGGAAAGATCTCGCCGGTAAAGCCGTGCTTGCGCAGATAGGCCACTGGCCGGCCGGCGGTCTTGGCGGCATCCGCCGAAGCGCCGATCACTGCGACGCTGCGAGGCTTGAGAAGCCTGGTGACGGAGTTCAGTTCGGTCATTTCGTTGTCTCCCTTTTTGCGTTGCTCTTGGCCAGGAAGGCCATCACCGATTCGCGATGCTCGGTACTGGTGTAGCAAATGCCCTGCGCCTGGCTGCCCTGGGCGAACACCTGATGCGCGGACATCTCGAAGCTCTGGTTGAGGATCGTCTTGCCCAATGCCAATGCGGTGGCCGAGCCCTTGCTCATCTCGGCTGCCCAGCGCTGCGCGTCGGGAACGAGGGTCTCGGCATCCGACCGGCGATCGGCGATGCCAAGGCGCAGGGCTTCTTCAAGCTCGACTTTCCGGCCGCTGAAGATCAGTTCCTTGGCCTTCGAGAGGCCTACCCGGCGCGGCAGGAAGTACATGCCGCCGCCATCGGGAACGATGCCGCGATTGATGTACGACCAGGTGAAGCTCGCCGCATCCGAAGCGATGATGAAGTCGCATGCCAGCGCCGTGTCGGCCCCCAGGCCGGAAGCAGCCCCGTTAACGGCAGCGATCGTCGGCTTGGGCATAGTGTGTAGCAGCGATTGGGTATGGTGCACACGTTGCTGGCGGCTCCACCCGTTGAATCCCACCTCGCCTGCAGGCGCCTGCATCCGCCGCTCCATGCCGGCGACATCCCCGCCGGCGCAGAAGCCCTTGCCGCGTCCGGTGAGCACCAAGGCACGGATTGCCTTGTCGTACGCCACATGCTCCAGCGCCGCGATGAACTGCGTGCGCATGTCGTCGCTCATGGCGTTGCGTTTGTCGGGACGGTTCAGCCACAGCGTGGCGATGCCGTCTGCGACCTCGAGCTCGATCAGTCGTTCGGTCATTTCAACGTCTCCGTCATTCGTTGGTAATGTTGTTTTCCTTGACCACCTTGCGCCAACGCGCTTCCTCACCCTTGGCGTACTTGTCGAAGTCCGCCGGCGAGCCGCCATTGATCACGAGGCCCTCCCCTTCCACGCGCTTGCGAAAGGCCTCCGTCTGGACTGCCTTTTTGGCGGCTGCGTTCAGGCGGGCGATGACATCGGCCGGAGTGCCTGCAGGCACATACAGGCCGTACCAGCTGTCGGCCACGTAGCCGGGCACACCGCTTTCCGCGATCGTGGGAACCTTGGCCAGAGCGTGGGAGGACGATCGCGTGGCCGTGGTCACTGCCAGCGCACGCAGCTTGCCGCTTTCGACGAAAGTCCCCACTGCAGCCGCAGTCGCGAACATGACATCCACCTGGCCACCCAGCAGATCGGTGATCGCGGGACCAGCGCCCCGGTAGGGGATGTGGGTGATGTTCGTCTTCGTCAGGTTCTTGAAGAGTTCACCCGCGAGGTGCGCCGACGTGCCCGCGCCTTGTGACGCGAACGACAGCTTGCCCGGGTTCGCCTTGGCTGCGTCGATGAGGTCCTTGACCGATTTGAGAGGGCTCTCCGCCCGCACCACCAGCACGTTCGGAGAAACCCCGATCAGCATGACCGGCGCGAAGGCTTTCTCGTAGTTGTAGGGGAGCTTGCTCTGGATGCTGGGGTTCACCACGTGGGCCACGGTGGCCATCACCATCGTGTAGCCATCGGGTGCGGACTTTGCCACTGCGTCCGTCCCGATGATCGTGCCCGCACCGGGCTTGTTGTCGATGATGACCGGCTGACCCAGTTCCTCGCCCATGGCGATGCCCATGGTTCGGGCGACCAGATCAGTGCCGCCGCCGGGTGCGAACGGCACGACTATCTTGACGGGCCTGTCGGGGAAGGCTGCAAGTGCCGGCGTCGTGATGGCGGCGGCCGCTGCTGCGATCAAAAAAAGGACCAAGCCGATCCTGAGGCGTGCCAAGGGCAAGCGCTTTTGCATGGTTGTCTCCAAGTGGAAGTGGGATAAGCGAAGAGCTGAGATCGATGGCGGTTCGGGTCTTCTCATCGAGTGCCACTAGCTTAGGTCCGCGAAACGCTTTGCGCACCCCCCGATTTCCATTCCTTGGAATTACACTTCTGGCTTCGCATCTGCTCGGAATCCCTTGTTTATGTCAACCAGACGTCAACATTTCGAAGAGCCCACGCTGAACCGATCCCTGGAGCGGGGGATCGAGATCCTTCGGGCCTTCAGGCCGGGTGCCGACTTGCTGGGAAACGGCGAGATCTCGGAACGCACCGGGATTTCGCGCGCTACCGTCAGTCGCCTGACCCAGACGCTGGTTGAGGTCGGGATGCTCGAGCACGATCGGAACCTACGGGCCTACCGACTTGCCGCGCCCGTACTGAGCTTTGCCCACGCCATGCGCGGCGGCTCCCCTGTGTTGAGCGTGGTCGCGCCCCTGATGCGGACATTGGCGGAGAAACTTCGTATCAATGTCGGCTTGGCGGTTTCGGATCGAGACGAAATGGTCTACCTTGAATCGGTCCGCTACAACCGCCGGGTGTCGCTGCGCAACGTCGTCGCCGGACAGCGAGTGCCGATGGAACTCACGTCGCTTGGCCGGGCCTACCTCGCGGTCGCCGATGAGCCCACCCGGCGCACTCTCATGGCGCAGTTCCGCGAACGACGCGGGAACGGCTGGAACCAGATTCGTGACGAAATCAAGAGCGCAATCCGGAGCGTGACGGAGCGCGGCTTTTGCACGGCTTCCTGGCAACCGGAGGTGATCGCCCTCGCGACGCCGCTTGTGGTGGAAGGCCGACCTGTCTACGTGCTCAACGTGAGCGTCACGACGAAGGGCAGCATTGCGGAGACCGAATCGATGCTTGGAGGCCCGCTGCTCGAGCTCTCGAAGAACGTGAAAGCCACCCTCGCCGCGCTGGAGGTTCGGAGAGCCTAGCACCTGCGCACAAGGTACTCTCTTCGCGGTCTTGAGATCGTCAACCCGCGCAAGGGGGCTGTAGCGACGAAGGAGGTTCGGCAGTCGGGCTGAGACCGGACGTTCATCGCGGACAGTAGAAAAATCCTCCTTGGGGCACCAGGGCAGACGCTGGCGCAATACTTGGCGCCATCTCCGCAGCCCAGTGCGGCGATCTCGTAGACTCAACGCGCATCTTGCCTCCTGGGATCCGCCCCAGGCGCAGTTCGCGCGGCTGCACCTGGATTCATTCACTTTCGATCTCATCTTCCAATGCACGCCAAGGTAGTCCGCTATTTTGTGGAAGTCGTCCGAACAGGATCGATCCGCAAGGCGGCCGAGCAGTTGCATGTGGTTCCGACGGCGATCAATCGGCAGATCCTCAATCTCGAAGCAGAACTGGGGACTCCGCTCTTCGAGCGCATCCACAACAAGCTCAAGCTCACACCCGTCGGCGAGATCGTGCTCGCGCATGCGCGCACCACGCTGCAGGAGTTCGAGTCGGTGCGAGAACACATCGACGCGGTGCGGGGGCTGCGGCAAGGCGAGGCGTCGCTCGCGACGACTACAGGGCTTGCCAGCGCGTTCCTTCCCGCAGTGGCGCAACGTTGCAGGGCGGCCCATCCCGGCCTTCAACTCAAGTTGCTCGACATGCCGATCGCGGCCGTCATCCGGGCAGTGGCCGACGGCGATACCGATCTGGCGCTGGCCTACGACGTGCCCGACACCACCGTGCTGCGAACGCTGTTCTCGAGCGAATGGCCGATCGGCGCCGTCGTTGCGCCGGACCATCCGCTGACGGCGCGAGCCACGACCACGCTCGCGGACTGCGTGGGCTTTGCACTGATCCTGCCGGCTGCCGCTCTTTCGCTCAGGACCATCCTCGATGGCGCATTCGGGCGTTGCGCCATCGGAGTGTCTCCCATCGTCGAGACCACCTCGACCGCGCTGATGCGCAAGCTGGTTGCGCAGCGCCAGGGCGTCGCGCTGCTCAATCGCCTGGACATCGAAGAGGATCTTCGCGCCGGCACGCTCGTGTTCGTTCCGCTGCGCGATGCCGGATTGCAGCCACAGCGTCTGTCGCTGGTGGCGCGCTCCGGCAATGGGCCGAGTCCTGCTGCAGGGTTGCTTGCCGCCCAGGTCATCGACTGTCTCGAGGAAGCCTTGGTCCGCTGAGGCGGGGATGATGACAGCCGGTGTCCACTTTTCGTGGACGCAAGAGGCCATTTATTGACTTTGCGCTGCTCGGGGGTGCGCTTCTAGACTCCGTCCGCCGATCGAAGCGCCGCCATGGCGCCATGCGGCGGAAAGGTCATCCAGATGCTTACCACTCACACGACCGATGCCGGAGACAACCCGAGCAGCGACGCGGTCGACCAGAAGATCCCGCTTCCGCGCTGCGCGGCCCTGGGCCTGCAGCACGTGCTGGTCATGTACGCCGGCACCGTCGCCGTGCCGCTCATCGTCGGCGGGGCGCTCGGCCTGTCCAAGGCGGACATCGCGTTCCTCATCAACGCCGACCTGCTTGCCGCCGGCATCGCGACGCTGATCCAGGCCCTGGGCCTTTGGGGCTTCGGCGTCCGCATGCCGGTGATGATGGGCGTGACCTTCGCCGCCGTCGGGCCGATGATCGCGATCGGCATCAACCCGTCGCTCGGACTGCCCGCGATCTACGGCGCGACCATCGCGGCGGGCATCTTCGGCATGCTGGTCGCGCCCCTGATGGGGCGCCTGCTGGGGGTGTTCCCGCCGCTCGTCACCGGCACCGTCATCACCTTGATCGGCATCTCGCTCATGGGCGTGGCGATCAACTGGGCCGCGGGAGGCCAGCCGACTGTCGGCCGCGTGATCGACGGGATGAGCCATGCGACAGCCAACCCGGACTACGGCGATCCGGCGAAGCTTGCCATCGCCGCCTTCGTGCTGCTGGTCGTGCTTGCGATCACGCGCTTCGGCAAGGGCCTGATCGCCAACATCGCGATCCTGCTGGGCATCGTCGCCGGGGTCTGCGTGTCGCTGGCGTTCGGCCTCATGCAGTTCGACGGCCTTGCGGAGGCGAACTGGGTCGCCCTGACCACCCCGCTGCACTTCGGCATGCCGCGCTTCGAGTTCACGGCCATCGTCTCCATGTGCATCGTCATGCTGATCACGCTGGTGGAGTCGACCGGCATGTTCCTTGCGCTCAGTGCCATCACCGGCCGTCGCATGACGCCGGAGCTGCTGACGCGCGGCCTGCGTGCGGATGGCCTCGGCACCGTGCTGGGCGGCGTGTTCAACACCTTCCCGTACACCTCCTTCTCGCAGAATGTCGGGTTGGTCACGGTGACCGGCGTTCGCTCGCGCTACGTCGCAGCCATGAGTGGCCTGTTCCTGATCCTGCTGGCACTGCTGCCCAAGGTGGCGCACCTCGTGGCGTCGGTCCCGTCCTTCGTGCTCGGAGGTGCGGGCATCGTAATGTTCGGCATGGTGGCGGCAACCGGCGTACGGATCCTGGGCGCTGTCGACTTTGCGAAGAATCGTCACGCGCTGTACGTGATTGCGATCTCGATCGGCCTCGGCCTGATCCCGACGCTGTCGCCCAACTTCTTCCAGCATCTTCCCGCATGGATGCATCCGCTGACGCACAGCGGCATCGTGCTCGGCACGTGTGCAGCCGTGCTCTTGAATCTCTTCTATCACGGCGTGCTGTCGAAGGACCGCGCTTTCGCGCTGGCCGCCAGCACCTCCCATGGCAGTGAATGACATGTTTCAGCTTTCCGAGAACTCCCGCCCCCTGCTGCTTCGCCACGCCGATGTGCTCGTCACCATGGACGCCCAGCGTCGCGAGATCGCCGACGGCGCGGTGGTCGTCGAAGGTCCCGCCATTGCCTGGGTCGGCGCGACCAGCGAGTTGCCCGCGGCCTGGCGCGATGCAGCCGGCAGCGGCTCGATGGAGGTCGTCGACCTGCACGGCCATGTGCTGATGCCGGGCCTGGTCAACACGCATCACCACATGTACCAGAGCCTCACGCGCGTGGTTCCGGACGCGCAAGATGCCGAACTCTTCGGCTGGCTCGAGAACCTCTACCTGCTGTGGGGCCACCTGACGCCCGAGATGATCCGTGTCTCCACGCAGACCGCCATGGCCGAGCTCATGCTGTCGGGCTGCACGACCACCAGCGATCACCTTTACATCTTTCCCAACGGAGCGCGACTCGACGAATCCATCGAGGCGGCCGAGCGCATGGGCATGCGATTTCACGCCGCCCGCGGCAGCATGAGCGTTGGCCGCAGCCACGGCGGCCTGCCGCCGGATTCGGTGGTCGAAGACGAGGCCGCCATCCTGGCCGACAGCGAGCGTCTCATCAGGCGCTGGCACGACCCCTCGCGCCACAGCATGCGGCGGGTCGTGCTCGCTCCGTGTTCCCCGTTCTCGGTATCGCGCGACCTCATGCGCCAGTCGGCCTTGCTGGCGCGCGAGTACGGCGTGTCACTGCACACCCACCTGGCCGAGAACGACAACGACATCGCTTATTCACGAGAGAAGTTCGGCATGACGCCCGCCGAGTACGCCGAAGACTTGGGCTGGGTCGGCCACGACGTGTGGCACGCCCACTGCGTCAAGCTGGACCCTGCCGGCATCGCCCTGTTCGCCCGAACGGGGACGGGCGTCGCGCATTGCCCGTGCTCCAACATGCGGCTCGGGTCGGGCATCGCCCCCGTCCGCTCGATGCGCAGCGCGGGCGTGTCCGTCGGACTGGGCGTCGACGGCAGTGCATCGAACGATGGAGCGCACATGCTGGGCGAGGCGCGCCAGGCGCTGCTGCTGCAGCGCGTCGGCTTCGGGCCGGCCGCGCTGACTGCGCGCGAGGCGCTGGAGATCGCCACGCTGGGCGGCGCCGCGGTTCTCGGCCGCGACGACATCGGCGCATTGGCACCGGGGATGGCGGCTGATCTAGTGGCATTCGACCTGCGTGGCGTGACGCATGCAGGCGCAAGCCATGATCAGGTCGCCTCACTCGTGTTCTGTCACGCGGTGAATGCGGCGCTCAACGTCATCAACGGGCGCGTGCGCGTACGTGACGGCAAGCTGGTCGACATGGACCTGGCGCCGATGCTGGCGCAGCACCGGTCATTGGCGCGAAGGCTCTACGAGGCGGCGAGGCATCCGCACATGGCCTGACGCGAACATCGATTGCGCAGCGCGCCGCGGATTCCGTTCTATGCGCCGTCAGCCACTCTGAGAATGGCTGGTCGTTCTCGGTGGTGATGCCATATGCATCTTCTCTCACGGATCGTGCAGGATGTCGACCATGTAGTCGATCAGGTGTGCGTTGCCCATCATGGCGCGCTGCGGCTCATCGATTTGGAGCCCGCGCCAATGGCAATGTCGCAGTCGCCCATCGCAATGGCCTGTGCCGCCGACACGATGGCCTGCAAGCCCGAACGCGCCATTGCGATGTTTCCAACAATGGCAGGACACATCCGTCGATACGCATCGCACAACGCCTCCGCACCGAGCTCGACCGCCATCGCGACGAAGGAAGAATCTCCGAAGCCTGCTACGCCAGGCCAACGGAGCACCCATCTCCCCCTCTCGAGGATTGGATCGGGAAGGTGATCGACAAGACCAACGAGATGGCGAAGAACGAGGCGGCGCGCAAGGAAGCAAGGAAGTGGCGAAGCGACTCAGCTGAGTTCGATCGACGCGACGCCCGATGCGCGACACGGCCGGTGAATCCGAACAGGCCTGTACGGGCCATCGCATTCGCGTAACTGAACCGGTTCGCTGTCTGCGGGGACTGCTCCGGTCCCCTACCCTGCCCTTCGCAAGCGACCGTCGGAAGGCAAGTCTGCAGCGTAAGCGGTCTTCCAAGTTGACAAGCACGGACGTCTGCAAGCTGGCGCTCTGGGGACCTTCATAGTTCCTGCTGTGCTGTCAGCGCCAGATGCCGAGCGCTGCGGCTGCAAATACCTCGGCAGATGTTGGAGAAGGTCGGCCTCGGCTCACCTGCCCACCATCTATCGAAGTTCAGTAGGCCCGAGGCTCCGATACCAGGTAATGCCCTGCCGTTCCACACTTCCTCTCTCCTTTCGAACATGAAACTGGCCGGACTTTCTGAGGAGCTCGCTCCAGTTTTGACAGAAGTACTTGGGCGGCCGATGCTCTGGGTGAGTGGCCCGAATCGCCTCGAGCGCGGTGTCAAGGCGAGTCATCTCCCCTGGAGCGGTGTTCTGCTCTTGCCGGCGCAGCAGCACGACGGCAGTGCTGTTCGGCCAGTCGACCGTACCGTCCGGCAAGATGCCGTGAAAGAGTTGGTCGAACTCTGGGCTCTGCACGAACGCCGCAAAGTGCTTCTGGGCCTCTATCGCCGTCTTCGCCCACTGAAGGATGTCCTCATATGACGATTGCGCAGTCGCAAGGCCTTCCTCAAGCACAGTGATAGCCTTTTGGCATCCGACTTGAGTGAGCAGGTCGTGGTCCTCAAGGAAATGATGGACGATGCGATTGCGAAGCTCCTTGAACTCGTCGAGCCTCGCCCTCGTTTGCTCCAGCTCCTCGGCGGGCAACTCCAGGGCAAAGCGCGTGCGAAAGACCGGTTTGTCCGGATCGACGTGCGGCTCCTCGGCTTCTTCAGGGGCCGGGGCACCCAACTCTCGAAGGTACGTGCGTTTGATCTCGTCGAAGAGGTACCCCATCGGTTTGGAGCCGAACAGCTCCTTCCGGCGCTGCTGATTCAGGGGCGCCGTCTCAACGGTTCCGAAAGCGACGCTATCGATGACCAGGGCCTTCAGTAGCATCTCATAGCGCTGCACGCGAAGCAGGAAGCGTCCAAGCTTCCGGTGGACTATCGCCTGTAGTTCTTGCAGATCGGAATCGTTCATCCTCGCTCCAGTCTGAGCCGCGCGCATTCTGCCCTAGCCCATCTTTCTCAACCCAACCCCGATTTCGACGATTTTTCGGGTGTTGAGCGACGCAAGTGCTTGATGCGTATAGGGGTGACTCGGCAAAACGCTTGTGGTGGAGACCTTGGTCCTTGGCGTGCAGGCGAGGGGTTCCTAAACTGCGGCGCATGTTTCTGCGCTGCAACCGACGCCTGAAGGACGGCAAGACGCACGATTACTGGAGCGTGGTGGAGAACCGCCGACTGGCCGATGGGCGCGTGGTGCAAAGGCAGGTGCTCTACCTGGGCGAGATCAACGCGAGCCAGCGCGAAGCCTGGCGCAAGACCATCGAAGTGCACGACGAGGGAACGAGGCGCCAGGTGGCGCTGTTCCCGGCCGGCTCGATGCCCGCGGACGACGCGAATGCGATTGGCATCCGTCTGGACGAACTGCGCCTCGAACGCCCGCGCCAGTGGGGCGCGTGCTGGCTGTCATGCGTGCTGTGGCAGCAACTCGAACTCGACGCCTTCTGGAGCGCTCGGCTGCCGCCCTCGCGCGAAGGCACCCCCTGGCTGCAGGTGCTGCAAACGCTGGTGGCCTACCGTCTCATCGACCCCGGCAGCGAATGGCGCCTGCACCGCCACTGGTTCGACGCCAGTGCGATGGCCGACCTGCTGCACGCCGACTTCGCGGTGGCCGAGAAGAACACGCTGTACCGCTGCCTGGACAGGCTCGCAGCGCACAAGGACGAACTGTTCAAGTTCCTGTGCCGGCGCTGGGGCGAGCTGTTCGGGGCGAAGTTCGACGTGCTGCTGTACGACCTGACCAGCACCTACTTCGAGAGCGATGTGGAGCGCAGCGAACACGACAAGCGCCAGTACGGCTACAGCCGCGACAAGCGAGGCGACTGCCGCCAGGTGGTGATCGCGCTGATCGTCACGCCCGAGGGCTTCCCGCTGAGCTACGAGGTGCTCTCGGGCAACACGGCCGACTCAACGACGCTTGGCGACTTCCTCGATCGCATCGAGCAGCGCTACGGCCGAGCCAACCGGATCTGGGTGATGGACCGCGGCGTGCCCACCGAAGACAGCCTGGCGCAGATGCGCCGCATGGGAGCGTCCTATCTCGTGGGCACACCCAAGGGGCGGCTGACCAAGCTTGAGCAAGGCTTCCTCGCACAGCCGTGGCAGCGCGTGCGCGAAGGCGTCGCTGTCAAGCGCCTGGGCGCTGACGAAGACACCTACGTGCTCGCGCAAAGTGCGGCACGCATCGACAAGGAGCGTGCGATGCGGCAACGCCGCCTGCGCCGCTACGTGCAGCGCCTGCAGGCCTTGCAGGGCCAGATGCTCACGCGCGATCAACTGCTCATGAAGCTCGGCGCAGCCAAGCACGACGCCGGGCGAAGCGCCCAGCTGATCAAGGTTCATCTGCCCGAGGCCAGCAGCAGCGCCAAGACAGCGTCCTTCGAGTTCGAGCTCGATCGCGCCCGGCTGCGCCAGGTGCGCCGCCGTGAAGGGCGCTATCTGCTGCGCACCAACCTCGCAGCGCACGATCCCGCGCAGCTGTGGACGTTCTATATCCAGCTCACCGAGGTCGAGCAGGCGTTCAAGGAACTCAAGCACGACCTGGCCGTACGCCCGATCTTCCACTCCAGCGAGAAGCGCATCGAGGCCCACATCTTCGTGGCCTTCCTCGCCTACTGCCTGCAGGTCACCTTGAAGGCCCAACTCAAGCGCCTGGCGCACGGCATCACGCCTGCGGAGGTCATCGCCAAGTTCAAGACCATGCAGATGGTGGACGTGCACGTGCCCACCACCGACGGCAGAGAGCTCGTGCTGTCGCGATACACCCAGCCCGAGGCCGATCACCGCATGCTGCTGGACCTGCTGCGGCTGAAGCTGCCCGATCAACCCCCGCCGAAGATCACCGCCAAACACGCCCGCATCACTGCCCAACCCATCCCGCTGTAGTGGAGACCTTCGAGGTCGTGCTGAATCAAATCAAGCACTTAGCCGGCTTCACACCTGTCAGTTGAGAAAGATGGGCTAGCTCGGCCCGCCGCGGTTAACGCGTCGCCCGCTGCATCCTACGCAGTGCTTGTCTCTATGGCCGTCCTCTATAGGCACGACGGTACCCGCGCCCATCGCGCTTGTAGTCGCATTTCGAAACGTAGAAGGAAAGCAAATGGGGATGCGCGATCGTCATACGTGCCCCATTGACATTCTGGACGGTCAGTAGGTCACGCGAAAGGAGCTTGGCCGCGGCTTGACTGGGCCTGCACGAGTACAAGGCACCGCTCCTTCGCGCGTGTTACAGCGTTGTATAGAAGTCGACGTTTCTGGTCGTCGCTGCCTCCAATCGCCGCCGGCCATAGCACGATCACATCGTCGAACTCTCGGTTCTTTGCGCCATGAACCGTCATGCCCCTCCAGCCGTTTTCATCACCCTTCCGTGCTCGGCGTCGTTGAGCGAACCCTTGCTCGATCGCCAGTTCAAGCTCGTCCTTGGAAAAGGTGGTCTTGGATCGAGCTCTTCTTTGCGTGTCCATCCAATCGGAAAGATCTCGTGTGGCTCGGGAGGATTCGTGCTCCGCACGGGCCGCAAGGGGCTGCTCGACCTGCTTGAAGAATGGCGTGCGGCCGGCGTCAACCACGCCGCCCTCGGCATTCAGTTCGCCCAGCGGCCGGTGCGCGAGCTGCTCCAGGAACTCGCGGAAGAAGTGCTTCCGCACTTTCCTGCACTGACGGCACCGGCCGCGCGCCCTTCTCGGTGGTGAGCCTTGGTGGAGCAGGACCCGCCTGCCGCCTCTTCGGATGCAGGCTCAAACGCTTGTGCGGGCCCTGAACTGGCTGGGCGACAACCCGGTCGAGTGGCGAAACGCCTTGGAGAAGTTGGCCAGCGACGAGAAGCCGGCCGAGAGCGCAATGTCCTCGATCGAGCAGCGCTCCTCGCGCAGGCGGCGCTTGGCCAGCATAAGCCGCCGCTCGGCAACGAAGGCATGCGGCGCCCGACCCGTCGCCGCCCTGAAGCTGCGCGTGAAGTGGCCCACGCTCATGCAGGCGATGCCCGCCAGCTCGGCCACCGTGAAGTCCTGGTCCAGATTGCCGTCGATGAAGTCGACCACGCGCGACAGGCGCCGGCTGTCCAGCGGCTTGGGCGCCTTGTCTACCAGCGGCCGGGCCAGGCCCAACTCCGAATAGTTCTTGAGCAGGTGGGCGCTGAGCGCCACCGAGAGGCTTTCGACGAACAGCCTCCCGACTCCCGTTTCGTTGGACAACTCGCAAACGATCTGGTCCGCGATCATGGTCACGAACGGGTCGTGGTCCACGGCTTGGTAGCGCAGGCCGGCCCTGGCCGGGTCGATGTCGAACTCGCGCTGGACCGTCTCGGCGAAGGGGTTGCCGGGCAGGAAGAGGTGCAGGCAGTCCGCGATGGGCTCGACCACGTTGATGTATTCCTCCTCGACGCCTGCGGGGCATAGCCAGATGGTCCCCCGGTGGCCCCGTGTGTGCTCGCGCCGGCCACCGCCGGCGCGGTCGACCAGCGTCTGCCCGCTCAGTTGAATCGCCACTTCGGTTGCGCGCGGCACGAGCCGGGGCAGTTCACCAGGCGCGTGCGTCCACCGCTCGGCCAGGATGTTCGACCAGCCCAACGCATTGGAGGTCTGGTGCATCGTGCTGTTGACGTACTTGTCCAACGAGTGCCCGAACATGGTGCTCGACCGGGTCTGGAAATTGATCGTGGGGAGAAAAGTCAGCAGGAATCGTGCCGAATCTTCATCCGCACACCAGGAAAAGTAAATAGCGCAATGGGATAAGGACTTTGGCCCCCTTGCTCGCCAGACTTTGCTCCACCACTACCCCACGTGAAGCACTGGAGAGAAAGGACCCCTATGGCCCGACATGTTGTCGTGGGCGCCTGCCCACACGATTGCCCCGATACCTGCTCGATCCTGACCACCGTCGACGACGGCAAGGCGGTGGCGGTGCGCGGCAATCCGAATCACCCCTTCACTCGCGGCCGGCTTTGCGTGAAGGTCAACAACTACCAGGACCGGGTCTACAGCGACCAGCGGCTGCTCCATCCCATGCGCCGCAGCGGGCCCAAGGGCAGCGGCCAGTTCGAGCGAATTTCATGGCACGAGGCGCTGGCCGAGATCGGCAGCCGCTGGAAGGCGCTCATTGCCACGGACGGCCCGCAGTCGATCCTGCCCTACAGCTACCTGGGAACGCAGGGAATCCTCAACGGCCTGAACGTGGGCGACCCCTTGTTCAACAAGCTGGGCGCCACGGTGTGCGAGCGGACCTTCTGCGACTCGGCCTCGTGCACCGCCTACATGATGACCATCGGCCACACGCCCGGCGCGGACCCCGAGAGCTTCGTGCATTCCAAGTACATCGTCCTGTGGGCCTGCAACACGCTGGGCACCAACTCGCACCACTGGCCCTTCATCGAGCAGGCAAGAAAGAACGGCGCCAAGCTGGTCGTGATCGATCCGGTGCGCACGCGCACCGCCCGCCTGGCCGACTGGCACATCCCCATCCGGCCGGGCACCGACGGCGCGCTGGCGCTGGCGATGGCGCACATCCTTATCAAGGAAGGCTTGATCGACCTTGACTACATCGACCAGCACACGCTGGGCTTCGATGAGCTGGCCGAGAGGGTTCAGGCGTACACGCCGGAGTTCGCTGCCGAACAGACCGGCATCCCCGTGGAGGACATCCTCAAGTTGACGAGGGAATATGCTTCCACGCCGCCCGCGGTGGTGCGCATCGGCGTTGCGGTGGAACGCCACGCCGGCGGCGGGCAGACCGTTCGCGCCATCTCCTGCCTGCCCGCACTCATCGGCGCATGGAAGCACGTGGGCGGCGGCTTGCTGCAGTTGCCGATCTGGGCCTTTCCGGTGAACTGGCCGGGCCTGATGCGGCCGGACCTCCAGCCCGAGTCGATGCGCGTGATCAACTCATGGCGGCTCGGTGCGGCGCTGACCGGCGAGCTGCAGCTGGCCCCCGCGATCCGTTCGCTGTTCGTCTACAACGCCAACCCCATGGCTATGGTCAGCGACCAGGACAAGATCGAACGAGGCTTGGCGCGGGAAGACCTCTTCACCGTGGTCAGCGAGCACTTCATGACCGATACCGCGCGCTACGCGGACATCCTGCTGCCGGCCACGACCCAGCTCGAGCAGAAGGACATCATGTTCTCGTGGGGCCACCTCTACCTGTCCTACAACAACCCTGCCATCGAGCCGCTGGGCGAAGCGGTGTCCAACACCGAGCTTTTCAGGCGCCTGGCCATGGCCATGGGCATCGACGACCCGTTCTTCCATCGGACAGACGACGAGATGATCGAGGCGTCGCTGGACTGGAGCAGCCCGGTGCTCGAGGGAATCACCCTGGCGGAGCTCAAGCAGAAAGGCTTCATGCGCCTGAACATGCCCGCACCTGGCGACTGGGCGCCGCACCGTGAAGGGAATTTTCCGACCCCGTCCGGCAAGTGTGAATTCAAGTCCTCCATGGCGGAGGGCGGCAACTTCGTGGTGCCGCTTTTCAGGCAGGGCTATGGCGGCCAGCAGTCGGGTGAACCGGTGGACCCGCTGCCGCATTACATCGCGCCCAACGAGAGCCCGGCAACGGCGGCGGACCTAGCGCGGCGCTATCCGCTCAGTCTGATCTCGCCCAAGAGCCACGCCTTTCTCAATTCCAACTACGGCAATCTGCCGGCCCAGCAGGCCCAGGCCGGCGAGGAACAACTGGTGCTCCTGCACCCGGATGACGCGAGCGCGCGGGGCATTGCTGCCGGAGCGCCGATCCGCATCTTCAACGACCGGGGCGCCTTCGAGGCGAAGGCCACGCTGTCGGCGGACGTGTCGCCGGGCCTTGTCATGGCGCCCTCGGGCTACTGGCATCGGTCGAACCGGGCCGGCGCCACGGTGCACGCGCTGACGCCCATCGCCTTCGCGGACCTGGGCCGCGCGCCCACCTTCTCCGACGCGCTGGTGCAAGTTGTTGCCATCTGAGCCCGCGCTCGTTTCCCAACCGCTCCCACATCGCATATGACCTACGTTGTCACCGACCTTTGCACCGGATGCCGCTACACCGAGTGCGTCACCGTCTGCCCCGTCACGTGCTTTCACATGGACGACCGGATGACCTACATCGATCCGGAGAACTGCATCGACTGCGGAGGCTGCGCCACCGCCTGCCCGGTGGGCGCCATCCAGGCCTCCTTCCTTCTTCCCGTCGACAAGGCGCAATGGATCGAGATCAACCGGGTTCGGTCAGCAGAAACGCCGATCATCGCCGAGCGCCTGCCGCCCTTGCCCACCGCCGAAGCGCGGCGCGCGGAGCTGGGCCTATGAGCGATGCCGGCGCCGCTACGTTGTCTGCGTCGTTCAGGGTGGCCGTCGTGGGCGCGGGCCCCAGCGGCTTCTACGCGGCCGAGGCGCTGCTGCGCTCGGCGCTGCCCATGCGCGTGGACCTGCTGGAGCGGCTGCCCGTGCCCCATGGACTCGTCCGCTATGGTGTGGCGCCCGACCACCCCAAGCTCAAGCAGGTGACCGCCGTGTTCGACCGCATCGCGGCCATGCCCGGGTTTCGCTTTGTCGGCGGCGTGGAAGTCGGCACCGACGTGTCGGTCGACGATCTGCTCGCGAGCTACCACGCGGTCGTTCTGGCCACGGGCGCACCGCTGGGCCGGCGCATGAATATCGCTGGCGAGGGCCTGCCCGGCAGCCACATGGCGAGCGATTTCGTCGGCTGGTACAACGGTCATCCGGACCAGAAGGACTGCCATTTCGATCTGTCCTGCGAACGCGCGGTGATCGTCGGCCAGGGCAATGTCTCGCTCGACGTGGCGCGCATCCTGCTCAAGGGCGTGAACGAACTGCGCCGCACCGACATCGCCGCCCATGCGCTGGATGCCCTGGCCCAAAGCCGCGTGCGCGAGGTGCACATCGTCGGGCGCCGTGGGCCCACGGACATTCGCTTTTCGCCCAAGGAATTGCACGAGATCGGCGAACTTCCTTCGTGCGACGCGCTGGTGGATGCCGCCGACATTCGTGCCGGCAGTTTTGCCGCTCCTGCGGGAACGGATGCCGAGAAGGTGGCGGCCATCGCCATGCTGGAGCGCCTTGCCGGTGTACACCCTGCGAAGGACAAGCGCTGCGTCTTCCGCTTTCACCTGGAGCCGCAGGGCATTGAAGGCTCCACCTCCGTTGACTGCATTCGTTTCAACAGGCCGCGAGGCTGGGCGGCGAGCCTGGAGCCGGCGTCCGTCGGCATCGAATGCGGCCTGGTGTTCTCCAGCATCGGCCGGCGGTCCTGCTCGATCGGCGGCGTGCCCTACGACGAAAGCCGGGGGACACATGCGAATTTCCAGGGACGGGTCGTGAGTGCCGGCCAAGTGGTGGAAGGCCTCTATGTTTGCGGCTGGTGCAAGCGCGGGCCCCAAGGCACCATCGGCACCAACCGCGCCTGCAGCTACGAAACGGCGCAGGCCGTGCTGGCCGATCTGCCCGCGCTGGCGCATCGCGCCCTCACAGCCGGGCACCAACTGCATGCCGGCAGGCCGGCCCAATACCTGGGGAAGTACCTGGATTTCCGGGACTGGGCGCGGATCGACAAGGCCGAGGTGGCGCGTGGCGCGGCCATCGGCAAGCCCAGGGAAAAGTTCGTGTCGCTGGAGCATCTCTACGCCGCCGCCCGCGAGGAACACCCATGCTGATCGATCAACGCCAAGTCTCGCTGATGCCGCTGGTCGATACCTACGAGCGGCGAATCAGCTACCTGCGCCTCTCCGTGACCGACCGCTGCAATCTGCGCTGCGTCTACTGCATGTCCGAAAACATGCGGTTTCATCCGAGCCCGGAGCTGCTGACGATCGAGGAGCTGGATCGAATCGCCCGACTCTTCATTGCGCGTGGCGTGAAAAAGCTGCGCATCACGGGCGGAGAGCCCTTGGTACGCAAGGGCGTCATCGATCTGTTCCGTTCTCTGTCGGACTGCCTGCATGACGGCTCCTTGCACGAACTCACCCTGACCACCAACGGCCTTCGGCTGGCGCACTTTGCGCACGACCTTGCCGCGGCCGGCGTGCGGCGAGTCAATGTCTCGCTGGACACGCTCGATGCGCAGCGCTTCGCGCAGCTCACCCGTGGCGGATTGCTCGGCGAGGTGCTCGAGGGCATCGAAGCTGCGCAAGCGGCCGGCATGGCGGTCAAGCTCAACGCTGTCGCCTTGCGTGGCATCACCGACGAGGAAATCCACACGCTCATCGAATTTGCGCACGGCCGGGGCATGACCCTGACCCTGATCGAGACCATGCCCCTGGGCGAGACGGGTCTTGACCGGGGGAGCCAGTTCCTGGGGCTCGACGTGCTTCGCCGCGAGATCGGCAAGCGGTGGACGCTCACCGACGTGCCCAACCGCAGCGGCGGCCCCGCGCGCTACGCAAGGCTTGAGCAAACCGGCGGGCTCATCGGCTTCATCACGCCTCTCACAGAGCACTTCTGCGGCGACTGCAATCGCGTGCGGGTGACGGCCGTGGGCACGCTCTATACCTGCCTCGGGCACGAGGACGGTGTCGACCTCAGAGAGTTGCTGCGCGGCCCCATGGCGGAAGCAGAGCTGCACCAGGCCATTGGCAATGCCATCGCACACAAGCCCAAGGGCCACGACTTCTCGCTTCAAGGGCGCGCCTTGCCGGTCAGGCTGGTCCGCCACATGTCTGTGACTGGCGGATAGTTGGCTCGGAGAAGCTCATCGGGTCTCTCTGCCAAGATCACCAACGGGGCCGCCATTTGGCAGTGGCGGCTTTCCAGATGCTTACCTCGCTTTCGGATCTGCCGCGGTAGCGGCTCTGGACAACGACCAAGCGGCCGGCTGCTCTGCAGCGGTTGCTGTCCTTGGCTCGCGGGCTTCCACTGACGGCTCAGTAGCTGCTTGCTGACCTTGAGTCCGGGTCAAATGGGTTCAGCTTGCCCGCGTGCGCGCGATACGAGTCGAACCTGATCAGGACGTTGGGGCTTGCGTCGTAAGGTCGCCGACAAGAGGGAGTGGCGGGTTCAAGCAACTCGAGAAGGCGCGGACGACGCGCGGTGAATAGCTGACCACGATCCAGGTTGGCCCATCACCCCCCGTACGAGATCGAGGCCCGCTTCAGGCCGTAGCAATCTTCCGCTCCCCGGACCCGGAACGTCCGCCTTCAGTCTTCTTGCCACTCTCGAGGCGTTCTACGCACAGCACAGCCCGCCCGCGGGAGTACCTAGCTTGTGTTCTAGGGCCGAGCCCCCGCGGCGCGGAGCAGAATCGGGAGGTCTCGTCGAAACCAAGGGGGCTCATGGCGCCGTTGGCGGGCCGGCGGGTCTTCTTGATCAAACCGGGGGACCACCATGCATGACAGCGACCCTGAGGGCAAGCGCCTTCCCATCAAGCTCGACAGCACCTCGAATGGCGAGTTCGCACCGGTGTCGCTGTGGCCGGCGAACATCGAAGCTAACCGCCTCGCACACGAGGCCGCGGCAACCAACGCGAAGCGACTGGGATGCTCGAAGCGAGCGTTCCTGACCTCGTCCTGTGGCGCAGCCAGCACGCTGCTGGCCTTCAACGCGGCCAATGCCGCGGCCGGAAGGACCGGCGGCTTCTTCGAGCTGCCCAGCGACGCGGTGCTGGATATGCAGCTCGCGCGCGCGCAGGTCGGCCCCGCCAGGCAGGAGTTCATCCTCGACGTCCAGGGCCACTTCATCGACACGCCGAAAGGCAATTCAAAGGGCGCGGAGGTCTTCCTCAAGGACGTGTTCATGGACAGCGACACCGACGTGATGGTGCTGTCCTTCGTGCCCTCCGCTCGCGACGCCGAACCGGTCACGATCCAGGCCGCCGACGAGGTCCGCCGGCTGGTCGACAAGCTCGAGGGAACGCACCGGCTGCTGCTGCATGGACGCGTCAACCCGAACCAGCCCGGAGACCTCGAGGGCATGGACGAGTTGCACGAGAAGTGGGGCATCAGCGCCTGGAAGACCTACACGCAGTATGGACCGAACGGCAAGGGCTACTTCCTGCACGACGACGACGGCATCCGGTTCATCGAGAAGGCTCGCGCACTGGGTGTCAAGAACATCTGCATCCACAAGGGGCTGCCGTTCGGACCACGCTCCTACGAGCACAGCCAGTGCAGCGACATCGGCGTCGTCGCCAGGCGTTACCCGGACGTGAACTTCCTGATCTATCACTCGGGCTTCGTCAGCACGGTGACCGAAAAGGCCTACGACGCGAGCGGCAAGAGCGACGGCATCGATACGCTGATTACGTCCTTGCGCAAACACCAGGTCAAGCCGAACAGCAACGTCTATGCGGAGCTGGGCAGCACGTGGCGCTTCCTGATGCGTGACCCCGAACAGGCGGCTCACGCCCTGGGGAAACTGATCGTCGCGTGCGGCGAGAACAACGTGCTGTGGGGCACGGATTCGATCTGGTACGGCTCACCGCAGGACCAGATCCAAGCCTTCCGGACGTTCCAGATCTCGGCGGAACTGCGCGAACGGCATGGCTACCCCGAGATGACGCCTGCGCTGCGGGCCAAGATATTCGGTCTCAACGCCGCGAACGTGTACGGCTTGACGCCGACGGAAGTGAAGCGATACACCGCCCGCGACTCGGTCGCCCGAAAGCGCATGGCCTACCTGGAGAAACCCGATCCTCACTTCAGGACCTACGGGCCAAAGACGCGACGCGAGTTCCTCAGGGTGTTCGATCCCGCTGGCTGAGCAGCGCAGGGGAGACTGTTGGCTGAAGACGCTCTCACCCGGTACGTCTCAACGACTGGTTTCCGCTCGAACCGTCGTTCGACCGACGCCGCGCGAGTGGGCGCAATCAGTCTAAAGCGGTAGTCGGGCCTTGTCGCGAAACGCAGGACGATCGCCATCGTCGATAAGCCCCGATCGCTGCGCGCCGTGAGCTCTAAACAACCCATGTCAGTCGACGGGCTAGGTAAGGACACTTGAAGCGGCAACAGACTCTGGAACTATCCGCGCAGCGTGAACACGACAGACAGGTACGACACGGGCTGCGCCTCAACGGCCTCGATCCCATGCAAGGCCGTGGCATCAAAGAGAAGTGAATCTCCCACCTTGAGTTGGACCACCCTTGTCCCATACCGATAGCTCACTTCGCCCGACAACAGGTACAAGAACTTTAGACCCGGGTGCTGGAAAGTGACATAGGGCTCGGCGCCAGGCAGAAGGGTCACAAGATAAGGTTCGACGAAGAGGTTTCCCGAAAGGATGTGGCCGATCAGTTCATAGCGGTAGTCAGCAACGGCTCCGACGCGGTCCACCTGCACTCCCCTACCGGCCGGCACATGTGAAAAGTCGGTTCGGCTTGGCTGATCGCCGAAGAACCGCGAGATCGGAACGTTCAGTCCACGGGCTATGCGGTAAAGGGTCTCAACCGATGGAGACACCAAGCCCCGCTCGATGCGAGACAGCATGGATGAAGAAATGCCCGAGGCGGCTGCAACCTTGCCACCCGAGACCCCCGCCGCGAGTCGCAGGGTCCGCACCTGAGCGCCGACTTCGCATGTAGCGGCGCTGCGCGTTGATTCATTTCCGTGGGCAGGCCGGCCGTGTGACGGCAAGACCGGCAGCTTTAGCGGGCGCGCCGTCGGGAAGGGAGAAGCGACCTCTCTAAGACTCATACCAGTGTTCCAGTCCGCGATCGCAGAGTCACGAACAACCAACCGACCCTTGCAGTGGCGAGGCTCCGCCCTGCTCCGCGGCGCCAAAGCTCGAAGACGCCCACCCGCCGAATGAACTTGTCCCTATGAGGCCGAAGCGCGGGCCTGGATAAGCAAAAGAGGCTTGAGGTTGGCACAGGCTATGTTATCTATAGACACGTGTCTTTTGTCAACAGCCACGCCAAAGTCACGCGCAATGCGACCCAGCCGCAATGCGCTCCTCCTTGAAGCTCTTGGCCTTGTGCTCAAGGAGCGGAGGCTTGAACTCGGCCTTACTCAAGAAGACGTAGCGGGGGAAGCTGAGATCGATCGCCCATTCGTGACGCTGATCGAGGTTGCGCGCAAACAGCCCACTGTCAGCGTTTTTTGGAAGCTCGCGGGTGCGTTGCAAATTGCGCCGGGCGACTTAGCGAAGCGAGTGGATCAGCGCTATTCAAAGATTTCGAAGCGTTCGGGTTGACCGTCAGCCGAACCGCGGCGCCTTTTAACGAAGCCCCGACCCAGGCTCAGCCTCGCGAGCACGTGCTTTGCCCTGACGCCGATCGCGTGCCTTAGAAGACCCAGGTCTTCATTTGGCTTCAACAGTCGCCAGGCCCACCTCGTGTCCGGAACTGCCGTGCGACCGGGCTGTCCTTCCAGACAACGGCCCTGCCTTCATCCACGGCTTCGCGCCCGTAGACGATCCATGCGTCGCAGATGGCGCCGATGGGCTCGATCACCTCAAAGCGCTCAGCGTGTGCCGCCGCGAAGGACGCGAAGACGACGCCCGCTTCGTAGCGTCCTTCGGCGAGGCCGGCTTGGACCGCGAGCACCGTGGGCTCATGGACGACGGTCGGCCAGGCGGAAATGTCCGCATAGCTCTGCGTGGCGGGCTGCACGCCCACCCTGCCGGTGCCCTCCCCGCTTCCCATGTCCCGCACGAGTGCCATCGGACGGCTGGGGGAGATGAAGGCGTCGACCACCACCATGGCTTCGCGATAGGTGCCCGTGATCTCGGCGGCCGCGGGATGAACGGCGCATTGAAGGAGGTAGTCCGCCTCACCGGCAATCAGCGCTCGCGCGCCGCTGTGAAAGTCGTCGAACAGCACGATGCGAGCGGCTTGCGCGATGCCATGCGCGGCGAGGTACTGCTGGAGAACGAAGTGGTGGTTACTGCCCTCGAGGCCCAGCGTCGAGAAAGTGAGCATGTGCTTGCTTTAACGGTAGAGCATGACTGGTGACAGTTGGTCGACCTCGAGGACTGCCTTTGCGGGGTTCGCGCCCTTCGCGAGCTGCCGGCGATGCCGCGACCGGCTCTCGTCTGAATGAAAGATGAGCGGCTTCATGCAGGCGTTGTGGGCACACCGATGATCTCATCCTCCAGGCGGCAGGTCTCCGTGATGATCAGCTCGTAGAGCGCACGCAGGAACGTCGGGCTCATGCCGTGTTCGGCGGCAAAGGCAGCCGCTCGTTCCTGCACCACCCCGATGCGGTGGGGCTGCATCATCGGGATCGCATGGTCGCGCTTGTGCAGGCCGATCCGGCAGCAGCAGTCAAGCCTTTGCCGCAGGGTCTCGAGCAGCGTCCTGTCCAGGCCGTCGAGCTCGTCGCGCAGCGACTGCAGGATTTGTTGGGCTTCCTCGTAGCTGCTGGCAGGGGCTGCGCCTCCGCTCTGCGGGGCCGAGGTTGCGTCATTGGCCGCGGCTGTGGCTTCCTGGCGCCCGTCCGGGCGCGGCTGTTCCGGGTTCATGCTGCGCCTCCCTACTCGAGCTTGATGCCCTGGCTCGCGATGATCTGGGTGAGCGCTGCCGTGTCCGCCCTCACCCGGCGGACCAGCTCCTCGCCCGATATGCCGGCCGCCTCGTAGCCATGCTGGAAGAGCTTCTGCCGAACCTCGGGGGAGCGGATGACTTCCGAGAGGACCTGGGTCAGGCGCTGGACGATCGGGGTGGGCAGGCTGGCGGGGGCTGCCGCAGCAGTCCAGATCTCGAGCTCGAAATCCTTGAGTCCTGCTTCCTGCAAGCTCGAATAGTCGGGCACGAGTGCGGAGCGGCGCGCCGAGGTCACGCCGATCGCGCGGAGCTTTCCGGCCTTGACCTGCACTTCGGCGAGGCCCGGCGGAAGGAGCGCCAGTTGCAACTGAGCGCTGGCCAGGCCGGTGATGACCTGCGGATTGCCCTGATAGGGCACGTGCACGGCGCCGATCCCGGTGCGGGCCTTGAGGAGCTCCATGCCGAGGTGGCCGATCGTGCCGATGCCGGGCGTCCCATAGCTCCAGGTGCTGCCGGCAGCGCGCGCGGCGTCGAGGAAGCCGCGGGCGTCGGCCTTCGAGACCTCCGGCGTCGTGGCGAGCACCAGGGGTGCGGTGCAGATGATGCTGAGCGGCACCAGGTCCTTTTGCGGGTCGTAGGGGGTCGCCGGATTGAGGACCTTGGCAATCGTCATGTTGCCGTTGATGAGGATGCCCACCGTGTGCCTGTCGGTGGACTTCGCGACGATGTCCGCCGCGATGTTGCCGCTGGCGCCCGGGTGGTTCTCGACGACCACCGGCTGGCCCAGCGCCCTCGCCATGGGGATGGCCAAGGCGCGTGCAACGAAGTCCGGCGACGAACCGCCGCCAAAGCCGACGATGAGGCGCAGCGGTCGCGTCGGCCAGTTCAGATCCGCCGGCTGGGTGCTCGAGGTGCCCGATGGGCTGGGATCGGTGCGACTCGCACCGGACGATTGCGCGGAGGCGACGCCGGCGCAGGCGAGCGCGCCGAAAACGCACAGCAGGCGCGCGGCAAATGATCGAAAAAGGAGGAAGGACATGGCAAGAGAAGTTGGAAATCGGAAGCCAAGTCTTTCTTCGACAACGCGCCGAATCAACTCCTGCTTGGTGCGCAAAAAGCCTCCACACTTGCTCAGCGACACACAGGCCCGACTCGCCGAGGAGCGGGCGCGGTGAGGACCTCGTCGCACTTGCTTGGTGTGCAAGATCGTTGTCGAGCGTCGGCGGCGCGCTGGTGCGCTGCGGGCGTGTCGCGGCACGCGCGCACGAAGATTCTTGCTGCGTCTTCGCGTCAGCTGCGGTCATTGCGGCAGTCCCTCAAGGCGCTTTCATGGCGCGCAGGCTGGTGGGCTTTTCGAGTGACTTGGGACTGGTCATGCGTGACGCGGTGCACGTGCAAAGGGCGCAGCTTGCGTTCGTCGCCCGCGAGCATTTCGGAGTGCATTCACGTGCGGCCATCAAGCGACCTGGCCGTCCTCGTGACCTCCGAGAGCGCGCGCGATCCGGTCAGCCTGTGGTGAGCGGCAGCGCATCCGTGGTGTCGGACGGGACGATCGTGTGTTCAGCCCCTACCAATTCCGGTAGTGCCGCCCTGCCCGCTGCCTCGCTGTAATTCGATCACTTCGGACAAGAAGGGTCGCACATGGAATTCATCACGGGCACCGCCGATGTCCCGCCAGGCATGCTGTTCGATCTGGCGCACTACCGCCATCGCGTCTTCGTGCAAGGTCTGGGCTGGAAGCTTCCTGCGCGACAGCGCATTGAACTCGACGAGTTCGACCGGCGCGATACGCGGTACGTGGTGGCACTGGACACCCAGCGCAGGATCGTCGGCACGACCCGACTGCTGTCGACCGAGGCCCTACCTGCTCAAGGAAGTGTTCCCCGATCTGTTGGGCGGCGCGCGGTTTCCGCATTCACCGCAGATGTGGGAGCTCTCGCGCTTCGCGGCGGTGGATCTCGAGTCGGCGAAACGGGACTTCCACCGTTCGCTCGCCTCCCCGCTCGCGCTGCAGGTCCTGGAGGCGGCCATGGGCCTGGCGGCCCGCTGCGGCGCGACCCAGCTGATCAGCGTTTCGCCCCCGGCGGTTGAACGCATCCTGCGCGCCGCCGGCCTGCGCGCACAACGCGCCGGACCCCCGATGGAATTCGACGGCGAGATGCTCATTGCCTGCCTCCTCCAGGTCGATCCGACCTGGCGCGCGCCGGCACCCACCTCGGTCACGCCAGGCGAGCGCGTCGCCGCCTGAGTATATCGGCAGGAACTACGCCATTGGCGTACACTTCGAACATCCTGACGGTCGTTGAAACGCCGACGTTCCAGAAGCTTTGGCCGAACTATTGGACGGAGGAAGAGCGCGGCGAGTTCGCAGCCTACATCGCAGCGAACCCAGACGATGGAGACCCGGTAAAGAGATCGGGAGGTGTGCGGAAGGTGCGATGGAGCCGGGCTGGATCGGGCAAGAGTGGCGGCGTGCGGATTGTCTACTTCAACCGCAAGAAGGCCGGCGAAGTCGTTCTGTTGTTGATCTACGCCAAAGCGAACCTTGATTCGATCTCCGGCGAAACGTTGAAGGAGTTGCGTGATGCCGCAGAAAAAGCCTCTGAGTGATGCCGAGCTGGCTGCCTTTGAAGCCGGCCAGGACTTCGAAGCCTTGCTCGTTCAATCGGCGCGCGAGATGGGCGCCGGGAAGACGCGCAAGGTGTACACCCCTGTCGTGGCAGCTCGCGAAAATGCGGGCCTGTCGCAAGCCGCGTTTGCCGAACTGCTCGGTGTCTCTGTGCGCACCTTGCAGCAGTGGGAACAGGGCCGTCGCGAGCCCACGGGCGCAGCGAAGACGCTGATAACGATCGCCGCAAAGATGCCGGAAGCACTCAAGGCAGTCGATCCGAATTTCAAGGCGCCCGCCGCGCGCGTTGCCAGTGCCCGTGCGGTTGCCGTCATGCGTAGCGCAGTCGAGGCGGCAAACAACGCATTTGAGGCCGTGCAGCGCGCAGCTGTCCATTCCGCAAAGAAGGCACCTCAGCGCGCCCATGGCCGCGTGGTTGCCAAGCACATCAAGGCCTGAATCCATCGAATGCCGGGCAACAGCTCGCGAGACCTACGACGGGTCGCGGTGGGGTGTGCGAAGGTTTTGGGACACCTCTCACCGGCCGTCGATAGCGTCCAGCCGAGCGCATCGCCGCCTGATCGCGACGAAACGCGTCAGCGCAGGCTTGCCGTCGGCCGTCCATCGGAGAACCTCGACCTGCCGACGCGTGAGCGGCTCGTGGAGCGCCGCCTGGGCGCCGCCAAGATGGCCGGCGAGTGTCAAATAGTGAATCAGGCCGCGGCGCAGTTCTGAAGAGAAACCACGACCGCGTTCGAGCCGTCGTCATAGATCTCGGGGCCAAGGATCGTGCCAGTCATCATGCCGGCCTTGAAGCCAGGAGCGCGAGTGGTGCAGGTGAAGTAGATCTTGTCGCGCTTGTTGATGTGAAAGAACCCTGCCCAGGTTCTTGGCATCGAGCTTGGCTACCTTCCCATGGAGCCAGTCCGAGCCTCCATCCCCCTTCTCCTTCTTGATCGCCAGTTTGATCGCCTGATAGTCCAGCGTGCCGGGAGCGCCGGCAGAGGCTGATCCCTTCTGGCGAGCGTTCTTCGAGGCATCGGCCTTCGATGTGGGTGCGAGCGCGGGAGCTGGGCCGGGGGAGGGTGCAGTCGCCACCGGTGCTGCGGGAGCTGGCGCCGCGGCTCGGGGTTGAAAGGTGCAGCCGGTGAACAGAATGGAGGCCGCAGCAACCAACACGAGAGACTTCGAGCTCATCGATCAAGATTCAGAGTTTTGATCCGACGAGTCTGTCGCCTCCGATGCTGATCGCGCTAGGTTGAGCGTGCAGAATTCACGCGAATGGTCGTTCAAGTACTCACCCGCCGCTCGTGCGTCCCTCTCGTTGACTACCTTCGGCCTCTTCGGCATCCGCCAGTCCAGAGCGAGCCACTCGGCTGATGACCTGTTTCAACGTAGGTGGAAAGCAACTGGAAAACTTCTCGATCGCCGCCTCGCTCAGGCCGCTTTGGGCGAAGCACTGTCGCCAGTTCTGGCGCACGGTGGCCTGAATACTGTCGTGAATTTCGGCTGCCTGCGCGTGCGACAGATCGAAGCTTGCGCACTCGCTGAGGATGTTGTCGCGCGTCGGTTCCGCGTCGTCGCCCACGCGCATCGCCTGAACGCGCCTCTGCGTTGTCGGAATCCGAGGGACCATGTCGTAAGCACCGGACAAACGGAATCCGTCGCCCATTTCATCGGCGACGAAGCCGTGGTTGCGATCGTGGTCGTCCGTGTTGGACACGACGCAGTTGAACACCATGCGTCCGAACAGTTCGTGCTTGTCCGCAAGCGGCTTGGCGCTCCACCGCGTCAGATCGCGCGCCAGGCCGGGATAGCTGCCGGTATAGGAGTTCTCGTTGACACCCGAGGACCTGAGGACCGTCCGCGCGCTCACGAATGCGTCGCGGCTCCACGCTGTGGCGCCGTCCTCGTTCTTCACGGCGGTCCGGTCGAATCGCTTCACGAGCAGGAGCTCGGCCCCGTCGATCGTGACGATCTCCGAATCCACCGTATCGATACCGCAGCGCCGAGCGAGCGCGTGCATGGCATGCTCGAGGCGTGCCACCGGAACTTCCGGGTCATCGTGGCGAGATGGAAACTTCGCGAGCCACTGGAAGGCTTCGTCCGCGATCGTCAGCTTTGGTCTGGCTCCGCCCATCGCCGTGTTCGGTCGGACCCAATTCTCGAGAGAGGGGTCTTCCTTGCGTCCACGTTCGATCCCGGCAAGAACACCGACCGCGGCCTTGAGCACGTCGCGCCCCGGAAGGGCGCGTTGCACGGGCGGCACTTCTGGCGCTTCGCTGAAATCGAGATTCCCCACCCGGTCACCCTGACTGCGCAGTAGGTACCCAACCGGCGATTCGGGCTTGCCGTACATCAGGTCGATCACCCCACGGCCCCAATCGTCGGGCGATGCGTCGACGAACACGCCGAAGAACCCGAGCTGCGCTGTCGTCGGATGCTCGCCGGCCCGCAGCGGAAGCATCACGGGATCGATCGGACGCGCATGGGTCAGGGCCAGATAGGACTTGGCGTAAACGAACTTACCCACGCCGCCGGCGGCGGTCTTTTCATTGTTGAATCGCCCGCACAAGGTTGGATGGACGTCGCCTGGGAGGTACACCCAAACGTATGCCTGGTTGGCCGGAGGCTCGTTGCGCTCAGAAGTCATTGTCGACCTTCGTTCCCACGCGCACCCGCTTGGTCTGGGTCGAGAGTTCCAGCGCCAGGCCGTCGCGGTCCAATCCCGGATCCGCGAGGAGATCAACCTCTTCGTCGAGACCGAGCGCCCAGAGCGCTTTGACGTACGCGCCGATTCCCGTGCTCACCTCTCCGCGCTCGATGGCTTCCATCGTCGATCGGGAAACGCCCGCACGCTGCGCGAAGTCTTCGCGCCGCAGCCGCCGGCGCGTGCGGGCCGCACGGATTCGCTGACCGAGTCGCTGGACTCGATCCACGACCGCATCGGGATCTGAGGTTGGAGTACTTGCCATAGGAGGCATTATCCTGATTTAACGCGTGGCCTGCAATGTACCGAAACACGACAGCAGCATAGTCAGGACGGCGTGCGGGTCAAAGAACGCGACAAGGACTCTCTGCGATACTGGTTTTATGTGCAGTATCGAGCCGCCGCCCTTCGCAGAGCTCCACTGCCGGTCGAACTTCACCTTCCTCGTGGGCGCCTCCCAGCCCGAGGAGATGGTGGAGCGTGCCGCGGCCAAGCTGTACTCGGCCCTGGCCCTGACAGATGAATGCTCGGTCTCGGGCGTGGTGCGCGGCCATCTGGCGGCGCGCGAGGCCAACATCCATTTCATCTGCGGCAGCGAGATCCAACTCACCACGCAGAGCGGACACAGACACGCCAGGATCGTTTTCCTGGCCCAGACGAAAGCGGGTGGGGCAACCTCTGCGAATGCATCACGCTCGCGCGCCGGAGAGCCGCCAAGGGCAGCTATAGCGCCTTGGTGACGGACGTCGAGGGCAAGAACATCCAGGCGCCGCACTTGGCCGGCATGCCCGGCTGCCTGGCGCTGCTCTTGCCTGAACCCGACGCCACTGTCGAATCGTTGTTCGCGCAGGCGATGTGGCTCAAGACCTGGTTTCCGGACCGCGCCTGGCTCGTGGCGCCGCGGCCCAGCGATCGCTGGCAGTTCGCCGCCAGCGTAGACACCGAGGAGCGCGAACTCGGCGACCTGTTCCGCAGTTCACCCTCAGTCGAGCAGGCCGAGCTTCGAGGAGCGCGCGACCGCGGCACTCTTGTTGGCCACGCGCAGCTTCGCAATGGCGTTCTTGATGTGGAAGTTCACGGTGTTCGCCGAGATCGAGAGGATCGAAGCGATCTCCTCGCTGGTCTTGCCGTCGGCCGTCCATCGGAGAACTTCGGCCTGCCCACGCGTGAGCGGCTCGTGGAGGGCCGCCTGGGCGCCGCCAAGATCGCCGGCGAGCGTCAGGTGCGCGTTGTTCGCGAGCCAGCGCATCATAGGATCGTGCGCGAGAAGCTCTTTGCGCGTTAACCGGTCGTTCGAACGCGCAAGCGTGAGCATGCCGATGCGGCCATCGGCATCGAAACAGGATTGGGCCCGGCCCACACGCAGGCCGAAGGAGCGCGCCTCCTCCCACATCTGCGGTGCACGCTCGAAAAGCTTGTTGCTCCACACCACCGGGTGCGCACTGCGCGTACCGTGCGCGACGGTGGGGTCTGTGCGCAGGTAACCCGCCTCGAGGTAGCGCTCGCGCCAGCCGCGCTCGTAACTCGAGAGGATCAGCGTCTTCGGATTGGTGAACGACAGCGGAAGGCGCAGGCCATAGGCACAGTACTCGAAGCCGAGCTCGCGTGCGCCGAGCGCGATCTGCGCGAACGCGTCCTCCAGGCTGCGTGCGCCCGTGAGCCGCCGCAATACGTCATGGGTCCACAGTGCCATCGAAGATGGCCTCTCTCGAAGTACGGGACGCGAGGCACTCACATCCCGGTCGGGGGCAAGGCCCCCCCCCCGCTGCCTGAAGGCTCGAGCACTTCCTCCAGCAGCCACAAGAGAAGTCTAGAAGTGACCCCAGCAGCCGACCGGCCCGCGCACAGCTGATGCCGCTCGCCGCGCCGGACAAGGTGCCGCGCTGTGCCCGGTGGCCGGCGCGAGTGCGTCGTCGCCCGATCCCCGGCTCACACTTCGTGCAGCTTCAGGGACCGCACCAGCGCCAACAACTCCGCGCGCCGCGCCCCGACGGCCAAGGGTTCTTCATTCAGCACCTCGAACGGCGGCTCGGGAAGGCGTTGCCCGAACAGCATCAGACAGCGGGCCGCATCGTGGCGCTTCGAGCCGTAGCCGATCGCCTGGGCCGCCGGTCGCTGCAGATAAGCCGCCTGGGACCAGCGCCTGGTCTGCGGATAGCACCCCGGCAGGCTGTCGATCAACTGCGCCCGCGAGATCTTCTGCAGCCTCGGCAGATACGGCGTATGGAAGCTGACATACCGCAGCACCGGCGGCAGCTTCAGCTTGACCAAGTGGAAATGCGCCAGTGAGGCCACCTCGAACAAGCCGGGCGGCGAGAGTGAGACGTCGTGGAGCACGGACTCCATGTAAGCGGCTTCCGGGCTGCTCGCAACATAGTAGGTGTGCACCGGCGTGTCATCCGCCTGGTCAATGGGCGCAAAGCGGGTGTCGCCCCAGCCTTCGGTGAACGTCTGTGCCGTGGTGCTGGGATGACTGCGCGTGCAGTACACGTGGTACCAAACGGGCACCTCTTCGTGCGTTACTTCCCGGACCTCGAAGTCCTCGGCCGCGCCGGGGTCGGGAAGGTCGCAGGCCGCGCCGTGCGGCGGACCGCCGCTCATGCGACGTAGCTAGTGCGCCGCCGCTGCGCCGCATGGAGCACGGCGTCATGCCGGTCCAGCGCCTCCTTTGGCGCGACCGGCGTGCCGTCGGCTCCGACGATCCAGGCATTCGGGTAGTGAAACCACGCCGCCAACACCCACGGGTCGGCGACTTCTCCGAAGGCTTTCAAGATCTCGCGGATGACAGGCAGGGGCTCGTACATCGCATCGAACTGGTAGCGGGCGAAGTACTCCCTCCCGCCGTGGCTCACGCCGTAGATACGCCCACGCCGCTTCCAGTCGCTCGCCGGCTGCGACTTGCTCTTGGGCGCCGCTGCCTGCAGCACGTTCAACTGCTCGGCGGTCAACCAGTCGCCCTCGGCGAACACCTGCCGCAGCGTCCGCATCCGATGCACGCGGTCCTCGAGCAGTTCGGTGCTCGGCTCCAGCAGGCCTGTGGCGATCTCCGCCAAATGGTCGGCACGCACGATCACCTGACCCTGGCCGGCGTGCATCAACACCACCAGCGCCTTCTCGATAGCTTCGACCACCGACGACACCGCTGCCGGATCGGTATCGTCCGGCATGTTGACCGGCACACGCAGCCCGCCGGCCGGCCCGGCAGGCATTTGAAAGTGCATCGCTTCGTTGGGCATGGCGGGCTCCTTTGGATTCCGATCTTGCCGACATACTATCATCAATCGTCAATCTCGGCAAACGAACGCGTTCGTGACGGCGTGGGTCAAAGGGCGCCCGCCCCCGGGCGGAGATCATTGGACCTGCCTTGTGGTTGGTCCCCGCTGGCCCTTTGCTGCTACGTGACGGCCAGCGGCTGCGCCGCCGAGTCGGTGCGAGCGCTCGCTTCGCCGCGCCGGTGGACGGCAACACCGCTTCGTGTTCCAGCAATTGGTGCCGCGGCGCATGCAGACCGGCGAGATTGCCGTGACCGACGCGGCCGGCGAGACGCGCGTGTTCCGGCGCGATTCCGACTGCCAGCCAACGACTGGTTCCTGGTCGGCCAGGCCGACCTCACGGTCGGACGGGACCGCGCACCAGTCGCCCTGCCGCATTGCTGATCAACGGCAAGAACCGCTCGTTCGAACGCGCAAGCGTGAGCATGCCCATGCGGCCATCGGCATCGAAACAGGATTGGGCCCAGCCCACACGCAGGCCGAAGGAGCGCGCCTCCTCCCACATCTGCGGTGCACGCTCGAAAAGCTTGTTGCTCCACACCACCGGGTGCGCACTGCGCGTACCGTGCGCGACGGTGGGGTCTGTGCGCGGGTAACCCGCCTCGAGGTAGCGCTCGCGCCAGCCGCGCTCGTAACTCGAGAGGATCAGCGTCTTCGGATTGGTGAACGACAGCGGAAGGCGCAGGCCATAGGCACAGTACTCGAAGCCGAGCTCGCGTGCGCCGAGCGCGATCTGCGCGAACGCGTCCTCCAGGCTGCGTGCGCCCGTGAGCCGCCGCAATACGTCATGGGTCCACAGTGCCATCGAAGATGGCCTCTCTCGAAGTACGGGACGCGAGGCACTCACATCCTGGTCGGGGGCAAGGCACCCCCCGCTGCCTGAAGGCTCGAGCACTTCCTCCAGCAGCCAGAAGGCAAGTCTAGAAGTGGCTGCCCCTCGCGGGGTGACAAACTGCCCCTAAATCCCGCCAACGCCCCCTCCGTTGGTCGAAGTCATGCGCGTGTCACAAGTCGCTAAAGTGCGCGCGGGTTCGCACATCGGAACAAGCGCTCTCGAGCATGCAACGTGTCTGGTTTCTGCTGCTGCCCGGCTTTCCCGTGGTCGACGTGACGGGTGCGATCTCGGTTCTGGAGATCGCCAATGCCGTGCTCGGCGAGCTCAGGAAGAAGCCGTTCTACCGCGTGCTCGTGATCGGCGCCGAGGCAGGTGCCGTGCTGGCCTCCAGCGGCGTCGCGCTCGCCGCGGAGCCGCTGCCGGCGCGCATCCAGGGCAGCATCGCCATGCTCATCGTGGCGGCGGGCCCGTGGCTGCGCACGACCGGACACTCCGATGCGGGCCGGGCGGTGGTCGAATCCTGGCTCGCCCGCATGGCCCCGCATATCGGCAGCGGCGCGACGATCGGGCAGGACGCCCGCACGCTCGTCCAGGAGGCATCCCGCGCTGCCCGCGCCATGGCATCGGCACGCACCGCAACTGCTCCCGTGCACTGGAGCGCGGTGAGCGTGACACGTGGCGTCGACCTCGCGATGAGCCTCGGGGCCGCCGACCTCGGAGGCGTGATCGCGACGGCGATCTCGAGCCGCATGGCCGCTCCCTTCCAACGCTCCTACGGCGTTGGCCTTTGGCAGCCGCAGGGGCGAGAGCGCCACCGAGGTGCAGCGCGATCCACGCATTGGCGAGCCGCATCTGTGGATCTCGATGAACCTGCGCAGGTCCTATAGCGTGACGCAGCTCGCCGAGCACCTCGCGATGTCCGAGCGCACCTTCGCGCGGTTCTACCGCGGCGCGACCGGCTCGACGCCTGCGGCAGTCGTGCAGCAAATCCGCGTGGACGCCGCGTGTCGGCTGCTTGGGGGCAGCCATCTCTCGGTCAAGGCGATCGCCTCCCGATGCGGCTTCGCCTCCTCGGAGGCCATGCGCCGCGCGTTCATACGCAGCCTGCAGCTCTCGCCACAGCAGTACCGGCAGATCCAGACCCACACCCGCAGGCACGTTGAAACGGCGCATGGGTAGCCGCATCAGGTCGATGGCGGATCGGCGAGGAGGTCCGGTAGGCCGCGGCGTCCTGGACCGACAAGACGGCAGCGCCCCTTGCGTTCAACCGGAGCAGGAGCCAGCCGCGCGTTGTGCTTATACGCCCCATGATCAGCGATCCTCGCGAGTGTGAAACATGCGCACGATGAAGATCGTGCTGCCGTCGATCTCGTAGCGCAGTTCGTAGGCACCCACGAGAAGTCGCCGAACCTCATGAGGCTCGGGGGCCTCCACTCGGCGTCCAATGCGGGGGTTGGCCTGCAGGGTCACCGGGGCGGCAGTCAACATCTGTACCGTCCGAGCTGCAGCTGTCGTATCGACTGGCTCGAGGAATTCGTAGAGGCGCGCGAGGTCAGACAGAGCCTTGGAGGTCCAACGGATCTCCATCAGCGCGGCACCGGCACCGGCAGCGGCTTGTCAGTACCGAGGCTCTGGGCCCATGCGTGGACGGAGGCATGGTCGACGGTGCGGCCGGCCTTCACATCTTCGAGCCCTTCCAGCGTGAGCCGCATTCGCTCGGCTTCCTGCTCAACCCATGCGGTGAGGGCCTGCTTGATGACCCACGCGCGCGAGCGATCGAGCTTCGCAGCGAAGTGGTCGACCTGGTCGGCGAGCTCGGTAGGTACATGAGCCGTCATCACCTTGGTAGA
Organism: Variovorax sp. LjRoot130; assembly: GCF_964253755.1. Lineage (NCBI taxonomy): Bacteria > Pseudomonadati > Pseudomonadota > Betaproteobacteria > Burkholderiales > Comamonadaceae > Variovorax > Variovorax sp. LjRoot130. The sequence continues at coordinate 139,118 of NZ_CAXURM020000002.1, read as the reverse complement.
CGGGGGAGTAGCGGTTTGAGTCATTTGTGAATCATAGCGATTCAATTTGATTTATCAACCTCTCCATACTTTGAAGCCGATGGATGCGCCGTAAAGCGGCATCCCTTGTGTTGGCGTGGAACCGCTTGGGCCTTCCAAAAAGCCGCATCGATGGTAGTAGCCCGAGCTTCCCGCTCAGCGAAGGTCAGTGCGCTCGCCTTCCGGACGCAAGCTACAACCCCATTGCGACACGATCGCTCAGACCCTGAGTTGACGCGCACAACGCAATGTCGGCTATGGCATCGCGCCGAGGCTTCTTCATGTCGGAGTCATCGGTCCATCGCTTGAGTCGGATTGCCAGAACTTCCACCAGGGTCGCCTGGGGGTCGGAACCAGCGGGGCACGCAGGGTGATCATCTGGCTCGCGCGAATGCGCCCTCGCCTTTCGACTTCGAGCACGTGGGCGACTCCGAACGCGCCAGACTCACCACGCGCAGCGCGAGCCCGCCAGGCGTGCGCCAACTCGTCAAGCTCGGCATCTTCGAGCTGGGCCAGTTGAGATGGCGTTGGAACGGCAGTCATGTCCTCTTGAAGTGAACCGAGTGAATCTTGGACGGGCGCAAGGCACCCCCGAACGCTGTGGCATCCGGCACGACCATTATCTACATAATTAGTAATTATGACGTGGCATCTGTCACGGCACTTTGAGTTGGGAAGCGCGGCAAGAATTCTCCTTCTAGCCCCAGGCGCGGGTTATCAATTCGCCCATGGCATCGGTGATCTGTTGCCCGTGATCCGCGAGCGATTCGACGACAGCACCCAGCTGGTCAAGGGCCACAGAGACGGTTTGAAGTGGATTGAGTACCACCTCGACCGGACAAGATGAGTGTCGCGCCCCACGGCATCGAGTGGGAGAGCTGCGGCAACCTCGGAGCGGGCGATCCATGGCGCTGAACTGAGCCGATTAAAAGCTGGACAGTTGGAGGTCAGGCGTGGGAGTGAAACTGAGCAGCCTCTGCCCCTGCTCCTTCTCCTATCTGCCCGGTGAGTCTGCGAAGGCGAACGCCCGTCAAATAGAACGAAGTCGGAATTGCGGACACAAGGCAAGCTTCCCACAAACAGACAGCAGGGCGTGCGACGCAGAGAGCGAATTGAGGCGGCGCCTCGAGCCCATGTCATACACGTGTGCCACGCGTCGGTAGGGTTGAACGTCCTCCCGCGCTCTCCCCTTCAACCCCACCGGGCGGGCGTCTTCACTGGCCTCGAACTGCTCGGCCTGCGGGAAATTCTCCATGCGCTGCGCTTACGCGATCGGCCAAGCCCTGCAGCGCCGGCGCCGCGGCGAATCGATCCGGGTCGAGCAGGATCAGCCGTGCGGTCTGAATTTCTATTCCCGCCGCGCGGCCGCGCCCTGCGAACTCGGCGTCATCGACATGGGCGAGCTGCGGCAACGTCGGAAAGGAGGTCATGGCTTGTTGAAGTTGCTCGATCAAAAGCTGGACACTTCCGCCTTGGCGGCAAGACGTGTGAAAGAACCGCACGGCCCCTGCTGCCCTTGGCCAATGGCATGACGCCGAGTGGGCCAAGGATGATGGCGGCCGCAGCAATGCTCAGCATTCTTGGTGACAGCATGCCCATGCTTTGGGCGTTTTGAACGGATTCAGCACCCTGAGCCGAACGGCCGGTCCGGTCCTGACCATTCCGGTTGCGGCGGTTGAGCCCAATGAGGTGTCCGTCGTCGAAGACATCACGAGTCTCTCCGTCCCGCCGGGCCGTCCGTTGGCCTATTTCAGGATGCGGGAACTGTCAAAGGAATAGTGTCGCATCGGCTCAACTACTGTGTCGCATGACAGAAGTTGGGGCAAGAATCGGCGCATCTCGGATTCCGTGAAACATTGCGCCTCCCAATTGGAGCAAGAATCCGCAAGACTTTTTCTGAAGTGCGACAACAACTTAGCTTGCGCGCTGTGCCTTGGGCAAAAAATTGTTTCACGGAAATCGGGGCCGGAAAAGCTCTTTGGCAATAGCGGGCTGATAATTCGGTTATTCAGTAACCAAATCATTCAGGCGTGGCGCATTTGTCCTCCTTACCCACCGATCGTGCTTCAGAACAGGTTGTGGATCTCGGAGAATTCCGTGATGCCGCATGGCCGGAAATCAGCAGTGTCGCGGACCTCGGCCGCATCCTGGTCATCCTGCACGGCGCCAGCGCGCCGTCGGAAGCGATGCTGAAAAAGTGGAGTGCAAGCGGCGAATTCAGGGAATGTCTCATCGCGTCGCGCGGGGAGGCCGACCCAGGCGGTCAGGATGGCGCGAACGCCAAGGGCACCGTGCTGCCTGGCAAACCGGGCCGGCCAGGACTGCGCCTGGCCACCGACAAGGCGATCGCACGGGTCTACGAGTTGTGGCCGCAGCTTGCGGACTCGAATCCGAAAGCCGTTTTCGAGGAAGCCGTGGCGCGCACGGCCCGCCAGCTGTCTGCGGTGCTGCGCCCGCTGATGCACGACCAGGTGGCACCTGCGGCGCCCGCTCACCGATTCCACGAAGCGACGCCCGCGGCCGCGCCGCCCTCGGAGGAACTTGCAGAGTGGCAGCGGCGCATTGAGCAGGTGCTCGTGACGCTGGGTGACGACGTGCGAGAAATGCGGCGCGAGATGGCGCAGTTCGCTGCGCTGCGAAACAACCTGATTACCAGGCTTGACGAGGTGGTGGCGCGTTCCAGAGAGACTTTGCTCGCCACCGCGCGTGCGGACGGAGGCGGCGGCAACCCCATCGTCGAGGCTCGGCGCGACAGGGACATGGGAGTTCTGAAGTCGACGATCGATCAGATCCTGTCGTCGCTCGAGCGTCTCGAGGCGTCTCGCGGCTCGCAGTCATGAGAGGCGTGAGGGTGGTTGCGGCCTAATCGCCGTCGCTGTTCGGAGGGGTGTAGTACGGTACTACACGCAGTTCGGTACCGACGACTTCCCCGCCCGGGTCGCTTCGATCGCGGGGTGTAGTACCGTACTACACCTCCCGATTCGGATATTCGAGGCCAACAAAAAAGGCGCCCAAGGCGCCTTTTTTGTTTGTCCCGCAGGGGTCTCTCTTATCCTTCGGCGACGAACTGCTTGAGCAAACGGGCGAGCTCCAACTGACGCGCCGCGGTCAATCCGACATGGATGCGGATGGAGGGTTTGGCTTGTCCGTCGACCTTCATCGTCGCGATGGTCGTACCCGCCTTCTCGAAAGTCTGAATCGACGGGTGCGACGGGGCCCGCATTGCCGCTGCCTGCGGGGACGTCAGCCGAGCGAAGATTTCCTTCGCACTCAGGGTGCCGCGGTCCGCCGCGATCTCGGCCGCCCGAGCTTCCAATCCCGCGGGGTCGCTCTCCACCGCGGCCTTGAACGCCGTCGACCAGCGAAACTGAAGATCCAGCGGTGACGCGAAGGCCTGCAGCACCGCCTGCGGCAGCCGCGCCAGCACCAGCGCCTTCGAGAGATTGGTCGGGTCCACGCCGATCGCGCTGGCCATCTGGCGCAAGGACGGATAGAGGCCGCGGTCCAGCGCACGCGCGTACATCACGCCCTGCTCCCAGGCCGACAGATCGGCACGCTCCCGATTCTCGCGCTCCATCTCCTCGAACAGCGCGCGATCGTCCAGGTTGTCCACGAACGCCAGAACCTGCAAGCCCAGCTGCAGACACGCCTCGTGCCGGCGATGGCCGAACACGATCTCGTACTTGGGACCATCGCCCGGACTCGCGATCGGGCGCACCTTGATGGGCTGGATATTGCCCCCGGCCTCCTTGATCTCACGCTTGAGATCCTCGAAGTCCTCGAGTCGAAAACTCGACTCGTGGCGATTGGCATAGTCGCTGCGCTTGATCTCGCGCGGGTCGAGCAAGCGCGTCGCCTTGGCGCCGTCCCAGGTGTGGAGCTCGGTCACGGCATCGTTCAGGCGCCCCTCGAGCTCCGCCGCGCGCGCGGCTTGCCCGCGCAGCAGATCGTTCTCGCGCAGGAGTTCGGAACGCTGGTCGTTGGCCAGGGCCATCATGGCGCCCGGCGCCGTCTTCGGCTTGGTGACATCGGGCGTGGGTGCCGCCACCGGCATCAACGATGCGAAGTCGATCTTGGAGGCCTTGTCTTTCAGTCCCATGTCAAACCACCGTTTCCAGAACCTGCCGCTCCGCCACCTGGTGCGCCCACACCGCTTCGATCTGCTGCTCGATCAACTCGCACATCCGATCGTAGGCAACTCGCGCCCGGGAAAATGTCTTGGAGTTCACCGAGCCGCGCGGCAGGTCATAGACCGTTCCGAACTCCGCGCTGGCGGTCGCCGCCACCGCGGTCTTCGGGATCTCGATCGGCAGCACCTTGTCGCCGTAGCCCTCGAGCACCCACTGGCGCACCACCGAGCTGGCCGTGTCCGAGGCCTCGACCCGCGACAACAGCACATCGATGAACTCGAAGCTCTTGTCCTTGCCGCGGCTTCGGACCAGCTGGTTGCACAGGTCGGAGAACAGGTCCCAGAACTGGGCCGAGCTCGCGAAGTCGAGCGCCGAAGGGGGCAGGGGCATGATGACGCCGTCGGCCGCCATCAGCGCGTTGATCGTCACGTAGCTCAGGGACGGCGGGGTGTCGATCACGATCACGTCGTAGGCCTCGCGCGTCAGGTCCAGGCCGCGGTCCAGCACGCGCCAGAACTCGAAGCCCGCATCCCGCGCCTGGCGCGCCGGCAAGTGGAATTCCGCGCCATAGAGAAGCGGCGCCGCGCAGACCAGGTCGATGTTCGGCCAGTAGGTCGAGCGGATCGCATACTGCAGGTTGTCCTGCTCCCCGGTGAACAGCGACATCGCCGTGTGCTCGGTCTCGACTTCGGCGTCCGGCAGCACCCCGAACAGGGTGGTGGCGGAGCCCTGCGGATCCAGGTCCAGCAACAGCACCTTGTGCCCGCGCATCGAGAGCCCCTGGGCCAGCGTGACCGCCGAGGTGGTCTTCGCCACGCCGCCCTTGAAGTTGGCGACGGTGATCGTGATGCCGGCGGCGCCGTCCGGGCGCAGGTGGTCGGCACGCAACTCGCGGGCCCAGGCCTGGGCCTCCGCCATCGTCCATTCACGACTGTTGCCATGGATCTCGCCACTGGGCAGGTCGCCGCGCGTAAGCCGGTAAGCTATCTTGGACTTGTCGACCCCGCACAGCTCGGCCAGTTGCACCGCCTTGAGCGTCGGCGCGGTCTTGGTGGCGGTCGGTGCCAGCATCGCAACCCGGATGCGCTCCATCATGCCCGCGACCTTGTGCGCCTGGTGCTCGATGTCCTCGAGATTCTGGCGCCGGATGGTTTGCTTGATGTCCACGAAGTCTGCCCCGGAAGTTGAAGAGTGCTGCGATTATGCCCATCACCTTCGCAAAAACGAAGAATCTTCAACAATCATCCTGCGCGGACGCTGCCCTGTGGCGGCCTTCGTATTCTGTTCTCCATCCAGCTCTCCCGAGATTAAAAGATATTGAATACCTTAAAGAGATTAAGCTTCTGGCAAATTCAAATTTCTCTTTATAAATCAATAACTTACGAGACAATATTCGCGTACGCCGTCCGGGTTTTGATCGCTTGCGTCCAGCTTCTAATCGCATCTGTCCAGACTCTGATCGGCAACCGTCCAGCCGGTGACGCGATGCCTCGCAGCTTATCCACAGCAGTGCTGAGGCCCCAAAATCTGCCCGTTTGCCTTCGCAAGAGGGCAATGTCCAGGTTCTAACCACCCCAATCAAGACCGTCAGAACGGGCTGCGAGGCGAACTGTCCGGGTTTTAATCGGGCCGGCCGAAGCCCCCGAGGCAGGGGAGTTCACCAAGTGTCCAGCTTTTAATCGGGCCCCGTTCTGATTGTCGACCCCGTTGCGTCCAGCGCGTGAGAGAGGGGTGCCGACTGGACGGTGATTCCGCTTGTGTCCAATCGGAGTTGGACATACGATCAGGTCCTCATGAACAGTCAGAAGAACGTCGCGGCGCCTGATGCCGACGAAGCGCTCGAGTTGCGCAAGCCGCACGAGATGATCGTGATGATGCCGCGCTCGGCGCGCGTGACGCTGACCGGCCGTCGCATCTACACGGCGCTGCTGCAGATCTCCCAGACGCGGCTGGTGGCCATGCCGGCCATGCCCTCGGCCGACTTCATGTTCGAGGCACCCCTGGCGGCTGTGCTGCGCACCACCGGCTCCAGCGGCAGCGAGCGCACCGCGGCGAAGCGCTATCTGCTGGAAATGCGCAGCCTGGAGGTCGACTGGGAGTCGACGGCGCCCGGGGACGGCGTGAAGTGGCGGGGCTTCTCCATGCTCTCGGAAGTCGCGCTGGAAGTGCGCCGCGGCGAGAACTGGGTCAGCTGGTCGTATCCGCCCACGATCATGTCCGCCCTGCGCGAGCCGCAGCGCTGGGCCACCATCGATCTGGAGGTTCTCGGCAAGCTCGGCTCCTACACGGCCGTGGCGCTCTACGAGATCTGCATTCGCTACCGGGACAATCCGAGCGGGGTCACCAGTCGCAAGCCCGTGGCGTGGTGGGTCGACGCCTTGAGCAACGGCCCGGGCCCCGAGCGGCGCGAGTGGCGCAAGTTCAAGAACGAGCGCGTGAAGGATGCAGTGGCCGAGATCAACAGCGACACGGACCTGGAGATCGAGCTCATCGAACACAAGCAGGGCAGGCTGATCCACGAGGTCCAGTTCGCCGTCAGGAAGAAGCGCCAGGCGTCGCTGCCACGGGCGGCCTCGAATCAACCCGTGGATGCCAACCTGATCCTGCGGGCCGAAACACTCGGCATCCGGGAGATCAAGCTCGAAGGCCTGATCAAGGAGTTCGGCGACGACCGTGTCCGCGATCAGATCGCCGTGCTGGAACGACGCGCCGGCAACAAGAGCCTGCGCGCCGTCGACAACGCTTTCTCCTATCTGCGCTCGCTGCTGCGCAACGAGACGGAGCCCGATGCGCCAACGGGGCCGGCGGCCGCCACCCCTTCGCTGCCCGTGGCTGCGCCCGCGCCGGTCGCGCCCGCGCAGCCCGCAGCCTCCGACGGGTCGACCTGGTTGCGCGAGCAGATCGAAGCCATGAAGAAAGAGGTCGCCGCCCTGGAGCCGGCCAAGCTCAACGGCTGGGTCAATCGGGCCCTTCAGGATCTGGCGCGCAAAGGCGCACTGAACGCGGTCATCAGTCGCAGAGCTGCGCAGGGAGACGTTCTTCACGGGCTCCTCGGATCAGCAGTGGTCTACGCCTATGCGGATGCGACCTACGGCCCGGACTGGAAGGTCGATCGGCAGCTGTTCGATGCGCCGGCCGGCAAATAGGCCCATTCCCACCGACCTCAGGATCCGGCGCCATGGTCCCGGCTTGACCAACGATTCAGCTACTGCAACCGCTTCCAATGATGTGAGTGCTCACATCATTGGAAGGGCGTTTGAAGGGGGAACAGCCACCCCGCAATCCGTCCAGTGCTCTTGGGAGATTTTAATTCCGTGATCACGGAACAATGGACTGGGAGACTGCAAGCGAGGATAATTCCGGCATTACGGAACAATCGACTCTACTCAGGGCTTCAGAATTAGTTCCGTAAAGGCGGAACTATGACGCGCAAGCTTCCTGTCCCCGATGAAACCGTTTCCCCCGTGGTGCGGAACCTGGCCGATCTTGGGCGGCTGGTGCGCAACCAGCGCGCTCACGCCCGTCTGCGCATCGACGATGCGGCTTCCCTCAGCCTGGTGTCGCCGGACATGCTGTCGCGACTGGAGAACGGAAAGCCGGTCACCGTGGACAAGTTGATGCTGGTCCTGGAGGGGCTGGGCCTGCGAATACTCGTCGTGCCTGCGCGCGCGTTGCCCCACGTGGAAAGCGCCCTCAGGTCGTCCTCCCAGACGACGGAGCGTAGCCATGGATGACTACGCCCTGCATCTCTACGCCGGGGAAGTCTTTGTCGGCGCATTGAAGTTCGACCCCGGGAGCGAGGAATTCGCTCTCGAGTACGACCCCGCCTGGGTAAAGAATCCAGCCGGATTCCCGCTGTCACCCCAACTTCCATTTGCAGGGGATGCATCGTCAGGCACGGTCAAACGCTTTGTAGAGAATCTGCTGCCCGAGGGCAATGCGTTGGACGTTGCGTCGAAGCACTCCAACATCATGAAGAACAACACCTTCGGTCTCATCCGCCATCTTGGACGCGAGACTGCAGGCGCATTGAGCTTCGTCCCCGTGGGACAGAAGCCAGGCGAGGTGGGCCCACAGGCTCGCGAAATACCCTTCGCGGAGCTCGACGAGCGCATCCAACGTCGAGCTCAGCAGCCCTTCAGCGTCTGGGATGGCAAGGTGCGCATGTCGGTCGCCGGCTTCCAGGACAAGCTGCTGGTGCTGAAGGACGGCGACAAGCTCTTCCTGGCCGATGGCTCGCTCGCCTCGACGCACATCCTGAAGCCGCAACCGCTCAGCGAGGCCATGCCCTTCATGGTGGCCAACGAGCACTTCTGTATGAAGCTCGCGAACCGCATCAGCCAGAGCCGCTTCAACGCGGACTATGCCGCCGAAGTGGAGATCCTGAGAGTGCCGTCGGCCGTGCTGGCAGTGAAACGGTTCGACCGCCGCAGGACCAAGGACTCGGTCGATCGACTGCACATCATCGATGCATGCCAGGCACTCGACATGTCAGTGACCGCCAAGTACGAGCGGAACATGGGCGAAGGAGAGGATGTGAGCACATTCGCGATGGCGTGAGCTTCCAGAAGCTCATGGATGTGCGCAAGGACCTGATCGACCAAGCGCTGGGCGTGCAACGAATCGTGCTCTGGGCGGTGACGACGCTCTTGCTGGGCAACAGCGATGCGCACGGCAAGAATCTCTCCTGCTACAGCCAGAACGCCGGTCTCGCAGTGACCGAGCTCTACGATCTGGTGAGCGTCGTGCAGTACAAGAACATCCACCACGATCTCGCGATGGCATTCGGAGACGAGTTCGAACTCAACGGCATCAAGTCGTTCGCGCTTGCGGACTTTTGCGAGCGCACTCGCATTCCACGACCCTACTTTGCGCGGGAGCTCTGGAAGCTGTGCGAGCTCGCGATCGTGCAGGCCAAGCTGCAGGCCGAGGATTCTGTCTACGTCGACGAAGAAAGAAAGTTCGTATCCGGCCTGGCCAACTTCATTGTGGAGCGCGCGGAAAACCTCCTGAAGATGGCCGGGGACATCCCCAGATTCAAGAAAGATCACTTCTAGCCAGGCACACCCACCAACTGGCCGAGGGGTGGCGAACGAAGAGGGTGAGCAGACCGCTCTCAATCCTGCAACCATGGACCCAGCGGGCCACTTCCTGCGTGACGTCCACGAGACCTCGGCCGGCCGTCTCGACCTCCAGTGTCGTGCTGTTCTGGCGAAGCATGCCGCAGCATCGGCGCTGGCGCGATCGTGCGCACCGAGCCTGGAATGCAGCTGCGACCTGGGGGAGGGGCAGGGCGCGGGCGGCGGGCACCTGCGCCAGACGGCCAGTTCGTCCGAGCACTGGCTCGAACGCCCGTCACGCCCCGACCTTGGACCCAGATGCCCCGGAGGCCACCATGACATACCATCCACCGAGATGCTGACCGACATCGCTTGACAAACAAGTCCTCATAGAGGCCGACCTTCAATGGGAGTCATTTGCCGATCAGGATGGGCTAGATGCGGACGCGTGACCAGAACACAGCGTTCTGCTGTGGGGACAGGCGCTCAGAGCAAAGGACCACCGGCGTACATCATCGGGATGTATGCGAACACAAGAAGGCTGACGAGCACACCCGCGGTGGCCGCACGCGCGAAGGTCAGAAGGCGTGCCTGATGCCGAAGTCGTAGCCGATGGACCTGCGAGGCTCCATTCCATTGGTGCTGACGTAGGCAGGCTGAGGCAGGATGGCAGGGAGACTCAGCACCAGAGGGGTGACGCCCATCACGGTCGGGTTGTTGTGGCCGTTTCGGATGCCGATGCGCGCCACCGACGCATACAACGCCGTGCGCTTGGACAGGTTGTGCACGTAGCCCAGCGCCAGCTTGTTGACCGAGGCATCGCTGTCCGGCAGGCCGTTGCCGTTCCTGAAATTCACCCGCGCAAACGATGCGCGAATGATGCCTGGGCCCACCGGCACGTTCACGCCGGCGACGAGGCCGTCGTAGCGGTCCGTCGAGCGCGCGGGGAGGGCCGTGGTGCCATCGCGCACATCGCGCACATCGCGCACGCGCGACCATTCGCCGAGGACCTTCACCACCCCGAAGTCGTAGGAGCCGCCGATGTTCAAGCTCTTGATCTTCTCGCCGCCGGGGGTTGTGCTGGCCAAGGTGCTTTCACCAAAGCCCAGCGCCACGTCGGCCTTGCCGTCGGTCCAGCCCAGGCGTCCGCCCGCATAGCGCCCGCGCTCGGACGGACCACCGGGCACGGTGCTGACTTCCACGTTCTCGTGAAGCGCGTACTGCACCTGCCCATAGAGGCCTGCCAGTCCCGGAGGCAAGAAGTAGCTGACCGCATTGCTCGTGCGCAGATAGCTGTCGGTGCCGGCAGACAGTCCCCCGCCGAGCAGACCGCCGGTGGCCAGCGCCCGCGAAGCTGCCAGATTGCTGTTGACCACCGCGATCAGATTGGTGCCGACGCCGTTGACGCCGAAGGGATCGAACACGGCGTCGTTCCAGAAGGAGGCGGTGTAGTCGCGGCCCAGTCGAAGCTCGCCGAAGGGGCCGGACAGGCTGACGGTGGAGCGACGGCCGAAGTTCGAGATGGCGCTGGCACCCGAGTCGTTGGCCATTGGCGCCTCCAGCCAGAAGCTGGCCGCCAGCCCGCCGCCCAGATCCTCGGTACCTCGAAAACCGAACCTGCTGGAGTTGTAGCCCGAACTCGACAGCACCTTCTGGCTTTGCGTCACCTGCCGCGGCAGCGTCGGCCCCCAGGATCGACTCGTGGCGCGGTAGTAGCTGAAACCGGCATCGACAACGCCGAACATGGTGACGGACGATTGCGCGGCGGCAGCTCCCGCAAGCGCGAGCGCGCAAAGCGCCAGTGCGAGTTTCTTCATGGATGGGTTCTCCTCACATCGATCAGTTGGATTGCACCGGACGTGTCCGTTGCGCTACGTCTGGCAGTCCCGACATGGCCAGCCACCTGCATCAGGGCATCCAGCGCAACAGGGCGATCGCCAGAACTGCCAGGAACACGGTTTCGCCCACCATCAGCACCACCGGCTTGAGGCCGACGGCGACCAGTTCGCGCAGTTGGGTCTTCATGCCGATGCCGGCCATCGCCGCCACCAGCAACCAGCCGGAGAGGTCGCTGCCCATGCGGGTGAGCGACCTCGGCAGCCAACCGGTGCTGTTGAGCGCCACCAGCACCGCGAAGCCGACGGCGAACCACGGCAGCAGCGGTGGCCGGGGGCCGTCGCCTGCCTTCCCGCCGCGGCGCGTGAACGCCACGGCGAGCAGGATTACCGGCAGCAGCGCCGCCACGCGCACCAGCTTGACCAGGGTGGCGGTATCGCCGACCTCCTGCGACATTCCGTAGCCGGCGCCCACCACCTGCGCCACGTCGTGGATGGTGGCGCCGAGGAACACGCCCGCGGTCTGCGTGTCCATGCCCAGCGCGCGCGCAAGCATGGGGTAGAGGATCATCGTGAAGGTGGAGAGCGCCGACACGCCGACCACGGTGAACAGCGTGGCGCGCTCCTTGAGCGGGTGCGGCGGCAGCGCCGCCGAGAGCGCCAGCGCGGCCGAGGCGCCGCAGATGGCGGTGGCGCCGCCGCTGAGCAGGCCGAACAGGATGTTGAAGCCCATCATCCGCGCCACGATCATCGACACGCAGATGGTCAACACCAGCGAGAACGCGACCACCAGCACCGGGGACCAGCCCAGCGCGATGACCTGCGCCGCCGTGATGCGCAGTCCCAGCAGCGCCACGCCCCAGCGCAACACCTGGCGCCCGGTGAACTCGATACCCGGCTTGCACGGCCCATCGCCGGAGAGGAAGTTCATCGCCATGCCCAGCATGAGCGCGAACAGCATCACCGGCGCACCGTAGTGCTGCGACAAGAAGGTGGCCGCGGCCGCGACCACGGCGCATGCGAGCACGCCGGGGAAGAGCTCGCGCCCGCGTGAATGCCAGCTGGCGAGGGAGAGGCTCGTCATGGGTGCCTCAGGCCTTGGCCAGCAATTGGTCGCCCCAGGCATCGCGCAGCAGGTTCTTCTGCACCTTGCCGGTCGCGCCCAGGGGGATGCTGTCGACGAACACCACGTCGTCCGGCGTCCACCACTTGGCGATCTTGCCCTCGTAGAAGCCGAGCAGTTCGTCGCGCGTGACTGCATGGCCCGATTTTTTCGCGACCACCAGCAGCGGCCGTTCGTCCCACTTGGCGTGGCGCGCGGCGATGCAGGCGGCCATGGCGACGGCGGGGTGCGCCATGGCGATGTTCTCCAGGTCGATGGAGCCGATCCACTCGCCCCCGGACTTGATCACGTCCTTGCTGCGATCGGTGATCTGCATGAAGCCGTCGGCATCGATGGTGGACACGTCACCGGTCGGAAACCAGCCGTCCACCAGCGGGTCGGTCCCCTCGCCGCGGAAATAGCCCGCAGCGATCCAGGGCCCCCGCACCATCAGTTCGCCCGCGGCCCGGCCGTCGTGCGGCAGCCGCTCGCCCTGGGCGCCGACGATCTTCATCTCCACGCCGAAAACCGCGCGGCCCTGCCTGGACTGGATGGCCAGGCGCTGTGGCGCGTCGAGTGCCTGATGTTGCGGCTTGAGCCTGCACACCGTGCCCAGGGGGCTGGTTTCCGTCATGCCCCAGGCGTGCACCACCTGCACGCCATGGCGTTCCTGGAAGGACTGCACCATGGCAGGCGGGCAGGCCGAGCCGCCAACAATGGTGCGGCGCATGGTGCTGAACTTCAGCCCGTTGGCTTCCACGTGCGCGAGCAGTCCCTGCCACACGGTAGGCACACCGGCAGACACAGTGACGCCTTCGGCCTCGAACAGCTCGTGCAGCGACTTGCCATCGAGCCGCGGGCCGGGAAACACCAGCTTGGCCCCCACCATGCAGGCGATGTACGGAATGCCCCAGGCGTTCACGTGGAACATGGGCACCACAGGCAGCACGGTATCGCTGCTGGCGTAGCTCAGCGCATCCGGCAGCGCCGCCGCATAGGCGTGCAGGAGCGTGGAGCGGTGGCTGTAGAGCACGCCCTTGGGCTTGCCGGTGGTGCCGGACGTGTAGCACAGCGACGAGGCGCTGCGCTCGTCGAACTCGGGCCAGTCGAACGCGGGCGAATGGGCCTCGAGCAGATCCTCGTAGCACAGCAGGTTCGGGACCGTCGTGGAGACGGGCATGTGCGCGCGGTCGGTCATCGCGACGAAGGTCCTGATGGTCGCCACGTGCGGCGCGATGGCTTCGACCAGGGGAAGGAAGGTGAGGTCGAAGAACAGGATCCGGTCTTCGACGTGATCGGCGATCCACGCCACCTGATCGGCATGCAGGCGTGGATTGATCGTATGCAGCACGGCGCCCGTGCCCGATACGGCGTAGTAGAGCTCCATGTGGCGGTGGCCGTTCCAGGCCAGCGTGGCCACACGCTCGCCCTGCGCGATGCCATGCGCCGCCAGCGCGTTGGCCAGCCGGCGAGCGCGCCGGCCGAGATCACGGTAGGTCATGCGGTGCAGGTCGCCCTCGACGCGGCGCGACACGATCTCCTGGTCGCCGTGCTGGCTCTCTGCATGCGTGAGCAGGCTGGAGATCAGCAGCGGCCGATCCATCATCAAACCGTTCATGGGAAATGCTCTCAGGTTGTTGGAGGCGAAGCAGGCCCGGCGCGGCCCGGACAAGCAGTCGTCGGCGCCGGCGTCGCTCGGGAGGAAGGCATGCATCCGGATGGCCATCGCCATCCGGCGGTTCAGGGCACCAGGACGGTCGATCCGGTGGTCTTGCGCGACTCCAGCGCGCGATGGGCTTCGGCCGCATCCTCGAGCTGGAACACCTGCTTGGGCTCGCTGACGATGCGCCCGGCGAGCACGTGGTCGAACAGTTCGCGGGCCATGTCCAGCATATGGGCGCGCGGCTGGATGTAGTGCACCATCGCCGGCCGCGTGACCCAGAGCGAGCCCTTGGCAGCCAGCATCTGCGAGTCGATCACCACCGGGCCCGATGAAGTGCCGTTGCTGACCAGCGAGCCCCGGGGCTGCAGGCAGCCCAGCGACGCCTCGAGCGTGTCCTTGCCCACCGAGTCGTAGACGACCGGCACGCCCTTGCCGCCGGTGATCTCCCTGACGCGCTGGACGATGTTTTCGCGCGAGGTCACGATGGTGTGGGCGCAGCCGTTGGCCTTGGCGAGCTCGGCCTTCTCGTCGGTGCTGACCGTGCCGATCATGGTCACGCCCATGGCACGCGCCCATTGGCAGGCGATCAGGCCCACGCCGCCGGCTGCCGCGTGGTAGAGGATGGTCTCTCCGCCCTGGAGCGGGAACACCTGACGGAACAGGTACTGCGCCGTCATGCCCTTCATCATCAAGGTGGCGGCTGTGCGGTCCGATACGCCGTCGGGCAGCGGGATCAGCACCTCGGCCGGCATCACGCGCACCTGCGAGTACGCGCCCTGCGGGCCGATCAGATAGCCCACGCGGTCGCCGACCCGGATGTCCGTCACGCCCGGGCCCACGGCTTCGACCACGCCCACTGCATCGGAGCCCAGCCCGTTGGGCAGCGCAAGCGGATAGCGTCCGGTCCGGAAATAGACGTCGATGAAGTTCAGCGCGATGTAGCTGTGGCGCACTCGCGCCTGGCCGGGGCCGGGATCCCCGACCTCGACGTCTTCGAGCTTCAAAACATCGGGCGTGCCGGTCTCGTAAAAGCGGATGGCCTTGACCATTTCGTGTCTCCTGTTCTTCAGTTGGGGAGCCCGGCGTGCAACATCTGCCCGCGGCGGCCTCGGTGCTCAGTTGAGCTTGATGTCGAAGGTCTTGACGATGTCGGCGTTGCGGTCGTATTCCTCCCGCAGTTCGCTCTGCGCCTGCGCCAGCGAGCGCTCCGGCATCGGCTCGAAGCCGGCACCGATCAGGCGCTCGCGCACCGCTGCGTTCGCCGCGACCTTCTGCAGCGCCGCATGAATCTTCTCGGCCAACGGTGCCGGCATCTGGGACGAGGCGATCACGCCGGTCCAGTTGCTGAAGTTCAGCTGCGGGTAGCCGAGCTCCGCGAGCGTGGGCACGTTCGGAAACTCCGGCAAGCGGGTCTTGGTCGCGACCGCCAGCAGTCGCACCTTCCCGGCAGCGATCAGGCTCCTGGAGGTGACGGCCCCGTCGAACATCAACGGAACCTGGCCGCCCATCAACTGCGCCAGCGCGGGCGCCGACCCCGGGTAGGGCACATGCTGCATGTCCAGTCCCGCCGCCTTGTTCAGGATGGCTCCGGCGTACTGGGATGCCGTTCCCGCGCTGTAGGAGGCATAGGACACCTGGCCGGGATGCGCCTTCACGTAGGCAATGGCCTCCTTCGCGTCCCTGGCAGGGAACTGGGGCGAACAAATGAAGAGCATCGAGGAGAGCGCCATCAGCGAGAGGGGCTTGACATCCTTGAGCGGATCGAAGCCGCCCTTGAGCACGTGCGGCACCTCGGTGAGAACGTTGCTGGCCGTCACCATCAGTGCCTGGCCGTCAGCCGGCTGGGAGAGCAGGTACTTCACTGCGATGGCGCCGCCGGCGCCGGGCTTGTTCTCGACCACCACCGGCTGGCCGATGTCGCGCGAGAGCTGATCGCTCACGATGCGCGCCATCACGTCGATGGTGCCTCCTGGCGGCGCGGGCACGATCATCTTGATCGGCTTGTCGGCAAAAGCGAGCGCCGAAGCCGGCACCACCCCCGCGACGGCGACCGCGGCACACAAGGCGAGGCGGAAGAAGTGCTTCATGGTTTTTCCCGTGCCGCGCTCAGGCGGCCTTGCGCAGGAAGCCCTGCTGGCCGCCATTGCGATTGGGTGCGAAACCGTTGGCCAGCAGCGTCTCTTCCGCCGTGTCGTAGAACACGCCGATCTTGCAGATCTCGCGCGCCTCCTGCGCGGTCGCGATGGGGCGGCCGAATTCACCGGCAATGCGCACCAGCTGCTCGATCTGCGCCGCGGTGCCGATCTTGGCCGTGCGTGTCTGGTTCCAGAGCACGTCCTCGGTGCCGCAGCGCACGTGCAGGCCCATGGCGATGCCCATCATGTTGATCGGCAACACGTTGAGCACCGAGCTCTCCACCGTGAGCACCGCGCCGTCAGGAACCGCGCGCAGGAAGTTGGCGAGGTTGTAGATGTTCGGCGCGTCCATGCCGCCGCTGATGGCCACCCAGTTCATCACCAGCGGGCCTTTGTAGACGCCGCGGCGCATCAGCCGCTCGACCGACTCGAAGCTGTTGATGTTGTAGCACTGGAAAGCGCTCTGGATGCCGGCAGCCGACAGGCGACGGATGTGCTCCTCGGCCCAGCCGGGCTGGGCCGGCACGGTCATCTCCTTGTAGGCATTGAAGACGGCCGGATCTTCCATCGAAGTGCCCTGGATGTCCCGGGCGTCGAACTGCTCCAGGATGTTCATCTGCGAGGTGTTGATCGTCACCGTCACCTGGTCGGGCTTGGGGTCCAGCTCCGCCAGCATGTGGCGCGTGTCATCGCTCAGCCACTTGGCGGCGGCGCCATCGGTCTCGGGCGCAAAGCTGATGGAGCCGCCCACTTGAACGATCATCTCCGGCACACGGGCGCGCACGCCGGCGATCAACTCGTTGAACTTGGAAAGTCGCTTGGAACCCTTGCCGTCCAATTCGCGCACATGCAGGTGCAGCACGGTGGCGCCGGCCTCGTAGCAGTCCACCGCCTTCTGGATCTGCTCTTCCATCGTCACGGCGATCTCGCCGGGAAAATCGGAGGGCACCCACGAAGGGGCGTAGGGGGCCGCCGTGATGACCAGCGGCTGCTGGTTCTCGGGAAACAGGTGTCCGTCGAGGAAGTTCATTGAATGCTCCGGGGAATGTCGTGGGGATGGGGCGACGAGGCGCGGGTCAGGACGTGGGCGTGCCGATGATTCCGGCGCGTTCCATCTTGCGGTGGCAGGGCGGGTAGTCCATCACCGCGTAGTGCTGCGTGGCCCGGTTGTCCCAGATCGCCACGCTGTCAGGCTGCCAACGCCAGCGCACCTGGTACTCGGGAATGGCGGCCTGGCTCTGCAGGTACTGCAGCAGTGAGGACGAGCCCTGAACGAAGTCCTGTCCATAGCGCACGTTGGCCGGCGTATGGAAGTTGGTGAAGTGCGTGGTGAAACTGTTGACGAACAGCACCTTCTCGCCGGTCTCGGGGTGGGTGCGAACCACGGGATGCTCGGCGTCCGGGTACTGGGCCTTGAGCGCCAGCCGCTTCTCGATCGGCATGGCCGCGCCGAATGTCGCCTCGATGCTGTGGCGCGCCCGCAGCGGGGCGATCAGTGTCTTGATGTGCTCGGGCAGCCTTTCGTAGGCCAGCGCCATGTTCGCCCACATGGTGTCCCCACCGACCGGCGGGCACTCGACACAGCGCAGCACGCAGCCCATCGGGGGCACCTCGCGCCAGGTGGCGTCCGTGTGCCAACTGTTCTCGTAGCGATCGTTGGGTGCATCGGGCGTCTTGTAGATGCGCACCAGCCCGGGGTGCTCGGGATCGCTGCCGGCGACGGGGTGGTCTTCCAGTTCTCCGAAGCGGCGAGCAAAGGCCACGTGGTCCTCGCGACTGAATGTCTGATTGCGCAGGAACAGCACCTTGTGGCGCAACAGCGCAGCCTTGATCTCGCAGAACAGTTCGACGCTGCGAACTGCGTCGGCAAGGCTGACGCCATTGAGCTGTGCGCCGATGGCGCACGTCAGCGGTTCGATCTGCATGCTTGTCTCCTTCTTGGTGACTGAACTGTAGGAGTCGCGCTGTATTGGCGCTTTGCAGTTCATGCCATTCGCTTGACATTTGATGCCAGAATCGGCGCACGACTGGAACGCTTCACGATGGCAGCCTTGGTGCGCGCAGCCGCGCTGACGAACTTCTCCGAAGTTGCACAAGAGCTCGGATTCGATCCGGGCGCGGCACTGCGCAGGGCGGGACTGCGCGCAGAGCTGATTCGCGAGCCGGACCAGCTGATCGAAGCGGATCGGGTTGCACGCCTGTTCGAGGATGCGGCCCGCGAGACCGGTTGCGAGTCCTTCGGTCTGCGCATGGCAGCGCGGCGCCAGCTCTCGAACTTCGGCGTCGTCAGTCTGCTGCTCATGCACCAACCCACGCTGCGGCAGGTACTGCTGACGCTGATCGATCACCTGCACCTGCTCAACGAGAGATTGGCGATCGAGGTCGAGGACGTCGGGAACCTGGTCGTGCTGCGCGAGGAGCTGGTTCTTCCGGTCGCCGCGCGCCAATCCATCGAACTGGCGATCGGCGTTCTCTACCGGCTGGGCGAGGGACTTCTTCAGGAGCGCTGGCGACCGACGAGCGTGAGCTTCACGCACCCACCGCCGGCGAACCCGGCGTTTCATCGTCGCTTCTTCAAGTGCCGCATCGAGTTCAATGGCGCCTTCAATGGGCTGGTGTGCCGGGCGGCCGATCTGGATGTGGCCAATTCGGCGGCCGATCCTGTGCTGGCCGAATATGCCAAGAAGATGATTGCGGCGCTGCCCGATGATCGGCAGCGCTCGATTGACCAGGAGGTTCGCAAGGCGATCTACCTGATGCTGCCGACGGGTCGCGCGACATGCAAATCCGTCGCATCCGGCCTGGGGATCAGCATGCGCACGCTGCAGCGAGAGCTCGACGGATGCGGACTCACCTTCAAGGCCTTGATCAGTGAAGTGAGGCAGGAACTCGCGCGCCGCTATGTCGCCAATACCCACCACAGCCTTGGCGAGGTGGCGGCGATGCTGGGCTACACCACGCACAGCGCATTCACCCGGTGGTTCGGCACCCAGTTCGGCTGTTCGCCGGAAACGTGGCGCACCCGGTCTTCGCCTTCGGCAAGCCGTGCCGTCCGCCAGCGCCGTCCGCACGCGGGGCGAGGCGCGGCATAGCGTCCTTGAACGCCGGCAGCTGCAGGCAGTGTCGTGAAAGGCCAAGTGGGCGACGCCAAGCGTCAAGCGGGCCGTGGCGCGAATCCAGAAGATGCAACCGTCCCGCACAACGCGGGCGTCCATCTTTCCACGGAGACCCACATGCACTTTCTCGACGACTCCCTTCTGCCCGAAAACCAGGAACCGCTTGTCATCCAGGCCGCACCCTACGGACCTCAATGGCTTCCGGGCGACTCCGACGACATTCCCGTCTCGATGGCTGACCAGGTCCAGAAAGCGGTGGATTGCTACAACGCCGGTGCCACCGTGCTGCACGTGCATGTCCGCGAAGCCGACGGCAAGGGATCGAAGCGGCTGTCGATGTTCAACGAAATGCTTGATCGCCTGCGCACCGCCGTCCCGAAGATGGTGTTGCAGGTGGGTGGATCCATTTCCTTTGCGCCGGAGAATGAAGGAGACACCGCGAAGTGGCTCTCCGACGACACGCGCCACGGCCTTGCCGAACTGACGCCCCGGCCCGACCAGGTGACGGTTGCCGTCAACACGAACCAGATGAACACGGCGGAGATGAAGACGCCTTCGGATGTCGAAGGTACTTCGTGGGTAGACCTGAAGAACAGCGCCTACCGGGAGATGGTGATTCCCGCGGGCCCCGCATTCGTGGAGGAGCACATCAAGCGCCTGGTAGCCAACGGCATTCAGCCGCACTTCCAGCTGGGCGACCTGGCGCAATTCGAAACCCTGGGGCGCATGATCCGCCGCGGCGTCTACATGGGCCCCGTCGTCCTGAACTGGGTCTCCATCGGTGGCGGCATGGACGGCCCCAATCCGCGCAGCATGCTGGAGTTCATCAACCATGTGCCGGACGGGGCGGTGCTCACGATCGAGGGGACCGCGCGCCAGACGTGGCCCCTGACCACCATGGGCATCTGCTTGGGAATGCATGTGCGTTGCGGCATCGAAGACACCCTGTTCGACAAGAAGGGAGAGCGCATCACGTCGGTCAAGCAGGTCGAGAAGCTGGCACGAATCTCCCGCGAACTTCATCGTGAAATTGCCACCGGTGACGAGGCCAGGCGCATCTACAAGATCGGCGTGACCTACAAGAGCGTGGAAGAGACGCTGGCGAAGAACGGATTCGCCCCGACCCGCAAAGAGGGACAGCGCGGATTCACGCAGTACGTCGCCTAGTTCGACCACGAAAGCGATGAATGGCCATGTTTCTCCATCTATTGAGGCTTCCCCTGATCTCCTTCGCAGCCTTGTGCTGCATCGGCGCAGGACCTGCATCGGCACAGCAGTGGCCGGACAAGCCCATCCGGCTGATCGTCCCCGCGCCGCCCGGCGGCATCTCCGACGCCGCCGCGCGATTGCTCGCGGAACAGCTGCGGACTCACCTCGGTCAGACCGTCCTGGTGGAGAACAAGCCGGGAGGCTCCGCCGTCATCGCTGAACGGGCATTGATGAACGCGCCAGCCGACGGCCACACCCTGATGGTGGGGCCGTCGAGCGTGCTCTCCGACATCCCGCTCACGGTCAAGACGCCCTTCGACCCGTTGAAGACGTTCACCTACGTCGGCGAGGTGACCGGCATGATCCACGTCCTGGTGGCCAACGCGAACTTCCGTCCGAATACGGTCAAGGAGCTGCTGGCTCACGCCGGGCAGCATCCCCGCTCGGTCAGCGTGGCCAACCTGAGCGCGGGCACGCGCTCCAATCTTCTGGGCGAGATGCTCAGGGAGCGAAGCGGCAACGACATCCTGGTGGTGCCGTACAAGGGCTCGGCCCCAGCCCTGGTCGACCTGATGGGCAACCAGGTTCAGCTGACCTTCGAGGTCGTGAGCAACGTGACATCGCTGGTGCGAAGCGGCAAGCTCAAGGGTCTGGCGGTGGCGTCGTCGAAACGGTCTGAGTTCCTGCCCGACGTCCCGACCTTCGGCGAGCTGGGGCTTGCCGACTTCGTGATGCCGGACGCGAGCGTCGGCGTGTTCGTCCTGAGCAGCACGCCGAAGGCGCTGCAAGACAGGATCCACGGCGAGGTGGCAAGGGCCGTCAACGCGCCGAGGTTTCGCGAAGCCCTGCTCGCGCAGAACTTCGATCCACCGCGAGGCGCTTCGCTGCAGCAACTGCGGCAATCCCTGGATGCCACAACCGCCCACAATCGGGCCATCATCGAGAAACTGCAGCTCAAGATCAGCCCCGAATGAGCAACGGGGCGCACAAACCGTCCCATGAAACATCTCGGTCGACTGATGCGCAGCGCCAGCTTGAGCGGTTATGTGGAACTCGTGGAGTCGCTTGGCCGAGACCCCCATGCGTTCATGCGAACCGTGGGGCTGCAGGCCAAGCTGCTGGACAACCCCGAGACGCTGATTCCCGGTGACGCCGTGCGCGAGCTGCTCGAGATCACCGCGCGCGCCACCCGCACCGAAGATTTCGCGCTGCGCCTCGCTGCGCGGCGCAAGCTCTCCACTCTCGGCCCCATCAGCCTCGTGCTGAAGGAGGAGCCCACGCCGAGGGACGCGCTCGACACGCTGTGCCGCTACCTGAAGCTGGTGAATGCCTCGCTGGTCACCCGCGTTGAAGACGCAGGCAGCGTCGTCATCATCCGGGAGGACCTGCTGCCAAGCCCCGGGCTGCCGATGCGCCAGTCGATGGAGCTCGCCGTCGGCATCATGTTCCGCATCCTGGGCGAACTGATCGACCCGCAGTGGCGGCCGATCCAAGTCTGTTTCACGCATCGCCCGCCGGCGGATGTCTCGGCGCATCGGGCGTTCTTTGGCCGCAACGTCAAGTTCAACCAGGACTTCAACGGCCTGGTCTGCGAGGCGGCCGAACTGCTGAAGCCCCGCGCGGTCGGGGACCACGGGGCGGCGCGTTTCGCGCGTGACTATCTGGAGGCGGCGCTGAGAGACCGCGGTGAAAGCGCACGCGAAACCTGTCGAGAACTGATCCTGGCCCTGCTGCCCGGTGGGGCTTGCACGGCGCAAGAGGTGGCTCGACTTCTGCGCGTTGATCGCCGCACCCTGCACCGTCGACTCGATGCGGAGGGGCTCACGTTCAGCAACCTGCTCGATCTCGTGCGCTCCGATCTGGTCAGGCGCCATCTGCGCGACAGCGACCTGCCACTCGGCGAAGTGGCCGAGCTGTTGGGTTTCTCAGGGCCCAGCAGTTTCAGCCATTGGTTCCGCAGCAATTTCGGCTGCAGCGCCTCCCAGTGGAGCAGGCAGGCAGCGGGCGCGGCCGCTCATGGAGAAGGCGGGGCATCCTGAGCCGGGCAGGCCAGCGCGAATCCGTCTTCGAGACGCAGGGCATGCGACATGCCCTCCACGAGGAGTCAGGCCGCCTTGCGCAGGAAGCCCTGGTTGGCTCCGTTGCGATTGGGCGCGAAGCCGTTGGCCAGCAGCGATTCTTCCGCCGTCTCGTAGAAGACGCCGATCTTCGAGATCTCGCGCGCCTGTTGGGCCGTGGCGATGGGGCGGCCGAATTCGCGCGAGATGCGCACCAGCTGCTCGATCTGCGCCGCGGTGCCGATCTTGGCCGTGCGTGTCTGGTTCCAGAGCACGTCCTCGGTGCCGCAGCGCACGTGCAGGCCCATGGCGATGCCCATCATGTTGACGGGCAGCACGTTGCGCACCGAGCTTTCCACCGTGAGCACCGCGCCGTCAGGAACCGCGCGCAGGAAGTTGGCGAGGTTGTAGATGTTCGGCGCGTCCATGCCGCCGCTGATGGCCACCCAGTTCATCACCAGCGGGCCTTTGTAGACGCCGCGGCGCATCAGCCGCTCGACCGACTCGAAGCTGTTGATGTTGTAGCACTGGAAAGCGCTCTGGATGCCGGCGGCCGTGAGGCGGCGGATGTGCTCCTCGACCCAGCCGGGCTGCGCCGGCACCGTCATCTCCCTGTAGGCCTCGAAGATGGCGGGCGTCTCCCGTGAGGTGCCCTTGAAGTCCGCCAGTTCGGCATGCTCCGTCACGTTCATCTGCGAGGTGTTGACGGTCACGGTCACCTGGTCCGGCTTCGGTTCGAGCTCGGCGAGCATGTGCCGCGTGTCGTCGGACAACCACTTGGCTGCGGCGCCTTCGGATTCCGGTGCGAAGCTGATCGATCCACCTACCTGGATGATCATCTCGGGCACCCGCGCACGCACGCCGGCGATCAGCTCGTTGAACTTGGACAGACGCTTGCTGCCCTTGCCGTCGAGTTCGCGAACGTGCAGGTGCAGTACCGTCGCGCCGGCGTTGTAGCAATCCACCGCCTTCTGGACCTGCGCCTCCATCGTGACCGGAATTTCTTCCGGGAAGTCGGATGGAAGCCAGCCCGGCGCATAGGGGGCGGCCGTGATGATCAGAGGCTGCTGGTTTTCGGGAAACAGGTGGCCGTCGAGAAAGTTCATGTCGTTGCGTCTCCGGGGTGCAATGCGAAATGTCGGGGATGGACGCAAGCCACTCAGTACGGAACGTCGCCGACGATGCCGGCGCGCTCCATCTTGCGCGGCGCAGGCCAGTAGTCGTTCAGCGCGTAGTGCTGCGTGCTGCGGTTGTCCCAGACGACGACGTCGCCAGGCTGCCAGGACCAGCGCACCTGGTACTCGGGAATGGTGGCCCGGCTGATCAGGTAGTTCAGCAGCAGCGCTGCACCTGGCGCCTTGTCGATGCCGTGTCGCACGTTCTCCGGCGTGCTGTAGTTCGCAAAGTGCGTGGTGAAACTGCCGACGTAGAGAACCTTCTCGCCGGTTTCCGGATGTGTTCGCACGACGGGGTGCTCCACCGGCGGATGGTCCTGGCCCAGCTTGATGCGGGCTTCCGGGGTCATGACGGCACCGAACGAATGCTCAATGCTGGCCTTGGCACGCAAGTGCTGGATCTTCTGCCTGATCTCCGGCGGCAACTCGTCGTGCGCCTGCACCATGTTGACCCAGATGGTGTCGCCGCCGACCTCCGGGCACTCGATGCAGCGCAGCACGGCGCCCATCGCGGGGCTCTCGCGCCACAGGCCGTCGCAGTGATAGGTGTTCTCGTAGCTGTGTTTGTTGTCGCTGCGATAGATGCGCACCAGGCCCGGATGCTCGGGGTCGCTGCCGACCACCGGGTGGTCCTCCAGCTTCCCGAAGCAGCTCGCGAAGGCCACGTGCTCGGCGCGCGTGATGTCCTGCCCGCGAAAGAAAAGCACCTTGTACTTGAGCAGCGCGGACCTGATCTGCGCAAAGAGTTCGGCGTCGCGTGACGCCTCCGCAAGGCGGGCTTCCATGACTTCCGCCCCGATGGAGGGCGTGATGGGTCTGAACTTCATTCTTCAGTCTCCTGTGGGATGGCTTGACGGCAGTCAGTTCGCCTGGATGTTGAACTTCTTGACGATGGCGGCGTTGCGCTCGGACAGCGCCTTCGTTTCGCTGAGCAGCGCGGGCGTGTCGACACTCAGCTCAGGCTCGAGGCTCGCGTCGATCAGCTTCTGCTGCACCGCGGGCGCCTGCGCTGCCTTTGCGATGATCGCGTGAAGCTTCGCCAGAGCGTCGGGCGGCAGCTTGCTGGAGCCGATGAAACCAACCCAGCCGCGGAACTGGAGGTCCGGGTAGCCGAGTTCGGTCGTGGTCGGCACGTCAGGGAGGTACCGGGACCGGCTTTTTCCGGTGAAGGCATGGGGGCGCAACTTCCCGGCCTTGATCAAGGGCATGGAGGTCACCATGCCGTCGAACATGATGTCGATCTGGCCGCCGAGCAGGTCTTGAAGCGCGGGCGGCGATCCGGGATAGCCCACGTGCTGCATGTCGAGTCCCACCCGGTCATTGAGGATCAGTCCGGCGTACTGCGACACCGTGCCGGGGCTGTAGCTGGCGAAGCTGGATTTGCCTTTGCGCGTCTTCAACTGCGCGATCAGGCCTTGAAAGTCCTTGGCTGGGTAGCTGGCCGCGGTCACGAGCACGACGCCCGACCTGGCCACCGACGCGATGGGGAGCACGTCCTTGAGCGGGTCGAAGGGCATCTTCATGACCTGCGGCGTTTCTGCGAGGACGTTGCTCGCCGCAAGCACGATCGTGTTGCCGTCGGGGGCGGCCTGCAGCATGGCCTGCAGACCGATCGCGCCACCTGCGCCCGGGCGGTTCTCGACGATCACCGGTCGACCGATGTCGGTGGACATCTGTTGGCCGAGGACACGGGCGACGATGTCCATCGTTCCGCCCGGGGGCGCCGGAACGATGAGCCTCAAGGGTCGCTCGCCCAGCGCCCAGACGCTGAGCGCCAGCGACCATCCGATCAGTGCCACGCCGACGCGTGCGATTTGCAGCAGTTTCACTTTTGTCTCCGGTTCTTGTGATGTCCGACCCAGGTGTCGATGCCGCCAGTATCCGGCGCACCGGCGGGTTAACTCTTGCTTGTCTGGGACATTGATTTGTTCATCTGGGACATAGCCGCTCCGCAAAGAATCCAGTCTCGGCATGAGGGCGACGCGCTCAGGAGAGTTCACGAATCAACTCTTCCGCCCGCGGCCATTCACCGAAGCCGGAGTGCGGATTCAGGTGTCCGACTTCGCCAAGCTCGACGAAGCGGCTGCCCCACGATCGCGCCAGTTTGCGGGCACGATCGAGGTGTGTGAGGGGATCGTTGCTGCTCGCCGCGACGATGCTGGGGAACGGTAGCGCCGCGCGCGGGATCGGCAGCCAGCCGTTGTCCTTCAGTGCTTCGGTGGTCGGGTAGCCCGCCGGCATGGGAGTTTCGAGGTCCGCCGGTGCTGCCAGCAGCGCGCCGCGAATATCACTCACGCGACGCGTCGCCGCCCAATGCGCAACCATGATTGCGCCCGCGCTGTGCGCAACGATGATCACGGGTCCGTCGATGCCTTGCAGGGCCCGGTCGATCGCATCGACGCGTGCCCTGCAGTTCAGCTTTTCATGTTCGAGCGGGGGCACGCTGCGTACCAAGGGAAGCCTTGCTGCCAGCAAGGTTTGCCAATGGTCTGCCACATGGTCCCGAAGGCCGGGGACGATGAGCACAGTGGGGTTCGACATCGATCGCACGGATCCGGTGGCAGCGTTGAAGCCTTGGGTCATGAAGCGGGTCTCCTTTTGTCGCAGCGGCGGAAAGATGCTCCGGATTCTGGTTGCCGTGGTGGCCTACGGGTTGACAATGCGCGCCAGCGACTTACCCTCCGATGCCAACTCAGTGCCCAGGTCTTCGATGTCATCTTTGGTCCGTGCTGCAAGTCTTACCAACTACAGCGAGGTCGCTCGCGCAGGTGGACTGGATCCGGCGCGGATGCTTCTGGATGCCGGCCTGAGCCCGAGCGTGCTGCGTGAACCCGATCTGATGATCCCGGTCGAGAGCGTTGCGTTGCTGCTTCAGGCTTCGGCGACCAGTTCCGGCAACGAGAGTTTCGGCCTCTGCATGGCGGAGTCGCGGCGCCTGTCCAATCTCGGCGCCGTCGGAATGCTGATCCGCGACCAGGCGACCTTGCGCGACTCGCTCAACGTGCTGATGCGCTACCAGCCGCTACTCAACGGCTCGTTGTCGTTGATGATCGAAGAGTTCGCCAACGTGGTTGTCATCCGCGAGGAAGTGAAGCCCGGCCATGTGCATGAGCCGACGCGGCAGCGCATTGAACTTGCGCTGGGGGTGATGGTGCGTTTGATGCGCCAGTTCCTCGGGGCAGACTGGCAGCCCAGACGTGTCTGCTTCGCGCACCCGGCACCGCGGGACCTTCGCACCCATCAAAGGGTGCTGGGACGCTTCGTCGAGTTCGATCATGACTTCAACTGCATCGTCTGCGCGAAGGAAGATCTTGACGCGTGCAACCCGTCGGCAGATCCTGCAATGGCGAGATACGCGCAGCAACTGCTGGATGCATCGGTCAAGCCACCTGGGGAAGCCATGCTCGAAGACGTGCGACGCACGATCCTGTTGCTCCTGCCAAGCGGACGCTGCACGATCGAGCAGGTTTCGGAATACGTGGGCGTGGTGTGCCGGACGATCCAGCGTCGACTTGCCGACGAAGGGCAAACCTTTTCGTCAATGGTCAACGACATTCGCAAGGAGCTCGCCACGCGTCATGTCCTGGAGAGCGATCGACCGCTCGCTGAGGTGGCAACGTTGCTCGGGTTCTCTGCACCCAGCGGGTTGTCACGCTGGTTTCACGCCCAGTTCGGTTGCAGTGCGAAACAGAGTCGTGCGGAGCGCAGCGCCGGGCGCCGTCGAGAAACATCCCCGCATGCACGGGGGTGACTCTTTCGGATGTGCACGCGCAGCAGTGAAGCCTCGGGAGGCAACAATCGGCCAACACCACACCTTCGCCAATGACCTTGCGTAAAAATTTCCGAAGCCAGGTTGCCAAGATTCGAGCGCCATGCGTCGCCCGAGGCTTGACCGCGCTACCCGCATAAGCGAAGAATCGCGCCGAAGAACAGGGCGAAGGCGAAGCCGGCCAGTGGCGCGGATCGCATTTTCAAGGCCCGGCTTGTTTGATAGCCTGTCGGCTGGTGGCCTCATAGGGTTGAAGGTGGGACACTCGCCGGGGGCTAGCGAAGTTCGACTTCTCGAAGGTCATCCGCGCAGATTCTGTAGGGGGAAAAGATGAAATCGATCGTGCATCTCGCGTTCGGCGTTCTGCTGCTTTCTGCTGTGGCGTTACACGCCGGCGCAACGGGGACGAACAAGCTATGCAACGGACGACAGACGGACATCGTCTTTGCTGTAATCCATGAGAATTCGGACGATTCGGGTTCGAGATGCGAGCTTCAGGGATCGCGGTGCTACGTGACGCTCCAAGGCTGGTACACCATGAGGCCGGGAGTCTGCATGGACGTCGACGTGGGAAATCAATGGGAATCCTATCTGTCGATCTTCGTCAAGGATACGGCGGCCGGCCAGTACAGGCCAGAAACCTTCCCAGTCAACGACAGGTTCTACAAGGACAGAAACGAGAAGAACTCCGGAGTCGTTGACGTCACCGCGTGCATGCCTGTCGGGCCGTTCAAGAAAAAGCTGCCTGGAGCGCTCGCGCCCATGCTGAATTCAGCAGTCGCATGCGATCCCGGCGAGGCGCTGCATCCGGTCAATTACGTCATGCGCGGCGGACCGCAAACTCACGTCGTGGTCACGTTGAACTAGTGGGCTGTAAAGATTGGATCGTTCGCCGTGTCGCCACGGTCGGTCCTTCGCCCGAAACGGCCTACGTCTCAGATCGGCCAGGACCGGACGGTCAAGGGTCTGCCAGAATTCCTGCTCTACCCACCCCCGTCCAGACGCCACCAATGCGCCGCGTGCTCTTTATCTGCAGTAGGAACAGGCTTCGCAGTCCCACCGCCGAGAGCGTATTCGCGGGGCCCGACATCGAGACGGACTCCGCTGGCCTCGCGCCCGACGCAGACTGCGTACTGAGCATCGAACAGGTTGAGTGGGCGGACCTGATTTTCGTCATGGAGAAGCAGCACCGGGTGAAGCTCAAGCAGAGGTTCACGGCGTCCTTGCAGGGGAAAAAGGTCGTGTGCCTGGATGTTCCTGACCGCTACCAGTTCATGCAGCCTGAGCTCGTCACGCTACTGCAGCAGAAGGTTGGTCAACACCTGCGTTAGCGAGAGCGCCAGCGGAATCGAACGGCAAAAATCCGGCCAACTCCGGACCTTCGCCGGCACCCGCCATTTTTAAGCAGACGACGCGCTGCCTTTGCCTGACATTCAATCTACATGAGCGATTTCCGAACCGTCGAAACCTCGATGCACCGTCTGATGGCCGCGGCCGCCATACCGGGCGTGGCCATGGCCACGGTCGACGAAGGTAAGGTGAGGGTCATGCCAATGGGCGTGACGGAGCTTGACGCTGCTCGGCCGGTTGGCGAGACAACAGTGTTCGACGTCGCCTCGTTGAGCAAGCCGGTCGTCGCCTACGTTGCGCTTCAGCTCGTTGACGGCGGGACCCTCGACCTAGACCAACCATTGTCCGGAATCGTCCAGAAAGGCGTGCCGCCCCAACTCGCCTCATCACCCATCACAGCCCGCCATGTTTTGACGCACACCTCGGGTCTCCCCAACCTTCGCGGTGATGAACCGTTGCAGACTTACTTCCCGCCAGGGAGCTGGTTCAGCTATTCAAGCGTCGGCTTCGCCTATCTTCAAATGGCGCTCGAGGCCGCCACGAACGAGTCTTTGGAGGCGCTTGCACAACGCTTGGTGTTCGACCCATTGGGGATGCAATCGTCCAGCTTCCAATGGCGCGACCGCTTCAGCGAGGATGTTGCCTTGCCGCACGAGGGTGAAGAGCGGCTTGAGAAGCATCGTCCGGCCGCCGCTCATGCCTCCTATTCCCTTCAGACCACAGCTGGCGACTACGCAAAGTTCATGGTTGCTGTTCTCAACGGCACGTCGTTGAGAGAGGCGTCGCGCCGCCAATGGTTGACGCCCACAATGAGGGTGCCGAAAGGGGACGCCACCCACCTAGCAGACAGCCCCCCCGAGACCGAGCAAGAAATCGGTTGGGGCCTCGGGTGGGGAGTTGAAGCAACTGGCGGCACATTCTTCCAATGGGGAAAGATGGATGGCATCCGGGCCTTCGCAATGGGAAATCCAAGAACTCAGTCAGCAGTCGTCCTTCTGACGAACAGTAACCGCGGCCTTCGCTTGATGGATGTGGCGGCAGAAGCTACGCTGCCGGGCGAGCATCCTGCCTTCTCGTGGCTGCGAGCGTGTGTCACAGAGTGAACCCGCTCAACCGCCGCCGACGGCCAAACCCGGACCTTCCATGTTGCGAAAAGAAAGTGACGTGTAGATGCCTCAGTCAATAGGTCAGGTCGCGGTTGTAGTGCGCGACTACGACGAAGCGCTCAGCTTTTACGTCGGAATACTCGGGTTCACTCTTGTTGAGGACACGTATGTGCCCGAACAAGACAAGCGGTGGGTTGTCATCTCCCCACCCGGCGCCACGGAATCACGCTTGTTGCTCGCACGAGCCGCAAATGGCGAACAGGCGACGCGAGTTGGCAACCAGACCGGAGGACGGGTTTTCCTGTTCCTGTTCACGGACGATTTCTGGCGCGACTTTCGTTCGTACAAGGCCAAGGGTGTCACGTTCATTCGGGAGCCGAAGGAAGAGCCGTATGGCACCGTTGCCGTGTTCCAGGACCTCTACGGCAATTTGTGGGACCTTCTGCAGCCGCGGAAGCCCGTCTGACGGCAGAGTTCGGCCAGGGGCCGACATTCACCATGGGTCCTACGTGAGGCACAGGCCGGATTCATTGGGCTTGAGGGTTTTTTCGATACCGAGTTCACGGGGCTTACGATGACGCTCAACTGGTGTCAATCGGGATAGTCGACGAGACCGGCCGCCTGACCTTCTACGCAGAGGTGATGGGCGTCGACGCTGCAGACTGCAGCCCGTTCTGCCGCGCGAAAGTGCTTCCGCTGCTCCAGGGCGGTCGCTTCGCCGTGCCGCTCGACCAGCTTCGAACTGCGCTTCATGTTTGGCTCTCCGCCTTGGGTCCGGCGGTGTTGGTGTGCGACTCCCCGCGCGACGCGGTTCAGCTTTCGCGCTTGTTCCCAGATGGGTTGCCTGCCAACTGCTCGGTCAGCGTTCTCGGATTCTGGGGAAGGGCGCGTCGACGCGTCCTCAACATCGGGCGTCGGTTGCACCGAAAGCACGGGCTGCGCGTGCACCACCCGCTCGATGACGCCAAGGCGAACCGCATTGCACTCATGTAGAGACGGCCCCTCGCCGTGATGGCCGCCACGGCGCGAGTTGACGAAGTGACGTTAGCCGCTCGGAGGAGGCGCCGCAGAGGACCGTGCCGGCGATTACAACAACGCTTTGTACACAGCGAGGTCCTTGTCCGAGAAGCAGCAGAAAACTACTTCCCCGAGCTCACCGTTTTCTGAGACGTACGCTCGCACCTGGGCGACTGCGATGCGCGCCGCTTGGTTGACGGGATAGCCATAAACGCCAGTGCTGATGCATGGAAACGCAATGGTCTTGGCGTCGACCAGCGTCGCAAGCTCGAGGGCACGGCGATAGCACGAGGCGAGCAGTTCGGGCTCATTCTGCTTGCCACCCTGCCACACCGGTCCTACCGCGTGCACGACATGCTTCGCTGGCAGCAGAAACCCCTTCGTAACCTTCGCGTTGCCGGCAGCGCAGCCCCCCAGTGCACGGCACGCCTCGAGTAGCTCGGGACCCGCAGCACTGTGAATGGCGCCGTCGACGCCGCCACCACCCAGCAATTTCGAGTTCGCAGCGTTGACGATTACGTCAACCTGCAACTTCGTGATGTCCGCCTTGATTGCACGCAGCCTTGTGGCCATTGCACTGCTCCTCCAGTCATTTCCTGGCGCGCTCTGTACGCCATTTGAGGACTATGATGGTCAAGCGCGTCCGCCGCAATCGGGCGTTTGCACCACCTGCGGGTGAGCCAACAATCAGGCGTGAGGCATGTACCGGCGTGCAGTCGTCTGTAGGCACTCAAACGGCGCTTCATCGGCGCCGTTTGTTTGAGGTGCACCATTGATACGTTCTTGCGCCGCCCCGCTCGGATTCCTTGGTACCTCCGCACCTCTCGCCGCGCAACCATGAAAAACTTCACGAAAGTGAGCCCCTAAGTCTGGTCTTCCTCTGTCGCAGAATACGGCAGCATCCGGCGCTACGGCAAGGCCGATGTGGCGCGGGTCCGATTCGTCAAGTCTGCCCAGCGCCTGGGCTTCAGCCTCGACGAGGTCGCCGGTTTGCTCACCCTGGACGATGGTGCGCATTGCGACGAGGCGCGCCAACTCGCGGAGCAAAAACTCGCCGATGTGCGTGCCAAGCTGGCGGACCTGCATCGCATCGAGTCGGTCCTGGCCAAGTTGGTGGACGACTGCTGCGCGAGCCGCGGCAGGGTGTCTTGCCCATTGATCGCCGCGCTGCAGGAAAGCCATAGCGGCAACGATCGGCTGCGGCCTCCCGCGAACCTCTAGTCCTGCGAGTCACGCGAAAGCATTGAACAGACAGCAGCGTCACACGACCCTCAGGATCTCCCAGCGTGGCGTTGCCGAGACAACATGGGGCTCCATGTCCTTGCTCCACTGCTTGTGGGCTTCAATGGCGCCCAGCTTGGTCCACGAATCATTCAACTCGGCAAGGTCTTGAACGCTGACTTCCATCTCGATGGTGGACTCCAAAGCCCCGATCG
Source organism: Variovorax sp. LjRoot130 (assembly GCF_964253755.1). Taxonomy (NCBI): domain Bacteria; kingdom Pseudomonadati; phylum Pseudomonadota; class Betaproteobacteria; order Burkholderiales; family Comamonadaceae; genus Variovorax; species Variovorax sp. LjRoot130. The sequence goes on along the minus strand of NZ_CAXURM020000002.1, from coordinate 106,940 downwards.
AACCGGTCGTGAGGCGCAGCTTGTCAGCGCTCCAGCCGACCTGTTCCCCGATATCGCCACACCACGTTTTCAGGGCGTCGATGACGGTCTGCTTGTGCCCGAAGCGGGCGTCGATATGCCAGCGCGCAATCATCATGATGTGTCTCCTTTCAGCATGGACAACAACAACTCGCTGCCGGTGGTCCCGCCGTCGCGAGACGCAGCGCTGCAGCCGGTATACGTGCCCGCATCCACGTTGGATGCGGCGCAGAGTTCCATTTACAATCAATCTAACGAGTGTTGGAATATAGTCAATGAGAGAGTTGAAAGACCATCTGTACGAGCAGGTCGCTCGCCTAGGCAAGGCCCTGTCCAGTCCCAAGCGCCTGGAGCTCATCGAGCTTCTGTGCCAGAGTGAGAAGGCCGTGGAAACGCTTGCGGCACAGGCGCAGATCAGCGTGAAGCTGGCCAGCGCGCACCTCAAGGAACTCAGGCAAGCGAAGTTGGTCGAGACCCGCAAGGACGGCAAATATGTGCAGTACCGGCTGGCGGCCCCTAGCGTGGCCGACCTGTGGGTGGCGCTGCGCAGCGAGGCCGAGGCACGACTGGTCGAGTTGCAAGCCGCGCTGGCGGCGCTCATCGAGCATCGCGGTGACCTCGAAGGCGTCGACCGGCGCGACATCCTGAAGAGGGCCAAGACCGGTGAGGTGGTGGTTCTCGATGTCCGCCCGGCGGAGGAGTTCGCCAGCGGCCACCTGCCCCACGCGCGTTCGCTGCCGTTGAACGAACTCAGGAAGAAGCTCGCCGAACTGCCGAAGGGCACCCCCGTGGTTGCCTACTGCCGAGGGCCGTTCTGCCTGATGGCCCGGGACGCCGTGGAGCTCCTGCGCGACAAGGGCTACAACGCGTTCCAGCTCAGCGACGGTATCGCGGAGTGGCGCGCGCGCGGGTTGCCGGTCGAAGCCTAGCGTCCAGACGAATTGAGCCGGGAGACAACGATGTTCTTCAAGCAACGGGCCACCGACACCGCGACGCTTTCGTACTTCCTCGGCTGCGCGGGGCACGGCCTGGGCATTGCCGTGGACGTCGTCGCAGGCGACGAGGACTGGTTCCTATCCGAGGCCGAGAAAGCGGGCGCGGCGATTGCCCACGTGATCGACACCCATGTTCATGCCGACCACTACTCCGGCGGCCTAGCGCTGGCACGTCGCAGCGGCGCGGCATACCGGCTGCACGAGAGCAATCAAGGGCGAGCGGCCTTCGACTTCGCGCCGATGACCGATGGTCAACGGCTCGAGGCGGGCAACGTGCTCGTCGACGTGCTACACACGCCGGGCCATACGCCCGATAGCGTCTGCCTGCTGGTGCGCGACCTGCGCCGTGGCGACGAGCCCTGGTTCGTCATCACCGGCGATACGCTGTTCTTCGGTGCGGTCGGCCGCCCCGATCTGGCAGGCCGGGAGCAAGAGATGGCGGCACTGCTGCATGATTCTCTGCACCGCAAGCTGCTCGCGTTGCCCGGCGACCTCGAGATCTACCCCGGCCATCAGGCGGGCAGCGCCTGCGGCGTGGGCTTGTCGGGCAAGCCGGCGTCGACCCTTGGCTTCGAAAAGCGCTGCAATCCCATGCTGTCGATGCCGCGCGAGGAGTTCGTCGCGGCGTTGACGCGTGACATCGCACCGCAGCCGCAGGAGATGGCCCGCATCATCCAGGCCAACCTGCGCGGTGTGCTACCCGAACTCGCTCGCGCTTGAGCCGCGCAGCATGGAATACGGCATTCGCGCCAATCTCGGACAGGTCCTGCAGCAGTTGCTGCAGGTGCTGCTCGTGGGCATGACCCTGGGCATGATGCGCAATGTCGTGCCGGCGCTGGCCGAAAGCGAATTCGGCGTACCTCGAGGGTCCTTCATGCTGCTGGCGGCTTTCGTGGTGGCCTTCGGCTTCGTCAAGGGCGCGCTCAACTTCGTCGCAGGCCGCCTGGCCGAGCGCGTCGGCCGCCGCCGGGTGCTGATGCTCGGCTGGCTGGTCGCGCTGCCCATCCCGGCGCTGATCCACTTCGCGAGTTCGTGGAACTGGATCGTCCTGGCCACGTTGCTGCTGGGCGTGAATCAGGGGCTCACCTGGTCGATGACACAGACGGCCAAGCTCGACATCACCCGCGCGGACCAGCGCGGTCTGGTCATCGGGCTCAACGAATTCTCCGGCTATGTCGGCGTCGCACTCGCCGCGGTGATCACCGGCTACGCCGCCGCGCTGGCCGGGCCGCGCGCAGGACTGCTGTGGTTCGGTGTCATCGTCATCGGGCTTGCGACGCTGCTGGCGTGGGCGGCAGTCGCCGAGACGCTGCCCTGGGCCCATGCCGAGGCCCGGCGCCACGCCGCAGGACAAGCTACGCAGGACCTGCGCCCGCACCATCCGATCACGCTGAGCGCGCCGCCGTCCACCGGCGAGATATTCGCGCTGATGAGCTGGCGCGACCGCCGCATGGCCGCGCTCTGCCAGGCCGGCCTGGTCGAGAAGTTCGTCGACGCGCTGGTCTGGGTGTTCTGGCCGGTCTACCTGCACCAGCACGGCGTGAGCCTGCCCGGCATCGGCTGGATCGTCGGCGTCTACGGTTTCACCTGGGGCGGCGCGCAACTCATCACCGGCCGCCTGTCGGACCGCGTCGGACGCCATCGGCTCAACACCTGGGGCATGTGGATCTGCGGCGTGGGCGTGGCCTTGCTGCCGATGGGTACGGGCTCGGCTTGGTGGAGCCTCTCGGCCGCCGTCGCGGGCCTGGGTATGGCGATGCTCTACCCGAACCTGAGTGCCGCAGTTGCCGACATCGCGCAACCGAACTGGCGCGCCTCGGCGATCGGTATCTACCGTTTCTGGCGGGACCTCGGCTACGGCATCGGTGCCCTGGCGCTCGGCGGCGCCGCGGCGCTGGGTGGCCACATCGAGAGCGCGTTCTGGTTCGTGGCCGTGGCGATGGGGCTGTCGGGCCTCGCGCTACACCTGTTGGGCGAGGAGACGCATCCGCGGCTCAGCGCCGCCCGTTGAATGCAATCGACCCACGTGGCCGGTGCGTGGCTCGGTCTATTAGTAAGAAACTCGACAGCGCCGCCCGCCTACGGATCCAACCAGCAAGATCGCGGCGGCCGTGCGAACCTTCAAGGACACCGAGGCAATATGAAACTTCGCGCCATCACCTTCGACACCGGTGGAACTGTGCTCGATTGGCACAGCGGTGTCGTGCAAGCTCTCCGTCGGGTCGCTCACCAACAACAGGCTTCGCAAGCCGATTGGCATGCCATCGCCAACGATTGGCGCAGGCGCACCATGGCCGCGATCGTCGGGCTTAACCGGCCGACCTTCGATATGGACGATGTACATCGCTGGACCCTCGACGAGTCATTGACTCACTTCGGTCTGCAGGCACTGACACCGGCGCAGCGACACGAGATCTGGCGTGCGTGGCACGAACTGGACGCCTGGCCCGACTTTCCCGCTGCCATGGCGACATTGCGTCAGGTCCTGCCCGTCGTCTCGTTCACGATGTTGCCCACGTCATTGGTGATCGATGTTTCTCGCAGGAACGCCTTGACCTGGGATGCCGTGATCTCGTGCGAAATGATCGGCGTCTACAAGCCGCATGCGCAGGCGTACGAAACGGCGGCGCGATGGCTGGCCCTTCCGTCTTCCGAGATCCTCATGGTGGCTTGCCACAACTTCGACCTCAACGCCGCCCACGCGGCGGGCTATCGAACCGCTTTCGTGAAGCGGCCCGACGAATGGGGGCCCGAAGGACCGCCGGACCCGCATCCGAACATGGACTACGACTTCGTGGAGGATGGGTTCGAAGGTTTGTCGAGCAGCGTTTTGCGCGCACTCGGCGAGCCGGAAATTGGCCGATAAGCAAGGGAAAGCATGAAATTCGTTCGTATCACCGTCGCTGCAGCATGCGCGCTATGCGCCATCGCGGCCTTTGCTGCAGAGGGCCTGATTGCCATCAAGAGCCCGCACTCCCCCGCAGAAACAGCGTCGCGCTTCGAGGCTGCGGTCAAGCAACGAGGATTGACCGTGTTCGCGCGTATCGATCATGCCGCTGGCGCATCAGCGGTTGGAAAGACGCTTCGCCCGACCGAGGTGTTCATCTTCGGCAGCGCCCAGGCAGGTACGCCATTCATGGAATGCCAACAAACCGTGGGGATCGACCTACCGCTCAAGGCCTTGATCTGGCAGGACGCCAACCGTCAGACCTGGTTCGGCTACAACGACCCTGCCTAGCTCGCCAGACGGCATGGGGTGGATGCCTGCCCGTCGGTCGAGGGCCTGACCAAGGCCTTGTCGGGTCTGGGCGCGGCGGCCACGACACCATAGGCTCGCGTTTGATGCTTCTGCGCGGTCAAACGGCACCGACGTACTCACCGCGGGCCGGGTAGTTCTTCGCGAGCGCGAAGTCGAGCGCGCCGAGCAAGTCGTCGAAATGCGGGCGCGCAAAGGGCATGGTCTGAACCGAGCCGTAATACAGCGTCGCGTCGGCTCGCACGATGAACACGCCAGGTTCAGCGAAAAGCGCAGGCTCTTCGATGCCGATGGACGTCGTGCCGCGCGAGGTGCTGATGTACAGGCCCCATTCCCGCGCCTTCGAAAGCGGCAGGTCGTAGCCGATGCGCAAATTCTCGGCCTTGAGCTTGTCGGCCATCGCCTGCGCGCGCTCGCGCGTGTCGCTGGAGATGGCAATGATCTTGACGCCGCGTTTCTCGAACTCAGGTTGCAAACGACCCAGTTCGAGCAGGTATTTGAGGCAGATCGGGCAGTGCAGCCCTCGATAGAAGACGATCAGCGAGAAATGCTCTGGTGCGTCTTCAGCCAAGGTGAAGCCGCCGTGCGCGAGCGTGGGTACTTGGAGGGCGGGGACGGGTTGCCGAGGCTGAAGCATTGGGTATCTCTCCGAGGGTGTTGGGTAGTTCGAGGCGCAAAGCGCCGGACCGAAAGTGAAGAACGATGATGACGTTTTTCTCGCCTGTTTGCAGTTGAGGGGCGATTGCAAGACGCCTGGGAGATGCAGCCCAACTGAGCAGCGCTTCGTAGTCAAGCCTCGTGCGAACCGACCCTCCGCCACAACCAATGATCGAGCGACCAGGCTCCGGGCCCCCGGCACAGCAGAACGAGGAGCATCGCTGCCCACTGAATGTGCGTCGGCCACGCCTGGGGATAGACAAGGATCTCGATGACCGCCGTCATGCCCAGCAGCACGGCGGCGGCGGGCCGGGTCAAGAGTCCCAGCACGAGCAACACCGGTGCGCTCAATTCGATGCTTGCCGCCATGTACGCCGCAAGCTCCGGCGGCAGCAGCGGCAAGCGATATTCGTCCGCGAACAGTGCAACGGCCGTGTCCCAGTTCGCGAGCTTGGTCATCCCGGAGTTCCAGAACACGGTCGCCACCGCGAGCCGCAGCGGGACCGCAAGGACAGTGTAGGGAGTCGCCTCGAGCCAGCGGCGCAGGCGTGCGAGAAGATGGATCACGGCGTTCCTTCCGGCCGGCAAGGCTTGTTGGCCGCACCGGCGAGCCGGAATGCGACCAGGCGCCCCGCACTCAAGTGCTGCGCGAGAAGTGCGGGCGCATCGACGCCCGCCGCCGACTCGAGCGCGGCCTCGAGTGGCCTGCCGTCGAACAGTGCGGCCGTGAAACGCCACGCGCCCTCGTCGAGGCGCTCGACTTCGACCTCGCCCGTCAGGCGCTGCACCAGCAAGCACACGGGCCCGCTGCCCGGATCGATCGCGGCGATGGCCTCGCCGTCTTGCTGCAGCACGGCGTGCCACATGCTGTCGACCGGGAAGTCCGAGCGCAACGTCGATACGGACGGGTGCGCCGTGAAGCACACCTTGCCGTGGTCGGCGGGTGCAACGGTTGCCAGCCGCTCCACCGTGAGCGGGTCGGCGTCGGACGCATGCAGCGCACGGTTCACCGCCCATTCGAGGCGAGCCACGTCGGCCAGGTAGGCGAGCGTCGCCGCAGGCTCGAAGCGCTGCAGGAAATCCGGAAACTCGGCGCCGTAGGCGTTCAGATCGGCGCGGCGCGGCGCTTGTTCGCGCGCGAAGATCTGCGCTGCGCCTTCGAAGAAGTCCGCACCGACCAGCCGATGCACGGCCGGAAATGACAGCCGCAGCGCGTTGGCGAGCGTTGCGACCATGGTGTTGCGATAGATGCTCAGCCGCTGCGCGGGCGCCAGTCCCGCGCCGACGATCAGGTCCGCCGCATGGTCGTCCGCATCCTCCAGCATGCTGCGCCGCATCGCCTGCTGAACATCATGCAGCGAAGGCATGGCCCGTCTCCTCGAGCAGCGCCGCGGCTTGGGCCGCCTCGGCCATCAACACGTCCATGGGCGGTATGTTCGTGTCCCACTCCACCAGGGTCGGCACTGGGCCGAACCGAGCCAGCGCCTGCGCATACAGTGCCCAGACCTCCGGCGCGACGCGCGAGCCGTGGTCGTCGATCCGCAAGGCCTGTCCGCCTTCGAGCTGCCTCAGCGTGTGGCCGGCGAGATGGATTTCGCCGATGGCGTGAGCGGGCAGCGCGGCCAGGTAGGTCGAGGCGTCCCAGCCGTGGTTGCACGCGCTGACGTAGATGTTGTTGACGTCGCACAAAATTCCGCAGCCGGTGCGCTGCGCCACTGCCGCGATGAAGTCCCACTCGGGAATCGTCGAGTGCTTGAAGCGCAGGTAAGTCGATGGGTTCTCGATCAGGATCTGGCGCTGCAGACAGGTCTGGGCCTGGTCGACATGGCGGCAGACGAGGTCGAGCGCTTCGTCGGTCATCGGCAGCGGCAACAGGTCGGCCAGATAGGTACCGCCGACGACGCTCCATGACAGGTGTTCGGACACGAGCCCCGGCTCGATCCGGCGCACGACATCCCGAATGCGTTCGAGGTGCGCGGCGTCCAACCCGTCCGCGCTGCCCAGCGACAGGCCGACGCCGTGCAGGGACACCGGATAGTCGCACCGGATGGCCTCGAGCGTGCGGATCGGCGCGCCGCCGCCCATGTAGTTCTCGGTATGCGCCTCCAGCCAGGCGACGGCGGGCCGTGTCTCGAGCACGGCCTCGTGGTGCTGGAAGCGCAGCCCGATCCCCGCGGCGGCCGGCACCGCGCCGCGTTCGTCGCGCATGGCCGCCACCGCGCTCAACTCGACTTCATGCTTCCGCCCTGGATCTTGGCGCAGTCACCCGCCGGCAGCAGCACGAAGGACTTGGGGTCGCGCGCCTGCGTGGACTGGCCGGCACAGGAGTGCTTGCCCTCGGCGCAGTCGTTCTTGGCGGCGGCATTGATGCCGTAGCACTTCTCCAGTTTGTTCTTCTCCATGCGCGCCATGTTGTCCTTGACGGCCTGTGGCGCCTTGCTCATGTCCATGCCTTGCGCCTGGGCCGCCATCCCCGATGCGGCCAACACCAGTCCGAGCGCGGTAGACAGCGCTGAACCTGCGAACACTTGATGAGTCATGGTTTCACCTCTCGCGTTAAGGCCTCGGGTCGAGACCGACACTCAAAGGTTCGTCCGAGGGCGGCGAAAGGTTACGCACCGCGAAAGAAAAATAGTCGCCCCGGCGGACCGCGTTGAGGGCTATCGTGCGTTGCGTGAGCAGCAACCGTGATCGAAACCCTGCGTTGAGGCTCGTCCCTCACACAACGTCGCCGAGCGAAATGCCCGTCGTGGTGCGCGAGTTCGACTGGTCCATCTTGATGGCGCGCGCCCAGGCGGGTGATCGAGAGGCCTATCGACGCCTGCTCGACGAGATCACGCCGTATTTGCGCTCGCTGGCGGTGAAGGCGCATCGCGATCGCAGCGATGTCGAAGACACGGTGCAGGATGTCCTGCTCACCGTTCATTCCATCCGTCATACCTACGATCCGGGCCGCCCCTTCGGCCCATGGCTGGTGGCGATTGCGCATCGGCGCATGGTCGACCGGCTGCGCCGCCAGGGCCGCGCCACACAGCACGAGACACCGCTGGCCCCCGGACATGAAACCTTGGTGGTCACCGAAGCGAACTACCCTGGGGAAAGTGCCGACTTGGTGGCCGTTCGCGAGGCGGTGGAGCGCCTGCCGCCGGGGCAACGTGAGGCAATCAAGTTGTTGAAACTGCAGGAGATGTCGTTGCGCCAGGCCGCCACGGTCAGCGGAATGTCGATCGCCGCCTTGAAGGTGGCGGCTCACCGCGGGATCAAGAACCTGCACAAGCTACTCAACGGACCCGGCAGCGGATCATGATCAAGACGAGCGATCTCATCGAAGCGCTGGTGGCCGATGCGCGGCCGGTGCGCCGTCTGCGGCCGCCGTTGTTGCGGGCGGCGCTGTGGCTGCTGCTGCCGGCGCTGATCTTCGGATTGCTGGCGGTGGGCCACGGCGTGCGCCCCGACCTTGCGCAGCGACTGGAGCAGCCGGACTTCATCGTCGGCACCGCTGCCGCGCTGCTGACGGGCGTGCTGGCGGCCATCGCATCGTTCAAGCTGAACCTGCCCGACCGATCGCGCGGCTGGGCCCTGCTGCCGGTGCCCGCGCTGCTCGCGTGGGTGGGCACCGTCGGGTACGGATGTCTGGTGAACTGGGTCAGCATCGGCCCCGATGGTGTCCAGTTCGGCGAGACGGCGCGATGTTTCGCTACCCTGCTGATGATCAGTCTGCCGCTGTCGCTCGCCATGTTCGCCATGCTGCGCCACGGGGCGGTGCTGTCGGCGAGCACAGTCTCGCTGACGGGAAGCCTGGCCGTGGGCGCGATGAGCGCCACGGCGATGTCGATTTTTCACAGCTTGGACGCAACCGTGATGATCCTGGTCTGGAACCTGGGCACCGCGGCGCTCATCGTCGCGCTGGGCCGCTTGCTCGGCCCCCGGCTGGCTGCTGCCGGACGTTGAACAGGGAGTGCCGAGGGCATTGGGGTCTGGGGAGCAACGGAACCCGGCCTGACCTCACTCCCGCGCCAGCACGTCGATGATCAGGCAGACAGTTCCGCCGTCAACGGCATCGCATTGCTGCACCAGTCCGCCCAGCAATTGCCGCATGGCGGCCAGAACAGCGATCTTCTGCTCGATCACGCCGCTTGGCGTGGGCGCGGTGGCCGCGGTGGGACAGGTCACCAGCGAGTCGAGCATCACGGCGTTCATCAAAGGCTGCGGGTTCAGGATCTGGTTGGGATGGAAGTAATCGAACGGGTGTTCATGATGCTGCTCGGCAGGTTCGAGTTCGGCATGAATTCAACGCCACGGGCCTTCCAAGGTGGCGTTGCGCAGGAAACCGGAGGGCATCTGTGACGCACCGCCAGCCTGCTGATGCGCCTCGAGCAACTGATCCAGTCGAGGATCACGCAGCATCACCTGAGGGGCGCCAGTTCCGACCGCGACCTGCGTCGGAGCGAGCGGGGACGCGGCGGACGGCTGCCGCCCACGCGATGCCGCGAGGACCGAGCCAGAACTCTGCTGGTGCGCTGCTGCTGGTTGAGCGTCGGCACCGCACCGCTGACCCAGTTCCATCCGATGGCCGCCGCTGCCGCCAGCGATGCGAAGCCTGCCACCAGTTTCCACGCAACACCGGCTCGTTCGCCACCTCGTCACGGGGTTCCGCGAGCAAAGCCTCGGGCGAAAGAACCGGCGCGCTGCACGCAGGATGGACGCCCGACCGCAGCACCTCGCCGACCAATTGATAGGTGCGCCAAGTCGCCCGCAACTCTTCGTCGCTGCAGACCGTGCCTACAGCTTGTGCAAGCTCGTCTTCTCGTAGCTGGCCGTCGTAGCTTGGCGATTGCCATCGCCGTATTCGTGTAGCCATGGGTGTCTACCGCCAGCAGCGACAGCCGGATTCGGTCCTCGGGCCATGCGAACTCGTTCGAGATGGACCTGACATCCTGCGGTACATGCGGTGCGCGGTGGGCCTCGTTGTTCTGCGTTGCCAATGGCGCAACTGGTCGGGAGCGGGTCACGGATGCCGAAGCGAAAACTCTTCTCGATCCTCCCGCAGGGCCACAGCGCAAAGCTGCGCTTCGCGATTGGATCGATCGTCATACTTGAAGTCGCAAATCGGCCGAGGCTGTGTGAAAACTCAATGCGGTCGACATCGCTCCGAAGGTCGACCTCTCAGATGGACTCAGGTTGCGTTTTTTCTGATGTGCCAAGGGGTCAAGGACCCCTGAAAACATGACTCAACGGAGTTTTCACACAGGTGCGCCGGGAGACCGGCAAGGAGTAGGTGGTGCAAGTCCACTGCGATGAAGGAGTAGCGAACCACATCGGCCCCGAGCCGTGCGCGTGCTTTCGTGAGGATGCACGTGAAGCGTCGGTAGGGGTACGTGCAGGCCAGCCATTGAGCCGCGATAGAAAACTGTTCCCGGGTGCCGACGCTGTCTGTGTAGCGGAAGGCAACATGTCCGAATGCGTCCTCGCAAGCACTCGGGCAACCCGGCGTGGTCGTAGAACCTGGCATGCACGCACGCTCTTTGCACGGGAACCGGGAGATCTCGGGTTTGACCAGCCGCGCGATGTTGGGTTGGCCCGCATCGGGAAGGCGAGGAGCCGTAGCCGATGATGAACGGACCCGAGAAGTCAGACTCCGCCATAGTAGCGATGAAGCCTGCGAACAAGGTCGGGCGACCGACTGCGGAGTGGGCGGAGCCAAGGGCGGGGACCAAGGGGAACACGGGCCAACCGCACACGCGACGGACTCAGAGCCGCGGTAGCGTGTCACAGGGGCTGGACCGTGTACGCAACGCTGCAAGGCAGCGGAAGAAGGAGAAGTTCACTGCGCTGCTGCATCACGTGGCGGTCGAACTGCTGCGGGACGCGTTCCTGGCGCTCAAGCGCCGTGCCGCACCCGGAGTGGACGGCGTCACGTGGCGGGACTACGAGGCGAACCTGGAGGGCAACCTCCAGGAACTGCATTCGAAGGTCCAGAGTGGCAGCTACCGGGCACTGCCCGTCAGGAGGCGGTTGATACCGAAGCCGGACGGCAGACAGCGCCCGCTGGGGATCGCCGCGCTGGAAGACAAGATCGTCCAGCGTGCGCTCGTCGCGGTGCTCAACGCCGTCTATGAGGAAGACTTCCTCGGGTTCTCGTACGGGTTCCGGCCCGGGCGCAGGCCGCATGACGCGTTGGACGCACTGTCGGTGGCGATCTGCGACACCCCGGTGAACTGGATTCTCGACGCCGACATTCGAGGCTTCTTCGATTCGGTCAGCCAAGACTGGCTGGTCCGATTCCTGGAGCACCGGATTGGCGACGAGCGCGTCATCCGTCTTGTGCGCAAGTGGCTCAAGGCGGGCGTCCTGGAAGACGGGAACTGGAGCGTCAGTGAGAGGGGGACACCCCAAGGGGCAGTGGCATCGCCGCTGCTGGCCAACATCTACCTGCACCACGTCTTCGATCTCTGGGCTCAGCAATGGCGGCGGCGCGAAGCCACCGGCAATGTGATCGTCGTGCGCTATGCCGACGACATCGTTGTCGGCTTCGAGCACGAAGCCGATGCGAGGCGATTCTGGGATGCGATGCGGCAGAGGCTCGAGCAGTTCGCGCTCGAGCTTCACGGGGCAAAGACCCGGCTGCTGGAGTTCGGCCGCCACGCGGCGGCGCGACGAAAGCACAGCGGGTTGGGTAAGCCGGAAACCTTCAGCTTCCTGGGGTTCACGTTCATTTGCGGCAGGTCTCGACGCGGAGCCTTCCAGCTCCAGCGCAAGAGCCGGGGCGACCGCATGCGAGCGAAGCTTCGCGAGGTCAAGGAGGAACTGCGTAGCCGCATGTACTACGCCATCCCCGAACAGGGCCGATGGCTGAGGGCAGTGGTCACGGGGTTCTTCGCATACCACGGCGGTGCCGACGAATGCCCGGGCGCTCGGCGCGTTCCGCCACTATGTCAGTGATCTCTGGCGACGAACGCTTCGGCGTCGAAGCCAAAAGGATCACATGACGTGGCAACGAATGACGAAGCTCGCTGATGCGTGGCTACCGCCGCCCCGAATCCTTCATCCGTGGCCTGACCAGCGCTTTGCCGTCACTCACCCAAGGTAGGAGCCGTATGCCTGAATCGGGCACGTACGGATCTGTGCGGGGGGCGTCCAGCAATGGGCGTCCCTACCGTAATCCTCGGCCATAAGCGGGCGTGCGACGGCACCTCAGAACCCGCGGGACCGGTGAGAGCGGCGAGCAGCGCTGCTGACAATGCAGTGCATTGCCAAGACAATGCAATTGCATTACTATCCGGGGAAGCAAAATTTTCAGGAGGCCGAAATGGCTGCCACCCTCAAAGCTGAAAGCACCCTCACCGACCGCTACCAGACCACAGTGCCCGAGCCAATTCGGCAGGCGTTGCGGTTGGGCAAGCGCGACAAGATTCACTACGAGCTGAAGGATGGTAACGTCGTGATCAGTCGTGCCGAAGCAGCCGCCGAGGCGGATCCTGTCATGGGCCAGTTCTTGAATTTCCTGGCCAAGGACATCGCTGCCCACCCGGAGCGCGTGAAGGCCGTGGACGCCGGGTTCGTGGAGCGCCTGCGTGGCCTTACCGAAGGCGTCGATGTTGACCTGGACGCTGCGCTGTCGTGTGACGACGAATGACTGAGGCCGCTGAACCGAGGCCTCTGATCATCAACGGCTGGAACATCTTCGCGCACCCGCTCTTCCTGGACCAACTCGAGGAACTCGCGCAAAAGGTGGAGGCGCTGAAGAAGCGCGACTCGAAGGGCTGGATGAAGAAGAACGCGGCCAAGCGCCTGGCTGCGGTAACGAAGGTCGCGTTTGAACTGATCCCTCAAGACCCTACGCATCCGCAGTTCCGCCAGGGCGACACCCTGGGAGACGAGTACAAGCATTGGTTCCGTGCCAAGTTCCTGCAGCAGTACCGCCTGTTCTTCCGCTACCACGCCGAGACCAAGACGATCCTGCTGGCCTGGGTGAACGACGAGGACACAAGGCGTGCCTACGAGAGTGATACAGATGCCTACAAGACCTTCCGAAAGATGCTCAAGGATGGCAACCCGCCCGACAGCTGGAATGCGCTGCTGAAGGAGGGACGGGAGCAGATCGAGCGGCTGGCCAAGGTGGCAGCGGCGACGAAGTAGGTCCCGGTGGAGGCGGACGGCGTCTCTGGGTTTGAGGCTGCCATCTCAGCCCGGCAATCGCTGGCCGAGATTGCCTCCCTGGACTGGCGAGGGCCGTGTGAAGAAACTGTCGTCGTCATGCGGGCGGCTGATATGGCTTGATCCTGTCAAGAGCGCAAGCCCATCTCTCCGGGTTCCGGATTGCAGAATTCGTTCGCGAATGCCGGATGGGGAACGCGACGGAGCCGGGTGCGTGAGCGACGGTTGATCATGCTGATATGCGTGGATTGGCTACCGACAGTTCATGTATTCGTCGCGGGGCTGCCTGCTTTCTAGGGTCTGCGGTTGGTCACTTGCGTGGCTGCGCAATAGCCGCGCCGAGGATTCCCCTGTGGCCGTGGCTGCGCCGCGTTCCCGATCCGGCCTCAAAGAGGTTGTTCGATAGGCGCCTCCTTCGCGTTGCTTGCCATGTCATCGCGGGTTCACGTCGAGGCAGGCGGCGTCACCTCGCGCGCAATGGCCCACACGAAGCCCGAGAGTTCGCGCGCGATGGCCACCACGATCTTGTTGTGCGGCATGCGCCGCGCGGCCAGCCGCTTGAAGCGCGCGCACAGCCGCAACTGCGCCGTCCAGGCGATGTCGGTCACGGCCTTGGGCAACTCCGACTGGCGCCTGGCGATGACCGCACTGACCCGCGCCGGGTAGCGGTACTGGTGCGCCACTTCCACCAGCATGCGCCGCGCCGCCGAGTTGCCGGCCTTGGTGATGGCACCCTGTCGGCGGCGCTGGCCGCTGGAACTCTCGCTGGGCACCAGGCCCAGGTAGGCCATCAACAGGCGCGGGTTGGCGAAGCGGTGGAAGTCCTGGATCTCGGCCACCAGCGTGATCGCGGCGATGAGCTGCACACCGCGCAGCGCCTGCAGCGCGGCCACCACCGGCGCCAGCGACCAGCCCGCCAGCGCATCGCGCAGCGACTGCTCCAGGCGTGCGATGCGCGCCCCCGACTCGCTCACCGCGTGCAGGTACTCCTGGAAGGCGATCTGCTGCGCGGCGTGCGGCAGCGCCATGCTGGCCAGCCAGCGCAGATGCGCCGCCGTCCAGGCGCTCTTGCCCGCGTACACCACGCCGCTGCGCAACAGCAGCGCCTTCAGGCGGTGGCGCGCGTTGCGCTGTTCCCGCACCGCGTCCTCGCGGGCGCGCACCAGATCGCGCAGCGCCTCGTCCACGGCGTCCGGCACGCGCACGGCACTGAGTTCACCTGCGCGTGCCAGGCGCGCCAGCATCAAGGCGTCGCGGCGGTCGGTCTTCACCCGATCACCCGAGCGCTTGGGGATGGACGAGGGCGCCACCACCTCGCAGTGGTAGCCCAGTGCGGCGAGGTGGCGCTGCAGCACGAAGCCGCAGGGGCCCGCTTCGTAGACGACATGTAGGCAATGGCCCCGGCTGACCAGGCGGCGCAGGGCCTTGGTGACGGCACCGACGCCGCCGGCGACCGCGCCCAAATGGCGCACTTCGCCGTCACGGCCGGCCTCGGCCAGGGCGATGTCGATACTGTCCTTGTGGACGTCTAGGCCAACGTAAACGGTGGCCGCAGTGGTGGTAGATTGACTCATGGCCCGTCTCCTTGCTCGTTGACACGCTGTCCGCCCCTCGGGGTGCAGCGTTGTGGCTCGGCGCACCCACGGTGCGCAACCCACGGTAGTCCTGGAGACGGGCCACCTCAACGGCTCAAGCCATTCTGTCTAGCCCTGCGCAGCATTCTGTCGACCATCGCACCGAACTTCCGCTTCCACAGACGTGAAGGACCGCAACGGGCCACTGTTGACATTGGCCGGTCAATATTGCCTGCCGCAAAGCAGTCGCTCACTTTGACTTAAGCGGCAGCTGCCGTAGGCATCCGCAGGAACGAGGGGATAGGCGTCACTTGAAGCGCGTGGCCCGGCAACTTTGATGCCACCTACCGCGCGACCTTGGAAGGCAAACGTTCTTACGCGGCGCTCTCGGCGTCTGCCTTCATCAGGCGTTCGAAGTTGCTCTTGAATATGATCCCCGCGTAGTAAACGTGCTCGCGCATGAGCTGCTCCGCACGGCCGCTGTCGCGCTCGAGGACCGCTTCAATGATGCGATGGTGATCGCCATGTGATCGAAGAATCACTGTGTGCTCGACATCCCAGAGCACGATCCGGTCGGACGCATAAGGAATATTGTTGGCCTGTTCCGCGAACCGACCGACCCACGGGTTCGCGGAAGCTTCCAGCAGCGTGTTGTGAAGATCGATGTTCATCTTTTGATAGGGCTCGTGGTCTTCGGGTTGCAGGGAGCCCTTTGCCAGGATGCGATCACCGATTTCGAGGCAGTCGCGCAATCGCTGCGCTTGCAAGTCGCCCAGACCGCGCTGCGCCGCGCTCTTGCAGGCCAGTCCTTCAAGTACGGCACGCACCTCATAGGCCGCCACGATGACATCGAGCTCGAACTCCCGCACCACGTAGCCGCGCTTGGGCTGATGGTCAATCAGGCCTTCGCTGGCGAGCGTCGCCAGCGCTGCGCGCACGGGGGTACGGGACACGCCCATCGCTAGCGCAGTCGGAATTTCCTCGATGCGTTCACCGGCCTTGAAGCGGCCGTGAAGGACCCAGTCGCGCAGGGCTTCGGTGACTTGGTGAGACAGTGTTTCCAACGCCGAGCCTCCAGTACTTAAGGGTTCTTGAATTGCCAAGCAAGTATACATGAAAGACCAATTTACGCCATAAATAGGGTAAACCCGCTATATCGTCACTCATCATGTATACATACTGCATTGCTCTCGAGATATGAGAAGCGCATTTTTTTCACAGGAATCGCATGGCAAACAAGGCATCGGACGGCAGGTTGGCAGTGATCACGGGTGGCGGCCGCGGCATCGGAGAAGCGATCGCCCGCCAATTGGCGGCGCAAGGGTTGCGGGTGGTGGTGGCCGACATCGACGGCGCCAACGCCACACGCGTGGCGGACAGTCTGGGCTCGCCGCATGTTGGCCGCACCGTGGATGTGGCCGACGAGCGCGCGGTTGATTCGTTGTTCGACGAGATCGAAGAGAGCGTCGGACCTGTCGCCGTGCTGGTATGCGTCGCCGGCCTGCTGATCCTTCCGGGCGGCGAGCGGCCGATGATCAAGGATATGACCCTGGATACATGGGAGCGCAGCTTCGCGGTCAACACGCGCGGCGCCTTTCTGTGCAGCCGGGCATACCTGCAACGGCGCGAGGCCGCGAATGTCGAGCATGGCCGCGTGGTCTTCTTCGGCTCGGTCGCCGCACAGCTCGGCGGCTACCGATCAAGCGCCGCATACATCGGCGCCAAGTCGGCGGTTCATGGCTACGCAAAAGCCTTCGCGCGTGAAGCCGCGCACCTGGGCATCACATCCAACGTCATCGCGCCCGGCCTGATCGATACCGAGATGCTCCGCAGCACGGTGACCAGCAGCGGTGCGCTGGCGTCGGTGGCGCAGAACATCCCGCTCGGCCGCGTCGGCACCGTGGACGACGTGGCGGCGGCCGTGTGCTACCTGGTTTCCCCCGCCGCTTCCTATATCACCGGCGACGTCATCGACGTCAACGGCGGCTACCGCATGCAGTAGCAGAAGCGTCCCCCGATTCGCTCAACCAACAGGAGACATTCATGAAACTTCTCAGATCCGTCTTTGCCCTTGCCGCTTGCAGCCTCGCGGTCGGCGCACTCCAGGCGCAGCAGGAACCCGGCTTGACCGACAAGACCATCAAGATCGGCTTGTTCGGCCCGCTGTCCGGCAATTCGATGGCATATGGCTTCGACGTGATGAACGCCGCCAAGATGTACTACGACAAGATCAACAAGGAAGGCGGCGTCAACGGCAGGAAGATCGAGCTGGTGATCGAAGACGACCGTTGCAATGCCAACGACCTGCTGGCCGCGGTCAAGAAGCTTACGGAGCAGGACAGGGTCTTTGCGCTGAACGGCGGCTCGTGTTCGAGCGCGGTGGTCGGCGCACGGGAATATGTCGAGCGCGCGCAGATTCCGTACGTCATGCTCAACGCTTCGGGCGACGGGGCGCTTTATCCGCCATCCAAGTACATCTACGGCGCTTTCTCGATCTCCCAGCGCGCCGTTGGTGGTTCGATGGTCCAGTTTGCCTCGGAGCACCTGAAGGGCAAGAAGGTCGGCTACATCAACCACGATGACGCCTATGGCGGCTGGAACCTCGAAGCCGCCGATTTCCAGGCCAAGAAGATCGGGGTGGACCTGCAGGTGCAATCCATCAATCCGAATCTCACCGACGTCACGGCGCCGATGCTCAAGATCCGCGCGGGCAATCCGGACGTGCTGCTGATCACAACCTATGCGCGGCCGGTCAGCCTGCTGGTGAAGAAGGCTCATGAGCTCGGCTTCAACAAGCCGATCGTCATCGGCGTCAACGGCACGGCCGACCTGAAGCAGCTGGTCGAGAACGTCGGCAACAAGGAAGCGTTCAAGAACGTCTACATCCAGGAAGTGTTGGCCGACGTTCCCGGCGGCCCCAAGCTCAAGTGGGTGTACGACATGTACAAGACCTACTACCCCGAACTCGCTTCCAAGCCGGGCTATCCGCAGACCTACATGCCCTACGGCATCCCGCCTGCGATGACGGTCGTCAACGCGCTCAAGGCGGCCGGCCCGAACCTGACGCGCGAGAAATTCCTGACTGCGCTGTCGCAGACCAAGTTCGACTCCGGCGTGATGGCGGGTCCGATCGAACTCACCGCGACCGACCATGCCGGCCAGAAGTCGGCCATCTACCTGAAGTTCGACGGCGAGAAACAGACGCTCGTGCCTGGCGCATACCGCAGCCAGTGGACCTACCAGCCCAGCAAGTAACCAACCAGCGAGGAGCGGCCGCGGATGCTGTGAACAGCGCCCGCAGCCGGTGAAACCATGGGTCTCAGTGATATCTGGCTGTTCCTGCAGCAGGGCGTGTTGTCAGGCCTGGTGACGGGCAGCGTCTACGCCCTGCTGGCGATCGCGATCGTCGCGGTCTTCAAGACCACCGATGTGCCCAATTTCGCGCAAGGCGAAATCTTCATGATGGCCGGCTACGTGGCGCTCATGCTGCTGCTCGTCGCGCAACTTCCGTATGCGATCGTCATTCCTTTGACGCTGGTCGTCGTGGCGGGCGGGACCGCGCTCTTCCAGCGCGTCGTGATGGAACGTGTGACGGTTTCCAAGGGCGTCGGCGTCCAGCTCGTGATCGCCACGCTCGGCTTCGCCTACGCGCTGAAGGGCATGGTGCGCCAGACCGGGTTGGGCGACACGCCGCGCTCGCTGCCGTCGCTGGTCTCGGCCGATGCAGTGGTGATCGGAGACGCGGCGCTCACGCGGCTCGACGTCGTCATCTTCATCGTGTCGATGATCGTCATGCTGCTGCTGTACTTCATGTTCAGCCGCACGCGCATCGGCAAGGCCATGCGCGCGGTCGGCATGAATCCGCGCGCCGCGCAGATCGTCGGCATCCGGCTGTCCCGCATCCGGATGCTCGTATGGGCGATGTCCGGCCTGATCTCGGCGATCGCCGCCTTGCTGATCACGCCCAAGGTGCTGATCACTCCCGACATCGCGCACATCGCCATCCTGGCCTATGCGGCGGCCATCGTCGGCGGCTTCACCAGCTTGCCCGGCGCCGTGCTGGGAGGCCTGCTGATCGGCGTGATCGAGAACCTGGTGGGCCTTTTCATCTCGACCAATGCCATCGTGGTCGCACCCTTCCTCGCCATCCTGGTCACCCTGGTGCTGCGGCCCCAGGGCCTGCTCGGCGGCAAGCCGCAGGTGAAAAAAGTATGAAAAACATGACTCCCGACCGCTGGGCGATGCTGTTCGCCGTGGTCGTCCTCCTCGCGCTGCCGTTCGCGGTTTCCGGCTACGTGCTGTACGTCGTCAACCTGTTGATGGTGTTCATCGTACTGGCGCTCGGCATGCATGTCGTCATCGGCGAGGCCGGCCAGTTCGCGCTGTCGCACACCGCCTTCTACGGCATCGGCATCTACACCGCCGGACTGATCAACACAGCCTGGCATCCACCCTTCATCGTGTCGATCCTGGCGGGCGGGCTGCTGTCGGCGGTGCTCGGCTACGTCATCGGCCTGCTGGCGCTGCGCATGCGCGACATCTACCTTGCGCTCGCCACCTTCGCCTTCGGCGAGGCGATGCAATGGGTGTTCCTCAACTGGGAAGGCGTCACGGGCGGCTCGAACGGCATGCGCATGCAGCCCGCCGAGCTGTTCGGTTACAAGCTCACCAACGACCTGCAGGCCTACCCCTTCGTGGCGGTGCTGATGGCGTTGATGCTGTGGCTCACCATCGCGCTGTCCAGGTCGCAGTACGGCTCGTCGCTGCGTGCGGTGCGCGAGAGCGACGTGGCGGCCATGGCCATGGGAATCAACGTCAAGGCGATGAAGCAGAGTGCGTTCGCGATCTCGGCGGCGTTCGCCGGCATCGCGGGGGGCATGTATACGCTCTTCACCTCCTTCATCCATCCGGAAAGTCTCGGCTTCCAGACGACCATCGTCGTGCTGACGATGGTGGTCGTGGGCGGCATCGGATCGGTGCGAGGCGCTGTCGCCGGCGCCATTGCCTTTGGGCTGATCTCCGAGTTGCTGCGGCAGGCGCTGTCGATCCAGGAGGTGATCTACGGCGTGATCCTGATGGGCTTCATGATGTTCAAGCCCAAGGGCCTGTTCGCCGACCGGGCCGGGCGCGTGGCGCGCCAGGTTCCCCAGGTTACGCAGGAGGTACGGTCGTGAGTGCCGCCCGGCCGCCCGAAGGCGCTCGCACCGCAGCCGAAGGCGAAGGTACTCCAATGAGCGCCAACCCCTTCGTCGAAGTCGAGGGCATCACGGTGCGCTTCGGCGGGTTGACGGCAGTCAACGCCCTGTCCTTCAAGGTCGAGCGCGGCACCATCCACGCGCTGATCGGGCCCAACGGCGCAGGCAAGTCGACCACCTTCAACTGCATCTCCCGGTACTACCAGCCCACGGCCGGTCGCATTCGAATCGACGGCCTGGACGTGACGCACCACCGCCCCTCGCGCATGGCGGGGCTCGGCGTCGCGCGCACGTTCCAGAACCTCGAACTGTTCGGTGATCTGAGCGTGCAGGAGAACGTGCTGCTCGGCTGCCATGCGCACAGCGCCAGCACGCTGGGCGGTCTGCTGCGCCGGCCCAACGCCGCAACCCGCGAGCTGGTCGACAGCCTGATCGAACGGGTCGGCCTGACGCACGACCGGAACACGCGTGCCAAGGAACTCGACTTCGGCCACCAGAAGCTGCTGGAGATCGCGCGCGCCCTGGCGCTCAAGCCGCGGCTGCTGCTGCTCGACGAACCGGCCGCCGGCCTGCGCAACAGCGACATCGAGAACCTCGATCGCCTGCTGACCGAACTTGCCCAGCGCGACGGCATCACCGTGCTGCTGGTGGAACACGTCATGCAGCTCGTCATGTCGATCTCCGACCGCATCACCGTCATGTCCTTCGGCGAAAAGATCTCGGAAGGCACGCCGCAGCAAATCAGCCAGGACCCAAAGGTCATCGAAGCCTATCTGGGCAAGGGAGCCGCACGTGTCTGAACCTTTTCTCGAACTGCGCGGCATCAGTGCTTCGTACGGCGCGATACAGGCCTTGTCCAAGGTGTCCCTCAAGGTACCGCAAGGCGGGATCGTCGCCTTGCTCGGCAGCAATGGCGCCGGCAAGAGCTCGACGCTGAACACCATTTCGCACCTGGTCGATCCGACCCATGGCGAGGTGATCTTCGACGGCAAGCCGATCCACCGGCTGCCGTCCGACGAGATCGTCCAGCGCGGGCTGGTGCAGGTCCCCGAGGGACGGGAAGTGTTCAAGGAAATGAGCGTCCACGAGAACCTCGAGCTCGGCGCGTTCCTGCGCCGCAACCGGCGTGAGATGGCGGAAGACTTCGACAAGGTCTATATCATGTTTCCCCGCCTCAAGGAACGTCGGGAGCAGCGCGCCTCGACCCTCTCCGGCGGCGAGCAACAGATGCTGGCGATCGGCCGCGCACTCATGTCGCGGCCGCGGATGATCATGTTCGACGAACCCTCGATGGGCCTGTCGCCCGTGCTGGTCGAACAGATCTTCGAATCCATCCAGCGACTCAACCGCGAGCAGGGCCTGACCATCCTGCTGGTGGAGCAGGACGTCCGGCTGGCGCTGACGGTGGCCAGCTATGCCTACATCCTCGAGAACGGCGAGATCAACCTGGAAGGTCCGTCGCAGCAACTGATCAACGATCCCGCCGTGCGGCGCGCGTATCTCGGCGTTTGACGCGCCGAGGCACAAGGAGAAAACAAATGGATTTGCTGAAGAACAAGCTGGCGCTCGTGACCGGTGCGGGCGGCGGTCTCGGCTCGGCCATCGCGCGCGGCTTCGTCCGGGAAGGCGCCCGCGTCATCGTGGCCGACATCCATGCAGACAACGCGGCGGCGGTGGCCAAGGCCATCACCGACGCGGGCGGCGAGGCATGGAGCGTGGTGCTCGACGTCACCGATCGCCCGGCCACGCAAGACTGCGCCGCGCACCTGACCGAGCGCTTCGGTCCGATCGACGTGCTGGTCAACAACGCCGGCATTTCCGGCAAGGCCCGCATCGACGAGCCGGAGGCCGCGGCGGTATGGGACCGGCTCATCTCGGTCAACCTGCAGGGCCTCTTCAACGTCACGCATGCCTTCGTGCCGGCGCTGAAGCAATCGCGCGGCTGCATCGTGAACCTGTCGTCGATCGTCGCTTTCGTGAGTGGCATCTCCTCGGCCGGCTACGTCGCTTCGAAGGGAGCGGTGCGATCGCTGACGCAGGTGCTGGCGCGCGACCTCGCGCCTTTCGGCGTGCGGGCCAATGCAGTGGCGCCGGGATTGATGCTGACCGACATGGTGGCGCCGCAACTGGCGGTGCCCGGCGGCACCGACTGGTACATGAAGCGAGCGCCGATGGCCCGCGGCGGCGAAGTCGACGAGATCGTGGGTCCGGTCGTCTTCCTGTGCTCGTCCATGGCCAGCTACGTCAATGGCGTGGTGCTGCCGGTGGACGGCGGCTTTCTTTCAGCATGAGAACCGGAACGACATGAACAAACCGATTGCATTGGTCACCGGCGGTGCCGGCGGCATGGGACTCGCCACGGTGGAGCGCCTCGCGCGCGACGGCTTCGCCGTGGTGATGGTCGATCGCGACGAAGCGCTCGCACAACGCGAAACGCAGCGCCTGGTCGACCTTGGACTGGACGTGCAATGCCGCGTCCTCGACTTGACGGACGAAGAGGCTGTGCGCAGCCTGGTCCGGTCGCTACCGCCAATCCAGGCGCTGGTCAACAACGCCGGCATCTTCGACGAACGCAAGTTCCTCGAAGTCTCCAACGCCGACTTCCGCCGCGCCTACGAAGTCAACCTTGTCGCAGTGGCGACGCTGACGCAGGAGGCCGCGAGGACGATGCCCGACGGCGGCCGCATCGTCAATATCGCCTCGCGTGCGTACCTCGGCGCCAAGAACCACCCGCACTACGTCGCATCCAAGGCCGCAGTGGTTGGCTACACGCGGGCCAGTGCGATGGAGCTGGCGCCGCGCGGCATCCTGGTGAACGCCATCGCGCCGGGCCTGATCGATACACCCATCCTGCGCGCGCTCACGCCCGAACGGCTGGCCCAGCAACTCGCGCTGCAGCCCACAGGGAAGGCGGGGAAGCCTGAGGACATCGCGCAGGCGGTGTCGTTCCTGGTGTCTGCGCAGACGGGGTTCATCACCGGGCAGGTGCTGTTCGTCGATGGCGGCAAATCCCTGGGCGGGTCGGGCGCATGAATGACAGCTCCTGGGATGCCGAGTACGACGTGGTCGTCATCGGCGCAGGCGCCGGTGGCATGGCAGCGGCCCTCACCGCGAAAATCGAAGGCCGCAGCGTGCTGCTGACCGAAAAGACGGACCGCGTCGGCGGATCGACCGCGGTGTCCGGCGGCGCCGTCTGGGCGCCGTTGAATGCGCAATCCGCGAAGGTCGGGCATCCCGACACCATCGAGAAGGTCTGGACGTACATGCAGAAGACGGTAGGCGATGCGGCACCGGCGGCGATGCAGCAAGCCTTCCTGCGCAACTGCGCGGGCATGGTCGACTACTTCGAAAAGAACACGCTCGTCGAGCTGGTGGCGCGCAGCAACTCGCCGGACTACTACCCCGACCGCGAAGGTGCCGCGTTCGGGGGCCGCTCGCTGGATCCCGCGATGTTCGACGGGCGGTCGCTGGGTCGGAATTTCCAGGAGCTGAGGGATCCGCTGCCCGAGTTCCAGGTGCTCGGCGGCATGATGATCAACATGACCGACGCCAAGCACCTGCTTGCGGTCACGCGGTCGTTCGAGTCGTGGCGCGAGGGCATGAAGCTGGTGCTGCGCTATTTCAGCGACCGCTTGCGCGGCTATCACCGCGGCACGCGCCTGGTGTTGGGAAACGCACTTGCGGGGCGGCTGTTCAAGAGCGTGCTCGACCGGGGGATCGAATACTGGCTGAATGCGCCGCTTGAGAAACTGCATGTGGTGGACGGTCGGGTGACCGGGGTCTCGCTGATGCGCGAGGGCAAGCGGGTCGCGGTGCGGGCTCGGCGCGGCGTGATCGTGGCGACCGGTGGATTTCCTTGGAGCGAAACGCTGCGCAGCGAACTTTATCCGCAACCGAGCGGCCCATGGTCCATGTCACCGCAGGCCAACCAGGGTGAAGGCATCACGTTGGCCAAGGAGGCCGGCGCCACGCTCGGCACCGGACACGTGAGTCCCGCGTTCTGGGCGCCGGTGTCGATCCTCAAGCGGCCCGACGGCAGCGAGGTCCGGTTTCCGCATCTGGTATGGGATCGCGCCAAGCCGGGGCTGATGGCGGTGAATCAAGCGGGGGAACGCTTCGTCAACGAGTCGACGTCGTACCACGAGTTCGTGCGCGCCATGTACCGGTCGCACGAGATGGTGCCCACGGTGCCCGCGTTCCTGGTATGCGATCACGACTTCATGGAGCGGTGGGGCCTTGGCCTGGCGCTGCCTGGTGGCCGGCCGCGGGAGCATCTTGTGCGTGCGGGCTATCTGTACAAGGCGCAGTCGCTGCGCGACCTGGCTGCGGCATTGGGCATCGACGGTGAGCGTCTCGAGGCTTCGGCCGCGCGGTTCACCCGGTTTGCCGAAAGCGGCAAGGACGACGATTTCGGCAAGGGCAGCACGGCCTACAACCGCTATCTCGGCGACCCGGATCATCAGCCGAATGCCTGCCTCGGGCCGTTGCAGCGCGGCCCCTTCTACGCGGTGAAGGTGTATGCAGGCGACATCGGAACGGCCTGCGGCATCGCGTGCAACGAGCACGCACAAGCGCTGGATGCGCAGGGCCAGCCCATTGTCGGCTTGTACATGGCCGGCAACGACATGCATTCGGTAATGGGCGGCGAGTATCCTGCGCCGGGCATTACCCTGGGCCCCGCCTTGACCTTCGGCTGGATCGCCGGACGCCATGCGGCGAGCTCTCCCGAACTCCATTCCACAGCCGGCGCGCTCTCATGAAAATATACTTCTCCCCCTTTTCGCCCTATGTGCGCAAGTGCCTGGTCGCGGGCCACGAACTCGGCCTGAACGATCGGATTCGGCTCTTGCCCTCCAATGCAGGCCCCATCCAGCGGGACAAGGAGCTCATTGCCAAGAATCCGCTCGGCAAGGTCCCCACCTTCATCACCGACGACGGCCAGGTGCTGTACGACAGCCGGGTGATCTGCGAATACCTGGACGATCTGGCCGGCGGCAACTTGTTCCCGCGCACGGGGTCCGCGCGATGGGCTGCGCTCACGTTGCAATCACTGGGCGACGGCATCCTCGACGGCGCGTTGCTGGCTCGCTATGAGGACGTGGCGCGTCCGGAGGCACTACGCTGGAGCGAGTGGCGTGCGGGGCAACTCGACAAGGCGGAAACTTCGCTTGCCCACCTGGATAGCCACCCCGAGATGCTGGAAGGCCGGGTCGACATCGGATCGTTGACCGTGGCTTGCGCGCTTTGGTACCTGGATTTACGGTTTGCGAATTTCGATTGGCGCAGCCGCCATGCCGGTGTGGCTAGCTGGTTCGCCAAGTTCAGCCAGCGGGCGTCCTTGCAGGGCACTTGGGCGCTTTGACCCGCCGTTTTGGTCAAACCGCACCAAAAGAAAATGAGTAAAACGAACGGTGTGGATCGAAAGCCGCTCGCAGCGCAATAAATTTCAGAGGAGCACCTCTCCATTCTTGGTCCAACCTTCCATGGGCAACTTGCAGACGTTGCAGTCACTCGGGATTTCGCTTCCGAGCCCGGCCTATATCCTTGGTGCCGTGTTATTCGGCCTCATCGGGTTCGTGGCGTATCGTTACGGAAAGCGCACCGGTCGCCAGCGAAGCAAATGGCTCGGTGTCGCCCTGATGCTCTATCCCTACGCGATTGCACAGACTTGGTTGCTATACGTCGTGGGCGCTGCGCTGTGCGTAGGTGTGCTCATCGACGGCGACTGAGTCTTCGACTTCCAGATTGGGGCAGGAACACGTCGGGGAACTGAACCAAGCTTCAGCGGTATCGAAAGCCATGACGATTCGTGTGGAGTGCTGCGCCGGCCATCGCGGTGAACCGGAACCGTTCGCCTTCTGGCTCGGCGAGCGCCGGCTTGCCGTGCGTGGCATCGTTGACCGCTGGTTTGCGCCAACGCAGCGCTGGTTCAAGGTCGACGCAGATGACGGGCATCTTTACGTCCTCCGATGCGACGAGAAGACCGGAGGCTGGGAACTTGCCGCCTTCACGCTTGGGCCCGGCCAAGTCCAGCAGCTACCGCCATGGCTCGAGGCGTTTCTCGTCACGGCTTGCAAGATTGAGCGGTAGCTCCGGACGTCTGCTCTTGGGCCGCATTCTGCCTTCGCGCTGGGCGCCCATCTTCAAGCGACCTGTTTCTCGCCCTTGGCGTAACGGGTAGGGCGGCGAGGTGATGATTGCGGAGATTTGATCCGTCAGTTTGCCGGCGAGCGTCTCGGTCCGGGTCCAGATGGCCACGCCCAGATCGGTGCTGAACGCGACCAGTGGCACCCCCTCGGGCGTCGGCGTGAGGTCGCCTTCCTGCTGCGCCTTGGGGGCAGGCGCCAATTGCCGCGCTGGCTAGGAACGCGCTCGAGCAGCCCGAGCTTGCGCAGCGTTTGCTGTGCCTGCCAGCGGACGTTCCGGTGCGCCAGGTTGTGGGGCTGGCGCGCACGGCCAACAGGCTTGCGCTCACCGCCGGCCAGGTCGAGCGCTCAGGAGAGAGCCTGGTTCGAGAAGCCTTCTTCGTTGATCTGGACGTTCCGATAGGCGCTCGTGTAGTGGAACCACGAAGGTGCAGAGACGGCGCCATGACGGGCGGCGAATGAGGCGGCTCAGGGGAGCGAGGCTGCGAGCCCCTTCGTACGATGACTGATGACGAACTCGCGCAGCGAGTGCAGCGCCGGGTTGCGCGAGTCCTCGCGCCATGCCAGATAGATCTCGGCGGTGACGTCCTTGCGCCAGAGCGGCCTCAGCACCACGTTCTCGAAGCCGAGATACTTCGCCGAGGCGGGGACGATGGCGATTCCGATGCCCGAGCGCACCAATGAAACGATCGTATGGGTTTGCCCGATGTGATGCACGTACTCCGGCGAGCGGTCCGTTGCGGGAAACAGATCGACGATCTTGTCGTGGAAGTATTTCCCCTCCCTTTCCGAGTACATGATCATCGGCTCGCCGGCCAGATCTTCGCGGCGCACGCGAGACTTGCTGGCCAACGGATGCCGGGCAGGCAGCGCGAGCACCATGGGCTCTTTCGCGATGCGGTGATAGCGAATGCCTGCCGCCGGCTGCGTCGGCCGCGCGAAGCCGAGGTCGATGGTCTCCGACTCGAGCGCGCGAAGCTGGTCTGACGAGACCATCTCCTTCAGCAGGATGCGGATGGCGGGCAATGCCTTGCTCACAGCCGCCAAGAGTTCCGGGATGAGCGCATAGCCGCAGACGGCCGTGTAGCCGACCACAACGCGGCCGGCCTCGCCGCGGGCAGTGCGTCGCGCCATGTCGGCAGCAAGCTCGGTGCGGCGCAGGATCGCCTCGGCTTCTTCACACAGGACTGCGCCGGCGGCTGTGAGGCGCACTCTCCGGCTCGTCCGTTCCAGCAGCTGGGCGCCCACGGCATGTTCGAGCAGCTGGATCTGGCGCGACAGCGGAGGCTGCGTCATGTGAAGCCGCGCCGCGGCGCGGCCGAAATGCAGTTCCTTGGCGACGGCGACGAAGCAGCGCAGTTGGAAGAAGTCAAGCATCGATCCAGATTGTGCATCGATCGATCCAGGATCTGGCTTGGACTTTTATCGATCCGCTTCTTAGACTCCAGTTCAAATCCTCCAGGAGACATTGCATGCGTCCACTCGTCCTGGGCATCCTTGCCGCAGCGACTGCTGCGTCCTTCGCCGCGCCGGCCACTGCCCAATCATTCCCCGCCAAACCGATTCGCATCGTGGTGCCCGCGACACCGGGCGGCGCGATCGATCTCGCCGCCCGCGTCATCGGCGACAAGCTCGCGCAGGCGTGGGGCCAGCCAGTCGTCGTCGACAACAAGCCGGGCGCCGCGGGCATCTCCGGCACGGACATCGTCGCGAAGGCGCCTGCAGACGGCTACACCTTCGCGCTCGTCGCGAGCAGCCATGCGATCAACGCCACGCTCTACGGCAAGCTGCCGTACGACACGCAGAAGGACTTCACGCCCGTCGCACTCACCCACGTGGTGCCGCTGGTGCTGGTCGTGAACAACAACCTGCCGGCGAAGAGCGTGCGCGACTTCGCGAACTACCTCAAGGCGAACCCGGGCAAGGTGAGCTATGCGTCTTCGGGCAACGGCGGTGCGCCGCACCTGTCCGCGGAGCTGTTCAAGTCGCTGACCGCAACGACGATGACGCACATACCCTACAAGGGCAGCACCGCGGCGCATACGGACCTCATCTCCGGCGAGGTGCAGGCGATGTTCGACACCGTGGTTGCGATCGGACCTCAGATCAAGGCCGGCAAGGTGCGGCCCCTGGGCGTGACCACGGCGAAGCGCTCCGCCGCATTGCCCGAGGTCCCGACGATCGCCGAGTCCGGCGTGAGCGGCTACGAAACGAGCACCTGGGGCGGGCTTATCGCGCCCGCCGGCACGCCGAAGGACATCGTGGCCAAGGTCAACGCGGAGGTGAACCGCATCCTGAAGATGCCGGATGTGCGCGAGCGGCTGCAGGCTTCGGGCGCCGAGCCGGCGAGCGGAAGCGCCGATGACTTCGAACGTTTCATCCAGTCGGAGATGCAGAAGTGGGGACAAGTGGTCAAGGCCTCCGGCGCCACGGCCACGCAGTGAAGGGGCAGCCTTGAAGAAGTCATTGATTGGGGTACTGGTCTCCATCTCGGCGGCTGGTGCCTTCGCGCAAACGTGGCCGGCGCGCGCCGTCACGCTGGTGGTTCCCTTTCCCCCGGGTGGCGGCACCGATACCGGCGCCCGCATCGTCGCGCAGCAGCTCTCGAAGAAGTGGGGCCAGCCGGTCGTGGTGGAGAACAAGGGCGGGGCGGCGGGACAGATCGGCGCCGAGTTCGTGGCCAAGGCGCGCCCCGACGGCTACACCATCCTCATGGGAAACATCGGAACACAAGCGATCAATCCCGTGCTCTATCCGAAGCTGCCGTACAACCCCGACACGGCGTTTGCGCCCATCGCTCTGGTGGCGGAATTGCCCCTCGCGATGATGGTTCATCCCGGCGTGCCGGCGAGGTCGGCGAAGGAATTCGTCGCGCTGGCCAAGGCGCAGCCCGGCAAGCTCAGCTACAGCAGTTCCGGCGCCGGCGGCGCTCCGCACCTCGCGGCCGAGATGTTCAAGGACGCGACGGGCAGCTTCATCCTTCACGTGCCCTACCGCGGTGGCGGACCTGCGATCGCCGACCTGCTGGCCGGGCACGTCCAGCTTTCCTTCATGACCGTTCTGGAAGCCAGCGGGCACATCAACGCGGGAAAGCTGCGTGCGCTGGCCGTCACCAGCGACAAGCGCGTGAGTGCGCTTCCTGCCGTGCCCACCCTCGCGGAATCGGCGGTGCCGGGATTCAACAGCATCTCGTGGATCGGGCTGTTGGCGCCGGCGCCGACCCCGCGCGATGTGGTCGAGAAGATCTCCGCCGATCTGCGCGAGGCGGTGGCGAATGACGAAGTGCGGGAGAAGCTGGTTCAGCTCGGCGCCGTCCCAGCCGCGACGACGCCCGATCAGTTTGCGCGGCTGATCGACAACGACCGCAAGCGCTATGCAGAGATCATTCGCGTGCGCAACGTCAAGATCGATTGAAGAAGATGACCGACCGTCCCGTCCTCCTCCAGACCATCGCGCTGCTGCCTTCGCTGGAGCGCGCACTCGCCGAAAGCTACATCGTGCATCGCCTGCCCGGGCGCGGACCTGAGCGCGATGCCTTTCTCGCCGAGCGCGGCGCGGAGATCACAGGGGTGGTGACATCGGCGGCCAGCGGTGCCGACGCTGGCTTGATCGGCTTGCTGCCCAACCTGCGGGTCATCTCGAGCTTTGGCGTCGGCCTCGATCGCCTGGACCTCACCGCCGCGGCGCAGCGCGGAATACCCGTCGGCTACACCCCGGATGTTCTCAACGACTGCGTCGCGGACATGGCCATGGGACTGCTGCTGTCGGTGGCGCGGCGGCTGCCGGAGGCGGACCGCTACGTACGCGCGAAAGGCTGGCAGGGTGGCGGCCACTCGCCCTTTCCCCTGGGCCGGCAGGTGAGTGGCGCGAAGCTCGGACTCGTGGGCCTCGGCCGCATCGGCCGGACGATCGCCCGGCGCGCGCTGGGATTCGACATGGAAGTTCGGTACCACACACGGCGGGCTGTGGAAGGCGTCGATTGGGCCTATGAACCTCAGTTGCTCGATCTTGCGCGCTGGGCGGACTTCCTCGTGATCATCACAGCGGGCGGTCCGGGTACCCGCCACCTCGTGGATGCCGCGGTGCTCGATGCACTGGGCGCCAAAGGCTATCTGGTGAACGTGGCCAGGGGAACGGTGGTCGACGAAGCGGCCCTTGTCGACGCATTGAAGGGAAAGCAGATCGCCGGCGCCGCCCTCGACGTTTTCGAGGACGAGCCGCGTGTGCCGGTCGACCTCCTCACGCTCGACAACGTGGTGCTCGCACCGCACATCGCGAGTTCGACGGTGCAGACCCGGGAAGCCATGGGCCGAAGGGTGCTGGACAATCTTTCGGCGTTCTTCTCGGGGCGCGCGTTGCCCAGCGCTGCTGCGAGCTGATGCTGCCTCGCCGCGGAACTTGCAAGAACTGAGAGCCTTCGGGGGCGCTTCCATCCCGCCTGTTTGTGCGCCACTGTGTTTTGAAGCATGACGTTGGGTGCTGTGTGTTGGTGCCGATAGCTTCTGGTCAACTTCGTCCGCTCTTGGGCCGGATTCTGCCGGCTATCGGTAGCTGTGCATGACAAAGTTGGGCACGGAGCCTGCTCGGACCTTTCGCTCCCAAATGTCCAACCACGCGCCACCCATCTTCCAGAAGACTCTGCACTGTTGAAAATAGCTAAGAACTGACCCGAACTCCCCGTGCTTCAGCAGCTCTTTTGCGAGCTGCATGCTTGGCCCGAACGAACCGAGTTGAGGCGACCCGCTGGTTTCGCCGGACGCTTTGAGCTCCTGTATACCAAGCAGCAGTTCGTCCTGTCGCACCGCAAGGAGGCCCAGGACGGTGTGCGCAAAATGAATGGCATTGCCGTGGTTCCAGTTCCGCTCAAAGGAAGTCGCAAGGTCAAGCAAGCTCCGGGCGAGCTGTTCTGCCAAGTCGTAGCGCTCAAGATTGAAGGCTGCGACAGCCGCACCCGGCAGCGCGTAAAAGCGGTCTTCTTCACTCGCTACGCCTTCCAACTTCTCGATTGCAACAGGTGCACGCTCAAGAGCAAGGCGCCTAAGTTGCCTCTGCATGCGTCGCGTGAACGGCTCTCGCTCGCTCTCAGCTTCGAAGCTAGTCCGTTTGCTCGTGCGCTTTGGCATCTTGTTGCGTTCCTAGCCTTCGACCGGCGGCATCGCTTCGAAGCCCGGCAGCGACCGAAGCAGCGCAGTCATCGACTTTGCAGCAAGCGCCGGTACATCCGCAATGTCCACCCACCTAAACTGGTCCACTTCGGGGGTCATCACGCCTGACGCGTGGTGAGGAAAGAAGCTCGTGCATTTGCATGCCGCGATGTCGCAGTTGCGCGTGTGCAGGACGACACGGAAAAGGTGTAGGTCCTTTCGGGAGAGGTAAAGCATGCGCCCAAGCTCCTCCATCGAATCCGCAATCAGTTCGATGCCCGTTTCTTCCCGGACTTCGCGGATGGCCGCCTCGCGCGGAGACTCGCCTTCTTCCGCGCCACCCTTTGGGATGTCCCAGTGCTTCTGCCCGGTGGCGTGCGCCAGCAGGAGCTGACCTTGCTCGTTCAGGATGAGCACCCCATAAGAAGTGGTCTTCATAGGCACCGGATTGTCGTTGGGCGCGGCACGGTTTGCGACGTCATTGCTGGCCGACTGTAGCCGGCGATCGACCGGTCCCAATCACCGCTCAACGCGAAACTGGACCGCCGTGACGTAGGTCCGCTTGGCCGAATGTAGCCAATCCCGGCCGGCCCGCCGCGCAGGAATCGAGTTTGAGGCGCGGGCGACTTTCGAGCACCAGGGCTCTCAGACGAAAGCGGCGTAGTCATGCAGGTCTTTGCATCCATACCCTCGACTAACGAGGGCGGCACGCTGCTCAGAGGTGAACTCGGGCGAGAAGACGACTCTCTCCTGCGTCCAGTTGCTCAGGTGTTTGTGCTCGCGTGCAGCCATGAATCCCGCGACATGCTGGTCGAAGACCTCGAGGGCCGCGTTGTCGTGCGCGCCAGCGGTGCGCTTACAGGAGCCGAAGCGAATACGCTTGCTGGCCTCATCCAGCGCGACAAGGTCTATCTCGATGCTACGGGCCACGTCCCGAGGCCTATTCCAGTAACCGAGCCTGAGCTCAGACAGCTCGAAGTCGCCGAGGCCTTTGCGAGACATCTCGGTATGCAGGCCGCGCACCAGCTTTTCGAAGGAGAAGCCCTCGAGAACCTCAAGCCGGCGCCAGTGCTTTGTCCAACGGTTTGAGCCGCGCGGCTTCACGAGCGGGCTTCGCCACTGCAAGCCACGCCTGCAGGAAATTGTCGGCGAGGTAGTAGCGCGCATTTCGGCTCTTGCTGTCCGAGAACACAGGATGGAGCTTGTCCACCATGCGGTAGTCGTTGACGAGCCGGCTGATGTGCGTGCCTAGTGGCGTCTTGTCGTGAGGGTCGTTCAACGCCGTGACCAGGTCTCCATTGCTGCAACCTGCGTGGTCGGCCAGGTAGTGCAATATGGAAACGGCTCGGCCGCGCAGTTCGCGCAGGAACCACGTGTCGGCCTCTTCAGACAACGGGCTGGAGCCGCGCACGAACATTCGGGTCAGCAGCTCCCGAGCGAGGTCCGCCGCGGGTGCCGCGAACAGGTCCTGCTCGAATGCATCGTGATAGAACTTTGGGACCCCTTCGAAGAAGGTCCAGAGCGTGAGCCATCGCTGCGGTTCCTCAACACCTTGGCTACGGAACACCGCCATCAGGTCCTGGAAGTCCCAGTGGTCCAGCCGGATTTGTGCCGTTGTGCGCCCATACAGGGGTGCTGCCTTGTCGTCCAGGAGGGCATTCATCTCGGACTGAAGAGAGCCCAGCACGAACAGCCCGCCGCGGCGCAGACCAGCGTTGCGCAGCCGGTCCACCTGCGCCTGAAGGAACGAATTGAACGCATGAAGCTTGGCGCGCGTGAAGTACTGGAACTCATCCAGCACGACAACCATGCCCGCATCGCAGAGCTGGCCGATGGCACCGGCCATTGACGCAAAATCCGTCACGTTTGCCGCAAGCGCCCGTGCATCGTCGCGCTCGCATTCGCCAAGGCTTCGAGCGAACGTGGTTGCGACATCGCGCTCGTCGGAATCGGGCACTTGCATGTGCACGAGGTTCGCCCCCAGGCTAGCCTCGCCCTTTGCAAGCTGACCCAGCAGCGTTGTCTTGCCTATCCGACGGCGTCCCTCGTATGGGTTTTTTGGCGGCAGAAACTATCGCCAAGACAGGCCCGCAGGCAGTGAAGCCTCTGGACAGGTTCAGCCGCCGTGCGGTGGCAGCGAATCCCGCACGACGAAGTACTTGTCGCCTGAGAAGCGCAGGTACCCCTTGGCGACAAGAGGCTCAAGGAAGCGAAGCACTTCCGAAATGATGCCGGTCATGGACTCGCCAGCGCTAGCGTCGAATCGCGCCCAGGTCCAGCTGTTCACTGCTGCTGCGGAGAAGCCGTAGTCGCGCTTTCGCGCGTCCGCAAGCGTGCCAACAATCGTTGGCCAGCTCGCCAGCTTCAAAGGGGGCTAGGGCGTGCCAGGCGCCAGCCCGGGCGACATTGCCCGAGGCCTCGCCGCAGCGCAGGCTGTCTTCGCGAAGGTGGGAGTCACCTCGATGCAAGCCGCCGAAGCATTGCTCAAGCGCGATGGCTTGGCTACGTTGGGCTTCCCGGACGGAGGCGAACCTCCGCGGACGAATTCGCTGCGGCCGATGCCTTCGACGTGGCGAAGAAGCTGCGATCCTGGCGCGCTGCGCTGACTGGGCTGATGTGCCCGAGGAAGCACATCTGCGCGTGACGCCCGACGCCTTGTGGTGATCTCGCGAGGCGACGGCCGCCCGACGGAAGTTGGACGTCACCGGCTTCGCCGGTCGGGCTGTTCCAGGTTCGCGCTGTGGCGCTCATCCCTTCGGGACGGTCCGTGGCCGCCTTGCGCATCCCTGACGCGGAGGCGGGAAAGAAGGCAGTCGGGGTGTCAGTGATCCGCGAAACCAGATGTCGGAATCGCAATCGTGAGGACAGCAAGGCCGACCCATAAGGCATGCAGCGCTGACGCAAAGTCAGCGGCGGTGCCTGCTGAACTAGGTGCTCACGAACTTCGGATCCAACTCTTGCACCGCAAACCTCCGGACATGATCGACGAAGGCGCTCACCAACATCGATGAGGTGCGCCGCGCCGGCGTCAGCACGGAGAATTCCGTGACCATGACTGGCTCGAACGGCAGGAAGGTCAGGCCCCTGCCGCGGTGCTCCAGCGCGGTGATCGGGTCGACCAGCGACACGCCGAGGCCGGCAGCCACCATGGCGCAAATGCCGGCCGACACCTGCGTCTCTACCTGTAGCTCGCGCTCGATGCCGTAGGACGCGAAGAGCGCGTCGATGTGCAGCCGCGATTCGATCGCATGCGGATGCGAGACGAAGTGCTCGCCGGCCAGGTCTGCGGGGCGGATCACCTTTTTCCTCGCGAGCCGGTGATCGCTCCGCATCACGCAGACCATCCGGGTCGCGATCAGCTGCTCGCCGTGCGTGCTGGAGTGGCTCATCGGCAGGACGACGAAGCCGACGTCGCAGCGCTCGCCCACCACCAAGTCGACCACGGTCCGTGACGAATGGTTGGCGAGCGATATGCGGATGTCGCTGTGCTCGCGCAGGAACGTCGCGATGGCGCGCGGCAGGAACGACAGCGCCAGCGCCGGGGCTGCAGCGATGCGCAGCGCGCCACGCTGCAGCGAACGTATCTCGTCGGCGGTTCGCGCGATGCGTTCCATGCCGAGCAAAGACCGCTCGACCTCCTCGTTCAGCGCCTCGGCTTCCGCCGTGGGTTGCAGGCGCCCTCGCACGCGCAGGAAGAGCGCGAACCCGACGCTTTCCTCCAGGTCCGCAATGAGCCGCGTGACGGCCGGCTGCGACACGTGCAGCGACTCGGCCGCACGTGTCACGGTTTGCCACTGCATCACGGCGCGAAAGGCTTCCAACTGACGAATCTTCATATGAGCAACTCCATACGCCAATGTTATGGGTATCCGAAAAAAAACGATTGTTCAGTTGGAGATCGAATGACTAATCTCCGAGCTGCGAGTGAAACCAACCGCAGATTCCATCCTGGTGCGCCATAAGCAAAACGCATCATGATGGGGAAAACCCCGACTTCTTGGTGCGCAACAAAGGAAATCCCATGATGCTTCGTCCCGTTTCCGCGGCCGTGAATGTGGCCGTCTCCGCAGCGCTGGCACTCGGCGCCCTGACCGCAGCGACCAGCGCGTCGGCCGATCCCACCACGCTGTATGTCGGCTCCTACGGCGGGTCGACCGAGAAGGCCTTCAAGGAGAGGCTGATCCCCGCGTTCGAAGCCAAGAACAACGCCAAGATCGTCTACGTGCCGGGCAACTCGACCGACACGCTGGCCAAGCTGCAGGCGCAAAAGGGCAAGCAGGAACTCAACGTCGTGCTGCTCGACGACGGCCCGATGTACCAGGCGGTGCAATTCGGCTTCTGCGACAAGCTGGGCAACCCGGCGGTGCTGAAGGACCTGTACCCGGTCGCGCGCATGACCGACAGCGCGGTTGGCATCGGCATCGTCGCCACCGGCATCGCCTACAACACCGAAGCCTTCAAGAAGGCGAACCTGCCCGCGCCGGATTCATGGGAAGTGCTGACCGACAAGCGCTTCAAGCAGAAGGTCGCGATCCCGCCGATCAGCAACACGTACGGCCTGCAGACGCTGCTGACCTTCGCCAAGCTGCGCAAGGGCGGCGACAAGAACATCGACCCCGGCTTCACCGCGATGACGCGCGAAGTCGGACCCAACGTGCTGGCGTGGGAGCCGTCGCCGGGCAAGATGACCGAGCTGTTCCAGAACAACGACATCATGTTGGCCGTGTGGGGCAGCGGCCGGGTGCAGGCGCTGAAGGACACGGGCTTCCCGGTGCAGTTCGTCGTTCCGAAGGAAGGCGCGCCGGCCTTGCTGACGGCCGCCTGCCCGGTGGCACAGAACAGCGCCCCGGCGCTCTCGCAGGCCTTCGTCCAGTATCTCCTGACGCCCGAGGTGCAGGCCATCCTCGCTGACACGCAGGGCTGGGGCCCGGCCAACAGCAAGGCCAAGCTCGAGCCGGCCGTCGCCGCCAAGGTGCCTTACGGCAAGGAGCAGATCGACAAGCTGCTGCCCACCGACTGGACCGTCGTCAACGAGAAGCGCGCCGAGTGGACCAACCGCTGGAACCGCACCGTCGAACGCTGAGCTTGCAACCGCGCTGCTGAACCCGGGCCCCCTTCATGACCTTCCTTCAACTCGATCAACTCGGCAAGGCTTTCGGCGACTTCCGCGCGGTGGAGAGCCTGAGCCTCGAGGTTGAGCGTGGCGAGTTCATCTCGCTGCTCGGCCCTTCGGGCTGCGGCAAGACCACCACCCTGCAGATGGTCGCGGGCTTCGTCGAGCCGACGCGCGGGCGCATCCGCCTCGACGGCGCCGACATCACGGGCATGCGGCCGGAGAGGCGCGGCATGGGCGTGGTGTTCCAGAGCTACGCGCTCTTCCCGCACATGACCGTGGCCGAGAACATCGGCTTCGGCCTTGAGATGCGCGGCATCCCGCGCGCGGAAAAGCTCAAACGCGTCGACGAGACGCTCGAGCTCGTGCGGCTGCCGGGCCTCGGCAAGCGTTACCCGAAGGAACTCTCTGGCGGGCAGCGGCAGCGGGTCGCCATCGCGCGTGCGCTGGCGGTGCGACCCGCGGTGCTGCTGCTGGACGAACCCATGTCGAACCTCGACGCGAAGCTTCGCGAGGACATGCACGTCGAGTTGCGCAGCATCCAGCGCCATCTCGGCATCACCACGATCCTGGTCACGCACGACCAGGTCGAGGCCATGACGATGAGCGATCGCATCGCCGTCATGCATGGCGGACGCATCGTGCAGCTCGCTACGCCGTACGAGGCGTACGAGCGGCCCGAATCGGCGTTCGCATCGTCCTTCCTTGGCAAGACGAATGTGCTCAAGGGCGTGGTCGAAGCGCGCAATGCGCGCTGCTGCGAGGTGCGCGTCGGCGATTCGCTGCTGCACGTGCCGCACCAGGAGAAGCCGCTCGCGCGCGAGGTCAACGTCTACGTGCGGCCCGAGAAGGTGCGGCTCGCGCCGGCCTCGGCCGCGCACGGCATCCCGGCCACGATCCGCACGCGCCTGTTCCTCGGCAACCACTGGCTGGTCGAGGTCGACAGCGCGCT
The DNA here is from genome assembly GCF_964253755.1 of Variovorax sp. LjRoot130. Lineage (NCBI taxonomy): Bacteria > Pseudomonadati > Pseudomonadota > Betaproteobacteria > Burkholderiales > Comamonadaceae > Variovorax > Variovorax sp. LjRoot130. The sequence goes on along the minus strand of NZ_CAXURM020000002.1, from coordinate 69,733 downwards.
CGGGCCCATGCGCGTGAGTCACCCCAACATCGGCTCGGTGCCGCCGGCCGAAGGCGAGGCGGTCGCCGTGCATTGGCTGGACGACGACCTGCGCCTGCTCGACACGGAGGTCGCGCATGGCTGAGGCCGCCACCGCTCTCGTGACTGGCGCGCCGGCCCGGGCCGCGTCGCCGTCGAAGTCGGTCGAGCCGCGCGCCGGCTCCGCGCCCTGGCTCCTGAGCGCACCCGCGCTGCTGCTGTTCCTCGGGCTGCTGGTGATTCCGCTTGCGCTCACCGCGGTGCTGTCGTTGCACTCGTTCGACGGCACGCGCGGTGTGCTGCCGGACTTCACCGCGCGCAACTACCTCGAGGTCTTCTCGGACCCGTACTACTACGAGATCTTCCTGCGCACGGCCGGCCTGGCGCTGGCGGTCACGCTGCTGTCGGTGCTGTTCGGCGTGCCGGAAACGATCATCCTGTCGCGCATGAAGGCGCCGTGGCGGGGCATCTTCCTGGTCGTCATCCTCGGCCCGCTGCTGGTATCGGTCGTGGTTCGCACGCTGGGCTGGGCCATCCTCATGGGCAACAACGGGCTCATCAACGCGGGCCTGCAGGCGCTCGGCCTGACGGACGAACCGGTGCGGCTGCTGTTCACGATGACGGGGGTGGTCATCGCGCTCACGCATGTGCTGATGCCGTTCATGGTGATCTCGGTATGGGCCTCGCTGCAGAAGCTCGATCCGCAGGTCGAGAATGCGGGGCTCTCCTTCGGTGCTGCGCCTTTCACGGTGTTCCGGCGCATCATCCTGCCGCAAATCGTGCCGGGCATCCTGTCGGGCGCGATCATCGTGTTCGCGCTCGCGGCGTCGGCCTTCGCGACGCCGGCCATCCTCGGCGGGCGCCGGCTCAAGGTGGTCGCCACCGCCGCGTACGACGAGTTCCTCAGCACCCTGAACTGGCCGCTGGGCGCGTCGATCGCGATCCTGCTGCTGATCGCCAACGTCATCGTCATCGCCGGCTTCAACCGCTGGCTCGAGCGGCGCTACGCGCAGGTCTTCGAAGGCTGAGAAGGAGCACGACATGCGCAAGAACGGACTGCTCTCTCTCGTCTATCACACGATCTTCATCGCCTTCATCCTGGCGCCGCTGGTGGTGGTGGTGCTCGTCTCGTTCACCGGCAAGGGCTACATCTCGCTGCCGACCGACGGCTTCTCGCTGCGCTGGTTCCGCGCCATCGGCGGTGCCACCGAACTGGTCAACGCGTTCTGGCTGTCGCTCTGGCTCGGCCTCGCGAGCGCGACCGTCGCCGTGGTGCTGGCGGTGCCGGCGGCGCTCGCGCTCGTGCGATACCGTTTTGCCGGGCGCGGCGCGATCGCGGCCTTCTTCATGTCGCCGCTGATGATCCCGCACGTCGTGCTGGGCGTGGCCTTCCTGCGCTTCTTCACCACCATCGGCGTGTCGGGCTCGTTCGTGTGGCTCTCGCTGACACACGTCGTCGTGGTGATGCCGTACGCGCTGCGGCTGGTGCTGGCCTCGGCCACGGGCCTCGATCGCGATGCCGAGAAGGCGGGGCTCTCGCTCGGCGCGAGCCGCATGACCGCGTTTCGTCGCATCGTGCTGCCGCTGATCCTCCCTGGCGTGGTTGGCGGCTGGATGCTCGCCTTCATCCAGAGCTTCGACGAACTCACCATGACGGTCTTCGTCGCCACGCCCGGCACCACGACGCTGCCGGTCGCCATGTACAACCAGATCGCCCAGACCATCGACCCGCTGGTTGCATCGGTGTCGACCGTGCTCATCGCCGGCACGGTGGTGCTGATGGTGCTGCTCGACCGGCTCGTCGGCCTCGACCGCGTGCTGATCGGCAAGGGCTGAGCGCGGTTTGCCCGCATCCGGGCGCTTCCTTTTTTTCTGCACTCCATGAACACAAGTGATTTGATCGTCGTCGGCGGCGGCCTGGTCGGCACCGCGCTGGCCTACGGCGCGGCACGCAACGGCATTCGCGTCACCGTCCTCGACGAGGGCGACGATGCGTTCCGCGCGTCGCGCGGCAACTTCGGACTCGTATGGGTCCAGGGCAAGGGCTTCGGCATGGCGCCGTACGCGCGCTGGACGATGACGTCCGCCGCGCAATGGCCGCAGCTCGCCCGCGCGCTGGCCGACGACGGCGGCGTCGACGTGCAGCTGCGCCAGCCCGGCGGCTTTCACTTCTGCTTTTCCGACGATGAGCTGCAAAGCCGTGAAGAGCGGCTGCGCAGCATCCGCGATGCACTCGATGGCGACTACGCCTTCGAGATGCTCGACCACGCGTCGCTCAGGACGCGGCTGCCGGGCATCGGACCTGAAGTCGCGGGCGCGAGCTACACGCCGATGGACGGTCATGCCAATCCGCTGAAGCTCTTGCGGGCGCTGCACGCGGCCTGCCGGCATCGCGGCGTGCATTTCGCGCACGGCAGCCGCGCGACGCGCATCACGCCGCGGGCGAACGGCTTCGAGCTCGAGGCGGGGGCGACCACATGGCGCGCGCCGCGCGTGGTGCTCGCGGCCGGCCTCGGCAACCGCGAGCTGGCGCCGCAGGTCGGCCTGCACGCGCCGGTGCGGCCCAACCGGGGCCAGGTGCTGGTCGGCGAGCGCGTCGCCAGGTTCCTCGACCATCCGACCACCTACGTGCGCCAGACGGACGAAGGCACGGTCCAGCTCGGCGACTCGCTGGAGGACGTCGGGCTCGACGACGGTACGACCGTCGACGTGCTCAGCACCATCGCGCGCCGCGGGGTGCGCAGTTTCCCGGCGCTGGAGAGCCTGCGCCTCGTGCGCGCATGGGGTGCGTTGCGCGTGATGACGCCCGACGGCTTCCCCATCTACCAGGCATCGACGCAATGCCCGGGCGCCTTTGTCGTGACCTGCCACAGCGGCGTGACCCTGGCTGCCAACCACGTCTTCTCGATCGCGCCATGGATCGCCGGCAGTGCCGGGCACGGCGTCCCGGTCGGCATCGAGTCCTTCGGCGGCGACCGCTTCCTCAACGGCAACGAAACCTTCCACCATGCCCATTAACGTCCGCTTTCGCCCCCTCTTTCCGATCGACGCTTCGCCGCGCGGCGAGCCCACGGTCGGCCTCTACTTCGATGGCCGCGCCATGCGGGCGCCGGTCGGCTGCAGCGTGGCGGCGGCCTTGCTTGCCAACGGCGTCTCGACCTTTCGCACCACGCCCGTGAGCGGCGCGCCGCGCGCGCCCTATTGCATGATGGGCGCGTGCTTCGATTGCCTCGTCGAGATCGACGGGCAGCCGAACCGGCAGAGCTGCCTCGTCGCGGTGACCGAGGGCATGCAGGTGAGAACGCAGGCGGGGCTGCGTTCCTTGGATTGCGGCGGGGCCGCCGTTTCCGAGGAGGCCGCGCATGTCGAGTGAGCGTTGCGATATCGCCATCGTCGGCGCCGGCCCGGCTGGCATGTCGGCTGCCATCGTCGCCGCGCGGCTCGGCGCCCATGTCGTGGTGCTCGACGAGCAACGCGCTGTGGGCGGCCAGATCTACCGCGCCATCACCGACGCGCCGGCACGCCGGGTCGACCTGCTCGGGCCGGACTACGCCGCCGGCCGCTCGCTTGCCGAGGCCTTCGCCGCGAGCGGTGCCCGGCACGTCACGAATGCAGCCGTCTGGCAGGTGACGCCCGAAGGTGCGGTGCATTACCTGCATGACGGTGCGACCGCGACACTCCAGGCCGAACGTGTCGTGCTCTGCTCCGGCGCCATGGAGCGTCCGTTCCCGATCCCGGGCTGGACGCTGCCGGGCGTGCTCACCGCAGGTGCCGCGCAGATCCTCCTGAAGAGCGCCGATGTGGTGCCGGTCGAGCCCGTCGTGCTGGCGGGCTGCGGACCGCTCCTCTACCTGCTCGGCTGCCAGTACGTGCGCGCCGGCGTGCCCATCCGCGCACTGGTCGACACGACATCGATCGAGGACTACCGCCGCGCGCTCCCGCACCTCGGCGGCGCGCTTGCCGGCTGGCGTTATCTGAAGAAGGGTCTGTCGCTCATGCGCGTGCTCAAGCGCGCCGGTGTGCCATTCCATACCGGTGCGGAGAACCTCGCTGCGCAAGGCCGGGACGGGGTCGAGGCGCTGCGCTTCACGATCGGCGGCAAGGCCCATCGCATCGAGACCTCGACGCTGCTCCTGCACCACGGCGTCGTGCCGAACACGCAGTTCACTTGGTCGCTACGGGCCAAACACAAATGGGACGATGCGCAGCTCTGCTGGCAGCCCGAGGCGGACGCCTGGGGCGCGCTGGACGTGCCCGGCATCCATGTTGCCGGCGATGGTCTTGGCATCGGCGGCGCGCTGGCAGCGGCGCTGCAGGGCGAGCTCGCGGCGCTCGGTGCGATGCATGCGCTCGGCCGAATCACGCTCGGCGAGCGCGACGGGCTCGCTGGACCGCTTCGTTCGGCGTTGCGCGACCAGCTGCGCATCCGTCCCTTTCTCGATGCCCTGTACCGGCCCAAGAAGGCCAATCGCATTCCGGCCGACGACGTGATCGTGTGCCGCTGCGAGGAAGTCGCCGCCGGCGACATCCGGCATTTCGTGGAGCTCGGCTGCCATGGACCGAACCAGGCGAAGGCCTTCGGGCGTTGCGGCATGGGCCCGTGCCAGGGGCGCCAATGCGGCCTGACCGTGACCGAGCTGATCGCGGAGGCGCGCGGGGTGACCCCGGCGGAAGTGGGCTACTACCGAATCCGACCGCCCATCAAGCCGATCTCGCTGGGCGAACTCGCCGGCGCGGATCGAAGCGTGGCATGAAGCGATCGGCGGACGCGATCGTCGTCGGCGGCGGCCTGCACGGCCTGTCGAGCGCGCTGCACCTCGCGCGGCGCGGACTCGAGGTCATCGTGCTGGAGGCCGAATTCTGCGGCCGCCATGCGTCCGGCGTGAACGCGGGCGGCGTGCGCACGCTGGGCCGCCACGTCGCCGAGATCCCGCTTGCGCTGGCGTCGCGCACGCTGTGGCACCACCTGGCAGAGCTCGTCGGCGACGACGCGGGTTTCGCGCCCAGCGGCCAGTTGAAGATTGCCGAAACCGACGATGAGCTGCAGATGCTGCGCGACACCGTCGCGCATCTCCAGTCGCTCGGCTTCGATCATGAAGAACTCGTCGACGCGCAGCAGGTCCGCGAACTCGTGCCCGCCATTGCGCCGCACGTCGTCGGAGGCATCTGGGTTCGCGACGACGGCCATGCACTGCCGTACCGCGCCGTCACCGCATTCCGCCTCGCAGCCCAGCGCGCCAGGGCCGAAGTGCACGAAGTGACGCGCGTCGAACGCATCGACCATCGTGCCGGTCGCTGGCACGTGGCGACCACGCGTGGCAGCTTCGACGCCACCCATCTGGTCAACACCGCGGGCGCCTGGGCCGGCGCGCTCGCCGCGCAGGCCGGCGATGCGGTGCCGCTCGAAGCCGGCGGGCTGATGCTCATGATCACCCATCGCGCGCCGCCCTTCGTCACGCCGGTGCTCGGCGCGACCGGCCGGCCGCTGTCCTTCAAGCAATTCGCGAACGGCACGGTGCTGATCGGCGGCGGCCTGCGCTGCACCGCCGATCTCGATGCGCGCCACGGCATCGTCGACATGCCCAAGCTGGCGAGCAGCGCGCGCACGGTGACCGCCCTGTTCCCGCACCTGAAGCCGCTTGGCGTCAACCGCGCCTGGGCCGGCGTCGAGGCCTTCATGCCCGACGGCATCCCCGTGATCGGCCCGAGCCGCGCGGCACCGAACCTCGTCCATGCCTTCGGCTTCTCCGCACACGGCTTCGAGCTCGGGCCGATCGGCGGGCAGATCGTCGCCGAGCTCGTGACGGAAGGCCGCAGCACGCTGCCCATCGAACCCTTCGCCGTCGACCGCTTCGCGCGTCGAGCGGCTGCATCGTTTCAACCACTCCAAGAAGGAAGTTCATCATGAGCGACATCCAGCGCTACGACTCCAACGCACGCCTTTCCCGCATCGTCGTGCACAACTCGGTGGTCTACGTCGCCGGGGTCACCGCGACCGATCGCAGCGGCGACGCACAGGCGCAGACCGCCGACATCCTCGCCAAGATCGACGGCTACCTCGCGAGCGTCGGCACGAACAAGTCGCGCCTGCTGTCGGTCCAAATCTGGCTGCAGGACATCGAGCGCGATTTCACCGGCCTGAACGCGGCCTGGGCGGCATGGATACCTGACGATGCGATGCCCACCCGTGCGACCTGCGAGGCCAGGCTCGCGGCGCCGGACCTGCGGGTCGAGATCATTGTGACCGCCGCGTTGTAGCCGGCTTTGGACGCGTTCGGCGTGAACGTGACGGGTGAGGGCGGAATCGCGCCATGCGCTGATGCTTGGTGCCGGTGGTGTGGCCCTCGGCACGCGCTTCTATGCCTCCGAGCGTTCGACCCTTGTTGTGTGCGCCGTAAGCGGTAAGCCGACGGCGGCGTTGCGGAGGCGAAGGATGTGTGATGGGTACGAGCGTAAGAGGCGATCGCTACGCTGGGACCGTCGCGGGCGTGTCGGTCGGGCGACTGAGAGGGACGCTCTTTCGGTGAGCTCAGCGGTTTCACTCCGTTGTTCTCGGCGCTGTCTCCGCAATGCACTCAACCAAGTTCAGCGCCGCCAGCATCATCATCTTTTCCGCCTCGGTTTCGATGCCGAGATGGCCATGCTCCCCGAACTTGCCGAAGACGTATGCGAGTAACTGCTGCTCGGGATGGTCCGCGATGGCGTCCGAAGTGGCTTGCGCTTGCTGCTGCGGCGTCAGGCCCTCGATGAAGCGCACGCGTGCGGAGATGCGCTTCAGGCAACGTTCCTGGACGACTTCGGAGATGACCGGCCAGACTCTGCCGCTGGTCTTCATCGCCTCATAGAAGACGAGTAGCAGGTTCAGAACCACCTCGATTTGCTCAAGGGTGGCGCCATAGCGCTGAAGGACGAGCACCGAGAAGAACAGGTTGGGCTGTCGGGCGTGGACTTCGTCGGCAAGTTGCTCGCGTTCCTTGAAGGTCATGCGCTCGACGCTGAGCACGGCGTCGACGAGAAGCCGACTTGAGATCGATGTCATGGGGCGATTGTCCAACGCCGCCTCTCGGTTACGCAGTGGCTTCTTGCCTATGCGATGGCTTCGTGCAAGTTCGAGCGAAGCGGCTTGTGATTCTCCGGCCAAGAGGCGGGCCCGCAACCATGAGGTTCCCATTTCCACATCGTCACCAAACTCAAGGCGCTCGATACGCTGAACGGATGCTTGATTGAGCCCGAGACGTGTTCGGGAATCGAAACGGCGCATGAGTTTGTATGCGCCTCTCGCCCTTACGGCGTCGAGCCAGTGGATGTCATCCGCGTAGTGGGCAAGTTCAGCGATGCGCCAGTCCACCTTCGTCAGAATTAAAGCCGAACTCTGAACGCGCGCCTCGTAAGTCGTTGAAACTATTAGGAATGGGCAGGGGCAGGGGGAGGTGGAGGTGGAGGTGGAGGGTAGGTCGATTTAACCAAGAAACCCTGACAGATTTCGTGGTCTGACCGCCAATGCCGCTCCCGCCAGCCGAGTCACTTGGCTTGGGGGAACCTGACCGAGAAAACAGGCGCTCGCGCTATTGCCAGTACGGCTAGCCACAACTGTCGGAACTTCACCGCCCAGCGGGCCGTCAAACTCATTTTGACGTGCGCCTTCTGGTCGCGCGCAAGCGCATTGGGATGCACGAAGGCGCCCGGCTCTGTCGGTTGCAAGGAGAGCGCACGCATGGAAAAGATGCTTCACCTGCTCGAGACTTTTACCGCCCGAGGAAGCGATGGCCAGACCTACCGTGTCCAGGCCTATGAACACCTCGCCCGTCTCGACGCGGTTCCCGACACGCAAGGGCTATGGGAGCCGACGGGGCTCACCGAATACAAGCTGGCGGATGGTCGGCATGTCGGCGTTGACAAGGATGGCGTGATGACGTTGGCCGGCACGGGGATGAGGCTGAATCGCGACCCTTCCCCCGCAGGACCGAGAGTTACGCCCGCGTGAGCGGGAGTTGTGGTGGATTCCTCGGGCGCTACACGGCCGTCTTGTTCGAACGCCTCGAGGCCGGAGCCGATGACAGGGCTTCTGTTCAGTCTGTTTGTGACGGCGTCGAAAGGCGCCTTGCGACCGGGGCTGTGTGCAGACGCGTTGATCGACCAAATTGAGGCAACGCGACTGAGCACGCCGACGCTGGGTAACCCCAACCCGAGGAGAGGACCATGCCTACCGAGAAAAGGCGCCCGATCGCCCAGTTCGAGCCCGGCTCCTACCGGGTGAATCCGCCAAAGAATGCGAAGGAGGTGATTGCCCTCGTGCGGGAGCACGGAATCCAGATCGTCGACCTCAAGTTCACCGATCTGCCTGGACTGTGGCAGCACTTCTCGATCGGGCTGCCGGAACTCAACGACGAGTTGTTCGATGACGGCATCGGGTTCGACGGCTCCTCGATCCGCGGTTTCCAGCAGATCCACGAGTCGGACATGCTTCTGCAGCCGGACCCGACCACCGTATTCATCGATCCGATGTGCGAGACCCCGACACTTTCGATGATCTGCAACGTGATCGACCCGGTCCTCAAGGGGCCCTACTCGCGCGATCCGCGATTCGTGGCCCGCAAGGCCGAGCGCCATCTGAAAGCCACCGGGGTCGCGCAGACCTGCTACTTCGGCCCAGAGCTCGAGTTTTTCATCTTCGACTCGATCCGGTTCGAGCAGAACACGCATTGCGGCTACTACTACGTCGATTCGGTCGAGGGCGCCTGGAACTCGGGCCGGGACGAAGGCGCGTTCGGAGGCGGGAACCTCGGTTACAAGCCGCGCTACAAGGAAGGCTATTTCCCGGTGCCCCCGCACGACACCCTTCAGGACATCCGCTCGGAGATCGTGCTCGGACTGATGAACGCGGGTGTGCAGGTCGAGATCCACCACCATGAGGTGTCGACCGCGGGCCAGAATGAGATCGACATGAAGTTCGCGCCGCTCGTGCGGATGGCCGACAACGTGATGGTCTACAAATACTTCGTCAAGAACATCGCGCGCCGGCACGGCAAGGTTGCCACGTTCATGCCGAAGCCGCTCTTCGCTGACAACGCGAGCGGCATGCACTGCCACCAGAGCCTGTGGAACGACAAGCGCAATCTTTTCTACGACGCCAAGGGTTGGGCTCTGACCTCCGAGCTGTGCCGCTGGTACATCGGCGGGCTGCTCAAGCATGCGCACGCGCTGATGGCGTTCTGTGCGCCGACCACCAACTCCTACCGCCGGCTCGTACCGGGCTACGAGGCGCCGGTGAACCTGGTAATGTCGCAGCGAAATCGCTCGGCCGCGGCGCGTATTCCGATGTATTCGGACTCGCCGAACGCGAGGCGCGTCGAGTTCCGTTGTCCGGACCCGACTGCGAATGCCTACCTCGCGTTCGCAGCAATGCTGATGGCCGGCCTCGACGGGATCGCCAACAAGACCGACCCGGGCCCGCCGCTCGACAAGAACATCTACGAGCTACCCCCTGAAGAGGCAAAGAACATCGCGAAGGTCCCTGGATCGCTCGAGGAGTCACTGCGCGCGCTGGAGAAGGATCACGACTTCTTGATGCGCGGAGACGTGTTCACCACGGACCTGATCGAAACCTGGCTCGAATACAAGTGGAAGCACGAGGTCGATCCCGTGAGGTTGCGCCCGCACCCGTGGGAGTTCTATCTCTACTTCGATGCCTGAGACCCAGCGTGAAAAATTGGCAAGGAGACAAAAAACGTCCTATCTGAGCTGGTGGCAATTGGTGAGTCCGTCCCGTCGACTGCGACGCCTCGAGTGAGCAGGACTCGTCTTGCTTCTTTGTAATTCACGTGCACGACAGCGCTTTGACAAAGCGACGGAAAGTCCGGCTCTACCGACGGCGAGAGGCTCCTGACAACGTCTTGCTGATTTCGTAGATGCATCAGCGTGCCATCGACCGAATCGACAAACTTCACCGGAACATTCTTCAGGCTCCAGAACTCGCAGAAACCCTCCCGGTCCGTCCTCAAGCATCGTGAACATCCAGCCGCCGCTTCGGAACTTCTCGCCCCGCGCTACACGTTGCTCGAAGAACCGCAGAAGCAAGGAGATGTCTTCAGCTGGCACGGCGCTATTCGAGACGCAAATCTGAAACTCAGGATGGTTGTAGCGCTTGCAGTCGGACGTTGCGTGGACCGACGAAGTCCTCGACTGCTCGGAGGGCGGTTTCCGGCCGAATGCCGAGAAGACGGAGCGCAGAGACATGTTCTTCTAAGATTTAGTGGTCAATCGTGGCCGAACGTCGGCTATCGGGCAAGTTGGGCTTGGTCAGCGAATGTCGTGTTTTGGCTGCGGATTCAACCGGTCGATGCGGCCGGGTCACCAACTCTGGCGGCGCAGCACCTGGAGCAGTACGCGCCGCGGCGCAGCGCCGGCAACTGTTCGTGGTGGTCGTGAGCGACGGCCGGTGGCGCGCGCACCGTGACGCTGCGCGGTCGGCGGCTAGACGCACTCCGCGATCGCCCGGCGATGCCGTAGGCCAGCACGCAGACGCGGTCGGACATCGCGCCCGAGCGATGCCTGGAGGCGGCCTCATCGCAGAGCCTGCCTCGCAGCAGCGATGAACGGTTCGACAAAGGGGCTGTCCAGATCGTGGCGCCGGCAGACAGCCACGTCGAAGCCTTCGCTGACGCCCTTCAGCTTCCGGAAGGCGACACCCGGAGGACGGCCAACCGCAGCGCATGCCGGAACCAGGGCATACCCCTCGCCAGCGAGCACGAGAGCCAGTGCGGCGTGCACGGTCTCCACACGTTCGACCACCTGCATCGTCACCTGGTGCCGGCGAAGCAGTGCGGCCACCAGCGACGTGTCCGCGTTCTCCTTGAGCTTGGGCAGGGCGACCAGCTTCTGGCCCTGGAGCCGTTCGATGGGGACCGAAGCGAGACGCGCGAGCGGCGCGCGTGCAGGCATGGCGAGCCGCAGCGGCTGCATGCCGACGATGGTGTTGGCCACTTCCACGCGCTGCATCGGCGGCATGCACAAGCCGACGGACACCTTGTGATCGACGATCTGGGCCTCACAAGTGGCGGCACTCATCTCGACGAATTGCAGTTCGACTTCGGGTAGGGCGCGACGTAAGAGCGGGACGAGCTTGGGCAGGACGGCGTAACCCAACGAAAACATGTAGCCCACCGCCAGCAGGCCGCGTCGTCCGGAGCCGATCGCGCGCGCGGCCTCGTAGCCGTCGTAAGCCAGGGCCAGGGCTTCGCGAGCGCGCGCGAACAGGGCGCTCCCCGCGTCGGTGAGCCGCATCCCCGTCGATTCGCGCAGGAACAGCGCAGTCCCTACCTGGGCCTCCAGGTTGCGGATCTGGACGGACAACGGTGGCTGCGCCATGTGCAGCCGCTGGGCTGCCTTGCCCACGCTGCGAGCTTCCGCCACGGCCACGAAGTAACGCAGGCTCTTGAGGTCCATGCCCATACGCTTCTGATATGAGCGGATTGTGAACGAGTATTGGACCGTGCGGCAGCCGGATGGCACCCTTCGGCGCATGCCGGCTGGATGTGCCGGTGTCTGACAGAGGAAGGTTGGATGGCCGAAGAGTTTTGCTTTTGGACAGCAGTACGCCTGCGCGAAGCGATCGCGCACCGTGAAGTCTCTCCCGTCGAAGTGACCCGGGCCGTGCTGGATCGCGCGACACGGCTGCAGCCGAAGCTCAACTGCTTCATCACGTTGTGCCCCGACGAAGCCATGCGCGATGCGAAGGCTGCGGAGCAGGCAGTCATGCGGGGCGAGCCCACCGGACTGCTCCACGGCATTCCGTACGCCTGCAAGGACCTGGTCAATACGAAGGGCGTGAAGACCACCTTCGGTTCGCTGCTGTTCGCCGACAACGTCCCGACCGAGGACGCGGCAGCCATCTCCCGGCTGCGGCAGCACGGTGCCATCCTCGTCGGAAAGACGACCACGTCGGAGTTTGGCGCCAAATGCCTGACCGATGCACCCTTGTTCGGACGCACGCGCAACGCATGGCACCCCGAGCGCACGAGCGGCGGATCGAGCGGCGGCGCAGCGGTGGCGGTGGCGACTGGACTTGCCCCGATCGGGATCGCAACGGACGGTGGAGGCTCCACCCGGATTCCGGCAGCCTGCAACGGAGTCGTCGGCCTGAAGCAGTCGATCGGGCTGGTCCCGCATTCGCAGGCGGAGGACGCCATCGGCAATCTCACCTACGTCACACCGATCTCGCGTACGGTCGCCGACACCGCCCTCATGCTGCAGGCCATGGCGGGCGAGCATCCCTGCGACCCCTGGTCTGCCGGCGCCCGGGCGGAGGACTATCTCAAGGACATGCGCTCCGTGGCTGACTTGCGGGGCAAGCGCATCCTGTTCGCGGGAATGCCGCCCGGCAGGCCTATGGCGTCCGACGTTGCTTCCTGCTTTGGATCCGCACTGCAGCTCCTGGCGGAGTTGGGCGCGGAGTTGGTCGAGATGGGGCCGTCGACAGACTTCGACGTCGAGCCACTTTGGCGCACCATCAATCACACGGTCTGGAAAGCACGGTTCGGGAAGATGGCCGAGGAGCAGCCGGATCAGCTGACCCCCTCCCTCCTTCAGCAGCTCGCGCTCGCGAAGGACTACACCGCCGTCGACTACCAGAAGGCGAACTTCGCTCGCACTCGCCTCTTCCGGCATGTGCAGGACTTGCTGCGTGACAACGACTTCATCGTGGTTCCCACGCTGGCACGGACCGCCGTTCCGATCGACCAGGACCTGTTCGGCAAGCTCGAGATCGATGGACGGCTCTTCGACGAGGTGCGGTCCAACTGGTTCCCGTGGACCATGCCGTTCAACCTGACCGGCCACCCCGCCATCACGCTGCCCTGCGGCTTCGGCAGCGACGGACTACCGATCGGCCTGCAGTTGGTGGGGCGCCTGCGCCGGGAGTCGGATCTTCTTGCCGCTGCGGCGGTATTCGAGGCTGCCAGGAATATTGTGTCCCGCTGGCCGAACGAGGAGGTGTGGTGATGAACGTGATTCGGATTTTCCTTTCCGCCGCGTGGATCGCGGCGATCGCTGCCGTTGCAGCCGGCCCTGCACAGGCGCAAGCGCCTGCGCAGGCATCGGTCGGAGGCGCCCATCCGCTGCGTCTCGTCGTCGGATTTCCGCCCGGGGGTGCGCTCGACACGCTGGCGCGGGCGCTCGCCGAGCAGCTGCGCCTTGGCGGCGAGGAACAGGTCATCGTGGACAACCGGCCCGGCGCCGCCACGCGGATCTCCATCGACTACGTGAAGCGCGCCCCGCCCGATGGCAGGACCGTGCTGCTGTCTTCCAACGCGCCGCTGGTCATCTTTCCGATGACCTACAGGCAGCTTGCCTACGACGTCGATCGCGATTTCATCCCCGTGAGCCACCTCGCCGAGGTTCCCACGGTGATTTCCGCCGGTGCGGACCGGCCGTACAAGACATTGCAGGACTACCTGAGCTGGGTGCGCGCCAACCCTTCGCAGGGGAGCGTGGGGCTCACCAACCTCGGCGGGACACTGCACTTCGCCGTCCTCGGCATGGCCAAGACCGTGGGTGTTCCGCTGACGCCCGTGGCGTACAAGGGTGGCGCACCGCTCGTGGCGGACCTGATCGGCGGGCACGTTCCCTTGAGCGCGGACGCCCTGGCCAGCCAGCTGGAACTCCATCGCGCCGGCAAGGTGCGCATCCTGGCGGTCTCCGGCACGCGCCGCAACGCATCTCTGCCCGATGTCCCGACCGCGCGCGAGGCCGGCATCGATGCCTTCGACCACGCGAACGCCTCCTACAGCGCCTTCGTTCCTGCAGGCACGCCTGCGGAGGTCGTGCAGCGCCTGGAGCGGGCCTTCGTGGCCGCGATGCAGCAACCGCAGGTCCGCAGCGCGATGGCGCGCGCAGGTCTGGAGGCGACGGGCCTGCCTGGCGCCGCGGTGAAACGCACGCTGAGCGCGGAGCGCGACTTCTGGCGTCCCGTGGTGCAAACCTCGGGATTCCGCAGCGAGGAGTGATGGCGTCACGGGCGCCCTTCAACCGAAGGAGATCAAGATGCGCAGAGCGATCAGCAAGACTTCCGCATGCACGCGCCGCCGTGCAGGCGTACGCACTCTGGCCCTGTTCCTTGCTGCATGCGTGATGCCGCTGGGACCAGCGGCTGCCGCGGGCTATCCGGAGCGTCCGGTGACGATCGTCTCGGCGTTCCCCGCCGGCGGTATCGTGGATGTCATCGCACGCCGGCTCGCGCAGCATCTCTCCGAGCGCTTCAAGCAGAGCTTCATCGTCGACAACCGCGCGGGTGCCGCCGGCAGCATCGGCTATTCGGCCGTGGCGCGTGCGGCGCCCGATGGGTACACGCTGGTCGTGGCCAGCGGCCCGACGACCATGGCGCCGCCCGGCGCGGCAGCGCCCTCCTGGCAGCCGCAAACCGCGTTCAGCGCGATCGGGATGATCGGCACGATCCCCCAGGCGATCATCGTGAGCAACGGATTGCCGGTCCGCTCACTGCCTGATCTGGTCGAGTTCGCCAAGGCGCGGCCGGGCCAGGTCAACTACGGCTCTGCCGGCGGGGGCACGACACCCTTCTTCACGATGGAGTTGCTCATGAGCCAGCAGAAGATCGAACTCACGCACGTGGCCTATCGAGGCCAGCCGGAGGTCATGACGGACCTGGTGCGGGGCGAGATCGGTGTCACCGCGATGACCGTGCCCCTGGTCGTCCAGCAGGTTCGATCGGGCAAGATCAAGGCGATCGCCGTCACTTCGAGCACCCGGGTCCCGTCGCTGCCGGACGTGCCGACGGTCGTCGAACAGGGCATGCCCGACCTGGCCATCTCCAATTGGTTCGCCCTGATGGGGCCAGCCAGGATGCCGCCGGAGGTCGTGGCCACGCTGGCCCGTGCCCTGTCGGAGGCGCTCGCGGCTCCCGATGTCCGGGCCAGCCTCGGAGACCTGGGGCTGGTCATCCAGCCCGCACCGCCGGCCGAGACACAGGCTTTCGTGCAGGCGGATCTCGCCCGCTGGATCGCGATGTCCCGATCGCTCGGCACCGAACCCACCCACAGCAAGGAGACAACGAAATGAACAACGATATCGCGCAACTTTCTTCGCATGCCAAGCCTGAAGGCATGGATGCCGCCGAGTGGCAGTTGCGCTGCGACCTCGCCGCCTGCTACCAGCTGACGGATCTCCATGGCATGTCGGACCTGGCCTCGACCCACATCTCCGTGATGCTGCCGGGGCCCGAACATCACTTTCTCGTCAATCCGCTGGGCACCCTGTTCGACGAGATGACGGCATCGGCCCTGATCAAGGTCGACCTCGACGGCCGCGTGGTGCAGGGGGACCCGTCACTGCTCAACCCCGCCGGGTTCATCATCCACAGCGCCGTCCACATGGCGCAGACGGAGTTGGTGTGCGTCATGCACAGCCACACCCGTGCGAACAACGCGATCGCGATGCAGGCCATGGGTCTGCGGCCCCTGAGCCAGAAGGCCTGCGTCATGCTGGACTTTCTCGGCTACCACGACTACGAGGGCACGGCGCTCGACGAAGACGAGCGCGAGCGCCTCGTGCGTGACCTCGGCCCCGAAGGCCGTGTGCTGGTCCTGCGCAACCACGGCGCCCTGACGGTGGGCCGTAGCGTAGCAGAGGCCTTCTGCTGGATGCTGCGCCTGGAGACGGCATGCCAGTACCAGATCGATGGACAAGCCGGCGGAGTGCCGCTCCACGAGCTGTCCGACGCCACCATCCGGCACACCCGCGCCCAAGGCCGCAAGATGCTGGGGCCCGGCGGCTTCATGGAAGTCGGCAAGCTGGAGTGGCCGGGACTGCTGCGCAAGCTGGAGCGCGAGCGCGGGGCCTCCTACCGGACTTGAGCAAGGGCGCGCGACGCCGGCGCCGGGGCGCTACAGGATGGAGAAGGAAATCGACTTCGCCACCGCGTCGCGGATGTGCCGGATGCGCTCCCGGTTGAGTCGTTCGGCACCTTTGGCGTCGCCGCGCACGATCGCGTCCAGCAACTTCTCATGCTCCTCGATGGCAGCTTCCATGCGCCCCGGCAACAGCGCGGTGCGGCTGCCCGTCAGACGCAGGCGGTTTTCGATCGCCATGACATGCTCCGACAAGGTGGCACTGCCGCAGCATTCCACGAGCGCACGCCGGAACGCCAGCGCCTGATCGAGGTACGCGCCGACGTCGCTCTTCCTGGCGCTCGCGGCCAGCTGCTGCAGTGATTTCTTCAATCGTTGCAGGTGGAAGCTGTCCATGTTTTCCGTTGCAAGCCGGGCCACCAATCCTTCGAGGACTTCACGGATGTCCAGCAGCTCGATCACCTCTTCCGGGCTGAGCTGGGCGACCGTGACGCCCACGAAAGGCGTCCGGCTGACCAGCCGCTCCACTTCCAGCTGCCGGATCGCTTCCCGGACCGGCGTGCGGCTCACTTCGAGTTCGGCCGCGAGATCCTGTTCCGTGAGCTTCGATCCCGGCTTCAGCTCACCGCTCAGGATCGCCGAGCGAATCCGCTCGCAAACCTGTTCGGCCGAGAGCGGCTGGGGACTGCGCATTCGAAGTGTGGTGGACTTCCCTGATGTCATGCAATCTTTATACAGGAGACTCCGGGCGTTTCACCCGTTGGCATATTCGGGCGCGTTCGCGGGCATCTGCAGCACCAGCAGGTGCAGTGCGCTTTCTCCGGCCGTGCAGCCGGCCGCATCTTCACCCGACGACAGGTAGCGGCTTTCCCATGCCCGCAGTCGACCCTGCGGGGTTTCGAGCGCTCCGGCCAGGACGAGCTGGAACTGACCCGAGCCGCCAGGCTCGCCAGTCTCGACCTGCGCAAAAGGCGGGAGCTGCAGCGCGTAGGCTTCGAGATCGTCCTGCGGTGCGATCAGCTGTACCCGGCGTGCCGATGCCAGGCCGCGCAGCGCGTCCATCGACAGGGGTTCATGCACCGGCCCCTGTGCATGCCGTTTCGGTCCCCGTTGCAGCCTGTCTCGTGCCGCCGGCAGGAAATTCGCGCCGGTTTCGTAGACCGCACGGATCGTGAAATAGCTCAAACCCGCGGGTCCCGCCACCAGCGGCCCATAGCCCGTGAAAGCGCCGGCGTAGTGCACGGACCCAGGACCCACCGCGTGAGGGCCCAGCGTGCCGCAGCCGTCCTTGATGACCTGGAACTGGTTCTGCATGTGGAAGTGCGGCATCAGCACGGAGTCGGGCGGCTGTTCCACGAGGAATACAGTAGGCGACAGGCCGGGGCCTGGACCGCTTTGCATCCACTCGCTTCGATGAAAGCAGAAGCCGTTGTCGAGGACTCGGTGGTGCCGGGTCTCGCCCGCGAGTGCGGCGGATCCGAGTGCGATCATTGCATCACTCCAGCCTGGCCCCGGAGCCCTTGACGATCGCGGCCCAGCGGTCGACTTCGGCGCGCACGAAGCTCTTGAATTCCGCCGCAGCGACGGATCGGGGCCGGCCCCCCAGGGCGACGATTCGTTGCGAGAAGTCCGGCGAGCGCACGATCCTGGCGAGTTCCTCGCTGACCTTGTCGACGACCGCCTTCGGCGTGCCGGCGGGTGCCAGCAGGCCGACCCACGGTACGAGATCGAAGTTGGCCAGGCCGCTCTCCGCGACCGTCGGCACCGAGGGCAGCACGGAGATGCGTTCGAGCGAACTGACTGCGATCGCGCGCACCTTTCCCCCCGAGAGGAAGGGTTGGGCGGCGCCGTACGCGTCGAACGACACCTGAACCTGGCCGGAGGCAAGGTCGGTGAGCGACTTGGCTGCGCCTTGGTAGGGAACGTGCGTCATCTCGATGCCGGCCCGCCGCATGAGCTCCGACATGGCGAGGTGCGATACGGAGCCGTTGCCCGGCGATGAGTAATTCACCTTGCCCGGGTTCGCCTTCGCGTGCGCGATCAGGTCCTTCAGCGACTGGATCGGCAAGGTGCTGTTCACCATCAGCACGAGCGGAGCGTCATAGATCAGCCCGATCGGTTCGAAGTCCTTCAGGCTGTCGTACTGCACGTTCTTGTACAGGAATGGATTTCCGGCGATGGCCGCGGATGCCGACAGCGTCATGACGCTTCCATCGGCGGGCATGCGCGAGACGGCCGCGAGAGCGACACTGCCGGAAAGGCCGGGCATGTTTTCCACGATCAGGGTCCGGCCGATCGCCGGTCCCAGGCGCTCGGCGAGGACGCGGGCGACGACATCGACGGACTGGCCTGGCGGATAGCCGACGATCAGCTTGCCGGTGTCCTTTTGCGCGAAGGCGGTCGTGCCGGTGAGCAGCAGCGCGATGATCCCGCTGTTGAAGATGCGGCGGCTGTTTGTCATGCTCGTCTCCTTGTCCGGTTCGCTCAGTTGCGCGCGGGCTGTGCAGCGCCGAGCATCTGGATGATGGAAGAAAAGTCGAGTCGCCCCTTCCCTGCGGCGCAATGCATCGCATAGACAGAGGCGGCCGCCGCGCCGAGAAGGGCAGGGGAGTGGCTCGCGACCGCGGCCTGCTCGGCGAGTCGCAAGTCCTTCAGCATCAGTTCGGATGCGAAGCCACCCTCGTAGCCGCGATTGGCAGGCGCAGCCGGCACGAGGCCGGGCTCGGGTGCATAGCTCGTGAGCGCCCAGCACTGTCCCGACGAGGTCGAAGCGATCTCGAAGAACTTCTTCGGATCGAGGCCCAGGCGCTTGGCCAGGTGCAGTGCCTCGGACACTGCGAGCATGGAAATGCCTGCCAGCATGTTGTTGCAGATCTTCGCGGCCTGTCCTGCGCCAGCCGCACCGGCGTGGATGATGTTCTTGCCCATCACACGCAGGAGCTCGAGGGCGCGCGCGAAGGCGGTCTCCGTGCCGCCCACCATGAAGGTGAGCGTCCCCGCAGCAGCGCCGCCGACGCCACCGGAGACCGGCGCGTCGAGGGTGACGAGGCCTTTCTCGCCCAGGTTGGCGTGGAAGGCAGCGCAGGACTCGACATCGATCGTCGAGCAGTCGATGACGAGTGCGCCAGGTACGAACGGCAGCGCCTTGCCATCGAGCACTTCCAGCACGTGGCGCCCGCTGGGCAGCATCGTGATCACGACTTCGGCGCCGGCGACCGCTTCCTCGACCGATGCGCGCTGCTGCAGCCCTGCGTCGTGCGCCCGCTCCATGGAGCCCGCGTTCACGTCGAAGCAGCGCACCTCGTGCCCTGCTTCCTTCAAGCGGCACGCCATGGGAAAGCCCATGTTGCCCAGCCCGATGAATCCGATTGCAGCCATACTTGTCTCCTTTTTCGAAAACCAGGACCAGGCTCAGGTCATGTTGATGAGCACGGTCTTCTTGTGGGTGAAGTGGTCCAGCATGGCTTCCAGCGAAGCCTCGCGTCCCAGGCCGGATTGCTTGACGCCGCCGTAGGACAGGCCAGGCTGGACGACGATGTTCTGGTTCACCTGCACGAACCCGGCTTGCAAGCGCCGGGTGGCATCCATGGCCGTTTTCAGGTCCCGGGTCCAGATGGTCGCTGCCAGGCCGTAGTCGCTGTCGTTCGCCAGGGTCACGGCCTCTTCGTAGCTGGAGAAGCGGATCACGCAGGTCACCGGCCCGAAGATCTCCTCGCGTGCGAGGCGGGAGGCGTTGTCGAGCCCGGTGAAGATGACCGGCCTCACGAACAGGCCCCCTCGAAGTGCGTCGTCGGTGGGCAGTTGGGCACATTCATGAGCCTTGGCCCCGGCTTCCGAGCGGCCGCTTTCGATGTACCCCAGGACCTTGTCGAGCTGGGAGCGCGAGATGATCGTGCCGATGTCCGTCGCCTCATCCAGCGGGTCGCCCATCTTCATCGCATCGACGCGCGCCTTGAGCATGGCGACGAACTCGTCGTGGATCTTCTCGTGCACGAGGATGCGGCTGGCCGCGGTGCAGCTCTGCCCCTGGCGGGTGAAGCGCATGCCGCTGACCGCTCCAGCGACTGCCTTGGGGAGGTCCGCGTCGTCCATCACGATCATCGGGCTCTTGCCGCCCAGTTCGAGGGTGACGGGAATCAGCTTCTCTCCGGCGGTGCGCGCGACGATGCGGCCGGTCTCGACGGAGCCGGTGAAGGTCACCTTCCCGACCTCCGGATGCGCGACCAGGGGCGCGCCGCAATCGGGGCCGAAGCCGGAGACGATGTTCAGGACACCCGGAGGAAGGTTCTGGTTGAGGATCTGGCACACCCGCAGGACCGCCAGCGGGGCCTCCTCGGCAGATTTCACGACGACCGTGTTGCCCGCCACCAGCGCCGGCGCGATCTTCAGCGCCATCAGCATCATGGGTGCGTTCCACGGGATGATGACTCCCACCACGCCGATCGGCTCGCGCTGGGTGAAGGTCAGCATGTCAGGGCTGAACGGGACGGTCTCGCCCTTGAGCTCCGAGCCGAGGCCGCCGTAGAACTGCAGCGCATCGGCGACGACCGAGGCCTCCACGCGGCTCTCGGTGCGCAAGGCCTTGCCGGTTTCGAGTGCGACCAGACGCCCCAGTTCTTCCACGTGCTCGGCGAGCAGGCGAGAGCACTCGGCCAGGAGGGTGCCGCGCTTGCGCGCGGCCATGGCCGCCCACGCAGGCTGGGCCCGGGCCGCGGCGGCCACGGCCTGCTCGACGTCGCTCGCGTCACTATGGGCGGCGTGGCCGATCTCGCGTCCGGTGGCGGGGTTGATGACCGGGAACGTGCGCCCCGATCGTGCGCCGACCAGTTCTCCGCCGATCAGGTTGTAGCCACTGATGGCGCGAGCGAGCCGGTGCGGATCCGTATCCGCCGTCAAGTTGTGTGGGGCCATGCTGCGTCTCCTTTCAGTTCGTCGTGCCGGCCAGCGGCGGCCAACGCTTCTTGACCTTGATCACCCGGGCGCTGCCGCGGCGCACGAAGCGGCGCGTGTCGTCGGTGCTGGCCTGGTAGTCCCAGACCGGCTGCTTCGCGTCGGGCAGCGAGTTGATGAACTTGCGCCTCGCCTGGCTGGCGAGCACCTGCCGCGTGATCGCCTCGGGATCCCAATGGGAGAGCACGCGCTCCTTGAGTTCGGCGAGGACCTGCGGCTGCTGCTGCGCGATGTCGACGAGTTCGTTCGGATCGGCCTCCATGTCGAACAGCAGGTCGGGATGGCCGTGCGTATAGACGTACTTGTACTTGCCGCGCCGCAGCATGCAGCAGGGACCGGTCACCCCTTCGGCCGTGTATTCGACGAAGGCTTCCGCGTCGCCGCTGCGATCGCCCGTGGCGATCAACGGCAGCAGGCTGTGGCCGTCGATCGGTTCGACCCAGGTCGCAGAGGTCCCCTCGGTGGCGTACTGCACAAGCGTCGGGAGCAGGTCCACGTGCGAGACCGGGTCCGCGATCCGGCGCGGCTTGCGTGCCCGGGGATCGAATACGAGCAGGGGCACCTTGGCCGACCAGTCGAAGAACACGCGCTTGAACCACATGCCGCGTTCGCCCAGCATGTCCCCATGGTCCGAGGTGAACACCACGATCGTGTTGTCCTCGAAGCCCGCGCGCTTCAGCGTTTCCAGCAGGCGCCCGACCTTGTCGTCGATGTAGCTGACCATCGCGTAGTAGGCGTGCCGCGCGCGCCTGACTTGCTCGTCGGTCGCTCCTTCCTTGTCGAGCCCGTGGGAATACTGCACCCACTGGCTCAGCTTGTCGCGCTCGTGCATCGGCATGTCGCCGACATTGGGCAGGTTGATCTCTTCCGGCTTGTACCGATCGAGGTATTCCGGCGGGACGTGGTACGGCGGGTGGGGATGCGTGAACGAGACGCACATGAAGAAGGGCTGCTCGTCATCGCGTGCGAGGTCGTACAGGCGCTGGATCGACTTGGCCTCCACTTCCTCGTCGTAGTCGAGTTGCAGGCTGCGAAAGCACGGTCCGGCTTCGTCCACCGTGCTCAGGTTGTGGCCCGGCGAGTAGAAGCTGAACTCGCCCTCGGCCCAGTCGGCCGCCCAGCCGAAGTCCGCGGGATAGATGTCGGTGGTGAGCCGCTCATCGAAGCCGTGCTTCTGGTCGGGCCCCACGAAGTGCATCTTGCCGCTGAGGATGGTCTTGTAGCCCTGCTGGGCCAGGTAGTAGGGCAGCGTCGGCGTGTCCGCCTGGAATTCGCAGGCGTTGTCGAAGGCGCCGATACGCGTCGCGAACTGGCCCGCGAGGAGCGAGAAGCGCGCCGGCGCGCAGAGCGGGAAATTGCAATAGGCGTTGTCGAAGACGGCAGACCGCTTGGCGAGCGCCTGCAGGTGCGGCGCCTTCACGACATGGTTGCCGTGGAAGGGCAGGGCGGGAGCCGACAGTTGGTCCGCCATGATGAAGAGGATGTTGGGTTTGCGCATGGGGCTCCTTAATTGCACAACGGTTGCATTACGGTTGTATGCAATATAGACTGGCTTCCGCGATGTGACAAGTGGAGAAAACGTGACCGACCCAATTTCCCTGCCCCTGTCCGGCGTGCGCGTCCTGGATCTCACCCGCGCGCTGGCCGGGCCTTTCTGCACGATGATCCTTGGCGACCTCGGCGCCGATGTGATCAAGGTCGAGCCAGCCGGCGGCGACATGATCCGCGAGTGGGGGCCATTCGACCGCGGCACCAGTGCGTACTACCTGAGCGGAAACCGCAACAAGCGCGGCATCGCCGTCAACTTCCGCGACCCTGCGGCGCTGGACCTGTTGCGAGAGCTGGCGGGAAGCTGCGATGTCGTCGTGGAGAACTTCCGGGCTGGCGCCATGGAAGCGATGGGCCTCGCCTACGAAACGCTGGCGGCCGCGAATCCGCGCCTGATCTACGCGAGCGTGACCGGCTTCGGCCGCACGGGACCGGCCAGCGGCCGTCCGGGCTTCGACCAGATCGCCCAGGGCTATTCAGGCCTGATGAGCGTCACCGGCAGCGCCG
Source organism: Variovorax sp. LjRoot130 (assembly GCF_964253755.1). Classification (NCBI taxonomy): domain Bacteria; kingdom Pseudomonadati; phylum Pseudomonadota; class Betaproteobacteria; order Burkholderiales; family Comamonadaceae; genus Variovorax; species Variovorax sp. LjRoot130. The sequence continues at coordinate 46,850 of NZ_CAXURM020000002.1, read as the reverse complement.
AGTCCGGTCCGGTGCGGGTGGGGGTGGCCATTGGCGACCAGACCGCCGGCATGTGGTGCGCGATCGGCGTGCTCGCCGCCATCGCGGAACGGCACACGACCGGTCGCGGCCGGCGCGTGGAAACTTCGCTGCTTGCCGGCCTGGTCGGGCTGATGAGCGTCCAGGCGCAGCGCTACCTGAGCCTCGGCGAGGTGCCGGCGCTCGCCGGGAACACGCACCCAGTCATCGCCCCGTATGGTGTCTTCGAAACAGGCGACGGCCCCTTGAACATCGCGCCGGCGACAGCGGAGATGTGGAAGCGGCTTTGCGACGTGCTCGAACTGCAGCAACTGGTCGACGATCCTCGCTACGCAACCAACGCCGCGCGGATGGAGCGCCGCGTCGAACTCAAGGCCATCATCGAGGCGAAGTTGAAGGAGCGCAGCCGCCGCGAATGGAGCGAGCGGCTCCTCGCGGCGGACATCCCGGCCGGGCCCATCAACAACCTGGCCGACGTCTTCGGTGATGAGCAGGTGGTCCATTCGCGGCTCGTGGAGGAGATGCAGCACACGCAGCTCGGCACGATCCGGCAGGTGGGCAGCCCGGTCACGTTCGACGGCCGCCTGGGCGGATCGATCCGCCGCGCACCGCCCGTCCTGGGGGAACATACGTTCGAGGTGCTTCGCGAACACGGATATGCGCAACGTGACCTGGAAGCGCTCGCTCGCAAAGGCGTCGTCGTGCAGCATGCGCAGGGAGCGAGCGCATGAACATCGGCTCGGCACCCACGCTGGAGATCGTGGACTCGGTGGCGACCATCACGCTGCGCCGTCCCGCGCAGCACAACCGCATCGATCCGGACGACCCCGCGGTCCTCCTGCGCCATCTCGATGAAATCCGGGCCAATCCCTCCGTGCGGCTGCTTGTTCTCACCGGCGAAGGCGAGAAGACGTTCTGTTCGGGATACACGCTCGGGCAGATCGGCGCGCGCCTGGATCGATCCTTCGAGGACATGCTCGATGCGCTGGAGTCACTGGAGATTCCTACGCTGTGTGCGCTCAACGGCAGCGCCTATGGCGGGGGCACCGACCTGGCGCTCGCGTGCGACTTCCGCATCGGTGTTCGCGGTTGCAGGCTGTTCATGCCCGCCGCGAGGTTCGGATTGCACTACTACCCTGGCGGGCTGCGACGCTTCGCCGCGCGGCTTGGCTGCTCAGCCGCCAAGAAGATCTTCCTCACCGGGATGACCATGGAGAGTGAGGAGCTGCTTCGAACCGGGTTCCTGACGGAGTTGGTGGAGCGTAGTGAGCTTCAGTCGCGCGTCGACATCTACCAGGAACACATCGCGCGCTGCGATGCGCAGGCGGTCCGCTCGATGAAGCACCACATCAACGCCATTTGCGCGGGCGAATGGGACGAGGTGTCAGGCCGGACTGCTTACGAAGCGTCCCTGAGGTCGGAGGAAGCCGGCAGACGGCTGGCGGAGCTGGCGGGGAGGTAATTGCCGGGCGCCGACGAGCGCAGCCAGAAGGGAAGAAGTTTCATCAGCGGCGGCAGCTACGCACTTTCGAATCAGACCGTTCGACGGACTTCCAACTGCATGCTCTCCGAAGATTCCGAAGAACCTGCTTTGGGCGGTCCGCCCCGGAGGTCCGGTCCCGGCCGTATTCTTCCGTCGCACTGCGGCCGGAGAACTGGCAAGCCCGCTACGGTCGCTCGCATTGCAACCTATGGTCTCCCATCCACGCCCTGATGCGCGCAAGCCGCTCTTGCGTGGAGAGGTCGCCGTCAAGATTGAGCACCGGACAGCGACGAGCAGACAGCCAAGCCTGCTGCTTCGCGAGGCTTCGTCCTTCTGACGGCCCTTCATCGTACTGTGCTGCCCACTCAAGGAATGTCGGATTCGCCTTTCCGAAGCGCTGAAGCTCGCGCTCGCGAAGGCGCTCCAAGCGAAGCGCGGTATCGACGTAGAGAAAGACGACGAAGTCGAAGACATCCTCTATCCCAACACCCCACGCGGTGACCGAGCCCGAGCGCACAGCGATATCGCTGCGGCTGAACTCGGTTAGGAGTAAAGAGCGCCGCTCCTCGACCGGACGCCGGGCTTGAAATGGCGGGTCGGAGGGAGCCCAGAAGAAGTCGTCGGCGTCCAGAAAGGCACCTCCAAGCTCGCCGGCCAGAGCTTTCCCCAGTGTGGACGTACCCGACCCAGACGCGCCGGTGACATGGATGAGCATTCTTCGTGGGTCACTATCCGACGCCTGGACTCTACGGTGGTTCAATCGTGGCGGTGCAGCACAGAACGTCGGCTTCTTCTGGCAGGTGATGGCTGTTGGCCGATTGTTGCCGGACCAGAGGTCAGTGCACAACGCTAAGCGCTGCGCGGCGCCTGAATGATGCGGACCTCGCCCGCCCCACTCGGGGTCAGCACCGAACCATCACCAGCTTTTGCGATTTCTTGTCCCATACGGCCCGCGGCAGGTGAGTTGCCGCTCGCATCTTGCTGTGGAAAAGATAGCAGGCGTCGCACCAACATGGCGTGCTGCACTGCACTGGCCCAGCGCATACAAAAGTGCTTCTACCAATGAGGAAAGGGCATTGTGCACTGCACCAAAACACGAATGTCAAGGCCTTGTTTTCCCCTTGACCGGTGCACGACTCTGTGGATAACCCAGTGAGCATCTCGTCGGAGCCGCATTCTGCTTGGCTTTCATTGCGGTGCTCATCGAACGAGCAACCCCATTCGCAATTCAAGTTTTGTGTAGGATCCGAAGTCCCTCTTGCGGAACGGCAGGCAACAGTTTTCACGGAGGGCCTCCCCGCCAACTGAGCAGCGTGGGCACGCCGTCACTGCCTGCCTTCAGGATACGCGTGAGCTCGTGTGGGTCGAGCTCCGATGAAGCTACCCTGCTCATCACGTTTTCAAAAGGAACCTCAGTTTGAACAAGACCGAACTCATCGCCGCAATCGCCGCGGACACAAGCCTCAGCAAGGCCGATGCTGGCCGCGTACTCGACTCGACACTTGAAAACCTGACGCGGGCCCTGGCGCGCGGGGAACCCGTGCAGCTGATCGGGTTTGGCAATTTCACCGTGGCGAGCCGTGCCGAGCGCACCGGCCGCAATCCATCGACCGGCGAGCAAATGACGATCAAGGCGAGCAAGGCGCCGAAATTCACGGCAGGCAAAGCATTGAAGGACGCTGTCAACGCGTCAGCGTAGTCGCTGCCAGCTCGAACGCCGGGCGCGACGAATGCGAGGCCCAGCAGTATGTAGACCGAGGAGGCTCGCGCCATCAAGGGCGACAGTCGTCCAAATGCGGACGTTCCCCCCAGCTCGCCGATCGTCGCCTTCGTATTTGCGAATGATCTCCTCGATGGTTCCCTCGGCCTCATCGCCCGGCAGCATGGCGGTCAGGGTGGCGAGAGTGCGAGACGTGCTTCTCCCACCAGAGCCGCGCCGCGTTCGGTGTCTTCGAGATGACCGAGCTTGATCCGAAGACGATCTACGGGAAGCGGCAACACGCCCGGGCGGCCGTCAGTGGCGACCATATGAGGGGTCGGAGCAAGGCAGGGGGAAGGACAGGCAGAATGCGGCCGACAGCCGGAAACGGCCATGAACGGTTCCTTGGGTCGCGCCAATCGTGCGGCGGGTCAAGACCGACTCCGGTCGTTCAACGGCGCGAACCGAGCTGGCGGTTTCGGCCCTAAAGCGGCCTTAGTGCAGTTCGATCCAGGCGCCCGAATTCCGACGCTCAACGTCAGGGATCACCGGTCCACGGGCGCGGGCGATGTCCTCGCTGGCGGATCCGGTGCGCCGATCTGCCGGGCGTCACTTTGTGGGCTGTTCCGTCAGCGTGCAGCGCGAGGATGTCGGCGATCGCGCGATTCAGGGGCGTCGGCATGCCTTTGCGCTGACCAAGCTCCACAACGCCCCCGGAGAGCCAGCAGACCTCCAAGGGATTGCCTCGCTCGAGATCGTGATGCATCGAGGAGGTCATGTCATAGGCCACGTCGTCCGCAAGCTGGAGGCGCACCTCAGCGTAGTTCTCGGGCAAATCCACGCCGTGGGCCCTGCCGACCGCAACGACCTCGCGCCGTCCAGCCCCTCTTGGTTCACCGGCGCGCTCCTGCGCAAGCGCGATTGCCGCCGCACCGCGATCGCGCTATACCGGTCGGCAAAGGAGCGCGGCGATGGAAAAGGTGTACACCGCAATCATCGGGGGCGGGCAGGCCGGCTTAGCGATGAGCCGTCACCTGAGCTGCCTCGGCCGCGAGCACGTCGTGTTCGAGCGAGGGCGTATCGCCGAACGCTGGCGTTCCCAACGCTGGGATTCTTTGATGTTCCAGTTCCCAAACTGGACGATTGCGCTGCCCGGCCTGTCGTACGCGACGGACGAACCCGAGGGCTTCGCGCACAAGGACGAGGTAGTGCTTTTCATCGAGTCGTATTGCTCTTTCGTTGCCGCGCCCGTCCGACTGGGCGTTGAGGTCTCCGCGTTGCGGGCGCATTCCTCAGGCTTCGAACTGGACACGTCGGAGGGGCCGCTCCTGGCGACCAACGTCGTCGTGGCCACCGGACCGTACCAGCTCTCGCGGCTGCCTCATATCCATCGCGACTTGCCGGCGCGCTTGCTGCAACTGCATGCCTCCGAGTACCGCAGCCCCACCGCCTTGCCCGAAGGCGCCGTGTTGGTCGTCGGTTCCGGGGCATCGGGCTGCCAGATCGCCGACGAGCTGATGGAAAGCGGGCGGCGGGTCTTCCTGTCGGTCGGACATCATCGGCGTGTCCCGCGCCGCTATCGCGGCCGCGACGTGTTTTGGTGGCGACGCGAGCTCGGTGAATGGGACCAGACGGTCGACACGACGCCGCCTGAACGCCGCCGCACCACCCCGCTCTTGACGGGCGTGCGCGGCGGCTACGACGTCGACCTGCGACAGTCCGCAGCACGAGGCGTGTGCCTGCTCGGCCGGATCGCGGGAGTTGCGGGCGGGCGGATCGCCTTCGCGCCTGACCTCGAATGCCGCCTCCAGGAAGCGGACGCAGCCTACGGGGAATTCATCGCCGCGTGCGACGCGCTGGCCCGCGAGCGCGACGGGCTGGCGCCACGCGAGCCCGCGGGCGAGCGTGCGGTGCGCGCGCTGACGGGTCGCGAGGACTTGGACATCGAGGCGGACGGGATCGCCGCGGTGATCTGGGCCACGGGCTACGAACTCGATTTCGGCTGGATCGAGTTCCCCATCTTCGACGCCGGCGGCCGGCCGCTGCAGTATCGCGGGGCCACCTCCGTGCCGGGCTTGTACTTCGTGGGCCTGCACTTCATGCACAAGCTCAAGTCCTCGCTGGTATCCGGCGTCGGGGAGGACGCCGCGCACATCGCTGGCCTGATCGCCGGCAGGGCACTTTTCGCATAGTGGGCCGGCTTTCGCCGCCGGTCGGATCGCGTCCGCTTCGAACGCGTCGTGGCCGCCGCAATTGCTATGCGAACGCATCGCGCGACCAGCGGATGTTCTTCTTCGTTCGATCAAAGAATGGAGCGAAAACCGACAGAAGTGCAACACGTCCATTGTCGACAACGGGGCCATGCACCGTATCGCGAGGGATGAACATGAGGTCCCCGGCCGTGACTCTTCTGATCTCGTCGCCTACCCGGAACGCGCACTCGCCTTCCAGGACAAGCACGAGCTCGTCGTGGTCCGGCTGGATATGGATGACGTCCTTGCTTTCTTCGAGAACGTTGACGTTGCATGAGAGATGCTCACCGTCACACAAGAACGTTCGCTTGATGGGATCGGCAGCGGTTGCCGGGTCCGTCGCGATATCACGAATGGCATCCCCAAGTCGAAAGAAGTAGGGCGAGTCCATGGGTTCCTCCGTTGGCCGATGTTTCCGAGCCGGACTCAGCGTACACCTGTGGCGGCGCCGATGAAACCCGATCCCCATCTTCACTGTGACGTGCGAGCGTCTCCGAAGCGGACCCTGTTCAACAATCGCTCCTGGCCGGGATGGTGAGCTTGAGGCGCAGCGGCGAACGGCAGCTTCGCACTACATACCTGCCGTAGGTCGATCGGTGGCGACGGACGGCATCGGGCCCGAAGCGGCTGTTCGCCCTTGCTCCATTGCGGACCTACGGGTCGCGCACAAAATAAACGATCCCCGGGCAGCAAGTGACTCGGAGATCGTTGGCGTTTAGGGCTTCAGCGTCAACACTTTAAGCCAACCCCAAGCCCACCGAGGCGGGTTTGTCATATCTGAGCTTGCTTGTGCAGCGGATCGTCAAATTTTCGGCCGAACTGTGCAGTAGTTCCGATCCGGAGGGCTGCCGCGTAGCTTCCTGTGCGCGGGGGCGTTGAACGGCGCCGCCAAAGCGCCCATGATGAAATCTCTCAGTGGGAACCCTTCTCCAAGGTCGACCGCCGACCTCTTGCCCTGACCGGAAACGGCCGGGGCTTTTTCGTTGCCACCGTCAAAATCGAGGTCATGAGTGGATCGAGAGCGGACGAGGTGCGGACGTGCGATTGCAGTTGGAGCGAGACGACTCTACCTGCGCCAAGGAGACAGGGCTCATCTCAATGAGGGGGAGCCTCTTCCTGTTCGACGGGGGGGCGTTCCGCAGCTCCGCCATGTCGCACCGTCGTTGCAGGCCGAGGAGTGAGGTCTGCGCTTCTTGCCGGAAGCGAGGCAGCGTTTGCTTGATTCATCCAGTGACGGGACGCGGCTGCGGATTCAACCGTTCGATGCAACACACTAAAAACTGCGTAGGCAGAAGGAGTGTTGCAGATGAAGCAAAGGCCTCGGATCTACTACACGGACAGCCAGAAGCAGCGTGGGCGCGTCCGGGCGACAAGCAGTCTCAAGCGTCGGTCTGCTCGGCCATTTCAACAGCCCAGCATTTCTGCCATGCGGCGTTGAAGGTCAGCAAAGTTCGCGCGCACTGCATCTGCCAACGTAGGCAACAGAGGATTCGGATCCGCCTTTCGCCTCAGCAAAACAAGCACCTCGCTGGCGGCCGGTCCCCGCAGGCTGCAAAACCTCGTGCCCACCACTCCAAGCAACGCGCACGAAGACGGCACCAATGCCACGCCGAGCCCGGCACCGACCAGGTCGAGCACGCCGTGCACCGTGCTCGCTTCGTAGCGGATGCGCGGGCTGAAGCCGGCCTTTGCGCAGAGGTAGATCGACTGGTCGAAGTACGCTGGTCCTCGGTGCCGGGTGAAGGCGACGAAATCGTGGTCCGCGAAGCTGCGCAGTTCGACCGGGTTGCCGGCACGGCGTGCTTGCTGCGGCGTCAGCGCAAGGCAAAAGGGATCGGCCATCTGCGCCGCGACCGTCAGCCGCGGATGGTGCGGCTTGCTGCGTGCGATCCCGGCATCGAGATGACCCGCGGCCACCGCCTCCGCCTGCTCGCTGCTGATCATCTCGCGCAGTTCGATATGCAGCGCCGGATGCTCCTTCTTGAGATGCCGGACGAGCTTCGGCAGCACCGTGCTGCTGGCCGAGGGCACGAAGCCAAGAGCCAAGTGGCCGCTGCTGGCGCTTCCCGTCACAGACTCCTTCATGCGCGCCGCACGGTCGAGCAGATACCGCGCTTCCGGCAGCAAGGACTCGCCTGCTGTCGTCAGGCGTACGCCTTTGGGGTGGCGCACAAAGAGCGCAGTGCCCATTTCTTCTTCGAGCTGCCGGATCTGCACGGACAGCGGTGGCTGTGCGATGAACAACTTTTCCGCGGCCCGGCTCAGGTTGCCTGTTTCGGCCACGGCCACGAAGTAGCGCAGGTGCCTCAGTTCCATGGTCATGAAAACTCCATATCCAGGAGATATCAAATCCATAGCGTATCGGTGTTTGGCGTATCGAACGTCAGCGACCAGAATTCGTCCATTCCAGGCGCAAGAGCGCCGCCCACTGAACGGAGACACACATGAAGAAAGCTCTCGCCCTGCTGACGGGTTGCGCATTTGGCCTGGCCGCGTCGGCCCAGAGCTGGCCCACCAAGCCGGTCAAGCTGGTCGTGCCGGCGCCAGCCGGCAGCTCGCTCGACTTCATCGCCCGCACGCTGGGCGACAAGCTGCGCGAGCGCTGGAAGCAGCCGGTCGTGGTCGACAACAAGGCTGGTGCAGGCGGCATGCTGGGCATGACCGCCGTTGCCAAGGCTCCGGCCGACGGCTACATCCTGGGCGTCGGCTTCAACGGTCCGATCGCATTCGGGCCGCACATGTACAAGAAGATGGCTTACGACCCTGCCAAGGAGCTGCTGCCGATCGTGCTCACCTCGTCGCAACCCAACGTGCTGGCGGTTGCGGCCAACAACCCCGCCAGGACCTTGCCCGAATTCGTCGCCTGGGCAAAGAAGCAGGGCGGGAAGATCAACTACGCCTCGGTCGGCGCCGGCAGTTCTTCGCACCTGACCATGGAGCTGTTCAAGAGTGCGGCGGGTTTCGAAGCCACGCATGTGCCGTTCGCCGGCTCGCCACCGGCCGGTATTTCGGTAGCGTCCGAAGAGACACAGGCTCTGTTCACCGTGGCTCCTGCGCTGCTGCCGCTGATCCAGGGCGGGCGCATTCGCCTGCTGGCAGCCACCAGCCTCCAGCGCACCGAGACCATGAAGGACCTGCCGACGGTCGCCGAGGCGGGCTATCCCGGCTTCGAAGCCTTGGCGTGGAACGGCCTGTTCAGCGCCGCCGGCATGCCGCCGGAACTGGTGCGCCGCATCAATGCCGACGTCAACGAGGTGATGAAGGACAAGGACGTGCGCGACGCCTTCGCAAAGCAGGGTTTGATCCTCGGCGGAGGCTCGCCCGACGAATTCAAGACCTTCATCGCGGCCGAAAGCCTCAAATGGGGCGCCATCATCAAGAAGGTCGGCATCAGCATCGACTGACACCGGAATCAAGCACCATGCAAGCTTTGCGCAAGACACGCCCGGAAGCGGGCCTCGAACTGGTGGACATACCGGCTCCCGTGCTGGAAGCCGATTCCAGCGATGTGCTCGTGAAAGTCAGGGCCACCGGCATCTGCGGCAGCGACCTGCACGTAGACGACTGGACGCCCAGCTATGCCTTCATCACCCAGAGCATTCCTGTCACGATCGGGCACGAGTTCGTCGGGGTTGCGCAGACCGGCTCCTTGGCCGGCCAGCGCGTGGTCGTTCGTCCCTCCGTGACTTGTGGCGTCTGCACCGCTTGCGCCACGGGCGACCACGATGGCTGCGAGAAGCGCCGCGGCATCGGAATGACGCGCGATGGCGCCTTCGCGCCCTGGGTCCGGGTCCCGTTGCGCAACTGCGTGCCCGTGCCCGACAGCCTGAGCGACGAGCTCGCAGCGCTCACGGAGCCGCTCACCATATCGATGCAGGCGCTTCGCATCGCAGGAGACGTAGCCGGCAAGCGCGTGCTGGTGATGGGCCCGGGCACCATCGGCCAGGGGATCGCTGCGCTGGCACGCCGTGCCGGTGCCACGCAGGTAGTGGTCAGCGGCTTCGACGACGCAGCCCGATTCGACGCACTGCGCCGAATGGGCTTCGATGCCTTGGTCGATGTGGCAACTCAGCCGCTGGCCGAAGGCGCCCGGCCGCACACGGGCGGCGAGCTCTTTGATGTCATATTCGAAGCGACGGGGGTGCCCGAAACCATCACGGAAGGCTTGGCGCTGTTGCGGCGCAATGGAATCGTGGTCGTCACCGGCATCCATGCCCGCCCGCTTTTGCTCGACCTGACACCGATGGTGCGCAACCAGCAACAAATGCGTGGCTCGTTTCGTCCGCCCGAATCCGATTGGCCTCTGGCCCTCGAACTGATGGGCGAGATGGATGCTGTCATGCGCCCGATGGTCAGTCATGTCTTGCCGTTGTCGCAAGCCCGCGAGGGGTTTGCGCTGGCGCACGCGAAGGCGGCGAGCAAGGTGCTCCTGAAGCCGCAAGCACGCGATGAATGACGATATAGCCGGCACGGGCGCCGTGTTGGCACTATGGAACGACGTCACGCCCGACGTGGATGCCGAGTACAACACGTGGCATGCAAGCGAGCACGTGCCCGAGCGCTTGACGGTCCCAGGCATGCTGTGGGGCCGGCGCTATCGACGCTTGTGCAACAGCGCTGCGCCACGCTACCTCACGATCTATGGCATGCGCGACGCGCAGGTCTTGGAAAGCGACGCCTATCGCCTTCTGCTGAGCCGGCCCACACCGATGAGCGCGCGCATGCGCCCGCATCTGTGCAACCTGTCGCGTTGGGTGTGCGATGTTCGCGAGGCGCTTGGATGCTTCGCATCAACCAACCTGGCCGTGTGGACGTTCGATGCGGAAGATGCGGCTCGCCTGCGCGCAGATGAACACGCATCCCGCACCCACGACTTGCTGCTCGCCCAGCGATCGCCCGACGCAGCGCCGCTGCCCTGGCTGACGGGCGGACAGGCGCAAGCGATCGAGGGAAGCTGGCTGTTGGCCATGGGAATGCCCGAGCGGGCGATGGCTTCACCGCAGGCAATCCCGGGCGCAATTTTGTACAGCGCCCTTCCGGTCAAGCCAGCTTTGCCCCGTCTCTGAGCAGTCGTTCGCGCAGTGCCGGCATCGACACGGCACGGACCTTCCCTTGCTGCTTCGACTGCGCCGCCATCGCAGCCGCCACGCCGGCTGCCTGGCCTACGGCCATCGAGATGGTCATCACACGGATCGCCGCGTGCGCGCTGTGCGTCGCCGAGACGCCGCGCCCGACCACCAGCGCGTTGTCGAAGCCGACCGGAATCAGGCTGCGGTACGGGATTTGGTACGCGTGGTCGTCACCGAGGCCTTCGTAGCGCAGTTCGCCGCCGGCGGCCGGATGGATGTCGATCGGATACGCGCCGGCGGCAATCGCATCGGGAAACTGTTCCGGACGCAGCAATTCCTCGCTGGTCAAGACGTGGTCGCCGACGATGCGCCGTGTTTCGCGAACACCGACCTGGGTGCCGAACGCACGCAACTGGCCTCCCTCGCAACCCGGGACGCATTGCCGCAGGTACTGGGCTGCGTTCCAAGCCTGCCGTCGGCCTTCGATCTCGGCGGCACCTAGCGCCATCGCGTCCGTGGCGTCGATGCCGAGGCGGCTGATATTGAACCAGCCGTCGTTGCTGAACGGATCACGGCTGGAATGCAAAGCGGCTCGCGCCAGCCGACCGTCGTCGTAGCCACGGCGCGCCAGGGTGGCGACTTCAGCCTTCGGCAGCGCGTCGAATCGCGCAAAGTCGATCGGTCCGAAGCGAAACATCATCGTGGCCGGCTGCAACGCCTCGCCTTCGTCGAGTTGGAGGAAGGTGGCGCCAGCGCGTTTGAGCGCATCAATATCGCCGGAAGCGTCGATCAGCACTTGCGCACGCAGCTCGACCACGCCACTCTTGGTCAGCGCGTGCACGCAGTCGATGCGCCGACCGGTCACGCCGACGTCGAGCACGCTGGCGTGCAGCAGCGGGCGCACGCCGGCCTCCTGGACCATATCGTCCAGTACCAGCTTGAGCACTTCGGGCGCGTATTCGACACGGTCCATCTTGTGGCCCGTCGACATCACGAACGTCGCGTGCTCGCCGGCGCCGCCGTACCGCCCAAGCCGCGTCACCACTTCGTCGGCCAAGCCCGCGACCACCCGGCGGCCGTTGGCGGTTTGCCAGCTGTTGAATTGCGCGACGGCGCCGGCCGTGGCATTGCCGCCGAGAAAGCCGTAGCGTTCCACCAGCACCACCGAAGCGCCGGCGCGTGCGGCCGCGACCGCCGCCATCGCTCCCGCAACGCCACCACCGCAGACAACCACATCGGCGTTCATCGTGGAGGCGATGCGATAGCCGAAGGCTTCGCTGCTCATCACGAGTCCGCCTTGATGCCGCGCGCCTTGATCACCTGCTGCCAGCGAGCACCCTCGGCTTTCAGGTACTGCGCTGTGGCATCGCGACCGCTGACGACGGGCTCGACGCTCAACGCGGCGAAACGCGTCTTCACGGTATCGGTCGCCAACGCCTGAGTCAGCAGGGTCTCGAGACGGGCAAGGCCCTCCTTGGGAATCGTGCCTTTCGGCGCGACCAGCGCGGCCCAGCCTTGCACCTCGAGGCTGGGCTGGCCCAGCGATCGCAGTGTCGGCACGCCCGAGAGTTCGGCCACCGGCGCAGGCGAAGACACAGCCAAGGCGCGCAGCCGGCCCGCGCGGATGTGCGCGATCACGCTCGGCAGGTTGAGAAAGCCGCACGACACCAGCCCGCCGATCAGGTCGGGCAGGAGTGCGCTTTCACCTTTGTAGGGAACACTGGTGATCGCGGTTTGCGTCTGGACCGCGAACAACTCAGCCGTCAAGTGCGCCAGCGTGCCGTTGCCGCTGTTGCCGGCGGTCACCGTGCCCGGCCGTGCCTTCGCCTCGGCGACCAGATCAGCAAAGCTGGTGATCTTCGACGACGCAGGCACGACCAATACGAGCGGCTGCGCCGACACCATGCCGATCGCGTCGAAATCGCGGGCCACGTCGTAGGTGATCGAGGGATTCAGCACCGGGTTGATCACCATGCTGTTGCTTCCCATGAGGAGCGTGTGGCCGTCCTTGCTCTGCGCAGCGGCCATCACGCCGATAGCGCTGCCGGCACCCGGCCGGTTCTCCACGATGACGCTTTGCCCGAGCTTCGGCGCCAGCACCTCCGCCAGCACGCGCGCCGAACTGTCGGCGCCACCGCCCGGCGCAAATGGAACGATGATGCGCACCGTCTTGCTCGGCCATGCGTCCGCGGCCCAGCCAGTTCCGTTGTGCGCGGCGGTCAGGGCGAGCGCGATGGTGGAAAGCATCGTGCGCCGGTTCATTGTCCGGAGGGTGTCGTTCATTTCGAATGTCTCCAATGTCATGGCTTCGATCGATCATAGAAAGCGCCACATCGAGAAGCCAATACCAAGATATGGACCTCCCATAACATCGGGTTATCCGGAGGCCACATGAACTTGAGACAGATCGAAGTGTTTCGCGCCGTGATGCTGGCCGGCTCCGTCACAGACGCCGCGCGCTTGCTCCACGTCTCGCAGCCCGGCATCAGCCGGATGCTGGCGCACATCGAGCTGCAACTGGGCCTGCGGCTGTTCGAGCGCACGAAGGGCCGGCTGCTGCCGACACCGGAAGCGCAGGCCCTCTACGCGGAAGTGTCCGAGGTGTATGGCGGCATCCGGCGGGTGACTGAACGCGCCGAGGAGCTCAAGTCGGGTGCGCGACTGTCGCTGCGCGTGCTCGCCAGTCCGAGCACCGCGCTGGTCGCCGTGCCACGCGCCGTGGCATCGCTGGCGAAAGAATTTCCGGCGGCCAGGATCTACCTCGAGACGCTGCCGACCCGCGAGATGTTGAGCCGCCTGACCAGCCGCGAAGCGGACGTCGCGATCTCGACCATCCCGACCGACAACGCGCTGCTGACATCGAAACCGGTAGGACAGTGGCGCCTCGTCTGCGTGTTCCCCAGGGGCCATGCGCTGTCGTCGAAACGCTTGCTGCGTCCCAGCGACGTGCTGAACGAGCGTCTGATCTCGTTCAGCCGAGACACGCCGCAGGGCCGCATCATTGCCGACTGGTGCGCCAGCAGCAAGGTGGAGGCAGCGTCATCGGTCGAGGTGCGCTCCGGGCAGATGGCCTGCGCGCTGGCGGCCTGCGGCGCCGGCGTCGCGATCGTGGACGACCTGACGGCGCGCGCCTGCCGCAGCGACGAACTGGACTTCCGGCCCATCGTCGGTAGTCCGTCGCTGGGCATCTTCGCGCTCACGCACGAGGGCTTCGCGCCTTCGATGCTCGGCAAGCGGATGGTCGAACTGGCTGCTGCCTCGTTGAAGCAGGTCGGCCGCGACTGAAGACAGCGTCAGCGCGCGGCGTGCTGGTAGCCCACTCTTTGGGTCGGCGTCAGCGCGCCGAAGCTCGGCCATGCAAGCAGCACGCCTTGCCGTTCCAGTGTGCGCTGGAAGTCGTCGAGGAGGACATCGTCGGCGCGCACAGTACGCGGCGATACCTTGCGCGCCTGAGAGAACGCAGCCAGCGTGCCCGCAGCTTCGCCAATGCTCCACTCGGTCGCGTGCTCGCGATAGGCGCCATTGGTGATGCGCGTGGTGCCGAGGTTCTTGCAGGCCGGCAGCAGATTCTCGACGCGCACCGGCAGCAGCGCCCCGAGGGGAATCTGGAACGGGAACGAATCGATGTCGACCGTGTTGCGACCGCGCGTGCTTGGATGCAGGTCGATGCGATAGGCGCCGATGCCTACGCTGTCGGCAAAGCGCTCGGCGCCCGCCTTTCCCGGCCGTGCCGCAACGCCGATATGCTGTTCCAGCACCGTGAACTCGGCCTGAATGCGCCGCCCTTCTCGGTAGTAGGCCTGCTTGGCCAGTCCGTCGGTTGTGCCGAGCACGTCGCCTCGCAGCCGCAAGCCTGCATATCCCTGGCCGCCGTCATGGCGTGGTGCGTCGGTCTGCATCCAGTAGAAGAAAGCCAGGCTGAGCTGCCGAGCCTCTTCCAGTGCAGCCGCCTGCAAGGCCGGCGCGACGCCGACGATCGGCTTCTCCCAGTAGTCCATCTGCGGCCAGTTGGCCAGCGTGATGTCGCTGGCATAGCTGCCTGGCGTGAAATGCTGGCGGTATGCGATGCGCCGTGCGTGCCACAGGTCATAGAGGGAATCTGTATCGGTCGGCCCCACGAACAGCGGACGCTCGCGCGGCTGGTGCGTCACGAAGTCGCTCAGGGTCCAGCTCAGCTGCGGGCCAGGCCAGCAGTCGAGCTGCAAGGTCTTCAGGCGCTCGTAGCCGACGGGTTTGTCGATGGTGTGGTCTTCATTCGGCAGGTAGTCCGCGGCCAGGCACCAGGTGATGGCCTGCTGGTCGAATGGGTCCGCCTCGGGCAGCGCGTGCAGCTCGTTCGTCTGCGACTGCGCCTCGGCGCCGAACACATGCTCCACGCCGGCCATCTCGAGCAGATCACCGATCTCCGTGGCGTCGATGAAGAGCGGTGCGGTCAACACACGGCCAACGTCGGCTTCCAGGTCGCGTACATGCACTGCGCAGATGCGGTCGCCATCGGTTTCCACCTTCAGCGTGCGGTGCTTGCGCAGCACCGACACACGGCCGGCGGCGATGTGCGGCGCCAGCAGCTCGTCGATCGCCTTCACCGCGACCCATGGTTCATGGCACAACGAACTGACGTTGCCTTGCCCGGGGTTCAGGCGCACGCGCGCGCGCGCTGCGTCCGTGAGGGGCATGTGATGCCGGTAATACGCGCGGATCGTTTCGCGAAAAGTGGCGTAACTCTGCGACGCCGTCAGGTATTCGATCCAGGGGTACTCGTCGGGCGGCACGGCCTGGGACGTCAACTGACCGCCGAGCCAGTCGAGCTCCTCGACCAGCACGACGCTCGCGCCGAGCCGCGCGGCCGCCAGCGTCGCGGCCACCCCGCCCAGCCCGCCGCCGATGACGACGACGTCTGCTGTATGTTCAGCGCCGGTCATGCGCGGCTTACTCTGCCTTGATGCCGAGCTTGCGGATCGCGTCACCGTAGCGCTTCGTTTCGCTTTCGATCAGCTTGCCAAATTCCGCCGGACTGCCGGAAGCGGCCTCGACGCCCAGGCTCTCGAGTTTCTGCCTGGTGTCCGGATCGCTCAGTACGGCGTTGACTTCCTTGTTCAGCCGCGCAATCACCGCCGGCGGCGTGCCGGCCGGCGCCAGGATGCCGAACCAGCCAGTGACTTCGAAACCGGGCAAGCCCTGCTCGGCAACCGTTGGCACGTCGGGCAGCACGCTCGATCGCGTCCTGGTTGTCACCGCCAGGGGCCGCAGCTTGCCCGACTTGATGTGCGGCAGCGCGCTCGAAGGGATGTCGAAGCCGACATCGACCTCGCCCGACAGCAGTGCTGTGAGCGCCGGGCCAGAGCCCTTGTACGGCACCATGACCATGTCGATCTTCGTCTCGCTCTTCAGGAACTCGGCCGCGAGGCTGGTGGTGGTGGCGCCGCCGCCGCCCGCCGCATAGTTGAGCTTGCCGGGACTCTTGCGCGCCGCATCGACAACGTCTTTCATTTGCTTGTACGGCGTCGACGCCGGAGCGACGATGACGACCGGCGAGGCGCCCACCTTCGCCACAGGGTCGAAGCTCTTTTGCGTGTCATAGCTCAGCTTGGGATACAGGGCGCTGCTGCCGGCATGGCCGCTGGTCACCATCAGCAATGTGTAGCCGTCGGGTTTCGCTGCGGCAACCGCGGCGGTTGCGATCGTGGCGCCGGCACCCGGCCTGTTGTCGACAATGACGGTCTGGCCCAGCGGGCCGCCCAGCTTTTGCGCCATCAGGCGCGCCAGGATGTCGGCCGAGCCGCCGGGTGCGAAGCCGACGACCAGGGACACAGGCTTCGCGGGATAGTCTTGCGCGTGCGCGGTGCACAGGAGGAGCGTGGCGCCGGCAACGAGAAGGCCTTTCAACAAGGGGCAGATGACTTGGTTCATGTCTTGTCTCTTTCTAGGGAAGGATGGGCACGGTGGCGCCGGACTGCAGCGACGATCGCGCAAGTTCAGCGACGCTCTGCAGCTGGAAAAAATCGAGGTACGCCGGAAGCTGATGGTCGAGCATCGGTCGTCGCGGGGTGGATTGGCAGGCCTCGCTCTACCGAGCGCCTGAGGAGCTCCGTGGTGGCCGGCTCCATGATCACATCGACCACCAATGTGCCCGGGGCGAGCGAAGCCGGGTCGATCGGGAGTGCGTCGCTCACCTTCATTCCTAGAGGTGTCGCGTTGATCACGACATCGCACAACACGCCGGAGGTCGATCGCAGCGGCTCGTCTTGCAGATGGGTCGAGGGGAGCACCGCGTTCATCATCGAATGCTAAGGTTTGCGCTGAATGCGGTCGAATACCAATCTTGCCCAATGTCATAACGCCGTGTTATTCGCTCGTGTTTGCATCTTCGCCTGCTGCCGCTGCTTGGACGGCAACGACGCGCCACGCGCAGGCGCGCGCAAGGATGAGAACCGTTAGGCCGCATCTCAGGAAGGGACTACCCGGCTCGGGCACGCATCAGCGTTTCGTGGCAGCAACTGGCGGACCATCCGCTGGTCACGGTCCAACCGGGCTACGGCGTGCGCCGCAGCATCGACCAGGCAGCGGCGGCGGCCGGCGTGCAGTTGCAGTTCGCCCACGCAGTGTCCCTACTCGTACGCGCTGGCGATGACAGCCAGCGGGCTGGGCGTCTTGGTGCTCCCTGCGTCGATCCTCGCGCGCGAAGGCTACCCAACCCTGGTGGCGCACCGCCTGACGTGCCCGACGGTCGAGCGCAACACGTCCATCATCGTGAAACAGGGCCGTTCCCTGTCGCCGGCGGCCACGCGTTTCGTGAAACTGCTGACCGGCGAGTTCGGCTCGGGCCACTGTTCGTCGTTGGGCTGAACCTTCTTGACCATGGCAACCTCCTTCGACGAGCCGCAGTACGACGCGCTGAGCATCGGTGCGGCTCCCCAAAAATGCTCTTGCGGGAGAGCTTGCGTTGGACTACGAATCGCTTCATCAAGCTGGCGAGAAACCGGCGGGTGGTCCGACTTTGACTGGGTGGTACGTAGTTGGAAGCACGGTCCGCTACCTTGGTCGCGGTCGGCGCGTGGGAAGCCAGCGGACCGGTCGTGCAGAGCCGACGTGCGCGCTGCCTTGGCCGAATTGGCGTGTCAGAAGGTCGCCAAGTCGTGCGTCACGCGCCGGGACCTTCGGCGATCGTCCGTTCTGGAGCCTCGGCCACCAGTTGGCCGAGCAGTGCGTCGACGCGCAGATCGTCGAGTTCGAACACGCTCACTTGATGACCGGCCCGACTCAGCTGCCACGCGAGCAGCTGACCCAGCAGGCCGGCGCCGGCGATGCCGATGGAACTCTTCATTTCATCACCAGGCCGCCATCGACGAACAGCACCTGGCCCGTCATGAAGCGGCTCCATTCGGAAGCGAGAAACAGCACCGGGCCGGCAACGTCCTCGGGCCGCGCGATTCGTCGCAGCGGGGTTGCGGCGATCAGCGACTCACGAAATTCTTCCCGGGTCGCGCTGCTGGCCTGCGTCGGGTAGACCAGGCCAGGGGCGACGCAGTTGACACGGATGCCGAGCGGCCCCAGTTCGGCGGCCAGGTTGCGGCTGAAGCCGACCAGCGCCGACTTGGCGGTCGTGTAGTCGTGGTACGGAATCACCGGCCGCTCGACCAGGTCGCTGACGATGTTGACGATGCTGCCCTGAGTGCGGTGCCTGAAGTGCGGCAGCACGGCCCTGCAGACGTTGTATGCGCCGCCGACGGCGCCATCGAACTGCGCCTGGTAATCCTGCCACGCCATGTCGCCGAACAAGGTGCGGCGCTGCGGGTCGAATGAATACGGCCGGAAGGCGTTGTTGACCACCACGTCGATGCGGCCCGCTGCATCCAGGGCCTGTTCCACCATGGCCTGCACGGCCGCGCCCGAATTGACGTCGGCCTTCACAGCCCAGGCGTCGCCACCGGCCGCCTTGCAATTTGCGACCACATCGGCGGCTGCGGCGTCGTTGCTCAGGTGGTTGACCACCACCGTCGCGCCTTCGCTTGCGAAGGCCTGCGCAATGGCGGCGCCGATGCCACGGCTCGCACCTGTGACCAGCACCACCTTGCCATCGAACTTCATGGTGTCAACCTTCATCGCGCCGGCAGCAGTTCCGTGCTGACCACGTCAGAGACCTTGATGTCGTGCCCGATCAGGCCCAGCTTGCGGTAGGCGTCCGCGGCCTTTTGCAGCGACTCCAGGTCGAAGGCACCAAGACCGTTTTTCCCGGTGGTGGCCGACACGGAGGCGGCATTGCGCAGGCGGATCACTTCCAGGTTGGTGGGGCGGTCGGTACCGTCGATGGCGTGTTTCACCGCCAGGCCGGCCGCCTCGTCGGGGTTCGCGATCATCCACGCCGCGCTCTCGCGATAGGCTTTCAGGAACCGCTTCAGCAATGGCTTCTTCTGCTGGTAGACCTGTTCCCGCACCACGAACAGGTCGCTCGACACGTTCAAGTAGTTGCGCACCTCCATCACGTTGACGTCGCCCAGCCCCTTACGCTTGCCCACCAGCAAGCCGGTGTCGGTGGCAGCAGTCGCATCGACCTGGCCTTGCAGCAGCGGCGCGAAGTTCAACAGCCCGGTGACGACGATGGTGACGTCGGATTCGGACAGGCCGGCCTGGTGCAGCAGCACCAGCAGGTTCTGGCGGGTGCCGCTGGACAGGCTGTAGACACCGATCTTCTTGCCCTTTAGGTCGGCCGGGCTGGTGATGTTGGCGGACTTGAGCGAGACCACGTTGAAGACGTTCTGTGGGTAGATGTCGTAGATCGCCCGCAGCTTCTCGCCCTTGTCGAGGGCCGAAAAGAACGCACCCGGATCGGTGAAGGCCACGTCCGCCTGTCCCGTGAGGATGTTGCGGATCGCGTCGCCCCCGCCGGCGCCCGACACGTAGGCCAGATCGATCCCGTTGGCCTTGAAGATGCCCTTGTCGGGCTCGACCAGCAGGTGCGTGATCTCGGTGATCGGCTTGCTCCAGCCGGCCACAGTGATCTTCTCCAGCGTGTCGGCAGCGTTCGCCCCGCCTGCGGCTACCAAGGTGAAAAGCGCACCGGTTGCCAGCAGCGCGGAACGGCGTGCGATGGGTTTGTGCATGGACGTTTCCTTCATGAGATTCGGGTGTAGGGCAGCAGCAGTCGTTTCTCGACCGCGAGCGTGACTTGGTACAGCAGCAGGCCGAGCGCGGCGATGACAACCAGCACCGCGAACATCAGCGGCGTGTCCATCATTCCCTGCGAGGCGATGATCAGCGCGCCGAGCCCCTGGCTGGCGCCGATGAACTCCCCGACGACCGCCCCGACCAGCGCGAGCACCACCGCCACCCGCAGGCCCGCCAGGATGCCGGGCAGGCCGGAAGGCAGCTTCAGGCGCAGCAGTGTCTGACGCCGCGTGGCGCCTAGCATCCGAAACAGCTCGAGCCGTTGCGGGTCGACCTGCTGCAGGCTGGTCACGGTGTTTTCCATCAGGGGGAAAAAGCAGATCAGCGCCGTGATCACCACCGTCGACGTCATGCCGAAGCCGAACCACACGATGAAGAGCGGCGCCAGCGCCAGTTTGGGGATGACCTGGCTGATCACGATGTAAGGCTTCAGCACGCGTTGCAGCAGCGCCGACTCGGCCATCGCCACGCCGCTGATGAAACCAATCAAGCAGCCGGTGAACAGCCCGAGCACCAGCTCGAGGCCCGTCGTGCGGATGTGGGGCCACAGGTAGCCGGTGGACAGGCCCATCCAGAGCGACTTCATCACCGCCGAAGGCGCCGGCAGGACCAGGGCCGAAACGCCGGAGCCGCGCGACGCCAGCTCCCATCCCGCGAGCAAAGCGAGCAGAAGCGCCCAGGAGCAGAACTGCGTGCGCGCGGAGGTCAGCTTCATACCGTCGCCATGTCCATCGCGTCGCGCACTTGCGCGCAGTGCAGGTTGAAGGCCGCGCCGTACCGCATTGCCGGCGCGCGCGGTTTGCTCACCTCGACGCGGACGTCCTGCACGATCCGGCCGCTGTCCATCACCGCGACCCGGTCGCCCAGATACACCGCCTCGGAGATGTCGTGCGTCACGAACAGGACGGTGGTGCGGCGCAGGCGACACATGTGCAGCAGGTCGTCCTGCAGCTCGCCGCGAGTGATCGCGTCCAGCGCGGCGAAGGGTTCGTCCAGCAACAGCAACGCCGGCTCCAGGATCAGTGCGCGCGCCAGGGCCGCGCGGCTTTGCTGGCCGCCCGACAACTGCCGGGGGTAGTGCTGCGCATGGGCCGACAGACCGAGCAGCGCCAGCAACTGCTGCGCCTTGTCGATCTCCCGGGCGGTTGGCTTGTGTTGCAGCGACACCGGCAGCAGGACGTTGTCGATCACGCGATGCCACTCGAGCAGGGTGGGCGACTGGAACACGAAGCCGAGCTGCGGTCCGGGCGCAACCACCTCCCTGCCCTGCAACCGGATGCTGCCCGTTTGGGGATGCAGCAGGCCCGCGGCGAGCTTGAGCAAGGTCGTCTTGCCGCAGCCGCTGCGCCCGACCAGGCAATGGAACTCGCCTTCCGCGATGCGCCAGTCGACGCTGCGCACCACCGGCGGCCAGCCGGGGTAGGTGAAGCCCACCTTGTCGATGTCGAGGAAGCTCACGAGCGCTCCTAGTCCGCGTACGGCGCCAGCTTGTCGGCCGCAAGTTCTGCCGACTGCTCGATCTCGACCATCCGCACCAGGTCCAGCAGGTTGAACCGGCCGTCGTGATGCCAGCCCGCCTCCGGCGAGGTCATCGAGCCGATGGCGGTGATGCGGGTCACGCCGGCTGCTCCCAGCAACTCCGACAGCCGGAACAGTTCAGCCGGTGCTGCCGCCACGCCCGCCGTTTGCAGGAAGGGGGGGTGCGCTTCCACTTGCGCGATCACCTGTTCCAGCGAGTCGACCGCGACGACTTGGAGACTCCGGTTCAGCGCCGTGGGGGCCAAGGCCCGTGCTTCATCGGCGTAAGCGACGCCAAAGGCCGCGCCGTCCTCGCCGATCAGCTCGCTGACAAACTCGCCGCCCGCCGACATCGACTGCAGCTCGATGGCTTGCCTCCACCCGGCCACGGCGGCTGAATCCTCCAGCGCCAGGGCCCGGCGCGGGAAACGGTTCTGCAGGTTGGCGAGCTCGCTGGCGAGGTACTGCGCGAATTCGCGCGGCGACACCTTGCCGCCGCGTTCCACGTAGAAGACATGGGGCGAATAGCAGCCCTGCTGGTCGTAGCGCATCACGTCCCAGGCGGCCAGTCGTGCCGTCGCCGGCGCGCGCAGAGTGTCGAGGGCCGCGGCGCTCACCAGGCCGAAGCCCAGCTTGTGGCCGTACGGCAGAAAGCGCGTCGTGACCGGCAGCCGACGGCGGATCTCTGCCAGCGAATCGTTGGCGCCGTAGGCGAGCACCGTGTCCGCCTCGGCGTAGAGGGCCGACGCCTGTTCCTCCTCGCCGCCTTTCCACCACACCACGGCCAGGCAATCGGCCAGCGGCGGGTGGACCTCGGCCAGCAGCCGAGCGAACAGGCCCGCGAACAGCGGCTCCGCGCTTGGCAGCTTGCCGATGTTGCCGGCCTTCACCAGCAATCCGCAGACCAGGCTCCACAGCGGCAGGGCCGGAACGTTGCCGGCCCAGCTGTGAACCAGCAGATCCGGCCCGAACGCCCTGGCCGCGCCGCCCTTGGGTCGCGGCTGGAACTCGTCCAGCACTTTGGGATTGGCGAAGTCTTCGGCGACGAAGCGGTGCAGTTGCGGCTCGCGAAAGGTCTTGAAGAAAGCCGTGAGTCCCAGGCGAACCATATCGGCGTCGTAGCCGCTGACGATCGGCAGCAGCCGGTCGGCCTGTATGCGGTAGGCGTCGGCCGGGTCGAGCAGGCGGGCGATCGCGCGATCCACCACGGCCACGATCTCCGACACGGTCATCGTCTTCAGATGGAGGCGGCTGGCCTGCTTGACCCGCAAGGCGAGCGCGGTCATCTGTTGCGGGCTCAACACGGGCACGGCGACTTCGAGCCGCGTGGCGCCCGATTCGAAGACCAGAGGCTGCCACTGCACTTCCGCCGGCGCCAGGCCAGGCAAGTAACCGGCAGCCGCGTGCAGCGTCGTCATGCCGCTGCCGCCCGGATGAATTCCTCCACCGCCAGCGAGCAGCCCTTGGCCTGCGCGCCCTCGGCGCGACCGAGCAGCAGGAACCCTCCGTCGGCTGCCAGGCCCACGTCCTCGGTCAGGATGGTGGTCACGGAATTGAAGTTGGCAAGGTCGCAATGGACCAAGATACCGCGTTCGCCACGCGCGACTTCGCGGCTCGTGAGCGGGTCGACCAGGCGGGAGCGGATCCAGTGCGGCCCCGACTTCACCGACGGCACGGTAGCATTGCCCGCGTCGTAGAATTGCGTGCTCAGCTCGGTCATGCCATACATGTTGATGCACTGCGATCGTTCGATGCCGAGCCGGGCGGATAGCTCCGCATAGAAGGCGTCGAGTGGCAATTCGCGCGACTGTCCCTTGTAGCCACCCGTGTCCAGGACCCGGCTGCCCGCCGGCAGGCGGAAAGATTTTCCACGCTGCTTGAGCTCGTCGATCAGGTGCACGAAGCTGTAGCTGGCGCCGAGCAGGGCGTAGGGCAAGCCGTGGCGTTCAGCGTCCGCCAGCGCATCGCACAGGCCGGGACTGTCCAGTCCCTGCGGGCTCACGAAGTAACGACTCTCCTCGGTGCCGAATTCACTCAGAGCGAGCGCAAGGTAGTGGGCCAGCGAGGAATTGGGCAGCACGGTTTCGGTGGGGAACAGGATCCCCAAGCGCATCCGGCCGCTGCCGTGCATGAACCGACTCGAGAAGTTGCGGATCATCGACCGGTCGTAGACCGCCAGCGTCGGATGATGATGACGGCCCTTCACCTCGCTGCGGGTCGTGCCGCTGGTCATGAAGACACGGTCCGTTGCGGCCGGCGGCTCGCACCGTAGGTCCAGCTCCTTGAAGGCGTCGATCGGCACTGCCGGGATGTCGCTCCAGCGCTTCACATTGCGCAGGGTCGCGCCGCGCCGCTGGCAGAAGCGTCGGTACGCCTGATTGTTGCCGTACTGATGGGCGAACAGGCGTAACGCCAGCCGATCGAAGTCGTCGTCGGTGCACCCGTCCTGCTCGATGAAGGCGAGGACGTCAGCGACAATTTCGCCGGTTGCACTCGTGGCCCCGGCGGTGTTGTGTCCTGGATGGTTTGACATTCAATTCAGCGGCTGGAGCCGCCGCATCGCTTCGGGCGCGTGCCCATGGTTCAACGGTCCGCCGGAGCTGGCGATAGACAGCACGCGCGGGTACCGGAAAGCATGGGACACAACACCCGCCGTGTGCGTGGGCCGCTCTGCAGAGGTGTTGTTCATGAGGACTCCTTCGTGACCGTCGAACGGATGCTCCGAAGGGCCACCTTGACCTAGGCAGGATTCGCCGATGGGTCAAGGTGAAAGCTCTTCTTCCGCCGGCATTAACCGGTTCAAGTTCGCGGGTTTGAATCTCAGCACTGTCGCGTGCACCCCGGAGCGCGATTGATTTTACATGTGCCCCACGCGTGCCGCTGCACGTGTCCATTGGGCGGCGCGCCGCCAGCCGCTCGCCCAGCTCCCGCACGAAGGCCGGCGTCGCACGGAACTGGCTCCTAGCTCTTCTTCCCGCCAA
This sequence comes from Variovorax sp. LjRoot130, assembly GCF_964253755.1. Lineage (NCBI taxonomy): Bacteria > Pseudomonadati > Pseudomonadota > Betaproteobacteria > Burkholderiales > Comamonadaceae > Variovorax > Variovorax sp. LjRoot130. The sequence goes on along the minus strand of NZ_CAXURM020000002.1, from coordinate 22,665 downwards.
GCAGCAGAAGCGCGATCTCGGGGCCGTGCAACAGGGCGAGCTGCGCCGCAAAGCCACTGCCACGCTCGCCGAGGCGGCCTGGCGCTGCAACATCTTGCGCGAGCGCGACAGCTGCCTGGTGCAGCAAAGCGCGCCTCCGCACGACGAGGCGACGCTCGGCGTGACGGACGCGAAGATCGTGCGCGCCGAAGGCATCGCACTCGGGCCGGAGGCCAAACAGGCCGCTGTCGCGCTTGCTCTGGTCTACCCGGTCACGGCGCGGGGGGTGATCGGGGCAGGTACTCGGCCGCGTGCTCTTGCAGACCCACCAGCCAGTAGCGTGCGTCCGTTGCATCGCCGTGATAGGCGGCAGGCAGCCATGCGCCCCATCTGCCGTACTTGGCTTGAAGTTCATCAAGCGGCGGACATGTCACGTCACCGGCTCGCTCCTCGAGCGCTCGTGCCAGCACCGGGCGCCAAGTGGTGGGCAACTCGATGGTGGGCAGATAGGTCGCCGCCATCCTTGCGGCTGTGCGCGGCAGGTGCTCAGCCTCGGCGCGAAGCACACGCAGTACGGCGAACTCGTGCAGGGTTGGGGGTCTGGGCGAACTCATGGGCGTTATCCGGCAGGGTTGAGACACGAGCCCGGCCAACGATCAATGGAACTTCCGGACTGTACTCAAGGTAGAAGGTCCGCGCGTACGAACGCAGGCGAAATGGCGAACTACCCCGCATGCCTTTCACCAGAGTGGCTGTCGGCATCCAGACCCAGCCCGCTACAGCCGGGTTGACATCGAGCACGAGAAAGAGTCCGACGCAGCGTCACAGGCGCTGAGCGGCGAGATGTGGCCACCGCCCTTCTGGCCCACGGTCTTACGCCTAAAGTTCACGATCACGTGGTCGCCGCCGCGCGTGAGGTTGTCTGCCCAGGTCAGCGCGGATGGTCTGCTCGGAACGCGCATCGTCAACGACGTCAACTCTTGTGACGAGCGGCATGCGTGCGCAGCATTGCGTCAAACTGGCGCAACTGGTAGCCGAAGTCCCGAACCTGCTGCCCAAAGGGGCTGCGGCCAGCGGACCTTTCGGCCTTCCAACAAGACGGTGCGCCACGTCGGTTGTCACCCCCCGAAACTCGAGGACGCTGGCCCGAGGCTCTTGGTCCAGGCGCGCTACCAGGCGATCGGCGCCGCTCCGAAGGCCACGAGCTTCGCGTTGACCGCTGCGAACGGATTCGGCCCGTTGATGAAGCCTGGGGCCACCGGGTGCGGCAGCGCGACCTCGCCGGCCCGCGTTTCCCAGGTGCCCGCCTGGGTGGCAGCCAGCTTTACGCCTTCGTTGGCGAGCAGCTTTTGCGCAAGTTGGCCGAGGCAGAGGAAAACCACCTGTCCGCTCGTTCGCGTCGCCATCGATCGCAGCACCTGGCCGACCACTGGCCGCCAGAAGGGGATGTGGCCGCGCGTCTGCTCCGGCGCGCCGCCGGACTGGTAGCGCGTGATGGTGAGCCCGGCATTGAGGAAGAGCACGCCCTGCGTCTGCTGCAGCTTGTCGAAGAGGGCGCGCGGCGATTCGAGCGCGACGGCGGGCGTCGCGATGTGGCGAACGAAGGTGGTCCAGCTCATCTTCAGCACGGCCGGATCGGTGGTGCGCGCCGCGACCATCATGCGCAGCAGCACGCGCAGGCTGTTCGCGACCGACGCGGCGGGCAGACCCCAGGCGTCGATGTCACCCTGCTCGAAGGAGCGGCCGGTCGCGCGGCTCAGCGCGGGGTAGGGGTCCTGGCCGATCAGGACGCAGCGCACCTTCGCGGGCGTGAGGCCGTCGAAAGCGCGGAACACGTGGGCATCGGCGCGCGCGCCGGGCAGAGGCTTGTCGCGCCGCGACGGGTAGATGGGCTGCAGGTCGTCGTAGGTGAGCGCGCTGCCGACGGCAGTCGGGTTGGGGCCGGCGCCGGCGAGCACCGAGCGCCAGGCGGGCGTGAGGTCGTTGCGCCAGTTGATGGTGAAGTCGTTCAATGCGTCGCGCAGGAGGGCCATGGTGCGGCGGCGTTCACGACCAGAGGTCGCGCAGCCCCTCCTTGATCGTGTCTGGGACGTTCCTCTGCGTGTCCAGCGCGTCGAGGTAGCCGGGATCGTCGACGACGGTCAGCGCATCGATGGCGAGCGGCATGACGGCGGCCGAGAGCTTCTTCGTTTCCGCGAACACCGGCCGCATCGCCGCGGACCGCAGCGTGCGGCCGCCCGGCACGCGCACCGGCAGGTTGGCGCGCAGTTCGACGCCAGTGTCGAGGATCTCGTCGAGCGCCAGCCGCCAGGTGTTGGCGCCGGCGCGCGCCATCGCCATCGGCGAGATCGGCCGCGGGCGCTCGGCCCTGCGCGCGAGCGCGGGCAGACCACGCAGCGCGCGGGTCAGGCGATCGCCTGCGGCGGAGAGCGTGAGGTTCTGCGTCAGAGGATCTTCGGCCGGGTGCGCGAGGAACAGCATGTGGTTGGCGCCGCCGATCTTGAGCGTCTCGCCGGCAAAGCCCAGCTTGCGCATCAGCGCCGCGTCGCCGATGCGACCGACGCCGTTGATCATCACGAGCGCGAGGTCCGACTCCTTGGCGCGGATGAGTTGTTGGTAGGGGTCGCCCGCCGTGCCCTCGACCACGAGGAGATCGGCGCGCTTGCCCACCTCGATGGTGCCGACCACGCGGTCCCAGCCGAGCAGCCCGGCCGGCTCGCGCGTGACCATCGCGACCAGTTCGCGCGCCGTGAAGATCCCGCCATTGGCCTCGCTGAAAATGTGCGCGACCTTGAGCTCGTTGAGCAGGTTGCGGCTGCCCGAGGGCGCCCAGTCGCAGCCGAGCGAGATCGGCACGCCGGCCGCCTTGGCCGCGGCGATGTCGGCGGTGCGGCCGTACAGCAGCATGTTGCTGAAGGGCGACCACACCATGCTGCCGCCGTTGGCTGCGAGGACCTCGAAGTCCGGCGCCTGCAGCGCCGCCGCGTGGATGCCGCAGAGCGAGGGCGTGATCGCCCAGCTGGCGCCGCCGATCTGCAGCGACTGGAAGGCGCGGCGCGCGGTCGCGTCGGTGCCTTCGGAGAGGTGCAGCAGGTAGCAGCTCTTCTCCTTCTTCAGCCGCGTGAGAAAAGTCTGCGCGTCCTTGGCCGCCACGTCGGGCACGCGCGTCGAGGCCGCGGGCAGCGAGGCTTCGTCGTCGGTGGCCTCGACGTTGCGCACCACGCCGCGGAAGTAGCGCCGGATGCCCGACTGGTTCGCCAGCGTGATGCCCTGGCCGGTGGTGGTGCCGCCGACCAGCGCCTTGGCCTCGACGTAGCGGCAGATGGACGCCAGCAGCTCGGGCGTGGCCGCGAGCGTCTGCATCGGCGCGGAGATCTTGCTGTGATACTCGGCGTGGCGGCCCCACTGGCCGCGGTTGCTGAACTTCTTCGGCACCTGCCACAGCGGCAGCACGTTGTAGGGCATGTGGTTGTGCAGGTCGATGAAGCCGGGGTAGATCGTGCCCCCCGTGTCGCTCACCGCCGTGTTGCCGAAGCCCGCGGGCGCCGGCGCCGTCGCCTCCTGCACCGCGACGATGTCGCCGTTGTGCGTGTAGACGCGGCCGTTGGCAATCACCTTGGCGTTGCCGTTCATCGTGACGACGCGGCCTTCGAGCACGACCCTCGGGCTGTCCGCCGGATCGATGGGCTTCTTGGTGGCCATCGTTCAGTCGTCCCTGCCTGCGGGCTGGATGTTGATGCCGTGCGAGCGGTCGAGCCGCAGCGGAGCCGCGCCGATGGTGGCGCGCGCGCCGCCCTGCGGGCTCGACGACGGGCCTTCGGTCTGCGCCCAGTTCGCGATGCCGTTCTGCAGCTGCAGCGAGTAGTCGAGCGCGAGCGCGTTCGAATCGAAGGGCGTGCCCGACTTGATGTTGCGGAAGTACAGGCGCAGCGTCGCCGCCGTTGCGCCGGCCGGCGGTATCGCCGCGCGCGTCGGGCGCGAGAGGTTGGTCTGCACCTGTGCCGTCGAATGGCACGACAGACAGGACGAGCGCGGGTTGTCCACCGGCCCGTTGAGCCGTTTCTCGAAGCCCAGGTGCTGCGGGATCTGCAGGTCGGCGTTGATCTTGGTCTGCTGCAGCGCCTGGCCGCTCCCCACGCGGGTTGGGTCGTTGCCCCACATGAGGCCGACGGGCACCAGCTTGTCCCAGGGCGTCGCGCCGGGCGCGTTGCCGTCGTAGACGAAGGTGCCGAAGACCCAGCCCGTGGTCGAGGCCGCACGGCTATCGCGCACCGCCACGTCGACCTGCAGCAGGCGCAGCGTGGGCCGCGGGTTGGTGTTGCGGCTACGGTTGATGTCGGCCTGCCATTCCACCGAGCCCGCGAGGTAGGGCACCTGGCTCACCGGCGCCTCGGTGAAGATCAGCTTGACGCTGACGGCGCCCACCGGGAACTTCGCGACACTCGGGTTCGGTGCGTCCGGGTCCTTCCACACGCGCCCTAGCGTGTAGCCACCGCGCGGGTTGTAGACGCTGACGGCCCAGTTCTCGAAAGTGCCCGTCTGGGTCGGGGCCAGTTCGCCGGGGCGCGAACTACGCTCGCGCGTGAGTCCGCGCACGAACTCGCGGCCGGCCGCGCCGACGTGCATCCACGGGGCGTGGTACCAGCCGCGCGTCGTGTTGTTCTGCACCACGAAGTCGACCTGCTTGTTGCCCTCCAGCGCGTAGTCGAGCACCGCCTTGATGTACTCGTTGGGCTGGGTGCGGAAGTCGAAGCTCATCCACGGGCGCGAGCCGACGGCGGGCAGCGTCTGCGGGTAGTCCTGCTTCAGCTTGAAGACCGGCCCGGCCCAGCCCGCCGGCGGCGTGTCGCGGGCGTCGGGAAACTGGGCCGACGCTGTCGCGCAGCAGAGCGACGAGACCGCGACGAGTGCGGCCCAGGAGATGCGGAAAGTCAAGAGCGTGCTCCTTGTTGTTGTGTGAGCCGTGTCAGCGGCGTGCGTCCACGCGCCGCTTCTGCAGCAGTTCCTCGCCGCCGAAGCCGAACAGTTCGACCACCTTGGTGCCGGCCGGGTACGGCACGACCACCGGCGCTCGCGCGCGCAGGGCAAGGCTGCTGCCCGGATGGCCGTCGAAGAGCACGTCCAGCCGCGTCAGCCCGGCGTGCCGCACGGTGATCTCGCGCGCGGTCTTGCTCGCCTCGACGATCAGGCTGCTTCGGCGCTGCTGCTTGAGGAGCTCGAAGCAATGGGCCAGCAGGTCCGGGTTGCCGGCAAGCAGGTCGTCGCGCGTCATCGCGTACGGCGTGCCGCCGATGCCGACGTCCTCGATCGGCAGGCCTTCCGACGGGCCCGCGCGGGTCGCGCGACGGAACGCGAAGGACATGCCGATGCCGTCGGGCAGCGTCGGCAGCTCGAAGTCGGTGCCGGCCATCAGCGGGCGCAGATCCTCGTAGTCCCAGACGTTCGCGCCGCCGGCACCGGTGGCCTCGCCGACGCAGACGAAGGGGCCGATGCCGTTGTCCACGAAGCCCGCGCTGAACAGATCGCCGGAGGAGTAGGTGGTTGAGTCAGCCACGAGAACGACCGGCCCGCCGTACTGCTGGCCGATCGCGTTGCACTCCGCGAAGCTCGTGATGGGCAGCGGCTGCGAATACAGCTCGCCGTTGCGCACCGCCGCTTCGAGCGACTCCTTCCACGGCCCGAGCTCTCCTTCCATGCCCGGCAGTGCGGCGAGCGTGCGCGTGAAGGCGGTGCACAGGATCGAGAAGCGCGTCGGCTGGATCGGCTTGGGCGTGAAGAGCTGCAGTGCCGATTCCGCCGCCAGGATGTAGCCGCCCGGGTTGCCGCGCACGTCGATGATGAGCCCGTTGTCCGGCAGCAGAGGGATGAGCCGTTGTAGCTCGGGGATGAAGTCCTCCGGCGGGACGTCGAAGCCGTAGATGCGCAAGTAGGCGATGGCTCCGTCCGGCTGGGCCAGCGACGTGGCCTTGAGCGTGCCCGTGAGCTCGGTCGCGATGACCTTGGCGGTCGGCGCCTTGCGACCGGACGACGACTTCGGTGTCGGCTGCGCACTGGCCTGCTCGCCGGTCAACGCGCCGGGCGCGAAGAGCAGCATCTTGGCGCGGCGCGCGATCGCTGCCGCCGGATCGACCGCGCGCGTGTGCCGCAGGCGCGTGGCCGCGCGGCCGGTAGGTCCGCTCGGCAGCATCTCGTCGATCTCGCCCGGGTCGACGACGCGCCAGGGTATCTTGATCTCGCGGGGCGAACCCGTCGCAGCGCCGTCGGCCGCGCTGCTGCGGTAGCCGACCACGACCCAGTATTCGTCGGGCGGCGGGCCGTACTGCAGCGAGCGCAGGGTCAGGCTCTGGACCGACCAGGCGCGCTGGCTGTCGGTGCGTCCGCCGACCTCCTCGTCAGCGTGTCGGCGCACGGCCTTGTCGATCGGCACGCCGTTCCAGAACTCCAGCACCACACCTGGCTTGAAGGCCGCGTCCAGTCCGGCGGCGACGCGGGTGACGACGTAAGTCGGAGAGGCGGCAGGGCCGAACATCTCGACCAGGAAAGGCAGGGCCGCGACCTTGGTCGACAGGCTCGCCGGGCCGGCGTAGCGCGTGTGCGCATCGCGCAGTCGCGTCACCACGTCGGCCAGCTCGATGTGGAATTCGTCGCTCGACAACTGGTCGACCTGCGTGCGCAGGATGCGCAGCCGCTGCACCGGGTCGACGCCGTAGCGCGCGCGCTTGAGCGGCAGGTGCGCGAACACACCTTCGATGACGCGCTCGACACCGTCGACGAGCTTCAGCCGCTCGGCCCTCGTCAAAGAGGACGGTGACAGAAACGGGCCGGTGAACGCGCCGGCGGCGCCCCTTGACGGCGCTCGCCCGGCCCGTGTTGGCGCCGGCGCGCCGACACGACCCACCGCCTTCGCGGCGCGCGCAACTCGTTTCCCGCTTGCTGGCGCAATGGGCGCAGTCTCGATGACCTCGGCGAGCGCGATACCCCGCTGCGCAGCGGCCAGCCGGTCTCCGACCATGATCACTCCTCCAGTTCGCAGCTTGGCGATTTCCGCCGAGGGACGCCCACGCCACCTCCAACTCCCCGACGCGCATCGTGACGTACCGCGGGCCGTGGCGCATCAGACAAAGGGGATATGTCCGAAGCCCAATCGCCTGCTGCTGCTACTGCATGGCTTCGCGATGAAGAGGTAAGCCTGGTGGGGGAACCCCGTGACTCGGGAGTCGCTCGGCATGAGTTCGCAGACCAAGTGATCGTCGAGCGATGTCTCCAAGAATCCCGAAGGGCTGCGCTGAAGGCACGGGATGCGTGACTCCACATGAGGACGAAGATGCGCGCCGCACGCAGCGCGAACTGGCGCGGCTGACACGCAGCGCACCGCACCCAGGAACCGTATCGGCTCGTTGCGGGGGCTGCACAACCTGCAATCGAGCGTGAGCATCGGCGAGAGCGATGGGGCAGGCTGGTGGTGGCGCCATTCCCGACCTCGGATCACGATCCATCACCCATGCCAGCCACTGAAATGCCGCGCGTCGATTTGTTGACCGACAACGCTTGACATACTGCGTCGACAACGCACCGGCCGACCACGCGGGGTCTGGTCGAATCCGTGACGAGGACGGCCCGAAGCCTGAGCGTTCATCCGTATGATCTCAGGCACTTCTCGCCTCCATACTGGGCGAACAAATGAAGCTGGATCCGTTCGTCTGCGTCGATGAAGTACCGTTCTCGGCCACGAGAGAACAGATCGTGAAGATGCGAGGCAATCCCGCGAGAACGCACCGAAACCAAGTCGGGCTCAATGAACTCGACTACGACTCGGTCGTCTTTCGTTTCCAGGACTGCGGCAGGCTGGAAGAGATCACCATGCAAGCTCCGGTGGTCCATATCGGCAATCTGTCCGTGCCATTCACTGCGCTTGCATCCTTCGTCCGAACCACCGATCCGTCTGCGTTCGGGAAGGCAGGCTTTCTCATTTCCCCCAGTTTGGGTTTGCCTTCGATGCAGACGAACCTTACGGGGTCACCGCACTTGCCGCTCGCTGCCTCGACGCGTGGCGCGCGATATGAAGGCGGTGACGGTCTGAGTGCCGTATCGCACCGTCCGGCGCTCGATGCCTTTTGGATCGTCCGCGCTGCAGCCGGGAGCGGATCACCGACGCGAATACTGCCAACTTCAGCAATCGGGGGCGGCCAGAAGCAGCCAGTCGCGACCGACGGCAAGAGTCGACTGAGAGTTCGACTGAGAAGTCGACTGAGAGGTAGCCAGTCACGGTTACCCCGCCAAGGCGCGCATTCGCAACCCGATGCGGTCAGCCCTTGATCAAGATCAAGGCCGAGTCGCCAAACAAGCCCAGAATGGGACGGTCCCTTTTGACGATTGTGGAGGCGACTCATGGACGACGAGATCAGACGGAAGGTCCTGGCGCTGTTGGATCAACATCGAATCATGACGGTTGCGACGCTGCGCCCGGATGGCTGGCCGCAGGCAACGACTGTCGGCTACGTGAACGAAGGCCTGACGCTGTACTTTCTCTGCGGGCTGGACAGTCAGAAGGCAAAAAACCTGGCGCGAGATGATCGACTCTCGCTGACGATCGACCACGACACGGCGGATTTGATGGCGATCACCGGCTTGTCGATGGCTGCACGTGCGCATGCGGTGGATGATCGGGCCGAAGCGGAGAAAGTCTTGCGCCTGCTACCTCTGAAATACCCTGAGGCGGGGCCTCTGCCGATGAAGATGCCGAGCCCGGACGAGGTTCGCCTGTTCCGCGTCACGCCCTCGGTCATTTCCGTGCTCGATTATTCCAAGGGCTTCGGGCATACGGATCTCATCATTTGCTGATGGCGTCAATCTCACTGCCCTGATGTCCGCCAAGACCCGGATGTTCTTCGAACCCGCATGGCCACATCCGGACATTCAGCACAGATGTGGCTCTGACCTGCCGAAGCCGGGCCAGAGGCGGGCGCTGACCGCTGTCTGGCCGATCGCACCTATGCATTGCGTCACGCCTCGGCGCGCAAGGCGCGTTTGAGCTCTTCCTCGCCAACGTCACGCGCCGCTGCGAACCCTGAGATCTGGCGGCCGTGATTGACATGAACTGCGACAAACCGGAAATCGCTCAGCTGCGTCATGGGCTCTGCCTCAGGAAAGCGCGCCAAGTATGCGGCTCGGCACAGCTCCCACTCCGGCCCGTTGCTCTCCAGCACGTCGGCGTCGCCCCCCAGAGTCGCGCGTGGAAGCGCGTGCACCGGCTCACCAGGCTGCTCGTGCTGCATGACAAGCACAGATACCTTGGGCCTGTCTCGAAGGTAGCGCGTATGGGCGGCCAAGTCGCTGACATGAATGATCAGGCATCCAAGAGATGGCTCCACCGCGAACGGGATCATGGAAACAAACGGCGCTCCGTCATCACCCACAGTGCCTAGGGCGGCCGTACGGCGCGAATGCAATAGCAGCCGCAGCTCGTCGGTCAAACTGGATTCACGAGGCATAGGTTCCCCCTCAACATTCGCGGCAAGCGCAATGATTCTGACCGAAGCTTGGCGAATCAGGCAGTGACACGGCGCGACAAGCTTGACCTGGAAGTCGCGTGGCGTGTTCAGTGCTTGTTTGCGAGGGTCGCGATCGGAAGGATGAAGGTCAGTGGGTTGCCGCTGAATGCAGTGAATCCGTGATGCTCGTAAAACGCGGCTGCAACCTCATCTTTGGCATCGACAACCAACGCGAAGACGCCCATGCCCGACTGCATTGCGCGCAGCCCTGCATCCCACAGCAGTGCTGCTCCAAGCTGCCTCCTCTGAAACGCCACACTCACTGCGAGACGGCCAATGCGTGCCACAGGAACGAGGGGATAGCGCGGCAGTTTCTTCGCCATCGCCTCGGAAAGGCCTGTGAGAGGAACGCTGCCTGCGGCCAGGGTGTAATACCCCGCGACCGCATCCGTCTGGTTGTCGATGGCGACGTAGCAGGCACTGGTGCGGCGACGTATGTCCTGCGACGCTTGCTCTCTCAAATACTTGTCGAGCGGATCGCTCCCGCAGGCAAAGCCGGCGCGGTCATGCTCCGGCGCCAGCGCCTCTATGCGGAACGGAGCTGTCACCGCGAGGAGGCGATCAGTTTCTTGTGCGCCTTGGCCGCGCGTGCCATCGCAGGAGAAAGCGCAGGGGGATCAAGCAGCAGTGAGGCAAAGCGCTGCTGTTCTTCCATCGACAGGCGGATGATCTGCGTCTGCTCGATCGTACGGCGCGCGGCTTCTTGCGCGGCCCCGACGAGAAAGTCGCTGATGCTTCGTCCTTCGATCTCTGCGGCGCGTCGGACCACGGCCAGCACGTCAGGTGCAATGCGCGCTTCGACACGCTCGGTTCGGGGGGTATCGCGGGACATGGCAGACCTCTCTTTCCCCTGCACTGTACGGTATTGTACCGTACAAAGTCAAGAGCAAATGAGCGCGCTCTCGAAGACTGGCGTCCTTTTGCAGCCTACCTACACAGATAGCCACAGACAGCCGTAGAGCGCCCAGCGAACATCTATGTCGCCGGCGCGGGAGATGCGCCCCGTTCTCCTTGACCAAGGCCCGAAAGTCCCCCGCATCGGTCGATTCGTGCGCGGTGAAGATTCCCTGCCGGAGGCTTTGGGCGAACAGCCATGGCCGATGTCGTCGCGACCGCAAAGAGATGCCGCGAATCGATTGAGTTGAAGGCTGGGCGCCCACCGTGCACGCCGGTGCCGGGCTGTTCCAGGTTCGCGCGGTCGCGCTCATCCCCTTACGGGGACGTGCCTCTCGGCCCGCCTTGCGCATCCCTGGCGCGGGATTGGGAGCGGTTGCGTCCCGGGGGTTGGTGAGGGTGGGGGAGGGCTTGCCTGTGTGCCCTCAGCGTACCCCACCGTTCTCGCGTTCAAGGCCCTGCGCGCGCTTCGCGTGCTCGGCGCGTGCCGCGCGCCTGCGGCGGCCTTGAGCGCTGCGCTGCGGCGGGGTGGAGCGGGGTCACGCAGGCAATCCCGCCTGTGTCACCCACAGGAGCTCACCATGACCGCATCACTCGATCTCACCGCCGAGCAACGCCGCATCGTCGATGCCTTGCGCCCCATTCTTGGTGCAGAGGCCGAGGCGCTGTACGAAGCTCATGGCCGTTCGCTGCACAAGCTGGCCGCCTTCGCGCGCGACTCGTCGCTGCCCGGTTGCCGGCGCCTGGCGACCAGCCTGGCGCTGGCGCAGGAACTGCTGGCCGAGGAGATGGCGGCCGCGCCGGTGTTCGACTCGCCGGCGGCGGTGGGCGATTTCCTGAAGCTGCACTTTGCCGGGCAGCCGTACGAGAGCTTCGTGGTCATGTACCTCGACGCGCAGCATCGGCTGATCGCGATCGAAGATCTCTTTCGCGGCACGATCGCCCAGACCAGCGTGTACCCTCGCGAGATCGCGCGCAGGGCCCTTCATCACAACGCGGCCGCCCTGATCGTGGCGCACAACCATCCAAGCGGTGCGGCCGAGCCGTCGCGTGCGGATGAAGCGCTGACGAAGGCGCTTGAGGCCTCGCTCGCTCTGCTCGACGTTCGCGTGCTCGATCATTTGGTCATCGCCGGAACCCAGGCGAGTTCGCTCGCACAGCGCGGGTTGATGTAGCGGCAGGGGCTTCGGCCCTTTTTTCTTCTGGCTCGCCGCATGACGCGGCTTCGAGGCCTTGCACATGAGTCGCCGCTGGAGCGCGGCCACTTGCCACGCAGGCAATCTCAGTCTCTCTTCCGCGTGCCTCTGCGCCTGCGCGCAGGAGGTGCGGCCTGCTGGCCGCTCGCGCGCGCCGATGGGCTCGTGGATGCGCCGTGCCGGCGTGGTGTGCCGCGGTGCATCTGCCTTCGAAGCCGCCTCTTGACCGACGCATAGCTCGCCCGAGCCGCTGTCCAGGGCTTCGGGCTTCGCCACCGTCCTCACCCGGTCCTCGGCCAGCGCCTCGGCTGCGGCCTCCGGGCGCTCCCTGGACATCGGCCCTTGCGCTCGCTCTTCATGCGTTGAGGCGGCTCCGAAAGCAGATGTTCAACCACCGCGGCACACCCGCAGAAAGGCCCAGCCATGCATGCCACTCGATCCACCCGTCGGCGCCATGCGGACAACCCAACAGCCACGGGCGTTCCCCCCGTACCCCCCGAGGACTCACCCCAAGCAGGTGCTGATGAAGAGAGGAACTCGGCGGGTCGCAACGGCGCACGCATGGACGTGCGGCAAGTCATCACCGACCGCATCGTGGCCATGCTCGAGAAGGGTGGCAATGTGTTCCGGGCGCGCTGGACGCGGGCGGCCTCGCGCGGCGTGCCGCGCAACGGCAAGACCGGCGAGCCCTATCACGGCGCCAATGTGCTGCTGCTCTGGGACGCGGCGATCGAGCACGGGTATGCGTCGAATGTCTGGCTGACCTACAAGCAGGCATCGAGCATGGGCGCGCAGGTTCGCAAGGGCGAGCGCGCGGTGATGTGTGCGCACTTCGAACGCAAGGCACGCAAGGGGTCGGATGCAGATGGCGCTGCGTCGATTCAGGACGGCGAGGAAGAGGGCAGGGCGGAGCAAGCGCCGCGCGGTGGCGCGCTGCTGGCCAGGCCATTCTGGGTCTTCAACGTCGCGCAGATCGACGGGTTGCCGTCGGATGTCGTTGAGCTTTGCGTTGATCCCGTGAAATCGCCACGGGGGCCGGTGGAGGGTGCGTTGCGCCTGCTCGGCGGCTGCAATGCGACGATCCGGCACGGCTTCGAGCGCGCGATGTACCTGCCGGAGCTCGACGAGATCCGCCTGCCGTGGCCGAGCCGCTTCACCAGCTCCGAAGCGTGCTGCGCCACCTCGCTGCATGAATTGGTTCACTGGACCGGACATCCGAGCCGGCTGAATCGGCAGTTCGGGAAACGGTTCGGCGACGCGGCCTATGCGTTCGAGGAACTGGTGGCCGAACTCGGCTGCGCGTTCGTGATGGGGCACTGCGGCCTGGTCGACGCGACCATCGAAGGGCATGCCGCCTACCTGGACAGCTGGCTGCAGGTGCTGAAGAACGATCGCACGGCGATCTTTACTGCGGCACGGCATGCCGGCGCCGCCTTCGAATTCATCCTGGCCAGGGAGATGCCGTCCCTCGGCTCGACTGCGATGTCCTCGTGAGAAGAGTGAGCCGCAATCGCCGTGGGGCGGCCTGGCGAACCGCTGGGGGTTCTTCATCCTGGCGTACGGCCGCCTCCCGGGCCATCGACGATGCGTTGCCCCGCTCCTGCCGTCGGCCCCAGATCCGCGGCGGGGCCTACCTCACTCGACGGCCGGCGCTTTCGATCTCTTGAGCGACCACCCGAGATTCAGTCCCGCCGCGGCCGTCAGGATCGCGCCGGCGCCGACCCCTTGCACCAGCTCCAGTCGATGGTCGAAGGCCACCATGTCCACGCCGATCGCGACGATGGGGTAGACGAAAGACAGCGCGCCCGCCACGTGCGTCGGCAGCTTCTGTATCGCGCCGTAGAGCAGCACGAACACCAGTCCGGTGTAGACCACGCCCATGACGATATAGCTTCCCCACACCCGGCCATCGGCGGTGAGCGCCGAGAGATTGGCAAAGGGCGCGATCATCAAGATGCCCACGCACACCTGGGCGAGCGCAATCATGTGCGGCGGCGTGCCGCTGAGCTTCTTCGTGATGATGGCGGCCACCGCATAGAAGAAGGCCGCGCCGAGTGCCATGAGGACACCGGAGACATACGCGGTGCCGGTGTAGCTGGCCTCGGGTTTCGCCTGGACGACCAGAAGCACCCCGACAAAGGCAACGCCCAGCCACGTCAGTTTGGTCGCGGTCAGGCGTTCGCCAAAGAAGAGCGCGCTCAGCGCGACCAGCATGAAGGGCTGCGTGTTGTAGACCGCGGTCGCGATCGAGATCGATGCCCGTGAGAACGAAGCGAAGATCAGCAGCCAGTTGAGGACGATGGCCGCCCCTCCCAACGCTGCCCAGCAGAACAGGCGAATCGAGAGTTTGCCGCGCAGCATGCCCATGGCCGTGCAGACGACCAGCAGGGCGGCCGCGCCGAACACGCAGCGCCAGAACAGCAGATCGATGATCGGCTGTCCAGAGCGCAGAACGAACCAGCCGAGGGTTCCAGAGATCACCATGGCAGTGGTCATCTCGATCGTGCCGCGTGTGTTCTTGTTCATCTACGAGGGAGCTGCCAGCTGAAGTGCTGGCTTGAGCGCAGTGGTCGATGCGATGCCCCCGGAGGCACTGCCTGGCCATACTAGTGCCCAACCCTGACGAAGACCTGAGCTGTCCACCCAGGGGTGCTGCCCACGGACCACAAAGGCTGTAAGGATGTGAAAAACTCCCATCGAGCGTTGCCTCCTCGCATCTCGTCCCTGTGGGGCTGGCTCTGTGCGCTGCTACAAAGTTCACAGCTGGTGACGACCGAGGCCGTCACCTTCATTCGATCGGCTGATGGGCGACTACGATGAATTGAAGCGGAGGGCGCGTGCTCGCGGGCGCCCTTTCTAAACCGCTGCGCCTGAATGAAGGAGGAAACATGAACTGGCAATCAGAGCCGCTGACGTGCGGGCCTGCCGCGCGCCCCAAACATACCCAGGAATGGCAACGCGCGTTCGTCGCCGAGTGGCAACGGCTTGCAGAAGGATGCGCCGACCTGGAGCAGACCGCCGACCTTGCCCTTGAGCTGTATGCCACCCGTGGCACGCGAAATCCTGTCGACATTGCACGCGAGGCGTGGGGAGCCCCAGTTGGAGGGTGATGCGTGCGAGCCTTTACGCGATCCGGCTGAAAGCGACGCATCTCGACCAAACTGGAGGATCGTTCGAGATGTCCATGTTGGAAAGCTTGCTGGGGACTCGAGAGAAGGCGCCGCAGGGATGAGTGCGCCTTGGCGCTTGGTACGGTCGGTGATCTCTCTACCAGCAGGGTCTGTCCCATCCAAGATCAAATGCGGACGCGAGCTGCTGCGTCTCTCACCGCTTCGATCGATTCCCAGTTTCTTGCCATCGCCGGGGCATTCATCGATAGCGCCCGATGTGTTCGCCGTGCTGCTTCAGTTGCGCCGCCCGCTCGAGAGGAGGTGTGCTGGCAACGCGAGAGATCCTGAGTCTGCGCGGATGCGTCCCGCTGCGCGGCCGGGCTGAACGATAGGTTCTTGCTCCGGAGGCGCGACGATTGAAGGGCGCCTAGCGATTCGACTGGCCGGCGCTGCCCGTGACCTTGTGTGCCGCGACATCATTCATCGTGGACCCGAATCCCCAGTCGATCCAAATGGGTTCACGCGTGCTTGCGTTGCGTTTGCGGCTCAACCCAATCGGGGGTAGACGGCCCGCACTACTTCCTGAAGCTGGCGCGCGGAGGGCAGCTTTCCCTTCATCTCGGCCGGCAGCTTGCCCTGGAGGTGGTACTCGGCCACGCCGATCGGGTTCGACTTGCTCTTCAGTGCGAACTCCACTTCGAGGTTGTCCTTCTCGGCGCACAGGATGATCCCGATGGATGGCGCATCGTCCGGCGCGCGCTCCTTCTCGTTGAGGAGGTTGAGATAGAAATCCATCTTGCCGGCGAACTCCGGCTCGAAGGGCCCGATCTTCAGTTCGATCGCCACCAGCGCCTTGAGGAAGCGGTGATAGAAGAGCAGGTCGATGAAGTACTCCTTGCGCCCGAGCGAGAGTCGATACTGGCGCCCGACGAAGCAGAAGCCGTAGCCCAGCTCGAGGATAAAGTCGCGCAGCTTGTCGATCAGGTGGTCCTCCAGCTCGCGCTCTTTGATCTCGCGCCGGATGCCAAGGAATTCCAGGTTGTAGCTGCTCTTGAGCGCCTCCTCGGCCTGCTCGGCAAAATGCTCGGGTAGCGCCAGCGCGAAGTTGTGCACCTTGCCTTGGGCCAACGACCGCTCGTAGGCCTGCGCCTTGATCTGGTTGAGCAGCACGTTGCGGCTCCAGCCGAAGCGCGCGGTGGCCTTCAGGTAGAAGAGCCGCTGCGCAGCATCGTCGAGCTTGGAGAGCAGGTTGACATGGTGGCCCCAGGGCACCGCCTCCACCATTTCTCGCACCGCCTGTGCGAGTTGACGATGGTCGACGGCCGTCAGCGCCTTGGGACCTTGGATGCGTTTGGTAGCGCGCTCTCTTTCTCGCACAAGCTGTGCGAGAAACTCCGACGCGGTGTAGGTCTCGTGAAACTGGCGCATGCGCCAGAGGCTCGCCGCTGAAAAGCCAGTCGTCCCGGGGAAGGACGCCTTGAGATCGCGCGCCAGCCGATCGACCACCGCGTCGCCCCATCCCCGGCGTGCCTGCTGTTCGCGGATGGCTTGCCCGATGTCCCAGTACAGAGCCACCAGCTCGCGGTTGACGGCGCGCGCGGCCGAAAGCCGCGCACCGTCGATGCGGCGTTTCAGATCCTCGGCGAAGCGAGCGTAGTCGAACAAGGTGGGAGCGGCGGTAGACACCCGGGAAATGTAGTGCCTCGTGGTCGTCCGGTGCGCCGATGCGAGGTGCCGGGAGCTTCGGCGCCCTTGCGGGCTGCCGGCACGCGACGCACTCGCGCTGCTGCGCGAGGACGCGATGGTGGTCGCGGTGGCTGCCGGCAACCTCGGGCACGGCGTGGTGCTGAGTCATAAGGAACGGCAGCGCCTGCTGGCCTGCGCCACCAGGGTGCGGCGCATCGCCGACCAGGTGGACGCGGACGCCCGGCGCCGAGCGCGTCGAATCCTTCCTCCGGCACGCGGCCGGTCGCGGGCGCAGCCTCAAGACTGCTGGCCCGCCTCGCTTCGCCTCGTGCTGGCCCGAAGAGAGGAGAGAGAAGAGAGGGGGGTGGGTGGGGCTGGCGTTCGGCGGACTTGCTCTCCGCCCTCACATAGTTCTCGCTCTTGTACTGGTCTGCATTCATTTCCCTTTACGCGTCGCGTCGCGTTTCTTCTTGAGGTAGTTCGCATACGCCCAGCGGTTCCGGATCTTGGGCTTGCGAGCTCGCGTCGAGGCTTTCCTGGGCTTGTCGCCATTGGTCGAGCGCACACCGGGATCAGGCTGAGCATGTGCCCGATCCGTGCGCCACGATCTCGAACCGCTCTTGGGCGTCGCCGTGCATATCGGTTCGATTGGGTGAAGATTGCGCAGATGCCGCGCCCTTGCGTGTCCTGCAGCTTGCCATTGACATGCGCACCGTCGCTGCAGTCGGCCGCCAGGACCACCAACGCCGGCACACCTGCGTTTGTGAGGGGTGCCTGGTACTACTGCCGCAGCTCATCCACTTCGGCGGGCGTCCGTCGGGTCGTGGTCGAAATCAAGCCCCTGCGGGAACGAAAGATCGATGCCCCAGGCACGGTAGTACGCGGCCAGATCGTCGAGGCGGACGTGCTCCACGTCATCGGCACGGATCCTGGCGAGCGTACGGCACCAATAACGGCACATGCAGGGTCCCATCTTTTTCTCCTCGGCCATTGCTTCTCGTTGAGCGGCTTGCGCGACCACCCCCGGACTGGTCGCGAGCGTGGTTCAACTCGCGTTGACTGGGAACCCTCCTTCTAGAGGAGGCGCTCCAGCGTCCACGTCCATCGCTTCCCTGGTCTTCCAGGATTCAAGTCGATGAATCGACTCGGCCAGCCTTGGGCGGTTCACCTTGAATTGATCGCATTCTTTCAAGACTCTAGTTCTTTCAACTTAATCTGAATTAAGTATTCGTTGATCGCGTGGAAGAGCCGCAACGTCTTCGAACTAAGTTGTTAATTCGAATGGCGTCATAGAGCCGCTATTCGATATCGCGCGGCCACGACGTGAAGTTGTGCCTGTCTTTGAGCCTTTGATTTGGCGCAAAAGAGATCGGTGAGCCGACAATAACACCAGTCCAGATATCTATTGAAACAATAGAAAGCAACACTATGAAGGCTTCTGTCGCAGCGGACTGCGGCGACGACGCGCAGCGCATGCAGCTTACCTAAGTACTCAAAAGAACCGATGACAAATCGGTTGCAGCTCTGACGATCGAATCGCAGTGGCACCGCGAAGAGGAAAGGCGACACGTGGGCGTTCTCTTGAAGAACGATAAGGCTGTCGCCGCGGTCCAGTTGGGTTCGATGTCCGGCGGCCTCAGGCCCCACACCACGTACAGGGTCGAGCACGGACAACGTGCCACATCCCTCTAGCCCACGCGGCGATCAGCCCCTCCCGTTCCAGCAGTTTCTTTACCCATTTCTTTGCGCCCTTTGGAGGCGCAGGGGACTTCTTTTTTCTCGTCCACAGGTTGACCAGGAGATTCAGTGTGAAAAAGATCAACAAAAGCGCGCTTCTGCTTTTTGTTGCAGCAGGTGCACTCGCGGGCTGCGGTGGGGGCGGAAGCGGCCCAGGCGGCAGCTTCGCTCTCCCTCAAAGCACCGATGCGTCGACGGCCTCGCCGCCTGCATCGACGGCTGCATCGGCAGTCGAGCCCGCCGCAGACAAGGAGGCAGAGCTCAGCAAGCTCGACTCAAGTTGGGTCGAGGTCGCCAACGAAGGCCAGGCGTTCAACCTGGCCTCGTTGACGGAGGTGCAATACGGCGCGAATTCGGCCTGGACGAGCAAGATGCTCGCCGGCACCGTGGTCTGCAACAACGCAACCTTCGGCCGCGACCCGCTGGAGTACGTGGCGAAGGCGTGCTATGTGCAAACCCCGCCTGCTCCGCCCCCTCCCACCGCCCCTGCCGCGGGAACCTGGCTCGCCGAGGAAGGTTCCTCATTCACCGTGCCCGCCCCCACATTGGTGAAGTACGGCGCCGACTCGCGCTGGATCACCCAGTCGGTCACTGGAACAGCAGCGTGCACGAACACGTTCTTTGGTGGCGATCCCGCGTTCATGACGGCGAAATCATGTGTGTCGGCCGGTCCTGCGCCTGCACCTGCGCCCGCTCCCGCGCCTTTACCCATCGCCGGCGACGTGGTGGACAGTTCCGGCGCCATCGTTGCGAATGCCTACGACAACATCGCCTACAAGTTCGGCCAGTCCGAGGGCGTGGCGTACCGATTCGGGCCGGCGGCGGCCAGGACCGGCGTCAACACGCTTCCTCTGCGGGCCGACGTGGCCGCGATCAACCACGGCCCAGGCAATGATCTTTACTACCAGCTCGGTGCGGAAAACACCTTCGCGAGCAACCTGTACGTGAGCATCCATGGCGCAGCGATCGGCACGCCCGCCAGTGGGAGCTCGTTGTCGAACTCGGTGGCGTGGTTCCAGTCGCAGGCGACCGACCGGGTGACCTTCATGCAGCGCCCGCAGTTGCTGTGGCAAGACCGGCGAATACTGCCCACGTCGATCGATGACTACTACGCCGCAGGCGTGCTGTCGCCGAACGACCCGGCAGACCTGCCCATCGTCGAAGATCGCGGCGAGAACGCCGCGGACAGCCCCTCGACGCGCCTCTCGCTGATTGCGACACAGGGCAGCCCGACGAAGCCGGCAACGATCTTCACCGTCGGCACGTTCACCGCGCAGAACCGTGCCAGCGTCAAGCTGGCCATCGGCAAGGTGCCGACCGCCATTTCCGTGACCGGGGGCGGCGAGTTCGCCTTCGTCACCGTGTGGGACACCATCGGCCACAAGGGCCAGGTCGCTGTGATCTCGCTCGGTGGCAGCTGCCAGGGCTGTACGCTCAATGGTCCCAAGTACGACTGGTGGCACGACTGGATGGACATGGTCCACCCCGGCTTCTTCAACCAGGGCAACTACATCTTCATGAAGGTGCTCGGCTACGTCGATCTGCCCGCCAACATGAAGGCCCCGACATCCATCAAGGTGACGACCGGCATGCACCCGTATGCGGCTGTCGTGTACACCGGCAACGGTGGCTTGTCGGGCATGGCAAAGGAAGCCTCGCCGATGGCCGACAACCGGGCGAAGCTGCTGCCGGGCGGCGAGTACTACGAGAAGTACGCCAAGGGCGGCGTGGCGGTGGTGGCCTCGAAGTCGGAGAAGACCCTGGCCTTTCTCGACCTCGGCCCGCTCTTCAAGTACACGAATGACATGTACCTGGGCAGCGCTGCGAGCAACCTGGAAACGCAGAACGTCGGGCTCGCCGCCAACCAGTGGCCCTACCTGCTGGCAGATCGCCCACAGGCCACGCCTACGATCGTCAAGACGATCACGCTGGCCGACAAGCCCACAAGCATCCTGACGACCTCGACCTACAGCTACTGGAGCAAGGACGACCGCGAGCGCATCTCGCCGGACAGCCCGTACTGGAAGACCGTGCCGCGCTATCCACGCGCCTGGGTCGCCACCGAGAACGGCAAGGTGCATATGTACTCGCTGGGGCAGTACGTGCAGGGCCCCAAGCCGGCCGTCGGCACGCCCGCCGAGATCGCAGAAGTCGGCGTGGTGACGGGCCTGGGCAGCAACATCTCGCACCTCGCCGCGGCCAAGGACTACCCGAGCCAGGACGATGCCATCAACACGATGCTGATCTTCACCGATCGGGCCAATCGCAAGTGGGGTTGGCTCAAGTTTGCCGACGACGGCAACAGCGGCACCATCCTGCGCACCATGGAGGACTCGCGCGTCGACCCGATCATGGTGACGATGTCCGACAACTACTCCACGCGGGGCAATATCGTCAGCGTGGCGAACTACAGCGGCCAGAGCATCGACAACTACCGGTTCGGTGACCTGATCTACCCCGACACCAACTTCTGTTCCGCGCCCGGTGTCTGCCCCACGCTGGCATCCACTGGCGAGTACGCTGGCAAGCTGGCCCTGCCGTTCAAGCCGTTCGCGGTGCACGCTTCGAACGTGCCGTGACGCGCTGAGTTCATCGCCGATCCCGAGGCGCCGGCAGCGATGCTGCCGGCTTTCTTGTTTTTGAGCTGTGCGCGTGTCGTGTTGCCGACCTGCGCTTCATCCAGGCCATGCTCGGGCACGTCGAGCTCTCCACCACGCAGATCTACACGCAGGTGGCGATCCGGAAGCTGCAGCAGGTGCATGCGATGACGCACCCGGGCGCCAAGCGGCGCCTCAGGAGCCAGCAGATGGCGCTGGACGTGGGCGAGCCTCAACCCGACCCGCACAACGCCGCCAGCGCGTTCCTGGAGGCGCTGGCGCGCGAGGCCGACGAAGAGATCGACGAGGAGCGCGAGGGCGACGCCCGAGGGCCTCGGTCCTTCGTCGCCCTGCCCTTCATCCGCGCGCAGCGCCTGACCAGAAACCTTGAGCTCGTGCCTGGCACGAGCTCGCTGGAATGGACTTGCAGGCGCGAAGGGGCGCAAGACATAACGGCGGTTGCCTTCACCCGCGAGGGCGCGAAGCCGTGCAGGCCACCAAGCGAGCCCTGCGAGCGACTGGCCGCAACGAGGGCAACAGGCCGTTATGTTGAGATGGCCAAAGGCCATTCACCCCGCAGCGCCTGCCAGGGGCGTGGCCGGCTCGATGCCGGCTGTCCTCGCTCGATTCGCTCAGGTCTTCGTGCGCGTTCTTCCTCTCGGCAATGAGGCTTCGGAGAACTTGTCCAGATGAAGGCTTGCAACTTCGTCTGCTACCAGCTCAAGGACCTTGCTCACGTCGTTGGTCGAAGGCGAATTTGCGTAGGCCAGCGTGAGCACTGTCAAGGGATGCAGACCCAACACACGAACCAGGGCATCGATCTTCGTGAGCGTCGGAACATTCACGCCTCTCTCCAAGATGCTGACATACGTCCGCGACGACACCGTGTCAAACGCCTCTTGCGAGATCCCCACAGCCACCCGCGCAGCGCGAAACGCACGAGGGAAGTTCGGAGGCGGAACAGGGGGAGCACGGCGACTTGGCACCACCCAATTCCCCCATATAGAATGGGATAGAGCTACAAAGTATATGGCGAGTTAATAAGACTGTCCGTATGGGATTCGCGAGCAGGCAACCAGTGCGGCGCGGTCCACGTTGCGTGGCACCAGCAAGATCGATAGCGCGCAGTTCGACTGCGCTCCAGGAGCGAGATTAACGTGACCCGTGCACAGATCTCATCGCCGTTCCCAACCGCCCGACCCCTGCGGCTGCCGGCATCGGTGACGCGCATCCAGCCGCTGCGCGAGGGGCCGCCCGCGCGCAGCAGGCCCGCCTCCCTGCTCGGGAGCCAGGTGCGCGCCCTGCGCATGGCCGCAGGCGCCTCGGGGGGCGAGCTCGCCGAGCGCTGCGGCATCTCGCGCTCCATGCTCTCGCGCATCGAGCGCGGGCTGGTCTCCGCTTCCGTCGAAACCCTGGACCGCATCGCCAGCGGCCTGGGCGTGCCGATCTCGCGCTTCTTCGGCGACCAGCCCAGCCGCACGGACTTCAGCCACGTGCGGGCGGGGCACGGGATCCAGGTGGACCGGGTCGGTGCCGTGGCCGACTACCGATACGAGTTGCTGGGGCATCTGCTGTCGGGCAACCTGTTCGTGGAGCCCTACCTGGTGACGCTGCTGCCGGGGGCCGAGCCTTACGTGACCTTCCAGCACCCCGGACTGAAGTTCCTGTACCTGCTCTCGGGCGAGGTGCGATACCGCTATGGGGCGAAGGTGGTGGAGCTCGGCGCGGGGGACTCGCTGCTCTTCGAAGCCTCCGCGTTGCATGGTATCGAGGCGATCGGCACGCAGCCCGTCACTTACCTGTCGGTGGTGTTCACTCTGCGCGATTAGTTTGATGACGTGCAGGAGCGCGACGACTGGGGGCGCTCATGATCGTGCGAAGCACGGCCGCAGAGGTACAGAAAGGGTACACAAAG